>NZ_ALAP01000092.1 GCF_000280905.1 Streptomyces sp. AA1529 | reverse complement strand
CCGGGCGCGTGTGCGGCCCGCAGCGCGGCCAGCGCCTCGGCGGTGTGCCGTTCGACGTACTCCGCGCGGGCCCGTTCCGTCTCCCTGTCCAGCAGCTCCGAGGAGGCACCCGCCGCACGGCCGCCGTGCGAGGTCTGCACGGCCGGGGCCCGCAACCGCTCGGGCAGCTTCTCGTGCACGGCACGCCGCTCCCGGGGTTCGCCGCTGAGCACCAGCACCTCGGCCGCCGTCTCCCGGAAGCGGCGTTCGATCGCCTCCGCGATCAGTCCGGCGTTGCTCTCCCAGGTGTTCTCCACCCGCAACTGGAAGTGTTTCTCCGACAGCTCGCCGGTGGAGTTGCGGTGGATGGGCCACTCCTCGCCGGTGGCCCGCCCCGCGCTGCGCGTCCCGTGCGCGTCCACCAGCTCGAAGTCCGCCCCCGTGCGGTCGATGCGTGCCGTCAGGCAGCGCGGGTTCTCGCCCAGCAGCTCCGGCAGCGGTGCGAGATGCGGCAGTGTCGACCAGGTGACGTGCTGCCGTTCGGGCGCCACGGTCAGCGGCAGGTCCAGCACCACGTCCCCGTCCGACGCGAAGACCGCGCTGCCCTGTGGCCGGGTGCGCGGGGAGAGCGCGGCCAAGTGCCCGGCGATGGCATCGGCGGTCGCGGAGTCGGCACCCTGCCGCAGCAGCTCGTCCCCCGCGGCGCGGGCCGCCAGCCGCCGCTCGTCCCCGGCGTTCTCGGTGGCCTGCGCCGTGCTCGTGCAGACGGTGGCCCACGGTCCGTTCCGGTGGAGAAGAGGTGCGAGGGAATCGAGGCGCATGGTTCCTCCCTGGTGCTCCCGGGTGCGCTGCGATCGGTGAACCGACCCCGGCGCCGGGAGGCAGCCGGAGCCGTCCGCCGGACGGCCGGGTACCCCTGCCGCCGGCAGCGACACGACCCCGTGCGGCCGGGCCTGCCGCGCCCCGCACCGGGCCTGCCCTCCGGCGCCCGCCTCCGGACAGCTGTCGGGAGGCGGCCACCGGCCGGCCGGAGCGGCGTGCCACCATCCGGGGCATGGCGTCACTGAGCGAACTGCTGCCCTGTGCGGCGATCCGTCTGGACATCGCCGTGGCGGACTGGCGCTCCGCGGTCCGCGCCGCGGGCGGCCTGCTGGTCACGCAAGGTGTCAGTACCGACGCGTACACCGACGAGATGATCGGGAACATCGAGGAGAACGGGCCCTACGTCGTCGTCGCGCCCGGGCTCGCCCTCGTCCACGCCCGGCCCTCGCCCGCGGTGCACCGGACCGGGCTGGCCTGGGTGCGGCCTGCCGAACCCGTCGAGTTCGGCCATGCGGCGAACGACCCGGTCACCCTCGTCGTGGCGCTCGCCGCGGCGGACGCCCACGCCCACACGGCCGCCATGGCGGCCCTCGCCGGGCTGCTGGCCGATCCGGACGCGGCGGCCGCCCTGCGCGCCGCACCGAGCCCGCAGGCGGTGCACCGGCTGCTCGATGCGCGGGAGCGCGGTGGTGGACAGCCGCGGCGCAGCGGGCCGGCCGTGCAGCGGATCCTCACGGTCTGCGGGAACGGGGTCGGCACCAGCCTCTTCCTCAAGAACACCCTGGAGCGGGTGCTGGAGCGCTGGGGCTGGGAGCAGCACGTCACCGTCGAGGCCACGGACACCGTCTCCGCGCGGGGCAAGGCGTCCGGGGCCGCGGCCGTCCTCACCTCGCGCGAGATCGCCGGGCTCCTCGGCGACCTGGGCATCCCGGTGCGGGTCGTCGCGGACTTCACCAGCGAGAAGGAGGTGGACGCCGTGCTGCGCGACACCTACGACGTCTGACCGCGTCCCGCGCCCGGCTTCCCCGCCACGCACCCCGCGGACTCCCGGCAGCTCCCGCACGACCTCGGGGCGCCCTCCCCACCCGCCCGAGCACGGCACGCAGCGGAAGGCTCCATGGACTGGCTGGTCACCCTCGCGGCATTCCTCGGCACCGAGATCCTGAGCGTTCCCGCGTACCTCATCGGTCTCATCACGGCGGCCGGTCTGACGGCCCTGCGGAAACCCGGAGGGCAGATCGTCGGCGGGGCCGTCAAGGCGACGCTGGGCTTTCTGCTGATCGGCGCCGGCGCCGGACTCGTCGTCGGCGCGCTGGCACCGCTGGGCGAGATGATCCAGGGTGCCACCGGCGCGCACGGGGTGATTCCCACCAACGAGGCGATCGTCGGTATCGCGCAGGACCGGTTCGGTGCCCGCGTCGCCTGGCTGATGACCGCGGGATTCGCCCTCTCCCTGCTGCTGGCCCGGTTCACGCCGCTGCGCTATGTCTTCCTGACCGGCCACCACATGCTCTTCATGGCGACCCTGCTGACGATGGTGCTGGCGGCCGCGGGGCTGCCCGGGTGGCTCGTGGTGGCCGTCGGCGGAGTGCTGCTCGGCATCCTCCTCGTCTCGATGCCCGCCCTCGCGCAGCCGTGGACGAAGCGGATCACCGGCGGCGACAGCATCGCCGTCGGGCACTTCGGCACGGCCGGCTACGTGACCGCCGGTGCCGTCGGCCGGCTCGTCGGCGGACGCAGCCGCAGCACCGAGGACATGAGGCTGCCGGAAGGGCTGCGGTTCCTGCGCGACTCGATGGTGGCCACCGCACTGTCCATGCTGCTGATCCACCTCGTCATGGCGCTGCTGTACCTGGCCGACGCGGGTGAGGCGACGGCTTTCCGGGCGTTCGCCGCCGACGGCGGTACGGCCGCCACCGGCCTGGGAGACTACTTCATGCAAGCCGTGCTGCAGGGGCTGCGGTTCGGCATCGCGGTGGCCGTCATCCTCTTCGGCGTCCGAACGGTCCTCGGCGAACTCGTCCCCGCCTTCCAGGGGATCGCGCACAAGGCCGTTCCCGGTGCCGTGCCCGCGCTGGACGCGCCCATCGTCTTCCCGTACGCGCAGAACGCGGTACTCGTGGGGTTCCTCGCCAGCTTCACCGGCGGCCTGTGCACGCTCGGGCTGCTCGCCTGGCTGCTCAGCCCCGCCTTCGGCCTGGCGCTGGTGCTGCCGGGGCTGGTGCCGCATTTCTTCACCGGCGGCGCGGCCGGTGTCTACGGGAACGCGACCGGCGGCAGGCGGGGCGCCGCGCTGGGCGCGTTCTGCAACGGCGTCCTCATCACCCTGCTGCCCGCCGTGCTGCTGAAAGTGCTGGGCACCTTCGGGGCGGAGAACACCACCTTCGGCGACGCCGACTTCGGCTGGTTCGGCACTCTCATCGGCTACGCGGGCAGGGCGGGCCGGCCGGTCGGCATCGCCCTGATGCTCGCCGTCGGGGCCGTGCTGCTGGCCGGAGCCGTCCTGGTGCAGAAACGCGTCGTCGAGCCCGGCTGGGACCCCGGCGCCCGCCGCGACGCGTTGCTGCCGCGACCCGCCGCCGCAGGGCCCGCACCCGCGGCGGCGACCGGCACGGAGGCCGCCCCGCCCGGTGCCGCGCGGATCCCGCCGCCCGGCCCGGCCGGGGACACGGCACCGCGCCGCTTCCCCAAGCTGCCCCCGCCGGCCGGTGCCCCCGTCCCGCCCCCGCCGCCGGACTGAGCCGGTACCCCGGCCGCGTCCCGCCGCCGCCGGGCCCCGGCTGCTGGTAGAAGTCGCAGCACACCACCGCAGCCAGGAAGGGCCCGCCATGACCGTGCGCTTCACCACCTCGCCCGACGGCACCGGCATCGCCTTCGAGCAACTCGGGGACGGCCCGCCCGTCGTCCTGACCGGTGGCGCGCTCAGCACCCGGTACGAGGGCCTGCCGCTCGCCCGTGAACTGGCCGGCCTCGGACTCTCCGGAGTGGTCTACGACCGCCGGGGCAGGGGCGGGAGCGGCGACACCCCGCCCTATGCCCCCGCGCGGGAGGACGAGGACCTGGCCGCCGTGCTCGGCGCACTCGGCGGGGGAGCGGCATGCGCCTTCGGCGTGTCGTCCGGTGCCCTGATCGCGCTCGGCGCGGCAGCGCGCACCGGCGCGGCCCCCGGCAGGCTCGTGCTCTTCGAACCGCCCTTCACCGGCGCCGTGGGGCACCCCCAGGACCCGGCGCACGCGGCCCGCCTCGCCGACCTCCTCGACCGGAAGCGGCGCGCGGACGCCGTGGCGTACTTCCTGGGGGAGATCATCGGGCTGCCACCGGAGTCCGTGGCGGGCGCCCGCCGCTCCCCGGCCTGGGGCGGCCTGACGAGAATCGCCCACACACTCCGCTACGACACCACGCTGCTCGGCGACGCCACCCTCCCGGCCGGCATCCTGACCGCTGTGCGGGTCCCCGTGCTCGTCCTCTCCAGCGACGCCAGCACCCGGCTGCTCCAGGACGCCGCGCGTGCGGTGGCGGAGGCCCTCCCGTGCGGCGAGCACCGGACGGTGCCCGGGGCGTTCCACCAGGCACCCGCCGAGGCGCTGGCGCCGGTGGTGCGGGACTTCCTCGCCGCCTGAGCGAGTGCGCCGGTGCGCGCCGCGTCCGGCGTGTTAAGAGTTGCCCATGGCTTTCCCAACTCCGCCATGCCCGCGCTCCGTAGGGGGAAGCCACTGGCTGTCCGGTGAGCGGGGGCGAGCGACTCGGGGGTGCGGGATGGACAGCACGACGGCGAACGACGGCCCGCGGTGCGCGGCGGCGGACCGGGCGGATCCGACACCGTGCGAGGGCAGGCCCACGGTGGTGACCGTCGTCGACCGGAACGGAGCGCAGCACACCGGCTGCATCCACCACACGGCCCGGCTGCTGGCCAGTCTCGAAGGCGCCCGGCTGCATCCGTCCGCGGCCGTGCTTCCCTTCGCGTGCGAGGTGTACTGCCGCGCCGACCAGCTCCTCCCCTTTCCCTGGCAGCTCGGCCGCTGACGAGGTGCCGACGGCGGACGCGGGCCTGTGCCGCGGCGGGGGTGCCGCGAGCCGCTCCGGGCGCGCGAACTCCCCGGCGCGTGGGCCCGTTGCCTGCTCAGCACCGCTTTCCTCACGCGTCGGTACTCGTTTCCTCACGCGTCGGTACTCGGCAACGGGACCGCCGGAGTGATGGGATGCGCTCGGACGGCCGGGGACTCCGCTGCCCCGGACTGCGGGAAGGAGACGGGGATGAGTACCGCTGCGGCCGGCGGCGACGCCGGGAACACCGAGTACGGCCGGAAGGCGTTCAAGAGGTCCAGGAGCCACTTCGCCGACCGGATCACAGCCGACGGGAGGGACGGCTGGCCCGTCGAGGCGGGCCGCTACCGGCTCGTGGTCAGCCGAGCGTGTCCCTGGGCGAGCCGGGCACTGGTCTCGCGCCGGCTGCTGGGCCTGGAGAGCGCGCTGTCGCTGGCCGTCGCCGACCCGATCCAGGACGACCGGAGCTGGCGCTTCACGCTCGACCCCGGCGGCCGCGACCCGGTGCTCGGCATCCGCTTCCTGCACGAGGCGTACGACAAGCGCGAGACCGGCTACCCGGGCGGCGTCAGCGTGCCCGCCGTGGTGGACGTGCCCAGCGGCAAGCTGGTCACCAACGACTTCCAGCAGCTCACGCTCGACCTGGCCACCGAGTGGCGCGCGCTGCACCGGCCGGGCGCGCCCGACCTCTACCCGCGGGCACGGCGGGAGGAGATCGACGAGGTGGCCCAGGGGATCTACCGCGACGTCAACAACGGTGTGTACCGGGCCGGGTTCGCCACCACACAGCAGGAGTACGACGCCGCCTACGCGGACGTCTTCCGCCGCCTGGACCTGGTCTCGGAGCGGCTGCGGGAGCAGCGCTACCTGGTCGGCGACACCCTCACCGAGGCGGACATCAGGCTGTTCACCACGCTCGTGCGGTTCGACGCCGTCTACCACGGCCACTTCAAGTGCAACCGCAACAAGCTGGAGCAGGATCCGGTGCTGTGGGCGTACGTGCGGGACCTGTACCAGACGCCCGGATTCGGCGACACGGTCGACTTCGACCACATCAAGCGGCACTACTACGTCGTCCACACCGGCATCAACCCCACCTCGATCGTGCCCGCGGGGCCGGATCTGTCCGGCTGGCTGACCCCGCACCACCGCGAGCAGCTCGGCGGCCGCCCCTTCGGCGACGGCACCCCGCCGGGCCCCGTACCGGCGGGAGAGGAGATCCCGGCGGACCACCGGCCCTGAGGCCCGCCCGCGCCGGAGGGCCGCCGCCCGGGCCGGCTCAGCCGCCCAGCGGGAAGCCGAGCCAGGGAAGCCAGCGGCCCTCCTCGTGGACGACCAGCTCGACGCGGCTCACCCGCGCGGTCACCGGCAGCCGTGCCGTCAGCTGCGCGGCGATCCGCCGGTGCACCCCGGCGCCGCCGCTGTTGGCGACCGTGAGGTGCGGCTCCACCGCGCCGAGGACCCCGCCGTAGGGCGGATGCGAGGGCCAGCGGGCGGCTGCCGCGGCGGTCAGCGCGCGCAGCGGGGCAGCGGGTTCGGGCACCAGGTGCAGCACGCCGGGGAAGGAGCCGCAGCGGCCGAACGTGACCGTGAAGGGCCGGTGCCGGGCGTACAGCGCCGCCAGCGCCGCCCGCTGGGGGGCACGTATCCGGTCGCGGTGGAGGAAGGGGAACAGCACCGTCAGATGTGCTGTTCCCCCGTGCCGCGCGGCCGTGTCGTAGCGTGCGCGCCAGCCGCGGACCAGTGGGTCCACCTCCGGCAGCAGCACGCTCAGCGCCGTCGTACCGGTTGCGACGGGCCAGTCCGCGCCGGAATCCCGCGTCCCCGTGTCCATCCGGGCACCGTAGCCCGCCGCCCGGGAGGTCAGGCGCCGGGCACCCGGTCGAGGAACCCCTTGACCGACGCGATGCGGCCGTCGTCGGCCAGCGTGAGCACGTCCGACCCCGCCGCGGGAGCCGAGCCGTCGGCCGCGACGACCAGCTCCCAGGAGAACCGGGCGATGTCGTGGTGCCCGTCGACCGCCCCGGTCAGCCGGAACGTGCAGCCGGGGAACTGCTCCTGGGCGGCCCGGATGGCCGCGGACAGCTCCGGGTGGCCGGTGGCCTGCGCCAGGGGGTCGGTGTAGCTGCCCTCCTCGGTCCACGCCGCGGCCACGGCCGCGGCCAGGCTCGCCTCGTCCGGTGCGTTCCAGGCGGCGAAGTAGCGCTCCACAGCGGCTTCGTAGGTGTTCATGGTGCGTCGTCCCCTCGTCGTGTGCCGCCCGCCGGTGTGCTCCGGCGGGGCGATGCCATGACTGTGCCCCGGCGCCGGGTACCCGGTCGATTACGCGCGGGGTAATGCGGGGTGCCGCGGCGGGCACCGGCGGGCGGACCGCGCACGGTCCGGGTGACCGGCCCGGGACGGACGCCGCCGGGCCGGCGCGGCACCTCCGGCGCCTGCCGGACGCGGTGACCGCCGGACTCCGCGGCGCCGGAACGCGGTTGACGGACGCCCGGCGTGCCGGAAGAGTCCCCCGCGTGGAGATCGACGAACTGACGGGGCCGGAGCGGCGGGTGTGGGAGGCGTTTCCCCGGGGGCGGACCGTGGATCTCTCCGCGGCCGCCGAGCGGTCGGTACGGGCCCGGGTGCTGCGGGCCCTGCTGCTGACCTCACCCGCCGAGGACGGGGAGATCCCCGCACTGCGGCTGCGCGGCGCCCGGATCACCGGCGAGTTCAATCTGCATTCCGGGGCGGTCAGGGCCCCGGTGTCGCTGCGGGAGTGCGTGTTCGAGGAGACTCCGGTGCTCTACGGCGCCGAGTTCCGGCAGCTCTCCCTGAGCGGCTGCCGGATGCCGGGACTGTGGGCGGCGACGCTGCGGGTGGCCGGTGCGCTGCGGCTCAACGACTGCCGGGTACCGGGGTCGGTGGGCCTGTCCGGAGCGCGGGTGGGGGGAGCTCTCTTCCTGGACCGCGCGGAGCTGGGCACCCGGGCCACCGCCGGGGAGCCGGAAGCGGCGGCGGCCGAGCGCGAGGGCGGCAGCCTCAAGCTGGACCACGCCACCGTCGGCGAGGACCTGCAGGCCACACGGCTGACGGTGCACGGGCGGACCCGCCTGGACGGGCTGACGGTGGCCGGACTCGTCCGGCTCGACGGTGCCCGGCTGCTGTACCCCGGCGGCGGCAACACCGCGCTGCACGCCGAGACCCTCACGGTCGGTACCGATCTGCACGCCATGCGGCTGCACGCCGAGGGCCGGGTCAATCTGCGCGGGGCCACCGTGCCGGGCCAGCTCAACCTCGCCTACGCCCGGCTCTCCAACCCCGGCGGGGTCGCGCTGCGGGCCAGCAGTTGCACGGCGGCCGAGTTCTGGCTCCGCGACGCGCCGCCCGTCCAGGGCACCGTCAATCTGCGCCGGGCCCGGTTCGAACTGCTGCACATACGTCCCGAGGTGTGGCCCGCGCAGGTGCAGCTGGACGGGCTGACCTACACCGCGCTCACCCCCGTCCTCCCGGCCGCCGACCGGCTCCGGGTGCTCGCCCGCGAGGCGGACGGCTATGTGCCCTTCGCCTACGAGCAGTTGGCCACCGCCTACCGGCACATCGGGGACGACGCGGCGGCGCGCTCCGTGCAACTCGCCAAGGAGCGCCGCCACCGGGCCACCCGGCCGCTCTACGGACGGCTGTGGGGCCATCTGCAGGACGCGACCGTCGGCTACGGTTTCCGCCCCATGCGGGCGGCCGGGTGGCTGGTCGGTCTGCTGCTGGTGGGCGCGCTCGCCTACGGGCTGCATCCGCCGCGCCCGCTCAAGGCGGACGAGGCCCCCGAGTTCAACCCCCTCGCCTACGCACTCGACCTGCTGCTGCCCGTCGTCGACTTCGGGCAGGAGAAGTCCTATGCGCCGGAGGGCGGTTACCAGTGGCTGGCCTACCTGCTCGTCGTCGCGGGCTGGGTGCTGGCCACGACGTTCGTGACCGGCGTCAACCGCGCGGTGACGCGGAACTGAGCGCGCCGTCCGCGGTCCCCGCCCCTCCGGAGGATCAGGGACCGCGCCAGACGGTCGTCGCGTTGCAGAACTCGCGGATGCCGTGCCCGGCCAGCTCCCGGCCGTAGCCGGAGCGCTTCACCCCGCCGAAGGGCAGTGCCGGATGCGAGGCGGTCATCCCGTTGAAGAAGACCCCACCCGCCTGGAGGTCCTGGACGAAGCGGTCCGCCTCGCACTCGTCCCGCGTCCACACATTCGAACTAAGGCCGAACGGAGTGTCGTTGGCGAGCGTCACCGCCTCCTCCAGGTCCGCCACCCGGTAGAGGGTCGCCACCGGGCCGAACGTCTCCTCGCGGTGGATGCGCATCTGCGCGGTGACCCCCGTGAGCACGGTCGGCTCGTAGTAGAAGCCCTGCTCCAGTCCCTGCGGCCGACGGCCCCCGCACAGCGCCTGCGCCCCCTGGGCCAGCGCGTCGGTGACCAGCTCCTCCAGGTCCTCGCGGCCCCGGGCGCCGGAGAGCGGGCCGACATCGGTGCCCGGCTCCATGGGATCGCCCACGGTCAGCCCCAGCATGCCCGCCGTGAACCGCTCGGCGAACGCGTCGAACACGTCGGTGTGGACGAGGAAGCGCTTGGCGGCGATGCACGACTGCCCGTTGTTCTGCACCCGCGCGGTCACCGCGGTGCGCGCGGCGGCCTCGACGTCGGCCGACGGCATCACGACGAAGGGGTCGCTGCCGCCGAGTTCGAGGACGGTCTTCTTGATCTCGTCGCCCGCCACCGAGGCGACCGCCCGCCCCGCGCCCTCGCTGCCCGTCAGCGTCGCCGCGACCACGCGCGGGTCGCGCAGCACCTCCTCGACGGCGCCGGAGGAGATCAGCAGCGTCTGGAAGCAGCCCCGCGCGAAGCCCGCCCGGTGGAAGAGGTCGCCCAGGTAGAGCGCGGTCTGCGGCACGTTCGAGGCGTGCTTGAGCAGTCCGACGTTGCCCGCCATCAGCGCGGGCGCCGCGAACCTGACGACCTGCCAGAGGGGGAAGTTCCACGGCATGACGGCCAGCACCGGCCCCAGCGGCCGGTAGCGCACCTCGGCCCGCACCGCTCCGGAGTCCGCCACGTCCCCGGGGGCCGGATACTCGGGGGCCAGCAGTTCCTCGGCGTTCCGGGCGTACCAGCGCATCGCCTTGACGCACTTGGCGGCCTCGGCCCGGGCGGCGGCCAGCGGCTTGCCCATCTCCGTCGTCATGACGCGGGCGACACCCTCCGTCTCCCGCTCCAGCAGGTCCGCGGCCGCGTTCAGCAGCCGGGCCCGCTCCTCGAACGTGGTGGTGCGGTAGCCGCGGAAGGCGGCGTCCGCGTCCGCGAGACGCTGCTCCACCTCGGCGGCGGAGAGCGGATCGAAGGTCTTGACGGTCGTGCCGTCCGCGGGGTTCACCGTGGCGATGGGCATGGCCACCTCTCAGCCGTGGGCCCGGCGGGACCGGGCGGCGGGATCGTCAGGGCTCCGTCGCCGGAGGCACGTCCTCGGGGTCGTAGTCGTCGACCCCGGTCTCGACCCGTTCCCGTTCCGTACGCCGGGCCAGCGCCTCGTCGTCCGGCTTCTCCGGCATTCCGCCGTGCGTCCGGCGCTCCTCGGGCCCGCGGATCCGGTCGGGCTCGCTGCCTTCGTGGTCCGGTCGGCGCTTGGACATCTGCCGCTCCTCACCGTGAGCAGGTGTGCTCCTGGCACCCCCACTCCAGGGAACACCTTTCCGGCGGGTCGCACCAAGCGGAGCCGCCCGGCGCGCTCCCGGTGCCGGGTCGGCCACGGTCGGTGGCCGGTGGCGGCCGGTGGTGGCCGGTGGTGGCCCCGGGCGGGGCGCACGCGGACACCGCCGCGCCGTGGGCCGGCCCGCGCGCCGGTCGGAGTGCGCCCCTCGCTCCCCTTTCGGCAGGCAGCCGCTCCCGGGTGCGCGTCCGCGCGTCGGGGGAGTGCGGCTACGGGCCGCCGCGCGGCCCGGGGCGGACACCGGGCCCTCCGCGACGGCCCGGCCGCGTCCGGCGGGCCTCGACGGTCCGGGTACGGCCCGCTCCCGCCGCTGCCGTACCGCCGGGACCGGCCGCGCACCGGACCTGTCCGCCGTCTCCGGTACGGCCGTCTCCCCGCCGAACGGGAGGGCGGCCAGGGAGCGTGCGTCGCCGGGTCTCCCACTCGCAGGCGACCCGGACGGCCACCGGGCACCCGCCGCCGCTGTGCCCGGGGCCGGGCTGCCCGCGCGCGATCGACACCGCACGCACGCGAGTTCGACCGGAGGTGCGCCGGCCGCCCGGCGGGCCGCGCCGGGCGTGCCCGGGTCAGCCGGGAGCGCCCGGCGCTCGCGAGAGTGTTTCTCGCCACTCGCGAGCCTGACTCGTGGCAGCCGAACGTACCCTCGTCACCAGCCTGCCCCGGAGGGCCGGGCGGCCGTGCGAGCGACGAGGATGATGTCCGTGGATGCCAGCAGCCGTGTCGAAGCGGTGTACGCCGAGGTTCTGCGCCGGAACCCCGGGGAACCCGAATTCCACCAGGCCGTGCGGGAGGTGCTGCACAGCCTGGAGCCGGTGCTGCGCAAGTGTCCCCAGTACGCGGACGCGAACCTGGTGGAGCGGCTGGTGGAGCCCGAGCGGCAGGTCATCTTCCGGGTGCCGTGGACGGACGACGCGGGCGAGGTGCACGTCAACCGCGGCTACCGGGTCCAGTTCAGCAGTGCGCTGGGTCCGTACAAGGGCGGACTGCGCTTCGTGCCGCAGCTCTCGCTGGGCACCGTGAAGTTCCTCGCCTTCGAGCAGATCTTCAAGAACGCGCTGACCGGGCTGGGCATCGGCGCCGGCAAGGGCGGCGCCGACTTCGATCCCAAGGGGCGCAGCGACGCGGAGGTCATGCGTTTCTGCCAGTCCTTCATGACGGAGCTGCACCGCCATCTCGGTGAGCACACCGACGTGCCCGCGGGCGACATCAATGTCGGCGCCCGCGAAATCGGCTACCTGTTCGGCCAGTACAAGCGGCTGGCCAACCGCTACGAGGCGGGCGTGCTCACCGGCAAGGGCATCGGCTGGGGCGGGTCCTACGCCCGCACCGAGGCCACCGGATACGGCACCGTCCACTTCGTCCAGGAGATGCTCGGCACCCGCGGCGAGGAACTGGACGGGCTCCGGGTCGTCCTCTCCGGCTCCGGCAACGTCTCCCTCTTCGCCGTCGAGAAGGCCCAGGCTCTCGGCGCCCAGGTCGTGGCCTGCTCCGACTCCTCCGGCTATGTGGTGGACGAGGCGGGACTCGACCTCGACCTGCTCAAGGAGATCAAGCTGGAGCGCCGCGGCCGGCTGGACACCTACGCCGAGGCACGCGCCGGGGCCCGGTTCAGCAGCCGCGGCTCGGTCTACGACGTGCCCTGCGACGTCGCCCTGCCGTGCGCCACGCAGAACGAACTCCGCGAGGAGCACGCTCTCGTCCTCGTCAAGAACGGGGTCAAGGTGGTGGCCGAGGGCGCCAACATGCCCTGCACCCCCGACGCGGTGGCCGTGCTGCGCGAGGCGGGCGTCCGCTACGGCCCCGGCAAGGCCGCCAACGCGGGCGGTGTGGCCACCTCCGCGCTGGAGATGCGGCAGAACGCCGCCCGCGAATCCTGGACGTTCTCGGAGGCCGAGGCACGGCTCGCCGTGGTGATGCGGGGAATCCACGCCGACTGCGTCACCGCTGCGGAGGAGTTCGGCACCCCCGACGACTACGTGCTGGGCGCCAACGCCGCGGGGTTCCTCCGGGTCGCCGAGGCGATGCGCGACCAGGGCGTGGTGTAGCGCCCGGCGGAACCGGTCCGGGCCGGTACCGTCCGCGGACTCCCGTCCGCGGTCCGGTCCGGCGTACGCGGCAGCCGCGGCGCGCCGGAGCGCCCGCCGGCTCCGTGCTCCGGAGCGGCGCCCGCTCGCTGTGGGAGCGGGGATCACCCGGGGATGCGGTGCCGCGCGATGTGGCGCGCCGGGAACGTGGCCGGATCCTCGCGCAGCCGGTCGAGCGTGCGCTGCGCGAAGGTGACGCCGGAGGCGGCGACTTCCTGCAGCGGAGCCAGGAACTCCAGGGCCTCCGGGCGCTCGACGCCCTCGGCGATCCGCGCCCGCAGGCCGGTCTCGCTCAGCCGCAGCAGTTCGGCCGCCACCTCCCGTACCGGACGGCCCGCCAGCCGGGCGGCCGTTCCGCGGCGGGCGATGTCGCGGACCCCCGCGCGGTGCTCCGCCGCGCCGATCCCGCGCAGCAGTTCCCAGGCCGCGGCGCGGGACGGTGGGTGATAGCACAGCCCGGTCCAGAACGCGGGCGCCGCGCAGAGCGCCCCGTAGGGCGGGCCGTCCACCGCGCGCAGCTCCAGGGTGTCGCGCAGCCGTACGTCCGAGAAGATCTGCGACAGATGGGCCCGCCAGTCCTCGGGCCCCGGCCGGCTTCCGTCCCCGAAACCCTCCCGCAGCAGCGTGCCGAACGGCTCCGGCGGCGCGGCGCACCGGCCGCCGTCCGGCGACGCGCGGTGGATCATCGGAAGGCCCAGTGCCCAGTCGATGAACGCCTCCACGTCCACGTCCTCGCGCAGCAGCGCCGGGACGACCCCGGTGCGCGCCGGATCGGTCCGGCTGAGGTAGTCCATGCGCCGCGACAGCCACCCGCACGGACGGCCCCCCTCCAGCGGCGCGTTGACGAACAGCGCCGCCGCCGGGGTGGAGGCGGCCGACAGCACCCGCAGCTTCTCCGCCAGATCCGCGGGCCCGCCGTAGTCGAGCGACACCTGCGTGGAGAGAGCCAGCGACATCACCTGCACCCCGGCGGAGCCGGGCGGACCCAGCCCCTCGAAGTGGCGCCGCATCACCGGGGTCCGCGAGTGCGGCACCCAGGGCACCTCGGCGGGCGTCGTGAACGGGTACTGCGCCCCGGGTACCAGCGCGAAGCCGAACCGTCCGGCCGCCGCGGCCAGTCCGCGCAGCGCCCGGTCGGTCACCTCGGCGAGGGCGGCGACGCACGAGCACGGCGGGGAGGAGTACTCGACCGCGCCTCCGTGCTCCAGCGAGACCGAGCCGCCCTCCGCCAGCCGCACACCCACCAGTGCCCCGCGGTCGTACTGGGGCACCGCTCCGGGCCGGTCGGCGGCGAGCCGCTCCAGCAGGGCGCGTACCCCGCCCGGCCCGGCGTACGGCGCCGCACGGCCGGTGGCCGGGTCCAGCGCCGCCGCCTCCACCTCGATCCCGACCAGGCCGCGACCGGCCGCGCCCGCGCCGGTCTGCTGCGCGAAGACCGCCCGCAGCTCCGCTCGGGAGAGGGACGGCGGGACGGGAGCGGGAGCCATGACGCACCTCGAAGCGGATCGGTCGGCATCGGTCCGGGACGCAGGAAACGGAACCATCCCGCCGTCCCGAGCGCCGGGTACCCCGGCGTACCGCCGCGACAGGTGACCCCTTCGGCCCACGTCCGCGCCCGCCGGCGACGCCCGGCGGTCTCCGCGGTGTGCGCCCGCCTCAGATCAGCCAGGCGCCCGCGGTGACCGCGCCGCACGCGGCGCCCGCGGCCGTCTGCGCCACCGTGTGGTACTCCAGCGCGATCCGGGACCAGCACACCGCCACCACCAGCGGGCAGGCCAGCAGCCACCAGGGGGAGTGCACCACGGCCGCCATCGCCACCACCGACGCGGCCACCGCCGAGTCCACGCTGATCTTCCAGACGGTGTTCACCGCCAGCAGGCACACCGTCATCGCCCACAGCGCCACCATCGCGACCAGAATGTCGCGTGGGGCCCGCCCCAGCACCATCACCAGTGCGCCGACCCCCACCGATCCGAGGATCACCACGAAGATCGGCAGCCGCTGGGTGCGGTCCACCACGTGCCGGTCGCCCCAGGTGCCCCGGCTGCGCTCCCACTCGATGTAGGAGGCCGGGACGAGGCCCGCGCACAGCGCCGCGAACAGCCCCCAGGGGGCGCCCGTCCAGTTCCCCGCGGCGGCCACTCCCAGCCCGGTCAGTCCCACCAGCAGCGCGTTGCGGGGCTGCAGGACATCGGTGACCAGGCGTGCGGCTCTCACGGCGCGGCTCCTCGCGGGGCAGGGGTGCCGCAGGAGGCGCGGCGGGCGCCACCACCGTAGCGGGGCGCCCGGACAGCGGGCCGGGCACTACCACCGTACGGCGGTGAAGTCGACGGGCCGCGGCCGCAGGGTGGCGGCGCGCTCGGCCAGCCGCCGCAGGCGCCGCCCCATCTCCTCCGGGGGCAGTCGCTTGCGCCCGCCGTGCCCGGGCAGCAGCCATGTGAAGCGCAGCTCGCCCGCCACCGAGGCCAGCGAGGCGGCGAGTTCCTCGATGGAGTACCAGGTGACGCTCTGCGCGACCTCCAGGTCGTCCAGGGTCCGCGCCCAGTAGAAACTGTCCCCGCTGAAGCAGTAGCGCTCGTCGGCCAGGTACAGGACGCTGCCGCGGGTGTGGCCCGGCAGCGGGACGGCGACGACACCCTCGCCGATCTCGGTGGGCGCCCGGCCGCGCAGCACCCGGTCGGCGTCCGGGGCGGCGTCCAGGTCCCCCTCGTGGATCCACAGGCGGGCATCCAGCCGGTCGGCCCAGCGCCGGCCGTGCGCCGCGTGGTCCCGGTGGGTGAGCAGCACGTCGGTGATGCGGCGGTCCGCCGTCCAGCGCCGGGCCAGCGGCTCGCCGTAGCGCGGGGTGTCGACCATCATCCAGTGCCCGGAGGGACGCCGCAGCAGGTAGGAGTTGGCACCGGCGGTCCGGGGCGAGTTGTGTCCGCACAGCAGCACGTTCTCGTCGAGCGGAAGCGGGAACGGGTCGTCGGGTTCCGCCGGGTCGAACCGGCCACCCGGCGGGCGGATCGACCGGGTGTGGCAGGCCAGCGCGGCGGCCCGCAGCTGCGCGGTCTCGGCCGGGTTCTGCGGCTGCCGGACGAGCTCGGAGCGGCCCGGCGCGGCGCGGACGAGTCCGGGGGCGAGCTGGCGGGCCACGTCGCAGTCGGTGCAGCGCTCGTCGACGTACCAGCCGGCGGGCCCGGCCTCGGCGGTGCTCTCCATGGGAACTCCCTCCTGGCGGCGCGCACGCCGGGTGCGGCGCGCCCGGGCGTGCCGCGGTTGCCGGCACGTCTCCACCAGGACAACCCGCTGACGGGCGGGAGCGAAAGAGCGCATCCTCCGTCTCCCGCCCGGGTGCGGCGGCTTCGCGTCGCTGCCCGCACCGGAGAACTGCTGCCGCAGCACGTCCAGCAGTTGCCGGCCGGGGCCGCCACCGGGGCCGGGGCCGACCGCCCCGGTGGTGGCCCCGCGCCGGGCCCTACGCCGGATAGGCCAGGTAGAGAAGGGCTGCCAGGACGGCACCGAGCAGCGGACCGACGACAGGGACCCAGGAGTAGGCCCAGTCGGCCTTGCCTTTGCCCTTTATGGGCAGCACGAACGCATAGGCGAGCCGCGGACCGAGGTCGCGGGCCGGGTTGATGGCGTAGCCGGTCGGCCCGCCGAGCGAGGTGCCGATCACCAGCACGACGAAGGCGACGCCGGCGTATCCCAGGGCGGAGTTGCCGAACTCGGGTATGCCCCCCTCGCCGGGGCCGGGCTTGAAGGTCGGGGAGAAGAGGATGAAGGCGATCAGGACGAAGGTGCCCAGCACCTCGGTGACGGTGTTCCAGAAGCTGTTGCGGATGGTCGGCGCCGTGGAGAACACGCCGAGTGTGCCCGCCGGATCGTCGTGGTGGTCGAACTGCAGCTTGTAGGTGGCCCAGCACAGCACCGCGCCGATGACACCGCCGAGCAGCTGCGCCAGCATGTAGACGGGGACGTCCGACCAGTCGGTCTTGTCGGCGACGGCGAGGGCGAGTGTGACCGCGGGGTTGAGATGCGCGCCACTGGGCGCCGCGACACTGGCGCCGGTGAAGACCGCGAACCCCCAGCCGATGTTGATGAACAGTATGCCCCCGCCGTTCCCGTTCGTTCTCCGCAGTGCGTGGTTGGCGACAACCCCGGTACCCAGCATGACCAGCACTGCGGTCCCCAGCAGTTCCCACAAGAAGATCGAGCCCGCGCTCATCCGCTACCTCCACAACGTCGCGGCTCAACACGCCGCGCTCTCGGCGGCGATGGGCGCGCACCCTACTGGCACATCAGTGCGCCCCTCCAGGGAGGCGACGGAGAATTCCCTGCGGAGACGCGGTTCTCCCGCGCCGGGTCCGGGTGGTGCGGAAGCCCCCGGACACACCGTGCCGAGTGCCGGGCGCGTCCGCCGGGGACCGGACGTCGCCGCGGGAGGCGGGTCTTTGGGCGGGGCGCCGCGGTGCGGGGCGCCGTGCCGTTTGGGTCAGTCGCGGCGTGCCACCAGCAGGTCCACCACGTAGACCTCCTCCACCTGCTCGTCCGGGAAGAGCGCGCGCAGTCGGGTGCGTTCGGTGTCCAGGAAGTCGCGGGTGGCCTGCTCGGGCATGACCAGGAATCCCGAGTGGCTGGCCAGGTTGCCCAGATGGAGGTCGAGCGGGACGGTGCGGCTCCACCGGGTGTGCCGGTGGGACAGCCGGAGTCCGTCGAGGCCGGCCCTGCGGAGCGCGCCGTGGTCGCCGACCTGGTTCAGGGGTGGGGAGGAGACGCCCGTGTGGTGGGTGATGCGCTCTGCCTGCGCGCCGATCCAGGGCACGTCGTGGGCGGTGAGGTTCCACCAGACGACGAGCGATCCGCCCGGACGCAGCACGCGCATCGCCTCGGGGACCGCCCGGTGCGGCTCCGCCCAGTGCCATGCCTGCGCGTAGGTGACCAGGTCGCGGGACCCGTCCGCGAGGGGCAGGGCGTTGGCGTCCCCGCGTACCAGCGGTACGTCCGGCAGGCTCTTGCGGAACCATGCGGCCATGCCCTCGCCGGGCTCCACCGCGACCACGTCGGCGCCGCGTTGCACGAGCTGCGTGGTGGAGATGCCGGTGCCCGCCCCCACATCGGCGATCCGGGCTCCCGCCAGGGGTATCTGCGAGAGCTCCTCGACCAGCTCGAACAGCGCGGGTGGGTAGAACGGCCGGAAAGCGGCGTAGCGGTCGGGCGCCGTGTTGAACGACATCGCTCGGGTCATAGGGGTCACCGACCCATCCTGCCCGCCGCTGCTCCGCCTATTACCGGGCTCCGGGCCGGAGGCGCGAGGCCACCGCACCGTCGCGCGATGCCGGTGCGGAGAAGTCCCGCGGCGGGCCGGGCCCGATCCCACCCCGGGCCGATCCCACTCCGAACTCCGGCCCGGCCCCCGGCCCCCCGGGCCGTGCGCCGGAAGCCGGGCGGCCCGGCGGTGTGCGCCGCGGTCCGTTGCCGGGCTCACCGCTGCGGCGGCAGCCCCTGGGTGCGGTCCGGTGCTCCGCGGGTCCGGCCGGGCGCGCTGCTCAGCAGGCGGGTCTCGTGCGGGGGGAGGAACCGGGCGGCGTCGTCGGGGGTGAGCCAGTGGCCGCCGGTGCGGTGCAGCGGGACGAGCGTATGGGCTTCGAACAGGTGGGCCAGCAGGGTGCGGCCTCCCGAGGGGCACAGCGTGCTGTCGACGGCCAGCAGCCGCCCCACGGTGAGTCCCGCCGCATCGCCCAGATGGGTGTTCAGGGCCCGCGCCGCGCTTGCCGCGGGGGTCTCCGTCGCTGTCACCAGGGCTCCGGGCAGTCGACAGGGCGCACCTCCGCCCCAGGCGTCCCCGGCCTCGTCGGCGTCGAGCACGAGAATCCGGCCCGTCGCATCCGTGACCAGCGCCGCGGCGGCCACCGCCGGCCCGGGCAGCAGGGCGCGGCGGTCGCCTTCGTCGAGGGGGGCCGGGTGACCGTCCAGCAGGTGCGCCGTGTGGGCGCCGTGCTCGGCGGCGAGGGCGGCGGCCGTGCGGCGCCGCAACCGCTCGGGCAGCCTTGCCAGCGCCTCGTTCGGGGGAAGGAAGACGGCAGCGCGCAGCTCGTCCCGTTGCAGCCGCAGGTCGTGCGCGCTCACCGGGTGCGGGAGGTGGACGGCGTACACGCAGGCGGTGAGTGCCCTGCCGTAGACCGCGGCGGGTACGTTGTCGACGGCGAGCAGCCGCCCGACGCGCAGCGCGGGGGGCTGCAGTTCCTCCCGGAGCTCCCGCACCAGGCCGTCGACCAGGCCCTCGTCGTCGACCATGCCGCCGGGCAGATCCCAGTCCGCCTTGTAGACCGGGTCGACTACCAGGAGGTCGCCGCGTTCGTCGCGGATCACCGCGTCCACGGCGGCGGCCGGCGCCGGGTGCGCGGCGAGGTAGGCGGCCAGCTCGTCCTGGGGGAGCGGCGCCGTCGCGGTGGCGGGTGCCCCGAGGGCCGGGGTGGACGCGGGTGCGGTGGTGGTGGCAGGCGTACGGGGTGTCGACGTCATGCGGCCCTCCTCGTGTCCGGTGGCGGAGGCGGGCCGGAACGGTGCCCGTGCCTCCAGTGAAGTCAACTGACCCGCCGCGGAATTGGGTACGCCGCTCGTTCGGCTCAGCCGCGGCGCCGCCGATCGGGTCTCCGGGCTGCTCAACGGATAAAAGGTGCATATGGTGGCCATTCGGCGGAGGTGGCCGGCGAGGCGCCGCGAGCCGCACCGGTACCGGACGACGAGGGGAAGCGCGACGGTGAGCGAACAACTGAGCGGCGAGCTGGGCGGGAGCGGGGCCGCGGCCCCCGGCACCGCCACCCGCGCCCACGTCCGGGTACGACAGGGCCCGGGCAGCGTGCGCGAGGCCGCCCCGCCGCGGTCCGCGCACCCCGTCGTGCGGATCTTCGAGGACGCCGCGAGGTCCGTGCCCGGCTATCCGCTCACCCCCCTGGTGACCGACGAGTTCTGCGTACTGATCGGCCCGGGGAACGCCTCCACCATGATCGCCGTCTACTTCGACGACGTGGCCACGCTCTGGGTGGACCAGTACATGTGGAGCGAGTACGAGTGGTCCGACCTGGACATGGGCGAGCTGGGCTTCCTGGCCGAAGCCGTGGCGGCCGTGCAGCGCGGGGACGGTGCCGTGCACTTCCGGGAGGACGACGGGCGCCTCGTCCATCTCGGCGGCCGGGTGGGCAACCACGTCATCGGTCCCGGCGGTGTCCATCCGCCGCCGCTCACCCTGCCCCTCATCCCGTGGGCGACCCAGCTCGGCCCCGCCCCCCGCTGAGCGGCTCCGGCTGCGGCCCCGCACATCTGGCGCCACAGTGGAACCCGGGGCGCGCCCGGCGTGCCCGCGGCGGAAGCCGAGCGGCGCCGGCACCGGCACGGATTCGAGGACCAGGCATGAGCGGCGACGACGACGTGCTGCGGACCTACCGCGGCAAGCGGCGCTTCGACCGGACGGCGGAGCCCCCGGGCGGATCGCCGGAGGGCGGCGGCGAACCGCGCTACGTGGTGCAGATCCACGACGCGACCCGGCTGCACTTCGACTTCCGGCTGGAGTGGGACGGTGTGCTGAAGTCCTGGTCGGTGCCCAAGGGCCCCTCCACGGACCCGCACGACAAGCGGCTGGCCATGCCCACCGAGGACCATCCGCTGGAGTACCGCACCTTCGAGGGCGTCATCCCGGCGGGAGAGTACGGCGCCGGGCCGGTCATCGTCTGGGACGAGGGCACCTACGAGCCGCTCTCCCGCGACTTCGGCAGAGCGCTGGAGAAGGGGCACATCTCCTTCCGCACCCACGGCGGCAAGCTGCGCGGCGACTGGGCCCTCTCCCGCTTCCGCGGCGGGGAGGACGGCGAGCGCGAGGCGTGGCTGCTGGTCAAGAAGAACGACCGGCACGCCTCCGCGCGCGGGACACCCGATCCGTGGCGCGTCCGCTCGGCCCGCAGCGACCGCACCCTCAAACAGGTCGCGCGGGAGGCGACCGAGGAGTGGACCCGGGAGGGCGGCCGGTCATGAGCGCTCTGCCGGACTCGCTCCCCGAGGAGCAGCGCGAGCTGCTGCGCCCGGCGCCCCCGGGTGCGGAGCTGGCCGGGCGGCCCATGCTCGCGGAGCTGAGCGACCGCCGGGACTTCCCCGCCGGCCGCTGGATCTTCGAACGCAAACTCGACGGAGTGCGGATGCTGGCGGTCCGGGAGCACGGCCGGGAGCGGCTGCTCTCCCGGACGGGGCGGCGCATGGCGGAGACCTGGCCGGAGATCGCCGACGCGCTCGCCGCCCAGAGCTGCCCGGACTTCACCGTCGACGGCGAGATCGTCGCCCTCGTGCACGGCCGCACCGACTTCGCCCGGCTCCAGCAGCGCATGCAGCTGAGCACCGCCCGGCGGGCCAGGGCCAGCGGCGTGGCCGTCACCTACTACGTGTTCGACCTGCTGCGGCTCGACGGCACGGATCTGACCCGGCTCCCGCTGCGCACCCGCAAATCGTTGCTGCGCCGGACGCTGGAGTTCGGCGGCCCGCTGCGCTTCACCACCCACCGCAACGAGGGCGGCGGACAGCTGCTGGAGCAGGCGTGCGCCCGCGGCTGGGAGGGCCTGATCGCCAAGCGGGCCGACGGGCGGTACCTGCCGCGCCGCTCACCCGACTGGCTCAAGCTCAAGTGCACCGGCGGCCAGGAATTCGTCGTCGGCGGCTTCACCGAGCCCGCCGGGACCCGCGAGGGCTTCGGCGCGCTGCTGCTGGGCCACTACGAGAACGGCGCGCTGCGCTACGCGGGCAAGGCCGGCACCGGCTTCGACCGGGGCACCCTGCTGTCCCTGCGCCGCGCGCTCGACCGGCTGGCGGCGGAGCGCTCCCCGTTCGCCGACCCGGTCCGCGAACGGGGCGTGCACTGGGTGCAGCCGCGCCTGGTGGCGCAGATCGGCTTCACCGAGTGGACACGCGACGGAATGCTGCGGCATCCCCGGTTCCTCGGCCTGCGCGACGACAAGGATCCCGGGGACGTCGTCCGGGAGCGGCCCCGCCGCTGACCGGCCGGACTCCGGCGCGTCCGGGGGTGCGGCCGCTGCGTAGCCGCGGGGTCCCTGGGGTACCCGCTGTGGGTCCCCACGAGAGGAGGCCGCCATGACGGGAGACGGCAGGGACATCCCCGCGGAGGAGGGCGTCACCATCGAGGACGCCGCCGAGTTGCGGCCCGGGCCCGTGCCGGGCCGGGAGCCGGGCGAGCGTCTGGAGCGCGGCCACTGGCAACCGCCCGTGGAGTCCGATCCTCCGCCGCGCGTCGCCGGGGACGACGGCGGCGGATTCGACACCTCGTTCCTGACCCCGCAGGCCGAGGCCGAGCAAGAGCACGCGGAACCCGCCGACCCGGGCGCCGAACCCGAGGACGAGGGCATTCCCGACCTGCAGGACGGCGGGCCGATGCAGCAGCGGTCCAGCGACCCGCAGCAGGAGTCGGTGCCCGGTGACACCCCGACCGCCGTGACGCGCGCCGCTCCCACCCCGGCGGAGATGCGTGCGGGCGAGTCGCTGGACGAGCGGCTCGCGGAGGAGGAGCCCGAGGAGTCCGAGCGGAAGGTGGTCTCCGGCCTGCCCGACGCTCTCGCGGGGGCGCTCCGTGCCGATCCCGAGGCGGCGCCGCCCCGCCGGCAGGACGTCTACGGCCGGGAGGCGGGCGAGAGCGAGGGGCTGTCCCCCGAGGAGCGCGCACTGCGGACGGTGGACGAGGACGAGATGTGAGCCGGGGGCGAGGTGGTCCCGCGGCGGGGTCGGGCGCAGGCGGCATCCGGGGTGGTACGGGGCAGGAGACGGAGCGGGGCATGGGGCGTACGGTCTGCGTCCCCACGCTGAATGCGCCCCCTAACGCGCCCCTCATAACACATCGCACACGTTTGGTCTCAATGTGTGGCCAAAACTGTGCGCCTCTTCGCTCCTATGAGCTTGTATGTATGGAGTTGCGCCTGTCATCCGTGAGGCGATCAGGCATCTAGGGGGGACCAAGAGTGATCCGGGTACTGCTGGTGCACGATGTCCGCATACTCCGCTGCGCGTTGGCCGCTCTGGTCGGCCGGGAGCCCGACATGGCCATCGAGGCCGCACCCGCCAAGGACGCGATGCGGCTGGCGCGGACGCGGACCGCCGACGTCTGCATCGTGGACGCCGATGTGACCAAACGGTCGCCGCTGGACGAACTGGCGGGGTTCTCCCGGACCGGTGCCGTACGGACCGCCGACGCGGCCCAGCGGCTGCTGGTACTGGTGAGCCAGCACTGCCCGGGGGCCCTGCGCCGGGCGCTGGACGTGGGAGCCCGCGGATTCGTGTGCAAGGACGCGCTCCCCGAGCAACTGGTGACCGGCATACGAAGAGTCGCCGCCGGCGAGCGCTTCGTCGACAACGCGCTCGCCGGCACCTTCTTACGCGCCTCGGAAGCCCCACTGAGCGAACGGGAGCTGACCGTGCTCTCGGCTGCGGCCGAAGGAGCGTCCGTCGGCGAGATCGCCCGGCATCTGGGGCTCTCCACCGGCACCGTGCGCAACTACATGTCCGCCATCACGCGGAAGACGGGCGCACGCAACCGGGTGGACGCCATCCGCATCTCCCAGGGAGCCGGCTGGCTCTGAGGGGGCTTCGGTGCGCGGGGAGCGCCGGCCGCTCCCCGCGGCCGCACACCGGTGCCGCCCCCGTGGGGGACCGTGCCCGTCACACCCGCGAGGGCGGAGCCCAGCCCGCCGCCAGGTCGCGGTAGAGCCCGGAGCGCTCCAGCAGCTCGGCATGGGTCCCGCAGCAGGTGTGTTCGCCGTCCAGCACCAGCACCCGGTCGGCGCGGAGAGCCGAACTGATCCGGTGCGCGATCACCACCAGCGCCCCGCCGCGCCGGATGAAGGCGCGCTCGGCCACCTCCTCGGCGGCGGGGTCCAGCTGGCTGCCCGCCTCGTCCAGGACGACCAGCGGGGCCGGGGACAGATAGGAGCGGGCCAGCGCGATCTGCTGCCGCTCACCCGCCGAGAGCGCTGCCGGATCCACCGGCCCGTCGATCCCGCCCAGCCGCCGCACGAGCGCGTCCGCCCCCACCGCCTCGGCGGCGCCGAGCAGCACCGGTCCCGGCACGGCGGCGCCGTCCGGCAGCAGACAGCACAGGTTCTCCCGCACGCTGCCGGTGAAGACGTACGACTCCTGCGGGATCAGCACCCGTTGCTCCACCGCCGGAGGCAACCGGGCCGGACGCGGAGCCCCTTCCGGCAGCGGCGGCAGGGCGGGGCTGCCGTGCAGCCTGATCTCGCCGCTCGACGGCCGCAGCACTCCGGCCACCAGCAGCGCCAGTGTGGACTTGCCCGCCCCGCTGGGGCCGACGACCGCCAGCCGCCCGTCCGGGGGGACCGTCAGATCGAGCCCGGCGAGCACCGGCTCGGCCGCCGGTCCGTAGGCGAAGGTGACTCCCCGCAGCTCCAGCGCGGGAGCCGCGGCGCCTCCCGCCCCGCCGGAGACGGCCGCCGCGCCGCCCCCGGGCACGCCCGCCCGCGGGCCGGGGAGCGGGGTGCGCGGCGGATCGGGGGACGGTTCCGGGGCTCCGTCCCGCAGCCGGCCGATCACCACCGCGAAGCGCGCACCGGCGCCGCCCAGGCCGTGCACCAGGCTCTGCAGCGCGGGCAGCAGCGCCTGGGTGAGGTAGGTGAGCGCCCCCGCCAGCGCCCCGGCGCTCACGCCCTGCCGCAGCAGCCACGGGGTGAGCACCAGCAGCAGCACCACCGGCAGCCGTCCGCCCAGCCCCAGCGCCAGCGCCCGGGCCACCCCCCAGTACGCGAGCGCGTCGGCCGCCCGCTGCTCCGCCGCCACCTTCTCCACCACGGACTGCCGCACCCGCTCCTGGGCCCCGCACGCGGTCACGTCCCGCAGCGCCCGCACCGTCGTGCCCGCCTCATGTGCCAGTTCCTCGTCCGCCACCAGGAAGTCCCGCTGCCGACGGGCGAGCGGCCGCAGGGTCCCGGCGAACACCGCGAGCCCGGCCACCAGCGGCGGTACGACGACCAGCAGCAGCACCGGCGCCAGCGCCAGGAGCCCGGAGACCGCGCCGATCAGGGTGAACAGGAACGAGCGCGAGACCATCACCAGCCCCGCGAAGCTGTCCCGGGCGATCTCCACCTGATGCGTCAGCCGGGAGACGACACCGGTACCCGCGGCGTCGTCCGCGGCCCGACCAGGGGCCCCGGCGGCGGCCACGGCCTCGTACAGCCCGCGGCCCACCACGCGGCGCACCAGTTCGTCCCGCAGCGGTTCGGCGAGCGCCGCGACCTGCCGGTAGACCCGTGCCGTGCCCCAGGCCCCCGCGAGCAGTCCGGCGGCGGCGACGCCCAGCCACCCCAGACCCACGGCCGGGCGGCCCGCCAGGAAACCGTCGTCCAGGGCCCGTGCGAGCGCGAATCCCAGCGCGAAGGTGTGCGCCGCCTCCAGCACCGACCAGCCCGCCAGCGCCAGCAGCACCCGTGGCCGCCGCAGCAGGAAGCGCACCCCGGCCCGTCCGAGCCCGCGCGGCGCCCGGTGCCGGCCGCCCGCGCGCCGGTGCGGCGCCTGCCGCTCCGCGGGTCCGGTGCCCACCCCCTCCACCGGGGCCCCGGGGGGTGCCGCCGCGGGCTCAGTCATCGTCGCTCCCGCTGCCGAAGAGGGACCGGTAGCCGGGCTGTTCCCACAACTGCCGGTGCGGAGCCAGCGCCCGGATCCGGCCGCCGTCCAGCCAGGCGGTCAGGTCCGCGCGGGCGGCGGTCGAGGCGCGGTGCGCGACGACCAGCCGGGTGCGTGCCCCGCCCCGCCCGCCCGGGTCCGCCAGCGCCCGGGTGACCTTCCACTCGGTCACCGTGTCCAGGCTGGAGGTGGCGTCGTCCAGCACGAGCACCCGGCCGTCCTGGGCGAGCGCCCGGGCCAGGCCCAGCCGCTGGATCTCGCCGCCGGAGAGCGGGGCCTGTGCGCAGGGCGTGCCGTAGCCGTGCGGCAGAGTACGGACGAACCCGTCGGCGCAGGCCGCGCGGGCCGCCGCGTGGACCCGGGCCTCGCGCCCCTCGTGTCCGGCGGGGATCCCGGCCGCGAGCGCTTCGCCGACCGTGGAGCCGAACAGCACCGGGCGTTCGAAGGCGAATCCGACGGCCCGCCGCAGGGCGGCCGGATCCAGTTCGGCCAGGTCGGTACCGTCCAGCAGCACCTGCCCGGCCTCCGGTTCGGCGAGCCGCCCGGCGACGGCTGCCAGCAGCGACTTGCCCGCTCCCGACCGGCCGACCACGGCGACCGTGGTGCCGCCGGGCACCACCAGGTCCACGTCGTGCAGCACCGGCTCACCCGCGTACGAGGCGCGCACACCGCGCAGTTCCAGCCGTCCCGGCCGGCCGCCCGCAGTGTGCTCCGGGGCCGCCCGGCGCCCGGTCGCCATGGCGGGCACCTCCAGGACCTCCGCCAGCCGCCGTGCCGCGGTACGGCCGCGCACCAGCGCGTTGAGCTGGCCGACGAGGGTGCCGACGCCTGCCGCCAGTACCGCGTACCGGGCGGCGGCCACCAGACCGCCCACGCTCAGCGCCCCCCGGCCCAGCAGCAGTCCGCCGACCGCGACCACCGCGACCTGGAGCAGCGGCACCAGCACGGCGGCCTGCGCGGTAGCCCGGCCCTGCACCTGCCACATTCGGTGGCCGTGTGCGGACAGTCGGTCCAGCGGTTCCAGCACCCGCTTCTGTTCACGTTCGCGCAGGCCGCCGGCCGCGATGGTGCGGGCTCCGGTCAGTGCCTCCACGAGCCGCCCGGCGAGCTGCGCCTGGGTCTCCTGGTAGCGGGTCACGCAGTCGGTCGAAGTGCGGGAGAACGCGCGCAGCAGCAGCACCAGCAGCGGGGTGCCGGCGAGGAAGACCGCCGCGAGCCGCAGGTCGAGCACCGCGAGTGCCACGAGCGCACCCACCGGCGTGACCAGCGCGGCCAGCGCGGAGGCGACGCTGCCGGGTGCCGTGCCCGCGTGCGCGGCGTTTCCGGTGCAGCGGGTGACCAGGTCCCCGTGGCTGAAGCGGCCCGCACGGTGCGGTCCCACCGCCAGCAGATGGCCGGCCAGCCGGGTGCGCAGCCCGGCTGTGGTACGGGAGTTGAGCGTGCCGGTCAGCACCGCGTCGGCCGCGTCCAACGCCACCGAGGCGGCGGTCAGCGCTGCGCAGCAGGCGAGCCAGCGGCCCGTCTCGGCGCCGTCGGCCGCCTCGCCGGCCAGCAGCAGATCGAGGGTGCGGCCCAGGGCCGCGGGCAGTGCCAGCGCGGCGAGCGCAGCCCCGGTCGCCGTGGCGAACAGCGCGAGGGTGCGCCACAGGTGCGGCCGTCCCGCGGCGAGCAGCAGCCGGTCGGCGGGAGCGCGGCGGGCCGGGCCGGCCGGCGGTCCGGAGACAGGGGAGTGCCCCCGGGCGGGGGCAGAACCCCGCCCGGGAGCACTGGGTGCGTGAGTCACCCGGTCACAGGCACAGGAGCGCGCTGTGGGAGCTGAGCTTGTCGCACAGGAGCAGGCTGGCGCTGCTGTCGTCGCCGCCGCCGGTGCGCTCCTCGGGCTCCATGGTCTGCAGGTCCAGAAGGGCCATGATGTTTCCTTCCCTATCGGGGTGTTGGGTTGTGTGTTACAGGGACGGTTGTGCTTCGGTACGGCCCCCGCCCCGGAGGCCGGTCTGTGGGCCGCCGGGTGCCGGCGCGCTGCTGTGGCGCGCGGCCGGCCCGGGCGGCGGTGTGGCGCTGCGCTGCGCCGGTGGTGCCAGGAACGGCAGGCTCGGCGGGGTCCCGCCGGCCGCGGTGCCGACGGCGGCACCCGTGGCGAGCAGGCAGCCCGCGGTGCCGGTCGCCAGATCCATCGACAGCCGCATCATCTGGTCGCCGGGGAAGGCGAGGCCCTCCTGGTACGTCATCCCGTACCAGCCGAGCCCGGTGAGCTGCGCCTGCCGGTCGGCCTCGGTGACACCGGGCGCGGTGGTCCGGCTGAGGTGCAGCAGCATCCCGGCCCGGCCCTGGAAGAGCCCGGGCTGCGCGTAGTAGCGCATCCGTGCGGCGGGCAGGATGCCCTCCCGCGCGGTCGCGAAGCCCTCGTGGTCCGGCCGGTGGCCCAGGAAGTCGTCGAGCACCATGCCGATGCCCACGCTGCCCGCACCCAGGTAGGGCATCACCCGGCTGCCCTCGTCGACCTGCCAGGTCCCCGCGCTGTCCCGGACGCAGTGCGCCAGGTCGCGGGCGAGCGCGCGGTCGGCCAGGTCGAGCAGCGCGGGGTCGCCGTGCCGTTCGTACAGCCGCAGGAACAGCAGCGCGGATCCGGTGGCACCGTGCAGCAGCCCGGCCCGGTTGACTCCCCGGGTGCCGTCGTCGGGTTCGTCCAGCCGCCGCGCCAGCAGCCGGGCGGCCTCCAGGGCGGCCGAGTGCAGCCGCTGCTCACCGGTGTCGTCCGCGAGTTGCTCCAGCGCGAGACCGAGACCGGCGAGACCGCCGTGCAGGGAACTGCCCAGCCGCTGCCACTTCTCGTCCAGCACCCGCTCGGTCAGCTCCAGCGCCCGCTTGGTGTGGCCGAAGCGGGCCAGTACGCAGGCGACTCCGGGCAGGCCGTCGTAGAGCCCCAGCGGGGTGCCGCGCGGCGGGGGGTCGGTGTGCCGCAGCAGCCACTCCTCGCCCTCCGGGAAGCGGGCGGCGCCCGTCTCGGCGAGCGCGTGCAGCACTCCGGCGGCGCCGTGCGCCAGCCCGAGCCCTCCGCCGTCGTTGAACTGCGCCACGTCGCCCGGGAAGAGCCGGTCGTCGCGCTCGGGAGTGGCCGAGGCGAGAATCGCCCGCACCATCGCGTCCCGGGCCGACGGCCAGTCGCCGGGCGCGGGAGCCGCGGCGACCCGGGTGCCACGGACCGCGGCGGTACCGGCGGCCGTGCCCTCGATGGTGGCGACGGCCTCGGCCAGGAACTCCGGCGGGATGCCGGGGAACTGCTCGGCGGCGATCTCGGCCAGGTGCGCCGCCTTGGCCCGGTCGACCGCCAGCAGCGTCGTCATCGGGACGAACAGCGCGAGCCGCAGGCATGCCAGTGCGTAGCGGTCGATCTCGTAGCGGGTGCGGTCGGCCGGGGCGATGAATCCGGGGTGCGCGACGATCTGGCGCGGGTCGTCCTCGGCGGGTGCGGCCGCCTCGAAGTCCAGCAGCGCGACGGACTGCTCGTCGGGCGCCACCATGATGTTGAACATGTGCAGGTCGTTGAAGACGATGCCCCGCTCGTGCACCGCCGCGACGGCGTCCTCCACCAGCCGGTGCATGCGCAGCGCCCACTCGGTGTGCCGGGTGAGTGCTTCCGGGTCGGGATCGGAGCTCAGCAGCGGATGGCGTCTGGCGAAGAAGGAGTTGAGGGTCTGCCCCGCGAGCTCCTCCATCACCAGGAACCGGTGCCCGTCCAGTTCGAACCAGTCCCGGACGGCCGGTACCACCGGCAGTCCGGCGAGCCGGTCGAGTGCGGCCTTCTCGCGTTCCAGCCGGGCCACCGCGTCGGCGCCGTCGGCCGCGAGTCCGGCGTGCGGCCGTGCCTCCTTGAGCACGACCCGGCTCCCGTCCCGGGTGTCGACGCCGCCGTAGACACCACCGCCGTTGGAGAAGTGCAGCGCCCGCTCGATCCGGTAGGGCAGCTCCTGGACGGTGGCCGCGTCGCGCGCCGCCAGCTCCGGCCGGAGGAAGGCGGGCAGCGTCACCCCGTCGGGCACCCGGAACGCGGGGTCCTTGCGGTCCGGGACGAGCCGGCCGCCGGCGTCCTCCACCGCCGGTACGAGCCTGCCCTGGCCGTCGACGCAGAATCGCGGCGCGAAGCCGCCGTAGCGTACGTACAGCGGTCCGGTGCGCCAGCGCAGATCCGTCAGGATGTACGGCCCCGGCCGGCCCGACAGGCTCTCGTCCAGCTCGCGCAGAATGCTCTCGAGCTGTGTCTCGTCGGCCGGGTATATCGTGGCGAATTTACCGCTCGTGCCGCGCCCGGCATATTTGGCGTTGCGCAGGTACAGGAGGGTGCGGTGCGGCACGAATTTGAAGGGAATTCCGCGGGGTACGCAGTGGTCCCAGATCGCCGTGCCGATTTCGTCCGCGTTGTCGAGAGTCGCCGAGGCGTGAATCTTCCAGCCCTGCAGCGGGAATTCTCCCGCCACCGGGCGCAGCTCCAGCCAGTCGCCGGACCGGGTCTGCCGCCAGCCGGCGGGGACGGGTCGGCTCGCTACCGGGAATGCGCCCGGATCAGCGGAACGGTCGGCGGCCGACTCGTCGGACCGTCTTCCCGTGTCGTCCGTGGCGGTGCGTGACGCGGAGTCCGACAAGCGGTCGGGTGTTTCGTAGAAATACGGGTCCGCGAGACAGAAGATCTCGTACCGCTTGTCCATCGTTCCCCTCCCCTCGGAAGCACGGATCAAGCGTGCAGCATGTGTGAGGGGAATGTGTAGTCAGTTCTGTCACGAACGTGATGTGAGGAACGCACGGGTAGCTCATGGGCCATCAGAATATGCCCGCAGAAAGCGTCAGATTCGCACGTCGAGCCTCAGGTCGCCGCTGTCCGGCGGCGCGAAGTGCCGTGCCACCTCCTCCTCGGAGACCTCCTCGAGTGCGCCGGGCGACCAGCGCGGGCTGCGGTCCTTGTCGATGATCCGGGCCCGCACGCCCTCGGCGAAGTCGGGTGAGGAGAGCGCGGCGACGGAGGTGCGGTACTCCTGTTCCAGAGCCGCCTCCAGCGAGGTGAGGTCCCGTGCCCGGCGCAGCGCGGCGAGGGTGACCTTGAGGGAGGTGGGGGACTTCGACTCGACGGCCGCGGCCGCCTCCTTGGCCGCGGTCCCGCCGTGGTCGCGCAGCCGGGCCAGGATCTCCGGAACGCTGTCGGAGTCGTAGCAGGTGTCGATCCAGGCCCGCTGCCCGGCCAGTTCGGACTCCGGCGGGACGGTCGCGTACCGCGCCACCGCGTCCGCGGGCGGGGTGTGGGACAGCGCGGCGGCGAAGTCCGCGAGCCGGTCCGCGGGGACGAAGTGGTCCGCCAGTCCGCACAGCAGGGCGTCCGCCGCACCCACCGCTCCGGCGGTCAGTGCCAGGTGTGTGCCCAGCTCGCCCGGCGCCCGCGACAGCAGCCAGGTGCCGCCCACGTCCGGGACGAAGCCGATGCCCGTCTCCGGCATGGCGACTCGCGACCGCTCGGTGACGACGCGGACGCTGCCGTGTGCCGAGACTCCGACACCGCCGCCCATCACGACCCCGTCCATGAGCGCCACGTACGGCTTGGGGTAGCGGGCGATCCGGGCGTTGAGGCGGTACTCCGCCGCCCAGAACCGTGCGGAGTCCGCGCCGCCGCCCTGTCGCACGTCCTCGTGGATCCCGCGGATGTCTCCGCCCGCGCACAGCCCCCGCTCGCCCGCGCCGCTGAGGACGACGGCGGCGACCGCGTCGTCCCGCTCCCAGGTGTCCAGCGCTCCGGTGAGCCGGTCGACCATCTCCCGGTCGAGTGCGTTGAGCGTGCGCGGGCGGTTGAGCACGAGACGGCCGGCGCGGCCGTCCCTTTCGACCAGCACGGGCGGTTGGGGCGGGGTCACGGCGGCGCTCCTCGGTCATGGGGTGGCCCTCCCGGGCGGGAGGGCGTCCCGCCACGGTACGGGTGCGCCGGTGTTCGCTATCTCACAGGTGGGCGTACCGTCCCGCCCGGACGGGCAGACATGTGTCATGCGACAACAGTTGTCTCCGGAGGCACGATGAATCCTGCCGTGGCGCCGCCCCGGGCAGTGGGATCGCTTGTCCACTCGCCCTGGGGCGGCAGGGCGCGCGCCCGGCTCCGCCTAGGCCGGGTCCGGGGCGCTACCGCGCCGGCTCCTGGGCCGAACCAGCTCGGATGGAGCTACGGGTGACCAGCGAGGGGACCTTCTACACCTCCGATTCTCCTCCTCCTGACGAGAGGCCCGGGGACTCCCGTGAAGAGCCCCGGGCCGTCGGCCGAGAACCGTCGGCCGCCGGTGCGGAGTCCGGGGCCGCCGGCCCGGCGCACGAGGCATGTCCGCCCGCCGAGCTGCACCGACTCCGGGAGGAGGTGGCCCAACTCCGGCAGGCGCTGGACAGCCGTCCCCTGATCGACCAGGCGCGCGGGGTGATCATGGCTTCGGGGCGCTGCGGCCCCGAGACGGCATGGCGGGTGCTGGTCGACACCTCGCAGCGGACCAACACCAAACTCCGGGAGGTCGCCCGCCTGCTGACCCGGGCGACCCACCAGGAGCCGCTGCCGGAATGGCTGCGCAGCGCCGTGTCGGCCTCCTGCGCGCGCGCCGCCCGCGCCGCCCGGCAGAACGGAACCGCCGGCTGAGACGCTCCCAACCGGTGGCCGCGGCGTGCCCGGCGATCCGCCGCCGGACCGGCCGCCGCCGGACCGGCCGACTGCCGGACCGGCCGCCGCCGGACCGGCCGACTGTCGGACCGGAACGGAAGGCGCCGGCCGACGGGACGCTCCCGCCGGCAGCGGCCCGGGAGCGGCCCTGCGCCGGTCCTGGGGAGTGTCCTGGAGGAGCGTCGCCCGCCCGCAGGGCGCAGCCGGGCAGACAGGGCTTCGAACGTTGGGCCACCCCGTGCAGCCGGCTCGGGCCCGCGAGCGCGAGTTGCTTCTGCGCCCTGCCGAGCGGGACGACCCACAGCGTGCAGCCGGGCTGGAAGCGGTTGAGTCCGCGGGCCGCCACCTGGCTGCCGCCGGTGCCGACCGGCAGCCCGATTCTCGTACAACTGTTCCTCGAACCGGGTGTGGTTGCCGCCGCGCAGAAAGACCTCGCCGTGCTCGAGCGGGACACACTCGCGCACATGGTCCGGCAGAACAGGGCGGCTGCGCGGATCGGGGACGGGGCGGGGCCCCGAACCGGTCACGGAACTCTCCTCCTGGCACCCAGGTCAGGCGACCGCCGGCCGGGCCCGGTCGTGCACCGTGCCCGGCCGGAGCAGCGGGCGACGACAGCAGAGAGCCCCGCCGGACGGTGCGTGGACCGTCCGGCGGGGCCCGCGGGCCGGATCAGGCGCGGGGCGGCTTGATCCACCCCTTCTTCACCAGCTTGTCGCACAGGGACCTGGCCGCGTGGTCGGTGCCCTTCGTCTGCCGCTTCGCCTCCTTCACGCAGTCGGCGTACGGGTAGGGAGGTCCACCGGCACGCGTCTGCGCGGGGGACACGGCGGTGGCCGGAACCGCCGCGAACAGCACGCTGCTCACCGCGGCGGCCGCCGCCAGGGCGATACCCTTCCGTGGCACGAGTCCTCCTCTCTCACCCCGGAGCCCGATGCCCCGGATGCCCTGACTCAACGAGCGCATCCGTGATCGGCAACGAGCCGCGGCGCCGGCCCCGCGTTCGGCGGAGCGTTCCGCCACGACGACCTTTCGGTACGTCAAGGCGGTGATCGCACCGGCGGCACCGGTCCCGGCCGAGCGTCCCGGGCCCGGCACCCGCCCGGTGGCCGTGAGACCCCGGACGGGCGGGAGCGGCACCGCCTCAGGGCACCACCACGATCTTGCGGCCCTTGCCCTCGGCGAACCGGTCCAGCGCCTCCGGGTAGGAGTCCAGCGGCATCCGGTCGGAGATGAACACCTCCGGGTCCAGGATCCCGCCGGCGAACAGTTCGGCGGCCCGCTCGTAGCTGTGCAGGACGGCCATCGAGCCGGTGATGGTGATCTCCTGGTTGTAGATGCGGTACGGCTCGATCGTGGCCCGGGTCGCGTAGTCGGAGACACCGAACTGGAGGAAGGTGCCCGCCTTCGCCACCCGGCCGAGGCCGTCCTGGATGGCGGCCGCGTTGCCCGTGGCGTCCACCACCAGGTCCCAGCCGCCGGGCCGGTCCAGTTCCTCGGCGGTCGCCGCCGCGCCGCTGCACCCCAGACCGCGGGCCGTGGCCAGCCGTTCGGGGTTCAGGTCGAGGACCTCCACGCTCGCCGCACCGGTTCGTTTGGCCAGCTCCAGCATCATCAGTCCCATCGTCCCCGAACCGTAGATCAGTACATGGGACCCGAGCTGGCTCTTGAGCACGTCGTAGCCGCGCACCGCGCAGGAGAGCGGTTCGATGAGCGCCGCGTCCTGGGTCCGCACATGTTCGGGCAGCCGCACGCAGTTGGCCACGGGCGCTACCGCGTACTCGGCGGCACCGCCGGCCGTGGACACGCCGATCGCGGCCCACCGGTCGCACAGGTTGTTGTGGCCGCGGCGGCAGTAGCGGCACTCGTGGCAGTACAGGGAGGGGTCGACGGCCACCTGGTCCCCCTCGGCCAGCTCGTCGACCTCGCTGCCCAGTGCCACCACCTCCCCGGCGAACTCGTGACCGGGCACCAGCGGCAGCGAGGGGGCGAACTCGCCCTGCTTGATGTGCAGATCCGTTCCGCACAGCCCGCACGCCGCGACCTTCACCACCACCTCGCGGGGACCGGGGGTCGGGTCGGGAACCTCCGTCAGGGACACCTTGCCCACCGACTCGACGAGTGCGGCCTTCATTTGACAGCTCCTAGCGACAGGCCCTGGACCAGCTTGTCCTGGGCGGCGAACCCCGCGGCGAGCACCGGCAGGGAGATCACGAGAGACGCGGCGCACACCTTGGCCAGGAACAGGCCCTGGCTGGTGATGAAACCGGTCAGGAAGACGGGCGCGGTCTGCGCCACGACCCCCGTCAGGACCCGCGCGAACAGCATCTCGTTCCAGGAGAAGATGAAGCAGATGAGCGCGGTGGCGGCGATTCCGGGCGCGGCGACGGGCGCGACCACCCGGGCGAGGACGGTCGGCAGCCGGGCCCCGTCGATCTGCGCCGCCTCGATCAGGGCGGGCGGCACCTCGGCGAGGAAGGACTGCATCATCCACACCGCGATCGGCAGGTTCATCGAGGTGTAGAGGATGACCAGCAGCCAGATGTTGTCGAGGAACGACGTGTTCTTCGCGAACAGGTAGATCGGCAGCAGTCCGGCGACGATCGGCAGCATCTTCGTCGACAGGAAGAAGAACAGCACGTCACGCCACTTGCGCACCGGCCGGATGGACAGCGCGTACGCGGCGGGCAGCGCCAGCACCAGTACCAGCAGGGTGGAGAAGACCGAGGCCATCAGCGAGTTGGCGAGCGCGGGCCAGGGTCCGGCCCCGCCGCCCGCGTCGAAGAAGGCGCGGTAGCCGTCGAGAGTCAGCGGGGCGGCCAGCGACGGCGGGTTGGTGGCGGCGTCCGACTCCGAGTGCAGCGAGGTCAGCACCATCCAGGCGATCGGCAGCACGAAGAGCAGCCCGCACACCCAGGCCAGCAGGCCCAGCGCGGTGTTCTTGCGGCGGATGCTTCCGGGCGGGGCGGAGGCGGCCTTCGGCCCGGCGGTGGACGACGCCGCCTCGGGTGCGTCTGCGGTCAGGGCGCTCATGCGCGGACCTCCTCGCGGAAGAGGGACGAGACCACCCGCAGCGCGAGGGTGGCGATGATCAGGGAGCCGATGACGACGAGCACGCCGGCGGCCGAGGCGAGGCCGTACTCATGGCCCTGGTAGAAGGTCTGGTAGATGGTGTACGGCAGGTTGGCGGTGCCCAGCCCGCCGGAGGTGATGGTGAAGACGGCGTCGAAGTTCTGCACGATGTAGATCGATCCCAGCAGCGCCCCCAGCTCCAGATACCGGCGCAGGTGCGGCAGTGTCAGATAGCGGAAGATCTGCCAGGCCCCGGCCCCGTCGATCCGGGCGGCCTCGATCGAGTCGGCGGGCCGGCTCTGCAGCCCGGCGAGCAGGATCAGCATCATGAACGGCGTCCACTGCCAGATCAGCGCCATCTCCACGGCGCCGAGCGGCATCTCGGCCACCCATTCCGGTTGCGGCGCGTCGTCCCCGAACAGCCAGCTCAGCACACCGTTGAAGAGCCCGTACTCGGGGTTGTACAGCACGTGCTTCCACAGCAGCGCCGCGGCCACCGGCACCAGCAGGAACGGCGCGATCAGCAGCGTGCGCACCACGCCGCGGCCGCGGAAGCTGCGGTCGAGCAGCAGCGCCAGCAGCAGCCCGAGCACCAGGCTGACCAGGACGACGACCGCGGTCAGCACCGCCGTGGTGACCACGGAGTCGCGCAGCTCGGGATCGCTGAGCACCTCCTGGTAGTTCGCGAAGCCGCCGAAGGACCGGGCTTCGGGGTAGAGCGCGTTCCAGTCGAAGAACGAGACCACCAGGGTGGCCGCGAACGGCAACTGGGTGACGATGATCAGGAAGACCAGGGCGGGCAGCAGCGGCGCGCGGGTGACCCAGCCGCGCAGCCGGTTGGGCGGCCCCTTCGGCGCGGCGGGCCGGGCGGCCGGCGGACGCTTCTCGTCGTGCGCGTCCGGGGCAGTGGTGGTCGGAGTGCTCATTGCCCTCGCCCCTCGTAGTCGTCGGAGACCTCCTGTGCCAGCTTCTGGGCCTTGCGCAGCGCCTCGTCCACCGACTGGCGGCCCGCGATGGCGGCGCTGATCTCGTGCGAGACCTTCGTCCCCAGATCGGCGAACTCGGGGATGTCGACGAACTGGATGCCGATCGTGGGCCGTTTCTGCACGCCCGGATCGCGGGGCCTGGCCTTGGTGATGGCCTCCCGGGTGACCTCGTGGAAGGCGCCGGCCGCCTTCTTGTACTCCGGCAGCTCGTAGGTGGAGGCCCGCTTGCCCGCCGGGACGTTGGCCCAGCCGAACTTCTCACCGACCAGCTTCTCGTACTCCTTGCCGGAGGCCCAGGAGATGAACTTCCAGGCCTTGTCCGGGTTCCGGCTCGCCTTCTGGATCCCCCAGGCCCAGCTGTAGAGCCAGCCCGAGCTGCGGGTCTTCACCACCGGCGCGGGGACGTAGCCGATCTTGCCTTTCACCTTGGACTTGGCGCCCTCCAGGGAACCGGCCCCGGCGGTGGCGTCGTACCACATGGCGGTCTTGCCCTGGGTCATGTTGTTCAGGCACTCCGCGTACCCGGACTGGGAGGCCCCGGACTCGCCGTGCTTGCGCACCAGGTCCACGTAGAACTTGGTCGCCTTCCGGAAGGCGGGGTCCTTCAGCCGCGCGTTCCAGTCCTTGTCGAACCAGGTCCCGCCGAAGGTGTTCACCACCGTCGTCAGCGGTGCGACGAGTTCGCCCCAGCCCGGCAGCCCGCGCAGGCAGATGCCCTTCATGCCGTGCTGCGCACCGTCGACCTGTGCGGCGAGCTTCGCCACCTGCGGCCAGGTGGGGTGCGCGGGCATCTTCAGGCCCTCCTGGGCGAAGACATCCTTGCGGTACATCAGGAAGGACGACTCGCCGTAGAACGGCTCGGCGTAGACCTGGCCGTCCTCGCCGCTGAGCGAGTCGCGCACCGGAGGCAGGATGTCCTGCTGGTCGAAGTGCTTGTCCTTGCGGGTGTAGGGGGTCAGGGAGCGCAGCCAGTCGTTCTTGGCGAAGATCGGCGTCTCGTAGTTGCTGAGCGTCGCCACGTCGTACTGCCCGGCCTGGTTGGCGAAGTCCTGGCTGATCTTGTCCCGTACGTCGTTCTCCGGGAGCACCGTGAACTGGACCTTGATGCCCGTCTCCGCGGTGAAGTGCTCGGCGGTCAGCTTCTGCAGCTCCAGCATCTGCGGGTTGTTCACCATCAGCACGCTGATCGTGTCGCCGCCGGAGCCGAGGCTGCCCGCGCCGGCGCAGCCGGACAGCGCGAGCAGCGCACTCGCCGTGGCGGCGGCAGTGGCTGCCCTGACCGCCCTGGCCCGATGTGGTCGGCTGCGTATCCGGCCCTGCGGCCTGCTCTGACAGCGCATATGAACTCCTGGCGAATCGTGATATTCCGGTTGAACGCGGGCGTGCGGTACCGCCGCCCGTACAGAAGCTGGGAAGCGGGCCGGATCAGACCCTGATGACCTGCGGCCCACGCAGCGCGTAGCGGTGTGCTTCCGGGGCGGGCAGGTTCACCGAGGTGACCAGCGCCTCGAAGTCGGCGACCTCGGCGAAGCGGCAGAAGCTCACCGCGCCGAACTTGGTGTGCAGCCCCGCGAAGATCCGCCGCCGAGCGGCCCGCATGGCCTGCGCCTTGACCTCGGAGACCGCCGGGTCGGGAGTGGTCAGGCCGTGCTCCCGGGAGATCCCGTTGGCGCCCACGAAGGCCAGATCGATGACGAAGCCGGCGAGCATCTTCGTCGTCCAGTGCTCGACGGTGGCCAGGGTGCCGCCCCGAACCCGTCCGCCGAGCAGCAGCACGGTGAACTCCTCCTCCGCCGCCAGCACCCGGGCCACCGGCAGCGAGGCCGTCACCACGGTCAGCCGCCGGTCCCGGGGCAGCGCCTCGGCGATCAGCTGCGGGGTGAACCCCTCGTCGACGAAGACCGTCTCCGCGTCCCCGAGCAGTTCGACGGCGGCCGAGGCGATCCGCCGCTTCTCGGGCACGTGCATGGTGGTGCGGTACGCCAGGGTCGTCTCGAACCCGGCGCTCTCCACCGGGTACGCCCCGCCGTGGGTCCGGCGCAGCAGCCCGTGCTCCTCCAGCACCCGCAGGTCGCGGCGGACCGTCTCCTTGGCGACGCCCAGTTCCTCCGCCAGCGAGGCCACCTCGACAGAGCCCAGCCGTCGCGCCGCGCCGACGATCTGCCGCTGCCGCTCCGCCGCGCTCATGGCCCCGTCGCCCCTCTCCGTTCGGTCACGGACATGCCCGTTCCTGCCCGTGTGGAGAGTTGTACCGGGCTCCGTCCGGTACGACCAGCCTCCCGGCGGAGAAGATCGTGACCGTTTCTGCCCGTCGGCACCGTCCGCGGAAACGCCGCTGAGCAGGAACGACGCATTCGCGGTCGAGGGTATGTCGACCGTTGGAGGCGAACACTCGCCCGTTCGGTGCCCGTTCCGTCCCGCGGGCCGCACGGGCCCGGCGTCGTGCGGCCCGCGCGGTGCGGGCGCGGCTAGCGTTCCGGGAGACTCCGCCGCACGCACCCCGGCACGGGGAAGGACACCACGTGGACGACCTGACGCGACTGCCGGCTGGACTTCCCGAACCCGGGGACGACGGTGCCGCCGACCACCTGCCCGGAACGCGGCTGCCCTCCCTCGGACTTCCGCACATCGAAGGCCGGCTGGTCGCCCTGGACCGGCTGGGCGACGGGCGCACCGTCCTCTACGCCTTTCCGCGCGCCGCACGCCCCCGCGAGCTGCCCGTCGGCTGGGACTCCGTCCCCGGTGCGGCGGGTTGCCTCCAGGAAGCCTGCGGATTCCGGGACCGGCACGCGGAGCTGCTGACCGCCGGGGCGTCCCGCGTGTTCGGCCTCTCCGGTCAGGACAGCCCCTGCCAGCGCGAGCTCGCCCAGCGGCTGCGGCTGCCGTTCGGACTGCTCTCCGACCCGGTGCTGGCCCTCGCGGGAGCTCTGCGGATGCCCGTTCTCGAAGTGGGCGGGCGGCTGTTCTACCGGCGCCTCACCCTGATCGTCCGCGCCGGCGCGATCGAGCACGTCTTCCACCCCGTCTTCCCGCCGGACCGGCACGCCGCGCAGGTTCTGGACTGGCTGCGTGCCAACCCCGGCTAGGTACCGCCCATCGGGGACGCCGGGTACCTCTGGACGGGTGAAAGATCGGCAAAGCAGAACGGATCGTCGGCCCGGACGGCATCTGACGGAGTTTGCTACGGCCCTGACGGGCTTTCCTCTGACCCCAACAGAGAGCTTCCGGGCTCGACGGTAAGGACTTGATTCAGATGCGTAAGACCAAGATCGCCACCTTCGGCGTCCTCACGGCTGCCGCAGTCGCCGTTCCGGCCGCGCCTGCCTTCGCGCAGGAGGGGCAGTCATCCGACACGCACACGCACACGGAGGCCGCGCAGCGTCAGGACCCCACGACCACCACCTACCAGGTGCGGCCCGGCGACACGCTCTCCGAGGTGGCCCGGAGCCATGGCACCAGATGGCAGGAACTCGCGGAGCGGAACGCGCTTCCCGATCCCGACCGGATCTACCCCGGGCAGCGGCTGACCATCGGGGAGGCCGCACCCCGGCCCGCCCCGGCGGCTCCGGGCAGCCCGACCGGGTCCAGCGCCGGACAGCAGTCGGCGCCGCAGGACCAGCAACCCGCCCCCGAGCAGCAGGAATCAGTCCCTGAGCAGCAGGCACCGCGCAGCAGCGCGCCCGCCGCGCCGCACTCCTCGACGGCGGAGAGCGCGGCCAAGGCGGAGATCATCCGCCGGGAGTCCAGCGGCAACCCGAACGCGCAGAACGGCAAGTACCACGGCCTGTTCCAGACCGACCAGCCCTGGGGCAAGGGCACGGTCGCCGAACAGCATGCCGGCGCCGAGCGCTACGTCAAGGAGCGGTACGGCTCCTGGCAGGCGGCACTCGCCTTCCACGACGAGCACGGCTGGTACTGACCCGCCGGGACGCCGCCGATCCGGTCCGCCGTCCCCGGTCCGCACGCCGTCACGGCGGACCGGGGGCGGGCTCCCCGGGCTCCCCGCCCGGCGGGAGCCCCGTACCGGAGCTGTGCTAGCGTTCCGGATCGGCGACCGCCCGGGTCGCCGATCCGGACGAGATCGGGGGAGATGAGCTGATGGCTGCCGTGCAGACCACCGCTTCGCGCGGTGTCCGGACAGTCTCCCTCCCCTCGGTTCCGGTTCCGGCCTGACCCCTGGCGCCTTCCGGCCGTACGCCGGGCGCCCGGTGAGTGCGCCGGCAGTACCGGGACCCCTCGTACCGAAGGTGTTCCCGTTGCCCCAGCCTTCTGCAGGCTCCTTCACCACCCGACCCGAGCGGCCCGACTCCGCGGCCGACGCCGCCGCGGTCCGCAGGATCCTCCTCGCGGCCTTCCCGACGTCCGAGGAGGCCGGGCTCGTCGAGGCGCTGCGCGCCGATCCCGCCGCGTGGCTCGACGGACTCTCCCTGCTCGCCGAGGCGCCCGACGGCACCCCGGTCGGGCAGGCCCTGCTCACCCGCTGCCACGTGGACGGACATCCCGCGCTCGCGCTGGCCCCGTGCGCGGTGCTGCCCCCGTACCAGCGCACCGGTGCCGGAACGGCAGCGATCCGGGCCGCGTTGCGGGCGGCCCGGCGGCGCGGTGAGAATCTGGTGCTCGTCCTCGGGCATCCGGAGTACTACCCGCGGTTCGGATTCCTTCCGGCCTCCCGCCTGGGGATCCGTGCCACTGTCGACGTGCCGGACGAGGCCCTGATGGCCCTCTTCCTGGACGCGGAGGCGGGGCCGGTGCCGTCCGGGGTCATCCGCTACCCCGCCGCGTTCGGCATCTGACCCCGCCGGGACCCGTGGCGGCACGCCCGGCGTGCCGCCACGCCTGCAGCGACCCTGCCGCCGGGTCCGCCGGGAACATCCCGCCGAAGCCCGCGGCGGACCGTCGCGGCCCGCACGTCCGGTCAGTCCTCGGCCCAGCCGTGGCTCTTCCCGAACTGCACCAGGCGGCGGCGGATGTCGAGGATCTGTGCGCCGGTCAGGTCCGGCGCCGCCTCCAGCAGCAGCTCCGTCACCGCCCTGGTGTACTCGGCGACACCGAGCACATCGCACATCGGATCCTCCCCGTCCTCGCCGCGGGAGGCCGCCGGGCCGTGCGGGACCCGGCCCCCGGCAGCCGGAGCGGTCTCCGGCCCGGGCACGTCCGAGTGGTCCAGAAGCCGGACGGAGGAGGCCTTCAGGCCCCGGTCCCCGTCCTCGATCTCGAACTCCACCGCGACTCCGGTGTGCACGAACGATTCCGGCATCATCAGGTCGTTCGCGTGCAGGAAGACGTCCTCGCCTCCGTGGTCGGGGGCGATGAACCCGTACCCCCGCGCACCGTCGAAACGGACGACTCGACCGACAACTGTGTTCACCATTCACCCCAACCGCACTCCCCGGGCCCCGTGCCCGGACATCTGCTCCGGATCCTAGCGAGCGGGGAGCCCGAGCGTGACACGGACGACCGGTTAGGGCGGGCAACGGGGCGCACCTCCGCCACGCCCGCACCATCCATCGACTGACCTGTCGGCAACTCGACGGCCACGGCGCCGATTTGGCCCGCGCTGCCGTGATTCGTGGTTTACCGGTGCGTCGTCCGGGAAGCCGGGCAGGTGCCGGGTCCCTCCTCCGCGGCCCGCCCCTCGGTACGGCTCCCGGGCGCCGCCCGTCGGGGCCGGGGAGAAGGCCCACATGTTCATCCTCCTGCTCGTCGCCGGTACCGCCGTGATCCTGGGCCTCGCCTTCGTCATCGCGGTCCGCCTCCGGCGCCGGGCGGCCGCCGTGGACGCCCAGCTGCTGGAGCGCCGCTTCGGCCCCGAGTACACGCGTGTCCTCGCCCGGCGGCACGGCGACACCCGGACCACGCGGCGCGAGCTGGCCGGCAGGCTCGACCGGTACGGCTCCCTCGCGGTGCTCCCGCTCGCCTCCGGCGCGCGGGAGCGCCACCTCGCGCAGTGGAGAGCCGTCCAGGAGGACTTCGTCGACTCCCCGGCCCGGGCGCTCGGTGCGGCCGAGACGCTGCTGGAGCGCCTGGCCGAAGAGCGGGGCTACCCCGCCGGGCTGTCGTTCGAGGAACGCCTCGCCGCGCTCTCGGTGCACCACGCCCGGCGGGTCCAGGGATACCGGCAACTCCGCGACGCGCGGCGGGCCGGGGGCGCGTCGGGCCCGAACGCGGCGGAGACCGAGGACATGCGCGCCGCGCTGCTGGAGGGGCGTGCCCTCTTCGACTCGCTTCTCAACGCCCGCGCCAGCGGCGCCCGAGCCGAGCGGGACCGCTCCACCCGGCCCGGCCTGTCCCGCGGGCTCGCCGCCGCCCACCGGCAGCCGCCGCCCGGCACGGGGCCGGACGTGCCCTGACGCTGCCGCAGCGCCGGTACTGCCCGCCGGGTGCCGTGGCGCGGCCGGTGCCGGGCATGACATGGCCGCCGACCGGGCATACGGGGTGCTCAGGGAGAGGCTTGCCGATGACGGACGCCGCAGTGGGCCGGTGGAAGCAGCCCCGCCGCGCAGCGGGCACCGACGCGGGGCCGGCGGGCCGATCCCGGTCTGGCCGTGCCGCCGTTAGGGAGTGGTACTGATATGGGCGGGGATCCCTCACTGCCCGGCGGCTGCGCCCAGCAGGCCGGACAGCGCGCGGGCGAGATCATCGAACTGCTGGAAGTGCTCTGGGAGCAGGGCCGGAACGCGACCGCCCGCGCGCCGGTGTCCCCGTCTCAGTTGCGCGTCATGTACTGCGTCGACCGCGACGAGGGGATGAACCTGCGGGCGCTGGGGGAAGCGCTGGGCTCCGCGCCGTCGTCGGTCAGCAGACTCTGCGACCGGCTGGAGGCGATCGGCTTCGTCGCGCGCTCACCCAGTCCCACCAGCGGACGCGAGCTGGAACTGCGGCTGACTCCGCAGGGCAGGGCGCATCTGCACGATCTGCGCGAGCGCCGCGAGGAGGCCCTGCTCGGCATCCTGGCCGCCATGCCCGCCGCGGACCGCGAAGCGCTCCTCACCGGCCTCCGGGGGTTCGCCGACGCCGCGGCGGACGGCTCCCCCGGCTGTTCGCACCCGGTTGCACCAGCCACGCCCTGATCAAGGCCGGGTTGCAGAGCTGTCACACAGGCTACCCAGCACAGCTCTCACTCCATAGGGTGGCGGAACCGAACCCTGGAGGGGGAATTAGTGTCGTACTCAGGTCCGCCCAATCAGCCGTACCAGCCAGGTCCGCCGCCTGCCAACGATTCCAACACGCTGAGCATCGTCGGGATCGTGCTCGGTGCCGTGGCCTTCATATTCTGCCCGCCCGGCTTCGGCATAGCGGGCATGGTCTGCGGCTTCGTCGCCAAGTCCAAACAGGAGCGGCTCGCACCGGTCGCGATCGGGGTGTCCGTCGCCGGGCTCGTCATCGGCATGGTGCTCGGCTTCGTGGTGTTCCGCGGGATGTACGGCGGCTGACCGACGGACGCGGAAGCACATCGCACGGTTTGGGGCCGCGTTGTGCGGTCACCCGCAGCGGCATGGCTGACCCGGTGAAGAATTCCAAGGGACGCGGCGCGGAGAGCGCGGTCGAGACCGTGACGGCGAACGGAGCCGGACCCGGCGCCCATGGCGCCGCCACGGGCGAAGGCGCGCACTCCGCGGGAGAGAACCTGAGGACGAAGGGCGAGGCCGCCAAGGACACCCTGGTGTCCGCGGGGGCCAAGGCCGGCGCGGCCGCTGCCGCCGGTGCGACTGCTGTCAAGGAGCGCAGGAACCTCACCGCCGGCACGGCCGGCGGCCTCCTCGCCCTGCTGGCGGGGGCGTTCGCGCTGGGGCGGAGGACCGCCCGCAGCAGCGCGGGCCCCGTGACGCGATGGACCCGCGGCCGTATCTGAAACGGCCGCGCCGGCGACCGGAGCAATGCGCAAGGCGCCGTGCACGGAGCGAGGGCCGGACAGGGCACGCACCCTGTCCGGCCCTCGCTCGTGCGGTCACCCCGCATGTACGGCGCGGCGGAGTCCGCCGCCCGGCAGTGACCGGCGTACGGAGTGCCGGTGACCGGGCCGCGGGGCCGTGTCACCATGGCGCGGAAGCCGGGCCGGCCGGTACCCGGGTCCGGGTCAGGACCGGAACGCGGCGGCCGGTGCGGATTTCGAACGGAAGGCGGGCGCGGTGGCGGCGACAGCATGGGTGGTGCAGAACACCCCGCAGGGCGGGCCGGGACGGTTCGGCGACTGGCTCGCCGAAGCGGGCGTCGCCGTCCGGACCGTCCCGGCCCACGAAGGGGCGCCGCTCCCCTCGCGGCTTGCGGGCGGTGCCCTGGTGGTGCTCGGCGGCGGATTTTTGCCCGACGACGACGCACGTGCCCCGTGGCTGGCGCCCACCCGCGCCCTGGTGGCCGAGGCGCTCGACACGGGGGCGCCGGTGTTCGGCATCTGCCTCGGAGGGCAGATGCTGGCCCACGTCGCCGGGGGAGAGGTCGCAGCGGAGCACGGTGAGCCCGAGATCGGCAGCACCCCGCTCACCCTGCGGGCCGAGGCGCGGAGCGATCCGCTCTTCCACGACCTGCCCTCCCCGGTGACGGCGGTCGAGCGGCATGTGGATGCCATCACGGCGCTCCCGCCCGGCGCCGCCTGGCTCGCGCGGAGCGAGCGCTGCCCCTACCAGGCGTTCCGGGTGGGGGAGCGGGCCTGGGGAGTCCAGTTCCACCCGGAGACCTCGCCCGACCGGATCCTGTCCTGGGAGCTGGCGGGCCGTGCCGAGCGCGGCCTCGATCGCGCGGAGCTCCACCGCCGGGCGAGCGAGGACGCCGTCACCTCGACGCCGGTGTGGCGGAAGCTGGCCCACCGGTTCGCGGCGTCGGTCCGGGGGGCCGCCCGGGAGCCGGGGCGCGACTGACCGCCGGGGTCAGGGGCGCACCTCGATCCGCCCGATGCCGCTGCCCAGGGCGCTGCAGTGTGCGGTGGACTGGCCGGACTGCCCCGGCCGCAGCGTGACATGTTCGCCGTCGATGTCAGGGCTCCAGCCGCAGACCAGATGGACCCAGAAGGTCCGCGTCGCCCTGCCGTTGTTCCTGCACAGGGCGTAGCCGGTGTACTCGTCGTTGTGGTGCTTGCCGGTGTGGCAGCTCAGGCCCGGCGGGGTGGCGGCGCCGACGGCGGCCACGGTGGCAGCCGAGGGCAGGGACAGCAGCGTCAGCGCCGCGAGCGTGAGAGCGGCGAGCCTGGCCGCGGCCCTGGGGGGCCGTACGGTGACCGGTGTCATGTGGTGCTCCTTGGCCGAGGGCGGTGCCCTTCGAATGGTTCGCCTGCTGCCTCCCCCGCCGTACGGCCGGAAAACTGCGCATACCTTGACACTTGGTCAACTAACTGCGGAATGCCGTCATCCGGGACATGGTGCCCGTCCCCGGCATCGGCCGAACCTGCCGCGGCCCGGCCTCCTCCGTGCCGCCGCCCGCGCGGCGGGTCACCCGCCGCGCCAACCCGCCGGCCGCCGCGCCCGACCGGTCACGCTTCGCTGAGCAGGGAAAACGTTGACCCTGCCGGTGATCCCTGGAAGCCTGCCGCCATGGCGCTCAACGCAGTCCTGGGTGTGGACATCGGCACCTCCAGCAGCAAGGGCGTACTGGTGGGGCTGGACGGCACGCTGCTGGCCTCCGCCGTGCGCGAGCACACCGTCGACCGGCCGGCTCCGGGGCGGGTGGAGATGGACGCCGGTGTCTGGTGGGACGAACTGGCCTCCCTCTCCCGGGAGCTGACCGGCGCGGCCGACGCCCGGCCCGTCGCCGTCGGAGTCAGCGGCATGGGCCCCTGCGTCCTGCTCACCGATGCCGACGACGTGCCCCTCCGCCCCGCGATCCTCTACGGCGTCGACACCCGCTCCGTCGACCAGATCGCCCGCCTCGGAGCGGAGTTGGGCACCGAGGAGATCCGGCGCCGCTGCGGCTCCGACCTGAGCAGCCAGGCAGCCGGCGCCAAGATCGCCTGGATCGCGGACGAGGAACCGGAGCTGTACGCGCGCGCCAGGAGGTTCTACACCTCCAGTTCCTGGCTCGTGCGCAAGCTGACCGGCAGCTACGTGCTCGACCACCACACGGCGAGCCAGACGACCCCGCTCTACGACACCGTCGCGCACCAGTGGTACGCGCCCTGGGCCGACCGCGTCGCCCCCGGACTCGAACTGCCTCCGCTGCGCTGGTCCGGTGAGGCCGCGGGCGCCGTCACGGACGAGGCCGCCCGCCGCACCGGACTGCCCCCGGGCATCCCCGTCGTCACCGGCACCGTGGACGCCTGGGCCGAGGCACTGAGCGTGGGCGCCCACCGGCCCGGCGACCTGATGCTGATGTACGGCACCACCATGTTCCTCATCCACACCGTGCCCGGCCTGCTCACCGACCCGGCGCTGTGGAGCACCGTCGGAGCCCTGCCCGGCACCCGCAGTCTGGCCGGCGGCACGGCCACCTCCGGTGCCGTCACCGGCTGGCTCCGGGAGCTGTTCGGCACCCCGGACTACGCGGAGCTGCTGCGGCTCGCCGAAGCCTCGCCTCCCGGCGCGAACGGGCTGCTGATGCTGCCCTACTTCGCCGGCGAGCGCACCCCCGTCATGGATCCGCACGCCCGCGGCGTCCTCGCCGGCCTGACGCTGAGCCACACCCGTGGCGACCTCTACCGTGCCGCGCTCGAGGCGACCGCCTACGCCGTCCGGCACAACATCGAGGCCATCGAGCGGGCGGGCGGGGACATCCGCCGGATCGTCGCCGTCGGCGGCGGCACCCAGGGCGGGCTGTGGACCCGGATCGTCTCCGATGTCACCGGCAGGTCCCAGGAGTTGCGGACCACCTCCGTCGGAGCCTGCTACGGCGGCGCGCTGCTCGCCGCGCAACTGGTGACCGACGCCTCCGCCGACACCTGGAACCCCGTTCGCGGGACCGTCGCACCGCACTCCGGAACCACCGGCAGGTACGAGGAGTTCTACGCCCTCTACCGTGCGCTCTACCCGGCGTCGGCCGACGTGGTCCACGCCCTCGCGGCGGCGCAGGACCGCTGACCCGTGGCACCGTCCGCCGCGCTCCCCGGCACCGGGCCGGAGGCCCGGTGTCCCCGATCGGCGGTGCGGGCCCGTCAGTCCGTGAGCGGCGACCGCTCCGCCCCGGCCGTCCCCCCGGCCCTCCTCGCGGTCACCGCCACCGGCCCGTGTTCCGCCAGCGGACCGATACGCCAGGAGGCGGCCCGGCAGAGGGCGACCAGCCTGGGCAGGGCCGCCAGCGTGACCCGCCAGGAGCCGGGAGCGCTGTTGCGGTCGCTGTCGTGCAGGAGGACGGTCGCCCCGCCGCTCAGGCGCGCGCGCAGCGCGGTGAGGACGCTGTCGGGTCCGGCACCCGCCTGCCAGTCGCGTCCCCAGGCGGTCCACAGCACCGGCCGCAGTCCCAGCCGCCGGGCGGCCCACCAACGGGTCGCGGTGAGCACCCCGTAGGGGGGCCGGTACCACAGCGGCTCCGTCCCGGCGGTCTCCCGCACGGCGGCCAGCGCCCGCTCCAGGTCATGGCGGTCGGCGGCCGGGCGCGGGAACCAGGGGGGCTGGTGCTCCCAGCAGTGCACCGCCAGCTCGTGGCCCTCGGCGGCCATGCACCGTACGAGAGCGGGGTGGCGCAGTACGGCGGCGCCCTGGAGGAAGAACGTCGCCCGCAGCCCCAGCCGGTCCAGCTCCCGCAGGAAGGCCGGGGTGGAACGGGGGTCCGGTCCGTCGTCGAAGGTCAGCGCGATGTGGTCGGCCCGGCCGCGCCCGTCCAGCTCCGGGCGGAACGCGGCCCGCACCGGCGGCAGCCAGGTGGCGGCCGGCACGATGTTCGCGGCCGCGACGGCTGCCGGCGCGGCCGCCAGCGCGGTCAGCAGGCGCGGCCGGTTCACCAGATCTCCTTCCCGGAGGTGCCCGCCACCGCAGGCGACCGGGCCAGTTGCACACTTCCCGCACTGATCAGCGCGAGCGCGGCCAGCTCCGGCAGCACCCGCCAGCCGAGCGACAGCCGCTCGTCGAACAGGGCGGCGCCCAGCACCACACTGAAGAACGCGTCCCCCAGCGTGAGCGCGGGCTGCGAGGCGACCAGCGTCCCCGCGTGCAGTGTCATCTGCAGCAGCAGGAACCCCGCTCCGCCCGCGACGGCCACCCCGTAGGTCTGCCACGCGGTCAGCAGCGCCACCGGTCCGTCGTCCGCCAGATAGGAGATGGCGTCCTTCATCAGCGCGGCCGTCACCCCGAACAGCACGGCGGTGGCCGAGCCCAGTACGGTCGCCCGCGGCGCGGAGGGCAGCCGGAAGGCCACCACGACCAGCACCACCACCAGCGCGACGACCAGCGGCGCCATCACCATCCAGCGGCCGGAGGGCACAGCGGCCGCCCCGCCAGAAGGCCACACCAGCCACAGGAACGCCGCCAGCCCCACCACCATCGCCGCGAAGGCCACCCATGCCCGCCCGCCGGGCCGCTGCCGGAACACCAGGCCGCCCAGCATCAGGGTGAACAGCAGCTCCGTCGTCATCACCGGCTGCACCACCGCCAGCGGCCCCGTCGCCAGCGCACCCGCCTGGCACACCGCCGACAGCACCAGTGTTCCCGCCCCCCACAGCCACACCGGACGGCGCAGCAGTCCCGGCAGCCACGACAACCGCCGCCCGGACGGGCCCGGCCGCTCCACCGCCGCCGCCCGCCGCTGGAGCACCGAAGCGGCCGCGTTCCCCATGGCGGCGAGTACCGCCAGCAGGATCGAGAGAGCTGTCCACAGCACGCGGGCGCCTAGCCGAAGCGCTGGGCCAGGCTGCGGAACACCCCCGGGGCCGTCCCGTGCAGCCACGCGGGCATGGCCATCCAGGACGGCACATACGCGTTGGGGCGGCCCGTGCGCAGTGCCCGGCACACCGCCTCGGCCACCCGCGCCGCGGGTACCGGCCGCGGCCGGTCGCGCCGATAGGGGGCGCCGCGGCGCTGGAAGAACGGTGTGTCCACCACTCCGGGCAGCACCATCGAGACCCCCACCCCGCTCGGAGCCAACTCGTAGCGCAGACTGTCGGCGAACGCGGCGAGCCCGGCCTTCGTCGCCGAGTACACCGCCTCGCCCCGCACCCCGACACTGCCCGCCATGGAACCGATCAGCACCACCTGTCCGCAGCGCCGGTCCACCATGCCGGGCAGCAGGAGCCGCACCAGGTGCAGCGTCGCGTTCAGGTTCAGCGCCAGCACCTCGTCGATGTCCTCCGGGGGCATCGCGGCGAACGACCCCGCCCAGCCGATGCCCGCACCCGCCACCAGCGCGTCCACCCTGCCGCTGTGCACCAGGGCCTCCTCGGCCAGCTGCGTGCGGGACCGCGCGTCGGCCAGATCCGCCGCCAGTGGCACTCCGCCGGTCCGGGTCGCCACCTGCTCCAGCCGTCCCCCGTCCCGGCCGTTGAGCAGCAGCCGCCAGGAGCCGTCGGCGGCGAGTTCCTCGGCCACGGCCGCGCCGATACCCGAGGACGCCCCGGTCACCAGGGCCACCGGACGGTGCGCCCGGCTGTCCGCCTCCGTGCCGGACGGTGCGCGCCCGAGCGGCCGGGCGCGGGCGGGCACCGACAGCCGGCCGGCCGGATGCCGCCGGTAGCGGTGCCGCAGCGAAGGGGCCCGGAGCGGCGGATCCGTCGGACGGCCGTCGGATCTGCCGAGCCTGTCGAACACGGACGCCTCCGGTGAGCAGTACGGGCCCCGACGGGGCCGGGAACATGTACCGGGGCGCAACCGGCCCCGGCTCCAGCATGCTGGCAACCGCGCTCGGCAGCCGCCCGGAGCCCTGCCCGGGTCCGCCGAACCACCTGTTCGGCTCCCCGCGCCGACGGGCCGTGCCGCCCGGCGGAGGCCGGGGGGACGGCGGCGCCGGGCCGGAACGGCTGAGTGTCGCTACGCCGCCGCCGACGAGCGGACAGCACACTGGGTCTACGGACGTGCCGAGGGGCTGCGGACGTGTCCGGCCGCCCGCAGAGCCCCGGCGCGCTGTCCCGGGCCGAGCGGGTCCGGGACCGCGCCGGTCCGCCCCGCCGACGACCCTGGAGCCCCATGCCGCACCGCTTCCTGCTGCTGAGTGCCAGCATGGGCGCGGGCCACGACGCGGTCGCGCACGAACTGGCGCACCGGCTGCGGGCCCGCGGGCACCCGGCGGTCGTACGCGACATCCTCGGCATGCTCCCGGCAGGCAGCGGCCGGGCGCTGCGGACCGGCTACCGGGGCACCGTGCGGCACGCACCGAAGCTCTACGGCGCGGTGTACGCGAGCTTCCTCGCCACGGCCGCCGCGCCCGGGCCCGCCCCAGCAGCGCACCGCTGGCGGCACTCGCCGAGCGCCCGCTCCTGAGAACCGTCGCGGAGCTGCGCCCCGATGTCGTCGTGCCCACCTTCCATCTGAGCGCTCAGGTGACCGGGCGGTTGCGGGCCAGGGGGGCGCTGGCGGTGCCCGCCGCGGTCGTCGTGGTCGACTTCGCCGTCCACCGCGGCTGGCTGCACCCGGGGAACGATCTCCACCTGTGCGTCACCGAGGCCGCCGCCGCCCAGGTGCGTTCCGCGCTGGGAGGCCCCGCGCGGAGCACGGGACCGGTGGTGCCCGCCCGCTTCTTCCGGGCCCGGGACGTCGAGGGCCGCTGGCGGGCCCTGCTGGACCGGCATGTGGCAGCGGCGGCGCAGCACACCCGCCCGCTCTCCGCGGAGCGGCCCGCCGTACTGATGTCCACGGGCGCCTGGGGCGTCGGCACCCGGCTGATGGAGACCGCGCGGCAACTCGCGGACCACGGCTGTGTCCCGGTGCTGCTGTGCGGGAACGACGCGCGGCTGCGGCACCGCGCGACCCGCCATCCCGGCCTGCTGCCGCTCGGCTGGGTGACCGACCTGCCGGGCCTGATGGCGGCGACCCATGTGCTGCTCGACAACGCCGCGGGCCAGACGGCCGCCCAAGCGCTCGCGGCGGGCCTGCCGGTCGTCGGCCATCGTCCGCTGCCAGGACATGCCGAAGCGGGTGTGCGGGCCATGGCGCAGGCCGGACTCTCCCGGTACGCCGCCGGTGCGGCCGAACCGGCGCACAGCGCGCACGAGCTGGCGTTTCCGGGCCCTGCCCGCGCTCGGCTGACTGCGGCGGCCCGTGCCGCCCTCCGGGGCGACCCGGTCGACGAACTTCTGGAGCTGGCCGGACGAGTGGACACGGCGGACTCCCGGACAGCTTGACGTGCGATCCCGGTGGTTTCCCGGCCGGTTGCGGTGTGCGTGGGGGTGAGTACTGGGGGTGCGGGGGCGGGGGTTTTGCGGGGTGGGTGGTGTGAGGCCGCCCATAGGGTCCACGTCACGTACGAACCGGCATCGTATGTCCGGTATGCCGGGTTCGGGGTGGGGGTGGGGGTGGCGTGCGGGTGCGGGTGCGGGGGACGAGGCGGGGTCGTAGGTCACATGGTTGCCGGGGTGGGGGGTGCCTCCCGCACGGTGGGCCCCACGCCGCAGCCAGACCACCGGCAGCCCCGTGCCGGGTGCGGCGCCACGTCCCCCCGCGAAAGGTTCCGCTCCCCCATGCGCACCACCCTCACCGCTCTGAGTACCGTCCGCCCCACCCGCCGGCTGGCCGTCGGCGGCCTGACCGCCCTGGGCGCGGCCGGTATCGCCGCCACCGCCCTGACCGGCACCGCCCACGCCGCCACCCCCGACACCCCCGACACCGCCGGCCCGGCCGGCCACCGGGCCGCCGCCACCGCCCAGCACCTGACCACCCAGGCCCACCACGCCAAGCAGAGTGCGGACAAGGCCGCCAAGGCCGCCAAGGGCAGCGGCAAGAGCGGCGCGAAGGCCGAGTACGCCGACAACCTGGACGGCTGGATCCGCGAGGCACGCGCCGTCATGGCCAAGCACGACATCCCCGGCAGCTACGACGGCATCAAACGCAACATCATCCGCGAGTCCGCAGGCGACCCCAACGCTGTCAACGACTGGGACATCAACGCCCAGAAGGGCATCCCCTCCAAGGGACTCCTCCAGGTCATCCAGCCCACCTTCGACCAGTACCACGTCAAGGGCACCCCCGACGACCTCACCGACCCCGTCGCCAACATCGCCGCCGCCTGCAACTACGCCGCCGACCGCTACGGCAGCATGGACAACGTCGACTCCGCCTACTGACACACACCCCGCAACACACCACACCGCAGAACCACCAGGGAGCGGGTGGGAGGAACACACCTCCCACCCGCTCCCCGCACGTGCGGAGCGGCCGGGCCGGTGGTCGTTCTCCGGCCGGGCGCGGGGAGCTCAGGTGTGGATCGCCAGCTTGAACTGCGCGTGCACCAGGTCCCGGGACCGGGAGTCGTTGTGGGCGACGCGGATGGCCAGCGGGACGTCCGGGTGCACGAAGAGCTCATGGTGCTTGGTGAAGCACTGCATGCCGGGGGAGGGGCGCCGGTGGTCCGTGGCCGTGGTGTCCACCGGGTCGTCGGTGAGGCCGAGCGGGTCGCGTACGACCTGGTCGCGCAGTTCGCTGTAGTCGCCGGGCTCCCACTGGATCATGACGGTGACGACGCCCCATCCGTCGACGGCGGGCCAGATCAGTCCGGATCGGTCGTCGGCGCGCCAGTCGGAGACGTCGTAGCCGTCCGGTTGCCGTACCTGGTGCATGCCCTCGGCGTCGTAGGACTCGCCTCCGCCGAACGGGAAGCGCACCACGTGGTAGGCCCCGTCGGAAGCGACTCTCTGGTTCTCGTTCATGATCAGCGAGCACACGGGTATGGGCATCGGCTCTTTCCCTTCTGGCTCCTGGGGTCCGCCGACGGCCGAGTGCGGCCCGGCGTCCAGGCAAGGATGCGCCGTCACCGTGTGCGTGGTGACGGTTTCACCGGGTCGCCGTCGAACCGTTGCAGACCGCCTGCGGCTCTCGGACGACCGCCCCCGGCTGCCGTCGCGCGCCGCCCGGCTCGCCGCGGCATCGCTGCCGCCCGCACGCGCTCTACACTGTGGTGCTCCGCGGGTCCGGGCTGCCCGGACGGGGGACACGGCGTGGACGGGAGGAGAGCGGTGGCACGGGAGGCAGGCGGTGGGCAGGACCCCTCCGCCGAGTTGCTGACGCAGGCCGCCACCGCCTTCGGCCTGTTGGCCTCGCCGTCCCGGGTGCACATCGTCTGGGCGCTGTCCCAGGGCGAGTGCGATGTCTCCCACCTCGCCGAACGGGTGGGCGGGACGCTGCCGGCCGTCAGCCAGCACCTGGCCAAGCTGAAGCTGGCCGGACTGGTGCGGTCCCGGCGGGAAGGGCGGCGGCAGGTGTATCTGGTCGACGACCCGGCCGTCGTCACCGTGGTGCACGAGATGGTCCGGCAGTTGGCCCTCGGCCGGGGTGCGCCGGTGAACGGACTGCGGTCGTATGAGTCCGGTGCCTGAGCCTCCGGGACCCGGCCACCGCACGGAGGGGGCGGCGCTCCCGCAGCCGGGTGCCGGCACCGCACTCGCGGCGCAGGCACCGCTCACGGCACTGCGGCACCTGGAGACCGGCCCGCGCGGACTGACCGAGGCGGAAGCCGAGGAACGCCTGGCCCGGCACGGGGAGAACACGCCGCCTGCCTGGCACACCCCCTCCCTGGCGCGGCGCCTCGTCCAACGGGTGCGTGAACCTTTCACCGCCGTTCTGCTGCTGCTGGGGCTGGTCTCGGCCGCGATCGGTTCCGTGGGGACCGCGTGCGTGATCCTGGCCCTGGTGACGGTCAGCTGCGTGCTGCGTGCGGGAGGGGAACTGCGGGCCGACCGCTCGGTCGCCGGGCTGCGTGTGCTCGTCGCCGGAACCGTCACCGTGCTGCGCCGCCGCGACACCTACGCCGCCCGCCCGGACGAAAGGGAGCTGCCGGTCGCCGACCTGGTACCCGGAGACGTCATCCGGCTCGGGCCCGGCGACCTCGTGCCCGCGGACGTGCTGCTGCTGAGCTCCACCGGCCTGGTCGTCGGGCAGGCGCAGCTGACCGGGGAGTCGGGGCCGCTCGGCAAGCGCCAGGCGTCCGCCGGAAGCGGCGGGACCAGCACGGGACAACCCGGTGCCGCGCCCTCGTCCGGGGAGCCGGACACCGGCACCGCCCTCTTCGGCGAGCCGCATCTGTGCTTCCAGGGCAGTACCGTGCTCGCGGGAGGAGGGCGCGCGGTGGTGCTCGCCACCGGCGCGGAGACCGGACTGGCCGCCGGGCACCAGCACACCCGTCCGCGGCAGAGCGCCTTCGACCGGGCGCTGCACGGCACCGCCTGGATCCTGGTCCGGTTCATGCTGCTGACACCCCCGGTCGTGCTGGCTGCCGACGCGGCCGTCAGCGGCCGGGGCGTGGCGATCCTGCCGTTCGCCATAGCGGTCGCCGTCAGCCTCACTCCCGAGATGCTCCCGGTCGTGGTCGGCGCGGTGCTCGCCCGCGGCGCGGCCTCGCTCGCCCGGGAGCGCGAGGTGATCGTCCGGCGGCTGCCCGCACTGCACGACCTGGGCGCCATGGACGTGCTCTGCCTCGACAAGACCGGCACCCTCACCCAGGACCGTCCGGTCCTCGACCGTGCGGTGGATCGGGCCGGTGCGCCGGACGCGGCGGTGCTGCGCTGGGCGGCCCGCAACTCGCTGTGGACGCTCCAGCTCGCCGAGACCCCGGTGGCCGACGCCCTGGACGATGCCATCCTGCACGCCGCCACCGAGCGCTACGGCCTCCCCTGCCTGGAGGAGGAGTACGAGGGAGTGGCGGTGCTGCCGTTCGACCCGGTCCGCCGGCTGTCGACCGCGGTGCTCCGCGCGTCCGACCGTCCGGGAACGCACATCCTCGTCGTCAAGGGCGCCGTCGAGGCGGTACTGGAGCGTTGTGTGCTGGCCGAGCCCGAACGTGAGGAACTGCGCAGATCGGCGGCGCGCCACGCCGCCGACGGCCTGCGGCTGCTGGCCGTGGCCACCGCCGAGCGCCCTTCCCGAGCGGGCGCGCACGCGTACAGTTCCGCGGACGAACGCGGGCTCTCCTTCCGCGGGCTGGTCGCCCTGCGCGACGCCCTCGCCCCCGATGCCCCCGAGGCACTGCGGGGCCTGCGGGACCAGGGCGTCGGCGTCAAGATCCTCACCGGTGACCACCCCGGCACAGCGGCCCGCGTCTGCCGCGAACTCGGCCTGGAGCCCGGCGCGGAGGGCGTGCTGACGGCCGACCGCATCGACCGGCTGGAGGACCGTGCGCTCGCCGAGGCGGTCGGGCACGTCACCGTCTTCGCCCGGTGCACTCCGCGGCACAAGGCCCGGGTGGTCGCCGCCCTGCGCGCGGCCGGGCACACCACCGGCTTTCTCGGCGACGGTGTGAACGACCTCGCAGCGCTGCGCTCCGCCGATGTGGGACTGTGCCCGCGCGATGCGGTGCCCACCGTCCGGGAGAGTGCCGACGTGGTGCTGGGCGAGCAGTCGTTCGCCACGGTGGAGCCCGCCGTCACCGCGGGGCGGCACAGCAGCGTCACCCTCACCTCCTATCTGCGGGTGGCGCTCTCCTCCAATCTGGGCAACGCCGTGGCGATGCTCGCCGCGGCTCTGCTGTTCCCGTTCGTCCCGATGCTGCCCGCGCAGGTCCTCGTCCAGAACCTGTTCTTCGACGCCGCGCAGCTCGCCTTCGCCTTCGACCGCCGGGAGCCTGCCGAACTGCGCCGGCCCGCCGCGCTGCGTCCCGGGGCGCTCCTCCGGTTCATCACCGGCTTCGGTCTGCTGAACGCCGCGGCGGACCTGGCCACCTTCGGGGTGCTGGCCTGGACCGTGGCGGAGGCGGCGACCGAAGCGGGCCAGGGGCTCTTCCACGCCGGGTGGTTCACCGAGAACCTGCTGACCCAGGCGATGGTGATGGTGCTGCTGCGCAGCGGCCGCGGTATCGGCCGGTGGCGACCGGCCGGTCCCGTGCAACTGGCCGCCGCCGTCCTCGCGGTCGTCGGTATCGTGCTGCCGCTCACCCCGCTGGGGCCTGCGCTGGGCATGGTCACCGCACTGACCGCCGCGTCGTACGCACTGCTCGCCCTGGTCCTCGCGCTGTACGGAGCCGCGCTGGTCGCCGCCCGGCGGCGGGGCGGCCGCGCTGCCGGGTAGCGCGGACGCCTCCCGGGCATCGGCGCCGCCGGACGGTTCAGCCCGTGTCGCCGTCGGTCTCGGACCGGGTGTGCTGCCCCCTCTCCGGCCGGCGCCAGGGGGGTCCGAGGCGGCCGAGTACCAGCGCCAGTCCGCCTGCTCCGTAGAAGGTGAACAGCGCGCCCTCCGCGAGCAGTTCCCGCTGCTTCTGTGCTCGCAGGTTCTCGGCCTCCTCGAACGTCCTGCTGCCCGTCGGACGCAGCCCGTCCTGGGTGTGGCAGGTCTGCCCGGGACGCAGCTGCGTCTGCGGGAGTTCCTCGCCGTCCTCGTCCAGGACGGTGCCCGGGCATCTCGGCGTCTGCGCGGAGGGCAGGGCTCCGGCCAGCTGGAACAGGCCCCAGCAGACCGGTGCGAGGAAGAGCACCAGCAGCCACCGTGCGACCTTCGTGGTGCCGTCCACCGGTCGTCCTGGTCTCGGCTCACGGAACAGCATGCGACCGCAGCCTAGTTCCCCGCGGCCGCCGGAGTCCCGCCCCGGCCCGCGGAGTTTCCCGGCCGGGAGCGACTCGCCCGGCCGCGCCGGGCCCCGGTGCCGGTTCCCCGGCGCGGATCCGCCGGCCGGGGCGGTTCAGCCGTAGGAGAGGTCGGAGCAGGGGTCGTCGGCGGCCGAGCGGCCGGTCTCCTCCGCTTCGCCCCGCCCGGACCCGGGGTCCGGGTCCGGGGTGCCGGACGAGGACGGGGGCCGGTAGTCGGCGCCGAGCGTCACGCGCAGCCCGGGCGGATCACCGGGCTCCAGGCGGGCACCGGGAAGGACCCGCGCGAGCTTCGCGGCGTCCGACCGGGCGCCGGGGCCGTAGGTGAGCACGGTGGTGGTGCGGTCGCGCTCCTCCGCGTTGCCGACGCCGGTCACGGTGAAGTGGTGGGCGCGCAGCTCCGCGGCGGCGGCAGCCGCCAGCCCGGGGGTGGTGGTGCCGTTGCGGACGGAGACGCTGATACCGGTGCCGGAGACCGGCGTCCGGGGTGCCGGAGCCGACGGACTCGGCGTGCCGGGCCCGTGGGACGCTTCGGGAGCGCCGCTCCCCTTCCGGGGCCGGTCGGCCCTCAGATCAGCCCACAGCCTTTCGGCCTGGGGGTGGCGGACGGCGACGCGGTTGCCCTGGTAGCGCCAGGGGATGGTGACGAACTCGGTGTTCTCCAGGTCGATGTCCTTGAGGGACATCGCGAAGTCGACCATCTTCTTTGCGGTTCCCAGGCCCTCGTCCACGGTCAGGGACTCGGTGGCGGCGTCGGCGAGCGGCAGCAGGGTCGTGGGGCCGAATCCCTTCTCCTTGATCTTCTTGACCAGCGAGCCGACGAATGCCTGCTGGCGTTTGATCCGGCCGATGTCGGAGCCGTCGCCTATCCCGTGCCGGATGCGGACGTAGTCCAGGGCCCGCTGCCCGGACACGGTCTGCTCGCCGGCCCGGAAGACGCGTGCGCCGCGGGAGCCCCGGTTGGGGTTCAGATCGCCCTGGTAGAGGTCTTCGGGCACGCACACCGGCACCCCGCCGACCGCCTCGGTCATCGCGGAGAACCCCTGGAAGTCGACGACGACGGTGTGGTCCACGCGCAGCCCGGTCAGCTTCTCGACCGTGTTCTGGGTGCAGGCCGGGTTGCCCTCGCGGCTGCCTCCGACGGAGAACGCCGCGTTGAACATGGTGTTGCGGCGGGCCGCTGTCCAGCTGCCGTCGGGCAGTTTGCACGGGGGGATCTCCACCAGCGTGTCCCGGGGGAAGGAGACGGCCACCGCGTGCTCGCTGTCCCGGAAGACGTGCAGCAGGAACGCGGTGTCGGAGCGCCCCGTGTCGTCCTTGCGGCCCCCGCCCAGCCGGTCGTTCCCGTCGGTGCGCGCGTCCGAGCCGATCACCAGGACGTTCTGGCCGCCGGCCCCGGCCGCCGGGCGTTCCCTGCTCAGCCCGTCCGTATCGAACGTGGAGATGTTGCTGTTCAGCCGCAGCAGGAACCAGCCGGTTCCGGCGGCGGCCAGTACCAGCAGCGAGAGCGTCAGCAGTCCGGCCGTCCGGGCTCTGCCGGTGCGCCGCCGACGGCGGTCCGTCCGGCCTCCGTTGTGGTGCGCGGGCTTCCCCGCGTGGCGGTCCGACATGCGCGCTCCTCGTCCGTGCGGCGTTCTGTGACAGCGAAGACGGCCGCACCGCTTCCAGGGTTGTACAGTTGCGCAATGTAGCAAGTGACGAAGGATGGAGGCGGGGCGGATGCTGCGCAACGGTCTGGAGCCGTGGCACCTGATGGTCGTGGTACTCGTGGCGATGCTCGTCTTCGGATCCAAACGGCTGCCGGGCGCCGCGCGTTCACTCGGCACGTCCCTGCGGATCCTCCGGAGCGAGGCGCGGGCCCTGAAGCAGGAGCCCGCGCCCCACCCGCCGCGGGAGCCGGCGGATTCCGAACCCCCGGTCGCATAGCGCCGAACCGGATGCGGTCCCGGGGCTGCCCGGAGCGCCGGGAACCGTTCCGCCGCGCCGCCGGGAGCCGTCCCGAGGGGAGCGCGACCCACACCACGGCGACCGCGGCACGGCGAGCCCACACCGGGACACCCGGCACCGTGCCCCCCCCCGGACCGTCGTCGCGTGGGCACCGCTCCTGCGCCGTCGGGGACGCGGCCGGGAGATGTTCAGCGGACATGATGATGCCGGGTGCCCGGGTTCCTGGAAGATGTCCGGGCCGACCCTGCCGATGCTTCCGGGTGTCCTGCCCCCGGAGTCCGGCCGCAGGACGAACTCCCCCCGGTCCCACGGCCGTACGGCACTGCCGCCGGGCGGACCGCAGGCGGACACCTCGGTACGGCCAGGGTCGGATGCCGGTGCCGCCCGGTGCCCCGGGCGGGTGGTGCGCCGCGTGCGCGGCCGCGCTACGGCCGGGGCCAGGGGCGGCCGTCCAGGCGTTCGATGTCGGTGTTGAAGCGTTTGAGGTAGGCGGCGAAGGCGGCGATGTCCGCGTCGTCCCAGTCGGCCATGATCCGCTCCAGGCTGCGCACGGTGCCTTCGCGCTCCTCGTCCAGCCGCTGCTCGCCTTCGGCGGTGGTGCGGAACTTGCGGGCCATGCCGCCGTCCGGGTCGGGGATGCGCTCCAGGAGTCCGGCGCGCACGGCGGCGGCCGTCTGTCGGTTGAGGGTGGAGGCGTCGAGGCCGAAGGCGTCGCAGAGCTGGCCGATGGACATCGGCCCCTGCATCCGGATCCGGCTGAGCAGGATGTAGGCGCTGCGGTCGAGTGTGCTGTCCTTGCGCCGCCCCTTGGACTTGTGCAGGTGGAGGTAGCGGCTGAGCAGCATCTGCTCGTACTCGACCTGGCGCGTGGCCTCGTCCATGTGCCTCCCTCGGGGGCCGCGCGCCGGGCGGCCGAGCGTGCCTCCAGTGGTCCTGTGTATCACGCAGGGTGCATGGCGCATGCGATATGGCTGATGCACATCATATGTATGATGCACATCCAATCCGACCGTGCGCCACCGCTCCGTACCGGTGGAACCCCGAACCCGCAGAGGAGTCCCGTCATGGACGGTCCCCAGCCGACCTCCCGCACTGGCGGCGTCGTCGCCACGCTCGCGCTGGCCGGCACCGTCGCCGCGGTCATGCAGACCCTGGTGACCCCCCTCATCGCCGAACTGCCGCGGATCCTGCACACCACACCCGGCGACGCGGCATGGGTGATCACCGTCACGCTGCTGGTCGCGGGCGTGTGCGTGCCGGTCTCCGGCCGCCTCGGCGATCTCATCGGCAAACGCCGGATGCTGCTGATCTGCGCCGTTCCGCTCGTGGCCGGCTCGGTGGTGTGCGCCCTCTCCTCCTCCGTCCTCCCGATGATCGTCGGCCGGGGACTGCAGGGCATGGGCATGGGCATGGTGCCGCTGGGGATCGCGCTGCTGCGCGACGTGGTGCCGGCCGAGAAACTCAGCGGCTCCATCGCCCTGGTCAGCGCCTCCATGGGGATCGGCGGTGCCATCGGGCTGCCGGTCGCCGCGGCAGTGGCCGAGTACGCCGACTGGCGGGCCCTGTTCTGGGGCTCGGCCGTGCTCGCTCTGCTGATCGGCACACTGATCTGGTTCCTGGTCCCGGATGTCCCGGCCGGCGCCAAGGGGCAGCGCTTCGACGCACCCGGCGCACTCGGTCTCGCCGTCGGCCTGGTGTGCCTGCTGCTGGCGATCTCCAAGGGTGCCGACTGGGGCTGGAGTTCGGGAACCACGCTGGGCCTGTTCATCGTCGCCGCAGCGGCCCTCGCCGCCTGGGGGGTCTGGGAGCTGCGCACCCGGGATCCACTGATCGACCTGCGCACCACCGCCCGGCCGCGGGTGCTGCTCACCAACGTCGCGTCGATCCTGGTCGGCGTCGGCATGTACGCCTTCATGCTGATCGCGCCCCAGCTCCTGCAGTTCCCCGAGATCACCGGGTACGGCCTGGGGCAGTCGATGCTGGCCACCGGCTTGTGGATGGCCCCGGGCGGCGTGATGATGATGATCGTCTCGCCGCTCGGCGGGAAGCTGATCAACGCGCGTGGTCCCAAACTCGCCCTCGTCTGCGGCGCCCTGGTGATCTCCACCGGGTACGGACTGTCCCTGGCGCTGATGGACTCCGCCTGGGGGCTGATGGTCGTCGGCATCGTGATCAACAGCGGGGTCGGCCTCGCCTACGGTGCCATGCCCGCCCTCATCATGAGTTCGGTACCGCTCTCCGAGACGGCCGCCGCCAACGGGTTCAACACGCTGATGCGCTCACTCGGCACCACCATCGGCTCGGCCGTGATCGGTGTGGTGCTCGCGCAGTTGACCATCACCATGGGCGGCCACCGACTCGCCTCGGAGACCGGATTCCGTACCGGTCTGCTGATCGGCTGCGGAGTCGCCCTCGTCGCCGCCGTGATCGCCGCCGTCATCCCGGCGGTGCGGGCGGCCGGGGGCGCGGACGAAGGCGAGCAGACCCCGAAGGACCAGGTGCCGGCGCCGGCCTGAGCCGCAGGCGCGGTGCGCCCTCCGGTACGGGGCGCACCGCAGGCCGTCCGCACCCCCGGACCCGGCACCGGCTCCGGCCCGGGTCCGCCGCGGCATCCGGCCTCGGTCCCGCTCCCGCTCCCGCTCGCGCTGACGGGCGGAGACCGGGCCCACCCGCCCGGCGAGGTGGTGGACTTGCTCCATGACGCCCCTGCCGCACCGGATCCTGGCCGCACTGGACCGCTTCAACGCGGCGCACCCCTGGGACCACAACGCGCACTACCACCGCTGGATCCTGCGCCGAATCCCCCGGCGCTTCGACCGCGCCCTGGACGTCGGTTCCGGCAGCGGCGACCTGGCCAGGCTGCTGGCGACGCGCGCCCGGGAGGTGCACGCCGTCGACGCCGACCCGGTGCTCACCGCCCGGGCAGCGGCGGCGACCCCCGCGGCGGCTCCGGTGGCCTTCGCGGTCGCGGACGCACCCGCCGGGCTTCCCGCCGGACCGTACGACGTCCTCACCTGCGTCGCGGTCCTCCACCACCTGCCGCTCGGCGAGGCACTCCGCGCGTTCCGCCGCCGGCTGGCGCCCGGGGGCACGCTGGTGGTCGTCGGCTGCGCCCGGGCGCGGAGCGCCGGCGACCACGCACTCGGCGCAGCCTCGGTTCCGCTGAACGTCGCCGCGGGCTGGTGCCGCAACAGGGGGCGCACTGCGCCGCCTCCGCTCTCGATGACGGCCCCGGCCCGCCCGCCGGAGCAGGATTTCGCCGAGATCGCCCGGGAGGCCCGCCGCATCCTGCCCGGCGTGCACCTGCGCCGCCGCCTCTTCTGGCGCTACACCCTCGTCTGGCGCGCGGAGCCGTGAGCGCGCCGTGTCGCGGTGGGCGCGGTGGCTCCCGCGCGGGGCGGCGCCGTGCCGTGACCATCGGGGCGGGGCGGCCGTGCGGGGGGCATGTCCGATTCCCCCCTCCGGCCGCAGCGACATGCCACCGGGCGGTCGGCTCCGCGCCGCGTGGCGGCCTGTTCCCGGCGACAGAGGGGCGAACTTGTTCGTGACGAACATGTTCGTCATACTGTGGGAGTGACCGCACAGCACTCCGCCGCGCCCCGCAGCCGCCGGGAGCGGCCCGCCAAGCCCGCTCTCAGCAGAGAGGGCATCGTCGCCACCGCCGTCGCGCTGATGCGCGCCGAAGGCCTGCAGCGGGTGACGATGCGACGGCTGGCGCGGGAGCTCGACACCGGGCCCGCCTCGCTCTACGTCTATGTGCACAACACCGCCGCACTGCACGCGGCCGTGCTGGACGGGCTGCTGGCCGAGGTCGACCTCGATCCCGCCGTGCCCGGCGGCGACTGGCAGGAGCGCGCCGTGGCCGTCCTGGGCTCCTGCACGCGCGTCCTCTTCGCGCATCCGCAGTTGGCCCGCGCCGCCCTCGCCGTCCAGCCGTCCGGGCCGCACTACCTCGCCCTGCTGGAGACGCTGCTGAGGCTGCTCCACGAGGGCGGCGTCCCCGACGACCGGGCGGCCTGGGGAGTCGATCTCCTGCTGCAGACCGCCACCGCCACAGCCGCGGAGCACGCCACCCGGGACGAGGCCGAGAGAGCCGGAGCAGCCGCATGGCCGCAGGCGGCCGGTACCGCACTGGCCGACATCTCGGGCACCACCCATCCGCGGCTCGCCGCTCTCGGCGCCGAGCTGTTCACCGGCACTCCCGAGGAGCGGCTCGGATGGGCCTTCCGCGTGCTTCTGGACGGCATCCGCCACACTCCCCGTGCCTGACTCCGGCCGGGGCCCAGTTCTCACCACCCGTGAGGTGACTCCCATGTCTCTGCATCACCCCGTAGTCGTCGTCGGCGCCGGCCTCGGCGGACTCGTGCTCGCCCGCGTCCTGCATGTACACGGCATCGAGGCGGCCGTCTTCGATCTCGACGCCTCTCCGCACGCCCGCGCGCAGGGGGGCATGCTCGACATCCACGAGGAGAACGGACAGGTCGCCCTGGAGGCAGCCGGTCTGACCGCCGGGTTCCAACGCATCATCCATCCGGGCGGCCAGGAGCTGCGCATCGTCGGCAAGGACGCCGCCCTCCGCTTGGCCGAGGAGGACGACGGGACCGGCGCCCGCCCCGAGGTGGACCGCGGCCGGCTGCGGGACCTGCTGCTCGGCGCGCTGCCGGCGGGCACCGTCCGCTGGAACGCCAAGGCCGACACCGTCCGTTCACTGGACGACGGCCGCCACGAGGTGACGTTCGCCGACGGCGGTGCCGTCACGACGGACCTGCTGGTCGGTGCCGACGGCGCCTGGTCGCGGGTCCGCCGGCTGCTCTCGCCCGCCCTGCCCGCCTACACCGGTGTCTCCTTCGTCGAACTCGACCTGTTCGAGGCCGACGTCCGCCACCCCGCGGCGGCGGCGCTGCTGGGCGGGGGGATGTTCTTCGCGCCGGAGGACGGCCGGGCTTTCCTCGCGCACCGGGAGCCCGACGGCAGCCTGCACGTGTATGTCGCCGTGCGGGCCCGTGAATCCTGGCTCGACAGCATCGACTTCACCGACACGCAGGCCGCCAAGGAGGCGGTCCTGGAGTGCTTCGCCGACTGGCACCCGAGTCTGCGCGCGCTGCTCGCCGAGGCCGACGGCCGCCTGGTCCCGCGCCGGATCCACGCGCTGCCCGTAGGCCACAGCTGGGAGCGGGTGCCGGGCGTCACGCTGCTGGGCGACGCCGCCCATCTGATGTCCCCGTTCGCGGGCGAGGGAGCCAACCTCGCGATGCTGGACGGCGCCGAGCTCGCACAGGCCCTCGCCGCCCACCCCGGCGACCGGGAGAAGGCCCTCACCGTCTACGAGGAGGCTCTCTTCCCGCGCAGCGCGGAGCGGGCCGCCGAGTCCGCAGCCGGGCTCGACCTGCTCTTCGGCCCGGACAGCCCCGGGGCTCTGGTCTCCATGATGACCGCCGGTCCCCCCGCGGCGGGCCGTCCCTGACCGCAGCGGACGCCGTGTTCCGTCCCCGGGTGCTCTGCCGCCGGTTCCCCGCGCGTGGTCCGGCACGGGGAACCGGCGGCCGCACCGGTCGGTCCCGGCCGCTCAGACGCCCGCGACGGACCGGATCCAGGAGCGGTACCGCGTGACGTTGGTGTACGCCGTGTTCGACTGCCGGTCGCTGGTGGAGGCGACGCCGACCTGCGCGCCGTTCGCCATCATCGGGCCGCCCGAGTCGCCGCCCGCCGTGATGCCGTCACCGCGCCGGGCGCAGATCGCCGAGCCGTAGTAGGCGTCCTGGCAGCCGCCGGTCACCACGACGTTCGCGTACTTCAGGTAGCGGGACTGGCAGTTGATCTCCTGGCCGCAGCGGGACGTGGCGCCCCACCCGTACACCTGCACGGTCTGGCCGACCGACACCGAGCCCGGCTGGCCGAGTCGGGCGTAGGTCGCCTGGACGGACCGGTCGAGGCGGACCAGTGCCAGGTCGGCGGAGGGGTGGGTGGAGACCTGGACGCCGTTGGCGGTGGTGCCGCCGCTCGTCTGGTCCAGGCTGCCGATGCGGAAGGACAACCGGCCGCCGCTGACGCAGTGCTTGGCGGTGAGGATCCAGGTGGGGGCGATGATCGTCGAGCTGCAGGTCTGTCTTCCGCCGGAGAACAGCCGGGCGGCCCACGGCCCGCTCTGCGCGTATCCGCCGCCGATGATGGGCTGGGGGCGGTCGTCCTGGGTGCCGGCCGCGGACGCGGCACGGGTGGCGGCCGGGCCGGTGGGGGAGTGGTCCTGGGCCACCGCGGCGGTGCCGAGGCTGAGAGTGGCCAGCAGGGCGGCTATGAGCGTGGGGAGTAATCTGGTGATGCGCAAGGTTCCTCGTTTCCGAAGACGCGCGATGTCCCGCGCGTGGCGTCCAGGGAAGTACCGGTTTCAGGTTTCCGGAATTCGAGGAGTTCGGGTAATAGCATTTTTCTGTTAGCGCCCGGTTATGCCCCCGCCGGACGGGACGCAAGGGGCGTGCCGTCAGGAACCCCGCCACCCCGCCACCCCGCCACCCGGCTGCGCGGCGGCGAAGGGGCGGGCCGAGGGTCCCGGACGGCCCGCTCTCCGGTTGGGCGCGGCACCGGCTGACCGGTGCCGGCCTCGGCGGTCAGCGGCTGCCCGGGGCGCTCAGGAGGTCGGGCACTGCTTCCAGGCGAAGTGGTAGGTCGTGTTGATGTCCCCGTCGGTGGAGTCCATCGTCATGAAGCTCGTCGTGGTCGGATCGGAGCTGCCGACATCTACCCGCACCTCGGTGTTGATGTTGAAGTTGCGCTGCTCACCGCAGGGCTTCCACACCACCTGCCCCCAGTCCGTGGAGTCGGTGGCCTGCCAGTTGGCGTCCTGCGGGCCGGTGAAGGGGTGGCTCGTGGCCGCGGTGTCGGGGGAGCCCTGGAAGTAGTACGACGCCTTCTGCAGCCCGGTCGCGCCGGGCTGCAGATAGGCGTAGCCGCGGTAGTCCGCGGAGACGATCGCGTAGGTGAAGCCCTGCGGCACGTGCACGACCAGGTTCAGCTGGCAGTTCTTGCGGCGGTCGGTGGGCTTCGAGTCCGGCCCCACCTCGGCCAGGTAGTCGCTGTAGGTGACGGTGAAGGCCGTGTTGTCCTCGGCGACCGCCACCTTGGCGGTTCCTTCGCGGCAGCCGGAACCGTTGACGGTGGCGACGTCGATGACGATCCGGTCGTCGGGCGGGTCGGCGAGGGCCGTGGAGGCGCCCTGGGCGGGCTGTGCGGAGAACACGCCGGCGGATAACGCCGCAGCCACCGCTGCGGTCCTGAGGGATCTTCGCGACATGGGCATCCCTTGCGTCGTGTGCGGTTTCGGGGGACAGGAGGGAGCCGGGGCCCCTGTGCTCCGGGTCGCTCCCCCCGACCGGTATGAAAGAGGGCGGCGCACGCCTTGGACAGGCCCGTTTTCGGACGCAGTTTCCGCTACGGTGCTTTTGCGCCAGCCGTGGGCGCGCCGTCCCGCCGCACCCGCGCCCCGCCCCGCGCCCGCTCACGGGCGCCGCTGGTCACGCGCGCAGCGTGAGGGACGGGGCGTGCCCGTAGCGGCGCCGGTACCAGTCCGCGAACCGGCCCAGGTTGGAGAAGCCCCAACGGAAGGCGATCTCCGCCACCGTGACCGGGCCGTCGGAGTCGGCCGCGAGCAGATCCTGATGGGCGCGCTCCAGACGGATCTCCCGCAGATGGGCCAGTGGTGTCCGGCCCACGTAGCGCTGGAACGCCTCCTGCAGGGCACGGGGGCTGAGCCTGGCCGCCACCGCGAGGTCCGACAGGGACAGCGGTTGGTCGCTGCGCTCCTCCATGAGCTGGATCGCCCTGCGCACGGCCGGGTGGGCGACGTTCCCGACGTGCCGCACCGGTTCCGAGGCCGGCAGCAGACGATGGGTCGCCATCAGAGTCGCGGCAGCCGTCCGGGCGAGCTGTTCCGCGACGAGCGGGTTGCTGCGGGCCACACCGCCGGTCATCACCTCCCGGTGCACCGCCGCGGACACTCCCGACCAACTCTCCGCCGCCGCAGCGGAGACCGCGCCGCCCAGCGCGAACCGGGCCCGGACCGGCTCCTCGTGCCCCAGCGCCTCGCCCGCCGCCCGGTCCACCGCCTCCCGGGAGAGCCGGAGCGTGGTCATCCGGGCCCCGGCGCCCCAGAAGACCTTGAACCTCCGGTGCGGGTCGAGGATGTAGGTCTCCCCGGTGTCGACGAACTGCTCCTCACGCCCCGGCGACTCCACCCGCACCCGGCCCGCGTGCACCTGGCAGATCAGCAGATACGTCGTCAGCGGCTCGGGCGCCACGAGCGTCTCCGTGCCGTAGCTCAACGCGGAGAGAGTGACCCCGGGGAAGCCGCCCTCCGCGTACCACGCGGAGAAGTCCTGCGGTTTGTTGAGAACGCGCAGGTCGTAGGGGCTGTACGCGGTGCTGATCATCTCGCGTGTCTCGTCCAGATCATCACTGCGGACCAGCGTCCGCATCCGGCTGTCATCGGCAGCGGGCGCGTTCATGGAGCTTCCTCACTCACCGTCGCGTTATCCGGCCAGGGACCGCGTTCCGCGGCTAGCCTGCCTTTTCCACAGTGAGTAACGTTCTGCATCCCAGGAGTCAAATGCCGAATGATGCAGTGGAGTCCACACAGATCAGTATCGGCCAAGTCCTGGAGCCGTACCGCGTCCGGGGTTCGGGGGACCCGGCGCAGTACGGCAGGGCCCCGAGCCGGTTCTCCGGTTCGGGGCCCTGCTGGTCGCTCCGGCGGTGTCGAAGCCGTCAGTCCTGCAGGGCGTCCCGCGCCGCATCTGGCGCCGCGAGACGCCCGAGTATGGAGTGCAGCAGCGCGTTGAACTCCGCGGGCTGCTCCACGTGCGGCATGTGGCCCGACTCCGCCATGATGTGCGCCTCGCCGTGCGGGGCGAGTTCCGCGAGTGTCTCGGACACCTCGGCGGGGATCTCGGCGTCGAGCCGCCCGTGGACGAAGAACGCGGGAACCTCCAACTCGCCGATCGTCTCCCGGGGATTGTGCCGCACCGCGTCCGAGAGGATCTCGTCGATGGAGTCCGAGGCGGCCAGGATCTGCTGCACCGTCCACTCCGGCAGTGCCGGGTCCGCCAGCGGGCCGTACCAGTCCACCACCCATTGCCGGACCGTCGCCGCCCGGTCCGTACGCAGCATCCGGCGCAGCTCGACGAGCAGCTCCGCCTTCCGCTCCGCCGGCCAGTACCCGGGGCCGTCCACGGCGACCACCCCGCGTACGGACGACGGCGCCCGCCGCGCCGCCTCGAGCACGATCGCGGCGCCGGCCGAGACGCCCACCAGTACCGGACGGTCCAGCTCCAGCGCCTCCGCCAGCGCCAGGACGTCCTGCGCGTGGCCCGCGATCGTGTCCCCGCCGCCCGGCCGCGCCGAACGCCCGCACCCGCGCCAGTCCGGTACGACGACCCGGTACGCGCCGGCGAACTCCTCGGCCTGCGCGCTCCACACCTGACCGTTCGTGCCCCAGCCGTGCAGCAGGATCAGCGGCTGCCCGGACCCGCGGTCCTCGTGGAACAACTCGACGCGGTTGACGGTCGTGTAGGGCACAGGTCCTCCTTGCGGCGCGGCACAGGGCGCGGAGCGGAACACGTACGAGCAGGGCCCCGAGCCGGCGTGCTGCCGGCTCGGGGCCTCGCTGCCCGGCGCTGAGCTCCCCCGAGTCCCCAGCCCCGTAACAGCCCAGGTCGTGGCCGCGACTGCCCTGCGCGAGCCCTCATCCCGCAAGAGCTCCACGGCACCGCACGACATGTGACGCCTGGTGTGCAGAGAAGTTACGCACGGTGGGCTGCGGATGCTAGCCGTGGAGCGCGGACCCTGGCCGGATTGCGCGCCCGGCCGGACGGCTTCCGGATGCCGGCCCGGTCAGGTGGCGCCGACCGGCTCCAGTCGGACGACCAGCGCCTTCGACGTCGGCTGGTTGCTGCCCTCGGCCACGCTGTCCAGCGGTACCAGGACGTTGGTCTCCGGGTAGTAGGCGGCCGCGCAGCCCCGGGCGCTCGGATAGGGCACCACCTCGAAGCCCGCGGCCCGGCGCTCCTCGCCGTTTGCCCACACGCTGACCAGGTCGACCCGCTGCCCCGCGGTGAGGCCGAGCCCGGCCACGTCCTCCGGATTGACGAGCACGACCTGCCGGCTTCCGTGGATCCCCCGGTAGCGGTCGTCCGCCGTGTAGGGAATGGTGTTCCACTGGTCGTGGGAGCGCAGGGTCTGCAGCAGCAGATGCCCCTCGGGCGCCAGCGGCATCTGCCAGGTGTTGCGGCTGAAGAGGGCTTTGCCCGTCGAGGTGCGGAAGACACCCTCGTTGACCGGGTTGGGCAGCCTGATGCCGCCGGGGCGGATCACCCGCCGGTTGAACTCGTGCAGCCCCGGCACCACGCGGGCGATCCGTTCACGAAGGGTGCCGTAGTCCGCTTCGAACTGCTGCCAGGGAATGTCCGGGTCGTCGCCGAGAGTGGCGCGGGCGAGCCGGCAGAGGATGGCGACTTCGCTGAGCAGCAGCGTCGAGGCCGGCCGCAGCCGTCCGCGGGAGGTGTGCACCTCGCTCATGGAGTTCTCCACGGTGACGAACTGCTCGCCGCCCGACTGCAGATCCCGCTCCGTGCGCCCCAGGGTCGGCAGGATGAGCGCGGTCCGGCCGCACATCGCGTGGGATCTGTTCAGCTTGGTGGAGATGTGAGCGGTCAGCCGGCACTTGCGCATCGCTTCCTCGGTGACCGAGGTGTCCGGAGCGGCCTGCACGAAGTTGCCCGCGACGCCCAGGAAGAGCTTGATCCGCCCGTCCCGCATGGCCCTGATCGAGTTCACCGAGTCCAGCCCGTGCGCACGAGGGGGCGCGAAGCCGAACTCCTGCTGCAGCGCGTCCAGGAACGCGTCCGGCATCTGCTCCCAGATGCCCATGGTGCGGTCGCCCTGGACGTTGCTGTGACCGCGTACCGGGCAGGCCCCCGAACCCGCTCTGCCCAGGTTCCCGCGCAGCAGCAGGAAGTTCACGATCTCCCTGATGGTCGGAACCCCGTGCTTCTGCTGTGTGACCCCCATGGCCCAGCAGACGATCACCCGCTTGCTGCGCAGCACCTCGTCCCGGACCGCTTCGATCTCCTCGCGCGTGAGTCCGGTGGCGGTGCGGACGTCGTCCCAGCCGATCTCGCGCACATGCCGTGCGAAGTCCTCGAAGCCGCTGGTGTGGGAGCCGATGAAGTCCTGGTCGAGCACGGTGCCGGGCGCCGCCTCCTCGGCCTCGACCAGCAGCCTGTTCAGTCCCTGGAACAGCGCGAGGTCGCCACCGGTGCGGATCTGCAGGAAGCGGTCGGCGATCCGGATGCCCCGGCCGAGGACCCCGCCGGGCTGCTGCGGGTTCTTGAACCGCAGCAGCCCGGCTTCGGGCAGCGGGTTCACCGCGACGATGCGTGCGCCGTTGCGTTTGGCCTCCTCCAGGGCGGAGAGCTGGCGCGGATGGTTGGTTCCGGGATTCTGCCCCACCAGGAAGATCAGGTCCGCGTGGTGGAGGTCGTGCAGGGTCACGGTGCCCTTGCCGGTGCCCAGCGTCTCGTGCAGCGCGAAGCCGCTGGACTCGTGGCACATGTTGCTGCAGTCGGGCAGGTTGTTCGTCCCGAACGCTCTGGCGAAGAGCTGCAGCACGAACGCCGCTTCGTTGCTGACCCGGCCCGAGGTGTAGAACACCGCCTCGTCGGGGGAGTCCAGCGACTTCAGCTCGGCGGCGATCAGCCCCAGCGCCTCGTGCCAGCTGACCGGTTCGTAGTGGTCCGAGTCCGGCCGTTTGACCATCGGTTCGGTCAGCCGGCCCTGCTGGTTCAACCACAGGTCCGAGCGGTGGGCCAGCTCCGAGACCGGGTGCCTGCGGAAGAAGTCGGCCGTGATGCGCCGCGAGGTCGCCTCGTCGTTGATGTGCTTGGCGCCGTTCTCGCAGTACTCGTTCCGGTGCCGGTGGCCGGGGGAGGGGTCGGCCCAGGCGCAGCCGGGGCAGTCGATGCCGTCCACCTGGTTCATGGTCAGCAGCGTCTGCCCGGCCCGGCGGGGCGAGGTCTGCTGGAGGGAGTACTCGATCGCGTGCGCGACCGCGGGCACCCCGGCCGCCCACTCCTTGGGCGGCGTCACCGACAGCTGCTCCTCGGGCTCTTCCTCGGGTGGCTCGTGCATCTGGTTCGCCCCTCGCTTCCGCTGCCGATTCCGTTCCCGATCAGCCGACGGGCCAGTGCGGCACCCGGCTCCGGGGAGGTTCCGGCTCGCCCGGACTCACCCGGCCGTCGCCGATGGTGCCGCGCCAGGCGCCGGACTCCTCGCCGACCGCCTCGATGAACTCCTTGAAACGGCCCAGTTCGCGGTGGACCGCGCCGCGCAGCAGCCCGGACGCGGCCGCGAGGCGGAAGGCGAATCCGGGCGGGTGCATCCGCATCCGTACCGTGACCGTGCTGCGGTCCGCCGCAGTGGAGCGGAAGCACACCTCACCACTGTGCGTGTGTCCGCGTCCCGTGCTCCGCCAGGCCAGATACGCGTCCGGCCGCTGCTCCACGACCTCCGCCTGGAACCGTCCGCGCAGCGGCCCGACCCCGACGACCCAGTGGGTGAGGTTGGGCTTGACCTGCTCGACCTCCCGCACCGACGACATGAACCGGGGGAAGTCGGCGAACTGGGTCCACTGGTTGTAGGCGGTGTGCACCGGAACCCGGACTTCAACCGTCTCTTCGATGGCGCTCATGGCTCGCCGCCCGTCCTCGACTGTCGCTCTCCGTCAGTATCGGTACCGTGGTGCGGATCGCCACCGGGCCGCTACCGGACCGCGCCACCGGACCGGGGGTGACCGGGGTCGGACCGGTGGCGCACGCCTCGCCGATCACGTGATCGAATGGGACAAACTAGCACGAGAGGGGTGTTTCGCCGGGCAGGTGTGCGACCGCAGCGCGGCGCCTTCCCCGGGGCAGCGCGCCGGTCCCTCCGCAGGTGGACGAACCGGATCCGGGCTGCGCCCCGGCACCGTCCCGACGACCCCGCAGCCGGCCGAACGCTAGACCGGCCCGACGGATCCCGCGGATGCCGGCGCCGACGGAGCCGGTCGGCGGGTACGGCCTCTCACCCCGCGGACTCGGCCGCCTTCCCGGACGGCTCGCTCCCCTGCGGAGCCGCGGCATCCGGCGCCTCCGCCGGTGCCCCTGCCTGTGCCTCCGCCGCCGGGGAGCCGGGGACGGGGGCCCGGGCGACGGTGCGCCACCACGGCGCTGAGGGGACCTCGTCCGCGGTGGGCTCGAACGGCTCCCCCGGAAGGGGGAGAGCGGCCCGGGCGCCGGCCTCCGCGCAGGCAGCGAGCGTGCCTTCCCCGGGCTCGTCCCACGGGTGCGGCGCCAGAGTGAAGGTCGCCCAGTGGATCGGCAGCATCACTCCGTGCGGATTCCCCCCTTGCAGATCCAGATGGGCTCGCACGCCCTCGGCCGGCGTCATGTGGATGTCGGGCCAGTACTCGCTGTACGCCCCGATCTGGATCATGGTCGCGTCGAAGGGGCCGTGCTCCGCGCCGATGTCCCGGAACCCGGGGAAGTAGCCGGTGTCACCGCTGTGGAACACCCGGTGCCCGGAGGGACCCTCGGCCACCCAGGAGGCCCAGAGGGTGTGCTGCTGATTGCGCAGTCCCCGGCCGCAGAAGTGCCGGGCCGGGGTCGCGGTCAGCCGCAGATCCCCCACACGCGTCGACTCCCACCAGTCCAGCTCGCGCAGCCGGTCGCTCGGAACGCCCCAGCGCTCCAGATGCGCACCCACGCCGAGCGGTACCGCGAAGACCGTGTCCGTCGAGGCCAGCGCGCGGATCGTGGGCAGGTCGAGGTGGTCGTAGTGGTCGTGGGAGATGACGACCACGTCCACCGTGCCGAGCGAGGTCAGCGGCAGCGGGACGTCGTGCAGCCGCTTCGGACCCGCGAACGAGAACGGGGAGCAGCGCCGCCCCCACACCGGGTCGAACAACACCCGTCGGCCGTCGATCTCGGCGAGCACGCTGGAGTGGCCCATCCAGGTGAGCCGCAGTCCGCCGGCCGGCGGACGAGCGAGGTCCTCCGCCGTGGTGGGGTGCAGGGGTATGGGCCCGGCGGGCCGGCGTCGCCTGCGCGCTTCCTTCTGGAAGTACCTCTTCGCGAAGTCGAGCCTGGAGCCGGAAGGACGGGCCCGGGGGCCCTCGGGATTGTCGGGGTTCTGGAACACCCCGTCCGCGAAGTGCGGTGAGCGGCGGATCCGGGCCAAGCGCTCACCGGTGGGATCGGCGCCGAAAGCGACGGGTCGCAGGGACCGCGCCTGGGTGAGCGGCGGATTCGGGGCGGCTGAGTCGGCCACGGGACCTCCTGGGACCTTCGCTTCGTTCCAATACCGGGCTTGTGCACGGCACGCCTTCGCGCCGTGCCGCCGTCCGGCGCCACGCGCGGCAACGTGTGCCGACCGCGGCGGCAGGGACACGAACCGGCGGGCACGTGCGCTGCGATCATCCGGACCGGGGCGAGCCGGGCTCCACCGGGCGTCTCCGCCGGAGGTGCACCGGGCCCCTCCCGCCGGATGCGAGCGGACCGCCACGAGCGTCGCCGCGGGGTGCGGCCTCGACGGCGAGACCTCCGCATCGCCGGTGGGCGCTAGCCACCGTACGGGACACGATCGGCACCCGGGACGTCGCTGCCGGCCACCGGCGTCCGCGCACCCGGAAATCCTACGACCGCTGCCGACCGCCCTGCCGCCGGACGGATGCTGCGCCACCGCGCCACCGCGCCGTCGCGTCGGCACCACGGCGGGGACGGCGGGGACGGCGGCGCCTGGCACGGGTCGGAGCGTCGATCGTTCTGCAGCAGCGCATCCGATCCGGAGGCCCTGCTCCGCAACACCCGCGACGGCGCCGGGAGCCCGCTGATCCCTGCAGGGGAACGGCCGGACGGCGTCCAGAGTTCCGGAAGGCTGACGGCGACCGGACTCGGCGGTCCGGGAAACGTCCTGCTTTCGGGAACACCCTCATTGTCGCGGTCCGGGACGGCGGCTGTCACCGTCCTCCGGAATGATCTCCGCGGCCGTCGTGCGCCCTGGGGTTCCGGGTGACAAACACAACGCACCCACCCGGACGGGGAGTCGAGAGTGGCACACGACATTGCCGCGCTGGCAGAGGAACTCACGGCCATGGCCGCTGTCGATCAACGGACCTCGGTCCATGCGAACAGCGACGACCCCGCCGAGCAGTTGGCGTGGCGGAGGCTGACCGCGCGGCACGGTGACCGACTCGGCGAGATCATGGAGGAGTACGGCTGGCCGACGGCGGAGCTGGTCGGCGAGGATGCCGCCCGCGCGGCGTGGCTGATCGCCCAGCACGCCGACCGGCAGCTCGACATCCGGCGCCGCGCCCTGAAACTGCTGCAGGCAGCGGTGTCCGCAGGTTCGGCCGGCCCGCGCGAACTCGCGTTCCTGCGTGACCGCACGCTGGTCAACGAGGGCGGCAAGCAGATCTGCGGAACCCAGATCGCCGGTGTGCGGGACGGGGCGCCGGTTCCGTGGCCCTGTGCGGAGCCGGAGCGCGTGGACGAACTCCGCGCCGAAGTCGGCATCGAGCCCTTCGACGAGTACGTCGCGAAGTTCTCGCCGAGCTGACGCCGCTCCTCCGTCCGGGCCCCTCGGCCCTCGTCCTCCCGAGCACGGTCCGCAGGACGGTTTCGGGCCCGTCGGGCTCCGTCTCAGGGGCTTTCTCGGTGCGGGCGACCGTGCGCGGCAGCAGTCCGTCGACACGTAACCGCCGCAAGGCCCCGCTCGTGGTGAGCGGGGCCCGTCGCTGCGCGGAGGCAGCGGATCAGATCGGGCCGTGCCACTTGCTCTCGCAGTGGATCTTCCGGCCGCTGGAGTCGACGTGGCAGGCGCGCGAGTGGACATTGCGCGTCTTGTACCTGCTGTAGAAGTATCCGCCTGAGTTGTCCGCCCCGTTGGTCGTGCAGTCGTGGACCGGGGCCATCCGGTAGCGGTAGCCCGACCAGGTCCCGTTCGTGTAGATCTGGTAGGCGATCTCCTGCCCCGCGCAGTATCCGTCGGTCGCTTCGTCCCCGATGCCGGTCCACAGGGCGACGTAGTTGTTGGTCCGGTACATCGACAGGTGCTGGTACACGCCACTGACCGTACTGCTGGCGGAGCCCACGTAGCCGTACCCCTTGCTGCCCGGATACGTGCTCGAGGTGTACCACTCGTCGGCTGCGTTCGCCGAACCCGGTACCGCGACGATGAGGCCCGCCGCTGCGATGAGGGTCGTCAGGATCCGTCTCATGATGTCCTTTGTCGACGTGGGGTGAACAGGGCCGGCGTCAGCAGGTCACGGTCCGGTCGTATCGACCGCCGACGGTGTGCACGTACTTGCTCGTGTTGTTCCTGATGGTCATGCAGGAGGTGTCGCGCCAGTACTTCACGACGACCTTGACCCGCATCGTCTTTCCGCAGGTGTTCCGCAGATAGCCGGAGACGCCCCCGCCCGGGTCGTTGGAGACGCTGCGGTGGATGCAGACAGGTGCCGTTCCGGTCAGAGCGGCGCCGGACGTCGCCGCCTGTGCCGGTGCCGTCCCTGCGGCGATCCCGCCCAGCACCAGCACCGTGCCCAGCGCAGCGGTCGATGTACGCTTTCGCATTTCTGCTCCTCCTTCGGTTCGACGCCAACTCTGGGCGTGCCGGGAGGCTTTCGCGACGTGATTCGGCCTGGACCGAAGAAGGGCGTACCGGGAGGATTGCGGTACACCGGCGTACCGAGCGCGTGGGGGCAGGAGCGCGAGCGTGGTCTACCGCATCCATTTCACCGTCGAGGATCTGGCGCGCACCCGGGTGGAGCGGCCTGCGCCGCTGCTGGAGTTGAGCGCCGCCATACGCACCCTGCAGAGCCGCAGCCACCCGGTGCGCTTCGGGGCGTGGCGGCGCAGCGCATGCGCCGCTTTGAGGCCCGAGGCCCGGATGGTCCTCGACCTCGTGCCGCCCGGCGGCTGGGCCCCCACGTTCCTGACCACCGCCGAGGCGGGCAGCCCCGAGGAGCTGCTGGAGCAGGTGCGCTCGACTCCCCGCTCACGGGTGCGCGGTGACCTGGCCCATGTGGCGGAGTGGCAGGCACCACCGTCATGGGCGCGGCACCTGGCCGACGACACGGAGCTGCTGCAGCGGCTCTGCGACGGCCTGGACCATGTCTGGACCGTGCTGCTGTCCCCGTACTGGGGGCACCTCGCCGCGGCGGTCGCGGACGACCGGGCCGTGCGGATGCGACAGGTCCTCACGGGAGGAGTGGAAGCGCTCCTCACCGCGGTGGAGCCGCGGCGGGTGCGCTGGAACCCGCCCGTACTGGAGTTCAGGATGGTCTCCGGGTACGACGGCGACCTCCACCTCGGGGGCCGCGGGATGCTTCTGGTCCCCTCACTCTTCGCCGACGGGCCCGCCATCGACATCGACGCCGAGCCGCAACCGGTACTGAGATACCCCCTCAGCCACTCGCAGGCCTCCCCCTCGACCCCGCTGTTCGTCCCTCCCGCGCGGCAGCCTCCGTCCCGGGACCACCGCTCACCGGTCGACTCCCTCCTCGGCCGGACCAGGGCCGCCGTGCTGCGTGCCATCGCGGAGCACCCGGGCTGCTCCACCAAGGAACTGGCCGCGCGCAGTGGGACAGCACCACCCAGCGCCAGCGAGCACGCGACCGTGCTGCGCACCGCCGGGCTGATCCGCACCGTGCGGTACCGCAACACCGCACTCCACAGTCCCACCCCCCTCGGCACGGCACTCCTCCGACAGACCCGGACCGCGGCCGACCCCGCCGACTACTGAGAGTCGTCCCTCCGTCCGCGCACCACAGCGACCGAGCAGTGCGCGTGATGGAGGACGGCCATGCTGACCGAACCCAGGCGCAGTCCCGCGAAACCCCCTTCGCCTCTGCTGCCGACCACGAGCAACCGGGCCGTACGGCTCGCCTCGATCAGCGCCTGCCGCGGTCGTTCGCGTACCGCGCGGCGCTCGACGGCCACGTCCGGACAGCGTTCGCCCCACCCGGACAGCAACTCCGCCAGCAGACGTTCCTCCCCGGCCTGCAGTTCTCCGGGGGCCTTCGCGTACCGCAGCGCCGGATCGTGTGGCGGCACGGGCGGCACGCTCCACTCCGACCAGGCGTGCAGAGCCACCAGGGGCCCGCCGCAGGCCGCGGCCTCGGCGAAGGCGAAAGCTGTCGCGGCCTCCGCCGGGGAGGAGCCGTCGACACCCACGACGACGGGTCCGCCGGGCGCCGGAGTCTCCCGGACCACCAGCACGGGTCCCTCGGCCCGGGTCGCCAGATGCCTGGAGACGGACCCGAGCAGGCCGCTGGTGATGCCGCTGCTCCCGCTGCTGCCGACGACGGTCATCAGCGCGTCCCGGGACAGTTCCGCGAGCACCGGCCGCGGATCACCGCCGGCCAGCGTGGTGCGGACATCGATGTCCGGCGCGACGGACCGGGCCCGCGCCTCTGCCTCGGAGAGCACGTGCTCACCGCTCTCCCGCAGCGCCCGCCGGCCGGCTTCGTCCAGCGCGGTGGCGATTCCGGGAGGCGGTACCCAGTCGACGGAGTGCACGATCCGCAGCCGGGTTCCGCGGCATGCGGCCTCCCGGGCGGCATGCTCCACCGCGACCGCGGCCGGAGGCGAACCGTCCGTTCCGACTACTGTCTGCGGCAACCGCACGGGAAAGCACCGCCCTGGCTCCGGGACGACATCACGTTCGCTTCCTCGCACGGTCCCGCACCACCCGGGGCCCGGCAACCGGAAGCAGCGCCCGCACGGCGGCCCGGAACCCCCTCTGCGGCCTCCCGGCGCTCCTCTCGCCGCGGCGCAGGCCGCCGTCGGTTCTCCCTCCCCCGGCCCCCGCGGATCCCGGTCACCCCTGGTCGGCCGGACCGGCGGCGGCGCCCCGGACCGGTTCGCGGCGGCGCCGCAGCGAACGTCTGAGCTCGTCGGCGCCCCAGACCAGTACGGGGAACGTCAGCAGCAGCGCCACCACGTCCCAGGGCAGCGGGGCGGTGCCGAAGACACGCTGGAAGGGCGGCACCCAGATCAGCACTGCGGTGAAGGCGAGTTCGAAGACGATGCCGGCCAGCAGCAGCGGATTGGACGCCCACCCGACCTCGCGCAGGGACGCCCGGTCGGTCCGGGCCGCCATCGCCGTGCCGACCTGGCACATGACGATGCCCGCGAAGGTGGCGGTGGTGGCCGTCAGATAGTCCTGGTGCAGTGCACTGCCCTCGGCGGTGGAGGCACCGGGTGTCCACCCGGCGCGCCACAGTACGGAGAAGTAGGCGCCCATCACCAGCACGGTGGAGAGCAGTCCCAGAAAGGCCCACGCCCGGAACAGCATGTCCTTGGTGATCACCCCGGAACCCCGTCCGGAGCGCCTGGGCGGTCTGGTCATCAGCCCGGGCTCGGCCGGTTCCCGGCCCAGCGCCAGTGCGGGCAGCGTCTCGGTGCCCAGGTCGATCGCGAGGATCTGCAGGACCGTCAGAGGCAGCGGGATCGTGCCTCCGCTGAGCGCGTACACCAGGAACGGCACGATCTCCGGGACGGCGTGCGCGAAGATGTAGAGGATGAACTTGCGGACGTTGTCGTAGACCCGGCGTCCGGATTCCACCGCTTTGACGATGGTGGCGAAGTTGTCGTCCGTGAGCACCATCGTGGCGGCTTCCCTGGCGACGTCGGTGCCGGACAGGCCCATCGCGACCCCGATGTGCGCCCGGTGCAGTGCGGGCGCGTCGTTGACCCCGTCGCCGGTCATCGCCACGATCTGGCCCTGGTCGCGCAGCGCGTCCGCCACCCGCAGCTTCGTCTCCGGGGAGGCCCGGGCGAAGACCACTTCGGCGGGGGAGGCGAGGAGTTCGTCCAGCCGCTGTTCGCCCACCGACTCGGCATCCGCCAGGACCCTCAACTCGGGGTCGCCGATGCCCACCTCGCGCGCCACGGCGGCGGCGGTGGCGCCGTTGTCCCCGGTGACGACGTGCACCCGAAGCCCGGCCTGATGGCAGCGGCGCACCGCGCCGGCCACCTCGGGGCGCGGCGGGTCGTGGAGACCGACCAGACCCAGCAGCTCCAGGTCGCACTCGACATCCTCGCGCCGCGCCGGCACATCCGCACTCGCCTGGCTCCGCGTGGCGACGGCGAGGACGCGCAGCCCCTCCCGCGCCATGGCGTCCACGGCCGCGCGCACCGCGTCGGCGTCGGCGGTGCGGCCCAGGAGGGGCAGCAGCGCTTCCGGAGCGCCCTTGACACTGACCGTCGGAGTGTCCCGCAGGTCGCTGACGACCGACATCATCCGCAGCCGCGGGTCGAAGCGGAACAGGGCCCGTCTGCGCAGGTCCCGTGCGCCGGGGTCGGGATCCCGGCCCAGGCGCGCGGCCCCCTCGACCAGTGCGACCTCCGTGGGGTCGCCGCTGAACGCCCCGTCCCCGCCGCGGGTGACGGTCGTGCACTCGGCCATCGCCTCCGCGAGCCTGCCCACGTCGTCGCCCGGGCCCGGCTGCTCGACATCGCGCTCCCCGCCGAGCGGTGTCCACACCGTCCGCAGGCGCATCCGATTGCGGGTGAGGGTCCCGGTCTTGTCGGTGCAGATCACATGCGTCGACCCCAGCGTCTCGACCGCGCTGAGGCGTTTGACGACCGCGCCCTGCCGGGCCAGCAGCCGCACTCCCAGGGCGAGCGCCAGGGTGATGGTCGGCAGCAGCCCCTCGGGGACGTTCGCGACCAGCAGGCCGATCGCGAACGTCAGCGCGTCCCGGACCGGGAGGCCCGACGCCGTCCCGATCAGCAGGAAGACCGCACCCATGCCGACGGCTACCGCGGCGATCAGCCAGGCCACCCGCTTGACCTGGAGTTCCAGCGGACTGCCCTCGCGCCGGGTGCGCTGGCTGAGTGCGGCGATCCGGCCCAGTTCGGTGTGCCGGCCGGTCGCGAAGACGATGGCTTTCGCCTGCCCCTCGACGCAGGTGGTGCCGCTGAAGGCCAGATTCGGCTCGCGCAGGGTCGGCGCGTCGGCCGCTGCCTGCCCCGCGGCCCGCTCCACCGGGGCGGACTCGCCTGTCAGCATCGACAGGTCGATCTCCACGGCCCCCTCCACCAGCCGCACATCGGCGGGAACCTTGTCGCCCTCGTCCAGCAGGATCAGATCTCCGGGAACGAGCTGGGTCGACTCGACGGTCTGCTCCCGGCCGTCCCGCAGCACCCGGGAATGTGCCGGCAGGTAGTCGGCCAGCGCTTCGACAGCGCGTTCCGCCTGCCGCTCCTGCAGCAGCGCGAACCCGGCATTGAGGAGGACGACGGCGACGATCGCCACGCCCAGCACCCGGGTACCGGCGACGAAGGCCAGTCCCGCGGCTCCCCACAGCAGCAGCGCGAGCGGATGCACCAGTTGCCGTGCCAGCTCCCGCCGCAGTTGTCCGCGATGCTCCCGGCGGACCTCGTTGGGGCCGTACACGGCGGTGCGTCTCTCCGCCTCACGCCGCGAGAGCCCCTCCGGACCGGTCCTCAGATCCTGGCGGAGGCGCGCCAGCGGTTCCCGCGGGTCGACCTCCACGGGGAGCTGCGACTGCTCGGTCCCCGAGGCTGCGGCACGCTGCATGACGACGCCTCAGCCACCGGTCCGCCACCCGGCCGGAACGGCCGGCCCGCGCGATCCCCCCGGCAGCGGCGCCCGGCGGGAAACGGTACGCGGGGTGGTACGCGGGGTGCTGGGGGAGGGACGGCTCCCGGTACCGGCAGCCGCGTTGCGGCCCTCGGACCCGGCCCCGCGTCCTCGCCGCCCGTCCTCCCGGCAGACGGCCCCGGGCCTGGACGGTCCGCGGGGGCAGCGGCGCACCCTCCCGCCGGTCGCGGGAGCATCCGCGCAAGTCCTGTGCGGCCCTCCGCGCTCTCCGGCTGCGGCGCCCGGCCGCAGCCCGCCGTTGTGCATCGCCCTGCCTCCAGTCGCCTCCGGTCGCCTTCTGGCGCCGTGTCGTGCGGCGGCCATCGGCCCTGGATGCGTCAACCGCCTGTTCCAGGTGAGCAGAGGCCCGGGCAGCGGGCCACCGGCATCCGCCGTTCGGAGGAACAGCCGGGGCACCGATGCCGGTCCCGTCCCCGGCGGACCGGCAGGTCAGAAGCGCCACGCGCCGGTGTGCGGGTGCCACGCTCAGTCACCGGGAAGGGTGTGTCGGCTTCGTATGGCGGCTGCTTCCTCCGCGTAGGAGAGTGGAAGATGCGGGGGATGAGGTGGCTCGGACGGCCCGGGTGCACCGACACTCCGCCGCACACGGATCGGCGGCAGGACGCAGCTGCGATCCTCGGGCCGCGACCGGAGGCGCTGCCGGTCCTGACAAGGGAATCGAGTGGCGGGGGAGCGGAACGCCGGCGCTCCGTCGGACAGCTCGGGAAGCGGCAGACCGCCGTCACGGTCGGAGCCCGCCGCGCACCCCGCGGCTCCGCGGAGGGCGAGCGGCACGCGCGAACGCCTCGGCGCCCTGTGCCGGCGTCCAGCAGCAGGCGCTGGCGTGCCTGCCTGCTCGGCACATCACGCACCGGGTGCCGCACCGGTCCGTACCCGGGTGAGGAGAGCACGATGTCACACACCATGGAATGGAAGGTCCGCCTCGACCTCTTCGAGGACGACGAGGGGGCGACGAAGGCGCACGCGACGCTGGACACCGGTGTCGCGCAGGTCACCGGCCGCGGCACGGCCCACTGCCACCCGGCGGACACGGACGTGCCGGAGATCGGTGACGAGCTGGCGGCGGGCAGAGCCATGCGGGACCTCGCCCAGCGGCTGCTGAACATCGCCGAACACGACGTCGAAGGCATGCAGATCCCCCGTGCGGAGTCCCGTCCGACGGTCGGGCAGCCCAGGTGACCGGTGGCGGAGGAGCGACCCGGTCGGCGTCCACGAGGACCAGATCACCGTGGAGGTCTCCGTCGGGGAGCCCGATGTCCCCGGCGATGTCCGGGAGCGGGAACGGAGCGGAACGGTGCGCAGGCACACGCGCCGCATCGGAGGCCCCGACCATCGCACGACGCTGCCGCGCGACTCCGACGCCGAGCACACCGGCGCGGAGCCGGCGGACGGCATCGTCACGGTGAACGTCCCCAAGGCAGGGAAGGGGCTGCACAGCGCATCGAGATCACCGACCGCGCCGGAGCAGCGGCCGAACCCGTAGACGCCGCCTCCTCCCGATAAGCCCCGCATCCCCCCACGCGGCCCGTCCGGAGCCGAGTGCCGGGGGCCCGGCCCGGACGGTGCCGGACAGGGGGTGGCGGACGTGGCCTCGCGGCCGGATACACCCGGACGGACCAGTCTCCCGCGCCGGGTACCGCGCAGGGCCGCACACTCGAAGCTGCACCCACCAGCAGGAGAGGGAGCACCTGATGAGCAGCAGTTTCGGCGAAGCCGTACGGGAAGAGCTACGCCCGCTCACCAGAGAGCTGCGGCACGCCATCCCCGGGGTCTACCAGGGCTACAAGGAACTGCACGACGCGGCCTTGCGGGCGGGCGTACTCGATGCGAAGACCAAGGAGCTCATCGCCCTCGCGCTGGCGGTGAGCAAGCAGTGCGACGGATGCATCGCCGCACACGCCCATGCGGCCGTGCAGCAGGGAGCGACCCCGAAAGAAGCCGCCGAGGCCATCGGCGTCACCTTCCTGATGAACGGGGGTCCCGCAACCATCTACGGCGCCCGGGCCTTCTCCGCGGTCAACGAGGCGTACACGGCTTCCGGGACCGGCAGCGGTACCTCGCCGCACTGAGCCGGCAGCGCCGCCGCACACTCCGGGCAGGCGACGCCTCGGCGGGATCCCCCGTGCGGCGCCCGTCGGGCGACCTCCGGTGGCCGCCGGGCGCGCCACGCGGGACCGGTAAGGCGGGGCACGTGCCACCCAGGTGACTCGGACATCGCACCGGTCACCCCGAGGCAGGGAGACGACCGTGCGTGCAACGTTCCCACTGGGGCGGATCGCCGGAGTGCGGATCGGCGTCCACTGGAGCGTCCTGCTCATCTTCGCCCTCATCACATGGGTGCTGGCCCGGAGCCGCTTTCCGCAGGTCGAGCCCGGGCGCGCGGAAGCGCTGTACTGGGTGACCGGACTGGGCACCGCGCTGCTGTTCTTCGGCTCGCTGCTGGCGCACGAACTCGCGCACGCGATCGTCGCCCGACGCAACGGAGTGCTCGTCGAGGACATCACGCTGTGGCTGCTCGGCGGGCTGGCCCGGTTGAAGTCCGAGGCGTCCGAGCCGGGCGCGGAACTGCGGATCGCCGGAGTCGGCCCCTTGGTCAGCCTGCTGCTCGGGGTGGGCTTCGGGCTCGGCTCCTGGCTCGTCCACCTCCTGGGCGCCCCGCGGCTCCTGGTGGAGGCGGCTGCCTGGCTGGCGGTCATCAACGTGCTGCTCGCCCTCTTCAACACCATCCCCGCCGCCCCCCTGGACGGTGGGCGCCTGCTCCGCGCCCTGCTGTGGCGTCGCAGCGGGGACCGGCTGCGGGCGGCCGTCCGGGCAACCCTGGTGGGGCGCGCCTTCGGGTGGCTGCTCGTCGTCGGGGGAGTCCTGCTGTTCCTCACGGCGCGTGCCTTCGACGGGCTGTGGCTGGCGCTGGTCGGCTGGTTCCTGGTCACCGCCGCGACCGCGGAGGGCCGGCAGGCGCAGATCAGAAGCACCCTGGCCGGTGTGCCGGTGCGGCGGGCCATGACGGGGGATCCCGTGCTGGCCCTCGCGGGGCTGACGATCGGGCAGTTCCTCGCCGACCCCCGGTACCGCTATCGCCACTCGGCCTTCCCGGCCGTGGGAGCTGCCGGCGACGCGGCGGGGCTGATCACGCTGGAGCGCGCTCAGCATGTCCGCGCCGACCAGCGGGAGACCACTGCGGTCGGTGACGTGATGCTGCCACTGTCGGAAGTGGTCACCGTGGGCCCGGACGATCCTCTGGCGGACCTGCTGCCGCGGATGGAGCCCGGTGCCGAGCACCGGGTGCTGGTACTCGAGGACGGCCAGGTCGTCGGCATCGTCTCGCCCAGCGACATCGGCCGCACACTGAGCTGGCTGATGCCGCAGCAGCAGCACCCCCGGACCTGGTGACGCGGCGGCATCCACCTCGACCGCAGCGCCCCGGGAGGAGGACGGTGGCCGCTGCCCGCCGCGACCACGGTGGACATCCGGCGCGGCCGGGCGGCCGACATCCACCGGCCCGGATCCTCCGGACACCGGCGCGGCGTCAGTAACCCTCCCCGCTCCCTCGGCCGGGACGGGCCGAGCCGGTTGTGATAATTTCAGCCCGCCGTGCGCCGCTGCGAACCGAGGAGGTGAGACCGATCAACGCTGTGACAGGTCGGGGCTCCCTCTCCCGCATGGTCCGGGGAGTGCCCGCTCAAGGCATTCCGAAGGGCTCGAAACGCTATGCGCTTCACCTCTCAGACGTCGTATGACGGCGTAACCGAACAGCTTTTCACCCTTGGCGAGATCCCCGGTGTGCTGTGGACACCGGAAGGCGCTGCCGGTACCCGCCCCCTCGTCCTGATGGGACACGGCGGCGGTCAGCACAAGAAGGCTCCGGGAGTCGCGGTCCGTGCGCGCCGCTTCGCGGCCGAGTGCGGTTTCGCGGCGGCGGCGGTCGACGTTCCCGGACATGGCGACCGGCCGCAGGAGGACGAGTACGAACGGCTCGCGGCCGAGAACCAGGCCCGTGTGGCGGCCGGGGAGGAACTGGCCCCGCTGATCGCGGACTTCCAGGCGAGGGTGGCGCGCCGGACCGTCCCGGAGTGGCGCTCCGTTCTGGACGCGCTCCAGGACCTCGAGTCCGTCGGCTCCGGCCCGGTGGGATATTGGGGGGTGTCGCTGGGCTGCGGACTCGGCGTTCCATTCGTCGCCGCCGAACCCCGGGTGCGCGCGGCGGTGCTGGGGCTGGGCGGGGCACGGGCAACTGCCGGACCCGCCGCGCGGATCACCGTCCCGGTCGAGTTCCTGGTGCAGTGGGACGACGAGCGAGTGCCACGGGAGCAGTGCCTGGCACTGTTCGACGCCCTGGGATCGGCCGAGAAGACCCTGCACGCCAACCCGGGTGCGCACGCGGACCTCCCGGCCTTCGAACTGGACAGCACGCTGCGGTTCTTCGCCCGGCACCTCGCCCCCGTGTCACCCGGCGCCTCGGCGTGAGTCCGCGGGGCGCCGGCCGGGTACCTTCCCGGTCGGCGCCCCGTTCCCGGGGCTCTTCCGGCGGCCGTGGAGAACCGCATCCGAACTGAATGAATGACCGGCGTTGAAAATATTCAATACCAGTACGACGGGTGTGTCCGAGGGGTAACGTGCGGTGGCCGTGCCCGGGTGATGCCTGCGGGCTGGAGGAGGCCCGCGGCAGGCGCCGGTCGCGGCGATCGTCTGCCGCTCATCAAGGCCAAGAGGAGCTGAACGCCCATGCCGAACACGCAGGAACCGGCGATCCGCAGCGACATCCCGCATTCGGCCCGGATCTGGAACTACTGGATGGGCGGCAAGGACAACTACCAGGTCGACCGCACCGTCGGAGAGGCGTGTCTGGAGATCGACCCGGACATCTCCACCATGGCCGTCCAGTCCCGCCAGTTCCTCATCCGTGCCGTGCGCCACCTGGCCCGCGAGGCCGGCAGCCGCCAGTTCCTCGACATCGGTACCGGACTGCCCACCATGCAGAACACGCACGAGGTCGCACAGGGCGCGGCACAGGAGTCCAAGGTCGTCTACGTCGACAACGATCCACTGGTACTCGCCCACGCCCGTGCGTTGCTGACCAACACCTCCGACGAGGGCGTCACGAGTTACATCAACTCCGACTTCCACGACCCGGAGCAGATCGTCGCCGACGCCCGGAACGTGCTGAACTTCACCCAGCCGATCACCGTCATGTTCATGGGCGTGCTCGGCCATGCCGACACCCACGAGGACATGCTGCGGGTGGTGCGCACCGTCATGGAGGCGGTGCCCGCCGGCAGTCACCTGGTCCTGTGGGACGGCTCCGTCGACAGCCAGGCGTATGTGACCCTCTGCGAGGAGTACGCGAAGACCGGCGGGGCTCCTTACAATCCGCGCACCCAGGATCAGATCCGCGCCGCCTTCGACGGGTTCGAGTTCGTCGCTCCGGGCTTCGTCCGCATCACCGAGTGGCGGCCGCAGTCCAACGAGATCGGGGAGCGGCCGCGGATCGCCGCCTACGGCGGAGTCGCCCGCAAGCCGTGAATGCGCGGCGTGCCGAAGGGCCGGGGACGCGGCGGACTCACCCGAGCAGGCGGCCCGGTCCGCGTCCCTGGCTCTCCGGTACGGCCACGGAGTCAGCGGTCGGACTTCCCCGTCACCCGGGACCTGCCCCGGTGCCGGCCGACGCAGCGGGCCCCGGGCTCCGCGCGGGCGCGGGGTCGTCGGTGTGCTGCGGTGCCCTCAGCAGACACGCGATGCTCAGCGCGCACATGGCGACGAGCAGCACGATGACCGGGACGATGCTGCCGGTCGCCTGGAACATCAGCGTCGACACCACCGGTGAGAGGCCGCCGAACAGCGCGCCGGCCACCTGATAGGTCACCGAGATGCTGGTGTAGCGCGCCTGAGGCCCGAACATCTGGGCCAGGACCGCGGCCACCGGGCCGTATGTCGCCGCCATGACCAGCCGCATCGCGGCGAAGACCAGGAAGATCAGCACCGTCGAGTCCCAGGAGACCACCAGGAACTGCGGTGCGGCCAGCACGGCCACCGCCGCCAGCCCCCAGATGACCACGCGGACCCGCCCGACCTTGTCGCCCAGCCATGCGACTCCCAGCGTCGCGATCAGCTCGACGACAGCCGCGACGCTCAGCGCGTTCAGCACCACCGTCTTCGAGAGTCCCACCGAGGGATCGGTGGCGTACGCGGTGATGAAGGTGGTCACCAGGTAGTAGCCGCCCACCGCGATGGGGAGCGTGCCGATGCCCAGCAGGATGGGCTTCCAGTTCGTCCTGAGGGCGTATGTCAGCGGCAGGCCCCCGGCGGGCTCCGGCTCGGCTTCGAAGACCGGCGACTCCTCGATCTTCAGGCGGATGAGGATGCCGATGACGATGAGCACCGCCGACAGCAGGAACGGCACCCGCCACGCCCACTCCTCGAGGGCGTCGTCACCGAACGTGGACAGCAGGCTGAACAGGCCGGTGGACAGCAGGGCTCCGGCCGGATTGCCGAGTTGTGCGAAGCCTCCGTAGAAGGTCTTCTTCCCCTCCGGTGCGTGCTCGACGGCCATCAGGACGGCGCCGCCCCACTCGCCGCCGACCGCGATGCCCTGCACGAAGCGGAGGAGGACGAGCAGGAGCGGGGCGAACACCCCGATGCCGGCATAGGTGGGCAGCAGTCCGACGAGGAATGTCGCGGCGCCCATCATGGTCAGGGTGATCACCAGCGCGCTGCGCCTGCCGAACCGGTCGCCGATGTGGCCGAAGACGACACCGCCGAGCGGCCGTGCGAAGAATCCGACCGCGTACGTGGCGAAGGCGGCGGCGATGCCGGTGAGCCGGTCCGTCCCCTCGGGAAAGAAGATCTTGCCGAAGACGAGGGACGCGGCGGTGGCGTAGACGTAGAAGTCGTACCACTCGATGGTGGTGCCGACGAACGCGGCGACGCCCGCCTTGCGTGCTCTGCGGGTTTGAGCGTGTTCCGTCACGGCTGCCCCTCGGTCGATGTGGCGGTGGTGGAGTGCTGGAGTGCGCCGTCGACCCATGTCTGGAGGACATCGATCGCGGCGATGGAACCGGGGGCGACGACCAGCGGATCGGCGTCCAGAACGGTGAAGTCGGCCAGCTTGCCGGGGGTGATGCTGCCGAGTTCGTGTTCGCGGCCCAGGGTGCGGGCGCCGCCGAGCGTGTGCGCGGCGAGTGCGTCGGCTGCCGGGATCCGCAGGGAGCCGTCGCCCAGCCGGTGCCCGCGCCGGGTGACGCGGGTGACCGCCGCCTGGATCGCCTCCAGCGGCTTCGGCTCGGCCACGGGCGCGTCCGAGCTGAGTGTCACGGGCACCCCGGCCGCCTGGAACTCGCCGAGCGGGTTGAACCGCTCGCCGGGGGTGCCGATCGCCTCGGTGACGCCTTCGCCCCAGTTGTAGTAGTGCTGGGTCTGGTTGACCGGGTGGATGCCCAACCGGCGCATGCGCGTGATCTGTTCCGCGGTGGGCAGCCCGCAGTGCTCGATCCGGTGCCGTGCGTCCGTCCGGGGGTGACGCTCCTGTGCGGCCTCGACGGCGTCGAGCACCATCTCTATCGCGTCGGGCGACTGTGCGTGGGTGGCCGTCTGGAGCCCCACGGCGTGCGCCCTGCCGATGAGTTCCCGGTACGCCCGCGGTTCGTGGTACAGCTGCCCGGTGCGGCAGGGGTCCCCGACGTAGCCGTCGGGGAAGTAGGCCGTCCAGCCGCCCAGAGTGCCGTCCGCGTAGAACTTGATTCCCGCGAAGGAGAGCCGGGCGTTGCCGAAGGCGCCGTGCAATCCGGTTTCGAGCACGTGATCCAGCAGATGGCTCAGCAGGTACATGCCCACGCGGGTGCGCAGTTCTCCGCCGTCGGCCAGTCGAAGATAGGTGTCGAATTCGCGGCGGGTCACCTGGCAGTCCCCGACCGTCGTCACGCCGCCCGCGAGGAAGCGCTCCTGCGCGGCGCGCAACTGCCGCAGATGCTCCTCGGGCTCGTCCTCCAGGTGGAAGTTCGGCCCGTGCCGGCCGACCTTGACGCCGCCGACACCGGTGAGGATGTTGCAGGCGGCATCGGAGATCTCCCCGGTCAGCTCCCCGCCCGCGTCCCGGAAGAAGGTGCCGCCCTCCGGGTCCGGTGTGTCCCGGGTGACGCCGTGCCGGGCCAGGGTGCGACTGTTGACAACCCCGCCGTGGCCGCTGGCGTTCATCAGGTACACCTCGCGGTCGGTGCTGACCCGGTCCAGCTCCTCCTTGGTGGGGTGGCGGCGCTCGGCGAGGTTGCGGTGCTCGTAGCCGTAGCCGCGCACCGGCCGGCCGGGCGGCAGGGATTCGGCCGCCGTGCGCAGCAGCGCGATGAGGCCCGGGATGTCGGCCGCCCGGTCCGGCCCGCAGTCCACCCAGCTCATCATCTGGCCGTACATCAGGGGATGGGCGTGCGGATCGACGAAGCCGGGGACCACGACGGAGCCGCCGAGATCCACCTCCTCGGCCGGCCGGCCGATCCGTGCGGCTTCGGCCCGGCACTCCTCGACGGTGCCGACGGCGGCGAACCGGTTCCCGTGCACGAGGAATGCCTCGGCCCCTTCGGTACCGGGGTCGACGGTGCGCAGGGCGGCGCTGGTGAAAAGGGTGACGGTCGCGTCCAGGACCGATGTCTCCTGGTGGCGCAGTGCGCGCATGTGATTCCTCGTACGGGGGTCGGGGGCGTTCCGGTGACCGGCACCGTAGGTCCGCCCACCCTCGGCAGCAATACCAGGTGCGCTGTCGACCGCAGTCTTGTCAGCGTTTCTGTCGCTCGACGGCGCTGATTTTCGGCTGATCGGTTTCCTGGGATCGCACGAGCCGTAAACTTGTCTCCACGGAAGTACGGAATCACTCTGTAAAGATTGGGTCTCGGACACTCATGAGCGACGGTCTGGACGCACAGCTCATCGCCGCACTCCAGCAGGACGGCAGGGCGAGCTACAGCGAGCTGGCCGCCCGGGTGGGAGCGCCGCGCACGGCGGTCTCGGCCCGGGTGCAGGCCCTGCTCGGCTCCGGAGCCGTGGAGATCGTCGCCGTGGCACATCCCCAGCTGCTCGGGCTCACCACGCTCGCCCACGTCTCCGTCGCCGTGTCGGGTCCGGCCGACGAGGTGGTCGGCGCACTGTGCGCCACGGACGCGTCCGTCTTCGTCTCCGCGGTCAGCGGTGCCTACGATCTCGTCGCGGAGCTGCGTGTGACCAGCGACCGCGAACTGTACGACGCGCTCGCCCACCTCCGCGCACAGCCCCGCGTCCGAGCGGTCAACACCCTCCTCTACACCGACGTCGTCACCTCGGTCTTCATGCCCCAGGGGCCGCTCCGCAGCGACGTGCACGTCGACGAAACCGACCTGCGGCTCATCGAACTGCTGGAACGCGACGGCCGCATGCCGTTCGTCGAACTGGCAGCCCGGGTCGGCATGTCGCCGAGCGCCGCCCGCGCCCGGGTCAGCCGGCTCGTCACCAGCCGTGCCCTGCACGTGGCCGCCGTGGTGCGCCGGGGCACCGGCAGCGGCAGACCCGCACTCGGCGCCGGGTTGAACCTCGGAGGCGACGACGAGCACGTGACCGCCTTCCTCGCCGCGCTCCCCGGCGTGGAGTTCGTCGCCCGCACCGTGGGCCGCTTCGACCTGGTGATCACCCTCGGCGCCGACTCGACGACCCGCCTGCACCACATCACCGAGCAGCTGAAGGCCCTCGACGAGGTACATGGCCTGACCACCTGGGCGCACCTGGAGGTGTTCAAGGAGCACTACTCACGCGGCATCGCGAGGACATCGCCGTAGGCGCGGGCGTCCTGCGGCGCAGGCCTTCAGGGAGACGGTCCCGCGCGCGTTGCCGTGCGGTGACTTGCCCGTCCGGCACCGTCTGCCGGACGGGTGCGCCATCGGGGAAACCATCCCGCTGCAACGATGCGTCCTGTAAGGCGTGGAGGGCAGTCAGTACGGACAGCTGTCAGGGTATGGCCGCAGGGGAAACGCCTTCGTGCCTCGTGGAGCGGCGCACTGAGTCACGCGGACATCGACATTCTGGATGCAACGAGAGATATTCACGAAATTCGAACACGAGTGGGAGACTCACAAGGCGGCCGGGATCGGCAACATCGCCTTCCAATTGCACGGCCGTGTCAAGAACAAGGCGGATGACGCGCGTGGTGAGACGCGCCGGGCTGCGATCTACCTCCTCAACGAGGGCGGCCTGAGCGATCCGGCCAACGCTCTGCTGAAGGTGAATGAAAGCTGGAGCACGCAGGTCAGCACCCTGAAGAACGGCTTCGGTCTGATCTCCAACCACCTGGACTTCACGCGTAAAGCCCACGCCAGAGACGAGGAGGACATCGTCCTCAGCATGAACAGGGCGTCCAGAATCACGGATTATTTCCACAACGACTACGACACGAAGGGGTCTGAGAGGTATCGATCTGTGGCTGTGGAAGTGGTTTCATACCGAGACCTGAGCGAGTTGAAGTTCGACAAACTGGATGCGGCTATCACCAAATGGAAGGGGATCAAGAAGGAATTCCACGACATCGCCACCGGCAGAGGCGAAGGTGCCGATGTTGTGAGGCTGGAGAGCAAGGCCGCGGCGGCCGACTGGACAGGCGCCAATGCAGACGTCAGCAAACCGTTCGTCGTCGAGGTGGCCCGGGAGTTCCACGACGCGGCGAACGAGGCCAAGAGCATTCACAAGGCGATGGATCTCACTCGCCAGCGGATGCACAAGCACCAGTCGGATCTGCGTCGAGCCGTCGAGGACATTCAGAGCGACGGTCTGATCGTGACGAGTGACGGAACGGTCACCGACTCCATGTGTTACGCCGACGAGGCCAAGCAGAAACTGTCGGACAAGAAGGTCCGGGCCGCCGAAACCCGCATCGAGAAGATACTGAAGGCAGCGGCGTCGAGCCAGCATGCCCTGGCCGACGGGCTGCGCCTGCTGGTGCAGGACGCGCATGACTTCTCCGGAGCCGACTACGGCAGCTATGACGACATCCGGAAGGTCGTCGGCCGAGCTGATGCCGACAAAGCGGCCGACCTGGCCAAGGAGCTGTCCAGGCAGGCGGCGAACGGCGACAGGATCGATCAGACGAAACTTGACTCGTTCAATGACCTGGCCGAACTCCAGCACAGTAACCCGGTCTTCGCCGAAAGACTGGCGACAAAGCTGGGACCGAAGGGGACTCTGGAGTTCTGGCGCATGATGTCCGGCGACGGCCCCGAGATCATGACCAAGAGCGAGTACGGCAGAGAGATGGTCCGGCTGCGGGACAACCTGGGCATGACGCTCGCGACCGCATCCCGGGTCAAGAGCCCGGAGATGGCCAAGTGGAAGCACGATCTCATCGGACTGGGCGGCAGACCGATCGCCTACCCGGACATGCACGCGATGCACGACCCGGTCGGGTTCCAGGTCATGAGCAGCCTCATGGGGAAGGGAAAGTTCGACAAGGACTTCCTGCACGACTACGAGGAGAAACTTCGCGCGTTCGACAAGAAGATCGGGGGCGAGGGCCAGGCGTGGTCCATGGTCGGCTGGCAGGGCACCGACCTCGATCCCTCCGGTCTGGGCCGCGGCTCGGACCCGATGGCCGGCCTCCTCAAGGCCGCCAGCCACAACCCTGACTTCGCGACGGATCTGTTCAAGGACCCGGACACGGCCGAGTACTACCTCAGGGACCGGGAATACCCGCCCGAAGACCCTTATCTGGAGGACGGCAAGAGCCGCGCGGCCGAGGCGCTGGGAGACGCGCTCTACGCGGGCGGCAGCGGACTGAACCCCGACGATCCGAACGCCACGTACACCGAGCACCTCCAAGGCCAGAACACTGCATTCCACAACATCTTCGACCGCCTCGCGGCCGAGAAGGACGACATGCTGCCCGAGGTGCGCGAGAGCATGGCCATGCTTCTCGGCAACCACGGTGACGAGACCTACGACACGATGAGCGCCGTCGCCGGCAGCAGGGACACTCCGTTGGATCAGCAGAAGCTGATGGAGATCAGCAAGCAGATCTCCCGGACGCCGGAGGGATACGCCGCACTCAACCAGGCGATGAACCAGTCCATGGTCAACGACATCCTGACCGAGAAGGATCACCCCTCGCTGAGTGCGGATCACGTGGGGCGGACGCTCGGCTTCGAGGTGCAGGCCCGCCAACAGGCCATTGCCGACTCGACCGCGGCCGATCAGAAGGCCGCCGGCTGGAAAGGCTACTTCGGATATTTCACGGTTGCCGAACTCTCCACCATCCCACCTCTCGCCCCGGTCGGTGGGCACATAGCCAATGCCGCGTTCGGTATCTCCAAAGCGTGGACCGAGGACGAGCAAGCTCAGATTGCCGAGGACGGGGCACTGAAGAACAAGGACGTCAGTTTCGCTCGCGCGAATCAGATCAAAGAACTCGGACATCTGTGGTACGAAGTGAACGGAAACAGTGACTTTGCGCAGAATGACGACGAGTGGGGCTCAGAGGAAAGCCTGGAGTACAGATTCGATGAAAAGGCGAACGACGGCGAGAAGAACGCGGAGCGCATCCTCGGGGCAGAGTAGTCCTGTCGTGTGGGAGAACCCGCCATGGCGCAGCACACTGGTAGTGACTCTCGCGTTCGCCCTGATGGCGGCGGCCGGCTGCTCCGACGGCGGGCGCGGCTTCGCCGTTCCGAAAGCGGTCTGTGGAACCCCTGTCGAACCGAGTTCCCTCAGTCCCCTGCTGCCGCCCGAAGGGAAGAAACTGACCGAAGACGGCCATGCCCTGCCGACGACCGACACGGGATGCACTGTGGACGTGGATGGATACAGTGCAGTGACTTTCGGCAAAAGTTCCACGAACCAGCGGTTCGACCCCGTGAGAGTCCTCGAAGGCGTCCGGCGGGAGCACGTCCAGCCCTTGCATCACCTCCCGGTAGAGGGAAGGGGGGCCATCGCCGACAGCGCGGCCATGGTCACGGCTGAATGTGAAGTAAACAAGAAGCAGCATCTCGTACTGCGATTTGAGTTCGGCGACAATGACACCCACTATCCGTCGGAAGTCGAGGAGCGTCGCAGAGCAATTCGGCGTTTCGTCGAGAATGTTGCCCGAAATGCCGTGCAGGAGAAGCGCTGCAGTCGGTAGGGGAGGCGATGTCGGTTGTCGTTGGTGACTGTTGACCGGCTGCTGCCGCACCCCACTACGGCCCTTGGACCACACCGATCGACGACTGAGAAGGGTCCTCCTCGATCGATCAGGAGGCTGCCGGCGGACCCCTCAGCCACTCGTCGCGGTCAACATGTCCACGGCCATGATGATGCTGTTCCAGCGGTACCTGCGTAGCGCGACCACGAAGACACGGGCCAGGAGGGTGCCGCATGGCGGTACGGGGATCTCCCCATTGGTGATCGAGCCGTCTGCGGTCAGCAGCCAGGCCTAGGACCTGCCCGGGCGATCATGTGGCCAACACTCGTGTTCTTCATGGTGCTGGCATGGGGCGGGGTGATCCCCGCAAGTGCTGTAGGGGCGGAAGAGAGACAGCCCTGCGGTGCACTCGGGGCGTGAGGCAGGTGCTTCTGGTTGTGGCTCCGACGGCGTATGCAACCGCACCGTCGCCCCTCCACCGAGCCGCTCACGTACGCGTCGGGGATCTCGACGTGGAGGTGGCATACGTGGGAGGGATCGACTTCCTCTATGTGCCGGTGAGCGGTGCCCTGCGTTCCTGCCCGGTACACCGCGTCGCTGTCGGGCCGGGGCGCCGGGCGTGGCCGGCTCCACCGCCAGCACAGTGCTGCGCGGATCTCAGTGAGGCGCAGACGGCCGAAGTGCTGGGGGCGCCGTCCGTGCCGCCGGGCTCGTCTGCGAGGCTCCGGCCCGCGTGAGCCGAAAAAGCTTCCTGGTAATCAAGTACCGTGCGTGAATGTGTGAAGTAAGGCCCTTTCACAGGAGGATTCATGAGTGACACGGACTGGGACCCCAACCTAGCGGTCGACGTTCCGGAGACGGTGCAAGCACGCGAAGTGCGTAGGGGCAGCTGGGTGGTCCTCAGCGGCCGGCCCTGCAAGGTTGTTGATGTGTCCCTAACGAGCTCGTGCATGGTTGGCGATGGCGAGTCGAGGGCCACGGATCGGCCTTTGCGTTCACGTTCGCATACAGCTGGACATCGTGGCGGTCTGTTGGTGGGAGAGCAGTCCGGCGACGGCTTGGATGATGTCGCTCATGTGCTCGCGGCGGCCGTGGTGCCGGGCGAGGGACCGCCAGTTCTTCATATGCCCGATGCCGTGTTCGACACGGATGCGTCGTGAGGAGTGCGCTTTGCGCTGCCGTTCGTGCATCTCCTCGTACCACTCGGGCGGGTTCTTCTTGAACTTGCGATGGGGTGGCGTCACCACGCGCCCGCTGGTCTGGGCGCCCAGTCCCTGATATCCGGCATCGGCCAGGATCTCCAGGGCAGGCCCGTCGGCCAGCAGCTTGACCAGGCCCAACTTCCTGGCGTGCGTGATGTCCGCGACGCTGGCCGGCTCAGCCGGGCTGCAGAACATCAAGCGCCCGTCGGCATCCGTGAGCACCATCGACTTCACGGCGTTCTGCTTGTTCTTCCCCGAGATGTACTTCTCCCGGTCCTTGCGTCCGGCCGCTGGACGGCGCACTCGGACCTCGGTTCCGTCGATGATCCCAATGTGCCCGTCAGCGCCGAGGTAGTCGATGACCTCGGCGAGGGTGCGCAGCCGTTGGCCGGGCGCGACGGTGCAGCCTCGCTCAGCGAGCAACGGTCGCACTTCCCTGATCGCACGCGTGATGGTGGAGCGGTCGACACCGAACCAGCAGGCCAGCAGGTCGTGTGTGGCGCCGTGCCGCAGATGCACGAGCGTGGCCAAGAGCCGGTCGACGAAGACCAGCTTGTGCTTGGCGCCGGCGCCCACTGCCCTGCGTCGAGGACGTGCGGTGAGTACCGCCTGGTGTCGCTCGTGCCACAACGGGCCGATCTCCGCGACGAGTTCAGCGATCACCTCAGGCTTGAGCCCTGTGATTCGTTGGCTACCAATGATTGCTGCACGTGCCCGGTTCCCCACCACGCCAACCATGATCAACGATCACGGTCTCGACGCGCCACCGCCAACCATGCACGAGCTCGTTAGGTCCGCGTCGGTCTCATAAGGTCACTTGCGGCTTTGGCCACGCATCACATCGAGTACATCGCCCGGGGCGAGCCGATCACCGTACAAAAGCACCCAGGCGACGGCGCCGACCACGGCAACGATTTGAGTAGATCCGGCGGCCGAGAGCTCCGACAGGCCCGCTGCAATGGCGGCACCGGTCATCACAACACCAAGGATGATCAGCCGTACCCATTCCCGATTGACGGCGGGCTCTGCGTCCTTCAAATCTTTGGGATCGAGCAGGGCGAGTGTGCGGCCCTGTGCGTACCGTTCAGTGATCATCACCAGCAAGCGCGCCATTTCCTCGAAAACCTGGCCTGTGTCTGCGTCGATGTCCTGTCGTGCCTCTAGCCGTCGGATCGCCCCTACTACGTCGGCCGCATGCTTCCGATACTCGCGCCGACGCGGACCGGGCACCTGGCGGTGCCGAACCTTCCAAGCCGACCACACCACCCGCTCAACCCTGGAGAGGTCCACGCGCGCAGCATAGATAGCGCTATGAGGCTGCGTGATGGTCTGGTAGTAGTGCCGCGCCGCCCCCACGCGGCCAACACAGTCGATCAGGACCACGACAGGCCGGGTGCGCTTGGCCGCCCCCGGACGCAGGCTCAGCAGCGACCGCAGCCACCATCCGCGAGGATGAGGGGCGGCAAAGCCTGGACCGTGCTTGCTGTCTGCCCTGGTCGGCCCGCGTCGGCCGAGAAGTCCCAGCACGGCTCGTAGCGCAAGGAGAAGCGCGACAGTCAGAACGAGTCCGAACACCGCAGTAGCCGCCTCGGCGGGGCGGCCTTCCGGGGCACCGAGTGCTGGAAGATATTGGGTGGCCTTCCTCCAGATCGACTCACCGAACGCCCGGAAAGTCGTCACTACCGTCACATCGATGCCTGGTTGCTCGCCGGTCCATTCAACCTGCCGGGCCTGACCCCACAGGCCGCCGCCGGGCGCCCACCACACAACGGGAGCTCTTTCGCTCTCCGCCCACACACGAGACGACCACCTGGTGACGGCATTGACGATGCGCCCCAGATTAAGCAGGGTCTGCAACAGGATGAACGCCTTGACGAAGTACGCGACCGCAGCCAGCGGCCCTACCTGATGCCACGAGCGCAACGCAGCGCGCACCTGTGGGCCGACAGGAAACAGCCTGTGAGCATCACGGCCAAAAGGCATTCTCGCCCACGCCAGATGCTCCGCAACCCTGCGCCTGCTCCACCGGATATAGGCGCTCACTACACGACCCAGGGTGTGTCGGTACACCCACACGCCCGCGGCGAGCAAAGCCCATCCGACGAGTTCGGCCAGGGCAAGCACCCGTTGCAGGAACCACCGGACCCGCAACACGTCACGTGGGTCGACCATCTCCGATACCCCCATATGGTCACGCCCGCCACTGCGAGCACTAGAAACAAGCTGACCAGGAATGCGACCACTTCAAGGACCCTGCCCAGAGCAGCCCATGCGACTTCGATCACCCAGACAGTCTCGCCGAGCGCATGCGGCGACGGGTCCTGTTGGACTGCTATTTCGCGTAGCAGTACGGGCATCCCCGACAGGGGCCGGCCCTCCGCGCGGCCGACCAGCACAGGCAAGTAGCGTGGCGAGGCGGGTGGGGGTGCAGCGAGGCATACGCGCGCCTGATCGGGCGACGCACCCGCCGTCGCGGCTGACTGTCATCGGCTGAGATTCGTGCCACAACCGTGCCAGATACAGGGGTCAGCCACGGTCAACGAGGGGTCTCTACGGTCCAGTTGCCAGTCACATCACCGGGTACCGAGGGCCCAGGTGAGCAGCGTGATCCTCCGCCCTCTCTCCTAAAGCTGTGTTTGCATTGCGGTCGACCCGCCGGCGTGGAGCCGCACGCACTCTGTCCACGTGGGCTGCGGCTCTCCTACCTTGCCAACATGGATTGGACACCGCTCCTGGCCACTCTCCTTGGTGCCGCGATCGCTACCGGATCCGCTCTGCTAGTTGAAGTCCGCAAGGATCGGCGCGAAGCCGTGGCGGAGTGGAGGCAAAGCAAACGAGAGCTGTACGGCGCATACCTCGGGGTGCTGTCCCAGGTGCGCAGCGAGCTTCTACTCATCATTCTCGATCGTGGGATGTCAGAGGCTGAACGCAAGATCGCAGCAAGGCAAAGCTTCGCGAGGTGCTACGAGATCCGGTACCAGTTGCATGGCCAGCTGGGCCGGCGAGAGTCCTGGGCGGCCATCGCGCGGGTACCAGGAAGCGAAGTCCCTGTCGTCCCAGAGCCCATCGAGGCGGTCACGCGCCCACATCGCCGTGGTGCCGCGAGGGTTGCTGGCCCGGGCCATCTGGGCAGTCAGCTCCGGAACTACCGCACCGGACCGGGGACGAACAGACACTGATCATCTCAGAAAGACGGAACTGCGGCGGAACTGCGCAGGACCGTCCGAAGTGTTCCAAGAGCCAACAGCCTCGTCCCGAGAACCCCAAGATCCCCGACAGAGTCGCTCACTGCCGCACGGCCTTCCCGCCCCCCCGACACCGGCGTCGCGGTCCAGCTCTACCAGGCCGCAGATGGCTCTCTTGCCGCCCTGCGCCACCTCGTGGCCGAACTGGTCAACGGCTGCTCCGCCGACCTGCCTGGCCTGCGTGGTCCTCCGGGTCTTATCGGCCCGCCAGGTATTCAAGGGGTAAGCGGGCCTCTTTCAATAGTTGATGCACGAGAGCGATGCAGTGGTCTTCTCCGCCTCGATGAACGCGTACACCGCGCTCATCGGTTGCTCTCCCTCGTGAAGAGGAACGGCGCCCTTTCGCAGCACCTGAACCGCTTCGTCCTGCTCGGCGGCCAACCTCTACAGCAGGGACAGCTCTTCCCGCTCGGCCGTCTGTCAGCTCTCCGTCCCGTCCGGATCCGACTCCCATGCATCGGCCCCGTTGGAAGGGCTCTCTGTAGGGTGCTACCGCGCCCCACAACTGCTCCCGCTCTCGCGGATACGCTCCCACCTGTGCTCAAGTGTCATCCGCCCCACCCAGGCACGGGATTGCATCACGGGCTGACCAGCACTGTCGCGGTGGCCTGGGCAAAGACCCTCGCCCGTGCGACGGAGGGCGGGAAATGTGTCAGACGCAAGGCCCGTAGAGGTCGGCCCTGCCCTCCTGTGCGGTCAAGGGGCTCTTGTGCCCCCTATCCGGGAATACCCGTCCCTCCGCGGGGTAGCGGCTGATGCCACGCTGTTGACGACGGCGTGCAGCAGTGGTGTACCGCGCACAGCCTCGACCCGAGTGGGACGGAGAAAACGGGCACTGCTGCCGGCTGGGAGCGTGGGAGCGCGAGTGCTCCCAGAGGGCTCCCATCATGGGAGCAAACGCACGTACGGAAGAAGCCGTCCCAGCACATGCTGGAACGGCTTCCGATCTGCGATCTTCGCAGTCGGGACGGCGGGATTTGAACCCACGACCCCTTGACCCCCAGTCAAGTGCGCTACCAAACTGCGCCACGTCCCGGTGCTCGCTCGGCTCGGGGCTTTTCCCTCGCCGCTCGCGCACAAAGAACAATACAGCACTTCAAGGGGTGCTCGCTCACCCCCTCCCGGTGCCGACACGGTCGGTCGATCACGCGTGGGCAGTCGTCCCTCCAGGGCGGGCAGTGTGCGGACCCGTGACCGGTGGCTGCCCGCTGCGTCCGATCCCCCACGGAACGCGTTTGGTGGGAGAGCCGGCAGGAAACCCGACGGATCCGCGGCAGACGGCTGGGGCGGGCACGGAACCTGCCCCGGTCCGGTTCTGAGAGGAGGTCCGGTTGTGAGCCGGTCCCGCATTGTGATCGTCGGAGCTGGATTCGCCGGCTACAGGGCAGCGCGTACATTGTCCCGCACGCTCCGTGACGAAGCGGAGATCGTGCTGGTCAACCCCAACGACTACTTTCTCTATCTGCCGCTGCTGCCGGAGGTCGCGTCGGGCGTCCTGGAACCGCGGCGGGTCTCGGTCTCGCTCGCCGGCACGCTGCCACGGGTGCGGCTCGTGCTGGGCGAGGTCGACGGCGTCGACCTCGACGGGCGCCGCCTCCGCTACATGGACCCCGAAGGCCGGTCGGGCGAGCTCTGCTACGACCGGCTGCTGCTGACAGTCGGCAGCGTCAACAAACTGCTGCCGATCCCCGGGGTCGCCGAGCACGCGCACGGCTTCCGCGGCATGCCGGAGGCTCTCTACCTCCGTGATCACATCAACAGGCAGATCGCGCTGGCGGCCACTGCCGAGGACGCGGAGGAAGCAACGGCGCGCCGCACCTTCGTGGTCGTCGGCGCGGGATACACCGGCACAGAGGTCGCGGCGCACGGCCAGATGTTCGCCGAATCGCTGGCCAGGCAGCACAGCCGGCAGGGGACGGACGGGCGCGGACCGGCGGGCACTCGGAGTACGGGGGAGGTGCGGACCCGCTGGATGCTGCTCGACGTCGCGCCTCGCGTGCTGCCCGAACTGGATCACCGTCTTTCCGGGACCGCGGACGAAGTGCTGCGCAAGCGGGGGGTCGAGGTGCGGGCCGGAACCTCCGTCCAGGAGGCGACGAGCGAGGGGGTGGTGCTGGACAACGGCGAGTTCGTAGCGACCCACTCGCTGATCTGGTGTGTGGGAATGCGGCCCGACCCCGTCGTGAAGGATCTCGGGCTGGAGACCCGGCAGGGGCGCATCGTGGTCGACGAGTACCTGCGGGTGCCGGACAGGCCCGAGGTCATGGCCTGCGGCGACGCGGCCGCTGTACCGGACCTGACCCGGCCGGGGGAGATCACTCCGATGACGGCGCAGCACGCGGTGCGGCAGGGGAAGGTCGCGGGCCGCAACCTCGCCGCCTCACTCGGGCACGGGGAGCCGCGCCCCTACAAACACCACGACCTCGGATTCATGGTGGACCTGGGCGGGGTCAAGGCCGCAGCGAACCCGCTCCGGGTGCCGCTCTCGGGGCCGCTCGCCAATCTGGTGACCCGTGGGTACCACCTCGCTGCCATGCCGGGGAACCGGATCCGGGTGCTGGCGGACTGGGCGCTGGATGCGGTGCTGCCCCGGCAGGCGGCACAACTGGGGCTCGTGCGGTCCTGGTCCGTGCCGCTCGAGTCGGACTCGCCCGAGGTGGCCCGGGTCCCGTCGCGCTGAGTGCTGTTCGCCCCGTCCCGCGTTCCGCTCGACCTTGTCGCCCATGTGGGTGGCGGGATTATGCACAACCGGTCAGTTGTCCACCGGAAATGCGATGGCTGCCCACGAGCGTGGCGACCGGGGGCAGACTCCTTCCACCGGGGCGAGACGGTCCCTCGTACCGGGACAACGGATCGAGAGCGAGGACGGCGATGAGGGATCCACCTCCACGCACAGGCGAAACGCGCATGCGGGCGAGAACAGCCGGCCGCTGCGCGCCCGCCAGCCGTACCAGCGAACCCAGCCGTGGTCAGCGGCCGCGGTCACCAGCGACGGCGCCCACCCGGACGCCCTGTGAGCGCGACCGGCGGCAGGAACTCGCGCTCGAAGGACCGGTGCCACCAGGCTCCCGTCGCCCGCCGCTGCTCCCGTGTCGTGAAGTGGTAGCGGTACAGCAGCGCGCGTACATGAGTGGGTGGCTGCTGGGGGAACGGGTTGGTGTGCAGCAACCGCAGGGTGGCCGGGTCGTTCTCCAGCAGCCGGGAGACGAACGGCTCGAACCAGCCGCGGGTGTAGGCCGGGGACAACGCGGCGAACCACATCTGCCAGTCCAGACGGAGATGGTACGGCGCGAACTGCCGCGGCAGCCGGCGCACGTTTCCCGGTTTGCCCTTGAACTCGTACTCGTGCCACGCGGTCTCCGGCGTGATCTGCTCCTCGTCCGTGCCCTCGAGGACGATCTCGTGCCGGACACGGGTCACACTGCCGAACGCACCGTAGGTGTTCACCAGGTGGAGGGAGTTGAAGGAGCGGTTCATCTGCTGGGTCCGGCTGAGCAGATTGCGTGCGGGCCACCAACTCAGCACGACGATCAGCACTGTTGCGAGGCACACCATGACGGCGAACCACAGCGGAGTATGACCGTAGGAGGAGGCGCCCGTTGCGGGAGAGGGGTCGACAGCGGAGAGTGCCAGAACGATCGTCAGCCAATTCAGCCAGGAGAAGTTGCCTGACAGCACGAGCCACAACTGCGTGACGATGATCAGCCCGGCCGCGACGGTGGCGACCGGCTGCGGAAAGAACAGGCCGAAGGGCACGATGAGCTGGGCCACATGGTTGGCGGCCACCTCCATCCGGTGCATCCGCCGCGGGAGGTGGTGGAAGAACCAGCTCAGGGGCCCGGGCATCGGCTGGGTCTCGTGGTGGTAGTAGAGGCAGGTCAGGTTGCGCCAGCAGGCATCGCCGCGCCACTTGATCAGCCCCGCGCCGAACTCCACCCGGAAGAGCAGCCAGCGCATCAGCCACACGGTCAGCACGGGCGGTGAGGTCTGCGCATTGCCCAGGAAGATCGCGAGGAACCCGCTCTCCAGCAGCAGTGACTCCCAGCCGAAGCCGTAGAAGACCTGACCGACGTTCACGAACGAGAGATAGAGGAACCACAGCAGTGCCCACATCACCATCGCGGCCCACAGGGGCACGGCATCCGCGGCGCCCCCCACCACCGCGGCAGCCAGCGCGACACCCGCCCAGGCGCATGCCCCGGTGAAGCGGTCGCCGCACCGCCAGTGGAAGAGGCTGGGGGAGGCCCGGAACGGTACCCGCCGCGTGAACGCCGCGGCGGGCATCAGACCGCGCTCGCCCAGCAGGGCCCGGAACTGCAGTGCCGCCGAGAGGAAGGCGACGAGGTAGACCCCTGCCAGCGCACGTTGGAGAACCAGCCGGCTCAGCCCGTATCCGGGCGCCGGGAACCACGGCGTGAACCACTCCATGGCGGCCATGGGTACCACCCCGGCGCGCCCTTCACGCACCGTGGCCGCTCCCGGGGCAGGGCCGCTGCCGCTGGTGCTCGACGGCATGTCCGATCATGGAAGGATGAGCGACGACGGTTACGTACGGGTGCGCGACGCGCGCGAGCACAATCTGCGTGGCGTGGATGTGGACATTCCGCGGGATGCGCTGGTCGTCTTCACCGGTGTCTCGGGTTCGGGCAAGTCCTCGCTGGCCTTCGGCACGCTCTACGCGGAAGCACAGCGCCGCTACTTCGAGTCGGTCGCCCCCTATGCGCGGCGGCTGATCCACCAGGTCGGAGCACCGCGGGTCCAGGAGATCACCGGGCTGCCGCCCGCGGTGGCGCTGGAGCAGCGGCGCTCCACGCCCACGGGCCGCTCGTCGGTCGGTACGGTGACCACGCTGTCGAACTCGCTGCGGATGCTCTTCTCGCGGGCCGGGCAGTATCCGGAAGGAGCCGAGCGGCTGGATTCGGATGCCTTCTCGCCCAACACGGCAGCAGGCGCCTGCCCGGAGTGCCACGGGCTGGGCGTGGTGCACCGGGTCACCGAGGAGTCGCTGGTCCCGGACCCGTCGCTCAGTGTCCGGGAGGGGGCGGTCGCGGCGTGGCCGGGAGCCTGGCTGGGCAAGAACCTGCGCGACGTGACCGCAGCACTCGGCTACGACATCGACCGTCCGTGGCGGGAGCTGCCGTCCGAACAGCGCGAGTGGCTGCTGTTCACGGACGAGCAGCCCGTCGTCACCGTTCACCCGGTGCGGGAGGCGGGCCGTATCCAGCGGCCCTACCAAGGCACCTATCAGAGCGCGAAGCGCTATGTGCTGCACACCTTCGCGGAGACGAAGAGCGCCACCCTGCGGGAGCGTGTGCGGCGGTTCCTGGTCAGCGCCGACTGCCCGGTCTGCGGCGGTCGCCGGCTGCGCCCGGAGGCGCTCGCCGTGACGTTCGCGGGCCGGGACATCGCCGAGCTGGCGGCCCTGCCGCTGGAGGGGCTCGCCGGGGTGCTGCGAGCCGCAACGGGGGGAGGGGAGGGGGGAGGGGCCCCCGAAGAAGGCATTCGGCAGAGCGTCGCCGAAACCCTCTCCACCGACCTCCTCTCCCGCATCGACGTGCTCGTGGAGCTGGGCCTGGGCTATCTCAGCACCGACCGGCCCACCCCCACCCTCTCGGCGGGGGAGTTGCAGCGGCTCCGGCTGGCGACCCAGTTGCGGTCCGGTCTCTTCGGCGTGGTCTACGTTCTGGACGAACCGTCGGCCGGGTTGCACCCCGCCGACACCGAGGCACTGCTGAGGGTTCTGGACAGGCTCCGGGAGGCGGGGAACTCGCTGTTCGTGGTCGAGCACGAGATGGCCGTGGTCCGGCGGGCCGACTGGGTCGTGGACGTCGGCCCCGCTGCGGGCGAGCACGGAGGAGAGGTGCTCTACAGCGGCCCAGTGCCCGGCCTGGCGCAGTCGGAGCGCTCCGTCACGCGCACCCACCTCTTTCCCCCGGAAGCCCCCGGCGCCTCCGGGGCGGGCGTATCCCCTACGACGCAAGGCGACAGTGTGGAGTCCCGCGCCTCCGGGGCACCGCAGTCCGGCCGTACCGGCCGCGGAGCCCGGGCGCGGGGACCGGTCCCACCACGTCGGCCGGAGCGCACGCTGTCGCTCTCCGGGGTGAGGCGGCACAACCTGCGGGGGCTGGACGTGGCGTTCCCGCTCGGTGTCTTCACCGCTGTCACAGGGGTCTCCGGGTCGGGTAAGTCCACGCTGGTCACCCAGGTCCTGGCCGACGTCGTCGCCGCGCACACCGGCACCGGGACGGCCCCCGCGGAGCAGCGGGGTCCGGCAGCAGGTTCCGGCACGGACGATGCGGAGCCGGAGGCGGACCAGTTCCCGCGCGGGGGCCGCGGCACCGTGGTCACGGAGGTCCGGGGAGTGGAGGCCGTGAACCGCCTGGTGCGCGTCGACCAGAAGCCCATCGGGCGCACGCCGCGCTCCAATCTGGCGACCTACACGGGCCTCTTCGACGCGGTGCGCAAGGTCTTCGCCGCCACGGACGAAGCCAGGGCCCGGGGGTACGGAGCCGGACGGTTCTCGTTCAACGTCGCCGAGGGCCGCTGCCCGACCTGCCAGGGCGAGGGGTACATCGCGGTGGAGCTCCTCTTCCTGCCCGGCAGCTACGCACCGTGCACGGACTGCCATGGGGCGCGCTACAACCCTCGGACGCTGGAGATCACCTACCGGGGGGCGACCGTCGCGGACGTCCTGGGCATGACGGTCGACGGTGCTGCGGAGTTCCTCGCGGATGTCCCGGCCGCACGGCGCGGGCTGGACGCACTGCAACGTGTCGGCCTGGGGTATCTGCGGCTGGGGCAGCCGGCGACGGAGCTGTCGGGGGGCGAGGCCCAGCGCATCAAGCTCGCCGCCGAACTCCAGCGCGGCCGCCGCGGGCACACGCTCTACCTCCTGGACGAGCCCACCACCGGGCTGCACCCGGCCGACACGGAGGTGCTGCTGGGGCAGCTCCACGGACTGGTCCGGGCCGGCCACACGGTCATCGTCGTCGAACACGATCCGGCGGTGGTCTCCGGCGCCGACTGGGTCATCGACCTGGGTCCGGGCGGTGGTGACCGGGGAGGGCGGATCGTCGCCGCCGGAACCCCTGAGGAGGTCGCCGCCTCCCGCACCAGTGCCACCGCGCCCTATCTGGCGGCTGCCCTGGGCCGGTGACCGGAGGCGCGGCGCCGGGGTCCGGACAGGGGACGCCGCGCGGCCGGGGCGGAGGCCTCCGGCTGCCGCCGTACGCGGGCTCCGTCCGCCTGCGGTCATTTCCGCCGGGGAGGCGAGCGACCCGGGCGGCATCCGAGGGAGCCGGTGCGCAACCACCGGCCCTCGCGGGCGGTCAGTAGGGGAGAGCGGCAGCGAACGGAACACTCAGCGACTGGAGGTGCCATGAGGCAGCGGCACGCGCTCATCATCGGCGGCGGTATCGCCGGAGCCATGACGGCGATGTCCCTGCACAGGGCGGGGATCAGCTCGACCGTGCACGAGGCGTACCCGTCCGGCGCCGATGATGCCGGTGCCTTCCTCGTGCTCTTCCACAACGGCCTGGAGGCCCTGCGCACCGTCGACGCCCACCGGGCCGTGCTGGACGTCTCCTTTCCCGCAGAACGGGTGGAGATGCTCGCGCACACCGGGGACAGCGTGGGCGTGCGGCCGGTCGCCGGGGGCACCGGCACCACCGGCGCTCTCGGTCCGCGCACGCTACGGCGCGCGACTCTCCACCGCGCGCTTCACGATGAGGCGATCCGCCGGAGTGTCAGCATCGAGCACGGCAAGCGTCTCGTCTCCGCCGACACGGCTCCGGACGGGCGGGTCACCGCCCGCTTCGACGACGGCTCGTGCGCCGAAGGGGACCTGCTCATCGGGGCCGACGGTCTCCACTCCGTCACCCGCACGCTCATCGACCCCGGCGCGCCCGCGCCGCGCCACACCGGGCAGATCACCGTGTGCGGCTACACACCCGAGGTTCCTCCGGAAGCAGCGCCGCCTCCCGGCACCTACCGGATGATCCAGGGGCGGCGCGCGTTCCTCGGCTGCACCGCGGCGCCCGACGGCGAGGTGTGGTGGTTCGCCAACACCCCCGGCGGCGAGCGCGACCGGGAGGAACTGGCCACCGGGACACCCGCGGAGTCGGCGCGCTGGCGGGACCACGTCGTCTCGCTCTTCTCCGAAGACGCCTCGCCGGCCGCCGAGATCGTCCGGGGCAGTGGGGGCATCGTCGCCACCAACGCCTACGACATGGCCCGCACCCCGGTCTGGCACCGCGCTTCCATGGTCGTGCTCGGAGACGCGGCACACGCGGCGGCGCCCAACGCGGCGCAAGGCGCGTCCATGGCGATCGAGGACAGCGTCGTTCTCGCCAAGTGCCTCCGCGACCTCCCCGGGGTGTCCGAGGCGTTCATCCGCTTCGAGTCGCTGCGCCGGAACCGGGTCGAGGCCGTCGTCGAACGCAGCGCCCGGTTGAACGACCGGGTCGTCCCGCGCCCCGCGGAGACCCGGCCCCGCGCGCGGCGCGACGACGACTCCGGCAGCGACTGGCTGCTGGACTACCGCATCGACTGGGACGCACCGGTCGGCGACGATGCGGGCGCCCGCGCGTGAGCGCACCCGGCCCGTTCGCTGTCGGCCGTGGCCTCCGCAGGGCGGGGGTGGAGGCCGGGTGGCGGCTGGCTACGGTATGTGCATGACCATCCGCGTGCTCCTTGTCGACGACGACGCTCTCGTACGGGCCGGGCTCCGGCTGATGCTGGGCGGCACCCAGGGCGTCGAGATCGTGGGGGAGGCCGCGGACGGCAGCCAGGTGCTCGGACTGGTCGACGAGCACCGTCCGCATGTGGTCCTGATGGACATCCGGATGCCGGCCATGGACGGGCTCACCGCAACCGAGCTGCTCCGGGCTCGCGACGAACCGCCCGAGGTCGTCGTCCTGACCACCTTCCACGCCGATGCCCAGGTGCTCCGCGCCCTGCGTGCCGGAGCCGCGGGCTTCCTGCTCAAGGACACCCCACCCGCCGACATCCTGGCCGCGGTGCGCAGGGTCGCCTCCGGGGAGCCCGTGCTCTCTCCCGCGGTCACCCGCCAGCTCATCCAGCACGTCACCCCAGCGGTCCGGGAGACCCGCCGCTCCCGCGCCAAGGACGCCCTCGCCCGGCTCGGCGAGCGGGAGAGCGAGGTGGCGCTCGGCGTCGGCCGCGGACTGGCCAACGCCCGGATCGCGGCGTCCCTCTACATGAGCGTGCCCACGGTCAAGACACACGTCTCCCGCATCCTGACCAAACTCGACCTCAACAACCGCGTCCAGCTCGCTCTCCTCGTGCACGACGCCGGACTGCTGGAGGAGTCCCCGGCCGACCGGTAGCCCGCCCTCGCAGGAGCATCGGGAATCCGTACCGCCGACAGGTGTTGTAGCGGAGGTGACTCCATCGCCCCGGATCCCGGTACCCCTCTCCGTCCTCGACCGCTCCCTCACCCGGGAGGGTGAGCACCCCGGCGGTGCGCTGCGTGAGACGGTGCGTTTCGCACAGCAGGCGGAAGCGCTGGGATTCCTGCGCTTCTGGGTCTCCGAGCACCACGCCGTCCCCGGCATCGCGGGCTCCGCGCCGACGGTCCTGGCCGCCGCGGTGGCCTCCGCCACCTCCCGGATCCGGGTCGGCACCGGAGGGGTGATGCTCCCCAACCACCGGCCGCTGGTGGTGGCCGAGCAGTTCGGGGTGCTGGAGTCGCTCCATCCCGGCCGCATCGACATGGGGCTGGGGCGCTCCGTCGGATTCACCGACGGCGTCCGCAAGGCACTGCGCGTCGGCAAGGACGCCGCCGAGGACTTCGGGGCGCAGATATCGGAACTCCTCGGCTACTTCGAGGGCACCGGCCCGGTACGTGCCCGGCCCGCGGAGGGACTGCGCGTACCGCCGTTCGTCCTGGCCGTCGGCTCGGGTGCCGCGGTGGCGGCCGAGCACGGACTGCCGCTGGTGATCGGGACCTCCCGCGACGAACAGCGGACGCGGGAGGCGATACGGGCCTACCGGGCGGCCTTCCGGCCGCGCACCGGCCTTGGCGCTCCGGAAACCGGGGCGGGCGGAGCCGTCCGGGACGGGACCGCGCCCCACGTCGTCGTCGCGGTGAACGCGGCCGCCGCCGACACCCGCGCGGAGGCGGAGGAGCTGCAGGTCCCCGAGGCGTGGTCGACGGCGCTGTCCCGCACTCGTGGCACCTTCACCCCGCTCGTTCCGCCCCAGGACGTGCTCGGCCGCACGATGGGCCCGAAGGAGCGCGCCGCCTTCGACGAGGCCCGGCAGACCCAGCTGCGCGGCACCCCGGAGGAGGTCGCCGACGCGTTGGCCGGACTCGTGGAGCGCACGGGTGCCGACGAACTTCTGCTGACGCTCAACACCCACGACCCCGACGACCGCCTCCGTTCCTACCGCCGGCTGGCCGATGCCGCGGAGCTGCGGCGGGGGCCTGCCTGACTGCGGGGCCCCGAGCTGACAGAGCAGGCCGGGGACCCGCGCGAGCGACGTGCATCGCGGCCCGGCAACCGGTCGGAGGAGGGGCGGTCGCGGACCACGGGTCGCGGTGGGCCGTCAGCGTTGCTGCCCGGGCAGTTCCCGCTTGAGCACCTTTCCCATGTCGTTGCGCGGCAGCGCCTCCAGGAAGCGCACGCTGCGCGGACGTTTGTGCGGCGCGAGCCGGCCGGCGACCAGTTCGGTCAGCTCCTCCGCCGACGGCGGCTGCTGTGGCGTCACCGGCACGATCCAGGCGACGACGCGCTCGCCCAGGTCGTCGTCCGGCTCGCCGGTGACGGCGGCCTCCGCGACGGCCGGATGGCCGAGGAGCACGTTCTCGATCTCGCCCGCGCCGATCCGGAAGCCGCCGCTCTTGATCATGTCGGTGGCTTTGCGGCCGACGAGGCGCACCGACCCGTCCGCGTCCCGCGTCGCCATGTCGCCGGTGCGGAACCAGCCGCCGTCGAATGCCTCGGCCGTCGCGTCGGGGCGGTTGAGGTACTCGGTGAACAGGTTCGGCCCGCGCACCTGGACCTCACCCACCGTCTCGGTGTCCTCCGCGGGAAGGCGCTGTCCCGTGTCGTCCACCAGCCGGAGGTCCACGTCGCGCAGCGGCAGGCCGACGGAACCCGTACGGGAGCTCCCAGAGGGCCGCACGCTGGTGTTCATCAGCGTTTCCGTCATGCCGTACCGCTCGATCACCCGCTTGCCCGTCACGGCGGTGAGCCGGTCGTGGTCGTGCAGCGGCAGCGCCGCCGAACCCGACACCAGCAGCCGCGCTCCGGCCAGCGCGCGCACCAGGTCCGGATCGCTCTCACAGGCGTCGGCGAGCCGGTGGTACATGGTCGGGACGCCGAACAGCATCGTGCCGCCGCCCGCCAGCTCCCGCGCCACTCCCCGGGTGCTGAAGGCCCCCAGATGGCGCAGTGCGCCCCCGCGGCGCAGCGGCCCCAGGACGCCGAGGATCAGCCCGTGCACGTGGAACAGCGGCAGTCCGTGCACCAGCACGTCGTCCTCCGTCCACTGCCAGGCTTCCGTCAGCGCGTCCAGATTGCTGGCCACGGCGCGCCGCGACAGCACCACGCCCTTGGGCGGCCCGGTCGTGCCCGAGGTGTAGACGATGAGTGCCGCCGTCTCCGGGTTGGGCTCGGTGGGCAGGACCCAGGTCCCCTCCTCCGCCTCGTCGGGGACCGCGATGTCCGTGCGCGGCAGCGACCCGAGTGCTGCCGGGAGTTCCGCACCGGGCTCCGCCAGCACTGTGGCGGGTGCGCTGTCGTTGACGATGTGCGTCAGTTCGCTCTCGCCGCTCTTCGGGTTCACCGGGACCACGGGCACTCCGGCCAGCAGTCCGGCGACCACGCCGACCGCCGTCTCCAGACTGGGCGTCGCCCAGACCGCGACGGGCGCCGAGGTCTGCAGCCTGGTGGCCAGGCCGCCGGCCACGGCAGCCAGCCGGCGGTAGCTGAGGACTCGGTCGCCGAAGCGCAGCGCCGTGTGCGAGGACGCCGCGTGCAGCGCGGGGAAGAGCAGGGACACCCGGACTCCTTTGTGATCTCTCGCCTCTGGGACCGCCAGCATCTCACCCGTCCCGCGGCCGGGGGAGCCGACGGGTCTCCCCGGGCCGCGGGACGGGCCGCCCCGGACGTCCGCAGCGGCGCCTGCCCGGTGCCGCTCAGCCCGAGGAGCCCGTCGCTCGCGGGAACAGTGTCGTGAACGCTTCCTTGGGGTCTTCGAGGCCGCGGGCGAACGGCGCGTCGAAGTGCCAGACCAGGAAGAGCAGGAAGGCGATCAGAGCGCTGAAGATGCCTGCCAGGATCAGTTCCCTGCCGGAGCGCTGGATCTGCAGCGCGAAGAGCATCCCCACCGAGATCACCGCGCCCGCGTACAGTCCGATCCACACCACGCCCGGCATCGTGGGTCCGGCGCCGGTCGCCCGTGCGGTGCGTGCGGTGTCGGCGGCGGCGATCTGGTCGATCACGGCCTGGTAGGACTGCGCCTGCTGCATGGTGGCCGGTTCGAAGGAAGCCGCGTCGCCGCGCAGTCTCTTGAGCATGCGGGTGCCCCGCTCGGTGAGTTCGCCCTGCTCGACCATGTGCGACCACTCGGTGGTGACCGCGTAGCGGACGTAGGCGTCCACGTCGCCGCGCACGCGTTGGCGTTCGGCCGCCGGGTAGACGCCCACCCGCTCGCTCACCTCGTGCAGCGCCTGCGCCTCCTGGGCGAGGGCCTCGTCCGCCGCGTTGCGTTCCTCCCAGACCCCGGCGATGGCCAGGCCCAGCACGATCGCGTACACCACGCCGATCATCATCGTCATGTACTCGATCACGTCCGGTGTCTCCGCCGGATCGCCCGGCGTGGCACGCCGGCGTCTGAGGACGACGACAACGACGACGACCAGACAGGCGGCGACCAGGCTGAGCGCCAGCATGAACCTTTCGGACACGGGTCCTCCACGAAGCGTTGGACAGGGGAGAGGGGCGGCGGTGCACCACGTGCACTGCCGGGATCCGGAATGAGGTCAGTTGCCGCTCGTGCCGGTGCCTCCGGCTGCCGTCTGTCGTCCACCGCTCGAACGGGGACGCAGGGCGGCGGCCGCGAGGACGGCCGGGGTGACGATCAGGAGCGTGCGGGTGACCATCGACAGGCTTCCGTCCGGTCGCTCGCGCTGCGGCGCGGGCCGGCGTGGAGCGGCGACCGCCGTGCGCGAGGGCGTCGGCGAACGGAGCGGCCGGGGCGTCGCCGCGGGCCGGGGGGACGCCCGGTCCGGCCGGACCGGACGTGCGGCGGCCCGGACCGCCGACGCCTCGGGGGCGGCCTGCGGCTCGGGGGCGACGAAAGGCACTGCGGCCGGAGAACGCGCCGGTTCCGAGGGCGCGGGAGACGGGGCCGGTGTGGGAGGGCTCTGCTCCGGAGGTTGCGGCGAGGGTGTCGGTGCCGGCGGAGTGGGCCGGGGCGGACGCGGGGTGCACGGCCCTCCCGCCGAGAGCCGGAGGCCGGCACCGGGCGTCCGCACCGTCAGGGACGCGCCCGGACAGCGGCCGCCCCGCTCTGCCGTCGCGTCGAGACGGGTCCCCTCCGTGCCGACCGAGAGGCGGGCGCCACCGTCCCGGTGGGGCCGCTGGCCGGTCGCCGCCGTCTGTGGAGCCGCGGTGGGCGTGAGGTGCGACGGCGTCACCGTCCGGACGGCGGCGGTGTTGCTGGCGGGGGTGGCGGCGTCCGTCGCCGTAGGCGCCGGGGCCGCCGGGGAACTGCTCGCCGCACGGGCGGTCTTCGGCTGCGGGCCGCCACGCGGTTCACCGCCGCCCGGCCGGGAGGCGGCCGCGAGCACGACGGATTCGTCGGCGCGGGCGGGGGCTTCGGCACGCGTCGATGCGGCTGCCGGGCCACCGGCCGTTGCCCCCATCGCCAGGCACAGGAGTGCCGCCGCTGCCAGCTTGTGCCGTCCGTCGCGGCCGACGGCCTGCTTGTTCTCCTGTTGTCGCACACGCCGAGGATGGCGGGGATGGTGTGCTGCGCAGAAGCCTTCCGGCCGGTAGTCACACGATGGGTTGAAGTGTTTGCGTGCCCGGCTGATCACGCGCCCGAACTGGCGTGTGATCAGGGCCGGTCGGCAGGGACGCACACGCTTCCGCTCCGATGGATTCGGTCGCCGGGTCGGGTGCCGAGGGCGGATGGCCACCGCGACGTCCGTCCGCGAACGGGCAACGGGCACGCGTACCCGTACGGAAGCGAGTACGCCCGCCCGTTCGGCGGCCGGCGGCCGATCCGCCGCCGACGGCTGCCCCATTGCCGTCGGCCCGTCGTCGACCGGACCCGGGTCGGTCTCCGCCGACTCCGCCGGGCCCGTCTCCCGTTCTGCTACTGGGCCTTGACGAGGTCCATGTAGTGCGCCCAGTCCCACTCGCCGCCGGGGTCGGTGTGGTCGGCGCCGGGTACCTCGTTGTGTCCGATGATGTTCCGGCGGTCCAGTGGGATTCCGTGCCGGCGGCAGATGTCCGCCGTCAGCGCCGCCGACGCCTCGTACATGGCCTCTGTGAACCAGGCCGGTTCGTCGATCCAGCCTTCGTGCTCGATGCCGACACTGCGCGTGTTGTAGTCCCAGTTGCCCGCGTGCCAGGCCACGTTCTTCTCGCGCACCATCTGGGCCACGTGACCGTCGTCGGAGCGCACCACGTAGTGCGCGGAGACCGCCTTGTCAGGGTTCTGGAAGATCTCCAGCGTGTCCGCGTAGTACTCCTGGGTGACGTGGATGATCACGAACTCGACCGGGTACTGCGCGGGCCGGTTCGCCGTCGTGTAGTTGGCGGAGGAGGCGGGGACCCACTCCGCTGCCGGATAGTCCACGGCGAGCGGCTTTCTGGGCCGGGCCACCGCGGCTCCGCCCGAGACGAGTGAGGCGCCTGCGAGGCCGGCGGCGAGAGTGAAGCCCGCCCCGCCGCGCAGCAGCGCGCGCCGCGGCAGGTGGGGACGTGAGGGGAAGGATGCGGGGTTCTGGCGTGCTGAGTCCATCGTCTCTCCCGGTGGGGGGAATGGGTGCACGTGCAGGGCGAGTTGACGCGCGTTGATGATGGCAGCACCCGGAAGGGCTGCCAAGAGTCGCCAGAATGTGCCATTGGACCGACCTGTGGCCGTCGTGCAGTGCCCCGCCGCGGAGCGGCTGGTGATCCTCGGCCGCCGGGAGTGGCCTGCGGACACCTGGCCGGCCCGGGGGCGCGCCCCCGGGCCGGCCGGTCAGCCCCGCGGCCCGGCCAGATGGGAGAGCGGGTCGTCCAGCACCACGCGCACGGCCGCGTGCGCAGCACCCAGCAGCGGTCCGTCCGCGCCCAGTTCCGAGACGAGCAGTTCCGGGAGGGCGCCGGGCGCGGCGGTGCGTTCGCTCAGCTCCCGCTCCAGGGGCGGCAGCAGCCACGGAGCGAAGCGGGCCAGTACGCCGCCGAGCACCAGAGCACGGGGGTCCAGCAGGTTCACCGTTCCGGCCAGTGCCAGCCCCAGCGCGCCACCTGCCGCCTCCAGAGCGTCCAGCGCGCGTACACCGCCTGCTGCTGCCTGCTCCAGCAGGTCGGCCAGTGCGGCGGCACGCGGCCGGTCGGCTGCGATCCCGGCGGCGCGCAGCAGGGCCGGCTCCGCCGCGTACTGCTCCAGGCAGCCCCTGCCCCCGCAGGCGCACCGGTCTCCGTCCGGGTGTACCGGCATGTGGCCCATCTCCCCGGCGAACCCGCGGTGGCCGCGCAGCAGTGCGCCGTCCAGCACCACGGCGGCACCGATACCGACCTCTGCCGAGACGTGCACGAAGTCCCGGGGGACCCTGCCGCCGCCCAGCCAGAGTTCGGCGAGCGCTCCGAGGTTGGCCTCGTTGTCCGCCAGGAGCGGCAGGGGATCCCGTTCCGCTCCCGCCTCCGCGAGCGGGGGAGCGAGGTCGACACCCTGCCATCCGAGGTTGGGTGCGCGGACAACCGACGCCGTGCCGCGGGCGACCAGTCCGGGTACCGCCACCGCCAGAGCGGCCGGGGCCAGTCCGAGCCCGCGTGCCCGGGCCGCCACCTGGTCCACCAGCTCCCGCAGCGGTGTGAGCACGGCGCCCGGCACACCGTCCCTGCCCGGCGAGCCGGTCTCCGCGCGGGCGCGCACCCGGCCCCGTACGTCGGTCGCGCAGACCGCCAGATGATCGACGCCGATCTCGGCGCCCAGCCCGCACGGCCCGCTGTCGGTGAGCGCGAGTGCCGTACCGGGCCGCCCGGGCCCGCCGGCCGCCGGCGTCGGCCCCTGCTCGGTCAGCAGGCCGCCGCGCAGCAGTTCGTCCACGAGGGTCGAGACGGCCGTGCGCGTCAGCCCCAGCCGCGTCGCCACCGCCGCACGGGACGAGGGCCCCTGCTGGGCCACCGCGTACAGCACGCGCGAGAGGTTCCGCCTGCGAATCTCGCGCTGCGGTCCGGGTGCCTCAGCTGTCATGAACGGCTCCTTCTCGTGGCGCCCCGTGGGACTCGTCGGAGCCGGTCGTGCGCCGCCCGTGCGAGGGGCCGGTGCGAGTGGCCGGAGCCGCGGCAAGGAGGCGGCGGAACATGTGCGGCCGCGGGTCCGGAGCCGGTGCCGGAGGGCCGCCGGTCACGGGCGCCGGCCGAGCAGCGCACCCGCCCCTTCGAGCGTCGCCGAGAGGCGGGCCAGTGCGTCGTCGTCGCGTGCCACGGGCTCGTACGAGGCCCCCTGCGCGGTGCGCCAGCGGCGGGCGACGGCGCCCGGGTCCTCGCCGAGCAGCAGCCCCGCGGCCTGTGCCGCGGCCCCCAGTGCCACCAGTTCCTGCGCGCTGGGCACCTGGACGGCCCGGCCGGACAGCCGCCGCACCGTCTCGCGCCATGCCGTGCCCTTGGCGCCGCCGCCGATCAGCAGCAGCGGTGCTTCCTGCGCCGCAGCCGGGTCCCCGCCCTCGGCCAGCACCAGGTCGAGCGCACGCAGCAGTGCGAAGACGGCGCCGTCGTAGGCGGCCTGGAGGACCTGGCCGCCCGTCGTGGCGTGCTGGAGCCCGCTCAGCAGTCCGGTCGCGTACGGGAGGTCGGGCGTGCGTTCGCCGTCGAGGAAGGGGAGCGCGGTGACCCGCCCGCCCGGTTCCACGTCCTCGCGGTCCCGGGAGAGCAGCGCGGCCATCCGGTCCACGGCCAGGGTGCAGTTGAGGGTGCAGGCCAGTGGCAGCCAGCCGGTGTGCGCGTCCGCGAAGCCCGCGACCGTTCCGCTGGGATCGGCGGGGCGGCGACTGGAGACGGCGTACACCGTGCCCGAGGTGCCGAGACTGAGCACCGGTTGTCCCGGCAGCAGCCCCAGGCCGAGTGCCGCCGCCATGTTGTCCCCGGTACCGGTGGCCACCAGGGTGCCGGCCGGCAGGAGACCGTCCCCGGTCTCCCTGACCGTGCCCGCCGCCTCCCCGGAGCCGAGTACGGGTGGCAGCAGCGCGGGGTCCAGGCCGGCGAGTTCCAGGATCTGCGTGTCGTAGGAGCCGGTCGCCGAGGACCACCAGCCGGTGCCCGAGGCATCGCCCCGGTCGGTGCCCGGCTGCCCGGTCAGCCGCTCGGTCAGGAAGTCGTGCGGCAGCCGCACGGCAGCCGTCGACCGTGCGGCCTCCGGTTCGTTCTCCCGCAGCCAGGCCCACTTGGTGACGGTGAAGGCCGGTGCCGGGACGCTGCCGACCCGTTCGGCCCAGGCCGTGGGGCCGCCGAGGTCGGCGACCAGGCGGTCGCGCTGGGGCGCCGAGCGTACGTCGTTCCACAGCAGTGCGGGCCGCACCGGATCTCCCGCGCCGTCCAGCGTCACCAGGCCGTGCTGCTGGCCTGCGACGGACACGGCGGCGGCCTCGCCGGCGGCCCGCCCGCACTGCCCCACCGCGGTGCGCAGCGCCTGCCACCACTCCTCGGGGTCCGACTCGCGCCGGTCGCCCGGGGAGACGGTGTGCGGTGCCTGTCCTCGGGAGACCACCTGGCCGGTCGCGGCGTCCACCACGAGTGCCTTGGTGGACTGGGTCGAGCTGTCGACCCCGATGACGAACGGGCCTTCCGGTGCGCTCATGGCCTGCCGCTCCCTTCCCTGGCTTCCGGTGCTGTGCGCATACTAATTTGTAAGCAGCCATGACGAATAGCTGCGCATCGAGGTGCCCGCCCGTGCGTACCGAGGGCGACGATGCGTGGGAGAGGAACGACAGCATGAGCTACGAACCCGTACCGGCGGACAAGTTCAGCTTCGGCCTGTGGACGGTGGGCTGGCAGGGCCGGGACCCGTTCGGTGACGCGACGAGGGAGCCCCTCGACCCGGTCGAGTCGGTGCACCGGCTCGCCGGACTGGGCGCCTACGGAGTCACCTTCCACGACGACGACCTCATCCCCTTCGGCGCCCCGGACGGGGAACGCGAGGCGCACGTCGCACGGTTCCGGAAGGCACTGGAGGCGACCGGCATGGCGGTGCCGATGGCCACGACGAACCTGTTCACCCACCCCGTCTTCAAAGACGGCGCCTTCACCGCCAACGACCGCGACATCCGGCGCTTCGCCCTGCGCAAGACGATGCGCAACATCGACCTGGCCGCCGAACTGGGGGCGGACACCTACGTCGCCTGGGGCGGCCGGGAGGGCGCCGAATCCGGTGCGGCCAAAGACGTCCGGGCCGCCCTGGACCGGCTGAAGGAAGCCTTCGACCTGCTGGCCGAGTACGTCACCGAACAGGGCTACGCACTGCGCTTCGCCCTGGAGCCGAAGCCCAACGAGCCGCGCGGCGACCTCCTGCTGCCGACGGTCGGACACGCCCTCGCCTTCATCGGGCAGCTGGAGCGCTCCGAACTCTTCGGTGTCAACCCGGAGGTCGGACACGAGCAGATGGCCGGGCTGAACTACCCGCACGCCATCGCGCAGGCCATCTGGGCCGGCAAGCTCTTCCACCTGGACCTCAACGGTCAGTCCGGTGCCAAGTACGACCAGGACCTCAGGTTCGGCGCCGGGGACCTGCGAGCCGCGTTCTGGCTGGTCGACCTGCTGGAGCACAGCGGCTACGCGGGCCCGCGACACTTCGACTTCAAGCCTCCCCGCACCGAGGACGCCGCCGGGGTGTGGGCCTCGGCGGCGGGCTGCATGCGCAACTACCTCATCCTGCGGGAGCGTGCCGCCGCGTTCCGCGCGGATCCCGCCGTCCAGGAGGCGCTGCGGGCCGCGAGGGTGGACGAGCTCTCCCGCCCGACGCTCGGCCCGCAGGAGACGCCGGGTGCGTTGCTGGCCGACCGTGCCGCCTTCGAGGACTTCGATCCCGCCGCGGCAGCGGAGCGGGGCATGGCCTTCGAACACCTGGACCAATTGGCGATGGACCACCTGCTGGGCGTCTGAGCCGCCGGAGGGCCGGGCGCTCCCGAACGTCCCCGCTGCCCGGGGCGTGGCGGCGCGGCCCCCGGCTGCGGCGCGCGGCCCTCACCGCACGGCGCGCCCGCCCGCTACCGGGCGGTACCGCGCGCCGTCGCGGCGGGGTGTCGTGCGCCGCAGCCGGTTCAGCGCCGCAGCGCCGCCGCTCCTTGCGCGTCCACCTCGGCGGGGAGGCCGAACGTGGCGAACAGCTCCTCGCCGAAGAACGCACCCACATGCGCGATCTGTCCGTCCCGCAGCGTGAGCACCTGGAGTTGGAACGGCCGGTGCACACCGTCCCCCCGCAGGCTGTAGAGCCCGAAGGCGGGCTGGCCGTTGGCCCAGGTCGGCAGCATGAGGCCCTCGTCCCGGCCGATGGGGCACTGGGCCCCGATGAGCCGCACGATGTTCTCCCGGCCGCGGAACCACTCCGGGAAGGGGGGCATCTCCCAGACGGCGTCCTCCTTGAACAGGTCCACGATGGCCGTCACGTCGGAACACTCGAACGCCGCCGCGTACCGGTCCAGCAGCTCTCGTGCCGCCGGGTCGGCCGGCTCGGTCAGCTCCTCCTCCACGGGGGCGACCTGCTCGAGCTGGGCACGGGCCCGCTGCAGGGCGCTGTTCACGCTCGCCGTCGTCGTCCCGAGCAGTTCGGCGACCTCGGCGGCGCGCCACTTGAGCACGTCCCGCAGCAGCAGGACGACCCGCTGCCGGGTCGGCAGGTGCTGCAGGGCCGCCACCAGCGCCAGCCGCATCGAGGAGCGGCCCACCACCACCGAGGCCGGGTCCGTGGGCCCGGAGGAGCCCGCGAACATGGCATCCGGGATCGGCTCCAGCCACGGCACCTCCGGGGCCTCGACCACCGGGCGCTCCGGATCGTCGCTGGGCGCGCCGAGACCGGAGGGCATCGGCCGGCGGCCGCGCTGTTCGATCGCGGTCAGACACGCGTTGGTGGCGATCCGGTAGAGCCAGGTGCGCAGCGAGGATCTGCCCTCGAACCGGTCCCCGGCCTTCCAGGCGCGCAGATAGGTGTCCTGGACCAGGTCCTCGGCGTCGTGCACCGAGCCCATCATGCGGTAGCAGTGCGCCAGCAGCTCCTTGCGGTAGGGCTTCGCCTGTTCCAGCAGCTCTTCCGGGCCGGCCGGGGGTTCGGTGACGGGAGCGTCCGCCGAGCGGGGGCTGTCTGCCATGGTCCTGGCCTTTCGTTCTCCACCGGGCGCCCGTCGGCGCCGGCGGACACTCGTCCTCGATGAGAGGAAATGTAGAGCACAGGTCTGACAGGCCGGCGCCCCCTGAGGGCGGACGGCGTCCTTCCGCACGGCGGCCTCCGCTATCGGAGCGGCCGCTTGCGCACCTCCTCCGGGACCTGTCCGGGCGGCGCGGCCGGTGGTTCCGGCTGCGGTGGTTCCGGCCGTGCCGCGCCGCCCTCCAGCACTCCGGCGGCAGCAGGGTCCAGCACCCGGGCGAGGAAGGCGCGGGTACGTGCCTGCCGCGGGGCGCCCACGACCTGCTCCGGCGGTCCCTCCTCGACGATCAGTCCGTCGTCCATGAAGACCACCCGGTCGGCCACCTCCCGGGCGAAGCTCATCTCGTGGGTGACCACCAGCATGGTCATCCCCTCGTCGGCCAGTCCGCGCATCACCGCCAGGACATCGCCGACCAGCTCCGGGTCGAGTGCCGAGGTCGGTTCGTCGAACAGCATCAGCTCGGGGCCCATGGACAGTGCGCGGGCGATGGCCACCCGCTGCTGCTGCCCTCCGGAGAGCTGGGCGGGGTAGCCGGACTCCTTGTCCGTGAGTCCCACACGGCGCAGATTGCGCCGTGCCACCTCCTCCGCCTCCGCCCTGCCGCGTCCCAGCACGCGGCGCTGCGCGATGGTCAGGTTGCCCAGAGCCGTCAGGTGGGGAAACAGGTTGAACGACTGGAAGACCATGCCGATGCGGCGCCGGACCCGGTCGATGTCCACCTCCGGGTCGGTCACCTCGGTGCCGGCCACCCGCACCGTGCCGGAGGTGGGTTCCTCCAGCAGGTTCACACAGCGCAGCAGTGTGGATTTGCCCGATCCGGAGGGGCCGATGACGCAGACCACCTCACCGCGCCGCACCGTGACCTCGATCCCGCGCAGTACCTCCAGCTCGCCGAAGGATTTGCGCAGCCCCCGCACCTCGATGGCGGGCATGTCCGCCGCCGGCGCTCCCGTGTTCTCACTCACCCCGGTGTCACCTCGCCTTCGCCGTACGGGCCTCGAGGCGCCGCACCAGGTGGCCCAGGGGCAGCGTGATGGCCAGATAGAACAGTCCCGCGATCAGAATCGGGGTCAGGCTGCGGTGCTGGTTGAGCGCGTCCCTGCCGAACTTCGCCAACTCGTACTGGTCCATCGAGAGCCCGAGCAGATACACCAGTGAGGAGTCCTTGGTGAGCAGGATCAGCTCGTTTGCGAGCGGCGGCAGCACGATCCGGAACGCCTGCGGGATGACGATCGAGACCATCGCCCACGTCGGCGACATCCCCAGGGACCGGGCCGCCTCCGTCTGGCCCCGGGGGACCGCCTGGATACCGGCGCGGATCGTCTCGGCCATGTAGGCGGCGCCGACCAGTCCCAGCGCCAGCATCACCGTCACGTACTGGTTGATGGAGACCTGGAACGCCAGCGGTACGCCGAAGCCGAGCGCGATGAACACCAGCAGCGCCGGTACGCCGCGGAAGAACTCGATGTAGGCGACGGCCAGCCAGCGGTAGGGCGGTACCTGCGACAGCCGCATCAGGGCCAGCAGCAGCCCCAGCGCCAGCCCGAAGGTGAAGCCGAGCACCGTGTAGATCACCGTGTTGACCAAGGCGGTGGTCACCACGTCCGGGAACTGCTTCCTCGCGACCTCGACGTCGAAGAAGGCGCGGCGCAGCTCGCCCCAGTCCGCGGCGAGGGCCAGGGCCAGCACGACGGCCAGCAGAACGCCGTACTGGGCGGTTCGGATGGCGCGGGTGCGGTTGCGGCGGCTCACTTCTTCGGCTCCGTGCCGAACCATTTCTTGTAGAGCTTGTCGTACCGCTTGTCGGCCTTGGCCTTCTCGAGGGTCCTGTCGATCTGCTCGCGCAGTGCGTCGTTCCCGGTGCGCACACCGATGCCGTACTGCTCACCGGTGTCGAACTCGGTGGTGACCTCGGTGTCCGGGTTCTTCTTCGCGTAGTCGTAGAGCACGCCGTTGTCGTTGATCCCCGCGTCGACCTGACCGGTCTTGACGGCACTGAGCAGCAGGGCGAGATCCTCGTAGTGGCGCACGGTGACGCCGTCGGCGTGCTTCTTGGCGTACTCCTCGCCCGTGGTGGACTGCTGGACCCCCAGCTTCCGGCCCTTGAGGTCCTCCAGGGAGTCGTACTTCCCGCCCTTCCCGGTCAGCAGCGCCTGGGTGGCCTCGAAGTAGGGAGCGGAGAAGTCGAGGTTCTTCTCGCGGACCGGAGTGATGGTCATGCCCGCGGCAGCGAGATCGCACTTGCTCGCGTTGAGGTCCTCGCCCGACTGGATCCCCTCGAACGGGGTGTCCACGATCTTCTGCTCGACGCCGAGGTCTTCCGCGACCAGGTCGACCAGGTCGACATCGAAGCCGACGATCTTCTTGCCCTGTTTGAACTGGAAGGGCTCGTAGGGCAGATGGGTGCAGACGGTGAGCTTGCCCGAGGCCACCAGCTGGACCTCGTCGCCGCTCCTGCCGGAGGTCTTGGTGCTGGAACAGGCCGTGACGGCCGTCAGCAGGGCGGCCGTCAGCACTGCGGTCAGGGATATCCCGTACTGTCGCTTACGCGCGGATCGTGCGGACACAGCGCCTCCACAGGGGGACAGGTCGGCAAAGGAGCCCGATCATGGCCGGTAAGTGCCGTGCATCCTGCCACCGGTGCGGGGCGCTGTCAGCTCTGCGTCCGCCGTCGATCGCGAGCGGAGTGTCAGCCGTGCGTGCGGTTGCATTCCAGTTCGGCCCACACCGCGTGCCCCGTCGTCGTCCCGGAGCCGCTCGTGCGGGCCCTGCGTATGCCCCAGTCGTCGGCGAGCACGCTCACCAGCAGCAGGCCCCTTCCGTTCTCGCGCTCGTCGTCGCCGGTCCGGCCGCGGTCCGCGTCCTCGACGCGCATGACCGACCGGCCGCCGCCTTCGTCCGCCACTTCGAGGCGGAGCCGCACTCCGATGACCCACAGTTCGCAGCTCACCTTCTCGCTGTCCGTGTGGCGGACGGCGTTGGTGAACAGCTCGGACATGAGCAGTTGCGCGTCGGCGTTGGACTCGTCGTCGACATACCACTCGCGGAGTCTCTCCAGCACGCGTGCGCGTGCCAGGGCCACGGAGGTGTCGCGGGCCGGCAGGTGGAAGGCGTCGCGCAGCGGACGGGTCGTCGGCGCGCCGTCTGGCCGGTGTTCTAAAGGCAGGGCGTCATGGGGGGCAGCCACAGGTCCACTATGCGGTTCGTCACTCGCGTTAGGCAAGGATCAGTCTGTGAATTGCAGAATTGTGTTTGACAGGGTGTGCTGGCGAGCTGGCACATGCCAAACTTCCCTCTACCGATGTCAGTTGGAGGGGAGCGGCTGTGGCGGACTCACGGACGGGCGGTGCGGCGCCCACCGTGCTGCGGGTGGTGCTCGGGAAGAGACTGCAGCACCTGCGTGAGCGGGCGGGAGTGACCTTCGAACAGGCGGCCAGATCGCTCGACGTCACGCACGCCACCATCCGCCGGATGGAGAAGGCGGAGGTCGGCCTCAAGGTCCCCTATGTGGAGAAGCTGCTGCGCACCTACGGGGTGAGCGACCCGGAGGAGATCGACGGCTTCGTCTCGCTCGCCCGGGAGGCCAACCAGCCCGGCTGGTGGCACCGGTACCGCGACGTGCTGCCCGAGTGGTTCAGCGTGTTCGTGAGCCTGGAGAGCGAGTCCGAGGTCATCCGCGCCTACGAGCCGCACTACGTCCCCGGACTGCTGCAGACGGAGAGCTACGCCAGGGCCGTCCTGCGAGCGGGTATGCCGCACGCACCGGAGGCGGAGATCAAACGGGGCGTCGCGCTGCGCATGGAACGGCAGACCGTGCTCACCCAGGAGACGAACCCGCCGCTGCTGTGGGCCGTCATCGACGAGACGGTCCTGCGGCGCCCGCTCGGCTCGCCCGATGTGATGCGCGAGCAGATCGACCACCTCATCCAGGCCATCGAGCGGCCGAACGTGGCGCTGCAGATCATGCCGTTCAGCGCGGGGCCGCATCCGGCCATGTACGGCCCCTTCCACCTCTTCCGGTTCCCTCTCGACGAGCTGCCCGACATGGTCTGCTCCGAGAGTCTCGTGGGCGCGGTCTACTTCGACCAGCGCGACGACGTCAGCGTGTTCCTCGAGGCGCTGGACCGGATGAGCGCCCAGGCCGTGCCGCTGGTGCGGACCCGGGCGGTCCTGAGTGCACTGCGCAAGGAGATCTGAACCATGGGTCGAATCTACAACGGGATGCCCGCCGCACATCTGGGCGACGAGGGCTGGCGCAAGCCCTGGAGCGGTGGCAACGGCGGCAGTTGCGTGGAGGCGCTCAAGCTGGCCGACGGCCGGGTCGCGCTGCGCCAGTCCACCGATCCCGACGGCCCGGCGCTCATCTGCAGCCGGAGTGACATCTCGGGATTCATCGAGGCGGCCAAGGCGGGGGAAGCCGACTTCCTGGTCGGCTGAGCACACCACCGGACCGCGAAAGCCCGGTCCGGATCGACGGACGAGTGGGAGAAGCACGTGTCGGAGGCTGGATTCAGCCCGGATCAGATAGACACCACCAGGCCGCACCCGGCCCGGATGTACGACTACTACCTCGGGGGCAAGGACAACTACGAGGCCGACCGGGACGCGGCGGACCGCATTCTCACGGCTCTGCCGGACGTGGGGGTCACGGCCCGCAGCAACCGGGACTTCATGCACCGGGCCGTGCGGACAGTGGTCGACAGCGGTGTCCGCCAGATCATCGATATCGGCACCGGTATCCCCACCTCACCCAACACCCATGACGTCGCCCGCCGGGTGGATCCCGAGGTGCGGGTCGCCTACGTGGACAACGACCCCATCGTCGCGGCCTACGCCGGAGCGAAGCTGACCAATTCCGGCAACGCCGGGTTCGTCCTGGCCGACATCCGCGATCCGGCCGCGATCCTGGACCACCCGGTCACCCAGGACCTCATCGACTTCGACGAGCCGGTCGCACTGGTGCTGCTCGCCGTACTGCACTTCGTGACCGACGCCGAGGACGCGGTGGGCATCGTGCGGTCCCTGACCGAGCGGCTGCCCGCCGGAAGCCGGCTGATCCTCAGCCACGGTACGGCGGACTTCAACCAGAGCGACGGCTTCGGGAAGGTGACGAAGGTCTACAACGAGGAGTCCACCTCCAGCGCCCAGTGGCGGACCGGGGAGGAGATCTCGGCCTTCTTCGAGGGGTTCGAGCTTCTGGAGCCGGGTCTGGTCCAGCTCCCGCTGTGGCGGCCGGACGGGCCCGTGCCGCGTGGCGCCGACCTCCGGCGTCACATGGGATACGGCGGCGTCGGGGCCAAGTGACCAACGGCCCGGTCTCCGGGGCCGCGACGGACCCGTCGCGGCCCCGCCTTCCGCCGCCGCGGACCGGGGGAGCGCGTGCCGTGCCGGAGCCGGTGCCTCCGCCGGAACCTCGATGCCGACAGTGAGTGCGACATGACACAGTGGTGTCCATGACGATGCCACCGCCGCCGAATCATCCGCCTCCAGGCAGTCCGCCGCCCCCGGCGCAGCCTCCGGGAGGAGGTTTCGGGCCTCCCGATTCCGGTGGTTTCGGCGCAATGCCGGGTGGCGGATGGCCGCCTCCACCGCCGCCCGGTCGCAACACCGGGAAGGTGGTGGCGGCGGTGGTCGCGGCGGCCGTCGTCGCGCTCGCCCTGATCACCGCGTCGGTCGTGTACCTGACGCGGGGCGACTCCGGCTCCGAGGACTCCGCCGGGGGTGCGGCTGCCCCCTCGTCCTCGTCCTCCCCCGAGCCGAGTCCGACGCCGACGGACGAGCCCTCCGACGAGGAGGCGACCGACTATCCGACTCCGGACGCCCCTTCCGAGGACCCCGACGAGAGCCCCAGCGATGTGCCGCTCCCGTCGTTCCTGCTCCGCGTCGGCGACTGCTTCGACCAGTCCGACGAGAGTGAGGGCGCGATCATCGACCGCGAGTGCGACGAGTCCCATGACGCGGAGGTGGTCAGCCGCAAGAAGCTCACCGGGGACTACAGCACCAACGACGCGGTCCGCAGCAAGGCGGACTCGATGTGCCGCACCCTGCTGCGGAACAAGGCCGCGAAGCAGCCGCGCGGCACGGTGGGCGGAACACTCATCACCTACCCCAAGGCGAAGAACGCGGGAACGGCCCTGAGTTATGTCACCTGCAGTCTGACGGCCGGCAAGGGGAAGCAGCTCTCGAAACCCCTGGTGTGAACCTTCCCGGTGGGGCCCGGCCGGTGTGATCGGCCGGGAGTACGCTCCCCTGTCGCTTCAACGCGACGGTCTGCGCGCGTAGTTGAGCTTCCAAAGTTGGCATGGACGCATCGATCGCGGGGTAAGTCCAGCCGCGACCGAAGTGACAGCAGTTCCTACCGTGCCTATCCCTGAGAGGCTCCATGAAGCTGCGCAGATGGACATCCACGGCTGCGGCCGTCGCCGTCCTCCTCGGACTCTCCTCCCTCACCGGTGCCGCGTCCGCCTCCGCCGAAGAGGCGGCCGCGACCGGTTATGTGGCCCTCGGCGACTCCTACTCCTCCGGAGTGGGCGCCGGGGACTACTCGGGAGGCGACTGCAAGCGAAGCGCACACGCCTACCCCAATCTCTGGAACGCCGCCAACTCCCCCTCGTCCTTCGATTTCACCGCCTGCTCCGGCGCGCGGACCGACGATGTGCTCGCCGGTCAGCTCGGCCCCCTCAGCTCCTCCACGGGCCTGGTGAGCATCAGTATCGGCGGGAACGACGCCGGGTTCGCCGACACCATGACGACCTGCGTCACCCAGGGCGAGAGCGCCTGTCTGGCGCGCGTCCAGGAGGCCCGCGACTACGTCGAGAACACCCTGCCGGGCAAGCTCGACGGCGTCTACGACGCCATCGCCCAGCGCGCCCCCGCCGCGAAGGTCGTCGTACTGGGCTATCCCCACATCTACCAGCTCGACGGCGGCTGCATCGTGGGCATCAGCGAGAAGTCCCGCGCAGCCATCAACTCCGCGTCCGACGCCCTGGACGAGGTCACCGCCAAGCGCGCCGCCGACCACGGTTTCAGCTTCGGCGACGTCCGTCCCACCTTCTCGGGCCACGAGATCTGCTCGGACGACGAGTGGCTGCACAGCGTCACCTTCCCGATCGACGAGTCCTACCACCCCACCGCCGCCGGGCAGTCCGGTGGCTACCTCCCCGTTCTGGAGGGCCTCGCCTGACAGAACACCTTCGGTCCGTGCCGCCGCCCGTGTCCCGGGGCGGCGGCACGCCCGTGTTCAGCGCCCGGGCGGCGACTCCTCCGCGCCGGCCAGCGCGGTCGCGAGCGCGGCCGCCGGGTCCCGCTCCGGCCCGCCCACCGGCCACCACACCCGCCCCCGGATGCGGAAGGGCCACCAGCGGCCGTCCGGTCCGTAGCGCAGCTGGGCCTCGCCTCCCGGCACCGTCCAGCGCGGGCCCTGGCCCTGCAGCACCGGCCGGGTCTCCATCCCGTCCCAGGCGAGGTCGAGTTCGTCCCGCGCCTGCCGAAGAGCCGCAGCTGATGCCGGCCGGTCCGCCAGGACCGCCAGCGCCTCCGCGCCGCCGAATCCCCAGGCGCGTACGGCGATCCCGAGTTCGGCCTCCGAGCAGCCGCAGAAGGTGGCCAGCCGGGCCGTGACGGCCGGTCCGGGACTCGCGGCGGCGAGTCGCACGGCGTCCTCCTGAGCCGTGAGCGACTCCTGCCCCGGCTGGCCGGCCGCCTGCGGGGAGACGGCCGCGGCCAGCATGCGGCGCGCTGTCGCGGCGGCATCCGCGGCCAGGAAGGAGAGCGCCCCGACGTCCAGTCCGGGCACATCGGCGGCACCGTCCAGCGCAACGGCCCCCGCGGTTCCGCTCACCGGCACGGGCGGTTCGGGCAGCGGGGGCAGCAGCATGCCGAGGGCGAACGCCTCCGTGGCATCAACCCCCTCCGGCCCGTCCTCCTCGTGCGTGGCTGCCCCGGGCGGTCTGCCGTCCTGCTTGGCGGCTTGTGCCGCGCTGCGCACCTGCAGCGTCTCCAGCAGCTCCCGCTCTCCCCGCCCGCGCATCAGCAGCAGAGCGAGCGGGTCCTCGTCCAGCAGCCGCGCGGTCTGGTAGCTGAGCGCGGCCGTGTGTGCACAGTGGTCCCATCCGCCGCACGCGCACTCGGGTTCCAGGTCGCCGATGCCGGGCAGGAGATCCAGTCCGGCATCGGCCGCGTCCTCCACCAGCCGGGGCGGCATGTCCCGGTCCAGCAGTGCGGCGATATGGCCCGACTGCGCGACGACCACGTCCAGCAGCCGGTCCCATTCGTCCGCGGTCAGTCGGCGCAGCAGCACATCGGCGCGGCACGGTGTCCGGTCGGTGCCGAGGACCAGCGCGGTGATGCGGCCGGGGCGGACGGCGACGGCCCCCACCGCGCCCCGCCGCGCGAACGCGCGGCCCAGCTTGAGCTGCGCACCGTCCAGTGCGGTGTCCTCGAGGGCTTTGAGCCAGGTCCGGCCCCACCAGGTGCGGGCGAAGGACCGCCCGTGCGCGGGAGGCAGGGGCGCGAAGACGCGTTCGCGCCCCTCAGCGCCTTCCGCATGTGCCGCAGTGCTCATGTGCGTTCCGCTCCCCGCCTCCGCCATGACGTGCTCCTGCGCGTCTCCGCCGCTCAACGCTCCACCTTTCGCAGCTCGACGAGCTCGACGAGCTCGGCCAGTTCGGAATCCGTGAGTCCGGCCAGCGCCGGCTCCCCGCCGGTGCCGAGCACCGAGTCGGCCAGTGCCTGCTTGCGCCGCAGCATGTCGGCGATCCGGTCCTCGACGGTTCCCTCCGTGACCAGCCGGTGCACCTGAACGGGCCGGGTCTGGCCGATGCGGTGGGCCCGGTCGGTGGCCTGGGCCTCGACCGCCGGGTTCCACCAGCGGTCGTAGTGGATGACATGGCTCGCCCGTGTGAGGTTCAGACCGGTCCCGGCGGCCTTGAGGGAGAGCAGGAACACCGGTGCGGCCCCCTCCTGGAAGCGGCGCACCATCTCGTCGCGCCGGGGCAGCGGGGTACCCCCGTGCAGGCACTGGGTGGGTACGCGCCGGGAGGCGAGATGGCGTTCGAGCAGCCGGGCCATCTGCACGTACTGGGTGAAGACGAGAATGGAGGCTCCCTCCGCCAGCAGGACGTCGAGCAGTTCGTCCAGCAGTTCCAGTTTTCCCGAGCGACCGGACAGCCGGCCGCGGTGTTCCCCGAGGTACTGCGCGGGGTGGTTGCAGATCTGCTTGAGTGAGGTGAGCAGTGCGACCACCAGGCCGCGCCGTTCGAACCCCTCGGTCCCCTCCAGCGCTTCCAGGCTCTCGCGCACCACGGCCTCGTACAGCCCCGCCTGTTCGGGCGTCAGGGCGACCGCCCGGTCGGTCTCGGTCTTCGGCGGGAGCTCGGGGGCGACGCCCGGATCCGTCTTGCGCCGCCGCAGCAGGAACGGCCGCACGAGCCGTGCCAGCCGCTCCGCGGCCACCGGGTCGCCGCCCTCGGCCGCGTCCGCGTAGCGTCTGCGGAACGTACCGAGGCGGCCCAGGAGCCCCGGAGTGGTCCAGTCCAGCACCGCCCACAGCTCGGAGAGGTTGTTCTCCACCGGTGTTCCCGTCAGCGCCACCCGCGCCCGTGCCGGGATGGTGCGAAGCGCCTTGGCCGTCGCGGCGAACGGATTCTTGACGTGCTGGGCCTCGTCCGCGACGACCATGCCCCAGGGCTCGCCGTCGCCGGGGACCAGGCGATCGGAGTCCAGTCGCATCGTGCCGTAGGTCGTCAGTACGAACTCACCCTCGCGCAGCCCCTCCAGCGAGCGGTTCGGGCCGTGGTGGCGGCGAACCGGGGTGTCCGGCGCGAAACGCTCGATCTCCCGCTGCCAGTTGCCCACCAGGGACGCGGGGCACACCACCAGGGTCGGCCCGCCGCAGCCCTCGACGTGCTGCCGGCGCAGGTGGAGGGCGATCAGGGTGAGCGTCTTGCCCAGCCCCATGTCGTCGGCGAGGCAGCCGCCGAGGCCGAGCGAGGTCATCCGGTGCAGCCAGTCCAGTCCGCGCGACTGGTAGTCGCGCAGCGTCGCCCTCAGCTCCGCGGGTGCGGGCAGCGGAGGCTCCTCGCGCCGCTCCGGATCCGACAGCCGCTCCCGCAGCGTCTCCAGCCATCCGGTGGCCTCGATCTCGACGCGTGCCGCCTCCCGGCCGGCCGCTCCGGTGCCTGCTGCTCCGGTGAGTACGGCGTCGAGTGCCTCCAGTGTGCCCACCCTGCGGTCCTCGCGCTGCCGCGCGGCTGCGATCTCCTGCGGCGAGACGAGCACCCACCGGTCGCGCAGGCGCACCAACGGGCGTCCCGCCTCGGCCAGCCGGTCGAGTTCGGCGCGGGTCACCTCCTGGTCGCCGATGGCGAAGCGCCAGTCGAAGCGCAGCAGCGTGCCGGGATCCAGCCGTGCAGGCAGCCCCCGGCGTCGCGGATCCTGTCCGTCGGCGCCGGAGGGACCGGTTCCGCCGTCCGGGCCGATCACGGCGCGGGAGGTGAGCGACCGGGCGAACTCCCGGGGCCAGTGCACCTGGAAGCCGACGGCGGCCAGGGCACGCGGAACCGAGGTGCCCAGCAGCTCGGCCACCTCCTCCTCGGCGAGTTCGAGCGAGTCGGGCACCGCAGCCGACAGCAGCGGGGCGAGGGGTTCCCAGGCGGCAGCCGCGCGCCGCAGCGCGAGGAGCGCGTCCGTGCGCGCCTGCGGGCCGAATCGTTTCGTCAGGGGCGCGGTGCCCGCCCACACCGCTGCGGCGTCGGCGACCAGCGCAGGGTCGGCAGGCGCGTGCAGTTGCAGCACTCCCCGGAAGACGGGGCCGCCCTGCTCCTCGGGGCGCGCTCCGTTCCGTGCTGCCTCCTCGCCGGCCGCATGCGGACTCTCGATCTCGATCCGCAGCGACAGGCCCAGCCCTCCGTCGACGCCGGCGGCCACCTCCGCGGCCCACTGACGCAGCCGAGGCACCGCGACGGGCTCGTCACCCGCGAACGCGGCAGCTCCTGCCGCCTCCGCTGCGGCAGGAGTGCGTGGCAGGCCGTCCGCGACCGCGTCCAGGAAGGCCGACAGCAGTGGACCGGGCTCCGGAACGCGCAGCGGGCCGCCTCCGGGCAGCGGCACGGCGTGGGCCTCCGGAGGCATCGCGGCGGCCAGCTCCTCCAGCGCCGTGCGGTCCGCACCGGTGAGCGGGCCCAGGCCCCAGGCGTCGTAGCCGGCCGGCGTCACTCGAGGCCGCAGTCGCCCCTCGGCGGTCAGCCGGAGGGCGAACAGCGCGGCGGCGCCCCAGAATGCTGTGGTCGGCCCCGCCCCCTCCTCCTGGTGCGCGGCACGGGCTCCGATGAGTACGGGCAGGGCCGCCGCCGCAGGAAGCGTGAGAGTCGGCACCGTACGGGTCTCCGCGCTGCCGTCGACCGGAACGGCAACTGTCACTTCGAGAAGATCGGCATCAGGACCGCAGTCGGCTCCGCGGGTGCGGTACGGCGCCGCATCGGGCGCGGCGGATTGTTGCACGGCACCTTCGGGGAGCCGGAAGGCGACACGGGACCGGCGTGGCGGGTCGGCGGGCAGGAAGACGGCCACGCAGTCGCTGAGCTGGGACATCCGGGGGGTGTTTGCCAGGGTCGCTGCCACAGTGCTGATGCATTCCTCAAATTTGATTAGTGAGCGGGGCGGCCGAGAGTACAGCACGCCGGAGCCGTCCGCCGCGTACGGCGCATCCCCGCGGCACGCGGTGGTCCCGCCGGTGGGAGAGGGAACCCGCCGTGCCCGGATGGCGTTCAATGGAAGGAGAGGCGGAGCTGCCGGACTGGACGACAGAGGGCACGCCGCGGGTGCGCAGGAGGTACGGAGATGACCAACCGAGCGAAGATCGCCGTCGGCGGGGTGGCCGTCGGGCTGCTGCTGTGGTGGCTGACGTCGTTCTGGATCGCGCTGCTGGTGATCGTGGGCGTCCCCGCGGTCGCCTATCTGGCGCTGGATCCGTCGCAGCGCAGGAGGCTGCGCAGAGTCAGCCGCAAGGAACTGGACCGCTGAGCCGCTCGGCCCGCGGCGCACCCCACGCAGTCGTCGCCGGGGCGGGCATGCCCGGGGCACCGGGCGCCCCGGCGCCGCTGCGCCGCAGGACACGGCCGGGTGCGGTGACCGGGCGGTGCCCAGCCGTCACGCGGCCGGGCGCAGCGCGATGCCGTCCAGGGCCGTGAGAAGCTCGGGCAGTTCGCGACCGCGGCCGACCGGGAGGACCTCTCCGGGCGCTTCGTCCAGCAATACGAACGCGATGTCGTCGGTGCGTGCCACCACGCTCCAGCCGGGGCCGTCCGCCCGCAGGGTGCGGGAGTCGCCCGAGGCGAACGCGGACCGTATCCGCCCCGGCGGCGGGGGCGCCGCCAGATAGGCCCGCACCTCCTCCAGAACCCGCCGCACCGGTGCGGCGGGCTCGCCGCCCGACTCCACGAACTCCACCTCGTCGTCGACCTGCGCCCGCCACTGCGCCCACTGGAGCGCTATCTCGTCCGCGCCCAGCCGCCGCTGCGCCGGTCCCCAGCCGGAGGTGTCCGGCGGCGCGAGCAGGGGCCCGGCGTCCGCCAGCTCCCCCTCCAGGGCCGGATCGTGCGGCTCGGGCAGACCGGGTGCGGAGACCGCGAGTGCCAGCGGCCACCCGGGCAGCACCGCGACGATGTCGCGCTCGTCCGCGGACAGATCCGCTTCCATACCGCAGTCCCAGGCCGCGATGGCACACGCCACCTGGGGCACCTCCTCCGTCACCACGGTCCAGCGCGCACCGGCCCCGTCCTGTCCCAGCACGAGTCCGTATCCCTCGGCATAGGGCTCCAGGCCCAGCGCGGCGCAAGCGGCGGGGTAGTCGTCGGCAAGCACACTGGGGAACTGTGCGGGCGTCAGCAGCACGGCAGTCAGCACATAGAGCGAATCTTCCTCTTCCGCAGCCACCGATGACCTCCCGTTCCTGGTGGATCTCGGTGACGATAGCCCCCGGAGTCCGGAGGCGACAGATGGAACGTGTCCAGGAGGGGCAGCCGAAACACCTCCGTGACCGACACCAGCATCCGAGGGAGAGGAGCACCCCGCGTGCGCCGCTACGAACGGCTCGGCCACATCCTCCGGCTCGACCCGGAGCAGGACGCGCATGAGATCTACCGCCTGATCGCGGCATACGAGTTCCCCTGGGACTTCACCCGGGCCCTCGAACTCGCCCTGTACCGCACGTACGCCGTACCGAGCATCGGCGCGCTGCTGGCCGCCACCGCGGAGCTGACCGACCGCTCGCAGAAGCGCTACGACGACACGGCGCTCCTGCTGGACGCGGTTGTCGAGCATGGCTTCGACAGTGTGCAGGGGCGTACCGCGGTGCGCCGGATCAACCAGATGCATCACGCTCATGACATCGGCGACGACGACATGCGCTACGTGCTGTGCACCTTCGTCGTCATGCCCAAGCGCTGGCTCGACGCGTTCGGCTGGCGTCGTCTCACCGAGCACGAGCTGCGCGCGGTGAGCACCTACTACCGCACCCTCGGGCAGCGTATGGGCATCAAGCAGGTCCCCGGCAGCTACGCCGAGTTCGAGCGCTTCCTCGACCGCTACGAGGCGGAGCACTTCGGCTGGGACCAGGGAGCGCGGAAGGTCTCCGACGCCACCTTGGAGCTGATGGCGTCCTGGTATCCGCGCCCGCTCGCCCCTGTGGTGCGCGGTGCGAGTCTGGCGCTGCTCGACGATGCGCTGCTGCGGGCGTTCCGGTACCCGGAGCCGGGCGTACTCGCCCGGAGGCTGACCAGGGGAGCGCTGCGGCTCCGCGGCCGGGCGGTGCGGCTGATGCCGCCGCGCCGGCGACCGCACTATGCCAGGCAGAACCCGGAGATCAAGGGATACCCCGGCTATCCGGACGGCTTCCGTATCGCTGATCTGGGGGTCTTTCCCGCCCGGGGCGGCCCGGTCGGCTCGTGTCCCGTGCCGCGGGCGGCGGAGGAGCCGCGTGACCGGCACGCCTGAGCGCGGCGGCGCCCCGGCTCGTTCCCCAGCCGCCGGTCCGCGGGGATGCCGGTACGGTCTCCCGGTTCCGGTTCCGGGGTGTCATCGGGGCAGTCGCTCCGCCAGTGCCAGATATCCGTCGTCCTCGTCGGCGAAGGACACCAGCCGCCAGCCGGTGGCGTCGAGCAGCGTCCGCAGTCGCGGCTCGGCCCGGACGTCGTCCGGCGTGAGCCGGCGGCCCCGGCGGGCCGCCAGCGCGGCGCGGCCCACCGGGTGGAAGAGGGCGAGCCGCCCGCGCGGGCGAACGACGCGCGCCAGCTCGCGCAGACCGCTCTGCGGGCCGGGGAGGTGGGAGATGAGCCCGGCGCCGAACACCGCGTCCAGGCAGGCCCGTCGCAGAGGGAGCCGGGCGACGTCGGTGAGGAACAGCAGGGCCGTGTTCCCCCGGCCCGCCCGCACCACCTCTGCCAGCATCTCCGGAGTGAGGTCGGCGCCCAGTACCGTGCCCCGCGGACCCACCGCGTCGCGCAGCGCGGGCAGCGCCCGTCCGGTCCCGCACCCCGCGTCGAGTACGGCGTCGCCGGGCCGCAGCCCGATCTCGGCCACGGCCGCGGCGTAGGCGGGTCCGTCGTCGGGGAAGCGTGCGTCCCAGTGGGCGGCGCGCTCGCCGAAGAACGCCCGGACCGCTTCGCGGTCGTCTGCCAGGTCCTGTGCCATCCTCCTATCCTCCCCGCCCGGCGGCGACTTCGGCAAAGCTGATTCGGACCCGCTCCCTCGTTACCTCTGTGACAGTTGCGACAAGGGAGTAACTGTGCGCAACAGATCACCAGCTCATGGTTGCTGACTGTGCTCTCGTGGGTAAGGGTGGCACGGCAGATGCCGAGGAAAAGGGGGCGCGTCGTGGCACTGAACACGGGACTCGACTGGTTGCTGGACGACCTGACGAAGCGGATCTCGTCGGTCCGGCACGCGTTGGTCCTCTCCAACGACGGGCTCGTGACGGGGAGCAGCCACGACCTCGAGCGTGAGGACGCGGAACATCTGGCCGCGGTCTCGTCCGGGCTGCACAGCCTGGCCAAGGGATCCGGGCAGCATTTCAAGGCCGGACGAGTGCGCCAGACCATGATCGAGTTCGACGAGGGAGTGTTCTTCGTGATGGCGGCGGGCGACGGCAGTTGCCTGTGTGTGCTGGCGGAGGCCGAAGCGGACATCGGGCAGGTCGCCTACGAGATGACGCTGCTGGTCAACCGCGTCGGCGAGCACCTCGGGCTGGCCGCCCGGAACGGCGACCGGCCTGCGGGTCCCTAGGGTTTTCCACAGGCCGGGCGGGGTTCCGCGCTCCGGGCTACCGTCGTTGTCACGCAAGGTGAGGAACGAGCGACGGGGGATGACCGTATGCGACATCAGCCCATGGAGCACCGCACGTCGGCGCCGCTCCGGGAGACAGCCGACGTGGGTCTGCGTACGGCTGCGCGGGAACTGGGGCTGCGCCCCAGGGAGTTCGACCTGGCGGTGCAGATCGAAGAGGTGCGTACCGTACCGGGGCCGGGAGGCCGGGCACGCCGGGTGCCCCGGACGGAAGTGGAGCGGATCAAGGCCGCTCCGGGATTCCCCGGGGCGCTGCGCGAGCGGCTGCGCGTGATGGACGCAGGGGAGGCATCCGCACTGCTGGACATCAGCCACTCCCGGTGCGCACGGCTCGCCAGGGCAGGCTGCTTCGGCCCGGCCGGTTTCTATGTGAACCGGTACCGTACCGTCGTCTGGTTCTATCTCGCCGAGGAGCTCCGGGACTTCGCGGAGAACAACCCCCGGCTGCTCTCCGATCGCCTTCCCGCCGGACTGCGGGCCGGGCTGGAGGCCGGTACCGACCACCGCGCCCGGCGCTGGCGGGGACGCCGGGTGGGCCAGCTCACCCGGCATGCCGTCGGCCACTGGGAGCGGGCCGCCGCCCGGGCGAGCGTGCTGGACGACGCGGCGCTCGCCGACGCCGTGCCCGACTCGGGTGAACGCGCCAGGCTCAGGGCGCTGCGGCCCGACTTCCTGGGGGCCCGCAGTGTCGCCGAGGCCACGCGGGACGTTCTGGAGGACGTCTGCCTGGCCGACGGCGCCGACGAGATCCGCTGGTACCGCTTCCTGCTGGACGCCGACCTGGAGACTGCCAGGGCCGCAGAGGCCACCGCAGCGGCGTGCGCCGCCCGCGGTGCCCGCGAGCCGGGTTCCGGACCCGCGGAGGGCCGCAGCGGTCCCTCGGGCGCCGCCGGAGAGGGGCGGCCCCGCCCCGGAACCGCGCGTCCCGTCGCGGGACCGCCCGCCGCCTCCGGCGCGCGGCGCCGGTGGTCCCTGCTGCGCCGCCGCAGGCCGCGGCCCGGGGTGCGGGCCGCCGGGTGAACCAGGCCGCGCGGCAGCCCGTCCGCCCCGCGTACCGGGGCGCAGGAGGGGGTGCTCAGGGCGAAGGCGTCTCTCCTCGGGTTTCCTCGCTGGACGAGGTCCCCGGCTCCGGGCTGTGCGGGCGGAACAGGCCCTCCTGCATCACCGAAACGATCAGGTTGCCCTGCCGGTCGAAGATCTGGCCCCGGGCCAGACCGCGCGCACCGGTCGCGATGGGGGACTCCTGCTGGTAGAGGAACCATTCGTCGGCCCGGAACGGGCGGTGGAACCACATGGCGTGGTCCAGCGAGGCGGTGTCGAAGTTGCGCGGACCCCACAGGGGTTCGATGGGCAGCCGTACCGCGTCCAGGAGGGTCATGTCGCTGGCGTAGGTGAGGGCGCAGGTGTGGACGAGCGGGTCGTCGCCGAGCGAGCCCATCGCCCGCATCCACACCGCGCTGCGCGGCTCGACTCCCGTCAGCTCCTCGGTGCTCCACCGGAGCCGGTCCACGTAGCGCAGGTCGAAAGCCTGCCGGCGCGCCATCCGCTCCAGCGGCTCGGGCAGGGAGCCCAGCCGCCGGCGCACCTCGTCGGCGAGCCGCGGCAGGCTCTCGGGTTCCGGCACCCCGGGCATCGGCATCTGGTGCTCGAAGCCGGGCTCTCTCACATGGAAGGAGGCGGTGAGGTTGAAGATGGTGCGGCCCCGCTGGACGGCGATCACCCGGCGTGTGGTGAACGAGCGCCCGTCCCGGACCCGCTCGACCTGGTACACGATCGGCACACCGGGAATCCCCGGCCGCAGGAAGTACGCGTGCAGCGAGTGCACCGGACGGTCCTCGTCCACGGTGCGGCCCGCCGCCACCAGTGCCTGCCCGGCGACCTGGCCGCCGAAGACCCGCTGGAGGGACTCCCTGGGGCTCCTGCCCCGGAAGATGTTGAGGTCGATCTCCTCCAGGTTCAGCAGGTCGACAAGGCGTTCGGCAGGGCTGGGCCCGGTCATCTCGTGGGTTCCTCTCTCGCGTCCGGCGCAGCCGGTACGCGCGGTACCGTGCTCACATGGGGCCGACGCCGGTCACCTCGACGACCGCGCGGCCTTCCTCGTCCGAGGCGACGAGGTCCACCTCGGCAGAGACACCCCAGTCGTGATCGCCGCGCGGGTCGGCGAACACCTGCCGGACGCGCCACAGCCGGTCCTCCGGAGCCTCCTCGATCCGCAGCAGCCGGGGACCGCGTGCGTCCGGTCCGGTGCCGAGTTCGTCGTACTCCTCCCAGTATCCGGCCATGGCCTCGGCCCACGCGTCCTCGCTCCAGCCCGCGTCGCCGTCGAGGGCACCCAGCTCGGAGAACTTGTCCAAGGCAGCCAGTTCGACCCGTCGGAACATCGCGTTGCGCACCAGGACCCGGAAGGCGCGGGGGTTGGCGGTGACCGGTTTGACCTGGTCGGCCCGCTCCTGGGCCTCCTCCGCCGACTCGTCCTCGGGGTTGGCGAGCTGCTCCCACTCGTCCAGCAGGCTGGAGTCGACCTGGCGGACCATCTCGCCGAGCCACTCGATGATGTCCTGGAAGTCCTCCGACTTCAGGTCGTCGGGAACGGTGTGCTCCAGAGCCTTGTAGGAGCTCGCCAGGTAGCGCAGCACGATGCCCTCGGTGCGAGCCAGCTCGTAGAAGGAGACGAACTCGCTGAAGGTCATCGCGCGTTCGTACATGTCCCGGATGACCGACTTGGGGGAGAGGGGGTGGTCCCCGACCCAGGGGTGGGACTTGCGATAGAGGCCGTAGGCATGGAAGAGCAGTTCCTCGAGCGGCTGCGGATAGCTGATGTCCATCAGCCGCTCCATCCGGTCCTCGTACTCGACCCCGTCGGCCTTCATCTCGGCAACGGCCTCGCCCTTGGCCTTGTTCGTCTGGGCCGCGAGGATCTGGCGCGGGTCGTCCAGCGTCGACTCGACGACCGACACCATGTCCAGCGCGTAGGAGGGCGACTCGGGGTCCAGCAGCTCGAAGGCGGCGAGCGCGAAAGTGGACAGGGGCTGGTTGAGCGCGAAGTCCTGCTGGAGGTCCACGGTCAGCCGGATCCGCCTGCCCTCGGCGTCCGGCTCCTCCAGCTGTTCGACGATGCCGCCGTCCAGCAGCGAGCGGTAGATGGCGATGGCCCGCCTGATGTGCCGCAACTGGGCCCGCCGCCCCTCGTGGTTGTCCTCCAGCAGCCGCCGCATCTGCGCGAAGGCGTCACCGGGACGTGCGATCACCGACAGCAGCATGGCGTGCGTCACCCGGAAGCGGGAGGACAGCGGTTCCGGGTCGGAGGCGATCAGCTTCTCGAAGGTCTGCTGGCCCCAGCTCACGAAGCCCTCCGGGGCTTTCTTGCGGACCACCTTCCGGCGCTTCTTCGGGTCGTCTCCCGCCTTGGCCAGCGCCTTCTCGTTCTCGATCACGTGCTCGGGGGCCTGCGCGACGACGAAGCCCGAGGTGTCGAAGCCCGCTCGGCCGGCCCGGCCCGCGATCTGGTGGAACTCGCGGGCGCGCAGGGTGCGCACCCGGCTGCCGTCGTACTTGGTGAGCGCGGTGAACAGGACGGTCCGGATGGGCACGTTGACGCCCACACCGAGGGTGTCCGTGCCGCAGATGACCTTCAGCAGTCCCGCCTGGGCCAGCCGCTCCACCAGCCGCCGGTACTTCGGCAGCATTCCGGCGTGGTGCACTCCGATCCCGTGCCGCACATAGCGGGAGAGGTTGCGGCCGAACGCCGTCGTGAAGCGGAAATTGCCGATGACCTTCGCGATCTCGTCCTTCTCCGCGCGGGTCGACATGTTGATGCTCATCAGCGCCTGGGCCCGCTCCACGGCTTGCGCCTGCGTGAAGTGCACGATGTAGACGGGTGCCTGATGCGTCTCCAGCAGTTCGGTCAGCGTCTCCGTGAGACCCGTGGTGCGATATTCGTACGACAGGGGCACCGGGCGGGTCGCGGAGCGCACCACGGCCGTGGAGCGGCCGGTGCGCCGGGCCAGATCCTCCTCGAAACGCGAGACGTCCCCCAGGGTGGCCGACATCAGCACGAACTGCGCCTGCGGCAACTCCAGCAGCGGGATCTGCCAGGCCCAGCCCCGGTCCGGCTCCGCGTAGAAGTGGAACTCGTCCATCACCACCTGGCCGACATCGGCGTCCGCCCCGTCGCGCAGCGCGATGGACGCCAGCACCTCGGCGGTGCAGCAGATGATGGGTGCGTCCGCGTTGACGGACGCGTCCCCCGTGAGCATCCCGACGTTCTCGGTGCCGAAGAGCTTGCACAGATCGAAGAACTTCTCCGAGACCAGTGCCTTGATCGGCGCGGTGTAGAACGTCACCTTGTCCTGGGCGAGCGCGGCGAAGTGCGCTCCCGCCGCGACCAGACTCTTGCCGGATCCCGTCGGGGTCGACAGGATCACGTTCGACCCCGAGACCACCTCGATCAGCGCCTCCTCCTGGGCGGGATAGAGCGAGATGCCCCGCTCTTCCGCCCATCCGGAGAAGGACTCGAAGAGGGCATCGGGATCGGCGTCGCTCGGCATCTGGTCGATAAGGGTGGCTGTCACGCCCCCCATACTGCCTGCTGCCCGGGACGATCAGGGAACCGGTGGGCTCATGAAGATCACCTGGCGCTACGCTGTGTCGCCGAACGGGCATCAGCTGCCGAGGGCAGCGGCGCGGGCGCGGGGCGGGCCCCGCGTGGGCCGCCGCCGACGCGACACAAGGAACAGGGCGGGGATACGCATGATGGGACCGGCGCACTCGCTGTCGGGAGCCACTGCCTGGCTCGGGGTGGGGGCGGCCGCGGCGCTGCTGGACCATCCGATGCCCTGGCCGGTGGTCGTGATCGGGGCGCTGTTGTGCGCCGGGGCGGCGCTGGCCCCCGACCTCGACCAGAAGTCCGCCACCATCTCCCGGGCCTTCGGTCCGCTCTCCCGCCTGCTGTGCGGAGTGGTGGACAAGACCTCCGCCGCCGTCTACAACAGCACTCGCTCCGGTGGCGAGCGGCGCCGCTCCGGAGGACACCGCACCCTCACCCACACCTGGCCCTGGGCGCTCCTCATCGGTGCGGGCTTCTCCGCGGCCGCCGCCGTCTGGGGCCGCTGGGCGGTGCTGGTCATCCTCTTCATCCACGTGGTCCTCGCGGTGGAGGGCCTGCTGTGGCGGATGGCCCGGGTCTCCAGCGATGTGCTGGTGTGGTTGCTGGGAGCCGCGTGCGCATGGATCCTGGCCAACCTGCTGGAGAAGCCCGGCAGCGGTGCCGACTGGCTGTTCACCGGGGACGGCCAGGAGTACCTGTGGATGGGGCTGCCGATCGTGCTGGGCGCGATGGTGCACAACATCGGCGACGCTCTGACGATCTCCGGCTGCCCGATACTGTGGCCCATCCCGATAGCGGGCAAGCGGTGGTATCCGCTGGGTACCCCCCGGTTCATGCGCTTCCGGGCCGGAGCCAAGGTCGAGAACGCGGTGCTGATGCCCGTCTTCATGGTGCTGAGCGGGGCCGGGAGCGTGGTGGCCCTGGGGTTCATAGGCTGAGCCCCCGCCGCGGCCCCGGTGCGCCGCGGCCCCCGCCGCGGATCAGCCGTGCCAGGAGCGCCACAGGGCGGCGTAGGGGCCGTCGGCGGCCACCAGCGTGTCGTGGGAGCCCAGTTCGCTGATGCGGCCCTCCTCCACCACCGCGATGACGTCGGCGTCGTGCGCGGTGTGCAGCCGGTGCGCGATCGCCACCACGGTGCGCCCCTCGAGGACCTGGGCGAGCGAACGCTCCAGATGCCGGGCAGCACGCGGGTCCAGCAGCGACGTCGCCTCGTCCAGAACGAGTGTGTGCGGATCGGCCAGTACCAGGCGGGCCAGTGCGATCTGCTGGGCCTGTGCCGGGGTGACGGCCAGCCCGCCGGAGCCGACCGCGCTGTCCAGCCCGTCCGGCAGTGCTTCGGCCCAGCCGCGGGCGTCCACCGCGCCGAGTGCCGCCCACAGCCCGGCGTCGTCCGCGTCCTGCCGCGCCAGCAGCAGATTGTCGCGCAGCGTACCCACGAAGACGTGGTGCTCCTGGTTGACCAGCACCACATGGCGGCGCACCTCTTCCGCCGGCAGCTCGCTCAACGCGGCCCCGCCCAGGGTGACCTCGCCGCGGCGCGGTCCGTAGATCCCGGCCAGCAGCCGTCCGAGCGTCGACTTGCCCGCCCCGGAGGGCCCGACCAAAGCGACCCGGCTGCCGGCGGCGACATCCAGGGTCACCCCGTGCAGGACGTCGACATCGGCCAGGTAGCCGAACCGCACTCCGCCGGCGCGGAGGTCCTCGCCGTCGGGCGCCGGACCCTCGCCCGCCTCCGTCTCGATCTCCCGGACGCCCACCAGCCGCGCGAGGGAGACCTGGGCGACCTGGAGCTCGTCGTACCAGCGCAGGATCAGGCCGACGGGCTCGATCAGCATCTGCGCGAGCAGGGCACCGGTCGTGAGCCGGCCGACGCCGATCCAGCCCTGCAGGACGAAGACGCCGCCCAGCAGCAGCACACCACCCATGATCAGCATGTTGCTGAGGTTGACGGCGGGGAAGAGCACGGTGCGCAGCCACAGGGTCCTGCGCTCCCAGGCAGTCCACTCGGCGACCCGGCGCTCGGAGAGCGCCACCCGGCGGGAGCCCAGCCGGTGCGTCTCCACCGTCCTGCCCGCGTCCACCGTCTCGGCCAGTGCCGCGGCGACCGCCGCGTAGCCGGCGGCCTCCGCCCGGTAGGCGTGCGGAGCCCGGCGGAAGTACCAGCGGCAGCCCGCCAGCAGCACCGGCAGCGCGAGCAGCACGGTCAGGGCCAGCGGCGGTGCCGTGACGCACAGCGCCCCCACCAGCAGCGCGGCCCACACCAGGCCGATCGCCAGTTGGGGTACCGCCTTGCGCATGGCGTCGGCCAGCCGGTCGATGTCGGTGGTGATCCGGGAGAGCAGGTCGCCCGTTCCGGCCCGCTCCAGCACGCCGGGCGGCAGCCCCACCGCACGTACGAGGAAGTCCTCGCGCAGGTCCGCCAGCATCTCCTCGCCGAGCATCGCTCCGCGCACCCGCACCTGCTGGGTGAAGACCGTCTGCACCAGCAGGGCGAGGGCGAACAGGGCGGTGACCCGGCCCAGTCGCAGGTCCTCCCGGCCGGCTGCGAGCCCGTCCACGATGCCGCCCAGCAGCCAGGGGCCCACCGTCGAGGCGAGGACGGCGCCGCTGTTCACCCCGACGAGCAGCACGAAGGCGCGCCGGTGGCGGCGCAGCAGCTCACGTACATAGGTGCGGACCGTCACTGAGGAGCCGACGGGAAGGATCGTGACGTCTTCCGGAGCCGACGGGTCGTAGCCGGGCTCGGGCACGCCGAACCGGGGGCCGCGGCGTCCCTCGCCCGCCGTCCGGTCGTCTGGCGCCCGGTGGCTCTGGCGGCTCACGTGGATTCGGCTCCCTCGGTCGTCGCGTGCTGGGCCCGCGGCCCGGCCGGCCGCACGGCGTCGGGCTGCGGTGCCCGGGTGACGACGGCCCGGTACGCGTCCTGGGAGCTGAGGAGCTCCCGGTGGGTGCCGGCGGCCGCGGCTCCGGCACCTTGTACGAAGACCACTCGGTCGGCGGTCTCGAGCAGCAGAGGACTGGAAGTGAGGACCACCGTCGTCCGCCCCGACCTGAGCGCGGTCAGCTCCCGGGCGATGCGCGCCTCGGTGTGCGCGTCGACGGCCGAGGTCGGCTCGTCCAGCACCAGTACCGGGGGATCGGTCAGCAGCGACCGCGCGAGCGCGAGCCGCTGCCGCTGTCCTCCCGAGAGGGAGCGTCCCCGCTCGGTGATCCTGGCCCGCATGGGGTCGCCCTTCGCATCCGGGGTGCCCTGCACCAGTGCGGCGAGGACGTCGCCGCACTGGGCGGCCTGCAGCGCCCGGCCGGCGTCCACCGCGCCGGAGGAGGGCACGTCCAGCAGATCGGCCAGTGTGCCGGAGAGCAGCACCGGATCCTTGTCCTGCACCAGCACGGCGGCCCGGGCATGGGCCAGCGGCATCGTGTCCAGCGGTGAGCCGTCCAGCAGTACCGAGACGTCTTCCCTCTCCCGTCTCCGGTCCGGCGTCCGGCCGGCTCGCCCCGTGGCCAAGGACGGCGGCGTATTCCCCGTTCCGGTGGTGGTGCCGGGACCGGCGGAGGCGGGGTGCCCGCCCAGCCGTTCGGCGAGGTGCCCTGCCGCGTCCGGGTCACCGCAGACCACGGCGGTCAGCAGACCCGCCGGGGCGCGCAGCCCGGTGGCCGGGTCGTACAGTCCCGCCCGCACCTCGGCGGAGCCGGTGCGGGCGGGCCGCTCTCGCGCGTCCGGCCGGGTGAGGGGTGCGGTCGCCGCCTGCTGCTCCTCGCCGGGCCGCCGCAGTCCCAGCACCCGTGCCGCGCGTGCCGCCGAGGGGCGCGAGAAGGAGTACGACATGGCGAACTCGCCGAAGAGCTGGAGCGGTACCAGCAGGAAGCTGATCGCACCGTAGACCGTCACCAGTTCGCCCACCGCGATGTGCCCGTCCAGCGCCAGCCGGGTGCCGTACCAGACCACGGCCACCAGCAGCAGTCCGGGCAGTGCGACTTGGACCGCCTCGATGAACGACCACATGCGGGCCGTGCGCACGGCGGCGTGCCGCACCTGCTGCGAGGCCCGCCGGTAGCGGGTGAGGAAGAGCTCCTCACCGCCGATGCCGCGCAGTACCCGTAGTCCGGCCACGGTGTCGGCGGCCAGTTCGGTGGCGCGCCCGGCGTGTTCGCGCTGCGTGTCCGCGCGCCTGGTGGCCCTCGGCAGCAGCGGCAGCACGGTCAGCGCCAGCGCGAGCATGCCGGCGCATGCCAGCAGACCCAGTTGCGGCTGGTAGACGACCAGCGCGGCGCAGACGCCCAGCGTCGTCAGCAGGGCGGCACTGAAGCGCGAGGCAGCCTCGACGCACCACCCGATGCGTTCGATGTCACCGGTGGAGACGGCGGCGATCTCGCCCGCGGCGACCCTGCGGGTGAGGGTCGCGCCCAGAGCCGCGGTGCGGCGCGCCAGGAGCTGCTGGACGCGTGCGGCAGCGGTGATCCAGTTGGTGACGGCGGCCCGGTGCAGCAGGGTGTCGCCTGCCGTCACCGTGAGCGTGACGACGGCCATCGCCAGCGCGGCCAGTGCCAGGTCGCCGCCGGAGCGGTTCACGACCGCGGTCACCGCCAGTCCGGCGACGGCGGGGAAGGCGGCGATCGAGGCGAGATGCACGACTCCCCAGGCCAGCGCTCTGCACTGGCCGCCCCATTGCGTCCGCCCCAGCCACAGCAGCAGCCGGAGGCCCGAACGGACATCGGGTTCGCCGGGGTCGTCGTAGGGGAGGTCGCGGATCTGCATGGTGTTCCAATGGGCTCGAAACCGCACGGACGGGGACGCACGCGAGGTGGCGGGCCGGCAGCTGCGGGCAGGCGGTACGGATCTCGCGGGACGTCCGCCGATCCCACCGGGTCGCCGCCGCGTCTGCAACGGGATTTCCCGGACGGCGGCGTACTTCCGGCCAATGCGAGGATGGAGGGCATGGGCATGCGTGGGGCACGACGTACAGGTGGCGGAACCGTCCGGCCGGAGGCCGCCCAGGACTTCTCCCCGGACGGTGCGCCGACCGGCCGGGTCCGCGGCCGGGGCGCGGCCCGTGGAGTCCTGGCGGCCGCCGCGGTGGGCACCGCGCTGACCGTGCTGCTCTCCGGATGCGGGGACGGCGGGAGCGACCGCGATTCCGGCGGCCCGAAGCGGACGAAGGTGCCCGAGCACTCGGAGCAGGCCGAACTGGCCGAGAACCCCACCCGTATCCCCCGGGTGGGTGACCGGCTCCAGTCGAAGATCCCCGATGACGCGCGCCAGGTCGTGGCCGTCGAGGGCAAGGGCGAGGACGCGGCACAGGCCACGGTGCGGCTCTACACCCGGCACGGCAAGAAGTGGCGTGAGGAGCACAGCTGGGCCGGTCACAACGGCAAGAAGGGCTGGACGGCCGACCACCACGAGGGCGACAAACGCAGTCCGGTCGGCGTCTTCACACTCTCGGACGCGGGCGGCGTGCTGCCGGACAGCGAGGCCAAGCTGCCCTACACGCACACGTCGGCGTTCACCCCGCCCTCGTACTGGCCGAAGAAGACCCGGCACGATTTCGATCATGTGATCGCGATCGACTACAACCGTGTCACCGGTACCTCCCCCCTCGACCCGACCCGCCCGCAGGGCAAGGCCAAGGGGGGCAGTATCTGGCTGCACATGGATCACGGCAGCGGGACGTCGGGGTGTGTGAGCCTGTCCGAGTCCGGCATGCGGACGCTGTTGCGCACGCTGGACCCGGACAAGCATCCCGTGGTGGTGATGGGGGACCGGGCTTCGCTCAGGAAGTGAGCCGAGGGCGGGGCGCGGGCCCGGTGCTGTGCCGGCGCATCCGGTTCAGCCCGTGCCGGCGCCGGGGGCGTTCTCCGGCCCCGCTCAGGTCTCCGGCTTCTCGGAGTCGACGCCAGGCCGCTTCTTCCTCCAGTGCCCGCGGGTGAAGTCGGGGATCTCCTGCGGCGTTCCCTTGGCCTTGATGGAGGCGTGGCTGAGCGGTACCGGCGAGGTCCAGGTCGCGGCGTCGTAGACATCGAAGTCGGGTACGAGTCCCAGCCGCATGCACTGCGTCAACCGGAACAGCATGATGTAGTCCATGCCGCCGTGCCCGCCGGGCGGATGGGCGTGTTCCTTCCACAGCCAGTGGTCGTGTTCCTCGTACTGCCCGAAGTCGCCCCACTGGTCACCGGACATGTCCGGTTCGAGGTAGATGCGTGGTGGGTAGTCCTCGAACACTCCCCTGGTGCCGCCGAGAGTGTTGATCCGGGAGTAGGGGTGCGGGTTGGAGACGTCATGCTCCAACCGGACGACCCGGCCCTTGGCGGTCTGGACGAGACTGATCGACATGTCGCTCTCGATGTACGTCTCCTTCCAGCTCTCGTGGCCGGGCGGCATGTGTTCCTCGCGGTAGGCGGCCAGGCCCAGTGAGGGAGAGCCGAAGGTCGCGATCCGGACGGCCCGGTCGCCGCGGTTGATGTCCAGGTAGTTGGCCGCGGGGCCGAAACCGTGGTTCGGGTACAGGTCTCCCCGCAGCCGGGTGTGCCATTTGCGGCGCCAGGGCCCTTCGTAGTAGTCGGGATCGAACATCAGTCCGCGCAGGTCATGCAGGTAGGCGCCGGCGCTGTGCAGGAGGTCGCCGAACAGCCCCTCGTGCGCCATCCGCAGCACGCGCATCTCGTTGCGGCCGTAGACGCAGTTCTCCAACTGCATGCAGTGCCTGCGGGTCCGCTCCGAGAGGTCGACCAGCTCCCACAACTGTTCCAGTTCCAGGGCGATGGGGCATTCGACGCCGACGTGCTTGCCGCCCTTCAGCGCGGCCTTGGCCATCTCGAAGTGCCAGTCCCACGGCGTGGCGACATAGACGAAGTCGAGGTCGCCGCGCCGGCACAGCTTCTCGAAATCGTGGTCCCCCTTGGTGTAGAGGGCGGGCGCGGGCTGTCCGGCGTCGGTGACCTTCCTCGCCGCGCGTTCGGTCTTCTCCCGCACCGGGTCGCACAGGGCGACCACGCGCACCCCCTCCAGCGCCAGGAACAGGTCGATCATGCTCCCGCCGCGCTGGCCCAGGCCGACCAGGCCGACCCGGATGGTGCTGCGCTCCTCGAACGGTACGCCGATCATGGTGCGGCCCCGGCGTGGCGGCGCCGCGGTGCTCGCGCTCTGCCGGGCGGCGGAGGCGTCGCCCTGCGCCGCCTCCGCCGGGGTGCCCAGCGCGCCGATGCCGAGCCCGGCACCCGCGGCACCGGCGGTGCGCAGTGCCGAACGCCGGCTGAATCCCTGGTCGTCACTCATCGGGTCTCCCGCAGTTCTCTGCAACTCGGATGCGTGATCTCGATGCAGGACCCTGCTGGTGGAGACCACCGGGCCGCAAGAGTGCGCACGTGGACTCTCGTCGCCCGTGGATGGACTTCCGTGCTCGCAAAATCTTGCCGCAATGAGACGGAAATACTTGCAGGATCACTTGACGGCGCTCCCGGGCACCGGCAGTCTCCCCGCCGTACCACCCGTGAACGGGCCCTCGGCAACCGCCCGTTCGCCTCCCCCCACGGTGGCCGAGCTAGCCGGCTGCTGCCTTCCCGGGCCCTTGCGCGCCCGCAGACCGAAGGAGCCGCACGATGAGAAGACGACTGCTCAGCGCCGGTACGGCGGGCGTGCTGGTGGCCGGCGCCCTGCTGGCGGCGACACCCTGGCAGGCCCGGACGGCCCGCCCGGCACCGGCAGCCGCGGTGCCGGCACGGCCCGCCGCGGACGGATCCGCTGCGCCGGGCGGACGGACCGTCACCGCGACGCTGTTCGAGCGCCCGTTCACCTCCGTCGCCCGGGAGTGCACCGACACCCTCGGCCCGGCTGGGTACGGCTATGTCGAGGTCTCACCCGCCACCGAACACATCCGGGGCGACCAGTGGTGGACGTCCTACCAGCCGGTCAGCTACCGGATCGCCGGACGGCTCGGCGACCGGGAGGACTTCGCACGCATGGTCGACACCTGTGCGGCGGCCGGTGTGCAGGTCATCGCCGACGCGGTCGTCAACCACATGACGTCCGGGTCGGGTACCGGCACCGGCGGCACCGCGTACAGCAAGTACGACTACCCCGGGACCTACCGGGACGCCGACTTCCACACCTGCCGGCACGACATCTCGGACTACACCGACCGCGACGACGTGCAGAACTGCGAACTCGTCGGCCTGGCCGACCTGGACACCGGCAGCGAGAAGGTGCGCGGGGCGCTCGCCGGATATCTCGACGATCTGCGCTCCCTCGGCGTGGCCGGGTTCCGCATCGACGCGGCCAAGCACATGGCCGCCTCCGATCTGGCGGCCGTCAAGGCGAAGCTGACCCGGCCGCCGGGCTACTGGGTCAGCGAGGTCATCCACGGTGCCGGTGAGGCGGTGCAGCCCGAGGAGTACACCGGTGTCGGCGACGTGGACGAGTTCCGCTACGGCCGCCGCCTCAAGAGCGCCTTCCAGGGCGGCGATCTCGGATCCCTGCGGAGCGTCGGTGACGGCATGCTGGAGAGCGCGGCGGCACGCACGTTCGTCGACAACTGGGACACCGAACGCAACGGCTCGACGCTCACCTACCGGGACGGCGCCGCCCACACCCTCGCCACCGTCTTCGAACTGGCCCATCCCTACGGTTCCCCGAACATCTTCTCGGGCTACATGTTCACCGACCGTGACGCCGGACCGCCCACCGGGGAGACCGGGTGGACGGACCTCCACGCCGAACCCGAGATCACCGGCATGGTCGGCTTCCGCAACACGGTGGGCACCGCGGAGCTGACGAACTGGTGGTCCGAGGGCCAGGCACTCGCCTTCGGGCGCGGCGACCGCGGATTCGTCGCCCTCAACAACGGCGACGCCGAACTGAGCAGGACGTTCCAGACCTCCCTGCCCGCCGGGACGTACTGCGATGTCGCCGCCGCGCAAAGCGGCTGCGCGCAGCAGGTCACGGTCGCCGCAGACGGCAGCGCCCGGCTGACGGTCCCGGCCCACCAAGCGGTGGCCTTCCACATCGAGGCGGCCGGCTGAGGAACGGGGTGGACGGGCGGGCCGCATGCCCGCGGCCCGCCCGCACCGGTTCACCGCGGCCGGGTGGCCAGCTCCAGTTCCTGGAGGACCGAGTGGTATCCCCGGTTGCCGGTCGCGTGGTCGAGGCCGATCTCGCAGGTGCGGTTGGCCGACAGATACGTGTCGTAGGAACGACGGTTCACCTCCGCGGCCTCCCGCGCCGTCGCCGAGGCGGTCAGCTCCTCGTGCAGCAGGCCGCGGTCACCGGCGAAGGCGCAGCATCCCGCGTCGAGCGGCACCACGACCTCCTCGGCGCATGCCTCGGCCACCTCGCGCAGCTCCGCCTCGTCGCCCAGGTGCCGCATGGAGCAGGTGGGATGGAGCACGGCCGAGGCGACCTTCCGCTCCACCGTGAGCCGCGGCAGCAGCTCGCGGGCGGCCCACACGAGGGAGTCGAGCACGGTCAGCCTCGCGTGCAGTGTGCGATTGGCCGGTGTCAGGTACGGGACGACCTCTTCCGTCAGTCCCAGAGTGCAGGAGGACGCGTCGACGACGAGCGGGAGTTCACCTCCGTCGGTCCACCGCCACGCGGCCTCCACCATGCGGTTGGCCATCAGGGTGTTGCCCGCCTCGTAGCCCTTGGAGTGCCAGATCGTCGCGCAGCAGGTCCCGGTGACGTCCTCCGGTGTCCACACCGGGCGACCCGCGCGGGCCGACACGGTGACCAGGGCTTCCGGCAGCGACAGCCCGCGGTGGCCGTCCGGATCGCCGAAGATGCGGTTCACGCACGCCGGATAGTAGACCGCGGCGGCGTCCTGCCTGGCCGTCGCCGGGAGACGTTTGGCAGCCGCCGCCGGGATCTCCGGCAGCCACTGCGGCACCAGGTCGGGGCGGACCGCCCGGCGGGCGGCACCGGTCGCGGCGCCGAGCAGCCGGTCGCCCAGATCTCCTCCCCGCCCGCGCACCCGGCGGCGGATCCGGTCCCCGGCGGCCACCGCGAGCCGGGCCGCGCGCTCCACCTGTGCGAAGTGCCGCGCGGTGCGCTCCGCGGCGCGCTCCTCCCGCGGCGAGTGGCGGGCGTGCCGGAGGGTCTTCATCAGGGCTCCGGTGTCGATGCCGACCGGGCAGTCCAGCTTGCACGTGGAGTCGCCCGCGCAGGTGTCGACGGCGTCGTAGCCGTAGCTGGCCAGCAGATTCTCGCCGACGAGCGAGCCGGGGGCCTGCCGCGTCATCTCCCGGCGCAGCACGATCCGCTGCCGCGGCGTGGTGGTCAGGTCCTCGCTCGGGCAGGTCGGTTCGCAGAAGCCGCACTCGATGCAGGGGTCGGCGGACGCCTCCACCGCGGGGATGGACTTGAGGCCTCGCAGATGTGCCTGCGGATCGCGGTCCAGCAGCACCCCGGGCGCCAGTACCCCGGTCGGGTCCAGCAGCCGCTTCACCCGCCACATCAGCTCCGTCGCCGTGCTGCCCCACTCCAGCTCCAGGAAGGGGGCGATGTTGCGGCCGGTGGCGTGCTCGGCCTTCAGGGAGCCGTCGAAGCGCTCCACGGTCATCCGGCAGAACGCGTCCATGAAGGCCGCGTAGCGCTCCACGTCGTCCGGCGCCGCCGCGTCGAAGGCCAGCAGGAAGTGCAGATTGCCGTGTGCCGCGTGGCCGGCGACGGCCGCGTCGAATCCGTGCTGCTCCTGCAGCTCCAGCAGCGCCTCGCAGGCTTCGGCCAGCCGGGAGGGCGGTACGGCGAAGTCCTCGGTGATCAGCGTGGTGCCCGCGGGGCGCGAGCCGCCGACCGCGGTGACGAACGCCTTGCGCGCCTTCCAGTAGGAGGCGATCGTGGCCGGGTCGCGGGTGAGTTCGTTGGTGACGGAGGCGACCGGGGCGACCAGCTCCAGTTCGGCCAGCACCGCACGCGCCGCCTCTTCGCGCTCCTCGCGCACGGCGTCGTCGGGGGAGCGGAACTCCACCAGCAGGGCCGTGGTCTCCTTGGGCAGTTCCGCCCAGTCCTGCGGCACGCCGGAGACGCTGACCGAGGCGCGCAGCGTGTTCCCGTCCATCAGCTCCACGGACAGTGCGCCGGCCTCGTTGAAGCGCGGCACGGCTGCGGCCGCCGCGGACAGCGACGGGAAGAAGAACAGTCCGGTCGAGGTGCGCCGGTGCAGGGGCAGGGTGTCGAAGACGAACTCGGCGAGGAAGCCGAGCGTGCCCTGGGAGCCCACCATCAGCCCGCGCAGGATCTCCACCGGGGTGCTGCCGTCGAGGAAGGCGTCGAGCCGGTATCCGTTGGTGTTCTTCAGCTCGTGCTTCGCCCGGATCCGGGTGACCAGCGCGGCGTCCGCCTCGATCTCCGCCTTGAGCGCCAGCAGCCCCGCGCACAGCTCCGGCTCGGCCTGTGCCAGCTTCTCCTCCGCGGCCGGGTCCGCCGTGTCCACGACCGTGCCGCTGGGCAGGACGCAGGTGAGCGAGGCGACCGTGCGGTAGGAGTTGCGCGTGGTTCCGGCGGTCATCCCGGAGGCGTTGTTGGCCACCACTCCGCCCACGGTGCAGGCGATGGCGCTGGCCGGGTCGGGGCCGATCAGCCGTCCGTGCCGCGCCAGCGCAGCGTTGGTGCGGAAGACGGTGGTACCCGGCCGGATCCGGGCCTGTTCGCCCTCCGCCAGCACCTCGACGCCCGCCCAGTGCCGGCGGACGTCGATCAGGATGTCCTCGCCCTGGGCCTGCCCGTTCAGGGAGGTGCCCGCGGCGCGGAAGACGGCGTCCCGGCCGTTCTCCCGTGCGTACCCGAGCACGGCGGAGACATCGGCCACGTCCTCGGCCAGGACGACGACCTGCGGCACGAAGCGGTAGGGGCTCGCGTCGGAGGCGTAGCGCACCAAGTCGGACACCTTGCTGAGCACTTTCTCCGGCCCGAGCAGCCGCTCCAGGTCGCCGCGCAGCGGCTGGGGCGTTCCGTGTGCCAGCGTCTCGGGGACCCGGTCGGCGGCGGGGGAGTGGCCGGTGCCGGTCAGCGGGCGCAGCGCTCCGGCCTCGGGTTCGAGCAGCGGCATGGCATCTCCTGGGCGCGCAGGGGTCGGGCGGGAGTGCGGGCTTGTGTGTGGCACATGCTAGTTCCGCCGGCGGGCCGGATCCGTGCGGGTCGTTCCCGCCGCGCAACGGTCCCCGGCCGGTCGCTGCGCTGCGGCGCCCGCGCCTCCGCGGGCTCGGCGCGGGCCCGTGGCCGAGGGTCAGTGACCGCCCTGGTCCGCATCGAGCAGGGCCAGCAGCCGGCTGAGTTCGTCGCGCTGCGCGGCGGTCAGTGGCGCGAGCAGTTCCTCCGCGGCGCTCCTGCGGGCCCGGCGCAGTGCGGTGAGGGCCGTCGAGCCGCCTTCCGTCAGTTCGATGCGGATCACCCGGCGGTTGGTGGCGTCGGGGGAGCGGCGTACCAGGCCGCGTTCCTCCAGCGCGTCGACCAGGCTGGTGACCTGCCGGGGCACCACGCCCAGCCGGGCGGCGAGGTCCGCCATCCGGGGTGGCTGCGGACAGTGCGCGACCGTGCGCAGCATGCGGCCCTGCGCCGGGGTGACCCCCAGCGGCGCGAAGTTCTCCCGATGTGCGTGGTTGATCCGCTTCGTCAGATGCAGGAGCTGGTCAGCCAGGTCGGAGGCGCGTTCGGCGGAGGGGTGGTGGACCATGCCCGGCAGGTTATCAGGATATAGGTCATTGTGAACATAGGTAACGATGAACTATGCTCCATGACCCTCGGCGCAGCCCGCCGAGCGCCCCGGGCCGGCGGACCGCTCCGCCCCCGGTGCACACCCCCGAGTACCGAGGAGCCCCTTGCACCGTGAAGCATCCGGCTGGACGCCGTCACCGCAGGAAACCCCGACGCCGCGGGAGCAGCCCGCACAGGTGCGCCGCATCCTGCGGCTCTTCCGCCCCTACCGTGCCCGCCTGACCCTGGTCGGCCTCCTGGTGGCCGCCTCCTCCCTGGTCTCCGTCGCCTCGCCGTTCCTGCTGCGCGAGATCCTGGACGTCGCCATCCCCCAGCAGCGCACCGGGCTGCTCTCGCTGCTCGCCCTCGGCCTGATCGTCACCGCGGTCGTCACCAGCGTCTTCGGTGTGCTCCAGACGCTCATCAGCACCACGGTCGGCCAGCGCGTCATGCACGACCTGCGCACCGGGGTGTACGCCAAGCTCCAGCGGATGCCGCTCGCCTTCTTCACCCGGACCCGGACGGGCGAGGTCCAGTCCCGCATCGCCAACGACATCGGCGGAATGCAGGCCACCGTCACCTCGACGGCGACCTCGCTGGTCTCCAACCTCACCAGCGTGGTGGCCACCATCGTCGCCATGCTCGCGCTGGACTGGCGGCTCACGCTGGCCTCCCTGGTACTGCTGCCCTTCTTCGTCTGGGTGAGCCGCCGGGTGGGGCGGGAGCGCAAGCGCATCACCACCCAGCGGCAGAAGCAGATGGCCGCCATGTCCGCGCTCGTGACCGAGTCCCTGTCGGTCAGCGGCATCCTGCTCGGCCGCACCATGGGCCGGGCCGACTCGCTCACCAGGAACTTCGCCGGTGAATCCGAGACCCTGGCCGACCTGGAGATCCGATCCCACATGGCCGGGCGCTGGCGGATGTCCACCATCGGTATCGTCATGTCCGCGATCCCCGCACTGCTCTACTGGACGGCGGGCATGCTCACCCACTTCGGCGGGCCCGCCTTCTCCATCGGCACCCTCGTCGCCTTCGTCACCCTCCAGCAGGGGCTGCTGCGCCCCACCGTCTCGCTGCTCACCACGGGCGTGGAGATGCAGACCTCGCTGGCGCTCTTCCAGCGCATCTTCGAGTACCTCGATCTGCCCGTCTCCATCACCGAACCCCGCCGCCCCGCCCCGCTTCCGCAGGTGCGCGGTGAAATCCGCTTCGAGAACGTGGACTTCACCTACGACACCCGTCCGCCGGGCAGCCCCGCACGCGACGGCGGCCACACTCTGCGCGGTATCGACCTGACCGTCCCCGCCGGCAGCAGCCTCGCGGTCGTGGGGGCCACCGGTTCGGGCAAGTCCACCCTCAGCTACCTGGTGCCCCGGCTCTACGACGTGACCGGGGGCCGGGTGACCCTCGACGGCGTCGACGTACGGGACCTCGACTTCGCGACCCTCTCCGGAGCCGTCGGCGTGGTCTCCCAGGAGACCTACCTCTTCCACGCGACGGTCGCCGACAACCTCCGCTTCGCCCGGCCGGACGCCACCGACGAGGAACTGCGCGAGGCGGCGGCCGCCGCGCAGATCCACGAGCAGATCGCCGCGCTGCCGGACGGCTACGACACCCTCGTCGGCGAGCGCGGCTACCGCTTCTCCGGTGGCGAGAAGCAGCGGCTCGCCCTCGCGCGCACCATCCTGCGCGACCCGCCGGTGCTCATCCTGGACGAGGCCACCAGCGCACTCGACACCCGCACCGAACGCGCGGTCCAGGAAGCCGTCGACGCACTCTCGGAAGGGCGCACCACGCTCACCATCGCGCACCGTCTCTCCACCATCCGCGACGCCGACCAGATCGTCGTCCTGGACGGCGGGCGGATCGCCGAGCGCGGCACCCACACCGAGCTCCTCGCGGCGGAGGGAAGGTACGCCGCGCTGGTGCGGCGCGACAGCCGGACCGCGGACGCGGCGGTGCGCGGCTGACCCGCAGGCGACAGCGGGCGGCCGGCCCGGAGACGGCGGTGGACGGGCGCCGCCGGGCCGGGGGCCCGGCGGGAGTGACCGCCGCGGTCCCTCACCGGTAGAGCAGGTAGGGACGCCTGGCCCGCTCGAAGTCGCGCACCTCCGCCCGCCAGGCTCCGGTGATCGTCTCCAGGCTCCGGCCCGCGTCCAGCATCTCCCGCAGCCGGGAGGAGCCCGACAGCTTGTCGATCCAGAAGGGCCGCTTCGGGTCGGCGTCCTCGCGCCAGGCGAATCCGTCGTACCGCATCGCCTCCCGCAGCATGGCCACCGCCGTCGGCACGGCCCGGTAGCGGGCCGGGTCGGTCACCAGGAGCTGCACTCCCGCGCAGGTCCTGCCCTGGTGCTTGCTGAAGGTGGGGACGAAATAGCCCTCCCGGAAGCGCACCCCCGGCAGTCCGAGCGCGTTGAGCCGGTCGCTGTAGTGGTGGTCCAGGAACGGGGCGCCGATGAACTGGAAGGGCAGCGTGGTCCCCCGCCCCTCCGACAGGTTGGTGCCCTCGAAGTACCCGGTGCCCGCGTAGACGGTCGCCGTGTCGGGAGTCGGGACGTTGGGGGACGGCGGCACCCAGGCCAGCCCCGTCTCCTGCGCCGGGGTGCGCGGCGACCAGCCCCGCACCCGGACGACCTCCAGCTCCACCCGGCCGCCGTCGCCCTCCCGGGGCAGCAGTTCGCCGTTGAAGTAGCGGGCCAGCTCACCGACCGTCATACCGTGCTGCTGGATGATCGGCTTGAGTCCGACGCCGGAGGCGAACTCGGGTGTCAGCAGCGGGCCGTCCGCCCTGCGGCCGATCGGGTTCGGCCGGTCCAGGACCACGAAGGACGCCCCGATCTCCCGCGCCGCGACCATCGCGTGGTACATCGTCCAGATGTAGGTGTAGAAGCGCACCCCGACGTCCTGGATGTCGAAGACGACCGTGTCCACGTCGGCCTTGCGGAACAGCGCGGCCAGTTTCGCCCCGTCGGCGCCGTAGGCGTCATAGACCGTCAGCCCCGTGCGCGGGTCCTCGAACTCCGGCTCCGACCCGCCCGCCTGCGCGCTGCCGCGGAAGCCGTGTTCCGGGCCGAAGACGCCCGCGATGCGCAGCTCCTCGTGCGCCGCCATCGAGTCGACCACGTGCCGGGCGTCCCGCAGCACTCCGGTCGGATTGCTGAGGACGCCGAGTTTCCGCCCCCGCAGCGTGCGCCAGCCCCCGGCGGCGGCCGCGTCGGCGCCCGGGACGACACGCGGCGTGCGGTGGCCGCCGCCGGGAGGGGAGGAGTCCGCGGCGGCGGACGGGGCGAGCAGCGGCGTGCCGAGGGTGGCGGCGGTGCCACCGGCCAGCAGCGAACGGCGCGAGGGTGCAGCGGTCATCGGGGACCGTCCTTCCGGCGTCCAGGGGGGCAGCGGGCGGTGGGGCAAGCTAATACGAACGCGGGAGCGCCGACCAGAGGGCGCGCAGCGGACAGCCGCGCCGCGGCGCCGTTCGGGGACGCGGACCGGTAACCGGCGTGCGCCCCGCCGGGCGCCGCGCCAGGATGAGGCCATGCCCACTCACCTCACCCTCGTGCAGGGGGACATCACCGAGCAGGACGTCGACGCCGTGGTCAACGCGGCCAACTCCTCCCTGATGGGCGGCGGAGGCGTGGACGGAGCCATCCACCGCAGAGGCGGCCCGGAGATCGTCGCCGAGTGCCGCAGGCTGCGCGCCGAGCGGTACGGCAGCGGTCTCCCCACCGGTGCTGCGGTCGCCACCACGGCAGGACGGCTGACGGCACGCTGGGTCATCCACACGGTGGGCCCGGTCTGGAGCGGGCAGGAGGACCGCTCGGAGCTGCTGGCCTCCTGCCACCGCGAGTCGCTGCGCGCCGCTCGTGAACTCGGTGCCCGGACCATCGCGTTCCCCGCCATCTCCACGGGTGTCTACCGCTGGCCGCTGGACGACGCGGCGCGTATCGCGCTGCGCACCCTGCGGGCCGAGGGCGAGGGCTTCGCCGAGGTGCGCCTCGTGCTGTTCGGGCAGCCCTCGTACGAGGCCTTCCGCGCGGCCCTCTGAGACCCGGTCAGCTCCCCTGCGGGATCAGGTCCGCGGGATCAGCTCGATCGCGCGCCGCGCCGCCGCCATGGCCAGCGGATCGCCGCCTTCCGGGCCGGCGGCCACCTCCAGCGCGGTGTCCGCGAACTTGATCGCGTGCTCGTCGCCGTGGGCCGCCGCCCGGGCGAAGACCTCCTGCGGGGCCGGCGGAGTGCCGTCCGGGACCGGCGCCGCCTGCCCGGGCGCGTACACGGCTGTGACGGCGGCGCTCGCGGCCCAGGCGGCGTCGGCGCTGGGGGCCCACAGTCCGGGCGGGAGCGCGGGCAGGGTGCGCAGCACCGCGTTGGGTGCGGTGGCCGCGTGCACCAGCATGACGGGCGAGCCGTGCGCGTGGGTGGCGTACCGGTGGGTGGCGGCGCGGACGATCTCCCGCAGGCCGGTCCGGGCGCTGTCGGGACCGGTGACGCCGTCCGCGGCGACCGCGTCCGGTCCCGGCCGCCCCGCCCGCGGCCGACCGGGCAGCGCGGTGATGCGCGCCAGCCGTTCGCGGATGCCGCCGCTCTGGTCGCCGATCAGCGGGACGGCTGTGAGCCCCGCCGCCGCGGTGGGTTCCCGTGGCAGCAGGTCGATCTCCGGCAGCGTGCTGTGCCGGGCCGCCCAGTACCCGAGTGCGTGCGCCAGCTCCGCCAGGCGCGGGGCGGTCGGCGGGCCGTCCGCGAGCAGCACCCGTACGGCGTGTCCGGTACGGATCACCGGATGGGTGGCGCCCGCGGAGATACCCGGCAGCAGCCGCGGCCACCACATTGCGAGGACGTCGCGCCAGGGGTGCTCCTCGACCTGCCGGGCGAAGTAGCCGATCCAGTCCCCGAGCCGCCGCGGGTCCCCCAGGGCCTCGGTCCAGTTCTCCGCCGTCACCCGGGTGCTCCGGCCGGGCAGGTCCTCCAGCTTGTCCCGGTAGTCGTCGATCCAGCGGTGCACCCTGGGGGCCTGACCGTGCCGCACCAGCGCTTCCACCGCCATGGGCGCGTGGTTGCTGAGCCAGCCCTCCCGTTCGGGTCCACTGGTGTGCAGGCGTTCGAAGGCCTCGTCCAGGGTGCCGGTCGGGTCGCCGCCGCTCGTGTTCTCTCTCGTCGGGTCCATGACCAGGACGGTACGAGCGGGCCCGGGCGCCGGTATCGGACGCGGGGTGGAACCGGCCCGCGGCGAAGGGCCTAGGCACGCCGTCCCGGGGGCCGGGCCGGCGGCGCAAAGGCCCCGATGTCCTCGGTCACCGGGGCCCGGGGATCCCCCTGGCGTCCGGACCCGCGAGGGGCTCGGCAGCCGACGGCCTCAGGAGCGGCGGCCCGAGCGGGCCAGCCACCGGCCGTCCCTGCGGGAGACCTCGACGGGGCGGCCGAAGCACTGGGTGAGCACCTCACCGGTCAGCACCTCGGACGCGGGGCCGCACGCGGCGGTTCTGCCCTCCCGGAGCAGCAGCGCGTGGCTGGTGGTCGGGGGAAGCTCCTCCAGGTGGTGGGTGACCGTCACGGTCGCCAGGGACGGGCGGTCGGCAGCCAGCCGGCGCAGCGCGTCGATCAGGTCTTCGCGCGAGGGCAGGTCGAGTGCGTTGAAGGGTTCGTCCAGCAGCAGCAGCGACGGCGCGGGCATCAGGGCGCGGGCGATGAGCACGCGGGCACGCTGGCCCCCCGAGCACACCCCGAAGGGCCGGTCGGCCAGTTCCTTGCAGTCCAGCTCGGAGAGCAGGTCGCTCGCCAGCTGCCGGGCCGCGTCGTCGTACTTGCGCCACAGCGGCTGCACCGTGCCCGTCGCCCCCGTCAGCACGACCGTGTGCGCCGTGGCGTCCTGCGGCACACGCTGCGCGGTGGAGACATGGCCGATGTGTGCGCGCAGCTCGCGCACATCCACCCTGCCCAGCCTGTTGCCCAGCACCTCCACGCTGCCGGTGGTGGGGTGCAGCACGGCGCCGAGGAGCTTCAGCAAGGTGGTCTTCCCGGCGCCGTTGGCTCCGAGCAGCGCCCAGTGTTCCCCGGCCCGCACCGACCAGTCGATGCCGTCGAGGATGAGCTGGTCCGAGGTCGAGCGGCGGACTCCGACCCCCTCGACCGAGGCGACCTGGCGGGGTGCGGGCTGGTTCACGGGGCCTCCCGGTCCTGCTGAGCGGTGGGTGCGCACGGTGCGGCACACTCCCGCGCGCCGTGCGGCCGACCAGACTAGCTGTGACATGCAGCGGCTTGGGCGAGTGTCTCACCGCCACCGGTGACCAGCGGCTCACCGTGCCCGGAGCAGACGGTGCCGGGCAGGGACAGCGCGGTGCCGCCGCAGGCGGCCCCGGGCGGCTGCCTGCGCGACGCCACGCCCGGGGCTGAGCGGCGGCGCGTCCGGCGAACCCCGTGCCGCGGACCTCCGTGCGGCGCACCTCCGTGCCGCCGGCCCTGTCCTGCGAACCCGTCCGGCAACGTTGTCAACCGGGATCGCTGCGGTTGCGGTCAGCGGCCGCGGACGGCTTCCCGGTAGCGCCCCACCTGCGGCAGCCAGCACAGCACCGCGGCAAGGAGGGCCGGCGCGGCGGCGATCAGACTGGTCGCGTAGGGGCCGGCGGGAGCGGCGTCCCGCAGGATCAGCAGATGCGGGAAGGCCGCTCCGCCCACTGCCAGGACGGTGAGCAGGATCCGGGCCCACAGGGTGCATCTGCTGCCGACGAACAGTCCTGCCACCAGCAGGGCGAGGGCCAGGGCGAGGGCGATGGCGGCCCGTGCCGACATGGTGCTCTGCCACTCGGTGACGACGTCGTCCCATGCGATGCGGGTCATCTCCGCGATGTCGGACGCATCCGTGCCCGCGGGCAGGCCGACCGCCGTCGGGTCGCCGTCCACGGCGTTGCGGACGTTCCGGTCCGCGAGGTCCTTGCCGCCGACGTACACCAGCAGCGCACCGACGGCGCCGGAGACGGCGGACAGCGCGGTGGCGGCCAGCAGGGCGACCAGGACCCCCGGTTTCCGCACCGGTTGACCGGCCGGGTGGCCGGAGTCCGGGAAGCTGGACGGCGTACCGGTGCGGGGGGCGGTCTGGGGGTGGCTCACGTGCGCGAACTCCTTGCGGCATTACGGGATATGGAATGATCGGTTCGACCCTTGCACGGGAACACCTGCGCGAACCAGCGCTTCTGGTGGGTAAATCTGATAACAGTGCGGCTGAACTCGGCGGTAATACAGGGGAGTTACGTCCGCGAGAACAACAGGCGACCGGTGCGCGGCCCGTCAGCTCCGTGCGGCTTCGCCGCCGGCCGGATGCCGCTCGTCCGAGGACACCAGCACCACGTCCAGGGCGCGCGGGCCGTGCACGCCCTCCACCCGGGCCAGTTCGATGTCGCTGGTGGCCGACGGACCGGAGATCCACGTCAGCGGCCGCGCCGGATCCAGCCGCTCCAGAGCCTGCGGTACGGAGTCCACGACCTGCTCCGGCACCCGCACCACACAGACGTGATGGTCGGGGACCAGCGTGATGCACCGCCGCCCCTGGTCCCGGGAGCCGTCCAGGACCAGGGTGCCGGTCTCGGCCACCGCCACCGCGCACCCGGTCACCACGCTGTCCACCGTGTCCAGCACGAGCGGGGTGAGTTGCGCCGCGTCCCGCAGGTGTGTGATCCCGTCCGGCAGCCACTGCTCGGGGATCCCCGGCGGAGTCACCACCCGGCGCGCTTCCCGGCGCAGGAGGAGCCCCGCGACGGTCTCCGGCAGCCCGGCGGGAGAGCTGTGGTGCACCCGCGCCCGGTAGTCCGCCAGATGGGCGGCGAGCAGCCGTGCGGCCTCCGCCGGGGAACGCCTGCCGTGGACGCGCAGATAGTCGCGGGCGACCGGCGCCTGCTGTGGTAGCTCTCCGCGCGGTACGTCGGCCAGCGCCCGCCGCACCCGTCCGAGTACCGTCTCCCGGCTGCTCACCGCGGGTCCTCCCGCGGTCCGGTACGGTCCGCCGAGCCGGCTGCGCCGGTGCCCCCGTCCGCGGAGTCCGCGCCGGTGCTGCCGGGTGCGCCGTCCGCGGTGCCGCGGGTGCGCCGCCACCAGTCGCGGAACGACTCCGCGGGCACCGCCGGCACCTCCCGGGTGTCGCTCCACGCGCGGCCGGGCCCCGGCAGCCTGCGCGGCACCAGGTGCCGCGCCCGTGCGGCCATCCGCTCACCGGCACGCAGCGCACGCGGATGGTCGAACGTCCAGGAGGCCGCCCGCATGGCTGCACGCTCCGCCGCGTGCCCCCTGGCCGGCCGCACCGTCGTGCGCTGCCCGCGCACGGTGGCCGTACCGCCCTGGACGACGCGCTCCCGCAGGTGCACCAGGACCTCGGGGATGTCGATGGCCACCGGGCACACCTCGTAGCAGGCACCGCACAGCGACGACGCGTACGGCAAGGAGGCGTCCAGCCCGGTCCCCATGCTGTCGAGCTGCGGCGTCAGGATCGCGCCGATGGGTCCCGGGTAGGGCGAGCCGTACGCGTGCCCGCCCGCGCGCTCGTAGACCGGGCACACGTTGAGGCAGGCCGAGCAGCGGATGCAGCGCAGCGCCTGCCGGCCCACCCGGTCGGCCAGTGTGTCGGTCCGCCCGTTGTCCAGCAGCACCAGATGGAAGGCTGCGGGGCCGTCGCCGGATGTGACGCCCGTCCAGGTGGAGGTGTAGGGGTTCATCCGCTCCGCCGTGCTGGAGCGCGGCAGGAGTTGCAGGAACACCTCCAGGTCCTGCCAGGTGGGGACGACCTTCTCGATGCCGGCCACCGAGATCAGCGTCTCGGGCAGCGTCAGGCACATCCGGCCGTTGCCCTCGGACTCGACGACGACCAGGGTGCCGGTCTCGGCGACCAGGAAATTCGCCCCGGAGACGCCCACCCTGGCTCTCAGGAACTTCTCCCGCAGGTGCAGCCGGGCGGCCTCCGCCAGGTCGCCGGGACGGTCGGTGAGCGCGTCCGGCGCGGGCCGGCCCCAACGCCCCATCCGCTCCTGGAAGATCTCGCGGATCTCGGAGCGGTTGCGGTGGATGGCGGGCACCAGGATGTGCGAGGGGCGGTCGTCGCCCAACTGGACGATCAGCTCCGCCAGATCCGTCTCGTAGGCCGAGATGCCCGCCTGCTCCAGCGCCTCGTTGAGGCCGATCTCCTGCGTGGCCATCGACTTGACCTTGACGACCTCGCGCTCCCCGGTCTCCCGCACGAGACGCGTGACGATCTCGTTGGCCTCCTGCGCGTCGGTGGCCCAGTGCACCGTGCCGCCCGCGGCGGTGACCGCGGTCTCCAGCTGTTCGAGATAGTGGTCCAGGTGGCGGAGTGTGCGGTCCTTGATCTGCGCTCCGGCCGTCCGCAGTGCGGACCAGTCGGCCAGTTCCGCCACCGCCCCGGCGCGCTTGCCGCGGATCGTGCGGGTGGCGTGCCGGAGGTTGCCGCGCAGCCGTTCGTCCCCCGTGGCCGCTGCGGCGGCCTCCGGGAAGGGCGGCATGCCCAGGTAGGTGACGCTCACCGCGCCCCTCCGTTCCTCGTCCTGCCCGTGCGGCCCGCCGCGGCGGTCGCACCGGGTCGGGCGGCCGCGGGTGCGCCGCTCACCACGGTGACTCCTCGGTGCTCGCCAGGATCTCCGCGAGGTGGACGGGGCGCACCGGCGAGCGCGCCCGGGAGAGCAGGCCGCCGATGTGCATCAGACAGGAGTTGTCCACCGTGCACACCGACGCGGCGCCGGTCGCACGGATGTGGTGCGCCTTGTCGGCACCCATGGCGGAGGAGACGGCCGGGTTCTTGACCGCGAAGGTGCCGCCGAAGCCGCAGCACTCCTCGGCACTCGACAGCTCGCGCAGCTCCAGCCCCCTGACCTGGTCCAGCAGGGCGCGCGGCCGGCCGCCCAGCCCGAGCACCCGCAACCCGTGGCAGGTCGGATGGTAGGTGACGGTGCGGGGGTAGTACGCACCGACATCGGTGACCCCCAGGACGTCCACGAGGAACTCCGTCAGCTCGTAGGTGCGCGGCACGACCCGCTCGGCCGCCGCGGCCAGTCTGTCGCCACGCCCCTCCGCCACCGCTCTGGCACCGATGCGCGGGTGGTTCTCCCGCACCATGGCCGCGCAGGACCCGGAGGGGACCACGATGTGGTCGTAGTCCGCGAAGGCGGAGGCGTACCGGTGCACCAGGGGCTCGGCCGCGTGCCGGTATCCGGTGTTGAACTGGGGCTGGCCGCAGCACGACTGCGCCTCGGGGAAGTCCACCCGGACGCCGAGCCGCTCCAGCAGCGTCACCACGGCCCGTCCCGTGCGCGGGTAGAGCGCGTCGTTGACGCAGGTGACGAAGAGCGCTACGCGCACGGCGACTCCCTTCCGTCCTGGCGCTGCCGGCCGGTGGGGTGCTCGCCGGCGGTGCGCCGCGCGGCAGCCCGCTCCCACGGCGAGCGATCACCTTCGGGGTCATACTGTCGCAGCCGCACGCTGTCGCGCACCAGGGCGCGCAGCGCGGGCAGCGGCCCCGTCACCGCTCCGGCCGTGCGGGCCTGGACCAGCAGGTTCCCGTACGCCGCCGCCTCCACGGGGCCGGCGACCACGGGCAGCCCGCAGGCGTTCGCGGTCAGTTGGCACAGCAGTGGGTTGCGCGCCCCGCCGCCCACCAGGTGCACCGCCTCCACCTCCGCGCCGGACAGCCGCCGCGCGTCGAGGACCGCGTCGCGGTGCGCGAGGGCGAGCGAGTCCAGCACGCAGCGCGCCGTCTCGGCCGGATCGCGCGGGACCGGCTGGCCGCCGCGTGCGCAGGCCTGGGCGATCCGCCCGGGCATCCGGCCCGGCTGCAGGAACTCCGACCCGCCCACGTCCACGACCGACCGCAGCCCGGGCGCCCGGGCGGCCGACCGCAGCAGCGGATCAAGTTCCTGCGGCGTGCCCTCCGCCGCCCAGCTGCGCAGGCACTCCTGGAGCAGCCAGAGCCCCATGACGTTGCGCAGATAGCGCACCGTGCCGTCCACGCCCAGTTCGTTGGTGAAGTTCGCCGCCCTGCTCTCCTCGGTCAGCACCGGCTCGCTCAGCTCGACCCCGGCCAGCGACCAGGTGCCGGTGGCCAGGTAGGCGAAGCGCTCGCCGCGGGCGGGCACTGCGGCGACGGCGGACGCCGTGTCGTGCGCGCCCACGGCCGTCACGGGCACCGGACCGCGCAGCCCGGTCTCGGCGAGCACGTCGTCCAGCAGTTCCCCGGCCGGGTCCCCCGGGGAGCGCAGCGGGGCGAAGAGGCCGGGGTCCAGTCCGACCGCCTCGGTGACCGCCGCGGACCAGTTCCCGGTGCGGGGGTCGAGGAGCTGGGTGGTGGAGGCGACGGTCAGCTCGGTACCGCACGTGCCGGTGAGCCAGTAGGAGACGAGATCGGGGACGAGCAGCATCCGGCGGGCCGCGCGCGCCTGTCGGCTGCCGCGGGACGCGGCCCACTGGTACAGCGTGTTGATGGGCATCCGCTGGACACCGGTGTGCGCGTACAGGTCGGCGGCCGGCAGCACCGCCTCGACCTCGTCCGGCGCGTTCCGGGTGCGTGTGTCGCGGTAGTGCACCGGATTGCCGAGCAGCGCCCCGTCCGCGTCCAGCAGGCCGTAGTCGACACCCCAGGAGTCGATCCCCACGGATGCCGGACCGGCCGCACCGGTGGCCGCCGCCACGGCGCGCAGCCCCTCCAGCACGCCCCGGTGGATGCCCAGCATGTCCCAGTGGAGAGTGCCGAGCACCCGCACCGGCCGGTTGGCGAACCGGTGCACCTCCTCCAGGGCGAGCCGGCCCTCCCGTACCCGGCCGAGCATGACGCGGCCACTGGACGCGCCCAGGTCGACGGCGGCGAAGGCGTCCCCGCGGGCCGTCGCCGCGCGGCGCGGCGGAGCCGGCTCAGCGGGCGGCATGGCGGCCGGGTGGCTCGCAGGGTGTGCTGCGCTGTCGTCCCGGCCGTCCGGAAAGGCGGTGCGGGCGGCGGCTCTGCGGGTGGTGCGCTCCGCCGGAGACCCGCGGAGCGCGGCCGCAGCGGCGCGGGTGCCGGGGTCTCACGCGCCCCACCCCGCGGGCCGGCCTTCCGCCCGGTCGCGCACGATCCGCTCCGCCCATCCGGACGCCGCGTAGGCCGCCACCGGGTCGCGGTCCGCGCCCAGTTCCTCCCGCACGTCGGCCAGCAGCGGCCGCACATCGGTGTCGTAGGCGTCCATCAGCACCGCGTGGGCACCCAGCACGTCTCCGGACTCCTGTGCCTCCCGCAGCGCTTGCCGGTCCACCAGCAGCGCCTTGGCCGTCGCCTCCTGGACGTTCATCACCGAGCGGATGACGGCGGGGATCTTGGGTTCGATGTTGTGGCACTGGTCGAGCATGAAGGCGATCGCGGGGCCGCCCTCCGCGCTCTCCGGGGTGCCCGGCAGGCCGCCGCCGGCGCGCACCTCGTACATGATGCGGAAGAGCTGGAAGGGATCGGCGGCCCCGGCCATCAGATCGTCGTCCGCGTAGAAGCGGGAGTTGAGGTCGAACGCGCCGAGCTTCCCCTCGCCCAGCAGGAAGGCGACGATGAACTCGATGTTGGTGCCCGGCGCGTGGTGGCCGGTGTCCACGCACACCCGGGCCTTGGGGCCGAGTTTGAGGCAGTGCGCGTAGGAGGTGCCCCAGTCGGGTACGTCGGTGGCGTAGAAGGCGGGCTCGAACAGCTTGTACTCCAGCACCAGCCGCTGGTCGGGGCCCAGTCGTTCGCAGACGGTCCACAGGGCTTCCGCCAGGCGTTCCTGACGGGCCCGCAGGTCGTCCTGGCCCGGGTAGTTGAGACCGTCGGAGAACCACAGCTTCAGGTCGCGGGAGCCGGTCGCGTCCATGATGTCGACGCACTCCCTCAGATGGTCCAGCGCCTTGCGCCGTACCGCGGGGTCCGGATTGGTGACCGAACCGAGTCTGTACTCCTCCTCCTGGAAGACGTTCGCGTTGACGGCGCCCAGCCGCAGTCCGCGCTCCCGGGCGTGGTCCGCGAGTGCGCCGAAGTCGTCCGTGCGGTCCCAGGGGATGTGCAGGGCCACCAGGGGTGCCACGCCGGTGTGCCGGTGGACCTGAGCCGCGTCGTCCAGCTTCTCGTGGACCGTGCGGGGGACGCCTGGCTGCGCGAAGACCTTGAAGCGGGTCCCGGAGTTCCCGTACGCCCACGACGGCGTCTCGATCCGCTGTGCGCGCAGCGCGGGGGTGAGGCGCGCGGGGTTCGGCTCGGGCATACGGCTCCTCGAGTGGATGCGGCACCGGGCGGCTGCCGGGACCCGGGGCGTCCGGGGTCCTCGGGCGACGGCAGGCGGGGTCGGCGGAATCAGCAGGGGCGACAGGAGCGGCAGGTGTTAAAAACGATTCAAGCCTCTGTTCCCGGAACGTAGAGGCGTTCGCCAGGTGCGGTCAATACCCCTCCCTCCATTGGAAATCGAGGAAATGACGCCCTCTTGACCGCTCTGTCGGCGAGGGCTAGCTTCCCGTCCGTCGTCCGGGAGATTTTGAATCAATTCATCTGCCCGGGCCGTCAGATTCCCTGCTGCGTCTGCCGAGCAGCCGAATACCGGAGGGGTGACATGGGCAGGACCGCGCCGCCCGGCGCCGACCGCGTGCCGGTCCTCGCGCTGAGCGGGGTGAGCAAGTCCTTCGGCAGCGTGCGCGCACTGCGCGGTGTGCACCTCGAACTGCACGCCGGGCGTATCCACGCCCTCGCGGGGGAGAACGGCGCGGGCAAGTCCACGCTGATCAAGGTCCTCGCCGGTGTGCACGCACCGGACAGCGGCCAGGTGCTGCTCGACGGGTCGCCCACCGCCTTCCACGGGCCGGGCGGAGCGCGGGACGCGGGCATCGCTGTCATCCATCAGGAACCGACGCTCTTCGGTGACCTGTCCATCGCCGAGAACATCTTCATGGGCCGCCAGCCCCGTCGCTCCCTGGGCCGTATCGACCGAGCCGCCACCCGCGAGGCCACCAGCGGGCTGATGGACCGGCTGGGCGTGGACCTCCGTCCCGACCGTGCCGCCCGCGGCCTGTCCATCGCCGACCAGCAACTCGTCGAGATCGCCAAGGCGTTGTCCTTCGACGCCCGGGTGCTCGTCATGGACGAACCCACCGCGGCCCTCACCCGCCGGGAGACGGCCAGGCTCTTCTCCGTGGTCGAGGCCCTGCGCGCCGCGGGAGCCGCAGTGCTGTTCGTCTCCCACCGACTCGGCGAGATCTTCGAACTGTGCTCGCACGTCACCACGCTCCGGGACGGCGAACCGGTCGCCACCGAGCCGCTGGCGGACCTCACCGAGGACGCGCTCGTCCGCCGTATGGTCGGCCGGGATCTGGGGCACCTCCGCCCCGAACGCCAGGCCCGCAGCGGAGAGGTCGCGCTCGCGGTGCGCGGGCTGAGCCGCGCGGGCGTCTTCCGGGACGTCTCCTTCGAGGTGCGCGAAGGCGAGATCGTCGCCCTGGCCGGACTCGTCGGCGCGGGCCGCAGCGAGGTCGCGCAAGCCGTCTTCGGCGTCGACCGCCCCGACGCGGGCGAGGTCCGGGTGGCCGGAACGCTGCTGCGCGCCGGGTCGCCCACCGCCGCCATGCGGGCCGGAATGGCTCTCGTGCCCGAGGACCGCAGACAGCGCGGACTGGTGGGGGAAGCCTCCATCGAACGCAACATCGGGCTCACCGGACTCGGCGGCCTCGGCCCGGCCGGACTCGTGCGCCGATCCGCCGAACGTGCCCGCGCCGGGGAGTGGGGACAGCGGCTGCGGCTCAAGTACGACCGCCTCTCCGACCCCGCGAACGTCCTCTCCGGCGGCAACCAGCAGAAGGTCGTCCTCGCCAAATGGCTGGCCACCCGCCCGAGGGTCCTCGTCGTCGACGAGCCCACCCGCGGCATCGACGTCGGCACCAAGGCCGAGGTGCACCGGCTGCTCGCCTCGCTGGCCGCCGACGGGCTCGCCATCCTGATGGTGTCCTCGGACCTGCCCGAGGTCCTCGGCATGGCCGACCGCGTCCTCGTCATGCGGGAGGGCCGGCTCGTCACCGACATCCCCCGGGACCGCGCGGACGAGGAGACGGTGCTGGCCGCTGCCGCCGGACGGGTCCGGACGGACGACGCGGAGCCGGGATCGGACGGTGCAGCCGGAGACGACAGCTCCGGGCCAAGCGCAGCCGCACTGCGTGCGCCGCCGAAGCCGGACGGCACCCCGCGGATGCCGGGACCGGGAAGACCGCGGGCCCCCGAGATTCCACGCGCCGACCCGGATCCGCGACCGCGGCAAGGAGGCACCCCGTGAGCACCACCCTGCCGCCCACCGCCCCCTCCGCACCCGAGCCCACCGGAGGCTCCACGGCCGAAACCCTCCTGCGGGTCCGCGAGTACAGCATCGGCGGGGCCCTCCTCCTGCTGATCCTCGTCACCTGGCTGGCCAACCCCGCCTTCCTCGACCGGCAGGGCGTCGAGGACCTGCTGCTCAACTCCGCCATCCTGGTGCTGCTCGCCACCGGGCAGTCCGTCGTCGTCCTCACCCGCAACATCGACCTGTCCGTCGGGTCCGTGGTCGGCCTGACCGCCTTCGCCTGCGGGTCGTTCGTCTCCGGGACCGACCGCGGCCCCCTCTCCCTCGTCCTGCTCGGCATCGCCCTCGGTGCCGCCTGCGGGTTCCTCAGCGGTGCCCTGGTCAGCTTCGGCAGAGTGCCCGCGCTGGTCGTCACCCTGGGCATGCTCTACGTCATCCAGGGCGTCGGCCACGCCTGGGCGCACGGGGAGCAGATCAACGCCGCCACCGTCCCCGACTCCGTGCTCACCCTGGGCAGCGGCAGCGTGCTCGGCATCCCCTGGCTGCCGCTGCTGTCCGCGCTGGTGCTGGCAGCGACCGGCTACTTCCTGCGGGCCTACCGCAGCGGCCGGGAGCTGTACGCCATCGGATCCCATCCCGAGGCGGCGCGCCTGGCGGGCATCCCGGTGCGGCGCCGGGTGCTGGCCGCCTACGTCTTCTCCGGCGCCGTTGCCGGATTCGCAGGCGCACTGTGGCTGGCGCGCTTCGGCACCGTCGTCGCCGACGCGGCCAACGGCTGGGAGCTCACCGTCGTCAGCGCGGTCGTCGTCGGCGGCATCGCCATCACCGGGGGAGTGGGCACCGTCTGGGGTGCGGCACTGGGCGCACTGCTGCTGACCACCATCGGCAGCGCCCTGATCGTGCTGAAGGTCGATTCCTTCTGGGAGCAGGCCATCACCGGCGTACTGCTGCTCGCCGCCATCAGCACCGACCGGGTGGTGCGCAGCCGCAGCACCCGGGCGCTCCGGAAGAGGAGGCGGCAATGAACGCACCACCGGCCCCCACGGCGCGGCGGCCCGCCCCCGCCGGGGACCGCACCGGAGTCCGCCGCTGCCCGGGCCTGTTGCGCTGGGACGCGGCTGTCGGCGCACTGCTGGTCGCCGCGTTCCTGGTGGGCACCGGCACCACCCCCGGGTTCTCCGACGCGGCCAACCTGTCCGCGGCCCTCGACGACACCGCCGAGATCGCCCTGCTGGCACTGCCGATGACCCTCCTGGTGGTCGCCGGGCAGGTGGACCTGTCGATCGCCTCGATGCTCGGGCTCTCCAGCGCACTGGCGGGTGCGCTGTGGGACGCCGGCTGGGCCTTCGAGACGCTCGTGCCGCTGTGCCTGCTCGCCGGGCTGGCCGGCGGACTGCTCAACGGCTGGCTCGTCACCCGGGTCGGGCTGCCCTCCCTGGCCGTCACCATCGGCACCCTCACCCTCTACCGCGGACTGGCCTCCGTGGTGCTGGGCGACAAGGCCGTCGCCGACTTCCCCGACAGCTATGCCCGCTGGGCGCGCAGCAGCGAGACCGTGCCCGGGACCTTCGTGCCGTATCCGCTGGCCCTCTTCGCGCTGCTCGCCGTCCTGGCGGCCGTCGTGCTGCACTGCACGGGCTTCGGCCGGGCGGTGTTCGCCGTCGGAGCCCAGGAGGACGCCGCACACTACGCCGGAGTGCGGGTCGAGCGCCTCAAGCTGGTCCTCTTCGCCGTCAGCGGCCTGGTGGCGTCCTTCGCCGGAATCGTCTACACCCTCCGCTACGGCAGCGCGCGCGCCGACAACGGACTGGGACTGGAACTGACGGTCGTGGCAGCCGTGCTGCTGGGAGGCGTGGACTTCGACGGCGGCAAGGGCACGCTCGGCGGAGCGGTGGCGGGCGTCCTGCTCATCGGCGTCCTGCGCAACCTGCTGACCCTGAACGACGTCTCGCACGAGATCCAAGTTATCGTCACTGGCGCGCTGTTGATCATCTCCGTGCTCACCCCGCGCGCGGTCTCGGTGCTCACCGACCGCAGGCAACGCCGTGCGGCCGCCGCCCGACCTCCCGAAGCGGCGGCCGACGCGGCGCCGGACACCGCAGCGCCACCCCCGGAGCCCCGCTAGCCCCCGCAGCCGCACCGCCGGTCCCGCAGTCTTCCGAAAGGCCACGCCCATGCGCTCGCACCCCCGCCCTCGCGCCCTCGCCCTCACCGCGGCGGCCTGCGCCCTGACCGTCACCGTCGCGGGCTGCTCCGGTACGACCAAGAGCGACGCGGAGGACGACGCGAAGGACACGGCGCACAACGCCGAGGCGAGCCCGGACGCACCGCTGAAGAAGGGCCTCGAACTGGCCTTCCTGCCCAAGCAGATCAACAACCCCTACATGACGGTGGTCGACAAGGGCGGTATCGAGGCGGCCGAGGAGTTCGGCGGCAAGGGCAAGGAGGTCGGACCCTCGGACGCGAAGGCGTCCTCGCAGGTGAGCTACATCAACACGCTCACCCGGCAGCGCCAGGACGCCATCCTGCTCGCCGCCAACGACCCCAACGCGGTGTGCGGGCCGCTGAAGGCCGCCATGAAGCAGGACATCAAGATCGTCACATACGACTCGGACGCGGGCGAGGACTGCCGCCACCTGTTCATCAACCAGGCCGGCTCCGAGGACATCGGCCGGGGCCTGGTCAAGGACATGGCCGAACAGCTCAACTACAAGGGCGACATCGCGATCCTCTCGGCGACCCAGAACGCCACCAACCAGAACACCTGGATCAAGATCATGAAAGACGAGCTGAGCAAGCCCAAGTACCGGGACATGAAGCTCGTCAAGACCGCCTACGGAGACGACGTCGACCAGAAGTCCTTCCAGGAGACCCAGGGCCTCCTCAAGGCCTACCCGGACCTGAAGGGCATCATCTCGCCCACCACGGTCGGTCTGGCGGCCGCGGCCCGCTATGTGAGCGGCTCCAAGTACAAGGGCAAGGTCACCCTCGGGGGCCTGGGCACGCCCAACCAGATGCGCAAGTACATCAAGAACGGCACCCTCGAGCAGTTCTCCCTGTGGGACGCCTCCAAGCTCGGCTACCTGGGCGCCTACGCCGCCGCCGCCCTCTCCTCCGGACAGATCACCGGGAAGGAGGGCGAGAAGTTCACCGCGGGGAAGCTGGGGGAGTACACCGTCGGCCAGGACGGCGAGGTCGTCCTCGGACCCCCGACGGTCTTCGACAGCGGGAACATCGACGACTTCGACTTCTGAGAAGATCGGGCCGAGGGGACGCCGGACAGCGGGGCGTCCGACCTGCGAGCAGCCGGCCGGACCGGCGGGGAGGGGCTGAGGCCGGTGCGGCGCAAGCGGGGCGCGCGGCCGGGGACCACCGGGGTGCCCGAGTGAGCCGGACGGTCGGGATCAAGGAGGTCGCCCGCGCCGCCGGGGTCTCCGTGGGCACGGTCTCCAACGTCATCAACCGGCCCGCGATGGTGGCCGAGGAGACCCGGCAGCGCGTGCAGTCCGCCATCGAACGCCTCGGCTACGTACGGAGCGAGGCGGCCCGCCATCTGCGCGCGGGACGCAGCCGCATCATCGCCCTGCTGGTCCTCGACATGGCCAACCCGTTCTTCGTCGACGTCGCGGCGGGCGCGGAGCGCGCCGCCCGCGCCGCCGGGCTGGGTGTCATGCTCTGCAACAGCGCCCAGAGCCCCGCCGAAGAGGCCGAATACCTGGCCCTCTTCGCCGAGCAGCGGGTGCGCGGCGTCCTGATCACCCCCACCGGCACGACGGGTGAGAACCTGACCGCCTTCCAGCGGCACGGCATCCCCTACGTCTCCGTCGACCGCGTCGCACCCAGCACCGAGGGCTGCTCGGTCTCCGTCGACGACGTCCGGGGCGCCGGACTGGCCGTGCGCCATCTGCTGGAGAGCGGCCACCGCGACCTCGCCCACGTCAGCGGACCGATGCAGCTGACCCAGTGCCGCGACCGCCACACCGGCGCCACCCGGGCCCTGCGCGGCTCCGGCGCGCGGCTGCGGCACATCGAGGGCTCCCGGATGGACGTGGCGACCGGCCGGGACGCCGGAGCCCGGCTGCTGGGCATGTCGCCGCGCCCCACGGCCGTCTTCTGCGCCAACGACCTGATGGCACTCGGAGTGCTGCAAGCGCTGTACGCCGCCGGTGTCTCCGTGCCCGAGGAGATCGCGCTGGTGGGGTACGACGACATCGAGTTCGCCGCCGCGGCGGCCGTCCCCCTCACTTCCGTGCGGCAACCCGCCTACCGCATGGGCCGGGCAGCCGCCGACCTGCTCATCGAGGAGACCGGCGAGGCCGCCGCCGGCCACACGCACCAGCGCATCGTGCTCCGGCCCGAACTGGTCGTCCGCGCCTCCACCCTCCCGCGCGGCTGACTCCCGCGGCCGCGTACCGGTCCCGTCCGCCTCCCGCGGACCGCATCGGCAACGGCGCCCGCCGGCCGGGGCGGAGCCGGAGCGCCGCGGCGAACGGCTCTCCACAGGGCCTCTCACACCGCGGCTGGGCTGACAGCCGGAGCCTCCCGGTCCCGCTCCGCCAGCAGCGACCGGATGTCCCGCACCGCCGCCCGGCCGGCCCGGTTGGCGCCGATCGTACTGGCGGACGGACCGTAGCCGACCAGGTGGACCCGCCGGTCCCGGGAGGCCCGCGTCCCCTCCAGCCGGATGCCGCCACCGGGCTCGCGCAGGCGCAGCGGAGCGAGATGATCGATGACCGGGCGGAAGCCGGTGGCCCACAGGACCGTGTCCGCGGGCGCCCGGCTGCCGTCCGCCCACGCGACCCCGTCCTCGGTCAGCCGGGCGAACATCGGGTGCCGCTCCAGCACGCCGCTCTCCCGCGCGCGGCGCACCTGCTCGGTCATCGGCAGCCCCGTCACCGACACGACGCTGCGTGGTGGCAGGCCCTCCCGCACCCGCTCCTCGACCAGCGCCACGGCCGCCCGGCCCGCTTCCTCACCGAAGGAATCGGAGCGGAAGCGGGGCGGTCGCCGCGTCACCCACAGCGTCTCCCGCGCGACCTCGGCGATCTCCAGCAGATGCTGCACCGCGGAGGTCCCGCCGCCCACGACGACCACCCGGCGGTCCACGAAGGCGTCCGACCGCGGGCCCGGATACTGCGCCGTGTGCAACTGGCGGCCCCCGAACAGCTCCTGCCCCGGCACCCGGGGCCAGAAGGGCCGGTCCCAGGTGCCGGTGGCGTTGATCACGGCCCGTGCCGTCCAGTCGCCCTGCGAGGTCCGCACCAGCAGCCGTCCGCCCCCTCCCGCGTCCCGCACCTCGCGGACATCCACCGGGCGCCGCACCCGCAGCGCGAAGGCCCGCTCGTAGGCCGCGAAGTACTCGCCGATCACCTCCGCGGACGGACGCCCGGGGTCGGCGCCGGTCAGTTCCATGCCGGGCAGCGCGTGCATGCCGTGGACGCGGCCGTACGTCAGCGTCGGCCAGCGGAACTGCCACGCCCCGCCCGGCGCGGGCGAGTGGTCCAGCACCACGAAGTCCGCACCGGGCACCAACCCGGTCCGCCGCAGGTGATAGGCGCTGGAGAGCCCCGCCTGCCCGGCCCCGACGACCACGACCGCCACGTCATTCATGCCTCTGCGAACCATCCGGCCCCCCGAAACCTTCCCGCACGTGCGCGGCGCCGCCCCTCCGTCGGGGAAGCGTGCCGTCGGGACGCGAGGTTGGTCCGCTTTGAGATGATCGACTCATGGCTGAGCGCTTCACGACACGTGAGATCGACGTCCGGACCGGCTCGCAGGAGGTGGTCCAGGATCTGACGCAGCAGTGCGGCTCCTTCCTGCGGGATGTCGCCGAGGACCGCGACGGACTGCTGAACGTCTTCACGCCGCACGCCACCGCGGGTGTGGCCCTGCTGGAGACCGGAGCAGGCAGCGACGACGACCTGCTGACCGCCCTGCGTGACCTCCTCCCCGCCGACGACCGCTGGCGCCACCGCCACGGCACTCCCGGCCACGGCCGCGACCACGTGCTCCCCGCCCTCGTCCCCCCGCACGCCACCCTGCCCGTGGTCGCCGGCCGGCTGGCCCTGGGCACCTGGCAGTCGGTGTGCCTCGTGGACACCAACGTCGACAATCCGGACCGGAAGGTGCGGCTGTCGTTCCTCGGGTAGGGCTGCGTCTGCCTTCGCTGGGGGAGTGATGTCCGGCCGTACCAGGTGCGAAAGCACCTTCTCCGGGCAGGGCAGGGCAGGGCAGGGCGAGCGGTCCTGCGCTGCGACGTACGGCCGGGAGGGTGTCACCCGCGAGGAACTCGATTACCGGCCCCGATGTTCGGATCGCCGGACGGACGGACGGTCACGGCGAGCCGCAGTCCGTGACGCGCCTGAGGGGATGGCCGGCCTGATCGCCCCGTCGGGCGTCATGGGTGCGTGATCCGCGCCGATGTCCACCCGAGGCCGTCGGACGCGCGAGCCGGGGGAGAGTGCCATGGGGGAGACCTGATGTGCCAGGGTGCCGGTATGGCGTGGAATGGTGAGGAGTACCAGGCCCGGTTCGACCGGATCGCAGCCGAGGGCGGGGACGTGCACGGCGAGGCCGCGCTGGTGCGTTCTCTGGGGCCGTCCAGTGTCCTCGACGCGGGATGCGGCACGGGCAGGGTGGCGATCGAACTGGCGCGGCACGGGATCGACGTGGTGGGAGCGGACCTCGATCCCTCGATGCTGGACACGGCGCGGCAGCTCGCCCCCGACATCAGCTGGCAGCTGAGCGACCTGGCCGATCTGGACCTCGGGAGGTCCTTCGACGTGGTGGTGATGGCGGGCAACGTCCCCCTGTTCACGCCGCCCGGAACGGAACCGGCCCTGGTCGCCGGGGTGGCTGCGCACGTCCGCCCGGGAGGCCGTCTGGTGGCGGGGTTCTCCCTGGACCGGGGATACACGCTGGACGCGTACGACGCACACTGTGCCGCGGCGGGCCTCACTCTCGAGAGGCGCTACGCGACATGGTCCCGCGAACCCTACGACGGTGGGGCGTACGCGGTCTCGGTCCACCGCAGGCCCTGACGACCGGTCACGCCGTCGAGCCTCCTGCCTCGCAGGGAGCGGGTTCGGGGCGGGGAGCGCAGGCTTCGGACCGGGCCCTGTCAGCACTGCGCGGTTCACCTGCCGCCATGCGGGTGACCCGTTGGCGTGGTACCGGTACGCGGCCCGTGCCGCGGCCAACCCTGGTCCGGCGAGCCCTCGGCTGTGGCGCGGTGCGAGCCCGACCGCAGCGGGACGCGCGCGTGGCCCCCGCATCTGGAGGGCTCCACCGGGACCAGGAGCCTGCCGCGCCCGGGCCGGGACGCGGCCCAGGGCCGAAGAGGCCACACGGCGACAGAGACGGGAGACGGCGTGGCGGACACCAATCTGCATCCTGTGCTGCGGGCTGTATTCGCCCTCGCCGGCGCGGTGCTGGTCGCCGTGGGTCTCGTCCTGCTCGTCCTTCCCGGCCCCGGACTGCTGCTGGTGTTCGCCGGCATGGTGCTGCTCGCCCGCGCCGTCCCCGCCCTGCACCGCCACTTGGAACCGGTGCGGGTCCGCGCCATGCGGGCCGCCGAGGAGAGCGTGTCGTCCAGCTGGCGGATCGCCGGCTCGACGCTGGTCGGCCTCGGACTGATCGGCGCGGGCGTCGCCTGGGGGCTGGTGCCGCAACTGCCGTTCGATGGCTGGAGCACCGGAGGAAGCCTGATCGCCTCCGGCATCGTGCTCTTCGTGCTCCTCGTCTGGAGCTACCGCCGGCTGCGGCGTCCGGCCGTGTGATCGCCATGCCGGCTCCGACTTCCTCACGGAAGGCCGGATCCCGCCCCCCCCGAGGTGGCCGATCCCGACGAGTTCGACGCCGTCACCCGGCGTGTGTATCGCATCGAGGATCACCTCATCCTGCGAAGATGACGGGCGTGGTCAAGGAGAGGATCGCCGAAGCGACGCTCCTGCCCGCAGCCTGTGCACCGGCGGTCGGGCGCACACCCGGTCGCTGCACTCAGGCTCTTCGACGCGGCGGCGGGGCGCCCGTGCTGACAGCGCCCGAGGTCGTCGACGACGCCCGACGGGACGCGAGATCGGGCGATGTTCCGGAGGAGACTCTCGATGACGGACTACTACGATCTCGGCCGCTACACCCGGCCGGTGTCGACCGGGACGCGAGAGGCGCAGACCTGGTTCGACCGCGGCCTGCTGTGGAGCTATGCCTTCAACCACGAGGAGGCGATCGACTGCTTCGAGCGGGCCCGCCGGCTTGACCCGAAGTGTGCCATGGCCTCCTGGGGCATCGCCTACGCCGTGGGGCCCAACTACAACAAACCCTGGGAACGCTTCGACCCGGCCGATCTCGAGACGAGCGTGTCCCGGGCGTTCGAGGCGACTGCCCGGGCGGAACGTCTCGCGGGCGGGGCCACGCCGGTCGAGCGGGCGCTGATCGGCGCGCTCCGGCACCGATATCCTCAGCCGGAACCGGTGCCGGACCCCGCGGTGTGGAATCACCGTTACGCCGAGGCGATGCGCACGGTGTACGCGGAACACTCCGAGGACCTCGACGTGAGCACGCTGTTCGCCGACGCGCTGATGAACCTCACCCCGTGGCAGTTGTGGGACCAGCGCACCGGCCGGCCGGCCCCGGGATCACGTGCCGTGGAGGCGCGCTCCGTGCTCGAGCACGCGCTGGAACTGCCGGGCGGGCCGGAGCACCCGGGCGTGCTGCACATGTTCATCCACCTGATGGAGATGTCGTCCGCGCCGGAGCAGGCCCTGCCGGTGGCCGATCGGCTGCGCGACCTCGTCCCCGATGCCGGCCATCTGCAGCACATGCCCACGCACCTGGACGTCCTCTGCGGTGACTACGCGCGCGTGGTCTCCTCCAACACGCGTGCTGTCGAGGCGGACGAGAAGTTCGTGACGCGTTCCGGCCCGCTCAACTTCTACACGCTCTACCGCTGCCACAACTATCACTTCAAGATCTACGGCTCGATGTTCCTCGGGCAGCGGGCCGTCGCGTTGCAGACATGCAGGGAACTGGAGGCGGCGGTTCCTGAGGAGCTCCTCCGTGTCGAGGCGCCACCGATGGCGGACTGGCTCGAGGGCCTCCTTCCCCTGCGCATGCACGTGCTGATCCGCTTCGGCATGTGGCAGGAAATCATCGACGCAGAACTGCCGAGGGACTCCGAGCTCTACTGCGTGACCACGGCGATGATGCTCTATGCGAAGGCAGTCGCCCACGCCTCCGCCGGCCAGGTGGGGGTGGCCGAGACGCAGCGGGGGCTCTTCAGGGCGGCCGTGGAGCGTGTCCCGCAGTCGCGCATGCTCTTCAACAACACCTGTCGGGACATCCTCGCGGTGGCGGCCGCGATGCTGGAGGGCGAGGTGGAGTACCGCAAGGGGAACACCGAGGAGGCCTTCGCCGCGCTGCGGCGGTCGATCGGACTCGATGACGGCCTTCCCTACGACGAACCCTGGGGGTGGATGCAGCCGACCCGGCACGCCTACGGGGCGCTGCTGCTGGAGCAGGGCCGTATCGAGGAAGCCGAGGCGGTGTATCGGGCCGACTTGGGTCTGGACGGCACCATCCCACGGTCCCAGCAGCACCCGGGCAACATCTGGAGCCTGCGCGGCTACCACGAGTGCCTGACCCGGCAGGACCGCACGGGAGAGGCCACCATCATCGAACAGCAGTTGCGCCTCGCCCAGGCCAGGGCTGACATCCCGGTCGACGTCTCCTGCTTCTGCCGACTGTCGGCTGTCAGCGAATCCCTGTGACGATGGGTACAGAACGAGGACCCCGGAACATGACCAGCGTTCGATGGACATGGAACAGCCCGTCACCGTGAGCAGCCGGAATGTCATGTTCACGTGACTAACACTGTTACGATCGAGGGTTGTACCTGTCGCCAGGCCTTCCCAGGGAGCGCATCGTGCATCGTCGTCGCCATCTTCCGCGCCGAGCCACGAGATCGATGGCAGCTCTGGGGTTCGCGTGTGCGCTCTTCGTGACCGGTTGCGGCGGCGACGGAGGGCACAAGGGCGGGGACGAGAAGATCGCGGGCGCGGACGGGGGAGAGAAAGGGGCGGAGTCTTCCCCTGCTGAGGAGTCGCCGGCCGCTCAGGCGCCGAAGTTCGATTTTCCCGACGATCTCAAGCTGGACTTCGAGGACGTGCGGTCAGAGGACCCCGGGAAAGACGAGGTCCTGCAAGCCACGGAGTATGCCGCGAAGGCACGTGTCGAGGCGTACACCAAGGCGGATCCGGCGACGAAGAACATGGTCAGGTATTGGAAGCATCCCGCGCTTCAGTACTGGGGCAAGGACATCACGAGGTTCGCGGAGGACAACAGGACTTTCACCGGCTCTCTCCGCTACTACGACTTCGAGGTCACCGACCTGACGAAGAAGGGCGCATGGGTGCGGTACTGCGAGTCGCAGCGCAACGCCTTCGCCAAGGACAAGAAGTCGGGGAAGACACTCAAGACGGAGCCCAGCAAGGACGACTTCGTCGCCTGGAAGGCCGGGCTGGTCAAGAGTGACGGCGAGCAGTGGCAGGTATCGCAGACGCAAGCGACCAAGGGGGCCGCGGAATGCCAACCGTGAGCAGACGTACAGGACGCACGTGCATAGCGACAGCGGGAACCACGGTCTTTCTGCTGGCCGTGGCGTCCCCGGCACATGCGGGCGTGGGAGACGGGCAGGGCGGCACGGTGGTGGAGGAGAGGCCCACCCCGGAGAGCGACGGCAGTGACACCGTGGGCATGCATATCGCCGTGCACGGCAACGCTCCCGCCTCCGGCACGCCGATGGCACCCGCCCCCGCAGCGAACTGGAAGCCTCCGGCGTGCTGGTACGAACCGATGTGGAAGCCGAAGGCGTACAAAGAGGCACTGCGGACGGAGAGCCCCACCCCGCAGGTGCTGGGCGACTACGCGGAGGAATACCAGGCGTACCAGAAGAAGCGGGAGAAGCAGAACTACAACATCGGCAAGAAGGGCCTGTGGTGGTCCTTGCACTATGAGACAGGCAAGGACGACGCAGAATGCTTGGCCAAGGAACGCGAAATCTGGGTACCCAAGGGGAACCCTCCGGAAGACCCGGCCGCCATCGATCCGCAGATGCTCGCCGGAATCGCGTACGACAACACCAAGCTCCCCACGCCCCCGGTGAAGCTGAGCCCCGGCCCGGGCCGCCAGGTGGTGAATCTGGAGACCCGGATTGTCTTCAAGAAGCCGCTGAACCGGGTGTCGGTGACTGCCGGCATCGATCACCTCGGTGTCAACATTGCGGCGACCACGGTGGCCACTCCCAAGGCACTCACCGTGAAAGCGGGTACGGACCACGCCGAACCGAAGTCATGCACATACAACCTGTCCAAAGCCCATGGGGGCTACCAGGTCGACTCCACGGACGCGGACTGCAACATCACGTACAAGCGCTCCTCCGGCAAGGGCGGCACCTACACCTTCTCCGCCTCTGTTGTGTGGGAGGTCACCTGGACCGACTCCGCCGACCCGGACGGTCGGCCGGAAGCTCAGCCCGCCCTGCCCGACGGCAACTCCGTCTATGAACAAGCCGTCACTGTGAAGGAAATACAGTCCATCGTCCGGGACTGAGAGAACCCTCCTCCCGTTCTGCGGCCGGATCGGGACGGCCTTGCGACGGGCCGCCGGGCGGAAGTCGCCCCGCCTACCGGTATGTCGTCGAGGCCGTCGGCCTCCTGACGCGCTCGCCCCGAGTCTCGCCGATAGGCCCTCGACCGCTCGCATGCGCAGATCCGCGTGCTCGTCGAGCAGGCCATGGCCGCCCCCAAGACCCGGCGTCTCCTGCGCAGACTGCGATGCTCCACCACCCGCATCACCATCCTCTTCCAAGCCGTCCTCACCCTGCACCTGGCCTGCTCGACCGGGCGTCGCGCGCCATGGACCATCAAGTGGTCCGGAAGCCTCCGGAAACTCAGGACGAGGAGGGTCCGAGCAGATCGGCCAGCGTGGCGAGCGCCTGAGTGCCCACCAGATCCCCCGGCAGCAGCGGTACGTCGAGCAACGGTGCGTCAACCTGCTGCCGCAGCCGGACGAGGTGCTGGTCCTCCTGCCCCCGGCGCCGGGCGAGCACCTCACCGGCGTCCGCGGGGGAACGGCGGTTGGCGACGAGCGCGGCGACCTCGACGCCCAGGCCGGTGAGCTTCTCGTACACCTCCATCGTCTCGGCAATCGGGAGCAGTTCGGCGGTCAGCACGACCACGAACCCTGACTGTGCCGGATCCGTCACCACCTCGCGCAGCCGGGAGAAGCGGTTGCGTCGGCGCAGCAGGATCCGGCGCAGGTCGGCGTCGCCGTCCGACTGCTCGCCGCCGCCGAGGCCGCGCACCGCGGCGCCGAACCGCTCGGACCGGTCACGGTTGGCGAGCAGGGTCTCGGTCCAGGAGGTGAGCTGTTCGGGCAGCGCGAGCAGCCGCAGCGTGTGGCCGGACGGGGCGGTGTCGAAGACGACCAGGTCGTACGCCTCCTCCCCGAGCTCCACCGCCTCGGCGATCCGCTCCAGCACCGCCGACTCGTGGGTGCCGGGTGCCAGCCGGGCCAGCTCGAGGTGCCGGGCGGCCGGCGCGTGCATCCGCTCGGGCAGCAGCCGCCGCATCGTGCCGGCGACCGCGGAGAGGTGCTGCTCGACCGTGCGCTCGGGGTCGATCTCCAGCCCGTCGACGTGACCCGCCGTCCCGGCCCCGGGGGCGAGGTCCCCAGGGCCGGCGAGGCGCGTGGGCTCGTCGCCCACGAGGCGGTCCCAGAGGTGACCGAGGTTGTGGGCGGGATCGGTGGACACCAGCAGCACGCGGGCGCCCGCCCTGGCACGGCCGAGGGCGAGCGCCGCGGCGATGGACGTCTTGCCCACTCCGCCCTTGCCGCCGACGAAGACGACCCTGCGCGAGGTGATGAGGTCTAGCAGCACCCGACATGCTCCAGTGGCGAGCGGTCCATGCCCATCCGGCGGTGCCAGGCGTGGAAGTCCTCGTAGAGGGCGGGCATCAGCTCGACGGTGTAATACGCCGCCGGGTCGGGCACGCCCAGTGCCTCCGCGAGGACGACCATCCGGAAGAGGTCGTCCTCCTCGCGTCGGGCGCGGGCGAAAGTGCGCCGGTAGGGGCCGGCGTAGAACTCCTCCAGCCCGGCCCGGAACGAGGCCCAGCGGGACGTCACCCCGTCACCCCGGCTTTCTCCGCCGTATCGGCGTCGGGGGCCTCCGGCGGTTCCTGGGATGCCCGCCGCATCGCGACGATCGCCTCGAAGGCGACCCACACGGCGGCGACGATGATGACGACGTCGATGGTCAGCAGCAGCCAGTCCCGGGCGTCGTAGAGGTCGCCGAGCTGGGCGAGCGCGGCCCAGAACGCCATCACGAACACGACCACGAGCGGCACGAGCGCAGGAGCCGGGTTGCGGCGCTTGCGGATCAGCATGACCGCGACGATGGACAGGGTCAGGGAGGCCAGCAGCTGGTTGCTGGTGCCGAACAGCGGCCAGATCCGGAGGCCGCCGGCGCCGTCGGCGCCCTGGCTGAAGGTGAGTCCCATACCGGCGGCGAGCGCGATGAGGGTGCCGACGCCATTGCTGATCTTCAACTTCGCGACCTCACCGGCCTCCTGGACGACGAAGCGCAGCAGGCGCATGCCGGTGTCCATGGTGGTGGCGGCGAACAGGATCGCCATGGTGGCCAGCACCGTCGAGCTCAGCGAAGCCGACAGGCCCAGGCCGCTGTTGACGATCTCGCCGCCGCCCGCGACGAACGCCCCGACACCGCCCTCGCCGAAGGCGGTGTAGACGGCCTTCCAGTCGGCCATGGTGCGGTAGCCCGCGATGGCGGCGATGATCGCGCCGAGCGCGAGCATGCCCTCGCCGACCGCGCCGAAGTAGCCGACGAAACGGGCGTCGGTCTCCTTGTCCAACTGCTTCGAGGTGGTGCCCGAGGAGACCATGCCGTGGAAGCCGGAGATCGCGCCGCACGCGATGGTCACGAAGAGCAGCGGCAGGAGGTCCGGGGTGCCCGCGGGCACGGCGTCGTTGAAGGCCGGGGCGACGACCGTCGGGGCGCTCAGCAGCACCGCGACGAACAGGATGCCGAGCCCGACGAAGAGCTGGACGCCGTTGATGTAGTCCCGCGGCTGGAGCAGCACCCACACGGGCAACAGGGAGGCTATCCCGGCGTAGACGAAGAGGGCGACGATCCAGAAGGTCGCCGGGGACATGCCCAGGATCGGGTCGGGCAGTTCCACGGGGACGGCGTCACCGAGGAGCACCAGGCCGTAGAGCGCCGCGACGCCCACCACGGTGACCAGGCCGAGGCTCATCCGGTAGCGGTAGACCGCCTGGCCGACCAGCAGCGCCACCGCGACCGCGCCCCAGGCGGGGATCACCGCCGAGGGCGTGGAGATCAGCAGGTCCTTGATGACCACCGCGAAGGCCGCGATCACCATCAGGAGCAGCAGGAAGATCACGACGAGGAAGAGGTTCGCGCCCCGGGCGCCGATGTAGCGGCCCGAGAGCGTACCCATCGAGCGGCCCTTGTTGCGCGCCGAGGCCCACAGCGCGCCCAGGTCGTGCATGCCCGCGAAGAAAACCGTGCCGAGGGTGACCCACAGGAACGCGGGCACCCAGCCCCAGATCACGGCGACTGCGGGGCCGACGATCGGCGCTGCCCCCGCGACCGAGGTGAAGTGGTGACCCCACAGCACGAACTTGTTGGTCGGGACGTAGTCCACGCCGTCCTGCAGCTCGTGCGCGGGCGTCTTGAAGGACGCGTCGAGTTTGTAGACCCGGTTGCCCAGGAATTTCGAGTAGAAGACGTATCCGCCCGCGAATATCGCAAGGCCGATCAACAGCAGCGGAAGTGCGTTCATGCGAGACGCTCTCTGGATTCTGGGAGATTGAGCCGTTGCCCTGCACGGCATGTGCACCTGGCAGGGAGACAGCGTGGACGGTGGAGGGCGGCCCTCCTCGACCGAGCGATGCCGGCGACCGGAACGGGGCATCGGGTACTTTCGCCCGCTCTGCCTGGCTCGGCGGTGTACCCGGCCACCAGGTGCCGCGCCGGGGCGGCGACTGTGCCGCGGCGGCGGAGCTCTCCCGTCACGGCCGCACACGCCCGTTGGAAGCCGTCGGTCAACGCCCGGCTCGGCGTGGGTCCGTACCCGCTGTCTGCCAAGGGTGCCCCCTGACCTCCTGCTCGGATGCCGCGGGCCGGCCGCCCGGCGGTCTGCTCAGGAGTTGCCGGAGGTTCCGATTCGGTTGACAGGAGATTTCCTCGAGTTTCCGGCGGCGGGTCATGACGTCACGGGCACGCCCCGCTGTCCCGGTCGGCGGCCGTCGTGCCGGGCCGGGGAACCTCCTCGGCGGCCCGGTTGCACGCAGCGCGACGCACACACCGGACGCCACCGCCCCCGTTTCACTCCGCGGCGTCCCCGCTCCGACGTGCCCGCTGGTCACGCCGCCACAGTTGGTGGGCAACCAGCGTCAGCACTGCGGACAGCGGCACCCACAGCAGCTGGTACCAGTAGAAGAACGGGATGCCCATCAAAGCGGGGTCGCTCTTGGCGTAGGAGCCGACCCACAGCATCGCGACGAACGGGGCGACGAGACACAGGGCGATCACCACCCGGGCCGGTGTGATCACCGCTGGTCTCATCCGAGATCTTCCCGGCATACGGCGGCTCCATTCCTCGCCGACTACGCGAACAAAGCAGGACATCGAAGCGACGGTTCCGCCCCGGCGGACTCGTCGGTGAACGGGACCTTCCCACGCCTCCGTACGGTGCATGGCCGGCGCCGTGGGCGGCGTCCGTCATGGGGGAGGCGCTCCGCCGTCCCGAAGCCGGCCGAGCGGGTCACACGGTTGAGGCGCAGAGCACGAGGCAGTCGGGGAGGGCTCGCGGAAGTGAGACGAGAGCTCCGCCGGTGGGCCCGGCACCGGAGAAGACGACCCCCCGGTCCGAGGGCGTCCGGTTCAGTACCCACAGGCCGATCAGCGTGGCCAGTGTGAAGACGACCGCGATGAGCGCCGCGAGGACGAGCCTGCGCCGACGCTCGCGGCGCAGCCAGTCGCCGCGCGCAGTGCTGTAGGCGTCGGGGGCACTCCGCACCCCGTCGGCGAGCGTGGCCAGGGCCTCGCCCAGTTCCCTCTCCGTCCGGTCGGGACCGGTGTCGTTCATTTCCGGGCCTCCATCGCCTGGGTCAGCGCTGCGATACCGCGCGCCGTATGCGTCTTGACGGACCCGCAGGAGATTCCCATCGCGGCGGCGATCTCACTCTCCTTCAGCCCGAGCCAGTGCCGCAGCACCAGCGCCTCACGCTGCCGGGCCGGGAGCTGCCGCAGTGTGTCGATCAGCACACGCTGATCGTCGCGCAGCAGCGCGGTGCTCTCGGCCGAGGCGACCATCTCGTCGGGCGATCTCACCGCGTGTTTGCGTGCCATCTGCAGATGGCGTATCCGCATCCGCGTCAGGTTGCAGACCGTGGAGCGCAGATAGGCCTCAGCCGCCGCAGTGTCCTGCAGCCGCCGCCATCTGCGGTAGATCTGGTAGTAGGCCTCGGCCACCACGTTCTCCGGATCGTCGGCTCCCAGCAGCACGGCGAGTCGCAGCATCGGGGTGTAGTGCAGTTCGAACAGCCGAGCCACACCGGCCTCCCTCGCCGCGTCGGCGGGGTCGTTGATCGTGGGGGCGAGTGCGTCGGCTGGGACTGCGGGCTGCGGCACCGGCACAGGGATGCCGGATCTGTGTCTCATGGGTTGTTCGCTCCCGTCTCGGGGCGCCGTCTGAGGGTCAGACGCGGGGGCAGGTCGGTGAGGTCGGCGCCGCGCGGGACGCGGAGGCGTTCCAGAGCGAGGCTCCCGGCCACTGCGACAGTCAGATTGAGCAGCAGCGCGACGAGACCGACGTATATCTCCAGCGGTCCGGCATCCGTGCCGAGTGGCACGATGGGCGAGAACCCTTCCCGCACCACGAGGAACGTCCCGGCCACCATGCCCACCCCCCACCCGGCGAGGAGGGCCCGGGGGTGCAGCCATCGGGTGTACAGCCCCACGGCCACGGCCGGGAAGATCTGCAGGATCCAGACCCCGCCGAGCAACTGGAGGTTGATGGCGTCCTGATCGCGCAGCCCGAACACGAACGCCACCGCGCCCACCTTCGCGGTGAGCGACACCGACTTGGCTATGCGCACCTGCCGCTTGGGCGTGGCCGTCGGATGGACGTACTCGACATAGACATTGCGGACGAAGCTGGTCGCGGCCGCGATCGACATCACCGCAGCCGGGACAAGCGCCCCCACGGTGATCGCTCCGAACACCAGCCCGGCCAGCGGTCCCGGCATCAGCCGGTCCACCAGCATCGGCACGGCCGCCTCGGCCGTGCCCTCCGGCGCCCGCACCCCCACCGCGAGCGCAGCGATCCCCAGGAACCCGAAGAGCGCCAGCAGCCCGGTCCACGCGGGCAACGCCGCGGCGGTCCTGCGCAGGGTGCGCGAACCGTCGGAGGCGAAGCCCGCCGTGAGCACATGCGGGTACATCAGCAGGGCGAGAGCGGAGCCCAGGGCGAGGGTGGCGTAGGCGGGCCGATGAGCGGGGCTGAGGAGCAGTGCGGGAGAACCCAGCCGCTGGGCGGCGCCCTCGAAGACCGCACCCGGACCACCGAGCCGCACCAGGACCAACCAGGTCACGGCGGTCAGCGAGACGAAAACGGCTACGGCTTTCAGCGCGGAGATGACGGTCGGCGCCCGCAGCCCGTGCCGGTAGGTCGCCACCGCGAGCCCGGCGAACAGCGCCACCATCACCAGATCGCCGGTCGCGCCCGCCGGGTACATGCCGCCGGCTGTCAGCACCGCACGTATGCCCAGTAGCTGCAGCGCCAGATACGGCATCGTCGCGAGGATCCCGGTCAGCGCGACCACCAGGGCCAGTGGCGCGGATCCGTACCGTCCGCGCACGAAGTCGGCGACGGTGATGTAGCCGTGCCGGCGGGCCACCGTCCACAGTCGGGCCAGCAGGACGAAGACGAGCGGGCAGACGAGTACCGTGTAGGGCACCGCGAAGAACGCGGGTGCCCCGTTGCCGTACGCCAGTCCTGGTACGGCGGTGAAGGTGTACGCCGTGAAGATGGTGCCGCCGAGCAGCATCCAGGTCCACAGGGGTCCGAGGCTCCGGTCGGCCAGCGCCCAGCCTTCCAGGGACGGAAGCCGGTCGTTGGGACGCAGGCGACGCGCGGTGACCGCGAGCAGCGACGCCCCGGCGAGCACCGCGAGAAACGTCGCAGTCATGGCTGTACCGGCCATGGGTCACCGTCCTTGGTGTGCCTGTTCCCTTGCGCAGGAGTTGAACGGGCCGCCGGACCGGAGGACAGGGACCAAATCCGCCGGAAACGTTCCGTCAACCCTGCCGACGGGTGGAGAGCTCCTGCACGGCCTGCAGCGGCCAGGAGAGGATCGTAGGCCATAGCACGAACTGTGCGTCACCGGCTACCGTGCGTCGCGATCATCGGTCTGCTTCATGGGGGCCTTCCGTTGCGCCTCCGCCGGACCAGACCACTGGCACATGCATGTCGGTTCATGGAACTCCGGTGGCTCTCGGGCGAGGTGAACCGCACATCCGGGTATCTCGGGGTTGCGGGGCCGGCGCCCCGGAGATGCCGCGTTCCCGCAGCTCACATGGCGTGCTCTCACTGTCGAAGTACGCGCGGGCCGCCTTCGGCCGGTACTCAAACTCCAAAGCTTGCGCACAAATTGCACACACCCCCTCTTCAGGTGGCGCGTGATGGTCTACATTGACCGTGCTTCAGATGTTTGGACACAGGGCGACAAATGGTGATCTAACGGTCCGATGTTTCGGGCAGCCATTGGTCGTATCCCTGCGCCGGACAACAGAGGCGCTCGGCTCCGGGATCCCGAGCCGGCACCGCGGGTGTGGGGAGCATCCGGAGGTTCCGCGGGGTCCTGTGCAACCAGGGAGCCGGGTGGGGAGAGGGGGATGCGCCACCGCCCGGTGTGGTGTTCACGTACGGCCTGCGACGGCGGGAGTGCGTGCGCCCGGGCGGGAGCGTTCCCGGGGAAAGGAACAGCGCGGCGCGGGGGGCGGGTGTCTCCCGGGGAACAGTGATGGACGAACAGGTCGAACCACTGGCGAGCTGGGGGATTCTGTGCGGCAGGGGGAATTGGTCGACCCGTTACCGTCGGCGCTCGGGCGTCCGGCGGAGGGGGCAGTCAGCCGGCCCGCGAGCGACTGGGAGCAGCGGTACCGCCGTACCGTGATCACCGGCGACACCGTGGTGACCGCCTTCGTGGTGGCGGCGATCGGCATCTTCTTCGGGGCCCGGGACGCGGCCAACTGGCACGAGAAATGGGGCATCCTCGCGCTCGGCACCGAGCTGCTGGTGCTGGGGGCCCTCGCGGTGAGCCGGGCGTGGGCTCCCGCCGTGCTCGGCCAGGGTGCCGAGGAATTCCGCCGGCTCGGACGCTCGCTGTTCACGGCGGTCGTCGTGCTGGCGCTCGGCGGGATAGCCCTGACCTCGCGCAACATCAAACTCTGGATCTTCGTCGCCGTCCCCGCGATCGCGCTGCTCACCATGATCGCGCGATATCTGCTGCGGCTCTCGCTGCACAGGCAGCGGATGGCGGGCAGATGCCTGCGGCCGGTGCTGGCCGCCGGGAGCCCGGACACCGTGCGCGATCTGATATCCCGGGTCCGCAAATTCCCGCACCTCGGCTGGCGGGTGGAGGCGGTGTGCACGCCGGACGGATTCGGACTGCACGGTGACCACCTGGACGGAGTGCCCGTCGTCGGCCGGCTGGCCGACCTCGCGGGCCACGTCCGCCGGGACGGCTACCGCGTGGTCGCGGTCACCCCGGACCCGCACTGGTCGCCCGAACAGTTGCAGCGGCTGGCCTGGAACCTCGAGGGCAGCGACGCCGAGATGGTCGTGGCCCCCGTGCTGATGGAAGTGGCGGGCCCGCGGCTGCACGTCGACGCGGTGCTCGGGATACCGCTGTTACGGGTCAGCATGCCGACCTTCACCGGAGGCCGCCGGGCCGTCAAAGAGGTCGTCGACAAGATGGGTGCGACGCTCCTGCTGGTGCTGTGCGCGCCACTGATGCTGCTCGTCGGGCTCCTGGTGCTGGCGGACAGCCGCGGCGGCGCGTTCTACCGGCAGCGTCGGGTCGGCAAGGACGGCCGGGAATTCACGATACTGAAGTTCCGCACCATGGTCGCCGGGGCCGACCGGGCACGCGCCGAGCTGGCCGACCGCAACGAGGGCGCCGGGCTGCTGTTCAAACTCCGCCGGGATCCGCGGGTGACCCGGGTCGGAGCGGTGCTGCGCCGCTACTCGCTCGACGAACTCCCGCAGCTGTTCAACGTCCTGGCCGGATCCATGTCGCTCGTCGGTCCCCGGCCTCCGCTGCCGGAGGAGTCCGCCGCCTACGACCCGGACATCCGGCGGCGGCTGCTGGTCAAACCCGGGCTCACCGGCCTGTGGCAGATCAGCGGGCGCAGCGATCTGCCGTGGGAGGAGGCGGTCCGCCTCGACCTGCGGTATGTGGAGGACTGGTCGCTGGCCCTGGACACGGTGATCTTGTGGAAGACCCTGCGCGTGGTGCTCCACGGGCAGGGGGCCTACTGATGCGCGGCGGCCGTCGTCCGGCCGGCGTGCGGAACGCAGGCCGCAGCGGCCTGCTCTGGGGGAGGAACATGTCATGAGGGTCAGTGTTCTGGGGCTCGGCTACGTCGGCTGCGTGTCGGCCGCGTGCCTGGCCGGCCGGGGGCATCAGGTGGTCGGGGTGGACGTGAACCAGGCGAAGGTCGACCTGGTCAACGCAGGCAGGGCCCCGGTGGTCGAGGAGCGGATCGGCGAACTCGTCGCCGAGGTCGTGCGGACCGGGGCGTTACGCGCCACCGCTGACGTCCGCGAGGCGGTCCTGGACAGCGAGGTGACGCTCGTCTGCGTGGGCACGCCGTCGGAGCCCAACGGCAGCCTGTGCACCGCGTATCTGGAACGGGTCACCGAGCAGATCGGCGCCGCGCTGGCGGAGCGCGACGGGCGCGGCGGGCGGCAGACCGTCGTGTACCGCAGCACCATGCTCCCCGGTACCTGCCTGAACCTGCTGGTCCCGATTCTGGAGAAGTACGTCGGCGGCACCGCCGGAGTGGACTTCGGGGTCGTGGTCAACCCGGAGTTCCTGCGCGAGGGCACGAGCGTGCGGGACTTCTTCGACCCGCCCAAGACCGTCATCGGCGAGCTCGACCCGGCGAGCGGCGACGCGGTGGCGGCACTGTACGACGGTCTGCCCGGCGAGGTCTTCCGGGTACCGGTCCCGACGGCCGAGGCGATCAAGTACGCCGACAACGCCTTCCACGGCCTCAAGATCGGCTTCGCGAACGAGCTGGGCGCGGTGTGCCAGGCCCTCGGAGTGGACTCGCACCAGGTGATGGACGTGTTCCTGGCCGACCGCAAGCTGAACGTCAGCCCGGCCTATCTGCGGCCCGGCTTCGCCTTCGGCGGCTCCTGCCTGCCCAAGGACCTGCGCAGCCTGGTCCACGCGGCCCGGCGGGCCGACGTCTCGGTGCCCATCCTCGCCCACGTGCTGCCCTCCAACTCCGACCATCTGCAGCGTGCGGTGGACCTGGTCGAGCGCACCGGCAAGCGGCGCGCCGGACTGCTCGGGCTCTCCTTCAAACCCGGCACCGACGACCTGCGCGAGAGCCCGCTCGTCGAGCTGGCGGAACGGCTCTACGGCAAGGGGTACGACCTGCGGATCCACGACGCCAACGTGAGCCTCTCCCGGCTGCTGGGCGCCAACCGCGAGTACATCGAGACCCGGCTGCCGCACCTCGCCCAGCTCCTCGCCGACTCCGTCTCCGAGGTGCTCGAACACGCCGAGGTGTGTCTGGTCGGGACCAGGGACCCCGCCGTCCTCTCGGCGCTGCCGCCCGCCGGCGAGGGACCGGAGCTGATCGACCTCGTCCACCTCCCCGACGCCGAGGCGCGCCGGGCCGAACAGGGGTACCTGGGTCTTGCCTGGTGACACGGCCGCCGGCGGCCGGCCGGGCCGGCGCGCGCTGATCCTCGTGGAGAACCTGTCGGTCCCCTTCGACCGGCGGGTGTGGCAGGAGTGCAGGACGCTGCACGACGCCGGCTGGGAGGTGGACGTCATCTGCCCCCGCGGAGGGAAACGGGACACCGAGCCGGAGGCGGAGATCGACGGGATACGGATCCACCGTTATCCGCTGCGCGCGGCCACCGGAGGGCCGACCGGGTATCTGCGGGAGTACGGAGCGGCGCTGTGGCACACGGTGCGGCTGGCCCGCCGGGTCGGCCCGGTCGATGTGGTCCACGCCTGCAATCCGCCCGACCTGCTGTTCCTCCCGGCACTGTGGCTGAAGCGGCGCGGCGCACGGTTCGTCTTCGACCAGCACGACCTGGTCCCCGAGCTGTATCTCTCCCGGTTCGGCCGCGGCGAGGACCTGCTGCACCGCGCAGTCCGCGCGCTGGAGCGGATGACCTACCGGGCGGCGGACATCGTGCTCGCCACGAACGAGAGCTACCGGGAGGTCGCGCTGCGCCGCGGCGGCCGGAGCGCGGCGGACGTCTTCGTGGTGCGCAGCGCGCCCGACACCGACCGGTTCCGTGCCGTACCGCCGGAGCCGGAGCTGAAGCGGGGCAAGCCGCACCTGCTGTGCTACCTCGGTGTCATGGGCCCGCAGGACGGCGTCGACTACGCCCTGCGCGCCCTCGCGAAACTCCGCGACGACCTGGGGCGGACCGACTGGCACGCGGTGTTCGTCGGCGCCGGCGACACCTTCGACGCGATGGTGGAGCTCTCCCGGCGGCTCGGGCTCTCCGAGCAGGTGCAGTTCACCGGGCGGATCCCGGACGCCGACCTGGTGCGCTATCTGTCCACCGCCGACGTGTGCCTCTCTCCCGATCCGCACAATCCGCTCAACGACGTGTCGACCATGAACAAGGTCCTGGAGTACATGGTGATGGGCCGGCCGATCGTCTCCTTCGACCTGCGGGAGGCCCGGGTCTCGGCCGGAGAGGCCGCCGTCTACGCACCCGCCGACGACGAGGCCGCGTTCGCCGAGGCCGTGGCGGAGCTGCTGGACGATCCGGAGAAGCGGGCCCGGATGGGCAGGATCGGCCGGGAACGGATCAGCGGGAAGCTCTCCTGGCGGAACTCCCAGCAGTCGCTGCTCGCCGCCTACGCCGCCGCCTGCCGCGACCACCCGGTCGCGACGGGCACCCCGGTCCCGGCGGGCAAGAGGCGACGCCGTTGAGCGACGACACGATACGCCTGCTCACGATCGGGCGGCTGCTCCGCCGGCGCCGGCGCCTGCTCGCCGTCCTCGTCGTGGTGGGCGCGCTCATCGGCTACGGCACCTCGGCGCTGTTCCCGCCCCGCTACACCGCGTCGGCGTCGGTACTGCTGCCGGGGCAGTGGGAGGAGCGCGAGCTGCTGACCCAGGTGGAGATCGCGACCAGCTCGTCCGTGGCCGACCGTGCGGCCGCCGCGCTCGACTGGCGGGGTGTCAGCGGCACCGAGCTGCGGGACCGGGTACGTGCCCAGGCGGCGGACGGGAACATCATCACCATCTCCGGTACGGCCGAGACGCCGGAGCGCGCGCAGCAGCTCTCCGACCGGATGGCCCAGCAGTTCGTCACCTTCGCGGCGCGGATCGCGGGCGAGGGCACCGACGCCGACGCGGCGGCGGGGACACAGGCACTGCGGCAGAAGGTGCGGGAGACCGACCGCAGGATCACCGAGCTGGCCGAGGCGGCCGATCCGGGGCGGACCGTGGAGAGCGTGCAGGCCCGCACCGAGCTGGAGAAGCTGCGCACCGTGCTGCAGGAGGCCATGAAGAAGCTGGACGACGCCGCCCCGGCGAGCAGCAGGACCGGTCTGGTCGTCATGGGGCCGGCGGCCCGGCCCACCGGAGAGGCACCGCCGACGACGCCGCAACGGGTGGGCGCCGGGGCGCTGCTGTTCTTCCTGCTCGGCGTCGTCTGGCAGCTCGCCGCCGCACGGATGAGCCGCCGGCTGGACAGCGGAGGGGAGATCGCCGCGGCACTGGGCTCGGTGCTGCTGGGCACCGTCGAGGTGCCCGGCGAACAGCTCGCGCACCGCCATGCGGGACGCGGCCGGGCCTGGATCCGCCGGCTGCTGGGCCTGGACACCCGTTGGCACGGACCCGTGCCGCGGACGTCCGGCGGCGAGGCCGACCGGCGGATCCGCTGCCGCCGGGTGTGCGCCCGCCTCCGGGAGGAGCTGCCGGCGGCCCCCCGGCGGGTGCTGGCCGTGGTACCGGAGGGTGACGTGCTCGGCCGCCGGGCCGCCGAGCAGCTCGCCGCCGAGACCGGGAGCGATCCGCTGCTGCCGGCGGTGGAGGTGTCCGTGTCCCGCCCGCTGGTGCCGGACCACGACACCGAGTCCGGTGCCCTGGTCGTGCTCGGTGCCGGCAGCTGGACCGCGGAGGAGCTCGGCGGCATCGCCGGGGCGTGTGCGGACGCGGGGCACCGGGTCCTCGGGGCCGTCGTCGCCGAACCGGTCCGGGCCCGGCCGGAGCGGCCCGCCGGCCGTCCGGCGCAGCCCCCGGAGCAGTCAGTCGCGGTCGGTGGCACCGCGAGGGGAGGCCCGGCGTGACGACGAGCCGGACCGCGGACGCGCCGGGCGCCGCTCCGCTGCTGGACCTGCAGTCGCTGGTCGCGGCGGTGCGCCGGCGCCGCCGCCTCTGGTCCTCCATGGCGCTGCTGGGGCTGCTGGTCGGTGCGGCCGTGGCGGTCCTGCTGCCCCCGCCGCCGGCCGCGGTGACCACGGTGCTGGTCGCGCACCAGGAGGACCAGCCCAACGACACCGGAACCCTCATCCGTACCGACGTCGAACTGCTGGGCACCACCCGGATCGCGGGCCGGGCCCTGCGGTCCCTCCACTCCTCCGCGGACCCCGAGGACTTCCTGCGGGACTACCGGGGCACCGGCGTGACCAACAACCTGCTGCGGATCGATGTGACGGGTGAGGACGAAGCGCAGGCGGTGGCCCGGGCCGAGGCGCTGGCCGACGCGTTCGTCGCCGACCATGTGCGGCGGATGCGCGAGACCGCCGAAGCCGAGGCCAAGGCCCTGCTCGACCAGCGCGACCGGATGCGGGACGAACTCGCCCGGGTCAACACGTCGATCGGCGGCCGCTCACCGGAGAGTGGCCCGAAGGCGTCGGCGCGGATCGAGTCGCTCTTCGCCCGCCGGGCCGAACTCAACTCGCGCATCGCCGACTTCGACCAGCGGGCCGCGGAGGCGCGTACCGGCACGCCCCGGATCGTCGCCGGGACGCAGATCGTGGACGCCCCGCGCGCGGTGCACCACTCGCTGCCCGCGGCCGCCGCCACCGACGCCGCGATCGGGCTCGCCCTGGGGCTCGCCCTCGGGCTCGCGGTGGCCGCGGTCGGCGCGGTGGTGGCGGACCGCCCCGTGCTGCGCCGGGAGATCGCGGCGAACCTGGGCGCCTCGGTCCTCGCGGAACTGCCCCTGCGGACCGGCAGGCTGTGGCAGCCGAAGCGGAAGCGGGCGGCGCATGAACGGCTCACCGCGACCCTGGCCCGCACCGTGCGCGGCTCCGCCGAACCGCTCTCGCTGCTGGAGCTGGGGTGCGCACGCCGCACGGGCGTGCTCGCCCTGGACCTGGCCGGAACCCTCGCGGCGGACGGTCCGGTGGCGGTACTCGACGGTCTGCCCGGCCCGTACCTGACCAACCGCCGCCGGCAGCCGGACGACCCGGTCGTGCCGGTCGGCGGCGAGCGGGCCGCGGGTACGGAGCACCCGGAACGCCGGCTCGGTGTCGGCTCGGTCGCGCCCGGTACGGCCTGGACCGACCTGAGACACCTGGGAACCCGGACCGTCCTGGTCGTGCGCGCCGGGCACGGCAGCGCCGCCTGGCTGCACACGGTGGCGCGGCAGCTGGCCGACCAGCACATCCCGGTGCTCGGCGTGGTGCTGATCGACCCCGACCCGCGGGACCGGACCGACGGCACGCTCTGGGACGGCACGCACACCGCGGCACGCGGCCGGAACGAACGCCCGGCGGCCGGGCGGAACGGGACGGCCGTCCCGCAGCCGGAACGGCTGCCCGTGCCGGCGGCTCGGGTCCCGGACAGCGACCAGGAGGCGAGATAGGACATGTGCGGCATCACCGGAACGTACCGATGGCCGGACGGGAAGGGTGTCACCGACCGGCTCACCGACACCCTCGCCCATCGCGGCCCGGACGGGGCGGGACGCTACAGCCACCCCCTCGGCGACGGGGAGGTGCACCTGGGGCACCGCCGGCTGGCCGTCATCGACCTGTCCGGGACCGGCGCCCAGCCGATGGCCGCGGACGGTCTCGTCCTGACCTACAACGGCGAGCTGTACAACGCGCCCGAACTGCGTGCCGAACTGGCGGCCCGCGGGGTGCGCTTCCGCGGCACGTCCGACACCGAGGTGCTGCTGGAGGCCTGGCGGCGCTGGGGTACGGACTGCCTGCCCCGGCTGCGCGGCATGTTCGCCTTCGCCGTCTTCGACGAGCGCACCGGAGAGCTGGTGCTCGCCCGCGACCAGCTCGGCATCAAGCCGCTCTTCCTGCTCCGGCGGGGCACGGGCCTGGTGTTCGCCTCCGAGCTGAAGGCCCTGGCCGCCGCCACCGGCGGGTCGATGCAGGTGGACCCCGCGGCGATGGTGGCCTCACTGCTGTACTACTGGGTGCCGGATTCGCGGTGTGCGCTCCGCGGGGCGGAGAAGCTCCCGCCGGGCAGCTGGCTGAGGTGCCGGCCCGACGGGCGGGTGGAGCGCGGCCGGTACTGGGACCTGCGCCAGGTCGCGGCCGAGGGCCGGGAGCGTGCCCGGGCCGGGGAGCAGCCGGATCTCGCCGCGGTCGTCGAGGAGTCGACCCGCCGCCATCTGCTCTCCGACGTACCCGTGGCGACCTTCCTCTCCGGCGGGCTGGACTCCAGCTATCTGACCGCGCTGGCGGCCCGCGACCTGCCCGGGATCTCCGCCTACACGATCGGGTTCCGCGCCGAGGACGCCAGGTTCGAGGCGATGCCGGACGACCTGCGCCACGCCCGGCGGGTCGCCGAGCGGTTCGGCGTCGACCTGCGGGAGATCGAGATCGCTCCGGACGTGCTCGATCTGCTGCCGCGGATGACGTACCACCTGGACGAGCCGATCGGCGATCCGGCCGCGATCAACACCTTCCTGATCTGCTCGGCCGCCCGGGAGGCCGGGGTGAAGGTGCTGCTCTCGGGAATGGGCGCGGACGAGCTGTTCGCCGGATACCGCAAGCACCTGGCCAACCTGCTCGCGGTCCGCTACCGGCGTGTTCCGCGGCCGCTGCGGCGCGGTCTGTCCAGGGCCGTGGACCGGCTGCCGGTCGCCTCGGCCCGCCGCGGATACCGGTCGGTGCGCTTCGCCAAGCGGTTCCTCTCCTTCGCCGACCTGCCGGAGGAGACCGCGTTCCGGCGCAGCTACACCATGTACGACCGGGACGAACTGCTCGCCCTGGTCGATCCGGACCTGGCCGGCACGGTCGAGGACGTGCTGACCGAGCATGCGGACGTCTACCGGGACAACGAACTCGACGACTTCGTCAACCGCATGTGCCTGGCCGACGCCCGGATGTTCCTGCCGGGCCTGAACCTCACCTATACCGACCGGTCGAGCATGGCCGCCTCGACGGAGGTGCGGGTGCCCTACGTGGACGTCGAGGTGGTCAGGGCGGCGTTCGCCGTGCCGGGGGAGCGCAAGATCGCCGGACGGCAGGGCAAGGCCGTCCTCAAGGAGGCGGCCGCCTCGATCCTGCCCGAGGAGATCGTCCACCGCCCCAAGGGCCTGTTCAGCGCTCCGCTGCGGGCCTGGATGAGCCGTGATCTGGCGCCGCTGGTCCGCGAGGTGCTGCACGACGGTGTGCTCGTCGAGTCCGGGTTCCTGCGCCGTGACGCGCTGGAGCGGCTCGTCGCCGAGGACGCCGCCGGGCAGCGGGACCACGCCAAGCATCTGTGGCACGTGCTGACCCTCGAGTACTGGTACCGCGGCGCGACCTCGGGGATCGGCCACAACTCTCAGCTGACGGCGTAGAGACAAGAGGACTTCGTGAAACAGGTTGTGCAGAACTACAAGAGCGGCGAGCTGACGGTGCTCGACGTGCCGGTACCGGGGTGCAAGCCGGGGGGTGTACTGGTCCGCAGCGCCTACTCGCTGATATCCACCGGGACCGAGCTGATGAAGGTCTCCGAGGCCGGGATGTCGATGCTGGGCAAGGCCCGCTCCCGCCCGGACCAGGTGGCCAAGGTCATGCAGAGCGTGGCCACCGACGGGGTGCCCGCCACCTACCGCAAGGTGATGGGCAGGCTGGACTCCTGGACGCCGCTGGGCTACTCGCTGTGCGGGGTGGTCGAGCAGGTGGGCACGGGGATCGACGACGTCGCGGTGGGCGACCTCGTGGCCTGCGCCGGCAATGAGCACGCGCTGCACGCCGAGCTGAACTGGGTGCCGAAGAACCTCTACGCCCGAGTGCCGGACGGCCTCGCGCCGCGGCACGCGGCGTTCGGGACGGTCGGGGCCATCGCGCTGCAGGGCGTCCGCCGCGGCGAGCCGCAGCTGGGCGACGTGGCGCTGGTCGTCGGCCTCGGGCTGATCGGGCAGCTGGTGGTGCAGCTGCTGGCCGCCTCGGGAGTCCGCGTCGTGGGGGCGGACCCGGACCCGGCGCGCTGCGAACTCGGCGCCCGGCTGGGCGCGGTGGCCTGCGGCGATCCCGCGTCCGCCGCGGTGGCGACGGCCGTCGCCGAACTCAGCGGCGGGCACGGCGTGGACCAGGTGTATCTGGCCGCCGGCGGCGGCAGCAACGAGCCCGTCGAGCTGGCCGCCCGGCTGAGCCGGGACCGCGGCCGGGTCGTCGACATCGGCAAGTGCCGTCTGGACCTGCCGTGGAACGCGTACTACGAGAAGGAACTCGACGTACGGTTCTCCCGCAGCTACGGCCCCGGGCGCTACGACCCGGAGTACGAGCTGGCCGGGCGGGACTATCCGATCGGCTACGTGCGCTGGACCGAACGCCGCAACCTGGCGTGCTTCCTCGACCTGCTGGCCCGCGGCTCCGCCGACGCGGAGCCCCTCGTCTCCCATGTCGCCGCCTTCGACGACGCCGTCGAGACCTACCGGCGCCTGTCGGACGGCGACCTGAAGGCCGTGGCCGTGCTGTTCCGGTACCCGGGCCCCGCCGGACAGCCGGCGGACGCGGCGGCACCCGAGCTGACCGTACCGGCGGCACCCGAGGTGGCCGTACCGGCGGTGCGGCGCCGCGGCGCCGCGGCGTCCGTTCCCGCCCGGGCCGCCGCCGCACCGGTGCGGCTGGCGTTCGTCGGCGCGGGCAACTACGCGTCGTCGATGCTGCTGCCGCACCTGGCCCAGCGGGACGGTGTCGCACTGTCGACCGTCGTGACCACGACGGCGCTCTCGGCCGCCAACGCGAAGCGGAAGTTCGGCTTCGCCGAGGCGACCACCGATCTCGACGCCGTGCTCGGCGACCCGGCCGTCGATGCGGTGTTCGTGGTCACCCGGCACAGTTCGCACGCCGAACTGACCCGCAGGGCGCTGCTGGCCGGGAAGGCGGTCTTCGTGGAGAAGCCGCTGGCCCTCACCGAGGACGAGCTGGCCGGTGTGCTCGCGGCGGTGGAGGAGTCCGGCAACGACCGGCTGCAGGTGGGCTTCAACCGCCGGTTCGCGCCGCTGCTGCGCCAGGCCAGGAAGCGGTTCGGCGCCCGCACCGGTCCGGCGAGCGTCCGCTACCTGGTCAACGCCGGCCGGCTGGCGCACGGCAGCTGGTACCTCCGGCAGGGTACGGAGGGCTCCCGGTTCACCGGGGAGGGCGGGCATTTCATCGACACGGTGAGCTGGCTGCTCGGAGGCGATCCCGTCTCGGTGTACGCGGTCGCCACACCCGACAACGAGGACCTCCAAGTCGTGCTGCGCTACCCGGACGGGTCGACCGCCACCCTCGGCTATGTCACCAGCGGTTCGCCCGGCTTCCCCAAGGAGACGCTGGACCTCGTCGCGGACGGCAAGGTGCTGCGGCTCGACGACTTCGTGCGGGCCTCGGTACACGGCCCCAAGCGGTGGGCCTCCCCGCGGCTGTCCAGGACCCGGGACAAGGGCCAGCGCACCGAACTGGCCGCGTTCCTCCGGGCGGTGCGCACCGGCGGGCCGATGCCGGTGCCGCTGGAGTCGCTCGCCGCCACCACGGCGGCCACCCTCGCCGTGCGCACCGCGCTGGTCGCCGGCGCACCGGTGACCCTGGCGGGGCCGCGATGACGATGAGCGCGGGCTGGTACCTGCGGCGGCTCTCCCGCATGGGACCCGGGGAGGCCGTCGGCCGTGCGGGCGACGCGGTGCGCAGGCGGCGCTGGCGGTCCCTGCGGCCGGACTGTCCGCGGGTGACCGGCGCCCGGTTCACCTCCGTACTGCCCGCCGGCGCACTCGCCGCGGTGCCCCCGGACGCCGCGAAGCGGCTCGTCGCCGAGGCGGACCGGCTGCTGGAAGGGCACGCCGCCCACTTCGGCGTGGAGCGCGCCGACCTGTCCGACCCGGACTGGTGGTACGACCCGAAGACCGGGCGCCGTGCGCCGCGCGGCTACGCCTTCGACATGCCCTACCGGGACGAGGACGCGGTCGGGGACATCAAGCAGATCTGGGAACTCTCCCGGCACCAGTACCTCACCGTGCTCGCCGCCGCCTACGCGCTCACCGGCGACGAGCGGTACGCCGAGCGGACGGCCGGTCATCTGCGGTCGTGGTGGCGGACCAATCCGCCGCTGTGCGGGGTGCACTGGGTCAGCGGCATCGAGCTGGGCATCCGGCTGCTCTCCTGGGTGTGGATCCGCCGGCTGCTGGAGGGCTGGCCGGGCGCGGCGGAGCTGTTCGAGGACAACCCGGTGGCGGTGGCCCAGATATGGCACCACCAGCGCTGGCTGGCCGCCTTCCCCAGCCGCGGGTCGTCGGCGAACAACCACGTCGTCGCCGAGGCCGCCGGGCAGTCCGCGGCGGCCTGCGCGTTCGGGTGGTTCCCCTCCTCCGCACGGTGGCGCGCCGAGGCGCTGCGGACGCTGGAGCGGCAGTTGCGCAGCAACACCTTCGCCTCCGGCCTGAACCGAGAGTCGGCCACCGAGTACCACGGACTCGTCCTGGAGCTCGGCCTGGCCGCGGTGGCCGAGGCGGATGCCGCCGGGGTGCCGGTCCCCGCCTCGATCCGGCGGGTGCTGCTGCGGATGACCGACGCGCTCGCGGCCGTGGTGGACAGCCGCCTGCGGCCACCGCGCCAGGGGGACGGGGACGACGGGCACGGACTGGTCCTGGACGGCCCGGGCACCGACCGCTGGGCCTCGCTGCTGGCCACCGGGGACGCCGTGTTCGGCGGGCTCGCCTGGTGGCCGGCGGTGACCGGGACCGATGTGCGCACTCCGCTGCTGGGCGCGCTGCTCCGGCCCACCGCACCGGCGACGGCCCGGCCCGCCGTCCGTCCGGCCCATTTCGCCGACGCGGGCATGACCATCCTGCGCGGACCGGGGGAGATCTGGTGCCGCTGCGACGGCGGTCCGCACGGCTTCCTGTCCATCGCCGCGCACGCCCACGCGGACGCGCTGTCCGTGGAGGTCCGGCACGACGGGGTGGACGTGCTCGCCGACCCGGGAACGTACTGCTACCACGGGCAGCCCGGGTGGCGGCAGTACTTCCGTTCCACCCTGGGCCACAACACTCTGCAACTGGACGGCGCCGACCAGTCCGTCTCCGGCGGCCCGTTCCTGTGGACCCGGCACGCCCGCAGCCGCGTCCTGGTCGCGGACCCCTCAGCGGAGGGCGCGGCCCGCTGGTGCGCCGAGCACGACGGCTACCGGCACTCCGTGCACCGTCGCCGGGTGGAGCTGACCGCCGACGACCGGGAGCTGCGGATGGTCGACGAGGTGCGCGGACCGCGCCGGGCCGCGCGCCTGGCGTTCCACCTCGGCCCGGCGGTCACCGCGGAACTCGTCGAGAACCGGGCCGTGCTCAGCTGGCTGCGGGACGGCGAGGACCGCTCCGCCGTGCTCGAACTGCCCGAGCGGCTGACCTGGCGGGCCCATCGCGGCGAGACCGACCCGCCACTGGGCTGGTACTCCGCCGGGTTCGGGCGCAAGGAACCCGCCACGACGCTGGTCGGCAGCGGGTTTACCGACAGCGCCGAGGGATTCGTCACCGTACTCAGGTTCCGGGGCTAGGGGGGCGCGTGGGGATCGAACGGCGGCACCGGGGGTTACCGGTGGCGGTACCGGTACTGGCCCTGGTGGCGGCGACCGGCTGTGTGAGCACGCCCGGCGCCCCGGCGGAGCCGAGCGCCGCGCCGTCCCCGTCCGCGGCCCGGGTGTGCGCCGAGCCCGCAGCCGGCCCGGCGAAGCCGCCCGCGGGTGCGGTGCCGGTCGACCCCGCGGTGGTCGGAGACCTGGCCGCGAAGACCCGGAGCAGCCCCCCGGACACCGTCTTCTGGCTCCGGCCGGGCGAGCACCGGCTCGAACGGGGCCGCCACGCGCAGGTCGTCCCCAAGAGGGGGAACAGCTACCTCGGTGCGCCGGGCGCGGTGCTCGACGGCCGGAAGACCAACCAGTACGCGTTCGGCGGCAGCGCCCGCGACGTCACCATCCGGCACCTGACCGTGCAGGGCTTCGTCGCGCCGCACGACGAGGGCGTGGTCAACCACGACTCGGCCGACGGATGGGTGATCGAGCACGCCAGGATCCAGTACAACTCGGGCGCCGGACTGATGGCCGGCGCCCGCCAGCGGGTCCGCGCCAGCTGCCTGCGCGGCAACGGGCAGTACGGGATGAACGCCTACCAGGCGTCCGGCGATATCAGCGACCTGGTGGTCGAGGACAACGAGATCGCGGACAACAACCGGGACGACTGGGAGCGGCGGCGGCCCGGCTGCGGCTGCACCGGCGGCATCAAGTTCTGGGCCGTCGACGGCGCCGACATCCGCGGCAACTGGGTGCACGACAACCGCGGAGCCGGACTGTGGGCGGACACCAACAACAACGACTTCCGCATCGAGGACAACGTTCTGGAGGCCAACGACGGCGCCGCGCTGATCTACGAGGCCAGCTACAACGCGGTCGTCCGCAAGAACACCATCCGGCGCAACAACTGGGTCGAGGGCCGCAGATACGCCGACCGCGGGGACAGCTTCCCGTTCGCGACCGTCTACCTGTCCGAAGCCGGTGGCGAACCGCGGATCCCGGCCCGCACGGACCGGATGGAGATCTACCGCAACGTGCTGGAGAACAACTGGTCCGGGATCACCCTGTGGGAGAACGCCGACCGGTTCTGCAACAGCCCGGCCAACACCTCCACCGGCTCCTGCACACTGCTGGTGAAGGACACCGACCGCTGCACGCGCCCGGCGATCGCCGGCCCGCCGCTCTACAGCGACTGCCGGTGGAAGACCCAGCGCGTGGACATCCACGACAACCGCTTCGTGCTGGACACCTCCGTCGTCGAGTGCACCGCCAAGTGCGACCGCATGGGGCTGCTGGCCAACTACGGCACCTATCCGGACTGGTCGCCCTACCAGGGCGACCGGGTGGCCGAGGCGATCACCCGCAAGCAGCACAACCGCTGGCACGACAACGTCTACCTGGGACCGTGGAGCTTCGTCGCCCACGACCCGAGCCGGGTCCTGGACCCGGGCCAGTGGCAGGCCGCGCCCTACCGGCAGGACGCGGGCAGCACCTTCCGGCCCCTGGGCGGTGGGTGAGATGGGACAGCGCACACCGCGGGCCGTCGGAGTCGTCTGGGGACTGCTGATCCTCAACACGCTCGGCTCAGCCGGGGCGAAGACCATCGTCCCGCTGCCCCGCTCCCTCATCCAACTCGTCACCATGGGCGCGCTGGTGGCCGCGTTCGCGCTGGCACTCGTGCTCAATCCCCGGCTGCGCATCCGGCCCGGCGGCTGTCTGCTCCTGCTCACCCTGCTGCTGGTGCCGAGCGTGATCTCCAGCGCGCATCCGGAAGCCGGGCTCGGCGCACTGTTCCGCTGCACCCGGCTGGCCCTCTTCGTCAGCACCCTGTGGCTGCTCAGCCGCTGGTGGGACGGCAGTTCGACGTTCGTCAGACACCACATCCGGATGTATCTGGCGGTGCTCGGGTCGGTGGCCGCGGGCGCCCTCCTCTCGCCGGGCGCCGCCCTGCCCGACCTCTACGGCGGCCGGCTGGTCGGCGCACTGTGGCCGCTGACCCCGCCGCAGATCGGGCAGTACGCCGCCGTGATCATCGGCCTCACCGTGCTGCTCCTGCTGGGCCACCGGACCGACAGGGGCAGCGCGGCGGCGGTCATCGTCCCGTCGGCCGTTCTCCTCGCGCTGACCCACACCCGGACGGCCACCCTCGGCCTGTTCGCCGGGCTGGCGCTGGCGATCGGCTCGCTCGTCCTCACCAGCGCCGCGGCACGCCGGTTCTTCGTGTGGACCGTGCTGTGCGCCGCGGTGGCCGCCGTGGGATTCGGTCCCGCGCTGCGAGCATGGTTCCTGCGCGGGCAGAGCCAGGAGAACTTCACCAGCCTCACCGGCCGGGCCAAGGTCTGGGACGCCCTGCTGGCGGCCCCCCGCACGGCCGTCGAGCAGCTGTTCGGCGCGGGCCTGGGCGACAAGTCGTTCGGCGGGCTGCCGATCGACAACAGCTGGCTGGCCGTCTACCAGGAGCAGGGCCTGACCGGCATCGCCCTCGTGGCGGCGCTCTTCGTGGTACTGGGCGGCGGTGCGCTGCTGCGGCCCCCGTCGCTGTCCCGGGCCTGCGCGATCTTCCTGATCAGCTACTGCGCCATCGCCTCCTACACCGAGGCCGGGCTGGGCGACGCCTCGCCCTATCTGCTGCATCTGGCCGTCGCCGCCTCGCTGCTGGCCGCACCCGCCGAGGCCCCGGCCCTCCCGCCGCCCGCCGACTCCGGAGGCCGCGACGGGCCGCACGCCCTGAATCCGAACCGGGAGGTGACCTGAGCATGCATGTACTCGTGGTGCACAACCGCTACGCCTCGGCGCAGCCGAGCGGGGAGAACAAAGTCGTCGACCAGGAGGCGGGGCTGCTGCGCGCGGCCGGACACCGGGTCGGGGTCTTCGAGCGGCGCAGCGACGACATCGCCGCCCGCTCCCTGCCGGGCAAGGCCGCGGTGCCGCTGCTGGTCCCGTGGAACCCGCGGGTCCGCGCCGAACTCGCCGCCCGGCTCCGCGCCGAGCGGCCGGACGTGGTGCACGTCCACAACGTCTTCCCGCTGCTGTCGCCCGCCGTGCTGGCCGCCTGCGCCGACGCCGGCGTGCCCGCCGTCGCCACTCTGCACAACTACACCCAGGTCTGCCCGCCCGGCACGCTGCAGCGCGACGGGCGGCCGTGCGCGGAGTGCGTGGGCGCGGCACCCCTGCCCGCCGTCCGGCACGGCTGCTACCGCGGCTCCCGGCTGGCGACGGTGCCCCTCGCGGTCGGTCTGTCGGTCAACCGGCGGCGCTGGTGGTCCGGCGTCGAGCGGTTCCTGTGCATCTCCGCGGCGCAGCGCGACGTCCTGGTGCGGGCCGGCATGCCCCCCGGGCGGCTGGCGGTGAAGCACAACTTCGTGCCCGACCCGGGCGGCTGCCGGGCGGGCCCCGGCGAGCATCTGCTGTATCTCGGCCGGCTCGCGGAGGCCAAGGGCATCCGGCTGCTCATGGCCGCATGGGACCGGATCGCGTCGGCGGGCGGTGTGGGCGTACCGCTGGTGGTCGCCGGAACGGGGCCGCTGGAGGGCGAGGTGCGCGCCTGGGCGGCGGGCCGGGACGACGTGCGGTACGTGGGCCTGTACGACCCGGAGCAGTGCCGGCAGGCGGTCGTGCGGTCGGTCGCGGTGGTGGCTCCCTCGACCTGGCTGGAGGCGTTCGGCCTGGTGGTCGTGGAGGCCATGGCGGCGGGGGTGCCGGCGGTCGCCGCCGGGCACGGCGCCTTCGTCGAACTCGTCGAGGACGGGGTGAGCGGGCTGCTGCACCGGCCGGGGGACGCGGCTTCGCTCGCCTCCTGCATCCGCCGGATCGCGGACCGGCCGGCCCGCAACCGGGAGCTGGGCCGAGCGGCCCGGCACCGGTACGAGCAGCACTTCAGCCCGGCCGTCGGGCTGGAGCGCCTGGAGGAGGAGTACCGCACCGCGATCGCGGGTCGGTCAGCACCGGATCGCGCCGGGGACGGCCCGGCGCGCAGGGGGGATGGGGACAGCAGATGCAGATGACACGATGCCGGCTGTGCGGCGCGGAGGCGCTGGCGAGCGTCGTCGACCTCGGTGCGACGCCACCGTGCGAGAGCTTCCTGGCCGCGGACCAACTCGACCAGCCCGAGCCGACCTACCCGCTGCACCTGCGGGTGTGCACCGAGTGCCGGCTCGCGCAGATTCCGCCGCTGATCACGCCGGAGGACACGTTCACGCAGTACGCGTACTTCTCCTCCTTCTCGACGTCCTGGGTGGAGCACGCGCGCACGTTCGTCGCCGACGCCGTGCGCAAGCTCGCCCTCGACTCCGCGGAGAGGGACGCCTTCGTGGTCGAGGTCGCGAGCAACGACGGGTATCTGCTGCGCCACCTGGTCGACCGGGGGATCCGCTGCCTGGGCATCGAGCCGTCGGTGAACGTCGGCGTCGCGGCGCGGGACGCGGGCGTCCCGACCCGCACGGAGTTCCTGGACCCGGCCACCGGTTCGGCCGTCCGCGCCGAGCACGGAGCGGCGGACCTCGTCGTGGCGAACAACGTGTACGCGCACATCCCCGACGTCGTCGGGTTCACGCGAGGGCTGCGCTCCCTGGTCGCGGACGACGGCTGGGTCTCGATCGAGGTGCAGCACCTGCTGACCCTGATCGAGCACAACCAGTACGACACGATCTACCACGAGCACTTCCAGTACTACACGGTCGCTTCCGCGGCCCGGGCGCTGGCCACCGGCGGACTGGCGCTCGTGGACGTCGAACTGCTGCCCACGCACGGCGGCTCCATCCGGCTGTGGGCCCGGCCGACCGGCGCGGCAGGGGAGCCGACGCCGCGGGTGGCCGAGGTGCTGGACCGGGAGAAGGCCGCCGGACTGCACGAGCTGACCGGCTACACCGAGTTCTCCGCGCGGGTGGCGAAGGTACGCCGGGACCTGCTGCGGTTCCTGATCGAGGCGGCCGAGCGCGGTGAGACGGTCGTCGGCTACGGCGCCCCCGGCAAGGGCAACACCCTGCTCAACCACTGCGGCATCCGGCCCGACCTGCTCCCGTACACGGTCGACCGCAACCCCTACAAGCACGGCAGGTTCACCCCGGGCACCCGGATCCCGATCCTGCCGCCCGAGCAGATCGGCGCCGACCGGCCGGACTATGTGCTGGTCCTCCCCTGGAACCTGCGCACCGAACTGGTCGAGCAGCTGTCCTACGTGCACGCCTGGGGCGGCCGGCTGGTCTTTCCCATCCCGGAACTGAGCATCGTCGAGGTCACATCATGAAGGTCGTACTGTTCTGCGGCGGCTACGGGCTGCGGATGCGCAGCGGAGCCTCCGACGACATCCCCAAACCGATGGCGATGGTCGGCCCGCGGCCGCTGATCTGGCACGTCATGCGCTACTACGCGCACTACGGGCACACGGAGTTCATCCTGTGCCTCGGCTACGGGGCGCACCACATCAAGAACTTCTTCCTCACCTACGAGGAGACCACCTCCAACGACTTCGTACTGCGCAACGGGCGGACCGAACTGCTGTCCACCGACATCGCCGACTGGACGATCACATTCGCGCAGACCGGCATCGAATCGCCGATCGGGGAGCGGCTGCGCCGGGTGCGCGAGCACCTGGACGGCGACGAGATGTTCCTGGCCAACTACGCCGACGTGCTCACCGACGCCCCGCTGCCGCAGATGATCGAGCGCTTCAGCCGGCGCGACGCCGGTGCGTCGATGATGGTGGTGCCGCCGCAGTCCTCCTTCCACTGCGTGGACCTGGGCGAGGACGGGCTGGTCGGGGGCATCACCGCGGTGAGCGAACTGCCGCTGTGGGAGAACGGCGGCTACTTCGTGCTCCGCCGGGAGGTCTTCGACCACATACCGGAGAACGGCGACCTGGTCGCCGACGGATGCGCCGGACTGGCCAAGCAGGGCCGGCTGGTGGCGCACCAGCACCGCGGGTTCTGGAAGCCGACCGACACCGTCAAGGAACGGGCCGCGCTCGACGCCGCCTACGCCCGGGGCGACCGCCCGTGGGCCGTGTGGGAACGGGACGGTGCCGGAGCGGCCGCAGCCGCGCCCGGCAGCAGGCACGGCGCCGGAGTCGGCGCGTGATCCGGCTCGGCGCCGGGCGCCTGGAGCGGATCGCCGCGGTGGGCGCGCACTGCGACGACATCGCCATCGGAGTGGGCGGCACGCTGCTGGCGATGTGCCGGGCGCGGCCGGGCCTCCGCGTCGACGCGCTGGTGCTCTCCGGCGGGGGCGGCGAGCGGGAGGAGGAGGAACGGGCCGCGCTCGCCGCCTTCTGCCCGGGCGCCGAACTGCGCCTGACGGTGCTCAAGCTGCCCGACGGCCGGCTGCCGTCGCGCTGGGACGAGGCCAAGGCCGCGGTCGAGGAACTGCGTGCGGAGACCGACCCGGACCTCGTGCTGGCACCCCGGACCGACGACGCGCACCAGGACCACCGCTGCCTGGCGAAGCTGATGACCACCGCGTTCCGCGACCACCTCGTGCTCGGCTACGAGATCGTCAAGTGGGACGGCGACCTGGGGCGTCCGGCGGCCTACCAGCCGCTGTCGCCCGAAGAGGCCGAGGACAAGGTGCGGCTGCTGCAGGAGCACTACCCCTCACAGCGGCACCGGCCCTGGTACGACCGCGAAGTCTTCCTGGGCCTCGCGCGGATCCGCGGCGTCGAATGCCACGCGCGCTACGCCGAGGCGTTCGCCGTCACCAAACTCACTCTCGACCTGGGGGACTGAACCATGCGCGTGCTGCTGACCGGACACCAGGGCTACCTGGGCACGGTGATGGCCCCGCTCCTCGCCGACGCCGGGCACGACGTCGTCGGCCTCGACGCCGCCCTGTTCGCCGACTGCGTGCTGGGGCCGCCCCCCGCCGACCCGCCGGGGGCCGGGGGAGAGGTCGACCTGCGCGACATCACGGCCGCACACGTGGCCGGGTTCGACGCCGTGATCCACCTGGCCGCACTGTCCAACGACCCGCTGGGCGCGCTGGCGCCGGAGCTGACCTACGACATCAACCACCGCGCTTCGGTGCGGCTGGCCCGCCTGGCCCGCGAGGCCGGGGTGCGGCGCTTCCTGTACGCCTCGACCTGCTCGGTCTACGGTGCGGCCGGCGGCGGCGAACTGGTGGCCGAGGACGCCCCGCTGCGCCCGGTGACCCCCTACGCCGAGTCCAAGGTGCGGGTGGAGGACGACCTGCACGCGCTGGCCGACGGCGACTTCAGCCCGGTGTACATGCGCAACGCCACCGCCTTCGGCTACTCGCCCCGGCTGCGCGCCGACATCGTGCTGAACAACCTGGTGGGCCACGCGCTGCTGTCCGGCGAGGTGCTGGTGCTCTCCGACGGCACGCCCTGGCGCCCGCTCGTGCACGCCGCCGACATCGCACGGGCCTTCGCGGCGGCGCTGACCGCGCCGCGGGAGGCGGTGCACGACCGGGCCTTCAACATCGGCAGCGAGACCAACAACGTCACGGTCGCCGAGATCGCCGAGGAGGTCGCCGCCGCGGTGCCCGGCTCGCGGGTGGTCATCACCGGCGAGACCGGAGCCGACCCGCGGTCCTACCGGGTGGACTTCTCCCGGTTCCGCGCCGCGGTGCCCGGCTTCGAGTGCGCGTGGACGGTGAAGCGGGGCGCGCTCGAACTCGCCGACGCCTACCGGGAGCACGGCCTGACCCGGGAGGACTTCGAGCACCGTTTCACCCGGCTGGCGGTGCTGCGCGCCGCGTCCGAGGCCGGAGCCGTCGACGAGACCCTGCGGAGGCGCCGATGACCTCCGGCGACGAGATGTACGCCCTGGTGGAGCGGCTCTACCCGCTCTGCCGGAGCATCACCGGCGACGGCGTGCGCGCCACCCTGGAGATCGTCGGCGAGCACCTCCCGCTGCAGACGCACGAGGTGCCGACCGGCACCCGGGTGCTGGACTGGACGGTGCCGCAGGAGTGGAACATCCGGGAGGCGTACATCGCCGACAGCACCGGCCGCCGGGTCGTCGACTTCGCCGACTCCAGCCTGCACGTGCTCGGCTACAGCGTGCCGGTGTCGGCGACCATGCCGCTGGCCGAACTGCGCGCGCACCTGCACACCCTGCCCGACCACCCGTCCTGGGTGCCGTACCGCACCAGCTACTACGCGCCCGAATGGGGGTTCTGCCTGGCCCAGGACACCTTGGACGCGCTGCCGGACGGCCGGTACGAGGTGCGCATCGACTCCACGCTCGGCGACGGCCACCTCACCTACGCCGAGCACGTCGTCCCGGGGCAGGTCACCGACGAGGTGCTGGTCTCCTGCCACGTCTGCCATCCGTCGCTGGCCAACGACAACCTGGCCGGCGTCGCGGTGGCGACGTTCCTGGCCCGCGCGCTGGCGGAGCGCACGCCGTGGTACACCTACCGGTTCCTGTTCGCCCCCGGAACCATCGGCGCGATCACCTGGCTGGCCCGCAACGCGGACCGGGTGCAGGGACCGTCCCCGGCACGGGTGGAGCCGGGAGCCGGGGGACGGGTCGAGCACGGACTGGTGCTGGCCTGCGCGGGCGACCGGGGCGGACTGACGTACAAGCAGAGCAGGCGCGGGGACGCGGAGATCGACCGGGTGCTGCGGCACGTGCTGCGCGTCTCCGAACGCCCCCACCGGATCGCGGAGTTCACCCCCTACGGCTACGACGAGCGGCAGTTCTGCTCACCCGGATTCGACCTCGGCGTGGGCTCGCTCTGCCGGACCCCGTATGCCGGATACCCCGAATACCACACCTCGGCGGACAATCTGGACTTCGTCACCCCGGAGGCGATGGCCGACACGCTCGCCGTCTGCCGCGAGGCGTTCGCCGTGCTGGACCGCAACCGGCGCTACGTCAACCTCAGCCCCTACGGCGAACCGCAACTGGGCCGCCGCGGGCTGTACGAGTCGCTCGGCGGCCGCAGCGACGCCAAGCAGGCCCAGCTCGCCATGCTCTGGGTGCTCAACCTCTCGGACGGCGCGCACAGCTTGCTGGACGTCGCGGAGCGGTCCGGGCTGCCGTTCGACACCGTCGCCGGCGCGGCCGACGCCCTGCACGAGGCAGGGCTGATCAAGGCATGACGCCGATCGGCACCGACGGGGAGCGCACAGCGCCGTCGGCCCCGGCCGGGCGCTCCGGGCCGACCGCCCGGCGGGCCGTGGTCGGCCGGCTCTCCTGGGGGCTGGCCGACCAGGCGGCCTCCAGCATGACCAACTTCGCGGTGGGCGTCCACGTGGCGCGCTCGCTCGGGCTGGCCGCGTTCGGCGCGTTCAGCCTGGCCTGGGTCACTTACGGCGTGGTGCTCAGCGTCTCCCGCGGCGTGGCCACCGACCCGCTCGTGGTGCGCTTCAGCGGCGTGCCGCACGCCTCCTGGCGCGGCGCCGTGGCCCGTGCGTCGGGGACCGCGCTCGGTGTCGGTGCCGCCGTCGGCGCGGTGTGCCTGGCGCTCGGACCGGCGCTCGGCGGGCAGGTGGGGACCGCGTTCGCCTGCCTCGGCGTGCTGCTGCCGGGACTGCTGCTGCAGGACGCCTGGCGGTACGCGTTCTTCGCCGCGGGCACCGGCCGCAAAGCGTTCGTGAACGACCTCGTGTGGGGCCTCGCGCTCGTCCCCGCCATGGTCTGCGCGGCCCGCGTGGGCAGCGTCGCCGCCTTCGTGGTCGCCTGGGGCGCGTCCGCCGCGGTGGCCGCCGCCTACGGCTGCCTCCAGTCCGGCATCCTGCCCCGGCCCACCGGAGCGCGCGCGTGGCTGCGCGAGCATCGCGACCTCGGCTACCGGTATCTGGTCGAGAACACCTGCGTCAGCGGCGCGAGCCAGCTGCGGGCGTACGGGCTCGGCGTGATCGCCGGGGTCGGCGCCGTGGGGGTGATCCGGGGCGCCGAACTGCTGCTCGGCCCGTTCCTCGCCGTGCTGATGGGGCTCTCGCTGGTCACCGTCGCGGAGGCGGCACGGGTGCTGCGGCGGGCCCCGCACCGACTGGGCCCGTTCTGCCTCCTGCTGGGCGGCGGGCAGGCCGCCGCCGCGCTGCTGTGGGGCGGGGCGCTGCTGCTGCTGCCGGACCGGGCCGGTGCGCTGGTGCTCGGCGACATCTGGCATGCCGCGGCGGAGCTCATCGTGCCCGCCACGCTCGGCGTCGCGGGCGCCGGCCTCGGCACCGGTGCGGCCGCGGGGCTGCGTGCCCTCGCCGCGGCCCGGCGCAGTCTGCGCAGCCAGCTGTTCGCCTCCGCCTGCTATGCCGGCGGCGGGCTCGGCGGGGCGGCCGCGGCCGGCACCGTCGGCTCCGCCTGGGGCGTGGCCGCCGCGACCCTCCTGGGCTCGGCCGTGTGGTGGCTGCAGCTGCGGTCCGCCCTGCGCGAGCGCCACCACCACCCCATCCGTGAAGTGAGGACGCCATGAACGCGCATCCCCGGCTGAGCATCGGCCTGCCCGTGTACAACGGCGAGGAGTACCTCGCCGAGGCACTCGACGCGCTGCTCGGCCAGACCTACGAGGACTTCGAACTGGTCGTCTCCGACAACGCCTCGACCGACGGGACCGAGGACATCTGCCGCACGTACGCCGCGCAGGACTCACGCATCCGCTACCTGCGGCTGCCCCGGAACATCGGCGCCGCACCGAACCACAACCGGGTCTTCACCGAGTGCCGCGGCGAGCTGTTCAAGTGGGCCTCGCACGACGACCTCTACGCTCGTGACCTGCTGCGGCGCTGTGTGGAGGCGTTGGACGCACGGCCGGACGTGATCCTCGCGCACTCCGGCCAGGCGGTCGTCGACGGCGAAGGACAGTTGCAGGTTCCCTACGAGTACGGGCTCGCCACCGATTCGCCGCACGCGCCGGAGCGCTTCCGCAGCTTCCTGTTCGAGCCCGGGGGCGACGACTTCTACGGGGTGATGCGCGCCGACATGCTGCGCCGCGTGCAGCCGCACGACAGCTACCACCACGCGGACCGGACCTTCGTCGCCGAGATCGTCCTGCACGGGCCCTTCCACCAGGTGCCCGAACTCCTCTACTTCCGCCGCGACCACCCCGGCCGCGCCGAGCGCGCGAACCCCTCCAAGCGCTCCCGGTGCGTCAACCTGGACCCGCGCCGGGCGGGCCGGCTGCATCCGACGCCCCGGCTGCTGGCCGAGTACGTCGGGGGCTTCGCCTCCGCCATCCGACGGGCGCCGCTGTCCGCGGCCGACCGGCGCGCCTGCTACCGGCACCTGGCCGTGTGGCTGGCCAGCCGGGTGCGGCCGGGCGCCGGCGAGCGGGTCGAGGACCGCGCCCCGGTCGGGACGGCCGGGCTCACCGTCTCCGTCGACGACCTCGTCGCAGGCCGAGAGGGGCGACGGACATGACGACTCCGCCACGTGTGGGGCTGTTCGGACTGCTCGGCTCCGGCAACCTGGGCAACGACGGATCGCTGGAGGCCGTGCTCGGCTACCTGCGCACCGAGCACCCGGAGGCGGTTGTGGACGCGCTGTGCGGCGGGCCCGAGGCCGTCGCCGCCCGGTACGGGATTCCCGCGACGCGGCTGCACTGGTACCGCGGGGAGTACCGGACCGCGTCCCGGGCGGGCTCGATCGTGGGCAAGGGAGTGGGCAAGCTCCTCGACGCCGTCCGCACGGCCGCCTGGGTGCGCCGGCACGACGTGGTGATCGTGCCCGGCATGGGCGTTCTGGAGGCCACGCTGCCGCTGCGGCCGTGGGGCTTCCCCTACGCGCTGTTCCTGCTCTGCGCCTCCGGCCGGCTGTTCGGCACCAGGGTCGCGCTGGTCGGTGTCGGCGCCGCCGCCATCGGCGACCGGGCGACCCGGGCCCTGGTGCGCTGCTCCGCGCGGCTGGCCGCCTACCGGTCCTACCGGGACGGCCTGTCCCGGGACGCGATGCGGGAGATGGGCGTGGACACGGCGCGCGACGCGGTGCACCCGGACCTCGCGTTCGCCCTGCCCGCACCACCGGTGGCCGGCCGCGACCCCGGCCCGCCCGGCCTGGTCTGCGTCGGCGTCATGGACTTCCACGGCGGCAACGACGACCGCGCCCGTGCCGAGCAGATCCACCGCCGCTACCTCGAGGGAACAACCCGGTTCGTCCGCGCGCTGGTCGCGGAGGGCAGACCGGTCCGGCTGCTCACCGGCGACGGGTGCGACGCCCGGGTGGTCGACGCGATCCGCGCAGCGGTGGACTCGCCGCTGGTCGACGCAGCGGAGGCGACCTCGCTGGCCGAGCTGACGGCGGAGGCCGCGGCCGCCGACACCGTGGTGGCGACCCGGTACCACAACCTGGTCTGCGCCCTGAAGGCCGGCACCCCGGCCCTCGCCCTCAGCTATGCGGCCAAGAGCGACGCGCTCATGGCCCGGATGGGGCTGGGCGCGTACTGCCATCCGGCCCGCGAGGTCGACGCCGACCGGCTGCTGGAGCAGTTCCGCGCGCTCGAGCAGCGATCGGCCGGGCTGCGCCGGACCCTCGCCGCACGCAACCGGCTCGTGGCCCGGCAACTCCAGGACCAGTTCGGCGCCTTGACGGCCGCTCTGTTCCCGGCGAACGACCACCCGCACCCCCGCACCCGGCAGGAGACCCCATGAAGGCGACCCCCGTCCCGGCGATCGCCGGCGCGTACCTGTTCGAGCCGACGCCGCACACCGACGAACGCGGCTTCTTCTGCCGCACCTTCGACGCCGATGTGATCCGCTCGGTGGGCCTCGACCCGGACGCCTTCGTCCAGGACAGCGTGTCCCGCTCGGTGCGGGGCGTGCTGCGCGGCCTGCACCTGCGCTCCGGCGACGGCGAGGCGAAGCTGGTGCGGTGCTCGAACGGGCAGATCTTCGACGTCGTCGTGGACCTGCGGCCGCACTCGCCCACCCACCGCAACGTGGCCTCCTTCGAGCTCTCGGGCGAGACGCAGACGACGCTGTACATCCCGGCGGGATGCGCGCACGGCTTCCAGGCGCTGACCGACACCGCCGACACCTGCTACCGGATCGACCGCCCGCACGATCCCGCACAGGACGTCACGATCGCCTTCGACGACCCGGAGCTCGCCATCGGCTGGCCGCTGCCGGTCACCTCGATGTCCCGGCGGGACCGGGAGGCGCCCGGTCTCGCCGAGGCCCTGAAGCACCTGGAGAGGTGAAGTGAGCATGGAGAGCGAAGAGTTCCTCCTCCCCAGGTCGCGGGCGGCGAACGAGCGGCTGCACGCCCTGATCCCCGGCGGTGCGCACACCTACGCCAAGGGCGACGACCAGTACCCCGCCGACCTCGCCCCGGTCATCAGCCACGGTCGCGGTGCCCACGTGTGGGACCTGGACGGCAACCGCTACATCGAGTACGGCTCCGGCCTGCGCTCGGTCAGCCTCGGTCACGCACATCCGCGCGTACTGGAGGCGGTGCGGCGGGAACTCGACCGCGGAAGCAACTTCGTCCGGCCGTCCGTCGTGGAGATCGCAGCGGCGGAGCGCTTCCTGGCCGCGGTGCCGACCGCCGAGATGGTGAAGTTCGCGAAGAACGGCTCCGACGCCACCACGGCCGCGGTGCGCCTCGCCCGCGCCGCCACCGGGCGCGAGCGGGTGGCCCTCTGCGGCGACCATCCGTTCTTCTCGGTCGACGACTGGTTCATCGGCACCACGCCGATGGCCGCCGGGGTGCCGGCGGCCACCACCGAACTCACCCTGACCTTCCCCTACGGTGACCTGGCCGCCACCCAGGAGCTGCTCACCCGCCACCGGGGCGAGGTCGCCTGCCTGGTCCTCGAACCCGCGGCCCACACCGAGCCCCCGCCCGGATACCTCGCCGGGCTGCGCGAGCTGGCCGACCGGCACGGCTGCGTACTGGTCTTCGACGAGATGATCACCGGTTTCCGCTGGTCGGAGGCGGGCGCCCAGGGCCTGTACGGCGTGGTCCCCGACCTCTCCACGTTCGGCAAGGCGCTGGGCAACGGGTTCGCCGTCTCGGCGCTGGCCGGGCGCCGCGAGCTGATGGAGCGGGGCGGACTGCGGCACCCCGGCGACCGCGTCTTCCTGCTGTCGACCACGCACGGTGCGGAGACGCACGCCCTGTCCGCCGCACAGGCCGTGTTCACCACCTACGTCGAGGAAGGCATCACCGCGCGGCTGCACGCCCTCGGCGCGCGGCTGGCCGCCGGTGTCCGCGAGGCCGCCGCGAGCGCGGGCGTCGGCGACCACCTCGTCCTGCGGGGCCGGGCCAGCAACCTGGTGTTCGCCACCCTGGACGAGAACCGGCAGCCCTCGCAGCGGTACCGCACCCTCTTCCTGCGCCACCTGCTCGCGGGCGGAGTGCTGGCCCCGTCGTTCGTGGTGAGCAGCGCACTCGAGGAGGCCGACATCGACCGCACCGTCGAGGTGGTGTCCGGGGCCTGCGCGGTGTACCGGAAGGCGCTCGACGCCGCCGACCCCACACCGTGGCTGGGCGGGCGGCCCGTGCGGCCCGTGTTCCGCCGTTCGGCCTGACGCGACGTCAGCGCCGCGCCGGCCGCCCGGACGGGACCGGGCGGCCGGCCCGGCGGTCGGCCGCCCGGTCGATCAGCCGGGCGGTCGCCGGTGTCACCGCCAGCGCGGTGCACCAGCCGCCGAGGGCGTCGGTCGGATAGTGCGCACCCAGGGCGACCTGAGCCCAGCCCATGGCGGCACCGCCGGCCAGCGCCGCGGTGAACACCAGGAGCGGACCGGCCGCCTTGCCCAGACCGAGCCGGCCGGCCGCAGGCAGCGCCACGGCCAGGACCAGTGCGGTGGCGAAGGCGGTGTGCCCGCTCGGATAGGACAGATGCCCGCCGTTGATGGTGCGTCCCACCAGCGGCTTGAGCAGCGTCGTCGCCCCCACGGCCAGCCCCGCGCCGACCACCGTGAGCACCGCCGCCCGAAACCACCGGACCAGCAGGCAGCCCGTCACCGCGGCCGCGACCAGCGTCGCCGCCCCCGCGGGCTCTCCCAGGAAGTCCGTGGCCACGGCGAGCTGCCGCCACGGCGGCCCCGCCCCCTCGAACGCCGCCCGGATCCGCGCCTCCGCCCTGCCGGGTCCGCTGTGCCCGGCATACCGGATGCCGAGCACGGTGACCATCAGGGCGGCGAGAGCCGCGGCCGGCCCGAACGAGGCGCGCAGCGGGGGAGTCAGCAGCGCCGGCGCCGCCCGCCCGGTCACCCGCCCACCGCGCTCGGCCGGTCCGCGGCGGCGACCTGCCGGTCCGCCGGCCCGCCCGGCCCGGCACCGTGCCTCTCCGCGCGGCGGCATCCGGACCCCGTCCGCAGCGCCCACCGCCGCGCGCCGGCACGGTCCGGACCGTCGGCCTCCGCGGCCCGTGCGGCCGGGCCGAGCACGACTGCGGACCCCTCGGACCCGTACCGCGCCGGGCCGACTCCCGAGCCCGTTCCGTCCGGCTGATGCACCGTCGCCCCCACACCCTGTCGGTCCGGTCGTGGTGCCCGGCCCCTCGCCTCCGGCCTCACCGGCCCGGCCTCTCCCTCGGCGCCCGCACCCGCTCCGCGGAAACCCGCCCCCGGCCGGCCCGCCGCCGCATGCCTCTCCCGGCCCGCGCCCCGCCGGACGCGCACCCGTCCACTCGCGCGGCTCATGCTGCCCGGGGCACCCGGGGCCGGCCGCCGGGTATCACCCTAACGAGCAACGCGGCGGCGGCAACCAGGCACCGCCAGGCCCCTGGTCAACAGCACTCCCATCAGGGGGCGTTGTGTGTCAACGGTTACAGACGCTGTGTGCAGTTGTTCCTTCTGCGCTGTCAGACCCCCGCGGGATAGTGCTCCGGACCGAGCCCGATCGTCTGAGAGGCACGCATGGCTCTGCCCCTGACAGAACCCGTCAACCGCACCATCCTGCTGCTGGACATCGAGGATTTCAGCCGACGGGACGATGTGGCGCAGGCTTGCCTGCGCCGGGAACTGCACAACGTTGTCGAGGACACCCTGGCCGAGGCGGGTGTCGAGCGGAACATGCAGTACCGCGAGGATCGCGGAGACGGCCTGATCGTGCTGGTCAGCGCCGACATTCCGAAGACCGCACTGCTCAGGGCTCTGCTGACGAGTACTCCCGATGCGCTGTGCCAGTACAACCGGCTGGCATCGAGCAGTGCGCAGATGCGCCTGCGGATGGTGCTGGCTGCGGGAGAGGTCGCTCTGGATCCGAAGCACGGCACGGTCGGCGGACTCGTCGGCCACGACCTCAACCAATCGTGCCGACTACTCGACGCCGACGTTCTGCGCGAAGCGCTCGCGAAGCAGGAAACAGACTGTGTGCTGGGGGTGTCACCCTCCGTCTATGAGGGCGTGGTGCGCCACGGGCACCGCGGATTGCGCCCGGAGCAGTTCCACCACGCCGCGGTCGCCGTGAAGAAAGACCGGCTCGACCTGTGGTTGCACGGTCCAATGCTGTCAGCCGCCCCTGTTCCCGTCCTGGGAGCTGCGTCTCCGGAAAGCAGTGACGTCACTGCGTCGGGTGCCGCTGGCGGACAGGCTCCGACTGCTTCTGCCGCAGCGCCCACCGACCGGGGGGTGGCCGTCACGTTCAGCGGCGCGAATGCGTCCTTCGGCGGCAGCCAGGTCCTCGGTGACCAGACGGGGGTCAGCGGAGGCCGGGTCATCGGCGATGTGGTTCTGGGGAGCGTCCGGCGCGAGGGCCGGAGCGGGCAGTCATGAGCGAGCACGCCGGGGACAGGAGGGGAGAGCGGCCGCAGGCCGACGGCGACTTGCAGGCCGACGGGTCCGAGCAGAATGGCGAGGAGAACGTCGAGGCGGCCGACGACCGCCCGCAGGATCCCTGGGCCGCACGGCGCGAGTTGTACGAGCACGTACCGAAGGCGGTGAGCGGCAGCCTGGTCGGAGGTGCTCAGACCGGGGTCAGCGGAGGCAGCGTCACAGGCGACGTTGTCCTGGGCACGAAGGTTGAGCACCACTACCGGTTCGGCGCCGCCACGCACACCTCCGGGAACATCCCGCCCGAGGAGATCGACCAGCTGGCTGAGGTGTTCGCCGGCTACGAGGAACTCGTACACCCCCTCCGCGGCCGGCTGCGCGAGGAGCGGGTCCTCGTGCTGTCCGGTGCCCCTTTCTCCGGCCGTCGAAGCGCAGGCCTGATGCTGCTGCGTGCCCTCGGGGCCGTGCCCGTACGCGCCGTCGACCCCAACACACGGCCGACTGCCATCAAGGACGAACTGAACGGCGATTCACTTGGCTACCTCATCAGCGACCTGGTGACGAACAGGGAGAACCCGCTCCGCGACATCGACCTGTGGGCCGTGCGGGAAACGCTCCGCGAGAAGGACGCGTATCTGGTCATCACCGTCGACCTGTTCGCCTCCCTGCAAGGTGTGTCCGCCATCGAATGGCAACCGCCGTCACCCCAGGCTGTGCTCCGCTCGCATCTGCATGCCCGGGTGCAGGACTCGCGCAAGGAGTCGGAACTGCTTGCTCTGCGACCTTCCCGGGAGTTCCTCGGCAAGGAAGGACACCAACTGCGGGAGGCGGCGGCGTTCGCGAAGGTCCTCAGCGCACACGTGGAGGGTGCCGTGACGCCGGAGCAACTCGCCGAGGTCGGCACGGGGCTGGTCCGGGAACAGGTCCAGGAGTGGTTCGGGGACGAGGAGACCCAGCTCAGGGACAAGGCGTTCCTCATCTCCCTCGCGGCGTTCGACGAGGCCGCCTATGCGCTGACCGCAGAGCTGAGCGACGCGCTGTTCGCCCAGTTCCAGCGAACCGAGGACGCCGGACGCGAGCCGCGGGTCGGTATCTTCGGCACGTCCATCACGAAGCGCCTGCGTCTGGCCCGTGCCATCGAGTACTGGCAGAAGGAGCACACCGAGTGGGGTCCGGTGCAGCAACGTATGGCCCGTTTCCAGGAGCCCAGAACTGCCGGCGAGGTCCTGCGGGAGGTCTGGACGAGTCACCCCTCCGCGCGGCCCGCTCTTCTCGAGTGGCTCCGGCGGCTCGCCCAGGACGGACGGCCGTTGGTGCGTGCTCGCGCGGCGGTGACTGCCGCGGTACTCGCCCAGGCCGATCTACCGTCGGCCATGGCGCTGCTGATCGAGGACTGGGCGAAATCGAGGCGCTACCGCGACTGCCTCGTCGCAGCCAATGCTCTCGCGATGGCACACGCCGTCGATGCGCCCAACATTCCGCAGATCCTGCGCTCCTGGTGCGAGGAGGGGGCCGAGGCGAGGCATCGATGGACAGCCATCCGGGCCTATGCGCTGGTGGGTTCGAGGATGCCCGACGAGGCGCTGAGGGCGCTGGCCGAAGCTGCTCGCACCGGGGAGGAGGAGCAGGAGGCGGAGCACATCGCCGAGTCGGCCGCACTGTTGCTGAGCGACGAGTCGGCGCCGGTGCGCAGCCGGGTGCTGCGGGGGCTGCTCGAACTTCTCGGAGACGGAGGGTCGGGCCGTCGGCTGGCGCTCCACGCTTTCGTCATGGCGTGCACACGCGGCGACAGCAGAATGCTGCTGCGATGGTACGCCGAGGCCACCTCGGCGGCCACGGACGGAGACTTGGGCGGCGCGGACGCGGATCGGCTGTTGTTGTTGTGGCGGACTGCCTTGAGTGACCTGCGCTACACCACCGACGCGTTGAAGGCACTCGCGGGTTGGGTCAGGGAAGCGGCAGCCGATCCGCGGGCCGAAGAAGAACTGGCGACGCTGCTTCCTGCTCTCGTCGGCTCCGCCGAGGACCGCAAGCGCCTCGCGCACATGCTCGAGACGCTGCGCGACGGATGCCGAGGCCCCGTCCCCGCCGTCGCCGAGCGTCTGATGTCGGTGGTCTGAGACACCGCGTTCCCCTCCGCGGCTGCGGGAACGAAGCCGCGGATCACCATCGAGTGAGGAGACGAACGATGACGGACCTGCGCCGCGCACCCGACTGGGACCAAGGAGCCGACCGGCACACCGAGCTGGCCGACCCGGTGCTGATCGTGCGTCAGCTGTCCCGGTACGACCACCGCAGGGGGTACAGCAGAATCGACAACGCGCTGGTCTTCACCACGGACAAAGGCGGGTTCGATGTCTATCTGCCACCCCACCGGCCGAGGCGCTCGTTGTTCACTGCCAGCCCGTACACCGCCGTCTACGAAGTCGACACGGGGGTGCACACCTTCACCACGTCGCTGTCACTGCCGAGTGAGAACGACGCTTTCGACTTCACCGCCGAAGTGGAACTCACCTGGCAGGTCTCCGGGCCTCAGCAGCTCGTGGCCAGCGGAGAGCGGGATGTGCCCGCCTTCCTGAAACGCAGGCTGCAGCGGCTGATGTACCCGGTGAGCCGCGGCTACCCGATCGACCGGAGTGGTGAGGCCGAGTCCGCGGTGTGCCGAGTGATCGCGAGGGCGGGCGAGCTGGGAGAAGACGTCGGGTTGCGCACTTCGTGCGCGACGCGAGTCAGGCCGGACGCCGCCGCCGTTGCCCACCAGCAGGAACTGCGCCGCATGCGGTACGCCGACACCCAGATGGGCCTGTCGCACGACATGGCGATGCGGGAGGACCGGAGCAGGGCGGAGCGGAACAAGGAACTGGCGCGGTACGAGCACGAACTGGTCATGATCGATGGGCGCCACCAGGAGGAGGCCAGGGAACTGGAGACGGCCAAGATCAGCTGCTACGAGTCCTACCTGCAGCAGGGTGGCGTGGCGATGTGGGCGCTGCACCTGGCGCAGCACCCGGAGGACTCCCGTCTCGTGATGGAGAACCTGCGCAAGGACCAACTGGACCTGATCCGCAACCAGTCCGAGGCCGCACTGCGGGTGTTGAAGGAAGGCACCCCCGAGGACTACCAGCGGGCCGGTCTGAACAAGCAGGCCGTGGGGATCGTGGAGCAACTCCTCGCCCGCAACCTGCCGGACGCCGTTCCAGCACCCTTCGCACCGGATCCGCTGTCCTGGTCCGGGTCCGCCGAGAGCCGCCTGCCTCCTCGTGAGCAGGCAGGCGGACCCCCGGCCTCCGACGCTGAGGGGGAGCGATGAGCACCGGTCGCACCGGAACCGGCACCAGCGGCGAGGGGACTCGTCTGCTTGCGCAATTACGATCCGAGACTGCATATGCGGACAACAAGGCGTCGCTGCTGCTGGGCGTCATGAGCATGACCATGACTCTGCTCGGCGGCCTGCTCACAGCCTGCGGAGGACCGCTGTCGCGGCTTTCGAATGCCGGGAGCGGGCTGTCGTGGGCTGCCATGGCCGCTCTGGCCGGAGCACTGGGGTGCCTGCTCCTCGCCGTCCTGCCCCGGTACGGCACCAGCCGGTGGTCGCCCGGACGGCCCTTGACCTACTTCGACGACATCCGTCGGGCCACGGAGCACGGTCGGCTGGCCGAGGCGCTCGCCGTCACCGAATCGCACCAAGCCGACGGCGTGCTCGACGCCCTCGCCCAGAACAGCCGCATCGTCGGAGCCAAACACCGATGGATCCGCAGAGGTCTGGGTGCCTACTGCGCAGGAGTCACGCTCTTGGCTCTCGCGCAGTTCGTCGGCTGAACAACCCGCGCCGGGCCGTACCCCCACCTCGCCATCTGAGACCGTCTGTCCAGACAGGAAGATTCCATGACCACTCCTCCCGATCCTGCCCGCTCCGGATGCGCTCCCCGACCCGCTGCTGTGCCGTACTCCGCTTCCTCGGGCGCTGCGCCCCAGGGACCCCACCACGCGACCCGGACGATGCCGCCCCTGCCGTCATACCCCGGCAACCCCAGACCGGCCGGGGACCAGTCAACAGGCGGCCCCGAAGCCCGGTTGGTTCCCGGGGACAGCGGGCGCGCGCCGCACGAGGACCTCCGTCGCCGTGGACGTGTGCACCTCGCCAAGTGGCAGCGGGGTATCGATGCCACCGCTGTGGGGCAACTCCTGCTGTGCCTGCCCTCGTCACTCGCGAGCCTGGGGATCGTGGCGGTGCTCTCCACTGCCCTGCTGCCTGCGATGGAGTGGGCGGGAATCCTCATGTGGGTCGCCTCGGGTGCCATGGCGTTCCACCGTCCCACCGAACGGGCCGTGGCCCGCCATCTGCTGAAGCTCCGCCACCCGACACCGCGCGAACGGACCCGGCTCGAGCCGCTGTGGCGGGAAGTGAGCGCTCGGGCCGGTGTCGAGGGTCGCGCCTACGAGCTGTGGATCGAGGACAGTGATCATCTCAACGCCCTGGCAGCGGCGGGGCATATCGTGGGGGTCACCCGCTTCTCGCTGAACCATCTCGCGGACGATCAGATGGCCGCCGTTCTCGCTCATGAGCTCGGTCACCATGTGCGCGGTCACGCGTGGTCCTCGCTTCTGGGGCAGTGGTATGCGCTTCCGGGACGCCTCGCATGGTCGGCTGTGCGGAGACTCGTCCGGCTGGTCGCCCTGCTCCGTCCGGGGCGCACGGGCTGTGCGGCGGCAGCGCTTCTCCTCGTGGTGGGCATCTGCCTGGCGTTGATCGTGCTGTCCTTCTGGTTCATTGCTCTGGCGCTGGTCGTCGCCCCCTATCTGCTGGCCGCGGTGGCGCGGCGAGCCGAACTACGGGCCGATCGCCACGCGGCGGCGGCCGGGTTCGGTCCGCCGCTCGCCGAAGTGCTGCACATGATGCACACAGCGGAAGCGGCCAGCGAACGGGCGACAGCTCCGGCTCTGTCCGGCTGCGGCCGGACCGCTGCAGCGGACAAGGGGACCTCGGCACACAGTCGTGAGCAGAGCTTTTCGGGACGGCTCCTGTCCTCCCATCCTGATTACTTCACCCGTCTGCATCACCTTGCGCCGTACCTGAACGGGCGCTGAGGCAGCACCGTGTGGTGCGCGGGACCGGGCAACGGTGGCCCCGGCGTGGCCACAGGGCTGAGCCACGTGTCCTAGGCTGGGGCCCCGGAGTGCGGGGAAGGCTTCGCCGGAGGAGAGTGGAGCCGCCTGGCCTTGGGGGATTGCTGGTGGACACCGACGGTTCGACCGGTTCCGTACCGCAACGGCGGCAATCGGAGAGTGATTCCGCGATTCCCGGAGCGGCGGTGCCGTCTCGGGCAGGCAGGCTGGATGACCAAGTCCCGTTCCTCGCCCGTCTGGAAACCCGGGAGCGGGTCGCGCTGCTGGAGCTGGGTCGGCCCATGACGTACGGACCGCAGTCGGTGCTGGTGCACCAGGACGAACCGTCCACCCACGTAGTGATCATTCTCGGGGGATGGACGAAGGTAACCCACTCCGCTGCCAACGGATACGAGGCTCTGCTCGCACTGCGAGGGCCGGGCGATGTGGTCGGTGAGGCATCCGCGGTCAGTGGCCGTCCGCGCTCGGCGACGGTCGCCGCACTCGGACAGGTCGAGGCTGTCACGATCGATCGTGGTGGATTCCTCACTCATCTTGCAGAATTCCCCACCACGGCGCTTCACCTGTTGACCCTGATCGGGGACCGGACCAGGGCTAGTGACCGGCGGCGCGTGGAGCAGGGAGCACTCGGGGTGCGTGAGCGGTTGGCACTTCTGCTGCTTGAGCTGTCGAGAACCCACGGGGTGCAGGAAGCGGAGGGAGTCCGTCTGACCGCCGGGCTGAGCCAGCACGAGTTGGCAGGCGCCGTCGGAGCCTCCCGTGAGGCCGTGGCCAGGCTGCTCAAGAGCTTGCGGGAACGGGACATCGTCCGCACCAGCCGCAGAGGACTGGTCCTTGTCCGCCCTGACCGGCTGCGTCGGATGGGAGGGGGCGAAGAGTAGCCGCCCACGCGCCGCACCGACGTGCTCCGGGCGGCGGGGTGCGTCCGCCGCCCGGACCACGTGCCGGGCCCGCTCGGTCAGGCGCGCGGTGTCCGGGAGGGGCGTCCCGTACCTCGGGCGAGGGCGTAGCCGCCCAGGGTGCCGAGGGCGGCCAGGACGCCTCCCGCTACGGTCCAGATCCAGCGGTCGGACCAGCGGCCGGAGGACCAGCCGTCCTCCGGCTCGACGGCTGCCGGGGCCTGCCGCGCGTCGGGGCTCGCGCTCTCCTCGCCGTCCTCAGCGTCCTCGCCGTTTTGGCCGTCTCCCGCGGAGACTCCCGGGGTCAGGGGAGTGGACAGGGACCCGTCCACCGCGTGGGCGCCGCCGGCGTCCTTGGTGACGGCCTCGACCTTCGCCCGGATCGGCAGGCCCAGATCCTTCTCGGGGGCGTCCCCGGCGGTCAGCCGCAGGTAGTAGCTGCCCGGCAGCGGGTGCGCCGACCACGGATCGGTCAGCGAACGCACCGGACGCAGGGTGCAGGACAGCTCGACCGACGCGGTGTCCCCGGTGGCCACCCTGCTCTGCATGCCGTACATGCAGGGCTGCCGACGGCGCAGTCCGTCGTACACGTCGATCCGCCAGGTCGAGTCGCCGTGCCGGGCGGACTGCTCGGGCAGCTCGACCTCGGCCTTGAAGGTGGCGCGCTGCCCGGTGTCGAGGGGGAAGACCCAGTACAGGTAGTCGCCGCTGGACGCGTTCGCGGTGGCCGAGCGGCCCGGTGGGACTGCTGCGGCGTCCCGGAAGCCGGTACCGGCCCGGGTCGGCCCGGACTTGCCGTCCTCGGCGTCCGGCGAGGCGCTGTCCGCCGCCGCGCCGGCCGTTCCCGCGAACAGTGCCGCGCAGGCCAGCGCCGCGGTTGCCAGGGTGCGGATGATACGCATCAGTTGCCCCTCCTGACGGGGTTGCGCCAGCGGGAGAGCCAGCCCCACAGCAGGCCGGCCAGCAGGCCGGAGAGCGTGAGGACGCCGAGCATCCACCAGCCGCGGCCCAGGCCGAAGGAGGCGACGTCGGCCGCCTCGTGCGGGCCCTCCACCAGGTCGACGGTCAGCTCCAGGGGCAGTCCGGGCTCGGTCTTGACCGAGGCGGGCGCCGAGAAGGAGTTGCTGACCTGGAGGCACACGGTTTCCGCAGGCGCCTCGTCCTCGTCGGCGGGTGCCTTGGGATAGCGCAGGCCGGTGGATATCAGGTCGGTCCGCCCGTCGCCCGCCTCCGAACCGCGGACGATCTCCCGGCCGTGGACCGTGACGGCGCGGAGCAGGACGCCGTAGTCGTTGTGGACGGCCCGGTCGGCCCCGATGCTCACCGAGGCGCGCAACTCCTTGCCGGGCGGGACCTCGACCCGGTAGAAGCGGTGCTGACCGAACTTCTCGCGGTCGGTGTACAGGCCCGGGCGCAGCTTCGGCGCCTGGGAGCATGTCCGGGCCCCTTCGGCCGGCTGGGGGACGGCGACGGGCTCGGCCGTGCGGTCGACCAACTGGTTCACCCGGTCGGTGAGTTCCTCGGTGTGCCGGACGGAGGTGTAGGTGCCTCCGGTGGCCTCCGCGATGCAGCTGAGCTGCTCACGGGTCTTGGCGTCGGGGACCAGGCCGAGCGTGTCCACGGTCAGGTTGATGCCCTTCGCGGCGATCTCTCGCGCCACCACGCAGGGGTCGAGCGGTGCGCAGGTGTCCTCGCCGTCGGTGATGAGGACGATGCGGCGGGAACCCTCGCCGCCCTCCAGGTCGTCGGCCGCCGCGCGCAGCGCCGGGCCGATGGGCGTCCAGCCGGTGGGCGCCAGCGTTGCCACGGAGGTCTTGGCCTCGGTGCGGTCCAGCGGGCCGACCCGGTAGAGCTGGTGGGTGTCCTTGCAGCCTTCCTTCCGGTCGTCCCCGCGGTAGCGGGCACCCAGCGTCCGGATGCCGAGCTGGACTTCGTCCGGCACCGCGTCGATGACTTCGTTGAATGCCTGCTTGGCCGCGGACATCCGGGATCTGCCGTCGATGTCGCGTTTCCGCATGGAACCGCTGACGTCGAGCGTCAACTCGACTTTGGGGGCGTCCTCGTCCGACGCGGGCTCCGCGCTCGCGGTGCCGGTCGGGAGGAGCCCGAGGGGCAGGGCCATGAGCAGGGCGCAGGCCCCGGTCACAAGCCGTCTTCTGGTGATCATCGCCAGATCGTATTGAGGATCCGGAGGTGATCCAAAACGCCTGCGGACAGCGGTGACGAGAGGCCGTGCGGGGGCCGTTGGCGCTCTCCGCGCCCGTCCGCCGGATCTCGGTGCGGTCGCCGGCCCGGTGCTCTCTGCAGGATTTCCGGAATCCGGCAGGGCGCGCGCTCGCTCGGAGGCCGACGTCCCGGCCGGGGGACGGTTTTGCGCGCCGTGTCACGGGCCGGTATGCGTCTCGTAAGGGAGATCCCTCCGGTGCCGGAGCAGCGGCGCCGTGCGCCTAGAGTGTTGATCATGTATCAGTCAAAAACCCCGCACCGCATCGCTCGGCATCCGCAGCCCACCCAGGCGGCACCGGTACACCGGAGGAAGAGGACCCTGGCCGTGGCCCTCGGAATGGGACTGGCCGTCGCGTTGAGCGGGTGCAACGATGACACCGGCAAGGGCGATGACAAGGAGTCCGCCGCTTCGAAGAGCCCCTCCGAGAACCCCTCGAAGAGCTCCTCGCCCTCCTCCGGCCCGGAGGCACCCGCGGGCGACGAGCCGATGGTCGAGGGCTGGCAGACCCAGACCTCGCAGAAGCACCACTTCCGCTACGACGTCCCCGCGAAGGCCGAGAAGTGGAAGGTCCTGGACAAGGGGACGGCCCTCTCCTACACGGACAAGGCCGGCAAGCCGATAGTCGTCATGACCGCGGCGGCCAACTACCGCGAGGGCGGTTGCAGCTCCCATCCCAATCCCGATGCGATCGGCCAGGCCAGCAAGGGGCAGCTCGCCACCGTGGGCACCACCGGCGGCGGCAAGGAGGGCTCCCTCCAGGAGAACGCCCGCAACTGGGCCGGCAACTGGGGCTTCGCCGCGTACGGCGGCAAGGACCACAAGCCCAAGATCGAGGTCAGCCAGGCGAAGCCGTGGAAGCACGGCGGCATCGAGGGCTACACGGCGACCGCCCAGGTCACCGTCACCAACCGGCCGAGCGCGTGCGTGCCGCCGAAGGCCGTCGTGCACAGCATCGCGCAGAAGCTCCCCGACGGCACCATGCACGGCTGGGTGATCTACGCGGACCAGGGTGTGCCCGACGCGCTGAACGCCGATGACATCAAGAAGATCATGAACACCGTCCGGCCCACGGGCGGCTGACACCCGCGCGGCCGGTCCCGCCCGGACCGGCTTCCGGCGCGGGCGGTGCCGAAGACGGCGGACCCACGGACGGCGGGAACCCCGACCGCCGTCCGCGCCCTTCCGCCCGTGCCCCGGCGCGGCGCTCCCGCCCCCGCGTGTTCCGGCTCGGCCCGCTCGGCCCCTGTGTCCCGGGCCGCCGCCCCGCGTTCCGTGCCGATGCCCGTGGCCGTGGCCCGTGGCTTCCGGGCCCGCGCAGCCTCACGCCCGCTGCGGGCCGTCGCAGGGCGCCCGCGAAGCGGCAGGGCGCCCGGTCATCCAGTCGTAGATCCGCTGCGCGTCGCACTCGCGCTGACCGCCGGGGAACAGCAGGCCGGCGCCCGCGAATCCCGGATCGGCGGCCTGCTCGGCCAGATACGGCAGCGCGACGCACCGCATTCCCGCGCGCCGGGCCGCCTCGGCGCCCGCCGGGGCGTCCTCGACGGCCACGCAGTCCGCGGGGGAGACGCCGAGCCTGCGGGCCGCCTCCAGGAAGACGTCCGGCCGGGGCTTGCCATGCGGCACCTCCTCCGCCGACACTCGGAGCGGAAGCAGCTCATCCAGGCTGGTCGCTCCGAGTACCGCGTCGATGGCGCCGCGCGACGATCCGGAGGCCACGGCCAGCGGATGCCCGCAGGCATGCAGGTGCTCCACGAGTTTCCGCATCTCCGGGAACACCTCGGTGCCGGAGCGCACCGACCGGAGATACAGGCGGTTCTTCTCGGCCAGCAATGTGTCCACGGACGCGGTGAGCCCGTGTGCGCGGCGGAGTGCGGCGAGGGTCTCCCGGGTCCCGATGCCGATGAACCGCGCGTGCTCGGCCCAGGTGAAGCCCGGAACGCCGTGAGCGGCGAGCAGGCGCCTGCCCGCCTCGTAGTAGTGCGGTTCGCTGTCGACGAGAGTGCCGTCCAGGTCGAAGACGACCGCGGGTGCGGCGGCAGAACTGATCACGCACCCAGCATGTCAAACGGGTGCGATTTGGTAGCAGGTGGGAAGGGGTGCTTTCCTCTTCGTACCAGCATGTGGACGCATGGCCGCCCAGGCCGGCCCGGATTGGAGGGGTTTTGGACGAGTCGCTACGGAAGCCCGGGGGAAGCGCCCCAGTACATCTCCTCCGTCGCACCGTCGCGGCACTCGGTCCCGAACACTCGCACCGGGCGCGCGTCTCGGCACGCGCCGTCATCGGCATCGGACTCGCGGTCGCCGTCTGCGCGGGTGCCGGCCTGCCGCTCCAGGCCACCGTCGCGGGCGGGCTGGTGGCGCTGCTCGCGCTGTTCACCGTCGCGGACCCGACCGCGCGGGCGCAGGGCCGCACCACGGCGCTGCTGCCCGTCGCCGGCTTCCCCGTGCTGGCGCTGGCCGCATTCCTGCACGGGCAGCCGCCCGCCCGGGACGCCGCGTTCCTGGCGGTGGTCTTCGCCGGGGTGTACGCGCGCCGCTGGGGGCCGCGCGGCAATGCGCTGGGCATCTTCGCCTTCATGCAGTTCTTCGCCGCGCAGTTCCTGGGCACGGAGCCCGACCGGCTTCCGGAGACGTTCGCCGCCGGGCTGCTGGCGCTCGCGGCGGCCGCGCTCACCCGGTTCGTGCTGTGGCCGATCGAGCGTGGCGCGGCACCGCGGCCCGCCGTCGCGCCCGTCGGCGGCCGGGGGCTGGCCCGGCCCACCACCCGGCAGGCGTTCCAGGCGCTCGCAGCCTGCGGCTTCGCCCTGGCCGCCGGCCAGGCCCTGTCCCTGGACCGCTGGTACTGGGCGGTCGGCGCCGCCTGGTGGATCTTCGTGAACACCGCTTCCCGGGGCGAGACACTCGTCCGCGGCTTCCGCCGGGTGCTGGGCACCGTCACGGGCCTGGCCGCCGGACTGCTGGTCGCGGTGCCCGTGGACGGTGCCGTCGCGCCCACGCTCGCCGTCGTGGCCTGCTGCGTCTTCGGGATCTTCTACACCGCGCCGCTGTCCTACTCGTGGATGATGTTCTTCGTCACGCTGATGGTCGGCATGCTCTACGGTCTGCTCGGCGTCCTGCATCCCGGACTGCTCGGGCTGCGTCTGGAGGAGACCGCGGTGGGTGCGCTGGGCGCCGCGCTCGCGGTCGCCCTCGTGCTGCCCGTCACCACGCACGCCGCGACCGAAGTGTGGATACGGCGTGCGGTGCACTGCGTCCACGAGTGTGCCCGCGAGGCGGCGGACCGCCTCGCGGGCGGCAGCGGCGACGGGCCCGAACCGCGGGTCGCGGAGCTGGAACTGCTGCTGGGGCGCGTGCGGCTGTCGGTCGCGCCGCTCGTCCATCCCCTCAGCCCGCTGCGCGCACGCAGGGCCAGGGCCCGCCAGGTGCTGGCCCTGCTGGACGACTGCGCCCGCCAGATCCGCGGCCTGGCCGAGGTCGCGGCCGACCCCGCCGCGTCGCACGACGCCCGGCTCACCGCGGCCTGCGAGCGGGTCGAGGCCGCGGTGCACCGGTTGGCGGTGCCGGCGCGGGCCCGGATCGCCCCGGCTCGCGGCGCCGGTGTTCCGGTGACCGCCGCCGCGGAGCCGCCCTCTTCCGGCGATCGCGCACTGGTGCATCTGCACGCTCTGGAGGACGCGCTCCACCAGCTCGCCGCGCCCCTGCACACCCACCCGCGAGCGGCCGCCTGAGGGCGCGCCGCCGGCCCGGCCCGGGCCTCCGCCCGGATCGCTGCGCGGGGCGCTGACCCGCGCTCCGTCCGGAACGAGCCGGCCCCCAATTGGTCCAGACCAAATCGCGCTCGCCTGTTACCGTCGTGCCTTCCGGACGGGGCGGCGAAAGGGCGGTGCGATGAACAGCAGGACGTGGCGGCACCCGCGGGCGTACATCGGGTCGTTCACCTCGGTGGGGGGCCGGGGCATCACCACCGCGGCTCTCGACCCCCGCACCGGCGCGCTCAGCGCCCTGCACCATACGGAAGACACCGTCGCGAACCCCTCGTTCCTCGCTCTGGCGCCCGCGGGCGGCCTCCTCTACGCCGTCAGCGAGACCGACCCCGGCGCCGTTGCGGCGCTGCGCCTCGACGGCCGCGGCCCCGCCGGAAGTCCCGGCGCGGGCCGCTCCTCGGCAGGCGCGTTCCCCGTGCTGCTGGAGCCCCCGGCCCCCGTCGACGGCGCCGGTCCCACCCATCTGGCGGCGACCGCGGACAGCCTCTGCACCGCGAACTACACCTCCGGCAGCGTCAGCCTGCTGCCCCTGCGCGCCGACGGCGCCCCCGGCGCGCCCGCGCGCACACACCGGCACCACGGCCGGGGGCCGGTCCGGGAGCGGCAGCAGGGGCCGCACGCGCACGGCGTCACCCCCGATCCGTCGGGCCGCTGGCTGCTCTGCACCGACCTGGGCACCGACTCGGTGTGGATCTACGACCTGCGGGACACCGGCGCCGGTCTGCGACCGCACCGCGAGGTCCCGCTCCGTCCCGGGACCGGCCCCCGCCACCTGTCGTTCGGGCCCGCGCACTCCGGGCGCGGACGGGCCGCGGCCCGGCGGGCCTACGTCGTCAACGAACTGGACTCGTCCGTGGTGACCTGCGGTTGGGACCCGGCAGGCGGTGCCCTGGAGCCGCTCGGTGAGACCCGGCTCGTACCGCCGGAGCGCGCGGCGGCCCCCAACCACCCCTCGGCGCTCGCCCTCGCACCCGACGGGCGTTTCGCCTGGGCGGCGAACCGGGGCGAGGACAGCATCACCGTGCTGGACCTGACCTCGTCCACGCTGCCCGAGCGCGTCGCGACCGTGCCCTGCGGCGGCTGCTGGCCCCGCGACCTGGCGGTGCACCCGGCGGGTCGCTGGCTCTACGCCGCCAACGAGCGCTCGGGCGACGTCACCTGGTTCGGGATCGACCCGGCCACCGGCACCCCGCGACCGGCGGGCTCGCTGCCCGTGCCGTCGGCTTCCTGCGTCGTCATCGAGCGGACTGCCGGAGGGCCGGCCGCCGGAGCGTGAGCCGGCCGGGTGCGGCGCACCGGGCAGCGCGGCTCACCTCCGGCCGACGGGTGCGGCTGCTCGCGGTGGCCTCCTGCGGGTGCCCTGGGCGGCCGGGCGGGCGCTCAGCGCGCCGTCGCGCCCTGCGGCTGGGCGATACCCGCCTTGGCGGCGTACGTGGAGGCCACGAGCTTGCCCAGCGCCGGGTAGGCACCCAGCGGTTCGGCGGTGGAGCAGCCCGCCTCCTCCGCGGCGGCCTCCAGCAGGCCCTCGGCGATCTCCGGGCCGATCAGGCACGGTGCGATGGCCAACTGCTGGGAACCGGAGTTGCGGAGCTGCTCGGCGATCTGCTGGACAGCGCCCTCGTCGTCGAGCGCCGCGGCGAGCACCGGCACCGCGAGCCGGGCGGCCAGCAGCATGCCGGTGATGCCGGCCGCCTGCACCGCCTCTTCCCCGCCTATCGTCGCCAGGACGATGCCGTCGGCCGCCGTCGCGACCGTGAACAGCCGCGCCCGGTCGGCGCGCGCCAGCCCCGCCTCGGACAGCCGCACGTGCACGCCCTCGGCGAGCAGCGGGTGCGGACCCAGCACGTCGGTCAGCTCGGCGCCGGAACCGCTGTTGAGCACCTCCTGGCGGATGTGGCGCAGCTGCGCGGCGTCCGGGCCGGCCAGCAGCGGCACCACCACGGCGGGAAGTCCGTCGTCGGCGGTGTCGGCCGGCGGTGCCGCGACCGCTGCCTCCTGCTCGGCAGAACCGGCCTGCTCCGCCATGGCCGCCGCCTCGCGTGCGTACCGGCGGCGCGTCGCCCGGTCCTCGACCGCCTGACCGAGCGCCGAGCGAATGGTCGGGAACTCCCCGTCGTCGCCCTCGGTGAAACCGACGCGCGCGTCCAGGCCGGGCAGCTCCGAGCGTGCGATGCTCAGCGTCTCCTCGGCGAGACTGCGCGTGGCGCCGGAGGGGGCGCCGGGGACCGCCAGAACCAGGGCCGGCGCACCCTCGGGGGCGACGACGGGCTCCGGCCGGCGGTGCCGTCCGGGCTGGCGGGGACGTGGCATTCGTACGGGCAGGCCATTGTCCGGTCCTGTGGGGGAGCTCATGCGCCCGCATGCTAATGCCTTCATGGGCTTGGCTGTTCGGCCGGGGCAGACCGATGGGCTTATGTCCCGATTCATCCGAGCGAGACGGCTGCTTCTCCGGGCATTCTGGAGTGCGGCCCCCCGCAGAGGATACGGTGCACAACGTGACGGTCCGCGCCCCAGGCCCGGGCCGGGTGCCGCGCTGCCCGGCTCCGCCTCAGTCCGTGCTGCCCGCGTCCCGGCCAGGCGCTTCAGACATTTGCCCGGCCTCCGGATCCGTGACCGACAGCAGCGCCGGATCCCCCGGGAGCGCCAAGGCCCCGTCCGCCAGCCGCGCGGCCACCAGCAGCGCACCTTCGAGCGGGCCGCCCGCCGCCTCCGCGATCCGGGCGTCCGGAAGCCGCCCGGCCAATTCCGCGCGCAGCGGCCCCTGCAGAGCCTCGCCGAGCTTGAACAGGCCCCCGGTGAAGGCGACCCGCACCGCGCGCCCGTGGCGCCCCGCCGGTTCGTGGTGAGCGGTCCGGGCCCTCGCGGGCGGGGGCGTCCCCTCCCGGCTCGGGCAGACGGCCTCGGCCGCGGCGGCGATCTCCCGGGCAGCCGCCCGGACGATACCCGCCGCCACGGCGTCCTCCTCGGCACACCGGGCGACCTCGGGCGCGAACGAGGCCAGGACGGCCGCCCGGTCCGTACGGGGGTACAACTGCCCGGGCAGTGCGCTCAGCGGGGTGCCGAACACCGCCTCGGCGCGTCTGCGCAGCGCCCGCGACCCTCCCGCCCGGCCGTCGAAGGCGCGCAGCGCCGCCTCCAGCCCGGCGCGTCCGATCCACGCACCGCTGCCGCAGTCACCCAGCAGATGCCCCCAGCCGTCGGCGCGCCGCCAGGTCTCCAGGTCGGTACCCATGGCGATCATCCCGGTCCCCGCCGCCACCACGGCACCGGGCCGTTCGCCCAGGGCCCCGGCGTACCCGGTCACCGCGTCGGCGGCCAGCGCCAGGCGCCGTACCCCGAACTCCGCCGCGAACACGCCCGGCAGTTCGGCCCGCAGCCCGGTGCCGAGGGTCGCCATCCCGGCGGCGCCCACGCAGGCCGCCGCCAGGTGCGCGGCGCCCGCGTCCGCCAGCAGCGCTCGCACCGCGGGCACCAACTGCCCGGACAGGTGCGCCGCGTCGATTCCGGCCGGTCCGGTGCGCACGGGCTCCGGACAGGCGACGGAACCGACGGCTTCCGGTGGCCCGCCGCCCGCGTGCCCGGCGCCGGGGAGGCGCGCCAGCGCGACCCGGAGTCCGGATCCGCCCGAGTCCACGCCCAGCACCCAGCCGCCCGTCTCCCGTGCGGCCGCTCGGGTGCCCTCCGCCGCGGCGGTCACGGCAGGCGCCAGTCCACGGGGTCGGCCCCCTGGGCGGCGAGCAGTTCGTTGACCCGGCTGAAGGGCCGCGAGCCGAAGAACCCGCGATCCGCCGACATGGGTGAGGGGTGCGAGGACTCGACCGCGGGCAGTTCGCCCAGCAGCGGACGCAGATTCCGCGCGTCGCGGCCCCACAGCACCGAGACCATGGGGCGTCCGCGGGCGACCAGGGCGCGGATCGCCTGCTCGGTGACCTCTTCCCAGCCCTTGCCGCGGTGCGCCGCGGGCCGGCGCGGAGCCGTCGTCAGCGCCCTGTTGAGCAGCAGTACTCCCTGTCTCGTCCAGGGCGTCAGATCACCGTTCGAGGGGCGGGGGAGGCCGAGGTCGTCGTGCAGCTCCCGGAAGATGTTCTCCAGGCTGCCCGGCAGCCGCTGGACCTCGGGAGCCACCGAGAAGGACAGGCCGACGGCATGCCCGGGCGTGGGATAGGGATCCTGGCCCACGATCAGGACGCGCACCTCGTCGAAGGGCTGCTGGAAGGCCCGCAGCACATTCGGCCCCGAGGGCAGGTACGTTCTCCCCGCGGCGACCTCCGCGCGGAGGAAGTCGCCCATCGCGGCGATCCGTTCGGACACCGGCTCCAGCGCCTTGGCCCAGCCCGGCTCGACAATCTCGTTCAACGGTCGTGCAGCCACGAGCGGTCACTCTACTGGCTCATCCCCGCGCTGCGGTCCGCATGCGGGGATCCGCTCAGTCGACCACCGCCGCCCGCACACACAGCACGTCCGGCAGATGCGAGGCCAGCTGGCGCCAGCTCTCGCCCTCGTCCGCGCTGGCGAAGACCTCGCCGTTCCGGTTCCCGAAGTAGATTCCGGCCGGGTCCGCGTCGTCCGTGCTCAGCGCGTCCCGCAGCACCGGTCCGTAGTGAGCGGCCTCGGGAAGGCCCGCGCCCAGCGCCTCCCAGCTGCTGCCCGCGTCCTGGGTGCGGAAGACGCGGCAACGGTGCCCCGCCGGAACCCGGTCCGCGTCCGCGTTGAGCGGGAAGAGGTAGGCCACGCCGCCGCGCCGTGGGTGGGCCGCGAGGGGGAATCCGAAGTCGGAGGGGAGGGAGTCGCCGATCGAATGCCAGCTGGAGGCACTGTCGTCGCTGCGGAAGACGCCCCAGTGGTTCTGCAGATACAACCGGTCGGGGTCCTCCGCGTCCCGCGCGATCTTGTGTACGCACTGCCCGTAGTCGGGGTAGCGGCGGCCCTCCGGCAGGAACACCGCGGAGACCCCGCGGTTGCACGGCTCCCAGCTCTCGCCGCCGTCCCGGGTGCGGTAGGCGCCGCCCGTCGAGACGGCGACGGTCACATGCCGCGCGTCCCGCGGGTCGACCAGGACGGTGTGCAGGCCCAGACCGCCGCCACCGGGCGCCCACTCCCGTCGGGTGGGGTGCTCCCACAGCGCGCGGACGAGGGAGAAGGACTCGCCGCCGTCCGTGGAGCGGAACAGCCCGCCGGGCTCCGTCCCGGCGTAGACCACACCGGGCTCGTCCTCCCCGCCGGGCTGGAGCTGCCAGACTCGTTCCAGGGAGGCTCCGGTGTCCCGCGGGTAGGCCACCGGCGGCCGCGGGGGTTCCTCCCAGGTCCTGCCCAGGTCGTCGGAGTGGAAGACCGAGGGGCCCCAGTGCGCACTGTCCCCTCCGGCCAGCAGCCTGGGCGTGGAGCCCCGCCGGTCGATGCTGAAGGAGTAGACGGCCTGGGCGTCGAAATACGGGCCGGTGAAGTCCCAGTCCGCCCCGCCTCGCCCGGCCACCGGCCGCCGGGCGAGGAACAGGCCCTTTCTCGTACCTACCGCGAGCAGTACGTCCGCCATTGCGGCACCGCCTTCGAGACGTCGTTGTCCGAGGTGTCCGTCCCCGAGTCGACCGGAACACGGAACAGTCTGCACCTGCCCACTGACACTTCCGGCCGGACTGCGCCCCGGGGGCGGTGTCCGCGGCGCCCGTTCGGCTCCGGAGGCGAGCGCCACGGCCCCCCGAACGGCGGCACACCGGTGCGCCGAACGGGCTGCGACCGCCTCCGTCGTCAGGGTTGCCCCGGGCGCGGCCGAGCGCGCCGTGCGGGCCCGGTCGCGGACGCCGGGGCTACGGTGCCGCCGTGTCGGAGAGATCCTCATGTCCGTGCTGTGCGCCGGACCAGTCCTGCCGGCAGGGAAGCTGTCCGTCCGCGGGCCGGTCCTCGCCACCGCCGGGGCCCGCGTGGAAACTGCGCGGCTACGGCAGCGGCGCGGGTACTGTCCCGCACTCCGCCGGTGCGCCCTGGTTCGCCGTCGGTGTCAGCCGGCCGGACGGTACCCAGGTGGAGATGGTGGCCGCCGTGGTGGACGGCGGCATCCGGCTGGAGGAAGTGCGGGCCGATCCGCCGCTGACCCTCCGGGAGTTCGCGGAGCTCGCGCCGCGCCTCGGCGAACCGCTGACGCTGGCCTGCCCCGCCGCGCTCCGGCCGCCGCCGCCCGCCCCCACCGTCCGGACCACCGGGCCCTGCGTGCTGCCCGCGGCGCCGCGCCCGGTCCCGCCGCGGTCGGCGCCGCCGGTGTCCGCGCCCCCGCAGCATCCCGTACCGGTCCCCGCTGCTGCCACGAAGTGGAGACCGCCCGCGCCCGCGAGACGGCGGAGGCGGCCGCCCGGTCTCCGCGGCACGGCAGCGCTGCACACGGTGGCCGGTGCCTACTCCGCGGCGCGGGCGCAGGGCCAGGACCCGGTGCTGGCCGTCATGCGGGTCACCGGGCACAGCCGTCGCAAGTCGCTGCGCGTCATCGCGAGCGCCCGCGACGCGGGGCTGCTGAGTCCGCGTCACGCCCGCCGGCGGCGCTGAACGGCGGCGGACGGGGCAGGCCCGGCGAAGCACGCCCGCCGTCCCGGCCGGACCCGCGCCGGTCGCACGCGCCGCCTGCGGTGCGCCCCGTGCCCGCTGCCGTGCCCCGGCTGAGTCCGCCGTCGCCGTCCACCGGGCGTGCCGGTGCCGTGCCCCGCGCGGCTCACTGTCCGCCGTGCGGTCCGGAGCCGGTGCCCCAACCGCACGGTCGCAGCCGTTCCAACTGCCGCACCCGGGCCGCATGCGACACCTCGGGGCCTGCTTCCCCCTCCGGCGGTGTCCCCTGCCGCCAGGCGAGGCCGTACCGGGCGAACAGTTCTCCCCGCAGCCGTCCGAGCGGCATCGGCGCGCCGGGCAGCAGCACCGCGACGACGGCGCCCATCAGATTGGCGCGCAACAGCGGATAGTCGGTGTCCGGGTCGGGGGAGCCGTAGCGGATCACGGCGTCGCGCAGCACAGCCGCCAGCCGCTGCTGCTCGTCGCACCGCACGAAGCCCTCCTGCTGCAGGATTCCGGCCATGTGGGCACGCATCAGCACCGGCTGGCTGCAGGCCAGTCCGAGTACGGCGTCGATGGCCCGCGCCAGCACCTCCCGTCCGCTGTCCGGCCCCTCCGGCGACGGTACGCGCTCCAGGGCCTCGGTCAGCGTCAGATGCATCAGCCGGTGCACCGCCGACTGGAAGAGCTGCCGCTTGCCGGGGAAGTAGTACGAGATGAGCCCGCGTGCGGAGCCGGCCCGGTCGGCGATGGCGCCCAGGGTCGTCGACTCGTACCCGTGCTCGGCGACCAGCTCGACGGTCGCCTGCAGCAGGCGTTCACGCGAGCGTCGGCGCAACTCTTCATTGACCGATGCGCTCCGGGGGGACATCCTGTAACTCCTGCGTTGACTGGCCGGCAGCCAATATATTCAGCACGACTTCGGGTGTTCGCCTCCAGGGGGGCCGGAACGCCCGCTGCAGCAGCCGATATCGGGGCGACGCGGGGGATCGCCCCGATATCGGTGTCGACCAGGCGCCCCGGCGAGGTGGGCCGGTGAGGTTCGGCCGAGCGTAGCGGCACCGGCGGTTCCGGGACCGGCTCCAGAGTACGCGCGCCCGCTCAACACCCCTCCTGCACCGCGACTTTGCCCGGCCGGCTTCCGGCCGCCGCCCCCGGTACGGTCACTGCCCGTCCCCGGTACGTTGGTGCGCGCACAGCGCACGACACACACAGCCGAGGGCAGAGGAGAGCCATGGTGCCGGGACCGGACCCCAGAGAGATCGACAACACGTTGCCGCATTCGGCGCGGATCTGGAACTACTGGCTCGGCGGCAAGGACTTCTACGACGTCGACCGGCAGGTGGGTGACGAGATCGCGCGCGCCAACCCCGGCATCGTGACCACGGCCCGCGCCCAGCGGGCCTTCCTGTGCCGGGCTGTCCGCCACCTCGCGGGAGATCTCGGCATCCGCCAGTTCCTGGACGTCGGCACCGGTCTGCCCACCGTCGACAACACCCACGAGGTCGCCCAGCGCATCGCCCCTGACGCACGGATCGTCTATGTGGACCACGACCCGCTCGTCCTCACGCACGCCCGTGCCCTGCTGACCAGCACCCCGGAGGGTGTCACCCACTACCTCGACGCCGATCTGCGCGACCCGGACGCCATACTCCAGGGGGCGGCGGGGATACTCGACTTCGACAGGCCCGTGGCGCTGATGCTGCTCGGCGTCGTCGCCCATCTCACCGACGACAGCGCCTACGACGTGGTGGCGCGGCTGACGGCGGCTCTCCCGGCCGGCAGCCATCTGGTGTTCAGCGATTCGGCCGAAGTGGTCAACCCGGAGGCGGTCCGCGCCATGGTGCGGCAGTGGAACCGCACCAGCGACAACCCGCGCGTCAACCGCTCCCGTGAGCAGATCCTCCGGTTCTTCGACGGACTGGAGGTCCTGGAACCGGGGCTGGTCTCGGTCACCCGCTGGCGCCCCGAGGCGCTCCCCTTCGGTGAGCCCGAAGAGGTCGACAACGTGGGCGCGGTGGCCCGCAAGCCCTGAGAGGCCACCGGGCGGCTGCCGACGGCTCCCGCCGGGCTATCCGGATACGGTGCCGGGCAGCCGCTCAGCGCGCCGCAGCGCGGCCCACGCGGCCGCGGACGCCAGGGCCACCGCCGTCCCCAGCAGCGCACCCACCACGGTGTCCGTCAGCCAGTGCACGCCCAGCCACAGCCGGGTGAACGCGACGCCGAGAACGCTCACCGCGGCGGTGCCGAGCCCGGTCCGCCATCTCGCGCTGGTCACCGGTGTTCCCCGCTCCCACCACAGCCACAGCAATACGGTGCACACCAGCGCGGCCGTCAGCACGTGCCCCGACGGCATCGCGCTGTACTCCGCCGAGGCCACCGGCTCCCGCCAGTGCGGCCGCTCCCTGCCGAGCGCCGCCTTCATCCCCTGCTGCACCCCGGCGCCGACCAGTGCCGTGCCCGACACCCAGTACGCCGCCGCGCGCTCCCCGCGCCACAGCAGCCGGACGCACACCGCCGCCAGCAGCAGCCGGAAGGTCCACGGATCCCACACCCAGTCGGTGAGGACCCGCATGGTCCGGGTCGGCGCCGGGTGCTCCAGCGCCGCCGTGTGCAGTCCGGAGGCGGTGCTCCGGTCGAGCACGGCCAGCGGCTCCCAGGGCAGCAGGGCCAGACTGGTCAGCAGTACGGCCGCAGCACCCAGCGTGGCGGCCGCAGCAGCCTGCCACGCGCCTGCCGGACCGGCACGGGTCACACCTCGCATGTCCCGATCATCGCCCCTGACACCGGTCGCGGTACAACTCCCGGCGGGGAACACCCGCCGGGAGGCGGGGGCCGGCCCGAAAACGGGTCAGTGGCGCAGCGCGGACAGCCCGGGAGCGAACGCCACGAGCACCGGGATCACCGGCACCAGGGAGGCCACCGCCGTCATCCGCAGCCGGCGGCTGACCGAGAGCCGCGGTCCGGGCGCGAGCAGCCGGTGCACCCGCTGCGGCACCAGCGCCACCGGTGTCGGGCAGGGCCCGAAGACCCCGCGCCCTTCGTTCAGTTCCACCAGGGCCAGGGCGATCGTGAGCCTGCCGTAGCGGCGGGAGGCGGCGTCGTCGGCGGCCAGTTCCACCAGCCGGTGCACCTGGTCGCGGAAACCTGCGAAGACCGGTACCCGGGAGAACCCCGCGGCCAGCGCCGAGGAGCAGTGCAGCAGCCAGTCGTGGCGCGCCCGCGCGTGTCCCTGCTCGTGTTCCACCACCGCGTCCAGCTGCCGGCCCTTGAGCCGGCGCAGCGCGCCGGTGGTGATGGCCAGCTGCGGGTTGGCGCCCGGCAGCCACCAGGCGTCCGGCTTCTCCTCCTCCAGGACCACCAGCCGCTCGCTCGGGGAGGCGCTCTCGCCGGGCAGCCACGGCGCCCGCTCGCGCAGCTCCGCCCGCCGCCTGCGGCGCCTGGCCCGCGCGTCCCTGATCTCCCGCAGCAGCATCGCTCCGGTCCAGGCACCCCCGCAGGCCAGCAGCACGCTCAGGGCGCCTGCCCAGGGCGTGGAGCTGGAGGAGTACGCCTCGGCCACACCGTGCGGCGCCCCGGCGAAGACGTGGCTGCGCACGGCGGTGAAGGCGGCCGCACCCGAGAGGGCCATCGCCAGCAAGCAGCACAGCAGCACCGCTCCCACCACGCACTGCCACGCCCACAGGGCGAGCACCGGTTCCCGGTCCGGCCAGGTGGAGCGGGTCAGTACGCGCGGCGCGAGACCCGCGGCGAACAGGGCGAGCACCATCAGCGCGAGCGGGACGGTCATACCGCTCAGCCTAGAAGGCCGTTACGAGACAGTGATACGCCCGGCAGTGCAGAAGTGACGCGGTTCACATCCCTGCCGGGTTTCCGGCCGCCGCCCGCGCCCGGGAGGGCCGCCGGCCCGGTGCGGACACTCCTCAGAGGGCGAGCAGCATCGCGAACATCCCCGTCCCCATGGCGACTCTGCAGCCGGCCGCGACCCCGGCCTGCCGCGCCACGGGAGGCACCGCTGTCCGTTGTGCTGCCGGGCCGCTCCCCGGGGCGGCGCCCGCCGGCATCAGACGAGTCCCCGTCCACAGGACGTATCCGGCGAAGTAGACCAGCAGCATCCCCGTCACCGGCGGCAGACCGCCCGCTGCGGAGTGGTGCGCTGCCGCTCCGCCGGGTGGGCCCAGGGTCATCGCCAGCGACATGTACACCATCGCCGCGCTGCCCAGGAGGTGGTGCAGATGCCGCCCCGGCGCGGCGGTGTGCCGCTCGGTCGCCGTCAGCCGCAGCTCCCGCACCAGCATTGCGCCGAACAGTGCGCCGAAGACCCATCCCGACATCGTGTGCCCCGCGGGCGTTCCGCTCCAGGGAGCCGGTGCTGCCATCGCCGCCATCCCCAGCCCCATCGCGGCCTCGCCCCCCGCCTCCGACCGGCGGCCCGGTCCGGCGCCGCGTGCCCGCAGCAGGCACGTGATGCCCGTCACCGCGCAGAGCGCCGTCAGCAGCCATCCCACCGTGTGAGGGCCGTGCATCCGCCCACCTCCCGGGAGATGGCTGCCCGCTCGCGGGCGGCACACGGGAGCGCACGGGGGCAGCGAGGGCGCGTCCGCCTCCCGGCGGTTCAGCGGGGCCGGGGAGCGGTGTGCCCCATCATCTCGGTGGCCTCCAGCAGCGGCATGCCCAGGTCCTGGAGGAGGACGCGGGTGTCGTCCGTGTGGTCCGGGAGGAAGGCGTGGCCCCCGTGTCCGGCGGGGCTCTCGCCGCCCGGGTGCCCTCCTGGCCCGTCCGCGGCTCGGTGTGCGTGGTCGCGGATGCGGCGGCTGAGCAGCCGCCAGGCGTAGGCGTTGGTGTGCGGGCTGCGCAGCGCCTGGTCCCACTGGTCGGCCAACTCGGCGAAGGCCAGGCTCACAACGGTGTCCGCCTGTCGCGCATCGGCCAGGCGGTTGTGCGCGTATTCCAGATACCGTTGCCGGTAGAGAACGCAGAAAGCGATGAAGGCCACCGGAGCATCCGGTGCGGATTCCGGCTGCTGCGTCCTCCGGCAGTTCTGTGGTGGCGCCGTGGGCACGGCGCTCTGTTCGCACGGCAAGGGCATACGAACGTTCAACGTTCCTCTCCCCTCCCATCCCTCCGTTGTGGTCCCCCTCCCGCGGAAGCTACAGCTCCAGATGCGTCGGACGCCACGAGCTTCTGCACCGTGCAAATTCATCGGCAATTGCACGAGCAGCCGATCTGCGGGGAAGCCGACCCGGTGTCGAACTTTCAAGCGAGGAATTGGCATTGCGTTGTACTTGTTTGATCGATGTAGATCGTTTTCGATGAATTGGATTACACTCTTGATGGCTTACCCGTCGGGCCGTCGTTCTTCGCTCCGGGCCGGGGCCGCATGCCAACCATCGGAGTGAGCCACGCGGAATTCACTCTTGAGGGTGGCGAACCGGCACGGCGTCCGAATCAGCCGCAATGTCCCCCAGGCCGAGGCGGGTGGCGGCAGCCGGATCGCCGACGCCGACGCCGTCGTGTTGAATTGGAGTACGCCGTCGAAGGTTTGGAGGTCGCCGTAGCAAGGGGCTCGGCTGCGGGCCCGGCAGGAGTGCGCCACCGGCCCGACTCGGCCGGGCAGGGGCTGCCTGCGATCCGCGTGGCGGCAACGGCCCACCGGGGCCTTGGACTGACAACTGTCCGTGTTCTGATCGGTTTGGTGTGTGGGGGGTTCTGGTGTCGGTTCCGGGTGCGGGCTCCGAAGGCGCGAGCGACGGGGTGCTGGTGATGGCGGGTGTCGGCGGGGGCCTGATGGACGTCGGCGTCGTGATGGCGGGCCTGGGCGGAGTGTCCTGGAGCGGCATACTCGCCGGCGCGGACGTGCACACCGCGGGTCCCGGCGCGGTCAACGTCGTCGAACTGGCCGGTCCGGTCGACCCGCAGATGGTGCTGGCCCGCGTGCGTCTGGTGGCCGGAGCCTCCGGCCGGCTCCTGGTGGTCGTCGTGGGAGAGCTGCGCAAGGATCCGCGCAAGGGCGGCCTGCACATCGGGCTGGGAGCGCCCGGCCAGCACTCGGCCGCGGTGCGGTACAGCGGACTGCCCTGGGAGTGGCTGACGGCGGAACTGGCCGTACGGCCCCCCGGGTCGACCACCGTGCTGCTGGACGTGGCCACCGAGCCCGGCGCCTGGGATGCGGTCCGGGCGGGCGGCCTGCCGGAGGCCCCCGGGGTGGCCGTGCTGGGCCGCGTGGTGCGGCACAGCCGCGAGTCGGCGTGGCGCCGGCTGCGCGGCGGCAACGCCCCCATGGAGCCCGCCTATCTGCTGGAGTGCATTCGGCTGTGGCGAGCGGGCGGCCGGATGCCGTTCGCCGAGCTGCATCAGCGGGCGGCGGCCGTCTCCGGTACGACGGAGCACGAACAGGCGCTGTTCGTCGCCTCGTCCGCGGCTGCGGCATCCGCGGCCCCGGAACCGGCGGCCGAACCGCCGAACGAGTACCGGCCCGCTGCCGCACCCCTGAGCCCGAACGGATGGGAGCATCAGCCCCCGCCGGACCTCCCCGCGGAGTGGCAGCCCGCCGATCAGTACGCGCAGCCGGTCCCGGCCGCGTACGGGCCGCCCGGTGCCGAGCCGGAACCCGGGAACGGAGCGGAACCCCGGCACCGGCCCGCACCGCCGCCCCCGGCGGCCCGTGGCCCGCACACCGAGCCGGCCGAGGACCCGCACGAGACGATCATGGCCGCGGCCCGAGCCGGGCGCCACGAGGAGGCCGAGACGCTCGCGGTGTCCTGGGAGGAGGCCGCCGAGCGTACGGAAGGGCCCGGTTCGGAGGGAGCGCTGCACTGGGTGGAGGTCCGCGCCGACCTCGCCCGGCTGGCCGGCGCCCCGGCCCGCAGCTGCGAACTGTGGCTGCGGGTTGCCCGGGGCCGTCTCGAACGCGGCGAGTCCGAGGGGGCCTTGGAGGTGGAGGGCGCCGTGGACCGGGCCCACCACCAATGGCAGTGCCTGGAGGAGGGGGAGGCCGCCCGCGAGTTGGCCCCGGAACTGGTCCTCCTGCGCCGCCGGGTCCCCGGCCGCCAGCCCGGTGCGGTACGGCTGGTGGAGGAGCGCGCGGAGCGGCTGCTCGGCGGCGTCGAGCAGTGAACCCGCGGTAACGGCCGCACGAGTGGTGCCGGCTGGTCCGTTCGCAGCAGCGCCGGACCGGCCGCTCGCTCCGCCGCCGGCCGCTCCCGGACGCTGGGTGGCGTACTGCCCCGGACGTCTGCTGAGGAGCGCGCATGTTCCGTCGATCCGTACTGGCCCTGGCCACCGTGCTGGCCACGACCGTCCTCGCGGTGGCACCGGCCGCTGCGGCCGCCGAAGCCCCCGTGCCGCAGACCGATGAGCTGACCCCCCGTGAACAGGCCGCCCTCGGAGTCGCGGAGAAGGCCCTGGGCACGCTGCTGGGCGGTGTGGTGTCCCTGGGCGGAAACTGAGGGGATCCGGCACCGGGTACCCGGCCGGGGCCGCCGCCGATGCGGTTCCCGCCGGGGCCCTGGCGCATCCCGCGCGACGTGAGATGATCTTGCACCGTCTGACCCCTACACGGACGCGTGATCGGCTCGTACTGTGGGCAGGCGTCACTGCGTCAATTCCCCGCCCCGCGAACGGAGATTGCGACTCACCGTGTCTGTTCCCGAGCTTTTGACTCTCGATCCCACCGGCAGCGATCCGCACGGTGAACACCAGGCCCTCCATGCACGGGGGCCGGCGACCCGGGTCGACCTGCTGGGCGTCACCGCCTGGTCGGTCAGCGACCCGGTCCTCCTCAAGAAGCTGCTGACCGGCCCGGACGTCTCCAAGGACGCGCGGCAGCACTGGCCGCAGTTCGCCGAGACCGTCCCCACCTGGCCGCTGGCGCTGTGGGTCGCGGTGGAGAACATGTTCACCTCCTTCGGCAGCGACCACCGCAGGCTGCGCAGGATGGTGGCCCCGTCCTTCAGCGCACGCCGGGTGGCGGCGCTCGGCGAGCGCGTCGAGAGCATCGTCGACGACCTGCTGGACGTGCTGGCGCGCACCCCCGAAGGGGAAGCCGCCGATGTGCGGGAGCTGTTCGCCTACCCGCTGCCCATCCAGGTGATCTGCCACCTGATGGGAGTGCCGGCCGAGCGCCGTGCGGGCTTCCGCCAACTGGTCGACAACGTCTTCGCCACCACGCTGACCCCCGAGGAGGCCGCAGCCAACACCGCCAGCCTCTACGGAGTGCTCGACGAGCTGATAGCCGAGAAGCGCGAGCAGCCCGGCGAGGACATGACCTCCCTGCTCATCGACGCGCGGGACGAGGAGGGCGACGGGTCGGCGCTCTCGGAGGCCGAACTGCGCGACACCCTGCTGCTGATGATCAGCGCGGGCTACGAGACCACGGTCAACCTCCTCGACCAGGCCATCACCGTGCTGCTCACCCACCCCGAGCAGCTGGCGCTCGTCCGGGAGGGCCGCGCCAACTGGGCCGACGTGGTGGAGGAGACGCTGCGCTTCGAACCGGCCGTCAAGCACCTGCCGCTGCGTTTCGCCGTCCGCGACATCCCGCTGCCCGACGGTCAGGTCATCGCCAAGGGCGAGCCGGTCCTCGCCTCGTACGCCGCCGCCAACCGGCACCCCGACTGGCACGGCGAGAGCGCGGACACCTTCGACCTCACCCGCACCGATCCCGGCCCCGAGCACCTCGCCTTCGGCCACGGGGTGCACTTCTGCCTCGGCGCCCCGCTCGCCCGCCTGGAGGGCATCACGGCCCTGGAGAAGTTCTTCGCCCGCTTCCCCGACGCCCGGCTGGGCGTCCCGGAGGAGGAGCTGCGCCCCGTTCCCTCGCTCATCAGCAACGGCCACCAGACCCTCCCGGTGGTGCTGCGTCCGCGGTCCGCCGCGGACTGAGCGGCCGGGCGGGCCCCCGGGTGCCCGGCTACCGATCCTCGTCCGGCCGGTCGGCGTCGCACGTGGCACGCGTGCGGCGCCGCTTGGCGAGCAGTCCGGTGCCCGCGAGGACCAGACCGACGGCCACGACCTTGGCGGCTCCGTACAGGTTCAGGTACGCGTCCGGGGTCGCGTGGCCGGTGACGACGAGGGCGGCGACCGCCCCCAGGCCCAGCAGGATCAGCACGACTCCGCCGACCGGCCCGGTGCCGGCCCACCACGGTTCGGAGTCCGCCGCCGGGACGCGGGGCCCGTCGGTGCGCTGCTCGCTCATCTGGATCCTTTCGCGGACTACGGACTACGGACTGCAAACGAGGCGCGGCGTTCAGCCGCCGGTGCCGGGGGAGACCGGGCCGATCTTCGGCACCGAGGCGTCCCCCGAAGCGGTCACCGGACCGCCGGACCATCCGACCCGCAGCGAGGACTGCTGATCCGGTGGAGTGAGCAGCGCGCCGTCCGGGGTGACGGTCGCGGTACCCGTCATCCGCGGATCGGCGAACGACAGCGGCGCCCAGGCGCTCGAACCGGGCGCCAGCTCGACCTGCTGCGAGCTGCCGCCCTCGCGCTGCGGGGGGACGGAGACCCGGTTGCCCGAGGCGTCGACGAAGGCGAACCCCGGGAAGCCGCTCATCGTGCAGGCGCTGCCGGAGCTGTTGGTGAAGACCAGCGCGTGGTGGTGCTGGCCGGCCCCTGGGCGGTTGGGGCCGATGGACGCCTTGAGGTCGGAGGCCGCGCAGGCCCCTCCCGAGCCGGCTCCCGGCTCTGTGCCGTCGCCGCCGGCTTCCGCGCCGCCGCTCCCCGAACCGCCGTCCGCGGAGCTGCCGGAGCCTTCGGAGGACGAGGCGGAGGGCTCGGCGCGCTCACCGTCACCCTTCCTGTCCTTGCTGCCGCTCTCCTTCCCGCTGCCGCCCTTCTCCTTGCCGGACGCGGCGATTCCCGCGGGCGTCGCCTCACCGGCGACCCGCCGCAGTTCCGGAGCGCCGCCGTCCGGGCCGCCGCACCCGGCCAGCAGCCCCGCCGCCACCAGCGCCGTGGCGGCCGTCGCGGCGGCTCTCGCCGGATGCCGGGGACGGTCGCGGCGCGTGAGGGGGCTGCCGCTCGCGGCCGGGGCCGTCCGCGCGCGCCGGTTCGCCTCGGGGGTGGCGTAGGTCATGTCCGCGTCCGGTGCCATCGCTCTCGTCGACTCCCTGCTCGTGTCCCTGCTCGTGCTGTCCCCCGCTGTCGGACCGTGCACAGCCTTCGACGGCGGAACGGGCGGAGAAGTTCACGGTGGTCGAAGCCCTGTTCTCCACCGCCCCCTCGCACCCTAAGGGGGGACCGGCGATCCCCGGACAGCTGCTGCCTTCCTCCCGTTCCCCGTACGCGGCAGCGTTGAGCTGCAGGAACCCGCTTCGTGAACGGAGAACACGGCATGACCCGCATCGCTCTGATCACCGGTGCCAACCGCGGGCTGGGCCGCAGCACCGCGCTGCACCTCGCCGAGGCCGGCACCGATGTGCTGCTCACCTACCGCTCGCACCCGGACGAGGCCGAGGCCGTCGTCGCACAGCTCCGCGCGCTGGGCCGGACAGCGGTGGCGCTGCCGCTGGACACCTCGGACGCCGCCGCCTTCCCGGCCTTCGCCGACACCGTGCGCGGAGTGCTCAAGGAGCACTGGGACCGTGAGGACTTCGACATCCTGCTCAACAACGCCGGACACGGCGTGCACAAGCCGTTCGCGGAGACCACCGAGGAGGAATTCGACGGGCTGATGAACGTCCACGTCAAGGGCGTCTTCTTCCTCACCAAGGCGCTGCTCCCACTGCTCGGGGACGGCGGCACGATCCTCAACATCTCCACCGGGCTGACCCGCTTCGTCGCCGCCGAGACGTCCGCGTACGCCGCGGCGAAGGGCGCCGTCGAGGTCCTCACCCGCTATCTCGCCAAGGAACTGGGACCGCGCGGTATCGCCGTCAACGTCCTGGCCCCCGGCGCCACCGCGACCGACTTCGGCGGCGGCGCCGTCCGCGACCAGCAGGAGACCCGGTCCGCTCTCGGCGCGGTCACCGCGATGGGCAGGGTCGGCGAGGCGGACGACATCGGCGCAGCCGCCGCGGCGCTGCTCGTCGAGGGCACCTCCTGGATCACCGGCCAGCGCATCGAGGCATCGGGCGGCATGCTCCTGTAGGCGACCGCGGGGGAGGGAGAATGGCACCGTACCGGCGAGCGACGGACGGCGACGGACGGCGACGGACAGGGAACGGACAGGGAGAGGCAGACCGTGGACCGAGCACAGCTCGCGGACTTCCTGCGCACCCGCAGGGAGGCTCTGCAACCGGAGGACGTGGGGCTGCCCCGCGGCCCGCGGCGCAGGACCAGGGGACTGCGCCGTGAGGAGGCGGCCGCGCTGAGCGGCATGTCCACGGACTACTACAGCCGCCTCGAGCAGCAGCGCGGCCCGCAGCCGTCGGCGCCGATGCTGGCCGCGATCGCCCAGGGCCTGCATCTGTCGCTCCCCGAGCGGGACCACCTCTTCCAGGTCGCGGGGCACAACGCACCTCCGCGGACCGGTTCGGACCACATCACCCCCGGACTGATGCGCATCCTGGGCAGGCTGGACGACACTCCGGCGCAGGTCATCAACGACCTCGCCGAGACGCTCTGGCAGACCCCGCTGGCGACCGGGCTCCTCGGGGACGAGTCCCGGTTCACCGGAGCGGACCGCAGCCTGTACCACCGCTGGTTCACCGACCCGGCCGCCCGGCTGCTGTACCCGGAGGAGGACCACCCGCGGCACAGCCGGTTCTTCGCCTCCGGACTGCGGGCCGCCTACTCCCGGCAGGGCCGGGGCAGCCGGGCCGAGGCGCTGGTCGAACAACTGCTGGCGGCCAGCGAGGAGTTCGCCCGGTACTGGAGCGCCCATGAGGTCGGGGCGCCCCGGGTGGAGCCGAAACGGTTCCTGCACTCCGAACTGGGGGAGATCGAGGTGCACTGCCAGGTGCTCCTCGATCCGGACCAGGGCCAGGCGCTGCTGGTGTACACGGCCGTCCCCGGCTCGGAGAGCGACGAGAAGCTCCGGCTGCTGCCCGCCGCGGGCTCGCGCTCCGCGGCGGCGGGGAGCTGACGCCGGGCGGGCGCGGCCCGGCGCCGCCGGTGCGCTCGACGCCCGAGCGCACAGCGGGGGGTGGCGTTCGGGCGGGGCAGGCCCCATGATCGTGGCCAGTGCCCGGTCGCCGGCCGGGTGCGGCGTTCGACGGTTCCGCAGCTCCGGAGGGGTAGATGTCCCGGCAGGCCACCGACGAGACCGACCGGACCGACCGGATCCCGCCCCCGACCCACCGGTTGGTGCCCTCCCCGGCGGGCCGGATCCACCTGGTCGAACAGGGCGCCGGTCCGCTGGTGCTGCTCGTGCACGGCTTCCCCGAGTCCTGGTTCTCCTGGCGCCACCAACTGCCCGTGCTGGCCGCGGCCGGATACCGCGCCGTCGCGCTCGACGTACGCGGCTACGGCCGCTCCTCGAAGCCTGCCGGGACGGCCGCCTACCGGATGCTCGACCTGGTGGAGGACAACGTCGCGGTCGTTCATGCGCTGGGGGAGCGGAGTGCCGTCGTCGTCGGGCACGACTGGGGCTCGCCGATCGCCGCGAACTCCGGTCTGCTGCGGCCGGACGTCTTCCGGGCCGTGGGGATGCTGAGCGTCCCCTACAGTCCGCGCGGCGGCCCCCGGCCGTCCGAGGTCTTCTCCCGGATCGGCCGGGGCGAGGAGTTCTACATCTCCTACTTCCAGCAGCCCGGCCGGGCGGAGAGCGAGATCGAGCCCGACGTGCGCGGCTGGCTCGCGGGCGTCTACGCCGCGCTGTCCGCCGAGACCATGCCCGCGGACGGCGCGCCCGACCCGCACTTCGTCGCCCCGGGCGGCCGGATGTGCGACCGGTTCCCCACCGGGCGGCTGCCCTCCTGGCTGACCGAGGAGGAGCTCGACGTCTTCGCGGGGGAGTTCGAGCGCACCGGGTTCACCGGGGCGCTCAACCGCTACCGCAACATGGACCGGGACTGGGAGGAGCTCGCGGACTTCGACGGCGCACCGCTCACCCAGCCGTCGCTGTTCGCCGGCGGTGGCCGGGACGCCTCCACCACCTGGATGGCCGACGCCGTCGACGCCTACCCCGCGACCCTTCCCGGTCTGCACGCCTCGCACATCCTCGAGAACTGCGGCCACTGGATCCAGCAGGAACGTCCGGAGGAGATCAACCGGATCCTCACCGAGTGGCTCGCCGCGCTGCCGGCCCCGCCCGCCTGAGCCGGCCCCGCCTGTCCGGGGCCCCGGCCGGGCCCGACCTCGCGGAGCCCGGCCCGGGGTGCCGCAGGCCGTCCTGGGGGCTGCTGTCGCCGGAGCCTCGGCGTTCAGACCTCCAGGCCAGACCTCCAGGCCAGGCCTCTGGGCCAGGCCTCCGGGCCAGGTTTCAGGCCGGGCGCACACCGGAGGCGAGGTCGGCCTCCACGTTCGCGGCCATGACCGAGAGAGTCCGCACCGTCGCGGTGTATTGCTCGGGGGTGAGCTCGCCCAGTACGGTGCGGCGGCTGTGCGCGATCCGGTCGGCGATCCGGGCGTGCGCGGCGCGGCCCTCTGCGGTGAGGTGGATCCGCTGTCCCCCGGTGGCTGTCCACCCGCGGGCGGCGAGGCTGTTACCGGGGCCGTCGAGGACCTCCGCCGGCTCCGTCGCACCCGCCTGCCAGAAGGGGGCGAGCGCGCGGGCCAGCTCCTCGCGGGAGGCCGGGCCGCGACTGAGTGTGTTCAGCAGTTGCCAGTGCCGACGGCCGATGTCCAGATCGGCGAGGGTGGCGTCGAACTGCCGCTCCAGCAGGTTGTCCAGGTGCTTGAGCCAGTAGCCGATGGGCTTGGTCGCGTCCATGCCGACCTCCGTCCCCAGGAGTAATACATGTAAGATAACATGTGAATGTGATTGGTCATGCAGTGAACGGGTAATGGGGAGCGTGCCGTGGACAACCCGGAACCCGATGTCGCGGCCCTGGAGTCCGCGCTGGTCGCGCTGCGCCGGGCGCAGAAGCGGCGTGCGCTGGCCCGGCTCGCGGAGCGGCGCGGAGAGCGCACAGGGCCGCACGCCGCGCTGCCGGAAGCGGTCGTCGAACTCGTCGACGCGGTCGCGGCCGAGGACGAAGCGGGAAGCGCCCTCACCGTCACCGAGGCGGCCGCGGTGCTCGGGGTCGACCAGCCGCGTGCCAGTCGGCTGGCCGCCCAGGCGCGGGACGCGGGGCTGCTGCGCCGGGAGGCCGACCAGCGGGACGGGCGGCGCTCACTCCTGGTGCTCACCGGCGAAGGGCGAGCACTGCTCGCCCGCGTCAGGGAGTTCCGCGGCAGCATCGTGGCCGAAGCCCTGCGCGACTGGCCGGAACCGGACCGCGCGGCCCTCGCCCGCCTCCTCACCCGCTTCGTGCGGGACTTCACCGAGCTGACCGCCCCCTGAGACCCCCGCCGACGGGCGCCGGCCGAGCGCGGCGGCGCCGGAGGCGGGGCCGGGTGCCGCCGTGCGGCGTACCGGAGCGGGCCGGAGGGCGGCCGCAGCGGCCGCTCCGCCGGCCCGTCCCCACGAGGGAGCGTGCGGGGATCCCCGCGGCGAGCGGCCTGTGCGGGGCAGGCGGGCGGAGGTGCCCCACAACCTTCCGACCCGGCGGTGCGGGGACGCGCACGGCGGCACGGTCGCGGGGCAGGATGTCCGGGTGAGTCAGGTGTGGGTGTGGCGACGGATCTACCGGTGGGTGCCCGCCGGGGTGCTGGTGCTCGCGGTCGGGCTGGACCTGCTGGCGCGCCATTGGGTCTCCACGGCACCGCTGCTCGCCGTCGCACCGGTGGTGGCGGCGCCGGTGCTGGAGCCTCCGACGATCATCGCCGTGGGGGTCGCGGCGATGGCCGCACAGGCCGGGCTCGCCTACTCCAACGGCACGTTCGGGCCGCAGAGCGGCATCGGCACCCAACTCACCCTGGTGGCCATCACCGCGCTGGCGGTCGGCCTCAACCGCACCCTGCGCTCGCACCACGCCTCCGCCGACAAGGCCCGGCACGCTGCACAGGTGGCCCAGCAGGCGGTGCTGCCCACGCCGCCCGAGCGCACCGGCGGACTGCGGGTCGCCGCGCGCTACGTGCCCGCCGACGAGACCGCCCTGATCGGCGGTGACCTGTACGTGGTCCAGGAGACGCCCTACGGGGTGCGCGCCATGATCGGCGACGTGCGCGGCAAGGGGCTGTCCGCCGTCGCGGCCGTCAGCGCGGACATCGGCGCGTTCCGCTACGCCGCCGACCACTGCGCCGATCTGCCCACCGTCGTGGAGACCCTGGAGGAGACGCTCGTCCGGGAGGGGGAGCGGCAGGGCGGGCTCGAACAGTCCGAGGGCTTCACCACGGCGCTGCTCGTGGAGTTCACCCAGGACCTGGCACGGGTCCGCCTCGTCAACCGCGGTCACCCCGCGCCGCTGCTGCTGGACCCGGCGGGCTCGGCCCGCGTCCTGGAGCCCGCCCGGGAGGCGCCGCCGCTGGGCATCACGACGCTGGGTTCCTGGGCCTCGCCCGTGGAGACCTACGACCTGCCGCCCGGCGGGACGCTGCTGTGCTTCACGGACGGCGTCACCGAGGCCCGGGACCGCAGCGGCACCTTCTACCGGCCGGCCGAGCGGATTTCGCAGATGCTGGACGCCTACCGGCGCAACACCGGCTACCCGGCGGACCCGCCCACCGTGCTCGACTTCCTGGTCACCGACGTGCACCGGCACAGCTCCGGCCCCGCCCAGGACGACCAGGCGCTCCTCGCCCTCACCCGCCCCGCCCGCCGCAGCGACCTCCTCACCCCGGACGGGCCGCCTCCCGCTTCCTGAAAGCTGTCACGGCCGGCGCCGGGCGCCGGAGGGCGGCGCCTGTCCGCCGTCCGCGGGGGACGGCTCCGCGCCCGGCCGCCCGGCGGCCGGGAACCGGGCCGCCTGCCGCTCGAGGTGCCTCCCGAGGAAGTCCGCCGCGTCGTCCGGCCGCATGCGCGCCAGGGCCACCAGACCCGTGATGACCACGTCGGCCACTTCCGCGTGCACGTCCTCCCACGCGTGGCTGTACCCCTTGCGCGGGTTCGTGCCCTGGACGCCGATGACCGCCTGGGCGGCCTCGCCCGTCTCCTCCGAGAGCTTGAGCACCTGGAGCGTCCACTGCTGCTCCCGCGTCATGCCCCGCGCTTCGCCGTGCGCGTCGAAGGCGCGGGCGAGCGCGGAGACGACCGGCCAGACATCCTGCGGCCGCCCCCGCTCCCGGCACGCGTCGTCCGGCCCGGGGCGGCCGCTTGCGCCGTCGGCGTCGCCGTCCGGCACGTCCGGCACGTCCGGCACGTCCGGCGCCGCCGGGCCGGCGCCCCCGAGCGGACCGGATCCGCCTCCCGGGACGCGTTCCCGGTGCCGCTCCTGCGATGTGACGTCTCCCAACGGGGGGCTCCTCGGTCGTGCCGCGGTGACCGGCGCTGCCGCGCCCGGCGGGGAGTGCATGCCCGCCGGGCCCCGGCGCCGAACCCGTCAGGGCTACCCCGCCGCGCGGGACATGCTCCGGGTGGACGGGCGGCGCGGCCGCACAGGTGCGGCGCCCGTCGGTGCGGCGACACGCCGACCCGGTGCCGTGCCCGGAGCCGCGCCGTGTTCAGGCCCTTTCCCGGCGGTGGCCGGCCTCGCGCCTCAGCGCCGCGCCCCGGCCAGATCCGCGCGCCCCTCGGTGCGGAACTCCAGCTGTCCGTCCGCCACATCGACCAGCAGCCTGGAGTGCGGCGCCAGATCGCCGCCCAGCAGCATCCGGGACAGCCGGTTGTCGACCTCGCGCTGGATCGTGCGGCGCAGTGGACGGGCGCCGTACTCGGGCTGGTAGCCGCGGTGGGCCAGCCACCCGACGGCTGCGGGGGAGAACTCGATCTCCAGGTCCTGGGCGTGCACCCGGCGCCGGGTCTCCTCCAGCAGCAGGTCGGTGATCTGCCGCAGCTGCGCGTCGTCGAGCTGCCGGAAGACCACGATCTCGTCGATGCGGTTGAGGAATTCGGGGCGGAAGTGTTCGCGCAGCGGCCGCAGCACCCGCTCGCGCCGGGCGCCTTCGTCGGCCTCCTCGCCACCGCCGAATCCGAGCACCGCGCCGCGCCCGGTGATGGCCTCCGAGCCGAGGTTGCTGGTCATCACGATGACGGTGTTGGTGAAGTCGACCGTGCGGCCCTGCGAGTCGGTGAGCCGCCCGTCGTCCAGGACCTGCAGCAGCATGTTGAAGACGTCGGGGTGCGCCTTCTCCACCTCGTCCAGCAGCAGGAGCGAGTACGGGTTGCGCCGCACGGTCTCGGTGAGCTGTCCGGCCTCCTCGTGCCCCACGTATCCCGGCGGGGCGCCCACCAGCCGGCTGACGGTGTGCCGCTCCTGGTACTCGCTCATGTCGAGCCGCACCATCTTCTCGTCCGAGCCGAACAGCGCTTCCGCCAGCGCCCGGGCCAGCTCCGTCTTGCCGACGCCGGTGGGTCCCAGGAAGAGGAAGCTGCCGATCGGCCGCTCCGGACTGGAGAGGCCGGAGCGCGAGCGCAGCACCGCGTCGGCGACGACCGTGACCGCCTCGTCCTGCCCGACGACCCGCCGCTGCAGCCGCTCCTCCAGCCCCAGCAGCCGCTCCTTCTCCTCCTGGGTGAGATTGCTGACGGGGATGCCGGTCTGCTGCGAGACGATGTCGGCGATGTCCTCGACCGTGACCTCCACGATCCGGTGGCCGGAGCGGGTCTCCTGCTTGTGCCCGTCGCGGCCGACCGCCTCCTCCAGCTCCGCGAGCCGGTCCCGCAGCTGGGTGGCCCGCTCGTAGTCCTCCGCGGCCACCGCCTGGTCCTTGTCGCGCCGCACCTGCTCGGCCTCGCGCTCCAGCGCCCGCACGTCCGTGCCGCGGGTCGCGGTGCGCAGCCGCACCCGGGCGCCCGCCTGGTCCAGCAGGTCGATGGCCTTGTCGGGCAGGAAGCGCCCGGTCAGATAGCGGTCGGACAGCTCGACCGCGGCCACGAGTGCCTCGTCGGTGTAGCGCACCTGATGGTGGGCCTCGTAGCGGTCCCGCAGGCCGCGCAGGATCTCGACGGCGTCCGCCGCGGTGGGTTCGGGGACCAGGACCGGCTGGAAGCGGCGGGCCAGCGCCGCGTCCTTCTCGATGTACCGCCGGTGCTCCTCCAGGGTCGTGGCGCCGATGACGTGCAGCTCGCCCCGGGAGAGCGGCGGTTTGAGCATGTTGCTCGCGTCCATCGAGCCGCTCTCCCCGCCGCCTCCGGCCCCGACCACGGTGTGCAGCTCGTCGATGAAGACGATGAGTTCCTCGGTGTGGGCGCGGATCTCGTCGATGATGCCGGTGAGCCGCTCCTCGAAGTCGCCGCGGTAGCGGGTGCCCGCGACGACGCTGCCGAAGTCGAGCTGGACGACCCGCCTGCCCAGCAGGTTGTCGGGTACGTCGCCGTCGGCGATCCGCTGCGCCAGGCCCTCCACGATGGCGGTCTTCCCGACGCCCGCCTCGCCGATCAGCACCGGGTTGTTCTTGCCCCGCCGGGCGAGGACCTCCACGGTCTGCTCGATCTGCTCGTCCCGTCCGATGACCGGGTCGATCCGCCCCTCGCGGGCCAGTTCGGTCAGATCGCGGCTGAACTTGTCGAGTTTGGGGGTGTTGCTGGGGCGCGCCTCCGGACCGCCGCGGACCGGCGCTTCGCCTCCGGCGCCCTGTCCGGTGCCGGAGCCGCCGCCCGATGCGGCCGAACGGGGGTCGAAGTGGGCCGAGTTGAGGATCTGGCCGGCGGTGGAGTCGCGATTGGCGGCGAGCGCGACCAGTACGTGCTCGGCGCCGATGTAGGAGGCGCCGCGGGCGCGGGCGATCTCGTGCGCGTCCATCAGCGCCCGCTTGACCGCGGGGCTGACGGACAGCGAGTTGCGGGGCTGTCCGGTCCCGACCTCGCGGTCGATCTCGGCGACGAGCGCGTCGGGGTCGGCCCCGGCCCGGGAGACCATGCTGCGGGTGGGCTCGGCGGCGAGCGCCGCCCGCAGCAGATGCTCGGTGTCCAGGTCGTCGCTGCCGTGCTCGGCCGCGTAGGAGGCCGCGTCGGAGACGAGCTGCCGTGCGGGCTCGCTCATCAGCCGGAGGAAGTCGTAGTAGCGGGGATCGCTGAACTGTCCGCCGTTCCCGGGCCGGGCTCCGCGCAGGAAGTGCGCGATGAACTCCTCGAACGGGTCCCGACCGAAATCCCCGGGACCCGTGTATCCGCTGGTCATGGTGGATCCGTCCTGCTGGCCCGGCCCGGCCGGGCCACGCTGTGCCGAGTACGGGTGGCTACTGGTGCGGGGGTTCCCAGATGTGCGGGGCTGACACGTGAGCCCGGTGCCGTGGGCGGGGCTGTGCACGGCGCTGCGCCGGAGCGCGCCGCGCTTCCGCGGGGGCGGGGCCGCAGGCGACCGTCGTGCACCGTGCCGTCCGCGCCATCCGCACAGGGCGGTGTGTGGCTGATCCGTTACCCACCGCTGTGTGTGCCGGGTTCGGATTTTCGGGCGCGAGTGGATCGGCCGGTTTGGCTTCCGTCTGCTGCGGTGAGGAGAGAAGTGCAGGTCAGACGGTCATGGTCGATACGGGGACGCTGTGATGAACGTCTCGTTCCGGTTTGCCCGTTGACAGTAATGCTTTCGTAATGAATGACATGAAGGTTTTCGGGCAGCTGCCGCGACAGGCCGAAGACTCCCTTCGACCTGGTGGCCTATGAACCTGACCGCAAAGGATGAACGCGTGGCTGCGCAGACAACGGCCAGAACATCTGACCAAGAGCCGGAGGCCAAGCCTCCGGCGCCACCGAGGGATGGCTCGATCGCGCCGTGGGTCTTCTACCCTTCGGCCGCCGTCATCCTGCTCTTCGTGCTCTACGCCGTCATCGGCCAGGACACGGCCGCTGAGCAGGTGCAGAACGTTCAGGACGAGATCGTCGGCAACCTGAGCTGGTTCTACATGGCTCTGGTCTCGCTCTTCGTGATCTTCGTCATCTGGATCGGGATCGGGCGCTACGGGGACATCAAGCTCGGTAAGGACCATGAGAAGCCGGAGTTCGGCACACTCTCCTGGTTCGCCATGCTGTTCGCCGCCGGCATGGGTATCGGTCTGGTCTTCTGGGGCGTGGCCGAGCCGCTGAACTTCTTCCACGCACCCCGGCCGGGCATCGGCGAGGGAGCGGCAGACCGCGAGCAGTTCGCCATGGTGCAGACGTTCCTGCACTGGGGTATCCACCCCTGGGCGATCTACGTGGTCGTCGGTCTGGCCGTCGCCTACTCGGTGCACCGCAAGGGGCGCCCGGTCTCCATCCGCTGGGCCCTGGAGCCGATCCTCGGCAACAGGGTGAACGGCGTCCTGGGCAACGTCATCGACTCGGTCGCGGTCATCGGCACCCTCTTCGGTGTGGCGACCTCGCTCGGCTTCGGCGTCATGCAGGTCGCCAGCGGAATGAACTTCCTCGGCTGGGTGGACGACCCGAACAGCAAGCTGCTGCTGGTCGTCCTGATCTCCTGCATCACCGGCATCGCCACCGTGTCGGTGGTCACCGGCATCGGCAAGGGCATCAAGTGGCTGTCCAACATCAACATGGGCGTGGCAGCCATCATCATGCTCTTCGTGCTGATCGCCGGGCCGACGGTGTTCCTGCTCAACGGGCTGGCGCAGGACGTCGGCGGGTATCTGCAGAACGTGCTGCAGCTCAGCTTCGACACCGGCGCCGCCCACGGCAAGGAGGGCACCAGCTGGGTCAACGGCTGGACCGTCTTCTACTGGGGCTGGTGGATCTCCTGGGCGCCGTTCGTCGGCATCTTCATCGCCCGCATCTCCCGCGGCCGCACGGTGCGCCAGTTCGTCTGCGGCGTGCTGCTCGTCCCCACTCTGCTGACCTTCGTCTGGTTCGCCATCTTCGGCGGCACCGGCCTCTTCCAGCAGATGAACGACAAGCACGACTACGTCCACGACGGCGCGATCAGCACCAACAACGCGCTGTTCGAGATGCTCGACACGCTGCCCGGTGGCAAGTTCGTCGCCGGTGTGTCGATCCTGCTGATCGTGCTGTTCTTCGTCACCTCCTCGGACTCCGGCTCGTACGTGGTCGACATGCTGGCCTCCGGCGGCGACCCCAACCCGCCGGTCTGGAGCCGGGTGTTCTGGGCGCTCGCCGAGGGTGCCGTCGCCATCGCGCTGCTGCTGGCCTCCGATCTCGGTGCCGGAGCCGCGTCGCTGAACACCTTGAAGACAGCGGCGATCGTCATCGCGCTGCCGTTCAGCATCGTGATGATCGGCATGTGCATCGCCACGCTGAAGTCCTTCCACCAGGAGCGCCAGGCGTACCTGCGGGCCAAGGAGCAGAAGCAGCAGGAGGAGCTGATCGACCAGACCGTGGCCGCGATCGAGGACAGCCTTGAGCACGGCACGCTCTCCGACGCGGTCGAGTCCTCCGCCAAGAGCACGTCCGAAGGCGCCAAGAAGTAGCACCCCGGTGACCGGCGCCGCAGGTGCCGGGTACCGGAAGCCGAGGCCGCAGCCGACGAGGCTGCGGCCTCGGCCGTGCTGCGGCCGGTGCGGTGGCGACGTCCGGGTGGTTCCCGGCCCGCGGGGCAGGTCCGCGCGGCCATCGGGGGTACCGGTTCCGAGGACCGCGGCGCGATTGCTTATCGTCTCCCGGTGCGAACAAACGTCGGATGTGTCTGCGGGGCGGAGTGCTTGCTGTGGTGACCCGGTGGCGGCCTCGTGTGCGGCACCCCGCCCAGATGGTCGTGGTCGGCTTCGCCATGGCGATCGGGATCGGGACCGGTCTGCTGATGCTTCCGGTGGCCAAGGCCGGGACAGGCTCGGCCACCGGGCTGGAGGCGCTGTTCACCTCCACCTCCGCGGTGTGTGTGACGGGGCTGGTCGTGGTCGACACCCCCGGCTACTGGAGCGGGTTCGGGCAGGCGGTGATCCTCGCGCTGATCCAGGTCGGCGGCTTCGGGATCATGACGTTCGCCTCCTGGCTGGTGCTGCTGGTCTCACACCGGATGGGGCTGCGGGCCCGGCTCACCGCCGCGACCGAGACCAAGACCCTGGGCCTGGGCGACGTGCGCACGGTCGTCGTCCGCGTGGTGAAGGTCAGCCTGCTGCTGGAGGCGGTCACCGCGGCGATCCTGGCCGTGCGGTTCGCCACCGCCTACGGCGAGACCCTGCCGCGGGCGGTGTGGCTGGGTGTCTTCCACGCCGTCTCGGCGTTCAACAACGCGGGCTTCGCGCTCTACTCCGACAGCCTGATGGGTTTCGTCACCGACCCGTGGATCTGCCTGCCGCTGTCGGGCGCGGTGATCGCCGGAGGACTCGGCTTCCCGGTGCTGTTCGAGTTGCGCCGCAGATTCCGCAGGCCGCGCACCTGGTCCCTGCACACCAAGATCGTGCTCGGTGCCTCCGCGGTCTTCCTGGCCGGCGGCAGCGCCTTCGTCACCGCCCTCGAATGGGACAACCCGGCGACGCTGGGGCCGCTGGACGTGCCGGGGAAGCTGCTGGCCGGATTCGTCCAGGGCGTCATGCCGCGCACCGCGGGTTTCAACAGCGTCGACACCGGCGCGCTGAGCCCGGCCACCTGGCTGGGCACGGACGTGCTGATGTTCATCGGCGGCGCCAGCGCCGGTACCGCCGGAGGCATCAAGGTCACCACCTTCGCCGTACTGTTCTTCGTGCTCTACGCGGAGATCCGGGGCGAGGGCGCGGTCGACATCTTCCGCCGCCGGCTGCCCGGCGACCTCCAGCGGCAGGCCCTCACGGTGGTGCTGCTCTCGGTGGCCGCCGTCGCCACCTCGACGCTGGTCTTCATGGTCTTCACCGACTTCAGCCTGGACCAGTCGCTGTTCGAGGTGACCTCGGCCTTCGCCACCGTCGGGCTCTCGACCGGCATCACCTCCGGGCTGCCCGGGGGTGAGCAGATCCTGCTGACGGTACTGATGTTCATCGGGCGGCTCGGCCCGATCACCGTCGCCTCCGCGCTGGCCCTGCGGCTGCGCGTCCGTATGTACGACCTTCCCGAGGAGCGACCCGTCATTGGCTAGGAAGCGCAGCAACCGGAACCGCCGCGGCTCCCACCACGAATCCGTGGTGGTCATCGGGCTCGGCCGGTTCGGCCGGTCCCTGGCACTCGAACTCGTGGACGAGGACACCGAGGTCCTGGGTATCGACGAGAACCCCGAGGTCGTCCAGTCCCTCTCCGGCTCGCTCACCCACACCGTGCGCGCCGACTCCACGAAGGAGGACGCCCTGCGGCAGCTCGCGGTCCACGAGTTCGACCGGGCCGTCGTCGCCATCGGCAGCGATCTGGAGGCCAGCATCCTCACCGCGTCGCTGCTGATCTCGTTCGGAATCGAGAACGTGTGGGCGAAGGCCACCAGCGAAGCCCACGGCCGCATCCTCACCCAGCTCGGTGTCCAGCACGTCGTCTTCCCCGAGCACGACATGGGGCAGCGCGTCGCGCACCTCGTCCGCGGCGGCATGCTCGACTACATCGAGTTCGAGGACGACTTCGCCATGGTCAAGACCACCCCGCCGCCCGATGTCCTCGACATCCCGCTGTCCAGCAGCGCCGTCCGCACCCGCTACGGCATCACCGTCGTCGCCATCAAACGGCCCGGCGAGGGCTTCAGCTACGCCACACCCGACACGGTGGTCCAGGCGGACGACACCCTCATCGTGGCCGGACGCACCCGGGCGACCGAACGCTTCAGCGAACGGCGCTGAGCCGGCGCGGCAGCCGGAGACCGACAGTTCCGGCAGGCTGGGCAGCGCCGGAACTGTCGGCCCGCGCAGCCTAGGGCCCGCACGGCCCCGGACGAAGAGGACGCACCGGCAGCCTCCGGATCGCCGCCCGCACGCGGGGCGGCCGTCACTCCCGCGGGTGCGGCTTCCGGGAGCCGCGGTCCCCTCCCTCGGCACTCTCCGCCCCCTCCGGCGGACCGGGCCGATCCGCGGTCCCGCGCGCCGGGCTGTCCGCCGAGACGGGGGTCCGCCGGACGGCCCGGGCCAGCCGGTGTGCGCAGGTCCGTGCGGCCCACTGCAGCAGCGCGCACACCCCCAGGACGCCGACGGCTGCCGCGGCGTCCAGCCAGAAGTGGTTGGCGGTCACCACGATCACGGCAAGGGTCAGCAGCGGGTGGACGATCACCAGCCAGCGCACCCGCCGGCGGCTCACCCGGATGACGACAGCGGCGACGAGGACCGCCCAGGCCACGTGCACGGACGGGACGGCCGACAGCTCGTCGGCCACCACGCTGCCCGGACCGCTGCCGTAGACCGACTGCCCGTAGCGTTCGGCCGTGTCGGCGAAGCCGAGCCGGGTCAGCAGCCGCGGCGGTGCCACCGCGACCAGCTGGATCAGCAGGGAGACCACCGTGACCAGGACGACATAGGTGCGCACCCGGCCGTAGGAGTCCCGGTGCCGCCAGAACAGCCAGACCAGCAGCGCCGCCATCGCCCCGAAGTGCATCACCGCGTAGTAGAAGTTGGCGGCCTGCACCAGCCACGGATGGGGCAGCACGGCCTGCTGCCAGTCCACCTCGTCCGGCAGGCGCAGACGCTGCTCCCAGTGGTAGATCCACCGCGCCCGCTCCAGGGCCGGCCGCAGGTTCCCCGCCGACATGCGGGCCGGGATCTGCCAGATCAGGAAGACCGTGGAGACGAGCGCCGCCTCGCGCAGCAGCACCGGCGCCCGCGGCCAGCGCCAGTGCCACACCGGCAGGCTCAGCGCCAGGAGGATCAGCGGTACGCCCGCCGACAGCAGCCACGCCGAGGCTCCTCCCACCGTCAACGGCTCCCACTCCTTCCAGACCCGCGGCGCTCCGGCGCCCCGCCCGGGCCCCGCGCTGCCGCCGCCCCGGTCCCGGCCACTGCGCACGGTGGCGCGGAACGCAGACGCCGCCCCGGACGCTTGGTCGGTACCCCACCGCTGCCGCGTCTGCCGACCAGGGCACCCGAAAAGCGGACATCAGGTGCCGCGACTCGCTCCTTGGGGGCAGCCGCTGCGGCATCCGGCCCAGGAGGCCGCAGCGGCTGCCGCCGCGCCGACGGCCGGACCTGACGCGGTGCGGTGCGGCCCGGCCGCCACGACCGGGATGCGTCAGAATGTCCGCGACGGGAGCGAGGTGGCGATGGTCGTGCGTGCGCCGTTGGCGGTCTTCGATCTGGACGGGACGCTGGCCGATGTCCGGCACCGGTTGCCCTTCCTGCAGCGGCGGCCACGGGACTGGGACGCGTTCTTCCGCGCCGCCGCTGACGATCCGCCGCTGGTCAAGGGGGTGGCGCTGGCCCTGGAGACGGCCGAGCGGTGCGAACTGGCCTACCTCACCGGGCGCCCGGAGCACTGCCGGACGGATTCGGTGCAGTGGCTGCGGCAGCACGGGCTCCCCGCCGGGCGGCTCCTGATGCGCGCGCGGGACGACCGCCGCCCGGGCCGGGTCGTCAAGCCCGAACTGCTGCGCCTGCTGGCCAGGGAGCGCACGGTGGCCCTGGTGGTCGACGACGACGAGCAGGTGGTGGCCGCGTACCGCCGGGCGGGCTTCCAGGTGGTCCTCGCCGATTGGATGGCGGCACCGGCGGCACTGGAGGCGGCGCAGGAGCGAGAGGGGCGTACCTGAGCCCGGGGTCGCGCCGCGTTCTCCGGACCGGGGCCGCTGCATCCCGAGGCGGGCTGACCGGGGGCCGACAGGCGGCCCGCACCGGTCGACCGGCATGGTCGGCAACTGGTGGCCCGGCCCGCTCGGCGTTCCCCGGCCGCGCCCGAGGCCGGGCGGGGCGCCGGCCGCGCGCCGACGGTGCGCCCGCCATCCGGTGCCGGAGGGCGCTGCTGCGGCCCTCGGGGGAGTCCGCCGCCGACGGCTGTCACACCGGTGGGAGAGGGTCACCCGGTAGCGGTGCGGCAGGCGGCGCGTGCGGCGGCCGGGGTGTCCGGCAGCCGGGTGTGTATCTCGAAGGTACCGGCCAGCCGGGCGTGTTCCAGGATCCGCAGGAAGCGGTTGCTGTCGCAGACCAGCCGGAGGCGACCGTGCCGTGCCGCGGTGCGGTTCCTGGCCCGGCACAGCAGACTCAGCCCGCTGCAGTCCATGAAGGAGACCGGTCGCAGATCCAGCACCAGGTCGGGTCGCGGGCCCGCGGTCAGCGCGTCCAGCCGGGAGGCGAGCAGCGGTGCCGTGCTGATGTCGAGCTCTCCGCCCACTTCCAGCACGGTCACGCCGCCGTCGACGCGTTCCCTGTGGCAGTGCGCGGACTCGGGGGAGTTCTCGGACATGAGTCCAGGTAAGCGCGGGGACCGGCCGCCGGATAGGGCCGGTCGGTCCCGCGCCTGTGTTCGAGACGGTGCGGGGCCGACCGGGCCCGTCGCCGCACGGCGGAGCGGGGCCGCTCGCCGCGAATCGGGGACCGACCGGCCCTCACCGCGGTCCCGCGCCCCGGGCAGGCTGGAGACCACCCGGCCGGCACATCCCGACGACGGAGTGGACATGTATCCGAACGACGGCTTCCGTGAACTGGGCCGGCGGGAGTGCTTCCGCCGGCTGGCCTCGGCGCGGCTCGGCCGCCTCGTCCACACCCGCCACGCACTCCCCGCCGTGCTGCCGGTCACCTTCCGCCTGGACCACGACGGGGCCGTGCTGCTGCGGACACCGGCCGCCTCCGAACTGGCGCGTGCGATCGACCAGGTGGTGGTGGCGTTCGAGGCGGACGACGTCGACGAGCGGGCGACGTCCGGCTGGAGCGTCGTCGTCACCGGGCGCGCCGCGGTGGTCACCGATCCTCTCGAACAGGCCCGGCTCCGGCGGAACGGCCCGGGCTCCTGGACACCCTGGGCCGAGGGGCTCTTCGTACGCGTCGAGCCCGCGCTGGTCGCCGGGCGCGAACTGGCAGGCCGCCCGGCCGAGGTGTGCGGCACCGGCCCGGCGCCGCCTCCGCCCGGGTAGCGGGGCCGGACGGCCCCGCGCAACAGGGCCGCCCGGCCCCGTCGCGGCGCCCCACCGTGCCCCTGCCGCCGCCGTGGCCGGCGGCGGACCATCGGCGGCGGCAGGGGCGACGGACCCGCCGCCCGCAACCCGGCGCGCACCGGCGCCGGTTCTGCCGTACTCGCGCACCGTCGGCACCGCGACGGTGCCGCACCGGGGAGGGGACTGCCATGACCGCTCCGTACGTGCTCGTCGGGGTGGACGGTTCAGCGGTCGCGGTACGGGCACTGGACCGGGCCGCGGACGAGGCCGCCCGCCGCCGCACCGCGCTCCGCCTCGTGTACGCGGTTCCCGACCGTGACGAGGCCGCGCCCGTGCTGGCATCGGCCCGCACCCGGCTGCGGGCCCGCCATCCCGGCCTGCCGGTGGCCGCCACGGCCGCCGGGGGCGGTGCGGTACGTGCGCTGGTCCGCGAGAGTGCCGGAGCCTCCCTCACCGTGGTCGGCGCCGGGGGCCTCGGCGCCGTCGCCGGTGCCCTGTTCGGGTCGGTGAGCCTGCGGCTGGCCGCCCGCCCGCCCGGCCCGCTGCTGGTCGTACGCGGGGCTCGGACCCGGGACGAGGGATGCGCGGTACTGCTCGGCCTGGAGAGCGACGCCGAAGCCGACGCCGCGGCCTACGCCTTCGCCGAGGCGGAGCGGCGCGGCGCCCGGCTGCGGGTCTTCCCGAACTCCCGCACCGCGACCTGGGCCGGCCGCCCGGATCCCGTACGGGCCCTGCTGGCGGCCACCCGCGAGGCGTCCGTCGCCGTCGTCGGGGCGCACCGGCGCACCCACCGGTTCGGCCCGCCGCTGGGGCAGGTCGCGCACGCGCTGCTGCACCACTCGCACTGCCCGGTGCTCGTGGTCCCGGCGCCACCGGTGTAGCCGCCGTCGCGGCCCCCGGCCCCCGGCCCCCGGCCCCCGGCCCCCGGATCCCGGGGCGCCGGCAACCGTCCGTACCGCCGGAGGAGGCCCCCAGCAGGCCCTGCGGCGCCGGTTGTCCGGGCGCCCCGCCGGCCGTCCGCGGTTCCGGCCCCGGGGCGGGCCGGGCTCCGGCATCATCGGTGCGCCCCCGTCCGGCACGCGGCATCAGGGCCGTCCGGCCCTCGCGTTGCGGGCCGGAAGTGCGCAAGGATCCGGAGGGAGGCCCGCACACCGCGGCGCCGGACGGCACCGGCCGCGGGAGCTCGGCACGCGGGAACCACGGGAACACGAGGAGCATGCGATGGCGGACGGCGACCGTCCCGGACCCGGCGAGCCCACTCGGGTCTTTCTGCTGGACGACCACGAAGTGGTGCGGCGCGGTATGCACGATCTGCTCGACGACGAGCCCGACATCGACGTGGTGGGGGAGGCCGCAACGGCCGAGCAGGCCCTGGCGCGGGTGCCCGCTCTCGCCCCGGACGTGGCGGTGCTCGACGTCCGCCTCCCGGACGGCGACGGCGTGCGCGTCTGCCGCGAACTGCGCTCCCGGCTGCCCGGCCTGGCGTGCCTGATGCTGACCTCGTTCGACGACGAGGAGGCGCTGCTGGACTCGGTCATGGCCGGAGCGTCCGGGTACGTGCTGAAGCAGATCCAGGGCTCTGACCTGGTGTCGGCGGTGCGGACCGTCGCACAGGGCCAGTCGCTGCTGGACCCGCGCGCGGCGGCCCGGCTGATGGACCGGCTGCGCGGCGGGCCGCAGGAGGAGCCGGACGCGCTGCTGGGGCTCACCGACCGGGAGCGGGAGATCCTGGCCCTGATCGGTGAGGGACTCACCAACCGGCAGATCGGCCGTCGGCTCTACCTGGCCGAGAAGACGGTGAAGAACCACATCTCCCGACTGCTGGCCAAACTGGGGGTGGAGCGGCGGGTCCAGGCGGCCGTCATCGCCACCCAGGCCCGGCATCGGACGGCACCGGAGCGCTGAGCGGCCCCGCCGCCCGACGGGCGCCCGGTACCGCCCCCCGCCGACGGCCGCTACCGTGGTGCGCAAGCACGACGGCCGCCGCCCCGCGGCACGGTCCAGCGGAGGTGGAGGAGCACCGGTGGGAGACTCCGAGGAGGCCCGCGAACCCCGCCTGCGGCTGCCGCAGCTGCGCCTCGACGAACTGCTGGAGGAGTTGCAGGCCCGGCTCGACGCGGCCCGCGGCACCCGGGACCGGGTGCACAATCTGCTGGCGGCGGTGCTCTCGGTCGGCCGCGAACTGGACCTGGAACAGGCGCTGCGCGGCATCGTGCAGGCGGCCGCCGTCCTGGTGGACGCCGAGTACGCCGCGCTGGGGGTCATCGGCCCGGACGGCAGGCGGCTCTCCGAGTTCCTCACCGTGGGTGTCTCCGACGAGCAGATCGCCGGGATCGGTCCGTTCCCGGAGGGGCACGGGATTCTGGGGGAACTGATCCGCCATCCGGAGCCGCTGCGGCTGCCGAAGCTCTCCGCGCACCCCGCCTCCTACGGATTCCCGCCGCACCACCCACCGATGAACACGTTCCTGGGCGTTCCGATCCGGGTGCGGGACCAGGTCTTCGGCAATCTCTACCTGACCGAGAAGCGGGGTGGCGCGCAGTTCGACGAGGAGGACGAGTCGGTCCTCTCCACCCTGGCCGTGGCGGCCGGGGTCGCCATCGACAACGCCCGGCTCTATGAGGAGTCCCGGCTGCGCGAGCGCTGGTTGCAGGCGAGTGCGGAGATCACCCACAACCTGATGTCCGGCAGCGACCGCGGCCAGGTTCTCGGGCTGATCGCCGAACGCGCCCGGGAGATCACCGCGGCGGCGCTGGCCGTGGTCGCGGTGCCGATGGAGGGGACCGACGCGCTCACCGTCGAACTGGCCATCGGGCTCCAGGCGGAGGCGTACCGCGGGCTGGTGCTGCCCGCCGGGGACGGCCTGATCGGGCGGGCCTTCGAGAGCGCCGCCGCGGTCTCGGCCCCGGACCTCTCCGGCACCGGCGGGGGCACGACCGGTCCTCCTCCCGCCGCGGGCGAGGGACAGGGGCCGGGCGGCGGGCTCCCGTCGGCTGGGCTCGGCGCTGCTGTGGCCGTGCCCATCGGCTCCGGTGACCGCGTACGGGGCGTCGTGCTGCTGGTCCGGGCGGCGGGCCGGACCCCCTTCTCGGAGAAGGAGACCGAGCCGCTGCGCGGATTCGCGGCCCAGGCCGCCGTCGCCATGGAGTTGGCCGAACGCCGCCGGGACGCCGAGGAGATCGCGGTGCTCCAGGACCGCGACCGCATCGCCCGTGATCTGCACGACCTGGCGATCCAGCGGCTGTTCGCCACCGGGATGACGCTGCAGAGCGCGGGGCGCTTCATCGACCACGCGGAGGCGTCCGAGCGGGTGCTGCGTGCGGTGGACGATCTGGACGAGACCATCAAGATCATCAGAACCACCATCTTCGGCCTGCGGGCGCGGGAGGACGCGGCCGGATCCGGCCTGCGTGCCCGCGCGGTGCGTGCGGTGGGCGAGGCGGCTCCCGTGCTCGGCTTCCCGCCGAGCCTGCGGATGGAGGGGCTGCTGGACACCCAGGTGTCCGGCGAGGTCGCCGACCACGTGGTGGCCGTCCTCTCCGAGGCCCTGACCAACACGGCGCGGCACGCGGGTGCGAGCCGGGCCGAAGTGGTGCTGGAGACCGACGGGCAGCAGCTGCGGCTGGCGGTCTCGGACGACGGCAGGGGGATCCCGCCCGGCGGCCGGCGCAGCGGACTGCGCAACATGGCCGAGCGGGCCCGGCAGTTGGGCGGCGAGCTGGAGCTGGCCGGTCCCCCGTCGGGCGGCGCCGCACTGGTGTGGCGGGTGCCCCTCCACGGCCCTGGGGCTCCGGCTCGGACACCCCCTCGCGAAGCAGGCCGCGGGGTAGCCTGACGAGCCCCGTTTCTCTGTCCCCGGCACCGTCGGGGGCCGGATCGAGTGGCCGTGGTCCAAGGAGCGGACACGCGGCACGGGTGGTCGCCGGGGCAACTGTCGGCGAACCGGACACCTGCGGACGGCGACCGGGACGTGGTGGCCGACCGGAGCGCTGATCCACCGGCATGCGGAGAGCGGAACGTCCGCGGCTGTGCCCCGCTCACCTCCTGTTCCCCGTCCGGGACCCCGGCGACGAGCGGGGGACTCCCTCGGCACTGCACGGACGCCGGGGCTGGGGGAGAGTGCGGGGGACTCTTCGCCCTGGGCGGACTCCTGGCTGCCAGGACACCCTTCGCCGAGCGGCGGGCCGGCGGCTTCGGGCTTCCGCACGGCGCAGGCCATGGCAGCGAGCACGGTCACGCCGCCCGAGAACGCGAAGCACACCCCGAGCGGCAGCCGTGCTGCCAGCAGACCGGCCGTCGCCGTGCCGCCGGAAATTCCCGCATTCACCGCGGTGTTGACCCAGACACCCGCCCGGGTGCGGCGCTCCCGCGGTGCCGCCTCGTCGGCCAGCAGATACGCCGTGGTGAGCGCCGGAGCCACGAAGAATCCCGCACACGCCACCGCGACGGTCAAAGTCCCCACGCCCGGTGCGAGCCCCGCGGCGGCCAGCGCGAGACCGAGTACGACTGCCAGCCGCGGCAGTCGTACTCGGGCCCCGGCCTGCCAGCTGACGGCACCGTTCAGCAGCCCGCCGATCGTGCTGCCCGCCGAGAGGGCCGCGAGTACCCAGGCGGCCATGTCGTCACCGTGCTGGTGCGCCGTCACGAACGCGAGGACCAGCAGATCCATGGCGCCGAGGGACAGCCCGACCCCGGCCGCCACCACGACGGGCGTCAGCAGCGCCCGCGTCCCCCGCACCCGTGCCCCGGAGTGTGCCGTCCCTTCGGCTTCGGCAGCGGCAGCGGCAGCGGCGGGCCGTACGTCCCGCACGGCCGGTGACATGACGAAGGCGAGGGTCCCGCCGCCCACCAGCAGCGCGCTCACCACGATCCCGGCCGCCGGAGGAGCGATCTGCACCAGCGCGCCGACCAGCAGTGGCCCGGACACGAGCAGCACCTCCTCCGCGACGCCGTCCAGGCTGTATGCGCGTTGCAACAGTGCCGGTTCGCCGGTGAGTTCGCACCAGACGGCCCGCATCGAGGGGCCGAGCGGAGGCATCGCGGCGCCCGCGGCTGCGGCGATGGTGCCCAGCGGAAGGACGGGGGCCCCTGGCTGCCAGGAGGCCGCCGCGAGGGCGCCCAGGAGCCCCGCGTAGAGCAGGGCCATCGGCAGAAGTGCGAGGCGTGGGCCGTGGCGGTCGACGAGGGCCGCCCGAACCGGGGCCAGGATGACACCGGTGGCGCCGAACAGTGCCGTGATCGTGCCCGCGACGGCATACGAGCCGGTGGCCCGGGTCACCGTCAGCATCACGGAGAGGGCGAGCATTCCGTAGGAGAGCCGCCCGAGCAGGGCGGCAGCGAAGGTGCGGCGGGCGTACGGAAGGCGGAGCACGGCGGCGTAGGAGAGCCGCCCTCGGTCAGACGCAGACACGGAATGTTCCTCGGTCGAGGCGGAAGGAAGACGCCGGAGTGCCGCGAGCACCGGATGCGGGTCGCGGGTCTGCGCTTGCCTATGCCAGGAGGAGGAGCATGAGGCTCAATGTAGCAGCGGGCACCGGGAGAAGTCAGCGGCCCCGGGGGAGCGTGGAGCGGTGCGCGCCGTCGCCCCGGTCCCGGGCCTGCCGACGGCGGGTCTGCTGGGTGGTCGTCTGAGCCAGGTGTCCGGCGGCATCGACGCGCCGTCCGGCGGCTGGGCTGCCCCGGCCCTTCGCGGTCGGGTGCGGGCATCCAGTCGGACGCCGGGCCGTCGCCGGGCCGCGCAGCCCGGGCCCGGGCCCCGTGCAACCCCGGACACGCGGAAGGGGTCCGGGTACGCCGAGCTCGGCGTACCCGGACCCCTTCCGCGGTGGACCGGAGTGACCGTCAGACGGTCGTGGTGACCGGGTCCTTGTCCTCGTCGGCGCCTCCGGAGCTGTCCGGTGCGCCGGCCTTGCGGGTGCGGATGTACTCCAGGAAGTGGTTCAGCTCGCGCTTGACGATCGGGGCGAGCAGGTAGAGGCCGATGATGTTGATGACGGCCAGCGAGAAGAGAACGGCGTCCGCCAGGTCGATGAGGGTCTGCAGGGTGAGCAGGGCGCCCGCGACGGCGAACACGGTGTAGACGACCTTGAAGCTCAGCTCACTGACCTTGCTGCGGCCGAACAGGTAGGTCCACGCCTTGAGGCAGTAGTAGCCCCACGTCAGCACGGTCGAGACGGCGAACAGCATGACCGCGAGGGTCAGGATGTACGGGAACCAGGGGAGCACGGTCTCGAAGGCGTCGGAGGTGATGGTGACCCCACCGATGGACTCGTCCGTGCGGGCCTTGGTCCAGCTGTCGGGGCTGGCGATGACGATGGTGAGGGCGGTCATGGTGCAGACGACCACGGTGTCGATGAAGGGCTCCAGCAGGGCGACCAGGCCCTCGCTGGCGGGGTGCTTGGTCTTCACCGCGGAGTGCGCGATCGGGGCGGAGCCCAGGCCGGCCTCGTTGGAGAAGGCGGCCCGCTTGAAGCCGATGATCAGCGCGCCGAGGATACCGCCGGCGACACCTTCGGGGTTGAAGGCGCCCTCGAAGATCGAGCCGATCGCGTCCGGGACAGCGGTGATGTTCACCAGGATGACGATCAGGCACCCGACGATGTACAGCGCAGCCATGGACGGGACCAGCCGACTGGTCACGGTGGCGATGGAGCGGATGCCGCCGAGCAGCACGATGCCGACGATCGCGGCCATCAGGAGGCCGAAGAACAGCGCGCCGGCGGAGGAGCCCAGCGCGCCGTCCTCGCCGCCCGCGACGGAGACGAGCTGCGCGTAGCTCTGGTTGACCTGGAAGAGGTTGCCGCCGAAGAGGCCGAAGAAGAGGATCATGGCCGACGCCAGGACCGCCAGCACCCGGCCGAGGATCTTGCCGTTCTTGCCGAAGCGCTCGGTGAGGCCCTTGGGCAGGTAGTGCATGGGGCCGCCGGAGACGGTGCCGTCCGGGTGCACGTCGCGGTACTTCACGCCGAGGGTCACCTCGACGAACTTCGTGGCCATGCCCAGCAGACCGCAGAGGACCATCCAGAAGGTGGCGCCGGGACCGCCGATGGAGACGGCGACGGCGACACCGGCGATGTTGCCGAGGCCGACGGTGCCGGAGACCGCTGCGGTCAGTGCCTGGAAGTGGTTGACCTCACCGTCCGACCCGTCTTCGTCGTATTTGCCCCGCACCACGTTGACCGCGAGCCGGAACTTGCGGATCTGGATGAAGCCGAACCAGGAGGAGAAGACCGCGCCGGCCACGACGAGCCAGGCGACGATCAGGGGGAGCTCGGTTCCGCCGATGGGAACGGAGTAGAAGACGATTTCACCCAGCTTGGTGGCAATGGGTTCGACGAAATCGCTGACGGAACTGTCAATGGAGTCGGTTATGGAATCGAGTGACACAGTGGTTACCACCTGTAGGGCGGGCCGGCGCATGGGAGACTGCGCCGCGGTGAGCGGACATGGAGCAGAACGCCGTCGTCCGATCGGCGAGGGGGAGGGAGTCGGTCCGCGAAGTCGAACCGCGATCGCCCTGGTTGTGCAGTTGATACCGGCAGTCCGCAGAGCCGGCATGGGGTGGAGCCGGTTACGGGATTGCGCTGTTCTAGCATGTTCATTGCGGATTCACACGTGATGTAAATCACATAACGGCGAGTAACTAATCAAATTGCCTGGGCGCGTGACGTGACCGTTATCCGGACACCTTCATCCTGTTATCGACTGACCATGGATTCGCGCGCCACAGCGTTCTCCCGCGGGGATGCTCGCGGCCCGCGTCCGCGCTCCCGCCGCTCCGGGCCCGAGAGGCCCGTTCCGCGGGGCCGATGGGACCCGCCCCGGGACCTGTGGCCCCTGTCCGGCGCCCCGCCCGGTGCCGATGCTCGCAGCAGCACCCGGAACGAGAGGGGGACGCCAGCATGTCCCGCAATGTGACCGTGGGCCTCGACGGCTCACCCGAGAGCCGTGCCGCCGCCGAGTGGGCAGCCCGGGAGGCCGGACGGCGCGGCCTGCCGCTGCGGCTCCTGCACGTGCGCGAGCCCGCCCCGGCCCCGCTCACGTACCCGCCCCCGGCGGCGGCCGCGGAGACCTTCCAGGACTGGGCCGACCGGATCCCCCGTGAGGCGGCCGACGGCATCCGGCTGCGCCACCCAGGGGTGGAGGTGGCCGTCGAGCTGCACGAGGGAGCGCCCGACGCGGTGCTGACCGCCGCTGCCGGGGACGCCGAACTGCTGGTGCTCGGTTCCCGTGGGCTCGGTGGGCTCGGTGGATACCTGGTCGGCTCCGTGGGGCTGGCCGTCGCCGCGCGGGTGGAGCGGCCGGTGGTGTTCGTGCGGGCCGGGGAGCAGGCGGCGGACGAGCACGCCATGGACCTTGCCGGTATCCCCTCCGCCGCGACCGGATTCCGCCCCGTCGTGCTCGGCCTCGACGCGGACAGCCCCGACGACACGGTGCTCGCCTTCGCCTTCGAGGCGGCGGCCCGCCGCGCCGCCCCGTTGCGGGCCGTCCACGCCTGGAACCTGCCCCTTACTACGTCTACGGCATGTCGGCGGTCCTCGGTCTGCACGAGGAGTTCGCCCGGCAGAAGGCCGCCGAGATCGCCGAGGCGCTGCGGCCGTGGTGCCGGAAGTACCCCGAGGTGGAAGTCCGCGAGGAGTCCCGGATCGGCAGCCCTGCGGGCCACCTCGTGGAGGCTTCCGGGGACGGCTCGTTGATCGTCGTGGGCCGCCGCACGCGGCACGGCCGGATCGGCACCCGCATCGGCTCGGTCACCCATGCCGTCCTGCACCACGCCGCCGTTCCCGTCGCCGTCGTCTCCCACGGCTGACGTATCGTCTGCCCCGCGCCCCGTTGCCGGACCGTCCGGCCGTCTCCACCGCCCGCGGGGGTGGCCGACCCGGGTACGGGATCCGGACGGCCGGTGCGTCGCGGGGCCACGGCCCGGCTCCTCCGGTTGGATCCGTTGTGGTCCCCTGCGGCGGCCGGCCGCGGGCGGCGGACGAGCACCGGGCGGGTGAGGCGGGATGAGTGCAGGCGGGAACCTCGGGGAGCGGACGGGAACCCTGCGGCGGGTGATGCGCGGCCGGGATCCCGGCGAGGAGCACCGTGCGGCCACCCCCCTGGAGCTGCTGTTCGACCTGACCTTCGTGGTGGCGGTCGCCCAGGCCGCGGCCGAACTCCACCACGCCTGGGCGGAGGGGCATCTGGAGTCCGGGCTCGCCGGGTACGCTGCCGTGTTCTTCGCGATCTGGTGGGCGTGGATGAACTTCACCTGGTTCGCCTCCGCCTACGACACCGACGACGTGCCCTACCGGCTGCTGACGCTGCTTCAGATGGCGGGCGCCCTGGTGCTGGCCGCCGGAGTGCCCGAGGCGTTCCAGGACGGCGATTTCGCGATCGTGGTGGCCGGCTACGTCCTGATGCGCCTCGCGATGATCGCCCAGTGGCTCCGGGCCGCCGCCGGGCATCCCGCGGGGCGCCGGAGCGCCCTGCGGTACGCGGCGGGCGTCGCCGTGGTGCAGTGCGGCTGGATCGCCCGGCTGTGGGCCACGGGCGCATGGGCACCGGCCAGCTTCGTCCTGCTGGTGGTGGCCGAACTGGCCGTGCCCGCCTGGGCCGAGTCCCGGGGCGGGGCCACCACCTGGCACCCCGGGCACATCGCCGAACGGTACGGCCTGTTCACCATCATCGTGCTCGGTGAGGTCATCCTCGCCAGTCTCACCGCCGTCCAGTCCGCCGTCACCGACCAGGGTCTGTCCGCCACCGTGCTGCTGATCGCCCTCGGCGGGCTGCTGCTGGTCTTCGCCCTGTGGTGGATCTACTTCACCGGCAGCGACGCCCGACTGACCACCCTGCGCACCGCACTGGTGTGGGGATACGGCCACTATGTGGTCTTCGCGGCGCTGGCAGCGGTGGGCGGCGGTCTGGAGGCCGCCCTGGACACGACCCAGCACCACGCGCACCTGACCGAGCAGGCCGCGGGGCTCGCGGTCGCCGTACCGGTGGTGATCGTGCTGCTCGTGCTGGGCGTGCTGCACCGGATGACCGGGACCGGAGCCGTCGGGCACGCCCTGCTGGTGGTGGCCGGTGCACTCGTGGTGCTGGGGCTGGGCTTCAGCCCGCCGGTGTTCGGCATGGGCGGCGCCGTCCTGGGCATGGGGCTGGCCGTCGCCGCGACGCTCACCGCCAACCTGGTGGTCCTGCGGTGGCGGGTGGGTGAACGGGGCTGAGGCGCCGCGCGGGTGGGCGGACACCACCGCCCCGGGCCGCAGGGGCGCCGTTCCACGCGGGCGCGTTCACCGGTCCGTGTGGCGGCCGGGAGCCGACGGGGCCGCACCGCGTGCCCGCCCGCGCCCCCTCGGAAGTGCGCCTTCTCGGATGTGCGGAGCCTCAGATATGCGGGACCACCGCCACCGGCGGCGTGGCATGGTGCAGGGCGGCCTGGGTGACCGGGCCCAGCCGGGTGCCGAGCGCGGGCCGCTGCACCCGTCGCCCGACCACCAGCAGCGACGCGTCGTCGGCCCGCTCGATCAGATGCCGCGACGCGTTCCCCGGCGCCGCCTGCTCGTCCACCGTGACCTGCGGGTACTCCTCCCGCCACGGAAGCACCGCGGTCGAGAGCAGCTGATGCTCCCGCCGCCCCAGCTCCGAGCGCTGGGTCTGGTCGATCATTCGCGGGCCGTAGGTGAAGACGGCGGGCAGCTTCCACACGTGGACCGCGCGCAGGCCCGTACCCCGCAGCGCCGCGGCCTCGAAGGCGAACTGCAGGATCGCCCGGCTGGGTTTGACCAGATCGAGCCCGACCACGACCGGCCCCGGGGAGGGGCCCACCCGCGGTGTCCGGCTCTGCCGTACCTCCTCGTCCTGGAACGAGGCGCGCACCATCACGACCGGGCACCGGGCCCGGGCGGTGACCTCCTGCCCGACCGAGCCCAGGAGGAAGCCGCTCGCCCTGCCCAGGGCCCGGGAGCCGAGCACGAGCAGCCGGGCGTCCTCCGTCAGCTCGACCAGCACATCCGCCGCCACCCCCGGCACGCTCAGCTGCTCCACGCGCAGACCGGGGTGGTGCTCGGCCAGCCGCTGCGCCGCCTCCCGCGGGACCCGGGCGATCCACTCGTGCTCCTTGTCCGGGTCGGCGGCCGACGCGTGGGGCTGCCAGCGCCACACATGGACCAGGCGGAGTCCCGTGCCCTGCCGCTCGGCCTCCAGCGCGGCCCAGTCGATCGCTGCCTGGCTCTCCGCCGACCCGTCGAAGCCCACTGCGATGGTGTCCGTCATGGATGACTCAGCCTCCGCCCTGCCGGATCCGCGATTGTGTACCTCCCCTCATAAGGAGTGAACCCGCTGCCGCCGCCGCCCGCACGGTGTGCCCGCCGGGTGGCGTGCCGTGGCTCCGCGTGTGCGCAGGCAGTCACAATGGATCCGCACCGGTGTAGTCCCTGCACTGCGCAAAAAGACCGAATGTGTTCGAGTCGAATGCCGGGCTGTACACGGCGGGGACGCCGCCCAGGTCCATCTGGGTGGTGATCGCTATGGCCATATTGTTTTCCGGCGCATATGTCGAGCTGAAGTTGGTGATCCACGGTCCGCCGCTGGCGCCGAAATTGAATGGATTTCCCAGCATTCTGATGAGCACTCCTGCAGGGCGACTGCAGCCCTCCACGGCGTACATGTCCTTGCCGCTGGCGCCGTAATTCTGGGGATACCCGACGCAAGTGCAATCCGCATGGAGATTGCAGCCTCGACAATCGAGTCCGAGCCATCCGGCGCCGCTTTGCTCCGCGGCCCTCAGGAACGCATAGTCGTAGCGCTCGTCCCCGAACGAGTTCCATTGTCCTGGAGTGTACTTCGCCTTGATCGCTATCTTCTGTCCGTAGGTGCCGATCGCCATACCCCAGGCGGATCGGTAAAACAATAGCTTGGTGAAATACACTCCGTTCTCGACTACATTATGCGCTGCGGTCATAATTACATTAGGGTGCCCAGTGAAAGCGGCGGACCCCCAATAGTCTTCTCCTGTCTGCGGGTCTGTGAAGAAGATGCGTCCGCAGTTCCAGAAGGGGCGCGTGTTGGGGTCGGTCTTGTAGGGAGTGCTCGAACTGAGACCGGTCGACATCTCTCCTGACGGGGCGAAGGCGTCCGACGTCCCTCCCGGAGTTGTGTCCTCTCGGTACTGCCCGACTTCGCCGGCCGGGACCACGCGGAGTGGCGCCGGACGTGCCTGGTCCATGCGCTCATCGGTCCAGTAGGTCAGCGTCTCCGTCATCTCCTCGTCGGAGACCGAAATCATCTCGTGCTGCATGTCACCCTCCACGCAATCTGCTCGATTCCGATCGAGGGTGGCTCGGGCGCCCTGTCTCCGCCAGCTCGCTGGTCCATTGCGGTGACACCGGGCCGGTGTCACCGAGGTGAGGCCGTCCGGCGCTTGACTTCGCCCGTCGCGATGGTTCCTCAGTGGCGTCGGCGTGGAATTCTCGGCCCTTGGGTGCTGTCCGTCTTCAGGCTGTCCGGACGTCGCGGCAGGTGGAGGCTGGTTCGCCATTTCCCGTGGCGTGACGACTCGTCGTGCGTCCGTCGCCGCCGGGAACGGGCACGTGGACAGGGATGATCACAGTGTCGGGGGAGGCGGGAATTCCGCCGTTTCGGAAGACGCAGGGGCCCGGTCGGGTCGCGACGGTTTCCACCACGCAGCCGAGCGCCATCTGAATGTCCCTTGCCGGCGTGTTTCCAGTGGCGGCGCCATACCCCTCAGGGCGAGCTGCGCGGCAGCGGAGCTTGTGTAGCCCCCACACCGCTCGACTCCGCGCTGGATCTCGTGGGCCAATCGTGCCGCCCCTTCCGGCGCACTGCGCAAACGGCCCGGCCAACCCCGCCGTCGGGAGAGGGGGCGCGGTGATCAAGGCGTCGGCCGATCTCCGCCGTCGGCGCTCGCACACGGGTCCCGATGGGGCTGTCTCCAGCGGGGCCGCTGCACATCCGCCGCCGCGACTCCGCTCTGAGCGTCAGGTGGTGCCTCGGCCGGGGTGAGGGCACCGTCCAGGGATCCCCGGCAGTCCGACTGCTGCGTCCGGCGTCGGTGGACAGTCGAGCGGGACCGCGGGAACCTGAAGACGTCCGGTATGCGAGGTATGGAGTTTTCCGGCCTGGGAGCGAACATGGCCCATTTCGTCACGGCGGGCACCGACGGAACCCCGGAGAGCACGGCCGCGGTCCGCTGGGCGGCCCGCGAGGCGACCGCCCGCGGCGCACCGCTCCAGCTCGTGCACGTGCAGGTCGCCGACAGCGCCCTGGACCAGCTCGTCGTCCCGGACGAGAGTGACGCGCCCCGCCGCCACACCGAGCAGGTCCTCCACGAGGCCATCGCCGAACTGTCGGCGGACTTCCCGGACCTGGCCGTCAGCACGAAGTCGGCGACCGGGGAACCGGCCCGGCTGCTCACCGAGCTGTCGGAGACCTCGGATCTGCTGGTCATCGGATCGCGCGGACTCAGCACCCTGGGGGGCTATCTGGTCGGCTCCGTCGCGCTGCCCGCCGTCGCCCACGCGCAGTGCCCCGTCGTCCTCGTCCGGGCCCGTGCGGGAAGCCCGCAGGCGGACGAGGCGCCCGCCGCGGACGCGGAGCGCGGTGCCGCGCGCCCGGTGGTGGCCGGCGTGGATTTGGGCCGCCCCTGCGACGAGGTGCTGGACTTCGCCTTCCAGGCCGCCGGGCGCCGCGCGGCACCGCTGGAGATCCGGCACGGCTGGGAGCCGCCCGCCTACTACGGGGCGCGCACCCTGCCGCGGGCGACCATGGCCCTGGACGAACTGCTGGCAGAACGCGCCGCCGCCGTCACCGCCGAGGTGCGGCCCTGGTGCGAGCGGCATCCCGGCGTGGAGGTCGATGTCCGGGCGTTCCTCGAACAGCCTGCGGCGCTGCTGGTCAAGGCCGCCGAGAACGCGGCTCTGCTGGTGGTCGGACGGCGGCAGCGCACCTCCCGCTTCGGCCCCCATGTCGGATCCGTGGTGCACGCGGTGATGCACCACTCCCGCACCCCCGTCGCCGTCGTCCCGCACACCTGATCCGCCGGCCGCGTGGCGGGCTCCGCGTCCGCGCACCGGCCGACCATGCGAAGCTGTCGCCTGTCGCCTGTCGCCTGTCGCCTGTCGCCCGTCGCCCGTCGCCCGGAGCGCCGGACCCGGCATCCGGGGTTCGGAACCGTACCGGGTCAGCGGGTGCGGATCCGGCGCCCGGTCACCTCGCCGGGCTGCACACGGACCCACAGCTCGCGCCGCCCGCCCGCCCACGGGGCAGCGCCCGGCCGGGAGGCGAGGTCCTCGAGCGTGCCGGGATCGGTGACATGCCGGGCGGTACCGGTGAGGAGGACGCTCCAACCGGTGCTGAGGCGCTCGTCGGTCCGGTCGACCTCGAAGGCCACCGCGGCCCCGTCCGCAGCCGCCGCCGGCCCGTCCGGCTCGGTCCGGTAGACCACGGTGCGGCCGTCCGCCAGGAAGTTGACCGGCAGGATCACCGGCGCGGGCCCGTCGGCCAGGCCGACCCGGCCCACACCGTGCGTGCCGAGCCGCCGCCAGCACTCGTCCTCCGACATCCGGCTCAGCTGCGGGCGGGCCGCGGCCGGCCGACGGCCCGGCCCGGGTTCCCGCGGGCCCTCCTTCAGCTCGTCGAAGGGGAGGTCGAGGACGGCGGCGAGGCGGATCAGGGCGGCCGGATCGAAGTCGTCGCTCAGGGACTCCAGCCGGTCGAGATAGGCAACCGACATGCCCGCACGGCGGGCCACCTCGTCCCGGGACAGGCCCAGTTGCTCGCGGCGCACGGCACAGCGGTTCGTGAAGGAGTCCTGGTGCGGGCCCGCGGCGTCCGCGCCGCTGCCGTCCGGCTCCGGCCCCTCGCTGTGCATCGTCCCCGACCTCCACCCCGCCGCCCGGCGCGGCGTGCCGTCTGCGTCTCGCGGCTCGTGAGCCGTCTGTTCCAGGTCAGCAGGGCGGCGCGAGCCGCGCCACCGGGGCGCCGCCGATCGGGTCACCGCCCCGCCACCTGCTCCCGGCGATCCCCGGTTTCCGCCCGGACCGGAGAGAGCTACCGCCGACGGCGGCGGGAAAGCAGGCGGCGACGTCCAGTGCTCCGGCCGGCGGGCCGGTCCCCGGTGCCCTGCTCGGCGGCCCGGGCGATGTTGCGGGCCATGCCCTCGAAGAGCACGGTGTGGAACGGGGCGACGCTCCACCAGTACAGATGGCCCGCCAGGCCGTGCGGGCGGAAGAGCGCGCGCTGCCGGTAGCGGGTACGGCCGTCCGCGGTCCGGTCGACGTACATCTCCAGCCAGGCCCGTCCGGGCAGCCGCATCTCGGCGCGCAGCCGCAGCAGCTCGCCCGGCCGCACCTCCTCCACCCGCCAGAAGTCCAGCGAGTCGCCGACCCGCAGCCGTCCCGGGTCGCGCCGGCCGCGGCGCAGCCCCACTCCGCCCTGCAGCCGGTCCAGCCAGCCGCGCGCAGCCCAGAGCGGGTCGAAGGAGTACCAGCCGTTCTCCCCGCCGATGCTCTCCACGACCCGCCACAGCGCGTCCGGAGAGGCGGACACCCGGCGGGCGCGCCGGTCGGTGTACAGAGTGCCGCCGGCCCAGTCGGGGTCCGTGGGCAGCGGATCGCTGGGGGCGCCGGGCACGGAGGCCGAGGACCAGCGGGTGGTCACCTCCTGGTCGCGGACCCGTCGCAGCGACAGCTCCACCGCGCGGGTGAAGGGCAGCGGCTGCTGCGGCGGTCCCGGGAGGTACCGCACGATGTCGTTCTCGCGGCAGACGACCTCGTGCCGCAGCGACTCGGCCAGTGGCCGTGCCACGGCGGGCGGCACGGGGGTGACCAGCCCGATCCAGTGGCTGGACAGGCCCGGGGTGAGTACCGGGACGGGAAGGATCAGCCTCCTGGGCAGCCCCGCCACGGACGCGTAGCGCAGCATCATGTCCCGGTAGGTGAGCACGTCCGGACCGCCGATGTCGAAGGTGCGGTTGAGACCGGCCGGCAGTGCCGCGGCAGCGACCAGATACCGCAGCACGTCCCGTACGGCGATGGGCTGGATCCGGGTGCGCACCCAGCTCGGGGTGACCATCAGCGGCAGCCGTTCGGTGAGATATCGCAGCATCTCGAAGGAGGCCGAACCGGAGCCGATGATGACCGCGGCACGCAGCACCGCCGTCGGCACGCCCGACTCCAGCAGGATCCGGCCGACCTCGGCGCGGGAGCGCAGATGGGGCGAGAGCTCCCGCTCGTCCACCCCCGCGGGTGCCAGCCCGCCGAGGTAGACGATCCGCCGCACCCCGGCCGTCCGGGCCTCCTCGGCGAAGAGGCGGGCGGCCATCCGGTCGGTCTCCTCGAAGCCGCTCCCGGTGCCCAGCGAGTGCACCAGGTAGTAGGCGACGTCGATCCCGCGCAGCGCGGCCGCGGTCGAGCCGCGGTCCGTGAGGTCGCCGCCGGCCACCTCGACGCGATCGGCCCAGGGATGGTCGCGCAGCTTCTCCGGCGACCGCGCCAGGCAGCGCACCGCGTATCCCGCGTCCAGCAGCCCGGGCACCAGCCGCCCCCCGATGTAGCCGGTCGCGCCCGTCACCAGGCACCGCCGCCCGTCCGCCGGCTGCTCCGCCATCCTCTGCCTCCACCTCGGCCGGTCCACGATCCCCACGCGCGGTACCCGCTGCGGCCCGCTTCCCCGCATCCTCCCGGTGACGGATACCCTCCGGAGCACGCGACACGTCTGCGGCGGCACCGGGCGGGCCGGTGCCGCCGCCCGGTGCGGGCGCCGGCCAATCCGCCGGGCGTCCGGCTCCGAAGCAGCGGTGGAGCTGTCGTGTCGAGAAGGGAAGAACGTGTCTCCTGTACGAGGCCGCGCACGCGGTGACCGTCCGGCCGGGCCGGGAGCGCCGGGGGTGAGGGCGGATGGATGAAGCCGCTGCCCTCGGGTCCCCCGCGGTGGGGCCCGTCGAGCTGGGTGACCTGTTGGTCCAGGTGGCGCGAGGCGATCAGGACGCCTTCGCCGCCATGTACGAGAGAGTGGTCGGTCCGGTGTTCGGGCTCGTGCGCTCCGTGCTGCGCGACCCCTCGCAGTCGGAGGAGGTCACCCAGGAGGTGCTGGTGGAGGTCTGGCGAGTGGCCGCCCGGTTCGACCCGGCCAAGGGAACGGCGATGACCTGGGTGATGACGCTCGCCCACCGCCGCGCCGTCGACCGGGTGCGGTCCGAGCAGTCCGCGAGCGACCGGGAGCTGCGGGCGGCGCAGCTCTCCGGCTCCCGCGACTACGACCATGTCGTCGAGCAGGTCGAGGCGCGGCTGGAGCGGGAGCAGGTGCGCCGCTGCCTGCGCACGCTCACTCAGATCCAGCGCCAGTCCGTGACACTGGCCTACTACAAGGGTCTGACCTACCGTGAGGTCGCCGAGCTGCTCTCCCAGCCGCTCGGCACGGTCAAGACACGGTTGCGGGACGGCCTGATCCGGCTGCGGGACTGCCTGGGGGTGCAGGGATGAAGACCGCGGAACTGCACACCCTCACCGGCGCCTACGCGTTGGACGCCGTCTCCGGGGACGAGCGGGACGAGTTCGAGAAGCATCTGCGCGCCTGCTCCTTCTGCGCCCAGGAGGTCGCCGAGCTGCGCGCCACAGCCGCCCGGCTCGGCCAGGCCGTCTCCGAGCAGCCCCCCGCGGAACTGCGCGAACGGGTACTGCGCCGGATCGGCGAGGTGCGTCAGGAGTCGCCGGGAGGCCGGGCGGCGGAGGAGGACGTCGCCGTCCGGGCGCCGCGCGGGCGGCGCCGGGCCTGGCACATCTGGGCACTCGCGGCGTGCGTCGCGGCCGCGGGGGCGCTGGGCGGGGTCGCCGTGTGGCAGCATCAGGAGGCCCAGGACGCGCGGCAGCGCAGCGAGCGGGCCCAGGACCGGGCCGAGGCCCTCGCGCGGGTGCTGTCCGCCTCCGACGCGAGAGCCGTCTCCGGCGGCGAACTGCCGGGCGGCGGCTCCAGCACCGTGGTCCTCTCGCAGTCGCAGAACCGGGCGGCCCTGGTGGTCTCCGGGATGCCGGCGCCGCCGAAGGGCAAGGTCTACCAGCTGTGGCTGAGCGAGGACGGCCGGATGCGCCCGGCGGGCCTGATGCATCCCGGCTCCGGCTCCGAAGCGGCCCTGCTCGAAGGGAAACTCGACGGTGCCTCCGGCATGGGGGTCACCGTCGAGCCGGACGGGGGCTCCCCGCAGCCCACCTCCGAGCCGGTGATGCTGGTGGACTTCCCGGCGTGATCCGCCGCGGGCCCGGACCGCCGTGCGCGCGTTGCCCGCGGCACGGCGGTCCGCCCGCCGTCTCTTCTTCCGGGGCCGGAGGGGGTTCCCGCACCCGCACCCGTGGCACCGGGCGGTGCCGGAGGCACGGGACGGATCGTCGTGTCCCCGCGCCCCGCACCCCGCGCGCCGGCGCGGGGTGCGGAGGCGGTCAGCTCCTTCCGCCGGCCGTCCGCCGTGGCGGCCGGGGGAGGAAGCCGCTGGTGCGCGCCGCGTAGGCCGCGTAGCCGGGCCGCTCGGCCATGTGCTGTTCCAGCAGGCGCTTTCCACTGCCCACGGTCAGCAGCGCACTCATCAACAGCGGGGAGACGAGCACCGCGAGGGCCGTCGCGCCGTCGGTCACCGCCACGAGGTACAGACCCCACCACACGCAGAAGTCCCCCGAAGTAGTTCGGGTGCCGTGTCCACGACCACAGCCCCCGGTCCATGACGGTGCCCCGGTTCTCCGGCCGGGCGGTGAAGCGGGCCAGTTGGGCGTCCCCCACGGTTTCGAAGAACATCCCGACCAGCCACACGGCGCACCCCGCCCAGGCGAGGGGACCGGGCGGGGTGTGTGCGTACTGCCCCGCCTGCACGGGGAGGGACACCACCAGCACGAGTGCGCCCTGCAGCAGGTAGACCTTGCGCAGCGCGTAGGCGTTCCGGCTGCCCGGTGCCTTGTCGAGCATGCGCGCGTAACGCGGGTCCTCGCCCTTGCCCCGCCCCCGGCCGGCGATGTGCCCCGCCAGCCGCAGTCCCCACACCACGGTGAGAGCGGTGACCAGCGCCCGGCGCGTCGGATCGCCCTCGCCCGCGGAGAACCCGCACGTGGTGAGCGCCACCGCCGCGAACGCCAGTCCCCAGGCGACGTCCACGATGCGGTGGACGCCCTTGCGGAGGGCGACGGCGAAGGTGAGCAGCATGACGGCGGCCACGGCGGCGACCGTCGCCCACACGTCCCCGCCCAGCGCGGACCAGTCGGTGCCGCCGGTCATGACCACGTCCCCCACGTCCCCTCGTGCCCGCCCAGCGGGTTCGCGCCCAGCCCGCTGCGGCCGTCCTCGTCCGGCCGGACGGCGAGGATCTGGTCGACGCCCATCCGCCGCTCGGCGAAGGCCAGCCGGCCGCCCGCCAGATACAGCCGCCACAGCCGTGCCGTGGGGGCTCCGACCAGGGCCGTGGCGGCGTCCCAGTGTGCTTCCAGGGTGTCGCGCCAGGCGTCGATGGTGTGCACGTAGTGCTCCCGCAGCGAGGTGGCGGCACGGACCTCCAGGCCCGCCTCCTCCAGCAGCGCGACGGTCTCCCCGAGGGGCCGCATGTGCATGTCGGGGGCGATGTACGTCTCGATGAACGGTCCACCGCCCGGTGCGTCGGCGCCCCGGGACATCTGCTGCACCAGCAGCCTGCCGCGCGGAGCGAGCGCGTGCCGCAGTCGCGCGGCGAAGTGCGGGTAGGCGTCCGCACCCACGTGCTCGCCCATCTCGACGGTGGCCGCCGCGTCGAATCCGCCGTCGGGCAGGTCGCGGTAGTGGCAGTGCCGCACCCGCACCCGGTCCTCCAGCCCGCGGGCCCTTACGCGCTCCCGGGTGTGGCGCGCCTGCTCGGCGGAGAGGGTCACGGCAGTGACCTGCGCCTGGAAGTGCTCGGCCGCGTGCACCGTCAGCGAACCCCAGCCGCATCCCATGTCGAGCAGCCGGGCCCCGGGGCGCAGCGCCAGTTTGCGGCAGATCAGATCCAGCTTGTCGTACTGGGACTGGGCCGGCCCGTAGCCCTCGGTGCCGGGCAGCTGCCTCCAGTAGCCGCAGGAGTAGGCCATCGTCTCGTCGAGCAGGAGCTCGTAGAAGTCGTTGGACAGGTCGTAGTGGTGGCTGATGGCGCTGCGGTCCCGGGCCACGCTGTGCAGCGTGCCGCCCTGCCTGGCGCGTCGGCCCGGCGGGCGCGGCGGCGGACCGACCGCGCCGAGCCGCACCAGCAGCGCAGCCGCCTCCGCCCACTGCCGGGCCGTGAGCCGCGGCCGGCTCAGACCGCGCGCCCGCGCGGCCTGCCAGAGGGCGGCGAGTGCGTCCGCCGGGTCGCCCACGACCTCCAGGTCGCCGCTGATGTAGGCGTCGGCCAGACCGAGTTCGCCGGGCTGCCACAGCAGCCGCCGCAGCGCCGTCCGCGAGCGCAGGACGACCAGCGGGGCGCCGGAGGGTCCGGCCTCGCTGCCGTCCCAGGCCCGCAGCCGGAACGGCAGTGCGCCGCCGAGGAACTCCTCGGCGACGGCGGCCAGGCGCTGTGCGGCGCCGGTACGGGAGACGAGCTGGATCACGGTGCGGTGGCTCCGTCCTTGATGAAGAGCAGTTGCTGGACGTCCAGGTACCCGGTGCGGAACCCGGCCTCCGAGTAGGCGAGGTAGAGATCCCACATGCGGCGGAAGACGGCGTCGAAGCCGAGCGCGGAGACCTCCGCCGTGTGCTCGGCGAACCGCTCCCGCCACAGCCGCAGGGTCTCGGCGTAGTGCGGACCGCGCCGGTCGTACCGGGCCAGGCACAGCGCGGTCTCCTCGTGGGCGATGCGGGTGAGTGCCTCGCGGGAGGGGATCAGCCCGCCGGGGAAGATGTATTTGTGTATCCACGTCCAGGTGTTGCGGGTGGCCAGCATCCGCTGGTGCGACATGGTGATGGCCTGGAGCGCGGCCCGGCCGCCGGGTACCAGCAGCCGGTCGAGCGCACCGAGGTAGACCGGCCAGTGCTCCGCGCCGACGGCCTCGATCATCTCCACGCTGACGACGGCGTCGAAGGACCCCCGCACCTGCCGGTAGTCGTGCAGCCGGACGGAGACGCGGTCGCTCAGTCCGGCCTCCTCGACCCGGCGCCGGGCCACGTCGAGCTGTTCCTGGGAGAGGGTGACGCTGACCACCTCGGCGCCTCTGCGGGCGGCCCGCAGCGCCAGTTCGCCCCACCCGGTACCGATCTCCAGCAGCCGGGTGCCGGGCCCCACGTCGGCCAGGTCGAGCATGTGGTCGACCTTGCGGCGCTGCGCGGGAGCCAGGGCCTCCTGGTCGGCCGGCAGGCTGCGGAAGAGGCCGGCGGAGTAGCTGAGGGTCTCGTCCAGGAAGAGGGCGAACAGCTCGTTGGACAGGTCGTAGTGGTGGCTGATGTGGGCGCGCGAACCGGCGACGGTGTTGCGCTCGGCGGCGGGCTTGCGCGGCGCCCACAGATGGCGCAGCCGCTGCAGCGACGGGGGCAGCAGCCGGTCGGCGTGCTCGGCGAAGACGGACAGCAGACCGACCGGGTCGGGTGTGTCCCACTCGCCGGCCATGTACGACTCACCGAACCCGATCAGTCCGAACCGGCCGACGCGGCGGTGGAAGGCGGTGGGGTCGTGCAGTTCCATCAGCGGTCCGCCCCGCCCCCACTGCTCGCCGCTCGGAAGCCGTACGCGCAGCGGCAGCTCGCCCAGGGCCCGGCGCAGCAGGCGCTGGGTGACTGCTGTACGCATCCACGAGGAGCGCGGCACCGCGGCCACGTCGGGCCATCGGACAGGGTCCACGCTGTGCGTGGAGGGGACGGCGGGGGAGGCGTGTAGGGTCAAGACAGTCCTTTCTGTCGGGAATTTCGGGGACGGGGGCGCACCGGCAGCCCGCGCAGCCACAGGCGGATGCCGTGCAGCCGGATACCGGCCGTGGTGGCCGCGGTCGGCCAGGGGTGGCGGACAGCGGTCCGCAGCAACTGCCCGGCCGTCCCGGGCCGGTGCCGCCCGGTGACGGTGGCGACGAAGGAGGTGTCGTCCCCGTGCCGCAGCTGCACCCCGAGCCGCAGCCGGTCGCCCGGTTCGGGCAGCCGCATCCGGTAGACGCCGTCCACGGCGAAGAACGGCGAGACGTAGAAGTCCTTGGGGACCTCGGCGCGGCCCTCCGGGTCGGGGTGCAGCAGATAGCAGTGCCGCTCGCCGTAGGTGTTGTGCACCTCGGCGACGACGCACTCCGGCGACCCGTCCGCGGGCCGGCACCAGTAGAGGGTGAGCGGGTTGAACACGTGGCCCAGGACCCGGGCGGAGGTCAGCATGCGCACCCGGCCGCCGCCGAGGGCGATGCCGTGCGCGGTCAGGAACCGGTCGAGTCCGGCGCGGATGCTCGGCGCGGTACCGCCGAAGTGGTCCCGCGCCTCGAACCGGGCCAGGCCGCGCAGCGGCCGCGGCAGCCGGGGCGGACGCTCCGGGTCCACGAACCACAGATAGGTGCCCTGGCGGAAGGAGTGGCGCAGCGGGCGGAGCCGGGTGTGGGAGATCACGCATCGGTAGAGGGCCGGTGTGCACGCCTCCCGGCGCGCCGGTGCGCGTCCGTCCGGCAGGCGGGCCGAGGTGCGCCCGGTCACCAGCGCACGCCCAGGGAGCGCGCCGCGGCGACGCCGGAGCGGCAGCCGTCCTCGTGGAAGCCCCAGCCGTGCCAGGCGCCCGCGTACACCACGGGTCCGCTCTCGAGCTGCGGCAGCCTGCGCTGCGCGGCGACCGACTCCGGTGTGTAGACGGGGTGCTCGTAGACCATCCGCGCCAGCACCCGGCCCGGGTCGATGTGCTCACCCTCGCCTAGGGAGACCACGTACCGGTCCGGCGCCGCGAGGTGCTGCAGCCGGGTCATGTCGTAGCTGACCCGTACCCGGCCGGGCGGTGCCGTGCAGTCCGGCATCCGGTAGTTCCAGCTCGCCCCCGCACCCGGTGAGCGCGGCAGCACCGTGCTGTCGGTGTGCAGCAGTGCCGGGTTGCGGGACCAGCGGAAGGCGCCGAGCACCCGCTTCTCGTCCTCGGTGGGCCGCTCCAGCACCCGCAGTGCCTGGTCCGCGTGGACGGCCAGGACGACCTTGTCGTAGTGGTGCTCGTGACCGTCCGCGGTGACGATCTCGGCCCCGGCGCCCCCGGTGGAGTGCCGGCGTACCGCGCGGACCGGCGCCGAGGTGCGGATGTCGGGCAGTTCCTTGGCGATCCGCTGCACATAGGTGTGCGAGCCGCCGGTGACGGTGCGCCACACCGGTGAGCCGCCGATGCCGAGCATTCCGTGCTGGGACAGGAAGCGGAAGAGATAGCGCGCCGGGTACTGCAGGGCGGTGTCCGGCGCGCAGGACCACACGGCCGAGACCAGGGGCGCCAGGTAGTGGGAGGTGAAGTAGGGGGAGAAACCGCCGCCGCGCACGAAGGCGCCCAGGGTCTGCGGAGAGCCGCCCGCCGGCAGGTCGTCCTCCGCGGCCAGGGTCCGCAGGGCCCGCCGGTGGAAGACGGGGATCTCGGTGAGCATCCGCAGATACCGGCCGCGCAGCAGGTGCCCGGGGCGGGGGAACAGCCCGCCGGGCCCTTTGGCCCCGGCGTACTCCAGTCCGCAGCCCCGGCACTGCACCGACATGCTCATCTCCGACTCCTGCGTGGTCACGCCGAGTTCGCCGAACAGCCGGGTGAGCAGGGGATAGGTGCGCGTGTTGTGGACGATGAACCCGGAGTCCACGGGCAGCGGGCGGCCGTCCGCGGTGACGACCTCATGGGTGTGGGTGTGCCCGCCGAGCCGGTCGTCGGCCTCGAAGAGGGTCACCTCGTCGGTGGTGCGCAGCAGCCAGGCCGCCGTCAGTCCCGCGATCCCGCTGCCGATCACGGCCGTCCTCCGCCGCTGTGCCGCCATGCCGCTCCCTTCCTCGTCGCGCGTGTGGGCGCTCGTCCGGACACCACCCGGGCCGGGTAGCCGAATGGGATTCGAAGCTGTGCGCGGGGCGGATTGGCCCGGACGGGGAAATCCGCACCCTGGCGTCAGCTCCCGGGAAAAGATTCATTCTTTTCGCGGGTCGACCAATCCACCGTGCTCCGGGACCCGAAGCAGGGGCGTGAGTGAGACGGAAGAGACCTCGGCCGGCGGGCAGCATCCCGCATCGCCGCGCATGCCCACCGCGCGGGCGGCCCGTGCGGGGCTGGCGGGACTGTGCGGCCTGCTGGCCGGCTACGCCGCGCTGGCGGTCGCCGAGTTGGTGGCCGCGGCCGTGCGGCCGCGCAGCGGCCCGCTGGTGGTCGTGGGCGGCGCGGCGATCGATGCGACGCCGACTCCGGTCAAGGACTGGGCGATCCGCACCTTCGGCAGCGACGACAAGTTCGTCCTCCAGCTCGGCATGGCCGTGGTGCTGGCGCTGTGCGCGGCGGCCCTCGGTGTCGTCTCGCTGCGGTACCGGAGGGCCGGCGTGGGCGGCGTGCTGCTGTTCGGCGTCGTCGGTGCCGTGACCGCGCTCGGCCGCCCCGAGGGGGAGTACACCGATGTGGTGCCCTCCTTGGTGGGGGCGGTGGCCGGAGCCGCGGTGCTCCACCTTCTGATCGCCTTCCTGCGCGGGGACCCGGACGGCGCCGGCCCGGTGCTCGCCGGTCCGGTGGGACGAGTGGCTCCGACCGGCCGCCGCGGCTTTGTCCTCGCCGCGGGGGCGGTGGCCGTCACCGCGACCGGTGCCGGCTGGCTGGGCCGTTTCCTGGGGGCCGCACGCGGCGCCGCGGCGGAGGCGTCCCGGGAGGCCGTGACGCTGCCCGCGCCTGCCTCCCGCGCGGCTCCCGTGCCCCGGGGTGCCGAACTCCAGGTGGCGGGGCTGGGTGACTTCATCACCTCCAACTCCCGCTTCTACCGGGTGGACACCCTGCTGCGGGTCCCGCGTCTGACCACCGGGGACTGGAGCCTGCGCATCCACGGCGAGGGCGTGTCCCGGCCGGTGACCCTCGACTTCGCCGCCCTGCTCGAACGCGGCCTGATCGAGCGGGACATCACCATGACCTGCGTCTCGAACCAGGTGGGCGGATCCTACGTCGGCAACGCGCGCTGGCTGGGCGTCCCGCTGGCTCCGCTGCTGCGCGAGGCGGGGGTCCGTCCCCCGTCCAAGGGCGGGCCTGCCGACCAGCTGGTGGCCCGCTCCGAGGACGGAATGACCCTCGGCAGCCCGGTGGAGACCGTCATGGACGGGCGCGACGCGATGCTCGCGGTGGGCATGAACGGCGAGCCGCTGCCCTTCGAGCACGGCTTCCCGGTGCGCATGCTGGTCCCGGGCCTGTACGGCTATGTGTCGGCCTGCAAGTGGCTGCGCGAGCTGGAGCTCACCCGCTTCGAGGACATGGACGTCTACTGGGTCAAGCGCGGCTGGGCCCGCGAGGCGCCCATCAAGATCCAGTCCCGTATCGACACCCCCGGGCCGCTCGCCGACGTCCGCTCCGGCAAGGTCGCGGTGGCCGGGGTGGCCTGGGCGCAGCACCGCGGCATAGCCCGTGTTGAGGTCCGGGTGGACGACGCGCCCTGGCGGACCGCGCAGTTGGCCGAGGAGGACAGCCAGGACACCTGGCGCCAGTGGCTGTGGGAATGGGACGCCGAACCCGGCTCCCACACCCTCCAGGTCCGTGCCACCGACAAGAAGGGCCGCACCCAGACCGCGGACCGGGTCGGCACAGTTCCCGACGGTGCCACCGGGCGCCACTCGGTGGTGGTCAACGTGACCTGAACCGCTCGTCGCACGCGCCGGATCCCTCCGGCGCCGGGCGAATCCCGCGGGTCACGCCCGTGATCCGCATCCGCAACCGCACCATCATCCACGTAGGAGTGAAGAATGAACCGCAATCGCACCCGTCACGCTCTGCTGGCCGCCACCGCCGCCCTCGTGCTTCCGTTCGGGCTGGCCGCCTGCGGCAGTGACGACAGCGGTGGCGACAAGTCCGAGGGGAGCAAGAGCGAGCAGAAGCAGAGCGACAAGAGCGAGAAGAGCGACAAGCAGGACAGTGGCGATGACATGGCCATGGACACCTTCGGTCCGGCCTGCGCCTCTGTGCCCGAGACCGGCAAGGGCAGCTTCAAGGGCATGGCGCAGGACCCGGTCGCGACTGCCGCTTCCAACAACCCCGAGCTCTCCACGCTGGTCTCCGCCGTCAAGAAGGCCGGACTGGTCGACACCCTCAACAGCAGCGAGAACATCACCGTGTTCGCGCCGACCAACGACGCCTTCGACAAGATCCCGAAGGCCGACCTGGAGAAGGTGCTCAACGACAAGAAGATGCTGACCAAGGTGCTGACCTACCACGTGGTCGGCAAGCCGCTGGGCAAGCCCGAGCTGAAGGACGGGGAGTACGCGACCCTGGAGAAGCAGAAGCTCACCACCAAGGGTTCCGGGGACTCCTACACGGTCAACGACGACGCCAAGATCGGCTGCGGCAACGTGAAGACCGCCAACGCCACCGTCCACATCATCGACACCGTGCTGATGCCCCCCAAGTAAGTCCCCCGCCGAGCCGGCGGCGTTCCGGATGACTACGGCGGGTACCCGCACGGCCGTCACCGTGGGGGTACCCGCCGTTTTCGCGCGGCGCCAGAGGCCGTCCGGGCCGGCGCCGCTGCCCGGAGGTGCTCAGCCGATGCCGGGCAGTGCGGCGAGGGCGGCGTCCAGGCGCCTGGTGGCCTCCGAGGCCACGGGCTCCAGCGCGGGCAGCCCGGTGAGGGTGACCATGGTGCCCGGGTCCAGTGCCTGCGCGACCGTACGGTCGCCGTCGCGCCGGACGACCACGTTGCACGGCAGGAGCAGGCCGATGCTGCGGTCCGCCGCCAGCGCCTGCCGGGCCAGGGGCGGGTTGCAGGCGCCGAGGATCAGGTAGTCCTCCATGTCGTGGTCGAGTTTCGCCTTCAGCGTCGCGCGGACGTCGATCTCGCTGAGGATGCCGAACCCCTCCTCCGCGAGCGCCGCGCGGACGGCGGCCACCGCGGTGGCGAAGTCGGCGTCGAGAGTGACAGTGCGGTCGTAGGGCACGGGAACTCCTCGGCTGGGTCCGGCGGGGTGCGGTGGTCTCCTTGTATCCCACCGGGTCCCCGGGTGGAGCGCGAGGACACGCCGACCGGCCGCGGGCGTCGGGCGGTGCCGGGGAGCGTGGCCGGCGCCTCAGGCCAGGGAGAGGAAGAGCTTCTCCAGGCGGGCCCGCAGCTGTTCGCGGTCCTCGCCCTCGGCCAGGTCCGTATCGGTCAGGCAGTGCTGCAGACCGGTGGCGATGATGGCGAAACCCGCCCGGTCCAGCGCCCGGGAGGCGGCCGCGAGCTGGGTGACCACGTCCTCGCAGTCCCGCCCTTCCTCGATCATCCTGATCACTCCGGCGATCTGCCCCTGCGCCCGGCGCAGCCGGTTGACCACGGCCTTGAGCTCCTCGGCCGCCATCGACAGTTCCACGGCAACTCCGTTCCCCAACCCCGTCCGATACCCCTCCAGGTATTCTACCCGGGGGAGCGGCCTGGACGAAGAGTGACCAGGTCGTCGCACTCGTCCCGGCTGCCCCGCGGCGCCGCCCCCACCGGAGGCCCCGGCACGGTCCGGTCGACCGTCTGTTTCACCCGTTCGGACTACGTTCGGATGCGGCTGACGGTGGCACTGGTCCAATTGAGGGCGAACCGCAAGAGCGGAGGGGAGCCGCGTCAGGGCCTGCGCAGCAGGCACGCGACTGCTGTCGTCAGCACCTGCACGGATGGCGTTTCCTATGGACAGTCTGAAGATTCTGCCACTGGCCATCACCATGATGGCGGGACCTCAGATCATGTCGGCCGTCATTCTGGCCACGGCGCAACGGGCCGTGCGGGTCTCCCTGGGCTTCGTGACGGGAGTGCTGATCGCCACGTCGCTGGGCGTGGCGATCATGCTCGGGATCGCCACGGCGCTGGGCGGCGCCGTCGACTTCGGAAGCTCGGGGGACAAGAGCTCCGTCGGCCGGGTGATCCAGTACGTGCTGGTGGCCCTGCTGATCCTGGCCGCGCTGCGGAACTGGCGGAAACGGGAGACCGTCGAGCCGCCGAAGTGGCTGCACGCGCTGATGTCGGCCGACACCCGGAAGGCGTTCGAGACGGGCCTGCTGGTCGTGCTGCTGATGCCCTCCGACCTGATGGTGATGCTCACCGTCGGCGTCCACCTGGACCAGGGCCACAGCTCGTTCGTCGACGCGCTGCCGTTCATCGCCCTCACCACCCTGGTCGCCGCCACCCCGCTGCTGCTGCGCGTCCTCCTGGGCCGTCGGGCCGCGTCCGCGATGCCCGGCCTGCGCGACTGGATGAACAACAACAGCTGGCTGGTCAACATCATCGTGTGCCTGCTCTTCGTCGTACTGATCCTGGCGTGACATCCGAGTCGGCCGCACCGGCCGAGCAACCGAGGAGTACTCATGACACAGGCTGTGAAACACCCCGCATCGCACCGGGAGCCGCTGGCGGCCGGTATAGCGACGTTCGCCGCGGTGATGCTCGTCATCGGCGGGGTGCTCGGCATCCTCCGCGGCATCATGGCCATCGCCAACGACAGCGTCTTCGTGAACACGCCCGACTACGTCTTCGAGTTCAATGTGGAGGGCTGGGGCTGGATCCATCTCGCGCTCGGCATCGTGGCCCTGATGACCGGGCTGAGCCTCTTCAGGTTCACGCTCTGGGCCCGGGTCGCCGGAGTCGCCATCGCCGGTCTGCTCCTGGTGAGCAGCTTCCTGTCGCTGCCCTACTACCCGGTCTGGTCAGTCGTGCTGATCGCCCTCTACGGATTCGTCATCTGGGCGCTGTGTGTCGCCCGGCCCGAGTCCGCCGACGCGCCCTGACGAGGCGGCCGGCCGGTCCGCTTCCCGCTCCCGCAGCACCGTGAGGTCCAGGAAGTGCGCGGAGCAGGAGATGCAGGGGTCGTGGTTGCGGACGGCGCGCTCGCACAGCCCCGCCAGTTCGGCGTCCGCGGCCTCCCCGCGGGCCAGCCGCTGCTGGACGAGCAGGCGCAGCTCCTCCTCGACGGCACCCTGGTTTTGCGAGGTGGGCGGGACGAGGCTCGCATCGGTGACCAGCCCGTCCCGGTCGAGGCCGTAGCGGTGGTACAGCAGCCCGCGCGGCGCCTCGGTGGCCCCGTGGCCGGTGCCCGCCCGCGGTGCGACCTCCTCGGCGGCGCGCGCGGGCGGCTCGTAGCACTCGATCAGGCGCAGCGCCTCCTCCACGGCGTAGAGGACCTCGACCGCGCGGATGACGATGCTGCGGAACGGGTTGCGGCAGACCTCACCCGACGCCGGATCAGGCAGCCCGGCCGCCCGGGCTGCCTCCCGCACCGCGGGAGGCAGCAGATGTCCGCTGACCGCGTACCGGGCCAGTGCTCCGGTGAGATGCCGGCCGCCGTCCAACCGGGCCTGCAGCGCAGTGGAGTGGGGCACCTGCTCCTCGACGACATGCGCGCCGAACTCGGCGAGCGGGAACGACCTGCGCCGCTCCTCACCCCCGTACGGCAGCACGGTGGGGACACCGCGCTCGATGGCGTAGGTGCCCGGTTCCGCCAGGGCGAACAGATCGGCACGGCACTCCGCTTCGGGGAAGTCGAAGCCGGCCACCCAGGCCACGGCGGCCAGCGCGTCCTCTCTTGCACGCGCCAGCCGCTCGGCCAGCGGGCGGAGTTCGGCCCGCGAGGGGACCCGGTGGAAGCCGCCGACCCGGACGTTGACCGGATGGACGGAGCGGCCCCCGAGGACCTCCAGAATGCTGTTTCCCGCCTGCTTGAGCCGCAGCCCCCGCTCGATGGCCGCGCGGTGCCGACGGGACACCTCCAGGGCGCTGTCGACCCCGAGGAAGTCGGGCGCGTGCAGCAGATGGATGTGCAGACTGTGGCTCTCGATCCACTCGCCGCAGTAGAGCAGGCGCCGCAGCGCGGCGAGCTGTCCGCGCACGGCGACACCGCACGCGTCCTCGATCGCGTGGCAGGCGCTGGTCTGGTAGGCGACCGGGCAGATCCCGCACACCCGCGAGGTGAGGTCCGGAGGTTCGGTGTACCGGCGGTTGCGCAGAAACGCCTCGAAGAACCGGGGCGGTTCGTAGATGCTCAGCCGCGCCTCGGTGACCCTGTCGCCGCTGACGCGCAGCCGGAGGGCGCCCTCGCCCTCGACGCGGGCGAGGCGCCCACGCTCAGTACCCGTGTACCGCTTTCCGCCATGGCTGCTCCGTCCTTCTTCCCGGCCGCCCGGGGTGCGCCGACGCGTGCCCCGGGAGACCGGCTGTCGTGGGGCGGGACGACTGCTCAGCCGTCCTCCTCCAGTACGCCGGGCGGTTCGAGCGCGGCGAAGTCCTCGACGTTGTAGGTGTGCAGGAAGCGCACGATGTCCCCGTCGCTCATCCCGTCGCTGCGCAGCAGCGGGATCATGGCGGGCAGGTTCGTGGAGGCGGACGGCCCGAAACACCCGTAGCAGCCGCGTCCGTAGGCCGGGCACAGGGCACCGCACCCGGCGTGCGTCACCGGCCCCAGGCAGGGGATGCCGCGCGCGACGGGCAGGCAGGTGGTGCCGCGGCGCTTGCAGGCGAAGCACACGCTGTGATCGGGGATGTCCGGGCGGCGGCCGGCCAGGAAGGAGGTGATGACCTCCAGGAGCTGCCCCCGGTCGATCGGACAGCCCCGAAGCTCGAAGTCGACGGGCACATGCGCCGAAATGGGCGTGGACGTGGCGAGGCTCTCGATGTACTCGGGCTCCGCGTAGACCGTCGCGCGGAAGGCGTCGCCGGCCGCGGAGTTGCGCAGCGCCTGGATGCCTCCCGCCGTCGCGCACGCGCCGATCGTCACCAGGTGGCGGGACTCGGCGCGGATGCGGCGGACGCGTTCGAGATGCTCGGGAGTGGAGACCGAGCCCTCGACCAGCGCGAGCTGGTAGGGCCCGGGCCGGACGTCGCTCGACGCCTCGGCGAAGTGCGCGATCTCCAGCTCGGCCGCCAGGGGGAGCAGTTCCTCCTCGCAGTCCAGCAGGGTCAGTTGGCAGCCGTCGCAGGAGGCGAACTTGAAGACGCCCAGGCGTGGGCGCTCGGACCCGGTCATCTCACAGCTCCCGTACGGCGAGCAGGGGCTCCGCCCGGTCGTAGCCGACCACCGGGCCGTCCCGGCACAGCAGCAGCGGCCCGAGCTGGCAGTGGCCGCAGTGACCGGTGGCGCAGTGCATGTTGCGTTCGAGGGAGATCCGGATACGCTGCGCCGGCACGCCGCGGTGCCGCAGTTCACGGGCGGTGGCCCGGATCATGACCTCCGGGCCGCAGAGGAAGGCCGTCGTGTCTTGCGGGGTGAAGGAAGCCTGGTCGAGCAGCGCGGTCACCACGCCCACCCCGCCCTCCCAGCCCGGGGCGGGACGGTCCACCGTCACGCCGCAGTACGGCCGCCCCCAGGCGGCCAGTTCGTCCCGGTACAGCAGGTCCTGCGGAGTGCGGGCGCCGATCAGGACGTTCAGCCTGCCGTGCGCCCCCGGCTCGGACAGTGCGGCCCGCACCAGCGGCCGCAGCGGCGCCAGACCGATACCGCCCGCCACCACCAGCAGGTCCCCGTCCGCAGACGGCAGGTCCCACTCCGTACCGAACGGCCCGCGCACTCCCACCTGGTCGCCGGGCCGCACCGCGCACAGTGCCCGGGAGACCGCACCCACGCCCCGGACGGTGTGGGTGAGCACGCCGTCCCGCAGCCCCGCGACCGACACCGGGATCTCGCCGACCCCGAAGGCGTAGAGCATCGCGAACCGGCCGGGGCGGAAGCCCGTCAGTGCCTCCCCGGCCGGCTCCAGCTCCAGGGTCCGGGTGTCGGCGCTCTCGGCCCGGTTGCCCACCACGCGATAGGGGAGGGGAGCCGCGGTCACGGCTGGGGTCCGCTTCCGTAGGGGCCGTAGAGGTCGAGCAGCCGGGTGCGGGCGGCGCGCAGCCGCCGGCCGATCACCTCCACCACGTAGCTGAGCAGTTCGTGGTCGAGTTCGTGGTCGCCCTCGCACAGCGAGAGCACCTCCGCCGCGTCGAACTCCCAGGCGCGCACCCGCCCGACGGCCTCGGCGCCCAGGTGCCACTGGTGCGGCGGGCACAGCCAGGACCAGCCCAGCAGCCGCTCGGGGCCCAGCGTGTCGACCACCGCCGCGGGGCGGCCGGGGACGTGGATGTCGAGGCTCACGGTTCCGTTGCGGATGATCCAGAACCGGTCGGCCCGCTCGCCCTCCTCGAAGATCCGGGTCCCGGCGCCGAAGGACACCTCGCGGCCCAGCGCCAGCAGGCGGGTGCGGGGGCCCTCGCGCAGCGCTGCCAGTACCCCGGGGTGCTTCACCGCGCACCGTCCGCTCGACCGTCCTGGTGTTGCTGCCGCTCCTGGTGCAGCGCGTGCGCCTCCTCGGTGATGTCGATGCCGACCGGGCACCAGACGATGCAGCGGCCGCATCCCACGCATCCGGAGCTGCCGAACTGGTCCCACCACGTCCCCAGCTTGTGCGTGAGCCACTGCCGGTAGCGGCTGCGCGGCGAGGCACGGACCGAGCCGCCCGGCAGATGGGAGAAGTCCAGGTCGTAGCAGGACTCCCAGCGCCGCCAGCGCTCGGCGTGATCTCCCGTCAGGTCGGTGACGTCCTCGCTGGTGGTGCAGAAGCAGGTGGGGCAGGCCATCGTGCAGTTGCCGCAGGTGAGGCAACGCGCCGCGACGTCGTCCCAGCGTGCGGCGTCCAGGCTGCCCGCCATCAGCTCCCGCAGGCTCGCGGGAGGCATCGTGCGGCCCATCCGTCCGGCGGCGTCCTCGACGCTCCGGCGCGCCGCACCGCTCGTCGCCTCGTCGGCCGGACGCTGCGGCAGCCGCCGCAGCAGCTCAGCGCCCTCCCGTGTCCCGGCACGGGCCAGGAAGCGGTGGCCCGCGGCATCCACCACCTCGGTCAGCGCCAGATCGTAGCCGGGGTGGGCGGCGGGTCCGGTGTCCATGGAGACGCAGAAGCAGGTGGCGCCCGGTTCGGTGCACTCCACGACGATCAGGAACGCGCCGGTGCGGCGCTCCCGGTAGGTGTCGTCCCGGTGCCGGCCGCCGGTCATCACCCGGTCCTGGATCCGCACGGCGCTCAGGTCGCAGGGGCGTACGCCCAGGAACGCGAAGGAGACGGGCGAGGGACGTTCCTCCCGTACCGTCATCGCTCCGTCCGGTGCCCGGTCGGCCGTCCACTGCCGCACCCGCTCGGGGTGGAGGAAGTTCTTCCAGGACTGCGGCCCCGCGCTGTGGGCGAACGCCGCGCCGTCGGTCCGCCGCACGATCCGGTAGTGGCCCGCCTCCAGCTCCACCCCCCATCCCCAGGGCAGCTCCCCGGCACCGGCGAGTTCGTCCAGCACGATGGCGCTGTCCCGCACGGTGGGCCCGACCACCGTGCGCCCTTCGGCCCGCAGCTCCCGCACCAGGGCATCGATGCCCTCGCGGTCCAGCACGCAGCGCGTTTCCTCGGTGTCCGGGGGTGCCGGCGCGGCGGCCATCGCTGCTCCTGCCGTTCGGTGGATGTGCTGCCCCCAGCCTGACCACGGCGCCCCCTTCCCGCACGGGGACGCGCCGGGCGCTGCGCAGGGTGCGCCCGCGTGCCCGTGTGCCGCGTCCGCCGCCGGTGGCGCGGCGGCGTACCCGGCCTGGCTCCGGAGCCTCCCGCGGGGTTCTCGGGATCACTGCCGCCGTCCGTCCGGCAGGGCCGCGGCCGCGCGGGCGATCTCCGCGCGGACCCGCTCCACGAGCGGGTCGAGGGCCGCGGCGACCGCCGGGGTCAGTCCCTCGCCCAGGGAGGTGTCCGCTCCTTCGACCGCGTAGACCACGAGCCGTCCCGGCAGCCTGCCGAGCGTCCGGGCCAGCGCCACCGCGTATCCCAGACCGAGCCCGTGACTGCTGGTGGTGTGCGCCGGCCAGGTCGTGTCCGGGCCCGGCTCCAGCCGGTGGATGCGCCCCGGACACGTCGGCCGGGCGCGTGCCGCGTCCACCACCACCGCCAGTGCGGCATCCGCCCACAGGTCGATCAGCCGGGCCGGATCGCCGTCGCAGCACACCGTGCGCACGCCTGCCGGGGTCCCGTCGGGGGGCGTCCGGGCCCGCAGCCGGGCGACGGCCGCCGGTCCGGCGCCGTCGTCCCCGCGGAAGGTGTTGCCGACCCCGATGACGGTGACGCGCGCCGTCTCCGCCGTCGCCCGCTGCCCGCCGTCCGGGCCGCCGCTGTCCATGGCCGCCATCCTCGCGCGGGCGGCCGGCGGGGTCCCGTGACCGGGCCGGGCCCCCACCTCCGCGTCGGCCACCGCGTGGCGCGGTCAGCCGGTGCTCTCCGCGGCCGGCCGGGTCAGGCGCGCGAGGCGGTCGCGGACCTCGCGGACGCGCGGGTGCCGCCGATAGGGGGCCAGCGTCCGGTGCAGCGACGTCAGGGAGGCGGTGGTGCGCCGCGAGGAGGTGTACGGGTAGTGCGCGAAGAGCTCCCGGCACCGGTCCAGCGCCCTCTCCAGCTCGCCCAGCGGCAGCAGGGTCTCGGCCAACTGGGCCTGGGTGAGGACATGCGCGATGTGATGGTCCGGCGGGCGCGCGGCCAGGGACTCCTCGAATGCCCGGACGGCCGCCGCCCGGTCGCCCAGCGACAGCAGCACCTCGCCCCGCTGGTAGTGGAAGGCCTCCGGCGCGTACCGGGTCCAGGGGCCCGGCGCGTCGTCGCCGCCCGGCTCGGCGGCGTAGGAGCGCTCCGCGGCCTGCAGGTCGGCCAGCGCCTCCTCCCGCTCACCGTGGGCGGCGCGCACCACCGCCCGCCCGGCGTACAGATAGGTCCGTACATGGGGGGTCGCGGCGAAGGACGCCACCTCCAGGGCGATCCGCGACCACTGGTGTGCGTGCGCCATGTCGTCCAGTCGCAGGGCGAGCACCGCCATGGTGCGCAGCGTGATGGCGTAGCCGTTCCGGTCGCCGGCCCGGTGGGCGAGGTCGAGGGCGGCGAGGTAGCAGTGGTGTCCGAGGTTGGGCAGCCCCGCGTCGGCCGCCATCGTGCCCAGCAGATGCATCAGGCAGGCGCTGCCGGTGAGCACCGCCGGAGCGGCCGCCCCGCCGCCGGGCGTGGTCACCAGCCGGGGGGCGACCTCCTTGGCGATGTAGGCGCCCAGCGCGGAACGGGCGTGCGCGCCGCCGTACTTCTCGGTCAGCTCGGTGAAGACGGCGACCAGGTCGGCCAGGCGTGCGTCGGGCCGCGGTGCGCGGTCCGGCGCGGCGGGCGGGCCGGTGCGGGTGTCGCTCGGGGGCGGTGGCCAGGCGGGCAGCCGGACATCGGCGGCGGTGAACAGCTCCCGGTTGAGGGTGAGTCTGCGGGCCGGATCCGCGTCCGCCTCGCACAGCGCCGTCAGGCGCTCCACCGGGTCGTCCGCCTGCAGCGCCGTGCCGGGTGCGGCTGCGGCTGCCGTCGTGCCCAACCCCGTCTCGCCGATGTGCACGGCGCGGCCCAGGCGTTTGCCGAACACCTGCGCCACCAGGCCGGGAACCGGTGGGCGGGGTCTGGACCCGTCCAGCCAGTGGGCCACCGCCGTCCGGTCGTAGCGCAGCCGCATGCCGTGCTTGGTCCCCAGGGCGTTCACCGCCCGGGCGAGTTCTCCCGCACTCCACCCGGACTCGGCGAGCATGGCGGCGAGATGGCGGTTCGGCCGGTACCGGCCCATGGGCGTCTCCTGGCTCGCTTCTGCCCGGCCGCTCCGCTCCGCGAGGCCGCCCGGTCACACGGGCCCGGGGCTTTCAACGCGTTCACGTCCCGATGCTCGGATCCGATTATCACCGCGCCCATCCTTGTGCTTCGGTGGAGACATACCCGGGGCGAGACCTCTTCGCACCAACCGGGATTGTTTTCGGACTGCACACACGGGGTGCCACTGGCCCGGCGGTTTCCGTGTGTCAGTTGTTGCCGTTCCCCCGGCACCAGTCGTCACACGCCGCCGAAGCGCATCGCAACGCTGCTTGTCACGAGGGGTTCTCACGGAACGGCCCGGTCCGGGGTGCGGCCGCCCCGGACCCACGAGGAAAAAGTCCAGAATCCGGCACCCCCCGGACCTTCCCCGGCCCCGCGCGCCACTTCGGCGACCGCCCGTCGCCGCATCCCACCGAGCGAAAGAACCCTCTTCCGGCGCCCGGAGACGCCATCCGTCCACCGTCCCGGCTGTCCCCGTCCGCCGTGCGGACAGCGCCCCCTGCGCAAAGAGAGAGAGCACCATGCCCTCAGCATCCGACCGACCCGAGCTGCCCGCCCGGGGCGCGGCGGCTCCCGATTTCGTTCATCTCTTCCCGGGACAGGGGGATTTCGCCGTCTCGCCGCTGGTGGCGGCCGCCCGCGCCCACCCCGTGGTCCGCGCCGCGGCCGAGGAGGTGTTCGCCCAGGTGGACGCGGTCAGCGGCAGCTACGGAGTGCCCGCGCTGGGCCCCGCGCTGCTCGGCAGCACACCGCCCAGCGGCCGGACCCTGGCGGCCGGCCCGGTGGGCACCCCCCAGGTGGCACTGTTCGGAGCGTCCCTGACGATCCACCGGGCACTGTGCGCCATCGGCGCGGCACCCCGGCGGATCGTCGCAGTGAGCTTCGGGGAGATCGCCGCGCTCACCGCCGCCGGGGTCTTCGACATCCCCGACGGAACCCGGATCGCCTGTCGGCTCTCGCGCTACCTGAGCCGCTGCCGAGGCGGCATGACCCTGCTCGCCGCAGGCGAGGAACGGGCGCGGGAGCTGATCGACACGACGGGGGCCCGCCGGGTGTCCGTGGCCTGTGTCAACGACCCGCAGGAGACCGTCCTCAGCGGCCCGACCCATGAGCTCTCGCAGGCCGAGGCGTGCGCCGAGCGGCACGGAGTGGCGGCGGTCCGGCTCCGGCTGCCCTTCGCCTCCCACCATCCGTCGCTGGGCACGCACGCCGAGGGGTTCGCGGCCGCGATCCGCACTCTGCCGTCCCGGCCGGCCCACACTCCCGTGCACTCGGCCGTCCACGGCGGCCCCTACAGCAGGTGGGACGACCCGTACCAGGGACTCGCCGGCTGCCTGACCCGGCCGGTGCGGCTGCCCCCGGTGCTGGAGCGGGCCGCGACCCCCGGCCCAGCCCTGCTGCTGGAGGCCGGCACCGGTCAGGCGCTCACCCGCAACGCACGTCGGGTCCTGGCCGGGCACGACCTGGTCGCGGCGCGCAGTCCGCTCACCGAACCGGACTTCCCCTGGGAGCGGCCGCACCACCTCAACCGGTGCTTCGACCGATGGCCGGCCGGGAGCGAGGGGCCCGGTGCGGACCGCCGCGAGCAGCACGGGGTGATCGCGTGACACTCCCGGACGGCTCGCCGCCCCCGCACCGATCCGACGGCGACCCCCTGCGCACCCGGCAGGCCCGGCGCATCGCGGACGCCCTGGGAGCCCAGCGTCCTCCCGCACCGTGCGAGGGATCCAGCCGCAACCACCGGACCCACCACGCGCTGACGCGGTTGGCGGAGGTGCTGCCGCCCGCCCGCGAACTGCTGCGGGACCGGGAGTGGCTGGCCGCGCTGAGCGCCTGCACGGTCCTGGTGGACCCGGCGCTGTACATGACCGTCGTCAACCACCACATCCTCTGCCTGGGCTCGGTCGCGGGCGCGGCGGACGAGGAGCAACTCGGCGCGAAGGAACTCGCGCGGACGGTGGAAGCCCTGGAGAGCGGCCACCGCAAGGGGGTCTTCCTGGTCACCGAGATTGGCGATGCCACCAGCCACCTGGCGCTCCGCACCACCGCCGAGTTCGACCCGGAGCGCCGTGAGTTCGTCCTGCGCACGCCGGACGCCGGGGCCGCCAAGTTCTCCGGCGTCGGCGTCCCGGGCAGGCCGCAGTCGGCGGTGGTGTGCGCCCGCCTGCTGGTGGACGGCACCTGCCACGGGGTCCATCCCTTCCTCGTCGACCTCTGCGACGAGCGGAGCACCGCTCCCGGGGTCGCGATCAGCGGACCGATCGGTGTGGAAGCCCTCCCGCTGGAGTACGCGCTGGTGCGGTTCGAGGGAGCACGGCTGCCCTACGACCGCTGGCTGCGCGGCGCCGCCTCGATCGACGACGCCGGGGTCCTGCACGACCCGGGCGGCGATCCCGGCCTGGCGCTGCGGCGCACCCTGGACGTCGGACGCCGCCTGTGGGCGACGGTACCCACCGCGGCCGCCGCCGCGGCCCGTGCCTCCGCCGTGGCCGCGCTGCAGCACTCCCGGCACCGTCGCTCGCACGGCCGCCTCGCCCCGGGAGCGCCCGTGCTGTCCTACCGCACCCAACAGCGCGCCGTCCTGGGCGCGCTGGCGGAGGCGTTCGCCCTCGACCGGGTGGCGGACACCGCGCTGGACCTGTGGCAGCAGGCCGAGAACGCACAGGCCGGGCGGTCCGCCGACCGTCCCGCCGCGGCCGACGGGGCGGCGTTCACCCCCTGGGCGGCCGTCGACCGCAGACTGTCCGCGCTCAAGGCGTCCGCCGTGGACGGCGCGGAGCGTGTCACCGCGGAATGCCGCCGCCGCTGCGGGGTCGCGGGCTACCTCGCCGTCAACCGGCTCAGCGGCTACAGCGGCTTCGCGGACTCGTTCGGCGCGGCGGGCGGCGACAACCGGCTCGTGCTGCTCGACGTCGGCTGCGCCCTGGCCGAGGAGCGCCCCGCCGACGGGCCGCCCGCCGGCACCCGCCCGCCGCCCGACCCCGACGACCCCACCTGGTGGTGCCGGGCCGTCACCGATCTGGAGCAGCGGCTGGCGGCCGCCCTCCGGGCGGAGCTGGCGGACGGCCGCGGCCGCGGACTGGAGGGGATGGACCTGTGGAACCCCCTGCTGGAGCGTGCCCGCCGGCTCGGCGAGGTCCACACCCTCCGGCTCGCCGCGCAGTCCGTGGCCGCCTCCGTGGGCACCGGCGCCGGCTCGGATCCGGCCCGGCGGACGCTGACCGCGCTCTACGGCACCACACAGGCGCTGCGGCTGGCCGGACCGCTGCAGTGGACCGGTGTCGTCTCCGCCCGCACGGCCGCCTCCCTGGACGCGGCCGCGGACCGCCAGTGCGCGCGACTCGCCCCGCACCTCGACGAACTGGCGACGGCGCTCGGCCCGCCCGAGTCGCTCGCCCCCACCCCGCTGACCGACCCCGACTACGCCGCCGCGCTCCGCGCCGCCCTCGACCGCCCCGACGGAGGAAACCCGTGACCACCACCCTGCCCGCCCCCGGCGCCGTTCCGGCGCCCGCGGCGCGGCCGCCCGCCATCGGCGTGCTCGGCATGGGCACCCATCTGCCCGCCGGGCGGCGCTCCAACGACGAGGTCGCCCGGTCGGCCGGAGTCAGCCCCGGCTGGATCGCCGAACGCACCGGCGTGCACAACCGGCACGCGGCCGCCCCGGACGAGGCCGCCTCCGACCTGGCGGCGGCCGCGGTACGGTCCGCCGTGGCGGCGGCCGGCCTCGACAGTGAGCAGCTCGACCTGCTGATCCTGGCCACCTCCACCCCCGACGAGCTGGGACCGGCCACCGCCTGCCGCGTCCAGGCGCTCACCAAGGCACGCAACGCGGTCGCCCTCGATGTCAGCGCGGCCTGCTCGGGCTGGCTGTTCGCGGTCCGCGTCGCGCACGACTACCTGCGCTCCGACGCCTGTTCCCGGTACGCGGCGGTGGTGGGCGTCGAGGCGTACTCGAAGTTCCTCGACCCCGCCGACCGGGCCACCGCCGTGCTGTTCGCCGACGGGGCCGCCGCCTCGGTGCTGGGCCCGGTCCCCGAGGGGGAGGGGTTCGCCGACTTCCACCTCGGTTCCGACGGCGCTCTCGCCGACCATGTGCTGATCCCGGCAGGGGGGAGCCGGGCACCCGCCAGCTCCGGCACGCTCGCCTCGGGCGGGCACACCATCCGGATGGACGGCCGCGCCGTGCGGGACTTCATCGCCGAGATGTTCCCCGCCGTCGTCGCCGACGGCCTGGCCCGCAACCGGCTGCGCATGGACGACATCGACGCCTTCGTCGCCCATCAGCCCAACCCCCGGCTGCTGCGTTCGGTCGGCACGTCGCTCGGCATCCCGCCGGGCAGGCTCCCGATCGTCGCGGACGAGGTCGGCAACATCGGCGCCGCCTCGACGCCCTACGCGCTGGCCGCCACGGCCGCCGAGGGTGCTCTGCCGCGCGGCAGCCGCGTCCTGCTCACCACCTTCGGCGCCGGGATGACCTGGGGCAGCGCGCTGCTCACCTGGAGCGGTGCCCCCGTCATCCGCACCGCCCCCGCCCCGGAATCCACGGAACGGAGCCCGCGATGAACACCATGAACACCACCCCCACCACCGCCGAGGCGTTCCGGCTCGACGGCATCCGCGCCCTGGTGACCGGCGCGTCGCGCGGAATCGGCCGGGCCGTCGCGCTCGCCTTCGCCGACGCGGGCGCCGACCTGGTGCTGTCGGCCCGTACCTCGGCGGCGCTCGAGGACACCGCCGCCGAGGTCGCGCGCCGCGGGCGGACCGCCGCCCTGGCACCCGCCGATTTCTCCGAGCCGTCCGCGGCCGGGGCCGTGGTCGACCGCGCGGCCGAAGCGCTGGGCGGACTCGACGCCGTCGTCCACAACGCCGGCATCCTGCCCGGCGGCCCCGACGGCACACCGCACGTCGCTCCCTTGCAGCACACGCGGCAGGAGGACTGGGACACCGTGGTGACCGTCAATCTCAACGCCTCCGCCGCGCTGTGCCGGCACGCCCATCCGCACCTCAAGGCGTCCCGGCGGGCCTCCCTGGTGCTGATGTCCTCGGTGGCCGGAGCCGTGGGCACCCCGATGATGGAGGCGTACGCGGCGACCAAGGCCGGACAGGTCTCCCTGGCCCGCAGCCTGGCCGTCGGGTGGGCGCGGGAGGGCATCCGTGTGAACGCGCTGTGCCCCGGGTGGGCCCGTACCGACATGACCTCGTTCGCCTCCGGCGCCGCCCCGGTCTCCGACTGGCTGATGGCGCACGTGCCGATGGGCCGCTGGGCCGAACCCGAGGAGGCCGCCTGGGCCGCGCTGTACCTGGCCTCGCCCGCGGCCGCCTATCTCACCGGGCAGGCGCTGCTGCTGGACGGCGGACTGTCGGTACCGGACGGCGGTCTCGCCGGCATCCCCAAGCCCGCCTCCCCCTTCGCGGAGGTGTGAGCCGGTGGCGTCCCGGACACTCCGGCACGACGGACGGGCGGGTGTGGTGTGCGGCGTCGGCGCCGCGCTGCCCCACGCGGAGCGGAGCAACGCGGATGTGGCGCGCGAAGGGGACCTGGCCACCAGCGACGAGTGGATTCGCTCGCGCACCGGCATCGCGCGCCGCCGCCGGGCGGGCCCCGGCATCGCCACCGGGGACCTGGCGACGGCCGCCGGAGGGGCCGCGCTGGAGTCGGCGGGCGGCGCCGCGCCCGACCTGGTGCTCCTGGCCACGACGACACCGGACCGGCGCTGTCCGGCGACGGCTCCGGAAGTGGCCCACCGGCTCGGCCTGTGCCCCGTCCCTGCCTTCGACCTGGCGGCGGTCTGCTCGGGGTTCGTCTACGCGCTGACCGTGGCCACCGGGCTGGTCCGGGCCGGGCTCTGCGAACGGCCCCTGGTCATCGGCGCGGAGACCTACTCCAGCATCGTCGACCCCCGGGACCGGGACACCGCTGTCGTCTTCGGCGACGGCGCGGGCGCGGTGCTGCTGCGTGCCGGGGACCCCGGGGAACCGGGCGAGGTGCTGGCCTGGGACCTGGGGGCGGACGGTGCGGGAAGCGATCTGATCGCCATCGCCGCGGGCGGTTCCGCCGCGCCCGGCACCTCGGACCGGCCGCCGCGGGACCACCGGTATCTGCGGATGCGGGGGCGGGAGGTGTACGCGCACGCGGTGCGCCGGATGACGGAGTCGTCCCGTACCGCGCTGCGGCGGGCGGACTGGCGGGCTTCGGCGCTCGGCGCGTTCATCGGGCACCAGGCCAACCAGCGGATTCTGGACACGGTCGGCGACCGGCTCGGCGTCGCGGCCGAGTGCCGCTTCGGCAACATCCGCGACGTCGGCAACACCGCTGCCGCCTCCGTTCCGCTGGCCCTGGCCGACACCGCGGCCCGCGGCGTGGTGCGGCCGGGTGCCCCCACCCTGCTGACCGCCTTCGGAGGCGGGCTCACCTGGGGGTCGATCGCCCTGACCTGGCCCGCAGTCCGGGTGTGCGCCGACACCCCGGCAGGACCGGCCACTTCGGGGGAGGACCGCCACCCCACGACACGAACCTGATCCACGACACGAACCTGACCCACGACACGAACCAGTCACAGGACCGACAGCAGCGGAAGGCAGACCCATGGACCCCGTCCACGACCACGTGATCACTGTGCTCACCGAGAAGTTCGACATCCCCGCCGAGGACATCGCACCCGGCACGACCCTGACCGAACTCGGCCTGGACTCCCTCGCCGTCACCGAGCTCCTGGTCACGCTCCAGGAGCAGTACGCCGTCGGCCCGCCCGACGACGCCGTCACCGGTGAGGCCACCCCCGAGGACGTCGCGGCACTGGTGCGGAAGCTGCAGAGCGGGGAGCAGCGGCCCGCCGGGCAGGGGACGCCGGAGTGAGCGGCAGCGCCGGTGCCGCGGCTGTGACCGGTCTGGGCCTGGTCACTCCGGCGGGCCTGGGGACCGAGCGGACCTGGCGGCGGGTGTGCGCGGGCCGAGCCACCGCGGCCGAGGACCCCGCACTCGCCGGGGCGCCGGTCGGGCTCTCGTGCCGGGTCGAGGGGTTCGAGCCTCGCCGGCACGTGGGCGGCGCCCAGCCCTGGCGGGACGACAGATTCACCCAGTTCGCCCTGGTGGCGGCGCGGGAGGCGGTGCGGGACGCCGCCGTGGAGCCGCGCTCCTGGGACGGCGCACGGGTCGCGGTGGTCCTCGGTTCGGCGGCCGGCGGCGTGGGCACCTACGAGGAGCAGCACCACAGGTTCCTCACCACCGGGCACCGTGCGGTCTCCCCGCTCACCCTGCCGGCCTTCCTGCCGAACATGGCCGCCGGCCGGCTCGCCATCGACCTGGGAGCGCACGGACCGGTACTGCACACCGCGACGGCCTGCGCCTCGGGTGCGACCGCGTTGGCCGTCGCGGCCATGCTGCTGGACGCCGACGCCTGCGACATCGCCGTCGCCGGGGGCAGCGACGCCATGGTGACCCCGCTGTGCGCGACGGCCTTCGCCCGGGCGGGCGCCCTCTCCCGCCGGGCCGGTGATCCGGCCGGCGCCTCGCGTCCGTTCGACAGCGAGCGGGATGGCTTCGTGCTGGCGGAGGGCGCCGGAGTGCTGGTGCTGGAGCGCGCCGCGGACGCGACGGCGCGGCGTGCTCCCGTCCGTGCCCTGCTGGCCGGGCACGGTTCGTCGGCCGACGCGCACCACACGGTGGCGCCGGAGCCGGAGGGCCGGCAACTGCGGAGAGCGGCGGAGCAGGCGCTGAGCCGGGCCGGTGCCGCCCGCGCGGACGTGGACCACGTCAACGCGCACGGCACCGGTACCCGGCTCAACGACCGTACCGAGGGAGCCGTGCTGCACTCCCTCTTCGGCGGTGGCCCGGCCGTCACCTCCACCAAGGGGGTCACCGGGCACATGATGGGTGCGGCCGGGGCGGTGGAGGCGGCGCTGACCGTGCTGGCCGTGCAGCGCGGAACGGTACCGCCGACCGCCAACTTCCGCGATGCCGACCCCGGCGCCCCGGAGCTCGACCTCGTGCACGGGACCGCGCGTGCGCGGCCCGTGGGACTGGCACTCAGCAACTCCTGCGGATTCGGCGGCCACAACGTGGTGCTGGCGTTCGTCTCCGCCGCTACGTCGGCGGGTTGAGGACGCCGATCGGGGACGGGGACGCGGTGTGCTGCGGCGCGGGCGCCGCCTCGTCCGGCTCGGAGCCGGTGCGGTGCGCCGCCGGTCGGCGCTCGGGGGCCGGCGCCGGGTCGCCGGGCGGTGCGGATCGGTGTGCCATGGCCAGCGCGTAATGCTCCGGATCGGTCATGCCACAGGGGTACCGCGCCCGGCCTCCGGCACCGGAGAGCCTCGCCGGGTGTCACCCGTGCTGCGGTACGGCACTGCGCGGCCGACCGCCCGAGTGGCCCCGGGCCGGTCCCCCTGTTCGGGTACCGGGGACCGGCCGGGGGAGGCGCGCCGGCGTCAGCCGCAGTGCTGCGCCCGCTCGTCGTCGGTCATCTGGCGGGTGTGCTGCGTCTTGGTGCTGGGCGCGTCCGGTTTCGGGCCGGTGGCCTCGAAGGGGACGTACCAGATGTAGTGGCCGTGGAACCGGTCGGGGAAGTGCATCTCGTACTGCCCGCTGACGGTCTGCAACTGCGCCTCACGCGTGACCCAGCCGACCTCACCCGGCCGGACGTCGATGTTCGTCTGGTCCGTCTCGGTGTGCGAACTCTCCCAGGTGTGCTGGTAGTTCGTCTCGATGCTGACCTTGAACACCTCGGCGAAGCCGTACTCCGCGCTCAGCGACACGCCCACGCTGTTGCTCTCGCCGGTGGTGTCGGACCAGCCGACGGTCGAGCGCTGCAGGTCCTGGGTGCAGTTGAAGGCGCTGTCGCCGACCTGGTGCGACTCGCCCATCGAGTCGCGGGGCGGCCCGTCCGGATGGAAGACGCAGACGTCGGTGCCGTTGTCGCACTTGTCGAGCAGTTCGCGGATGGTCGGCGGATTGTCGTCGGCCTGCGCCACGCCGGGGGCGAGTGCGGCGCTGCCCGCGGTGGCGAGGGCTGCGAGCAGGACGGACCACTTGACGCGCTGTTTCATGGGGCTTCTCCTCACGGAAGGTGGGGGACGGCGGAAGAGTGCCGGCGCGATGGCGGGCCGGGCGGAGCGCACTGGGCACCGTCCGTCCCCTCGGCGTCAGCTGAAGCCGATGGACTGCGTGCGGTCGTTCATGAACGAGCCGATGTCCGCGGTGTTCTCCTTGAACGGCCCGTCCCGGTCGCCGCCCAGGTCGGGCTCGGGGTAGAGCCAGAGCCAGCAGTTTCCCCAGGGCTGCACCGAGGAGATGCGGTTCTTCCAGGCGTCCTGCAGGTCGTACTGGTAGTCCACCCAGCCGTCCTTCTCGCACAGGCTCGCGCCGGTGATGGTCAGTGAGTCGCCGCCGAAGTCGACGTCCTCGAAGAAGGTGCCCTGGATGACGCCGTCGGCCTGCCGCTCGCCGTCCGCCGCCAGCGAGCGGGCCCGGGCACGGAACCCGCTGTCGTGGGCCGCCGCGCGGGCCGAGGCGGGAGCGTCGTCGATGCGTCCGCCGCTCGCGTGCTCGACGGCCGCGGTGAAGTCGGCGAAGCAGCGCTCGGCGCCGGTGTTCAGATCGAGTGTGCAGTGTCGCGGTCCGCCGCCGCTGCTCGCCGGGGCGGCCTGTGCGGCCGGGGCCGTGACGGCCCCGGCCAGCAGTACGGTGGCGGCCAGGGTGACCGTACGTCGAGTGCGGTGTCTCGGCCGGGAGTGCATGTGATCCTCCAACTGTTCGTGGGGCACGCCGGGTTGGCGTGGAACAGCAGTACGCGTGCTCGCTGGTCCCCGGCTGAAACGGCAGGCCCGGTATTGCCCGGAAGTTACCGGACGTAACAGGGGTGATTCCCGGACGGTGCCCGGAATTGTGGGACTCGGGTCAGAGCGTCCGAGCGGGCCGCGGCGGCGGCGGGAGAGGCGGCTTGCCCGCCGGGCAGCCGGACCGCTCGGCGGGATCCGGGGCCGCGCCCTCGCCCGGCTGCTCCGGGCCCGGCAGGTCGAACGCGCGTCCGGTTGACAGGCAGGGCGGGCACCCCGCGGCAGCCCGGATGCCGGACCGCGTACGCCGCCTCCCGGCCTCCCGCCCGCGGGGCTACCTGGCCGCCCCCCGGTGCGCCGCCACCGGAGCGCGGACCTGTACCGGAACAATGTCGGGCGGCGGCCGGGTGCGCACAGTGCGCCGCACCGGCTGCCCTGGCTACCTGCGTCCAGCTCCGGGAGCGGTGTGAGCGATACGGTGCGGTCCGCTGAATCCGACGAACCCGACTGGGGGCGGCTGGACGCGGTGATGTCCGAGGCGATGGCTGCCACCGGCGCCTCGATGGGGCTGCTGTACCTGCTGCCGCCCGGCGAGCGGGTGCTCCGCCTCGCCGTGGTGGTCGGGGTGTCCCGGCGGATCGCCGCGCCGTGGGCCCGGGTGCCGCTGGAGGCGCCGATCCCGGTGGCGGTCGCGATGCGCCAGCGGCGGATCGTGTGGCTGGCCAGCCAGGAGGAGATGGCCCGCCGCTATCCGAGAGTCGGCCTGGTGCTGCCCTACGACTTCCGGCTGGCCGCCGCGCCCGTCCTCACCTCCGGTGCGGCGCGCGGCGGCATCGTGCTGCTGTGGCCGTCCGCCCACCCGACGCAGCTGAGCACCCACGAACGCCATGTGCTGGGGGCCAGCTGCCGCAGTGCGAGCCGGGTCCTGCGACAGGCCGCGGACAGCGGCCGTCCGCTGCTGCCCGGGGACGAACCCCGGCTGCTGGAGCCGGGGCCGCCGCGCGAACCCGAACCCGCCGAGGCGGCGGCCGCCGTCGCGTTCCTCGAACGCCTCCCGGACGGCTGCTGCTCGCTGAACGTGGAGGGCCGGATCGTCTTCCTCAACCCGGCTGCCGCGACGCTGGTGGGCGCCGATGCGGAGGCGCTGCTGGGTACGCGGCCCTGGGAGTCGCTGCCCTGGCTGCACGACCCGGTGTTCGAGGACCGGTACCGGGCCGCGGTGATCGCCCGGCAGCCGACGACCTTCACCGCGCGGCGTCCCCCCGACACCTGGCTCTCCTTCCGGCTGTTCCCCGGCGAGGGCGGGGTGAGCGTGCACATCACACCCGCCGCCACCGAACAGGCCCTCCAGCCCCCGGACCGCGGCCCGGCCGAGGCGGGACCGCCGGGCGGCGCCACCGCTCTCTACCACCTCACCCATCTGGCCGCCGTGCTCAGCGAGGCGGTCGGCGTCGCCGACGTGGTGGAACTCGTCGCCGATCAGCTCGTGCCCGCCTTCGGCCCGGGCGCCATGGCCCTGCTGACGGTCGAGGAGGGGCGCCTCCACATCGTCGGGCACCGCGGCTTCCCGGCCGAGGCGATGGAGCGTTCGGACGCGGTGCCGCTCTCCTCCGGGGCACCCGCGGCACGCGTGCTGGCATCCGGTGTCCCGGCGTTCTTCGCGAGCACCGCCGACCTCGAACGGGCCCACGCGCACAGTGCCCAGCGGGACGGGATGGCCGCCTGGGCATACCTGCCGCTGACCGCGTCCGGCAGCCCCATCGGCACCCTCGTGCTCGCCTACGACCAGCCCCATCCCTTCACCTCTCCGGAACGCGCCCTCTTCACCTCCCTGGCCGGGCTGATCGCACAGGCACTCGACCGGGCCCGGCTCTACGACACCCAGCGGCGCCTGGCCCACAGCCTGCAGACCGGTCTGCTGCCGCACAGTCTGGCCCGCATCCCGTCGCTGGAGGTCGCCGCCCGCTATCTGCCCGCCGGGCGCGGAATGGACATCGGGGGCGACTTCTACGACCTCGTCCGCTGCGGCCCCGGCAGCGCCGCCGCCGCCATCGGCGACGTCCAGGGACACAACACCACGGCGGCCGCGCTGATGGGCCAGGTGCGCACCGCCGTCCACACCCACGCGACCGCCGGCGCGTCACCCGGGGAGATCCTCGCCCGCACCAACCGGCTCCTCATCGACCTGGACACCGACCTGTTCACCAGTTGCCTGTACGCGCATCTCGACCTGGTCCGGAACGAGGTCGGCCTCGCCACGGCGGGACATCCGCCGCCCCTGCTGCGCCACCCGGACGGCCGTACCGAGGTCCTCGACCTGCCCCCCGGGCTGCTGCTCGGCATCGAGCCGGACAGCGCATATGCCACGACCCGCGTCCCGCTCGAACCGGGCTCCGTCCTGGCCCTCTACACCGACGGGCTCGTCGAGACCCCCGGGGCGGACATCGGAGCGTGCACCGCCGCACTGGCCCGCAGACTGGCCGAGGCCACCGAGTCCGACCTCGACGGCCTCGCCGACGCCCTCACCGACCCCTCCGCGCGGCAGGTGCCGGTCACCGACGACATCGCGCTGCTCCTGCTGCGTCCCACGGGCGCGTAGCCCGGTGGTACCGGCCCCGGCCGGGAGCGCCGCGCGCCCGGGCACGGTACGGCGGGTTCAGCCGGAGGCGGCGGTCACCGGCGGGGTCCACCGGATCCGGGTGCTGCACAGCGACACCACCAGAGCCGAGGCGGCGACCGTCGCCATGCCCCAGGCCAGACCGCTCGCGCTCGCGATGAAGCCGATGAGGGGCGGCCCGGCCAGCAGCCCCGTCGTCCCCATGGCGGCCACCAGGGTCAGTGCGTCCGAGCCCTCCCTGGCCGCCGCCGCGTACACGCAGGGGGTGACCGCGGCGATGCCCAGGCCCACGCACGCGAACCCCGCCAGGGCCGGTGCCACACCGCCGGCCGCCAGGGCGCAGGCCAGCCCGGCGCCCGCCAGGGCGCTGCCCAGGAGGACGACCCGCCGGTCGCCCCAGCGGTTGCGCCAGCCGTCGGCGAACAGCCGCGCCAGGACCATCATCCCCGAGACCACCGCGATCCCCAGCGGCGCGATCTCCGCCGACGCCTCGGCGACATCCCGCAGGTAGAGCGTGGACCAGTCGTTCATGGCCCCTTCTGCGACGGTCCCGAACACCATGGCGCAGCACATCCACAGCGTCACCCGGGAGGGCAGCGCCCACCGGCGGCGCCCGGGCGTCTCCTCCGCCGCGGTGGCGCCGCCGTCCGCCAGCAACCCGGTCCGCGCGTATCCGCCCAGCAGCAGCAGGACGGCCGCCGCGGCACCGAAGTGCGCCCCCACCGAAGGGGTCAGCACGTTCATGGCCGACGCGAGCAGGGCCGCCAGCAGCGACCCGCCGCTGAAGACCGCATGCAGCCGCGCCATGGCGTTGCGCGCGAACCGCTCCTCCAGCGCCGCCCCCTGTGCGTTCATCGCGACGTTGAGGCACCCGACGAAGACCCCGTCGACGCACAGCACCAGCAGCGCGACCGGGTAGTCGGGCGCCGCCGCCAGCGCCGGCAGCAGCAGCGTCAGACACAGGTGGGAGAGCAGGGCGAGCCGCAGCGAGCCCAGCCGTCTCATCAGTACGGCCACCAGCGGGAAGGACACCGCGGCACCGACCCCGGCGGCCATCAGCAGCATGCCGACCTGGGCGGCGGTCAGGCCGAGTCCGCTCTTCAGCGCCGGGATCCGCGAGGCCCAGGTCGCGTACTGGAATCCCAGGGAGCAGAACAGCGCGGCGATCGCCGTCTGGGCCCGGAGGAACGAACCGCCTGCGGCGGAGGACACGTGCATCAATTCACCTCGTGGTGCATCGCCGGGTCACGCCGCGGCGCGCTCCGGGGACCGGGCGAAGGTCCGGGAGCGCGGACCGGCTTGGACATGTACACCGCGCCCACGCCGTATCCGCTCCCGGCGGGGACGATGCGCGGATGCGGCACGAACCCCCGCGCCGACCAGAACCCTTCGCTGCCGCCGACCGAGACCAGCGAGATGCGTTCGTCGCCGCGTGCCCCGGCGATCCGGCCGAGGTGGCGCAGGAGGTGCTGCGCCAGACCTCTGCGGCGCAGCGGCCCGGCGACGACGATGTCGTGCAGATGGAGGTTGCCCGTCGTCTGCGCGACGGTGTGCGCAGCCTCGCCCGTCCGCTCCAGGACGGGGTAGTGGAAGGCGGGGTAGGGCAGCGCCAGCACATAGCCGACGGTCCGCGGGCCGAGATCCAGCGTGAAGCAGGTGGCCGGTGAGGCGTTCGCCCGCGCCTGCAGCGCGGCCCGCCCCTCGGAGAGGCCGATGCTGCCGTAGGCGTCCCGTTCCAGTTCCGCGATGGCGTCCCAGTCGCCCTCCACGATGGGGCGGATGCGGACGGCGGCCTCCTGGCGCGCCCGCTCGGCCGTCGAGCGCACCGGCTCAGCCATCGAGTGCCTCCGGCGCGACGGAGGCACTCGACGGCACCGGCCGCTGCCCGGCCGGGCCGCCCGGGGCGGGTGTGCAGTGGTGGGGGAGCGGGGCGATCCCGTTGAAGCCGCGGGTGGTGTAGCTGGTCGCGTACGCGCCGCAGGACAGCACCCAGACCGGATCCCCCGACGCCAGCGCCCTCGGTACCGGGACCAGCCCGTGCTCGGCGGAGTAGGCGTCGTCACTGTCGCAGGTGGGGCCCGCGACCACCGCGGGCACGTGCCGGCCGGACGCGTGGCCCGGGAACACCAGCCGGTACTGCACGGCGTCCATCTCGTAGAGGCCGTTGAACTTGCCGCAGCTCAGGTAGAGCCAGTACTGCTCCGCGCCGTCCGGCCCGCGTCGTCTGGCGAGACGGCTGACCCGGGCCCGGATCGCTCCGTGGTCGGCGACGAGGTGGCGTCCGGGCTCGACCACGAACTCCAGGGGGCCGCCTGCGGCGTGCCGCAACTGGGCCATGCCCTCCCGCAGTACCGCGAAGATCTTGTCCAGGGGCGGTTGGAGGGGCCGCCCGTGCCGGTCGAGATAGCCGAGCGCGGGCAGCCCGCCGCCGAGATTGACGAGTTGGGGGCGGATGCCCCGCCCGACCAGAGTGCGCAGCACCCCCTCCAGCTCCTCCAGCGCCCCGCGCCAGGCCTCCGCCGTCATCTGCTGGGATCCGACGTGCACCGACAGACCCGAGGGCACCAGGCCCGCGGCCCGGGCGGCCTCCAGCACGGCCGCCGCCTCACCCGGCGGGCACCCGAACTTGGTTCCGAACCCCCACACGGCTCCTTCGCCGCTGGTCAGCACCCTGCAGAAGACCCGCGATCCGGGGGCATGGGCGGCGACGGCGGCCACGTCCTCCAGGCTGTCGGTGGCGAACTGCCGGATGCCGAGCCGGTACGCGGCGGCGATGTCCGCGTCCGACTTGACGGTGTTCCCGTAGTGCATCCGTCCGGCCGGTACCCCGGCCCGCAGGGCCTGCCGCACCTCGTTCGGTCCGGCGGCGTCGATCCCCGCGCCCCTGCGTGCCAGGAGGGCCAGCACCTCGTCCACCGGGCACGCCTTCATCGCGAACCGGACCCGGACGCCCGGAAGTTCCCGGCACAAGGTGTCGTAGCTGCGCTCGATGCCCGCCAGGTCGAAGACGATCCGGTCGGTGTCCGCCGCGGCGAGTGCCGCGGTGAGCGCCGCGGCCGGGTGTGCCCCGGGGACGGCGGAGCCGGGGAGGTCCCCTCCGGATCGCACCGGAGCGTCCGTGCTCATCGGCGGCTCACCTCCGGCTCGGCGGTCACCGGTGTGCGGCGGGCGGCGGTCACCAAGTCCTCCCACACCTCGGTCAGCAGCGCGAAGTCCGCGATGTCGCTGCGTGCCTCCTCCAGCAGCTGCTCCCGTTCGGCGCCCAACCGGTCGGCGAAGACCGCGTAGCGGCCGCCCAGCC
>NZ_ALAP01000091.1 GCF_000280905.1 Streptomyces sp. AA1529 | reverse complement strand
GGTGCCGGTCGTCACGTCGACGAAGGCTCCGGTGCCCAGCACGCACATGCCCAGCCCGGCCTCCAGCCCGCCCAGCGCCAGCAGCGCGGCGTGCTGGTCGCCCATGGAGGCGGCGAGCGGTACACCGATCCCGAGCGTCCCGGCGTCGGTGCGGCCCAGGTCTGCGTCGTCGGCGCACAGTTCGGGCAGCAGGTCCAGAGGGAAGCCCTGGTGGGCGATCCACTCGGTGTCCCAGGCGTGTTCGCGCAGCAGGTAGCCACCGGTCGACCCGGCGTTGGAGGCGGTGGTGGCGTGGGTGGCACCGCCGGTGAGCTGCCAGATCAGCCACGTGTCGACGGTGCCGAACACCAGCCTCCCGGCCCGGTGCGCGGCGGCGATCTCGGGCCGCTCGGCGAGTTGGCGTGCGGCCCACAGGAAGGGCGCCCGCGAGCCGACCGGCCGTCCGGTGCGGGCCAGCAGCACCGGGTCCCACTCGGACTCGTAGGCGAGCAGGTCCTGGGCGTAGCGGCGGTCCTGCCAGACCACGGCGGGCAGCAGCGGCCGGCCCGTGACCCGGTCCCACAGGATCGCGGTCGCCCGCTGCGTGGTCAGTGCGGCGGCCGTGACGGTGACACCTGCGGTGGCGGCCGCGGCGAGCGCCTCCCGGCACACCTCCAGGGTGGCGACCCAGATCTCCTCCGGGTCCTGTTCGACGCGCAGTGGGTCGGGATGGCTGACCGCGATCGGCCGGTAGCTGACGTGCTCGACCGAGCCGTCGTCGAGGACGAGGCCGGCCCGGGTGCCGGTGGTGCCCTCGTCGACGGCGAGGACGGCGGCGCGGGCCGTGGACGGGGTCCGGGAAGTGGTCGGAGTGCTCACGGCTGCCCCTCTCCCGCCCGGACCGGCGTGCCCGGCGGGAGCGGGACCCCGGCGGGGTCGGCGGTCATGGGGAGTTCGTCCGGGGAGGCCGCGGCCCGGGTCGGGTCCCACTTGACCAGCAGGCACGTCAGCATGCCCAGCAGTGGGACGACGGACAGCATCAGGAAGGTGTCGCCCAGCCCCATCGCCTCTTTGATCTGCGGGAAGAGGTACAGCCCGACGACCGAGCCGAAGCTGCCGATCATCCCGGTCACACCGGTGCCCAGGGCGCGCACGTCGCTGGTGTAGGAGAGCGCGGCGATGGACTTGCCGTTGGCGCCCGGACCTGCCGAGTGACAGAGGATGAAGCACACCGGCAGGCAGAACGCCACCACCAGCGGTGCCTTGCCGAAGGTCAGACCCATCAGCAGCAGCGCGGCGCACACCCCGCCGAAGCCCCAGGCGGAACTCATCCGCAGGCCCAGCCTGCGTCCGAAGAACGCGGAGGCGAGTCCGCCCGCGATACCGACCGCGTTGAAGACCATCGAGCCGACCGTCGCCTTCTCGAAGCTCTCCCCGAAGATCGTCAGGCTGATCACCGGCAGGTACCAGCCCACCGCGAAGTACTGCAGGGCCTGCGCCAGGGAGATCACCGACGACAGCACGGTGCGCTGCAGATACGCACCGCGGAAGAGCACCCCGGCGTCCCGGAAACCCACGGTGCGCTGCCCGGAGTCCGCACCGGCGCCCGGTGCCGCGGTGGTGCCGGGGCCGGGCGCCGCGACGGTGGCGGTGAGCCCGTATATGCGGCGCAGGTTGCGCACGGCCTCCTCCAGCCGTCCTTTGCTGGCCAGCCACGCCGGGCTCTCCACCAGGAAGGCCCACTGGAGGAGGAGCAGCACGGCGGCGATCACTCCGGCCGACCCCAGCGACCAGCGCCAGATGTCCTGGCCGACGTCCAGGTGGTAGAAGCCGAGCGCCAGCGCGAGATTGCTGGTGGTGGCCACGTACCAGACGGCCTGCCACAGGTTCAGCCGCCCGCTGCTGGCCTTGGGGGTGTACTCGGCGAGCAGCGCCATCGCGACGGCGAAGTCCACTCCGTAGGCGACACCGACCAGGACGCGGCCCAGCCACACGGTCGTGAAGTCGCCGGAGAACGCGGCGAGCAGGGCGCCGGCGACGGCGAAGACCTTCGCGGCGAGCAGCGGGGGCACTCGGCCGATCCGGGTGGCGACCCAGCCGCCGACGGGGTTGAAGAGGATCGCCAGGAAGGGCGCTGTCGCCGTCAGCACGGAGATCTGGGTGCTGCTGAGGTGCATCTGGTCGGTCATCGGACCGAGTCCCGCGCTCAGCGCGGCGTTGGCGTACGCGTCGAGGAACAGCCCGCCGAAGGCGAGGTACCAGGAGAGCCGCGCGCGGCCGCTGACCACTTTCAGCCCGTCGATGAGCGCGACGATGTCGGCGACGCCTCTGACGCCGGGTGCGCCGCGGCTTCCGGCGCTGCCGGTGACACTCGGTGGTTGTGCCATCATTCCGCCTTTTCAGGAGGACCTGTCCGATGGCACAACGCGGGAAATGCAGACACAGCGGAGCCACCGACAGGTGGTCTGTGTCTGTGCCTGCCTCAGAACTACGGTCGGACCGTAGAGAGTCCGTCAAGGACTGGTCGTACGGAAGGAAGTTAAGAACGCAAGACCAGTTTCCGTCAAGAGTTACGGAAGGATTTCCCCGGCGGTCGCTGCCGGGACGGCGCGTCGCGGGCGCTCTGCGAGAGTGTGCCCATGGGTGAGAACAAGCAGCGGATGCTGGCGGGGGACTGGTATCTCCCGGACGACGAGGAACTGCTGGCCGACACGGTGCGGCGGGCCGAGCTGTGCGAGGCCTACAACGCGTCCGGCACCGCCCCGCCCCAGGAGCGGCGCCGGATACTGGAGCAACTGGTCGGGGAGCTGGGCGAGGGCGTCCGTATCCGCCCGCCCTTCCACTGCGACTTCGGGAGCCGGCTGTCGATCGGTGCCGGCACGTTCGTGAACTTCGGTGCCGTCTTCCTGGACGTGGCGCCCATCACCGTCGGCCGCGACGTGCAGATCGGCCCCTATGTGCAGCTGCTGACCCCGACGCACGAGATGGACGCCGAACGGCGCCGCGCGGGCTGGGAGAAGGGGCTGCCCATCACGATCGGTGACAACGTGTGGCTCGGTGGCGGTGTGATCGTCTGCCCCGGTGTCACGATCGGCGCGGACACCGTCGTCGGAGCCGGTGCGGTCGTCACCGCGGACCTTCCGGGCGGTGTGCTGGCCGTGGGCAACCCGGCGCGGGTCGTACGAGAGCTCTAGCCGGGCCCGGAGGCCGGACCGTCCGGGGCGGACGGCCTCCCGGAGCACCCCGTTGCGCTCTGTCGCCGTCCGGGCGCGGGAGGTGTTCGCGCGGACGTGCGACCGGCACGTGGGGCGCGCATGCTGGAAGGGGCCCGGTGGAGTCACCGTTCGAGTGAGGAGAAGCCCCATGCAGCACGACGAGTTCATCGGTCAGGTACAGGCGCGGGCCCACCTCGACAGCCGGGGTGCGGCCGAGGCGTGCACCCGCGCCACCCTGGAGACGCTGGCCGAGCGCATTCCGGCCCCGCTGGCCGACCATCTGGCCGCGCAGCTTCCGACGGAGCTGGGAGAGCATCTGCGCCGCATCGAGTATGCGCCGGACATCCCGCAGACCGGGGTGCGGATGAGCCGGCAGGAGTTCTTCGACCGCGTCGCGCGGCGGGCCGGGGCGCAGCCGCCGAAGGCCGTGCACGAGGCCCGGACGGTGGTCGAGTTGCTGGGGGAGGCGACCCAGGGCGCGCTGACCGAGCGCATCCGGCAGTCGATGGACGACGAGCTCGCCTCCGTCCTCTTCGCCGGCAGCACCGGTTCGGCCCACGCCCACTGAGGGCCCACGCCCACTGAGGGCCCACGCCCACTGACGGCAGGCGCCGCAGGCGGCCGGCGCGCCCCCCACCGCCCGGCCCGCCCCTCCCGCTCGGTCCGGTGTGCCCCGTCGGCGTCCGGCCCGGGTCCCCGGTCCGGACGCCGACGTCGGCACCGTCGTCACCGCGACGCCTTCACCTCCCGGCCCGGCGTCTGCGCCTCCCCGGCGGCCGGTTCCCGGGTGGCCGAGCGGGGCACCGCCACCCGCGGGGAGTGCCCGGTGCCGCCGGTGGCGCGGGTCGCCTCCGCCGCCCGGCGCGCGGCCACATGCCGGCACACGCCCGCGACCAGCCGCGGAGCCGTGAAGCCGGCGCCGTGCACGAAGCGCATCGCGGGACCGAACGAGGGCGCGGTCAGCAGTCCCGCGAAGAACAGGCCCGGGTGCGAGGACTCGAAGTCGTGGCCCAGCCAGGGGCCGTCGCTCTCCCCGACCCGGCGCAGGGTCTCGCGCAGGGTGGAATCCAGCAGCCCGAGCCGGAACAGCTCCGGGGCGAATCCGGTGGCGGCCACCACGTGATCGGTCTCCAGCGTCCGTGCCGTGCCGTCCGCCGCTCTCAGCCACAGCCGCACCCGGGAGCCGGGGCCGTTCCCCACCCGCCGGATCCCGCCCGCCGTGCGGTCGGCCGCCGTGATGGTGTGCCCCAGCAGAGTCGGTACGACGGGCTCGAACCGTTCCCGCAGCCACCAGGCACCCGCCGGGCCCAGGGCGTTCCGGGCGATGTGCAGCCGCAGCGCGGTCGGCAGCCGCCGCACCGCGCCCGGGTGCCGGGACCACACCCAGGTCGGCCAGCCGGTGCCCAGCGCGCTGTGCGGGTCGAGCAGGCCGCCGAGGCGCCCGCGGTCGAGCGGCTTGGGCGGGGTGTTCCAGTTCAGGCGGGGAGCCCGGGCCACCACCCGCGGTTCGGCGCCCGCCTCGGCGAGCAGCGCCGCGGTCTCCAGCGCCGCCTGCCCGGCGCCGACCACCGTCACGTCCTGGCCCCGGAACCGGCTCAGGTCGCGGTGGTGGGTGCTGTGGGAGGCCAGGTCGCCGGGCAGCCCGCGCAGCGCCGCCGGCCGGTGCGCGAACGGCAGCACTCCGACGGCGAGGGCCACCGCCCGGGTGGTGAGCTGCTCGCCCTCCGCGGTACGGATCCGGAAGCCGGACTGGTGCGGAGCGACCCGGGTGACGGTCAGGTCCTCGGCCGGGGGAGCGGCCCGGCTGCCGAACCAGGTGCCGTACTCGGTGAAGGTGTCCAGCGGCAGCGGGCGGCCGTGGCCCACCTCGATGCCCCGGTCCGCGCAGTAGGCGGTGAGCGTGTGGGCGCTCTCCGGGTCGGAGAGCGCGGAGGCGCCGGGCTCGGACTTGAGGAACATGCCGCGCGGCATGTGGTCCCGCCAGGACGCCATCGGCCTGCCGAGGACCCGCAGGCGCAGTCCCGCCGCCGCCGCGTGCGAGGCGACGGACAGTCCGTAGGGGCCGGCGCCCACCACTACGAGGTCGTACATGGATTCCTTCTCTCTGTGTGCGGTGTCGGCTCTGTGTGCTGCGAGCCCTGCGGTCCGGGCGCGGGGTGCGCCGGGCCCGCGGTGGCGGGGAGCGCCGCGCTCGCGGCGGGCCCCCGGGTGGTTCCGGCGCTGCCGGTGCGCAGCCGCTCGCGCAGGGCGGCCGGGCGCGCTCCCCTGGCCAGGCAGCGGCCCAGCCAGCCCGCGGCCATCGCGGCGAAGGGCAGCGGGTCGTCGGCGGCGAACCAGGCGCGCTCGACCGAGCCGCGCCATGCGGCCGCCGGCGTGTGCCCGCCTGCTCGCGGGCCCAGCAGCGCGGACAGCAGCGCGTAGTTCTCCACGACGAAGACCCGGCCCGGCCCCCCGCGCGGTTCGGGCACGGCTCGCCCGGTCAGATGCAGGTGCTGGGCCCTGACCACGTCCAGTCCGGAGCGGTCGGTGAAGAGCCGGAACTGCGCGCCGGGGCGCGGATTGAAGTCCACCAGGTGGTGGACGCCGGTGACCGGGTCGAGCCGGAAGTCGAGGTCGAGGATGCCGCGGTAGTCCAGGGCCGCCGCGAGGCGGGCCGCGGCCTCCTGCACGGCGGGGCACGGCAGCCAGGTCCCCACCGCGGTCAGCCCGGTGCGCGGCGGCCAGGAGCGCTCCTTGCGTCCGGCGCCGCCGACCAGGAACCGCCCGCCCTCGGCCGCGTACCCGTGGAAGAACCAGTCGGCTCCCGGCGCGTCCGGCAGTCTGCGCTGCAGCAGCAGGGCGCTGCCCGCTTCCGCGGTCCGCTCGTACAGCCGCGCCGCCTCCTGCGGGCTACGGACCAGCGCGGTGCTGCGCAGGCCCGGCGGCAGCAGCCAGGGGCGGCTCCATTTGGCCACCGCCGGCAGCCCGAGCTCCGTGGCGGCGTGTGCTGCCTCGCGCGCGCTGCCGGGCAGCACCGTCGCGGGGTGCGCGACCTCGGCGCGGGCGCAGACGGCGGACAGTTCTGCCTTGTCCGCCAGCCGGGCCGGCAGCAGCGGTGCCACCGGAGGCAGCAGGTACCGTCCGGCGAGCCGGGGCGCGAGCCGGGCGGCACCGATCGCCCCCCGGTCGTCCAGCGGAACGAGCACGGCGGGCCTGCCGATCGCCTCGGACGCCGCCAGCAGCGCGCCTTCCAGCTCGGCGTCGGTCGGCGCGCCGCCCGGCCCTGCCGCGGGCGCGGCTGTGTGCACCCGGTGCAGGAAGCGGGTGCGGCCCACCGCGCCGATCCGCGAGCCGACGAGCGCGTGCACCTCCACCCCGGCACGCCCCAGCGACCGGGCGGCTCCCAGGGTGCCGTGGTGGTACGGGTTCGGATCGAGTCGCAGCAGCAGCGCGGGGACGTCCGTGGCGAACGACGGCATGGGGCATGTCCTTCAGGCGTGGGGTGGGCGGGCGGGGCGAGAATCCTGCTGACGGATCATCAGGATTCCGGACCGGCGGATGACCGGACCGCGGGCCGAGGCCGCACAGCGGCCCGGAGGCGACCAGGAGGAGCCATGCGGAGCCACAGACGTCAGCGGATCAGGGCGGTGCTGTGCGGAGGGGTTCTCGCCGCGGGACTGCTCGCCTCCTGCACCGTGCTGCCGAACGGCGGACCGGGAACCGAGCCGGGCGAGCGGCCGCTGCGCAGCCCGCAGCCCTCCGCGTCCCCCGCCCCGAGCCGGCCCGCCTCCCCCGCTCCCTCCCCGTCGGCCTCCCCCTCCGCGCCGGTCGCCGCCGCCGACCCGGCGGTGGGCGCGTTCCTGGGCTCCGGACCCGAGGGGGTGCGCCGCATCCGCGGCATGGAGCGCTGGCTGGGCGGCACCCGGCTGCGCGCCGGGCACACCTACCTGCCCGGCCGGCTGTGGTCCGACATCGAGGGCCCGCCCCGGTTCCTGGAGCCGTGGGCCCGCTGGCGGCACGCCGACCCGAAGCGGCTGCTGGTGCTCAACGTGCCGATGGCCGCCCGCAACGAGGCCGGGCTCTCCGACGCGCGGGTGCGCGCCCTGCTGCGCGAAGGCGCGGCCGGACGCTTCGACGGCCACTACCGGAAGCTCGCCGAGCGACTGGTGCGCCAGCGCCTCGGGGACACCGTCCTGGTGCTGGGCTGGGAGATGAACGGCACCACCTACACGCACCGCTGCGGCCCCGACCCCGAGGCGTGGAAGGCGTACTGGCGCCACATCGTGACCGCCATGCGCGCGGTGGACGGCCAGCGGTTCCGCTTCGACTTCGCGCCCAGCCGGGGCCGGGACGCGATTCCCTGGCCCCGCTGCTACCCGGGCGACGACGTGGTGGACGTGCTCGGCATGGACGCCTACGACCAGCCGCGCGGCATGCGCTTCGAGGAGCAGGTGCGCGAACCCTACGGACTCCAGGCGCACGTCGACTTCGCGGCGCGGCACCGCAAGCCCGTCTCGTACCCCGAGTGGGGGCTGTTCCGCAACGGCGACAACACCGAGTACACCCGCCGCATGCTGGAGTGGATGGACCGGTACAAGCCGCTCTACCAGACCATCAGCGACTACTGCCCGCACGGTGTGTGGCGCTGTTCGCGCAATCCCGCCTCCGCCGCCGTCTACCGGGCTGCGCTGGGCACCGGAACGCAGCCGCCCCGGCAGTCCGGGCAGTCGCGCCCCGCGCCGCCCGCCGCCACTCCCCGTCCCTGGTGGAGCCGGTGCTGGGGACTGGGCGACTACTGCGTGCGGCTCGACTGGCTGCGCGCCCTGGGCGGATAGCCGCCGCCCGGACCCGGCCCGCCGCGGTGCCGCGCTCACGCCGTCACTGCCGGGTCCGCAGGCCGCGGAAGGCACGGCCGGGCAGGGCGCGGACCACGGCGCCCAGCGGCCGCCTGCGCAGCAACCCGGCCGCCAGCTCGCGGGCCGCCGCCTGGCCGGCCAGCAGCCCCAGCGCGGGAGCCAGCTCCCGACGGGCCAGCAGATAGCGGCGGTTGACGGCGGTCACCGGGCGCCAGCGCAACTTGTAGGGCTCGGTGCCGCGCAGCATGCTCAGCGTGCCCCGGCCGCTGGCGGCCGCGTAGTGGGCGTCGTGCTGCAGCAGCATCGTCGCGATGTCCACCCGCTGCTCCCGCAGCGCCGGATCGGCACCGTACAGGTAGCCGCACACCAGATCGCGTGAGGTGAAGGCGACATCGCAGGCGGCCACCCGGCCGCCGATCCGGTACTCGGTCACCGCCGCGTCCCCGCAGGCCACCAACGCGGTCGTGGCACGCACCAGATGCGCGCCGAACCGGGAGCGCAGATGCTCGGGCGTGACGCCCCTGCCGCGCCACTGCCGCTCGTGCAGCCGCAGCATCGTGCGCACCGCGTCGGCCACCCGCTCCCCGGTCACGTCATGCGCCTCGACACCGAGTTCGGCGATCCGGCGGACCTTGCGCCGGGTGCGCTTGGCGCTCGCGGGTGCCAGCCGCCGCAGCATCTCCTCCATCGGAATGCCGGGCAGCTCCAGACAGGAGGAGTCGGCCAGGCACCGGCTGACCCCCGGCCAGGCCGCGTACAGCCGCTCCGCGGCCCCGCCCGGCCGCACCTCGCGCAGATCCAGCACGGCGCTGCGGGAAGCGGAGTGCAGGGCCCGGGCCAGCGCCCCGGCGGCCCGCGGGCAACTGTCGTCCAGCAGCACGTCCTGGTAGTCGGAGATGCTGCCGCCGAGCGTGACCAGCGCCGGCAGCGGACGGTGCACGAGCATCAGCGGGGCGGCGGCGACCAGGCGGCCGTTCTCCCGCACCAGGACCACCCGCAGCCGGCCGCGGCGCCCGTAGGACCGCCACCACGACCACAGCCAGGCGTGGCTCTGGAACGGCGTCGCCGACCGGTTCCGGGCGCGCAGCGCCTCCCACTCCTCGGCCAGCGCGGCGAACCGCTCCTCCGCGCGGCACAGCGTCGCCGTCAGCCGTACCGGCGGCTGCCCGGAGGCGTCGCCCCGCGCGCTGCGCCACGGAGAGAGGACAGGTCCGGCCAGCCTGCGGCGGGTGGGCGGCGGCAGCGGTGAGATCATCGGGCCCCCTCCGGCTCCGCGGCCGGGCGCCCGGCGGTGCCCTGCCGGGCGCCGGACGCCGTGCCGTCCCCGCCGGGCGCGGGCGCCGGCACGGCCGCGCCGTCCGCCGCCCGGCGCCGCTGCGGACGGGCCAGCAGCACCAGCGCGCCGAGCAGCCCGCCCGCACTCGTGCCCACCGCCACCGCGATCGGCATCGAGGGGGAGACCGGTCCGGCCGACGGCGCGGCGTGCGCGACGACCGTCAGGCGCACCCCCGTCCGCTTGGCCGACTTCTTCGCCGCGCCGGTCAGCGAACGGGCCACCGCGTCCGCGTAGTCGGCGGCCCGGCCCGGCCGCGGCGCGCTGCCGGTGATGCGCACCATCGGTGCGTCGGGCGAGGCGGCCGCCCGCACCCGGGAGCGGAGCGCCCCGCGCGGCAGCCCCGCGTCGGCCTCCGCGGCGCCGAGGACGAAGGCGTCCGTGGCCACTTTCCCGTACGCCTGCGCGTAGCCCAGCGCCGAAGCCGCCTCGGCGTGCGGGCCGGGGGAGACCAGCACATAACTGGTGGCCTCGTACCGCGGTTCCGCGAGCGTCGCGTACCCGCCCCCGCCGAGCGCGCCCAGCGCCACGCACACCGGCAGCGGCCACCATCCCGGTACCCGCGAGGAGCGCCTGCGGCGGTTCCGGCGTGCGGCGGGCCGTGCGGCACCGTGGCCGCGCCCCGCGTCCGGGACGGCACTGCCTTCGGTTTCCTCGGTGCTCTCGGCGGACGACTCCGCCGTTGCCGGAGCGGCCTTGGACATGGGACTCACCTCGTTGTCGGGGAGCGGTCGGGGGAGAGGGACGGCAGCACCGGGGAGGCCGTCCCCGGTGCGGGGACGCGTGCGGTCCCGCCGTCCGGGGGCGTGCCCAGCGCGGCGCGGTAGACCAGCGCCAGACGCTCGGCGCAGCGCGCGATGTCGTAGCGGTGCACCACCGGCGGCACCGGCAGCCGGGCCGGACCCGCCGCCCGCGGGGTGCCCGCCGCGTGCCGCGCGAGCGCCCCGCGCAGCGCGTCGGCCGGGCTGCCGGGAGAGGAGGCGAACCGGTGTGCTCCCGGCGCCTGCCCGGGCGGCAGGTCCTCGATCGCCGGGCAGGCCGCGTAGAGCACGGGCAGTCCGGCGGCGAGCGCTTCCACGACCGCCAGCCCGAAGGACTCCTCGGGGGACGGCGAGGCGAACACATCCGCGGCCGCCAGCACCCCCGGCACGTCCGGTGCCGTACCGCGGGGTGTCCGCCCGGCACCGGGCCCGCCCGCGCACTCGCCCAGCAGGCGTACCCGGTCGCCGGCCCCCAGCGCCGCGGCGCGGGCGCGCAGCGCCGGGAGTTCGGGGCCGTCCCCGGCCAGCAGCAGATGCGCACCGGGCAGCGCGGCCACCGCGTCCACCAGCGTGTCGAAGCGCTTGCCAGCCACCAGACGGCCCACTCCGGCCACCACGAAGGCGTCCGGTGCCAGCCCCAGGCCGCTCCGCACGGCGGCGCGGGCGGCGGGATCGAAGCGGAAGCGGGCGGCGTCGATACCGTTGGGCACCGTGCACAGCCGGGAGGCGGGGACACCCCAGCGGCGCAGCCGCTGCTCGACCGTCGCGGAGACGGCGACGGTGGTGGTGCCGAGCCGTTCGGTGGCCAGATAGAGGGCGCGCACACCGGCGGTGAGGGGGCGGCCCTCCAACGCGCGCTCACCCAGCGAGTGCTCGGTCGCCACCACCGTGCGCACTCCGGCCAGCCGGGCGGCGATCCTGCCGTACACGCAGGCCCGGTACAGATGGGTGTGCACCAGGTCGTAGCTCCCGGAGCGCATCAGCCGCACCAGCCGGGGCAGCGCGGCCAGATCGCGGTTCCCCGCCATTCCCAGATGGGCGACGCGGGTGCCGTCGGCGCGGATGCCCTCGGCGACGGAGCCCGGCGAGGTGAGGGTGACCACCTCGCCCCGCACGGAATGGGCCGGCAGCCGGCGCAGCAGCAGCCGCAGTTGCTCCTCGGCGCCGCCGACGTCCAGGCCGGTGATGACGTGCAGCACCCTCATCGGCGCACCCCGTCCCGGCGCGCGGCCTCCGCGGGGGCCGAGGCCGCGGGCAGCGGCCTGCGCCGCAGCGGGTGCAGCACCTTCTTCAGATACAGCCGCACGGAGGTGTCCCGGGCGCCGACATGGGCGCGCGGCAGGGCGTGCACTCCGGTCAGCGGTCCCGGATCGATGCCGCACGCGTAGCGGTAGCCGGCCGCGCGCACCGCTTGCACGGCCCGGTGGTCGAGCGTTCCGTAGGGGTAGCAGAATCCGGCGGGTGCCGCTCCGGTGAGCTCGCCCAGCAGTGCCCGGCTGTGTGCCGTCTCGCGCACCAGGGTCGCGTCGTCGGCGGCGGTCAGGTCGGTGTGGACCAGCCCGTGCGAGCCGATCTCCATCCCGGCCGCGGCCGCCTCCCGGATGCCGTCGGCGTCCAGCAGCGCCTTGCGCGGGCCGAGTTCGTCCCAGGCGTTGTCGCCGCCCAGCCGTCCCGGCAGCACGAACGCGGTGGCCGTGCACCCGTACCGGCGCAGCAGGGGCACGGCGGCGGTCAGGAAATCGGCGTAGCCGTCGTCGAAGGTGAGGCCCACCAGCCCCGCGTCCCGCCCCGCCGCACGGGCCCGCAGCAGCCGGCCCGCACTCACGCCGGTCAGCCCCCGGTCGTGCAGCCAGCGCAACTGCCGCTCCAGCCGGGACGGCGAGACGGTGATGCCGTACGGATCGTCGGGGCAGTCGGAGACCGAGTGGTACATCAGCAGCCAGGGGGCCCGGTTGCGGGTGTCAGCGGGCATGCGGGAACCTCCGTTTGACGGCGGTGGACAGATGCGACAGCTCCGGGGCCCCCACCAGCAGCCCGACGCAGAGGAAGGCGAGCAGCACGGCGCATCCGCCGGCGAGTGCCCCGGCCAGCGGCGCGGCGAAGAGCCCGGCCACCGCCCAGCCCGCACCGGCCGCGGCGGCGGCGGCCACCAGCAGCCGCAGCAGTCCGGCCGCCACGCCGGACACGTCGATGGCCACCACCCGGGCGCCCAGCCCGTGCAGCAGCAGGGCGCCGGTGGTGGTGATGCCCAGCGCGTTCGCCGCCGCGATGCCCAGGACGCCCCAACCGCCCGCCAGCACGGCGCCGGTGCCCACCGTCACGGCCAGTCCGGCCGCCATCGCCGCGGCCGGATACCAGGGCGGACGGCCGCCGGAGAAGAACGGCCGCACCAGGGCGCCGACCATGCTGTGCCCCAGCAGTCCGCAGCAGTAGACGCGCATCACCGCGGCCGTCGCGGCGGTGTCGTGCGCGTCGAAGGCGCCGCGTTCGAAGAGCAGGCCGATGATCTGCGGTGCGCAGGCGACCACGTACGCGGCGCCCAGCAGCACCACCGTCCCGGCCGTCGCCAGGTCGCGCTCCACCCGCCGCCGGGCCGCCACCGCGTCGCCGTCGGCCATGGCGCGGGCCACGACCGGGAAGGTGACCGTGCACACCATCAGCGAGAGCACCATCGGCAGCTGGGCCACCTTCTGCGCGTAGTTGAGGTGCGAGATGGCGCCGGCGGGCAGCGAGGAGGCCATGAAGCGTTCGAAGAAGACCTGCGCCTGGCGGCTCACCGCGAACGTGACGACCGGAGCGAGCACCCCGAGGCCGACGAGCGTCCCGGCGTGCGCGCCGCGCCGCCCGCCGCGCACCGCGCACCGGGCGCTGCCCTGCGCCGGGTGGCGCTGCCGCAGCGGCAGGCGCCGCAGCAGCGGGGGCAGTTGGATGAGCACCATCAGCGCGCCGCCCACCGCGACGCCCAGCGCGGCGGCCCGCACTCCCCAGGCGCGGTGCGCGGCGAACATCACCGCGATGGTGGCGGCGTTGTAGGCGAGGTAGATCGCCGCCGGTGCCGTGAAGTGCCGGTGTGCGCGCAGTGCGGCGCTGAAGTACCCGGCGAGGCCGAAGGTGACCACGGTCAGCGCGGTCAGCCGCAGGCAGTCCACCGCGGTCCCGGTGTCGGGCAGGCCCGGAGCGAGCACCCGCACCACGTACGGCGCGGCCAGCATCAGCAGTCCGGCGGTGCAGGCGAGCAGCAGCGAGAGCCGGGTGAGGGTGGCCGCCACCAGCGTCCGCACCGGGTCGGCCGGTGCCGCGCTCCCCGCCGCGGCCGTCCGTCGGGAGAGGGCCAGGCTGAAGGCGGGCACCAGGACGAGCGCCATGGCGTCCTCGATGAGCAGGGTGGCGGCCAGTTCGGGCACCGTCCAGGCGACGAGGAACGCGTCGGTGTCGGAGTCGGCGCCGAAGAGCTGGGCGATGGCCTGGTCCCGCAGCAGCCCGAACAGCGAGCCCGCGGCCGTGAGCCCCGCGGTGACCGCGGCCGCCCGGGCCAGGAACCGCCCGAGCCGGGGCGACTCCTCGCCCGCGGGCGGCGCCGAGGGCCGTGGGTCCGGCTGCGGGTCCGGTCGCGGTTCCCGCTTCGGTTCCTGCTGCGGACCTTCCTGCTGGGGCATCTCCCGCTGCGGCACGGTCATACGGAGCGGCCCCCGCCGGCCGGCCGGCTCTCCGCGTGCTCCTCGGCCGCGGGCGACAGCGCCCACCAGGTGCCCAGCCCCAGCACCAGAGCGGTCAGTACCGTCGACGGTCCGCCGATGTCGCCGTAGAGGAAGTCCACGCACTGCCACACCAGCAGCGCGGTGGCCGCGGCGCCGCAGTCGCGTACCCCGCAGGCGGCACCCCGGCTCCGCGCCGCACCCAGCCGGCGCAGCGCGCACACCAGCAGCGCCCCCCAGGCGCCGAGCAGCGCCACCGTGCCCACCAGGCCCTGTTCGCTCAGGACCAGCAGATACATGTTGTGCGGCGAGAGCAGCGGCTCCCGCTGGAAGGGAACCCCGGCGCCCGCCGCGTCGCTGCCCGAGGACAGCTCCAGCGCGGCATGCGTGTCCCGGTGCTCGGGGAAGCCCTTGGGGCCCACACCGGTCGCGGGGGCCTGCTGCCAGATGTCCGTCGCCGCGCTCCAGAGGGTGTAGCGGTCCGTCACCGACCGGTCCGGCGAGGCCGAGACCTCGGTGATGCTGCCGACCCGCTGGGCCAACTCCTGGGTGGCCACCCCGAACCCGCCGACCAGCACCACGCCGGCCGCGGTGACGGCGGCGAGGGCGCACACGGTCGTGCGGATGCCGCGCAGCGCGAGGAGCAGCAGACAGGCCGGCACCGTCGCGAGCCATGCCCCTCTGCTGTAGGAGAGGGCCAGCGGCAGCACCAGCACGGCGGCCGACCCCAGCGCGCAGGGGCGCAGCCAGCGCGGCGCACCGGCCGGCGGCACGAGCCCGCACGCCAGCGCGATCACCAGCCCGTAGGCCACGGCCGTGGCCATGCCCATCACGTCCAGCGCGCCGAAGGTGCCCACCGCGCGGACCTCTTCGCCCTGGTAGGAGGCGCCGGTGCCGGTGGCGGCCTGGACGACGCCGATGCCGCCCTCGACCAGTGCCAGCAGCACCACCGCGCCGCACAGCAGCCGGGCGTCCCGCGCGTCGCGCAGCGCCAGCAGCACCGCACCCGGCACCAGGACGAAGAGCTGCAGATACCGCACGAAGCCGGGCAGGCTCGCGGCGGGATCGGCCGAGGCGACCGTGGTGACGGCGAACGCCGCGGTCGGCGCACCCAGCACCAGCGCGGCCCGCGGGGTCAGGGTCCGGCGCGGGAGCCGCCCCCCGGTCCGCTGCCGGGCCCGGCCTCGCAGCAGCCCGATGGCGCACCACACCACCAGCACCCCCGAGCCCAGGTCGGCGGGGGTCACTCCGCTGTGGCCGCCCGGACCCGTGGTGTCCGGCGGTGCGCACAGCAGCCCCACCGTCACCAGCACCGGTACCACCGGCCGGTCCAGGCCGCAGCGCCGTACGGCGCTGCCCAGCGCGGTCCGGCCGTCCCGGACGGCGGGCGGCGCGCCGTCCGCCACCGCGCTCACCGGCCCTCCAGGCGGAAGAGGGAGGTCGCGGTGCGGCAGATGATCCGCACGTCCTGCCACAGCGACCAGGTCTCGATGTAGTGGTTGTCGAAGCGCGCCCGGTCCGCGATGGAGGTGTCGCCGCGCAGCCCGTGCACCTGGGCCAGCCCGGTGATGCCGACCGGGGTGCGGTGCCGCTGCGCGTAGCCGGGGTGCAGGCGGCTGAAGTGCCCCACGAAGTAGGGCCGCTCGGGCCGCGGCCCCACCAGGCTCATGTCGCCCCGCAGCACGTTCCACAGCTGCGGCAGCTCGTCCAGCGACGTGCGGCGCAGCAGCCGGCCGACGGGACTGGTGCGCGTGTCCCCGGCGACCGACCACCGGGTCGCCGCCTCGTGGTCGTCGGCCGGCCGCACGCTGCGGAACTTCAGCAGGGTGAACGGGCGTCCGTCCTGGCCGATGCGCTCCTGCCGGAAGAGCACGCCGGGCCCGTCCAGCACCCGGACCGCCAGCGCGCAGCCGGCCATCACCGGTGCCGCCAGCAGCAGCGCGGGGGCGACCAGCGCGATGTCCAGCAGCCGCTTGCGGAGGCCGGTGCGCGGCCGGGGGCAGTCGAGCGCCAGGCGCCGGCAGGAGAAACCCCACAGGTGCGCCTCGTCGGGCCGCCGGTGACCGGAGGGCGTGTGCCCGCCGTGTGCGCCCAGCGCGCAACCGGGCCGGACCAGCCAGCCGTCGACGCCGCGGGCGCCCAGCATTCCGGCGAGTACGGCGGAGTGCGGATCCTCCCAGGGGGACCGCAGGAAGACCGCGTCCCGTACGCCGTGCCGCGCCACTTCGCGTGCCACCTCCTCCGGCGTGGAGACGACGGGCAGCGGCGGGTGCGCGGCTGCGCCGTCCGCCGGTTCGGTGCGGCCGGTGCCGGGCCCTTCGCTGTCGGGGCCGCCCGTGCCGCAGGGCCCGCCGCCGTCGGAACCGCCCGGGGCCGTGCCGCCGTCCGGTCCCGGCTCCACCAGTGCCGTCGGTCGCAGCCCGTACCGGGGCCGCTCGGCGAGTGCCGCGGTCACCGCCCGGGCGGTCTCGCCCCGCCCGACGACCAGGGCGCTGCGCGGACGGCGCCGGCCGCGGCGGCGGCGCACCCCGTGCACCAGGGCGCGGAGGGCGCACACCAGCGCGGTGTTGGCGGCGACGCCGGCGAGCAGACCGGCCGGCCCGAGCGCCCCGGTGCGGTCGCACGCTGCGAGTACCGTGGCGCCGACGCACCAGGCCAGGGCCGCGCGCTTGCCGACGGCGGGGAGTTCGTCGAGTGCCTGCTGGTCGAGCCCGGGCCGGTAGAGGCCTCTTCGGGCGCACAGCAGCGGCAGGCTCGCGCAGACCGGGGCCAGCAGCACAGGTGCCGCCTGCGGGCCCGTGCAGGCGAGGACGGCGGCGGCGGTCCCCGCCAGGTCCGCGGCGACCAGCGCCGGTGCTGCGGCGCGCCGCCGGGCGGGACCGGCGGGCGGCAGCGCGACCGGTTCGCGGGCCGACGGCAGCGGCAGGGGCGCGGACCGCTCCTCCTGCTGGGCCGGCTCGCCTCCCGCGCCGGCCAGCGGCCGGGGGAGTACGGGGGTGGTGCGCAGGGTGCCCTCGGCGGTCGCCGCGGCCGGGTCCGCCGAGCTCCGCGGTTCCCGGGAGTCGTCGGTCCTGTCGGTGCTCATCTGCTGCCCGCTCCTTCCGCGGTGGGAACCGCGGCCGTCGCCGTCCGGTGCCGCAGCACGTCCCGGTACAGCTCCAGTACGGCCGTGGTGGTCGTCGTGATGTCGAACCGGGTGCGTACGTGCGCGTGCGCGGTGTCGGCCAGCTCCGCACGCAGCCGGGGGGCGAGGGCCAGGCGGGCCACGGCCTGCGCGAGCGCCTCCGGGTCGGCGGGCGGCACCAGGCAGTCGGCCTGCTGTCCGGGGGGCAGCAGTTCGCGGGACCCGGCCACGTCGCTGACCAGCACGGGCCGTCGGCAGGCCATCGCCTCCAGCGGGGTCAGCGCCATGCCCTCCCACAGTGAGGGCAGCACGACCAGGTCGGCCGCGGCGTACCAGTCGGCCACCGCGCCGCTGGCGCCGGCGAACACCACCCCCTCGGGTGCTGCCCGGCGCAGTTCCTCCCGGTCGGGCCCGTCGCCGACGAGCACCAGCCGGGCGTCCGGGACCAGGGCCGCGACCTGCGGCCAGGCGTGCAACAGGGTGCGCTGGCCCTTCTGTTCGCACAGCCGCCCGACGCACACCACCAGCACCGCCGAGGGCGGCAGTTCCGCCACCGCCGCGAGTTCCGGTGCCCGCGGCTCCGGGCGCGGCGCGGGTTCGCGGCCGGCCCGCGAGGCCGCGGCGGCCGTGAAGCGCGCGGTGTCGACGCCGTTGTGCACCACGGCCCACCGGGCCTCGATGCCGACGGCCGCGCCGGTCTCCCGCTCCGCCTCGCTCACGCACAGCACCCGGTCGGCCCACCGGGCGGCGTACCGTTCCCAGGCGCGGGCCAGCCGCGCGGTGCGTCCTGTCGCGGCCTCGAAGGACCAGGCGTGCGGCTGGTAGACGGTGGGCACCCGGCCGCGCACCGCCAGCCGCGCCGCGAGGCCCGCCTTGGCGCTGTGGGCGTGCACGAGGTCGGGACGTACGGTGTGCAACAGCCGTTGTACGCCGTAGACCTCCCTTGCGGTCCGGGCTCCCGGCTCCCGTACGGCGGGCCAGTGCAGGATCCGGGCTCCCGCCGCCGCCGCGGCGTCCGCCAGTTCGCCGCCGGCGGGGCAGCCCACGACGACGTGCAGTCCCGCTTCGACCTGCGCCCGTGCGAGGTCGGCGACGACGCGTGCGACACCGCCCTCGACGGGCTGGGCGAGATGCAGGACGGTCAGCCCCCCGTGCGGCTCGCCGCCGCGATGTGCACTGCGCTGTGTCGGCAATTCCGGCATGGACGACTCCGCCTCCCGAGATGAAGCAGAGTGACCTTGACAAAATCCGACTGTCGAACCTGAGCGGCGCGCCGGATATCTTCCGGTTTTCACCTACTGGTCCCACGCGTGGCGGGTGCGACGTCCGCACATCCCCCTGAGCGCTCCGGCCATGGGGGACCGGCCGCCACCCCGGTTGACTGGTCGCACGGCCCGCTCGAACGGCGCGGGCACCGCGGAGAGCCGCCCGGAGCGGCCGGGAGGGGATGGACATGCGCGTACTGCAAGGAGTTTCACTGCTGGGGGCCGTGCTGCTCACGGGCCTGAGCGCGGGCCTCTACTACGGGTTCGCGGTGGCGGTCTCGCCCGGCCTGCGGCGGGCCGGGGACCGGACCTTCGTGGAAGGCATGCAGCGGATCAACACCGCCATCCTCAACGGCTGGTTCCTGCTGCTGTTCGTCGGTTCGCTGGTGCTGATCGCCGTGGCGGGGGCGCTGCACATGTGGGGCGGCGGCAGCAGGGCCGCGGTCCCCTGGATCGCGGCGGCGGGTGTGCTGTACGTGGCGGTCCTGGTGGTCACCATGGCGTTCAACGTGCCGCTCAACGACGCGCTCGACGCCGGCGGCCTCCCGGACGGCGCGGCACGGCTGGCCGCCCTGCGCGAGCGCTTCGAGAGCGGCTGGCACCGGTGGAACGTCGTCCGCACCGTCTGCAACACCGCTGCCTTCGGGTGCCTGGCCTGGGCGTTGGTGCGCCACGGGAACGGAGGCTCACCGAGATGATGATCCGCTCAGCGAACTGATGATCTTACGTACTCTTCACCCGATATATGAAATGACACCGCCGCCGCTCGTCCGATGTCCCTACCGTCCTACTTTCCTTCGCGGCCGAACCGCAGCGCCCGGGCCAGCACGTCCAGCGCCTCGTCGGCCCAGCCGATGGCGTGCAGGCCCGAGGTGACATTGGCGGGCGGCCGGTTGATGAGAGTGTCGTGGCGCACCAGCCGCGTGAAGTCGACCCGCACCGGGTCCGTGCGCGGCCGCCCGCCGTACGGGGTGCGGAACTCCACGCCCGCCTGCCGCATCACGTCGATCAGCTCCTGGGCCAGGATCCCGTAGGCGACCGTCGTCGGATGCACGCCGTCCAGCGAGAACAGCCCCCCGTCGCTGCGCCGCTCCCCGTCGCTCAGCAGGAACCGCGAGTTGGGCACCGGATCCAGCGCGCGCAGCTCGCGCGGCAGCGGATACGGCGTCCACCAGTCCGGCCGGGCCGCTTCGTCCTCGAAGAAGCGGCGGCAGGCCAGCCGGTCCAGCAGACCGGCCGCGTCCAGCAGGAACCAGTCCCGTCCGGCCCGCCGCGCCGCACGCACGGTCTCCGCCATGGCGTCGTTGTACTGGTCGATCGCCGCATCCACGGCGGCGGCCTGCTCCCCGGTCAGATGCGGGTCGCGCTCGGCGTCGAAGGCGCCGTCGTCGATCCAGGGGCGCGTGTAGTACGGGAAATAGCGCGACCCGGGCTCCAGCTTGCCGTGCACGCCGCGGGCGACCGGGGCGATCGTGACGTGCGGGACGGTGCACCAGATCACGTGCCGGGCCCGGATCCGGCCCACCGCGTGCGCCAGGTGCCGCAGTTCGGCGGCGAAGTGCTCCGGGCGCCAGACGGTGAACCGCTTCTTCTCGTCCAGGTCGTCGTAGCCCTCCCCGCTCCAGGCCACCTTGAGCTCGACGACGGAGGAGAGCGCGTTGTTGGCACCGAGGAAGACGATCAGCGTCTCGATGCCGTGCTCCGGATCCAGCTCCCGCTCCCCGTCCTCCGCGGCGCCCCGCCCGGCGGCGCCGGTCTGCTCGCCCAGCGCCGCCGCCGCACTCACCTGGGTGTGCGCCCCGGCGGCCGGGGGCCGGGTGGGGAGGGTGCGCAGCGCCGCGCGCTCGCCCGGATTGCCGACCACCTGGCGCACCAGGTCGTCGCTCGGGGTGTCGATCATCCGGCGGCACACGTCGGCCGACTTGTCCAGCGCGTCCCGCAGATCCCAGCCGAAGACGGCCAGGTTGTGGTTGATGGCGGTGCCCGCCGCGGGAGCGCACCCTCCGCCGCGCTCCCAGTAGTCCTCCACCTCGTCCATGAAGCGGCGGGCCCGGAAGAGCACCGCGGGCGCGTCCCACCAGTCGACTGCCGGGCCGCAGTGGTCCTCCAGGTCGCGCAGCAGCATCTCGAGGTTGAGCGGGAGCCCGCCGCGGCCCTCGAAGGAGGGGTGGCGGAACTGCTCGGCCCAGCCGAGCTCGTGCGCGATGATCGCCGGGTAGGAGAGATCAGTCCGGAAGACGGCGCAGCTCTGGAAGCCCTGGGTGAGCGAGTCGCCGACGGTCACCAGCCGGTTGCGGGGCTCGCCGCGCCAGGAGGTGGCGACGGGGATGCCCAGTGTCGGGTCGGTGTAGGGAGCCCCGGGCTCCGCGCGCCCGGGCGCGGGCCCGGCGGCGGTGGCGGGGTCGGATACGGGGTCCGGTGCGGTCATGTCACGCCCCTTGCCTGCCTGTCGGTGCCGTCCGATACGGCAGCCGGTCCACTGAGCCGGGTCGACGACTCGCCGAGGAGTACGTGGCCTGCACAGCCGTGGTACCCGCGCAGCCCGCCCGGCAACCGCGCCGGCGGCGACGCAGCGCAGCGGCCCGGTTCCGGAGCGTGCGGACGCGGCCGGGCGCGGCGCCCCGGCCCTGCCGACAGGGCCGGTCGCGGATCGTGCCGCGCCCTCCGGGTCGCCCCGCGTCGCCGTCGCCGGGGCCGGCGACGCCCCCTGCGGAGGGGCGGCCGCCGGCCGGCGGGCGGTCGGCGGTCCACGTCGTACGGCTATCTGAGGCAGTTGCTTGTTCCTGACCGAACAGCACTGGCCGGTGTCGCCTGGCGGGACGTCCAGGGGCTGTTTCGGCGTGACGGCCTGGAGCTGGCTGCGGGGTTGGACCGGGGATCGAGACGACCCGCGTCGGCGGGCAGCTCAGCCGTGATTCACGGGTGCGCCGCCGCGGTCGTCGCTGCCCAGCTGGCCAGCAGTTGCAGACGCTCGGCAGTGGGGGAGGCGGGCTCGGCAATGTACGCGGACAAGGTGATGGAGGGAGAGGAGGCGAGGGTCAGTTCCTCGAAGCCCAGGATGAGCTCTCCGACCTGGTGGTGGAGGGTCTTCCTGCCCGCGCGGTGGACGCCGACATCGTGAGCGGCCCAGCGGGATCTGAACTCGGTGCTTCGCGTGGACAGCTCGCCGACGAGCTGTATCAGCTGCTTGTCGTGCGGTGTCGCGCCCGCCTGGGCTCGGAGGATGCGCACGCACGCGGCTGCCGCATCGTCGAGGTCGTCGTAGAACCTGGCCGCGGCGGGGTCGAGGAAGACGACGGAGGCCAGGTTCGGCGGGGAGGATGACGAGCGCCGGGTCGGGCTGGTGAAGGCGATGTCGAACAGGGCCCGGCCTAGAGCGTTCGACGCGAGGACATCAAGCCTCCTGCTCAGGGCGATGACGGGGGTGGCGCTCATCGCATCGATGAGCAGCTGTACCTGCTGCGGCACGGCCGCCGCGACCTTTGGCTGTCTCCTCGCCCGCGAGGGGCGGCGCGCGGTGCGGGCGAGGTCGTAGAGGTAGGCGCTCTCGTCCTCGGTCAGCTGCAGGGCACGGGCCAGGGCGTCGAGTACCTCGTCGGAGACCCCTGCCAGGTCGCCTTTCTCGATCCGGGTGTAGTAGTCGACCGAGACGCCTGAGAGCATCGCGACTTCCTCCCGGCGCAGGCCGGGGACGCGGCGCGCTCCGCTGCCCTTCGGGATGCCGGCCATGTCGGGGGTGATCTTCGCGCGGCGGGTGGCCAGGAAGTCCCGTACGCGCTCGTCCTTCGGTGCCATGACCTCACGCTATGGGCGATCGAGGCCAGGGGCCAGGTTCCGCCAGACCCCCCTCCGAGGGGGGTTCTATCGCAACCTTCCGCCCTCGATCGAGGGAAACCACAGTTGATGTCGTGAGAACCGACGGGCGTCGGCCCGGCTCCCGGTCGACGATGAGTGGGACAGCCAGGAGGAATCATGACTGAACGGACCGAGCGCGTGAGCTTCCGTTCCCCGGGGATGGCCTGGGAACTGGCGGGAGTCCTCCACCTCCCCGCGGATTTCGACGAGAACGGCTCCTATCCGGCGATCGTGAGCGTTCACCCGATCGGCAGCTGCAAGGAACAGACGGCCGGCAATGTGTACGCGAAGGCGCTGGCGGAGGCCGGCTACGTGGTCCTGGTCTTCGACGCCAGTTACCAGGGTGAGAGCGGCGGGCAGCCGCGTCTGGTCGAGGATCCCGCGCAGCGTGTGGAGGACGTCCGCGTCGCGGTCGATCACCTCGTGACGCTCCCGTACGTCGATGCGGACCGCATCGGCGGGATCGGGGTCTGCGGGGGTGGCGGCTACGTCATCAACGCGACCATGACCGACCGCCGGATCAAGGCCGTCACCAGCATCACCGGCGTGAACTTCGGGCGCCTCAGCCGCGAGTCGTTCGGCGGCTACGACCCGATCGGCGCTCTGGAGCAGATGGCGGCGCAGCGCACCGCCGAGGCGCGCGGCGCGGATCCGCGGGTCGACGACCTCCTGCCTGCCTCGGTCGAGGCCGGACGGGAGGCGGGGCTGAACGACATCGACGTGCTGGAGGCCACGGACTACTACAAGACCGGCCGGGGACAGAGCGCGGGCGGTGCCACGAGCGCAGTGCTGTCGCGTCGCGCGGCGGCGATCGGCTGGGACGCGTTCTTCGACGCGGAACAGCTGCTCACCCGGCCGCTGCTGGTCGTGATCGGCGACAAGCCCGGCGGGTTCGGCGCCTACCGCGACGGCCAGGAGATCTACGGCCGCGCCACCTCGAAGGACAAGCGGCTCCTCGTCGTGGAGGACACCTCGCACTACGACCTCTACGACCGGCCGGACCCGACGCGCCAGGCCATCGAGGCCGCGACGGAGTTCTTCGGCACCCACCTGTGAGCCAGGCCCCCCAGAGACACCCATTCGGACATCAACCCGAGGAAAGTCATGAGCAAGAACATCAGCATCGAGACCCTCAACGGCTACGGCACCACCCTCGCCGCGGTGATCAACCTCCCGGAAGGCTTCGACGCGTCGAGGACCTACCCGGCGATCGTCGTCTCCCACCCGGGCGGCGGCGTGAAGGAGCAGGCCGCCGGCCTGTACGCGGGCAAGCTCGCCGAGCACGGCTTCGTGACCGTCGCCTATGACGCCTCGTTCCAGGGCGCGAGCACCGGGGAGCCGCGGCAGCTGGAGAACCCGCACATCCGCACCGAGGACGTCAGCGCCGTGGTCGACTACCTGACCACGCTCGGCTACGTGGACAGCAGCCGCATCGGCGCGATGGGCATCTGTGCCGGGGCCGGCTACACCGCGAACGCCGCGATCAACGATCCCCGTATCAAGGCCGTGGGCACCGTGAGCCTCGTCAACGTCGGCCAGATGTTCCGCAACGGCTGGACGAACGACGTCGCCGACGCCGACGCCGCTCCCCTGATCGCGATGGGCGCGGAGGCCCGCACCACTGATGTGCAGGGCAAGGACAACCCCTTCCCGCTCGCACCGATGCGCGAGGAAGACGCGCCGAACGAGGAGCTGCGCCAGGCGTGGGAGTACTACCACACGCCGCGTTGCGAGCACCCCAACGCGCCGGGCTTCATGACCGCGCGCAGCCTTAGCCAGATCATCACCTACGACGCCTTCCACAAGGCCGAGGCGTTCCTCACGCAGCCGCTGCTCGTGATCGCGGGCAGCGAGGCCGGATCGAAGTGGATGAGCGATGACCTGTTCGCGCGCGCCGCGAGCAAGGACAAGTCGTTCCACGTCGTCGAGGGATCGAACCACATGGAGCTCTACGACGGTGAGAAGGAGGTCGGCG
>NZ_ALAP01000090.1 GCF_000280905.1 Streptomyces sp. AA1529 | reverse complement strand
CGGTGATCCCGACGGCTGCGAGATTGCGTGCCTCCTCGCTGTCCGGGTCGAAAGGCTTCGCCGCGGTGAGGACGATCCGGGCGTTCTCCGGCGTCGTCACCGTCACGTCCCGGGTGTTCCACGGGGTGTCCCGCGGGCCGTCGACCGAGTCCGGGCGCACCGCACGGCAGGTCTCGACGAGCTGGTCGAGCTGGCCGAGCACGCAGGCGAAGCTCACGCTCATCGCCGGCGCCTGCTCCGGAACGCCCGCCGCCGGGACGAGGAGCACGTCCTGGAAGGCCCAGCGGCGCAGATGCACCACCGCGCCAGGGATGCTGAACAGTTCGAAGAACCCGAGCCCGCGTGTCCAGAAGTCCACCGAGGCGGTGAGGTCGTCCGTCGGGATCGTCACGAAGGCGGGCATGCCGTAGATGCCGCGGAACGGTTCCGGCGGAACCGCATCCGGGCCGGGCGGGGGGACAGGGCTCATCTCGAACGCGTTGTCGTAGTCGCTCATGGGCCCCACCCTTCAGCCTCACGCGGCGTGAGGGTCAAGCCGCGTATCTGCGGGGCCGTCTCCGGCGGGCCCGCGTACGGCTGTGGCGGGGGAGCCGCCCCCCGGCGGCTCCCCCGCCACAGCGGTCAGGGGGCATGAGGGTCAGGAGTGGGAGCTGATGACGCCACCGGGGGTGAGCACGATGTACACGCCGTTGGCGCTGGTCCCGGTGGCGCTCTCGTCCGCCTCCAGGGTGCCGTTGACCGCACCGTCGTCGCCCAGGATCTCCGCGCGGTACCGGTTCTGGCCGAGCTTGGTGACCTCGGCCTTCCAGCCGCCCTCCAGGTCGAACGTGCCCGGGCCCTGCTGCTCGCCGCCCGTCCACGAGTGGACCTTGCCGCCCATGGTGAGCACGAGGTACATGCCGTTGAAGTTGGCGCCGTCGTCCGCGTCATGGGTGCGCAGCGTGCCGTACCGCTCACCGCCGTTGACGATCTCGGCGCGGTAGTTCTGGTCGCCGCTCCGGTAGATCTCGGCGGTGCTGCCGTCCACCAGGGTCTGGGTGCGCACGGGCGAGGCCGCCTTGCTCTCGGTGCTGTCGGCGACGGGTGTGCCGTTGTGCTCGCCCTTCGGGGTCTTGCCCGATGCGGACGAGGAGCCGCCGGACGAGGAGCTGTCGGACGAGGAGCCGCCGGATGCGGCCTTGTCCTCGCCGGTGGAGTGCGAGGCGGCGGAGTCCTTCTTCTGCGAGCTGCCCGCGGCGTCCTGGTCGGTGCCCTGGCACGCGGTCAGCGAGAGCGCCGCGGCGGCGGCGAAGGCGACCAGGCCGGTGGTGCGGAGCGTGCGGCGGGTGCGGCGAGCGGTCATGATGGCAATCCCCCAAGGGCTGTCAGGATGCGGTGTCGGCGCCCGTCTGCGCGGGCTGCGGCCGCATCGGCTGTGAGCTTGTACCCCATGAGATGGCGCGCGGGCCGGAGTTGTTCACGGAGTTCTGTCCGCGTCCGGTAACAGCCCGCCTCCGCCGCGGCGACCCGGCAGTGGGGGCCAGCCGAGGATCCGGCCCGCCCGCCACGCCGTACCGGACGCGGCGCGCTGACCGGCGGCGGGTCAGCCGAGGATCCGGCCGCCCGCCACGTCCAGCGTGATGCCCGTGAGATAGCTCGCCGCGTCGGAGGCGAGGAAGAGCGCCGCCGAGGCCACGTCCGCCGGTTCGGCCATCCGGCGGAGCGGGTGGCGCAGTGCGGTCCGGTGCTGCGCCTCCTTGGACATGGCGGCGGCGACCTTCTCGGTGCGGACCGTGGAGGGGGCCAGGCAGTTGACGCGGATGCCCTGGGGGCCCAGCTCGGTGGCGAGTTGCCGGGCGAGCGTGGTCAGTCCCGCGTTGGCGACGCCGTGGGCCAGGTCGGGCCCGCCGGGGCGGGGGCCTCCGGAGGACGCCGAGGACGCCGGGGACGCCGGGGACGCTGCGGTCAGGGTGAGGACACTGCCGCTGAAGCGTTCGACCATGGCCGGGAGGAAGGCGCGGACCGTCAGGAAGGTGGCGGTCAGTCCCGTGTCGAGGACCTGCCGCCAGCGCTCCTCGGACAGCTCCAGGGCGGGTACGGGTGAGCCCCGGCCGCCCGCGAATGCGGCGAGGATGTCGACCGGGCCCAGTTCCTCCGCCACCCGCTCGGCGACCCGGCGCAGTGCCCCGGTGTCCGTCACGTCGGCGAGAGCGCCGATCGCGGTGCCGCCCTCCTTGCCGATGCCGTCGACGACCTCGAACAGGGCCGGGCGGTCCCGTCCCACCAGGCAGACGGCGACGCCCTGGGCGGCCAGCGCCCGTCCGGTCTCGGCGCCGATGCCCCGGGAACCGCCGGTGACCACCGCGACCTTGCCCGCCAGGTCCGGATAGACGGGGTGGGCGGGGACGGGGCCGCCGAGCGGGGTGGAAGGTGCGGGACCGCCGTCCGGTGCGGCGCCGCCAGGGCTGTGCGTCATCGGGAGGACTCTCCGGTCGGTTCGCTCGTGTGCAGGCCCAACTCGCCGCGGCGGCGGTGGCCGTAGACCGCGGCGCCGATCGCGCAGCTCACCAGGACGCCGGTGGTGAGGCCCCAGCCGACGACGAAGGCCCCCAGCTGCGTCGGCTCCGAGCGGCTGGGCCGCACCTCGCCCCGCGGGTCGGCGACGACCGACAGGGTTTCGCCCACCTCGCTCTCGCTGCACGGGAGGCGCAGGCCGTCGGTGCGGATCCCGTCCTCCGCGAGCGGACGCATGTCGCAGGTGGGACCGCCCTTGGCAGGGTGGTGCACCTCCGTCAGCTCCACCCGTGTCCACTCGCCGCGCTGCCCCAGCACCGAGGCGGTGTTGCCGCTCCCTGCGACGACCAGCAGCGCCAGCCCCGCGAGGATGATGAGCAGCAGACAGCCGGGCCGCGGCCCGTAGTAGGTCAACTCCAGCAGCAGCAGGACCAGATAGACCGCGGTGAGCAGCAGCAGCGTCCAGAACAGCGGCTCGCCGCCGACATGGGTGGGCAGCAGCATGGTGGCCGCGGCCAGCGCGCATCCCACCAGCGTCACGGTCGTCGCCAGGCCCGTGGCGGCGGGCAGCGAGAGCTGCTGGATCCGGGCGTCCAGCCGGGGGCTGAGCCGGTGCGGGGCGGCCGGGCGAGCGCCGAGCCGGGTGTAGAGCCCGGCGCCGGGTGCCAGCCGCGCGTCCCGCGCGCTGCCGCCGGAGCCGGATGTACCCGACGGGCCGTCGGCGCGCGGCCGGTACCGGCGGGCCCGGGCCATGCCCCCGCAGCCGGCGACGGTCAGGATCACGGCCCACGCCAGCAGCGCTCCGTAGACCGTGGGGTCGGGTTCCTCGTACGGGTCGGAGGAGAACGCCTGCATCAGCCCCGAGAGGAGGAAGACGAAGGCGAGGAGGAGCGCGAGCACCGACAGCGCCGTCCATCCGGCCCGCCGCCCGCGCAGCCCCGGCCCGGCCTTACCGCCGACCGGGCCGCCGTACAGTTCGATCATCCGGTGCCGGTCGCGGCTGCGGCCGCGCAGCCGCAGCAGCACCACCAGCGCCCCGGGCACGAGGACCGTGCCGGTGCCCAGTGACAGGTTCGCGGCCAGCCCCTCGGGACGGCCGACGTGCGTGTAGTCGTAGATGCCGGAGGCCAGCAGGCCGCTGCCCGCGCAGAGCGCCACGACGAGTGCGGCGCGCGCCCACAGCTCGCCGGGCGCGAGCTGGGCGCGGACCAGTGCCGCGCCCCAGGCGGCGTCGTCCGCGGCGTGCTCCTCGTGCGCGTCCGTGGCCGTGCTGCCGTCCGCCGTCCGCAGGCCGTCCCGGCCCGTCCTCGCCATTGTGCTGCCCCCGTTCGCCTCGGGCCCGCCCAAGCCTGCTCCGAGCCCGCGCCCCGCACTCTAGGGGGCGCCACGGACAGTGTCGGGGGTCGGGTCGGCTGCGGAAAATCCCTGTGGATAAACCCGCCTCGGAGGAGTAGAGAGTCTGCTGTGTCTTCCTCACCTTCCTCACCTTCCTCGGCTTCCTCGCCTCCGACGTCGTCCGCCCCCTGCATCCGGCCGGCCGCCCTCGCCGATCTGGCAGCGGTCGCGGACATCTACGCGCACTACGTCACCGAAACCGTCGTCACCTTCGACCAGACCCCGCCGTCCGCCGACGACTGGCGGCGGCGGTTCGAGGAACTGTCCGGTCGTGGGCTGCCCTTCCTGGTGGCGGAGCTCGGCACCGAGATCGCCGGATACGCCTACGCGGGCCCCTGGCGCCCCAAACCGGCCTACCGGTACACGGTCGAGGACTCCGTCTACCTCGCTCCCGACCGGACCGGCCGGGGACTGGGCTCGGCCCTGCTGGCGCGACTGCTCCGGGAGTGCGGACCGGCCGGTGTCCAGCAGATGGTGGCCGTCATCGCCGACACCGGCAGCGACGCCTCCGCGGCGCTGCACCGCCGCCACGGCTTCACCCCGGCGGGGCGGCTCACGGCCGTCGGCCGCAAACACGGCCGCTGGGTCGACACGGTCCTGATGCAGTACTCCTTCGAGGGCACGCAGGAGGACGTGCACGACCGGTAGCAGCCCCGGGACGTGCGGGACGGGGAGCACCGCGCAGGGTGTGCGGAACGTGCGGAGCAGCAGGCTGCGCCCGGCGCCGACCGCTCGGCGCCGGGCGGCCCGTCACTTCTCGCCGTGCTCCTGCTCGCGGGCCTGCGCGCGCTCCTGTTCGCGGGCGCGGCGGGCCGCCTCGGCGGGGCGGCGGACCGGGTCCAGCTCCTGGTCGATGTCCGGGATGGAGTCCTGGTCCTCGTCGCGGGTCTCCGCCTCCCACAGCGCCCGGTACTTCGCGTCCCGCAGTTTCAGCAGGAAGCAGGCCACCAGTGCGGAGAGCAGCGAGCCGAGGAGGACGGCGGCCTTGGTGTGCTCGGTGACGGCGGCGCCCTGGAAGGCCAGCTCGGAGACCAGCAGCGAGACCGTGAAGCCGATCCCCGCGAGCATGGCGACCCCGGCCACGTCCGCCCAGGCCAGATCGGAGCTGAGGCGGGCTCGGGTGAACCGGGCCGCCAGATAGGTGCCCCCGAAGACGCCGAGGAACTTGCCGGCGAACAGGCCGACCATCACGCCGAGCGCCTCCGGTTGCCGGAAGGTTTCGCTCAGTGCCGAGGCCGAGACGCTCACGCCTGCCGCGAAGAGGGCGAAGACGGGGACGGCGAAGCCGGCCGACAGCGGGCGGACCAGGTGCTCGATGCGCTCGGCGGGGGAGACGCTGTTCGGGTCGTCCGGGTTGTCGGGCTTGACCCGGAGCAGCAGGCCCATGGCGACGCCCGCGATGGTGGCGTGCACGCCGCTGTTGTACATCAGCGCCCAGATCACCACGCCCAGCGGTACGTAGATGTACCAGCCGCGCAGCCGCAGATTGACGTGCAGGACGCGGAAGATCACCAGCCCGGCGACGGCACCGGCGAAGGCCACCCAGTTGAGGGTGGAGGTGTAGAAGACGGCGATGACGAGGATGGCGCCCAGGTCGTCGACGATGGCGAGGGTCAGCAGGAAGGCGCGGATGCCGGAGGGCAGATTGGTGCCGATCACCGCGAGGACGCCGAGCGCGAAGGCGATGTCGGTGGCCATCGGCACGGCCCAGCCGTTCAGGTTGCCGCCGTCCGCCAGGTTCACCGCGACGTAGCAGAGGGCGGGTACCACCATGCCGCTGGCGGCCGCGACGACGGGGAGCGCGGCGGCCGCGGGGCGGCGCAGTTCGCCGACGGTCAGTTCGCGTTTCAGCTCGATGCCGGCGACGAAGAAGAAGATCGTCAGGATGCCGTCCGAGGCCCAGTGCTCCACGGACAGGTCCAGCCCCAGCGCGGGGATGCCGAAGTGGAAGGCCCGCACGCTTTCGTACAGATGCGCGAGCGGGGTGTTCGCCCAGACGAGTGCCACCACGGCGGCGACCAGCAATACCGTCCCACCGACGGTCTCCGTGCGCAGCGCGTCGGACAGCAGCTTGCGCTCGCGGGCCGAGGGGCGTGCGAAGAGCGACGTGTCGCCGCTGCCGCTCTGCTGGTCGCGGCTCTCGTCTGCGGTGGGCGGTGTCATGGGCGGCTCCTGGATCGGCGCGTGCAGAGATACGGGGAGGGTCCCCGTACCGCCGACCAGACTTCCCGGCACACCTGTGACAAACCTGGCGCGATCTTGACGCCTTTCCGACACCGTACTCGAACACCTGGGAACCGCACCCTCCGGTCTCCTGGCCGATGCCCGGTCGATGCCCGCCCGTAGCCTCGCCGGGTCCGGGATCCGCTCTTCCGGAGGCTCGGATTCCGCCCTTTCGGGCCCCGGACTCCGCCTCGGCGGGCCCGAGCGTCCCGCCTCGCCGGGCCCGGAATCACGCCCCGCGGCAGCGGTCGGATCCGCCTTGAGGGGGTCGGGGGGTGTTGATACTGTGCCCGGGATCTGTAGGGCGTGGCCGCGTGTCGGTACGCGGGGGTATGTCCGCTGTGGGGTATCACACGGCGGCGCGGGGGCAGGTTTCTCGACGTGGAACGACGTGAGACGCACACAGAACGGAACACGGGGGTGGTGAGGTGAAGACCCAGGAGCGGAGCTCCGCCGGAGTCGGGCGCGGGGCGGCACTCACCCCACCGGCCGGTGACCGGCTGCCCGCCCCGCCACGCGAGCGCAAGCCCGCGCTCGCCGCACTCGCCGTCCTCCTCGTCCTGCTCGGTGCGCTCGGCGCCACCGTCCTGGTGATGCGCGCCGGCGACCGGGTCGAGGCCGTCGTGCTGACCAAGCGGGTCCAGCAGGGCCAGACGATCCCCGACTCGGCCGTCGAACCGGTGATGGTCGCCGAGGACAGCGACATCAAATACGTGCGCTGGGACCAGCGCGGCCTGCTCAAGAAGTACCGCTCGACCACCGACCTGGTCGACGGCACCGTGCTGGTGGGCAGCATGCTCACCAAGGAGAAGGGCCTGGAGGCCGGCAAGGCCGTGGTGGGGCTCTCGCTCAAGAGCGGGCAGTACCCGCCGCGCCTGAAGGAGGGCGACACGGTCTCCGCCTACCGGGTGGGCCGCGAGACCTCCTCCGGCGGCAGCGACGACTCCGACAGCGGCACCGGGGACGGCTCCGGGCAGCGGCGCGGCTCCTCCGGCAACGCGACGATCGCCGAGGGCGCGAAGGTCCAGTCGATCAAGTCCGGCTCCGGCGACTCCTTCGCCTCCAGCGGCAACCTGCCCGTCTCCGTGGTGGTCGACAAGAGCGACGCCGCCGAGCTGACCGCGGCTGCCTCCAACGGAGAGGTCTCCCTCGTCCTCGACGCCGACGGCGGAAGCTGAGACGCCGCGCGCGGACCCAGCGCCCCGCGGCCGCGTGGCCGACTCCTCGCCGCCGGGACGTCGGGCCCGCCCGTGGAACCGTCCGCCGCGCGGTGTCGTCGTCGGCTACGGCAGGACACGACAGCAGGCACCACGGCACGGACGACAGCACACGGACACAAGGAAAGGCGTAGCCGGAATGGCGCTGATCGCACTCGCCGCCGACAAAGGCGCACCGGGGGTCACCACGACCGCCGTCGCCCTCTCGGCGGTGTGGCCGCGCCGCGCGCTGCTGGCCGAGACGGACACCGCGGGCGGTGACCTCGTCTACCGCAGTCCCGCAGCGGACGGGCGTCCGCTGGACCCCAACACCGGACTGCTGTCGCTCGCCGCGACCGCCCGCAGAGGGCTCGCCGCCGAACAGCTCTGGGACCACACCCAGCGGCTCTCCGGCGGTCTCGAGGTGCTGGTCGGACTCGGCAGCGCCGAGCAGTCCGCCGGGCTGGCCGGGCAGTGGGACACCGTGGGCCGCGCCTTCGCACACCTCGCCGAGTCGCCGCACCCGCAACTGGCCGCCGACGTGATCGCCGACTGCGGACGCATCGGTCCGGAGGCCGCCTCGGTGGCGCTCCTGCCGCACGCCGCGCTGGTGCTGCTGGTCGCGCGCGACGAGCCGGAGCAGATCGCCCGGGTGCGGGACCGCGCCCTGGCCCTCACCGCACGGCTGCACGGCGCGGGGCACACCGCCGGCCCGCTGGCCCAACCCCTCCTCGGCGTACTGCTGGTGGCCCGCACCCAGGGCGCCACCAAGACCGCGGGACAGGTCAACGACATGCTGGTCGCCTCCCGCGCCGGGGCCCGGGTCGTCGGCGTCCTCGCCCACGACACGCTGGGCGCCGAGCAGTTGGCCGGCCGCCGCCGCGGCCGCGTCGAACGGTCGCTGCTCGTCCGCTCGGTACGCAAGATCGCCACCGATCTGCACCAGCAGTACGGCGCCAACTGGGAGTCGACCGCCCCGCCGCAGCAGTCCCTCACCCCGCCCGGCCCCGGCCCGCAGCCCCGGAGCCCGGCCCCGAGCACCGGAGCACCTCCGCACCCCGGACCGGCCCCGCACCCCCGGCCCGGGCACCCCGGCACATCCGGCCACCCCGGGGCGGGCCCCGGCCCCGCTCCGGCACCCGGGGCGCCCGGATACGCCGCGCCCGGCCCGTGGACCCCCGCCGGCCAGGGTGCGCCCGGCCCGCGGACGCCACCGTCCGGACCGCAACCCCCTCGGCCCGCCCCGCAGGCGGCCCCGCCCGCCCCGCACCCCTCGCCGCCCGCCCCGCAGGCCGCCCAGCGCCCGCAGGCACCGGGCGCGCTGCCGCCGGTCCAGGCACCCCCGGCGCAACCGGCCGCCGCTCCCGCGCCGGGCACCGCCGGGCAGGACGCCTCCCCGCAGGGGCGCAAGGGGCTGCGCGGGCGGCGCAGGCCGACGGCGCCCGAACCGGCACCGCCGGCACCGTTGCCCGGCACCCCCGGAAGCGGGGACCCGCGGGATGAGGGAGCCGCCTCGTGAGCGCGAGCATGGTCGACCACCAACTGGTGAAGCGGTTCCGGCAGGAGGCCGGGGACCGCATCGCCGAACAGCGCCGCATCGACCAGGCGTCCGGCGTGGCGGCGATGTCCGCCGAGGACGAGCGGCAGTTCGCGCGCGCCGTGATCGCGCAGATCCTCGAGGAGCACGCGCGCACCGAGATCACCTCCGGCCGCACCCCGCCGGACGCGCAGTCCGAGGAGGCGTACGCGGCCGCGGTGCACGCCGCGCTGTTCGGCGTCGGGCGGCTCCAGCCGCTGCTCGACGACCCCGAGGTCGAGAACATCGACGTCAACGGCTACGACCAGGTCTTCGTCGGTTACGCGGACGGCCGCGAGGTGCGGGGCGAGCCCGTCGCCGAGTCGGACGAGGAACTGATCGAGCTGATCCAGATCCTCGGCGCCTACTCCGGACTCTCCTCCCGCCCCTTCGACTCCGCCAACCCGCAGCTGGACCTGCGGCTGCCGGACGGCTCCCGGCTCTCCGCCGTCATGGACGTCACCCGGCGGCCCGCACTGTCCATCCGGCGGGCCCGGATGGGCAAGGTCTTCGTCTCCGACCTGGTGGGCAACGGAACCCTCACCCCCGAGCTGGGCAGCTTTCTGACGGCGGCCGTACGGGCCCGCAAGAACGTGATGATCGCGGGAGCGACCAACGCGGGCAAGACGACGCTGCTGCGCGCCCTCGCGAACGAGATCCCCCCGCCCGAGCGGCTGATCACCGTGGAGCGGGCGCTGGAGCTGGGCCTGGACCAGTTCCCCGAACTGCACCCGAACGTCGTCGCGTTCGAGGAGCGGCTGCCCAACTCCGAGGGCCAGGGCACCATCAGCATGGCCGAACTCGTGCGCCGCTCGCTGCGGATGAACCCCTCCCGGGTGATCGTCGGCGAGGTGCTCGGCGACGAGATCGTCACCATGCTCAACGCCATGTCCCAGGGCAATGACGGCTCGCTGTCCACGATCCACGCCAACAGCTCCAGCGAGGTCTTCAACCGCATCTCCACCTACGCGCTCCAGGCCACCGAGCGGCTCCCCATCGAGGCCACCCAGATGCTGATCGCCGGGGCCATCAACTTCGTGGTCTTCGTCGAACGCCGCAACGCCTTCGCCAGCGGCGGGCGGCTGTCCCGCTCGGTCACCTCCGTACGCGAGATCAACGGCGTGGACGGCCGGGTCCTCTCCAGCGAGGTGTTCGCCGAGGCCCCGGACGGGCGGCTGCTGGCGCACGCGCCGGTCTCCTGCGCCCAGGAGCTGGCCGCACACGGATACCAGCCGACCGGGAACTGGGGGTGAGACCGTGTCTGTGAGCGGCGGTACGGGCGGCATCTTCGCCCTGTCCACCCTCTACGCGCTCCTCTGCGGCGTGGCCGTCGGCGGCGGCCTCGCACTGCTGATCGTCGCGCTGCGCGGGTTGCCCGCCAAGGCGCCGGACGAGCAGCGGGACGCGGGCCGGCGCGCCGCCGAACTGGCCCGGTTCATGAGCCGGCGCGGATCGATCGCGGTGTGCGCCGCGGTGCTGGTGCTGCTGCTGACCCGCTGGCCGGTCGCGGCGATCGCCACCGGGGTACTGGTCTTCCTGTGGGACCGGCTGTTCGGCGGTGCGGCCGAGGAACGCGCCGCGATGAAGCGGGTGGAGGCGCTGGCCGCGTGGACGGAGTCGCTGCGCGACACCATCGCCGGGGCCGTCGGCCTCGAACAGGCCATCCCCGCCTCGGCCCGCGCCGCCGCCCCCTCGCTCCGCCCGCACCTGGACGCGCTCATCGACCGGCTGCGGGCCCGCACCCCGCTGCCCACCGCGCTGCAGAACCTGGCGGACGAGCTGGACGACCCGTCGGCCGACATCATCGTCGCCGCGCTCATCCTCAACGCCCGGCTGCGCGGCCCCGGTCTGCGCGAGGTGCTGGGCGCGCTCGCCAAGTCGGCCCGCGAGGAGGTCGACATGCGGCAGCGGGTGATGGCGCAGCGCGCCTCCACCCGGCGCAGCGTGCAGATCGTCGTCGGGGTCAGCGTGGCCTTCGTGCTGGGCCTCGCCGTCTTCAACCGGGACTTCGTCGAGCCCTACGGCAGCCCGCTGGGCCAGCTGGTGCTGGCCGCCGTGTGCGCCATGTTCGCCTGCGGCTTCTGGTGGCTGCGCAAGCTGTCGCAGATCGAGACCCCGGAGCGGTTCCTGGTCCGCGCCGACCGGCAGGCACCCGGAGCCGGTACGGGCCGCCCGGGCGAGCGCGGTGAGGCACCGGTACCCGGCCTCCCGGGGGCCGGCGGACCGTCCGCCGGGCCGGGCGCCTCCGGCGCCGGAGCGGAGGTGCCGCGCCGATGAACCCCTTCACCCTCACCGCACTCACCGGCGCGCTGGTCGGCCTGGGCCTGTTCCTGCTCGTCCGCGCCCTGGCACCGGGCAGGCGGAGCACCGTCGCCTCCGTCGCCGAGATCGACGCGCTGCGCGCCCGCGCCGCCGCGCACCAGCAGGGTGCGCAGGGCGCCCCGGAGGAGAGCGGGCGGTTCGCCGCCCTCCGCGCCCGGCTCGGCGCCCGGGTCGCCGAGCTGTATCTGCGGCAGGGCTGGGAGCAGCGCAGCCTCCGCTCCGACCTGGAGGTGCTGGAGCGCAGCTGGGAGAAGTTCCTCGCGACGAAGGTGCTGCTGGCCGCCGCGGGGCTGTTCTTCGGGCCGTTCCTGTTCTCCATCGGCTGGCTGATCGGGTTCGGCCGCAGCCCGCTGATCCCGCTGTGGCTGGCGCTGCTCTGCGCGCTGGTGTTCTTCATGCTGCCCGATCTGGAGGTCCGCCGGGACGCCGCGGCCAAACGGCGCGATCTGCGCCGGGTCGTCGGCGCCTATCTCGACCTGGTGGCCATGAACCTGGCCGGCGGCCGCGGACTGCCCGAGGCGCTGAAGGCGGCCAGCGAGGTCAGCGACGGCTGGGCGCTGCGCCGCATCCGCGACACGCTGGCCGACGCGCGGATCACGGGGCAGAGCCAGTGGGCGGCGCTCGGCGACCTCGGTGCCCGGCTGGGGGTCGACGAACTCAAGGACATGTCGGCATCCTTGGCACTGGTCGCCGACGACGGCGCCAAGGTGCGCGCCTCGCTCTCCTCGCGGGCCGAGACGATGCGGCACCGGGAGCTCGCCGAGATCGAGGGCAGTGCGGGTGAGAAGTCCCAGTCGATGCTCGTGGCCCAGCTGATGCTCTGCGCGGGCTTCCTCGTCTTCCTCATCTATCCAGCGGCCATGCGCGTCTTCCAGATCTGACGCCTGCCGACCCTCACCCGAAGACCAAGAAAGGACTGAGCACGATGCCGAATCCGCTTCGCTCGATCAGTCATCCCGCCGTCGACTTCCTCGTGACCTTCCTGCGCGGCCGCGTCCAGCGCGCGCGCTCCGGCGAGCTGGACCGCGGCGCCTCCGCCGTCGAGTGGGTGATCATCTCCGCGGTGGTGGTCGCCATCGTCGGCGTGGTCGCCGCCATCATCAACATGGCGCTGAGCGACGGCGCCAACAAGGTCAAGGACTGCATCGACGGCGCCGACCAGGACGGCACCTGCAACTAGGAGCGGCATCCGTGAGAGTGCAGCAACGGCCGGCCGGATGGGCACGCCGCAGACGGGAGGCTGCCTCCCGGCGCGGCGAAAGCGGCATGACCGCGATCGAGTTCGTGCTCCTGACCCCGGTGCTGTTCTTCCTGATCTTCGCGACGGTGCAGTTCGCGCTGTACTTCTTCGCGGACCACGTGGCGCAGGCGGCGGCCCAGGCGGGAGCGCGCAAGGCCCGGCAGGAGGCCGACGCCGATCCGGGCGGCTGGCGCGCCAAGGCGCGGGAGACCTCCGGCTCCTACATCCGGCAGCTCGGCCCGGAGCTGATCCTCGACCCCGACGTGAAGCTGCTCGGCCCGCGGGACAACACCGTCGGGGTGGAGATCCGGGCGCGGGTGCCCTCCGTCTTCCCCGGTCTGGATATGGACGTGTACGCGATCTCCCAGGGCCCGATGGAGCGGTTCGTGCCGGACGGGGGCGGCTGATGCGGCGGAGGACGAGCCGCGGCGCGTGGAGCGGCGACGCCGGGCTCTCGACGATCGAGGTCGTCGTCCTGGCCCCGGTGATGATCCTGTTCATCCTCGTGCTGGTCGCCTTCGGACAGCTGGTGGACGGCCGGGGCGCGGTCGACGGCGCCGCCCGGGACGCGGCGCGGGCCGGATCGCTCCAGCACGGCAGCCACGCCGCGGCGATGACCGCCGCGCAGCAGGCCGCAACCGCCACTCTCAAGGGCACCTGCGCCGGGGACGTGACGGTACGCGACGCGGGCAGCGACTACCGCTCCGGCGGGCTGTTCACCGTCGAGGTGAGCTGCCGGGTGCGCGGCCTGGACATGCTCGGGCTGGACATCGCCAAGGACATCTCGGGCCGGTCCAGTTCGCCGATCGACCCCTACCGGAGGACCGGATGAGCCGCGGCGCGGAGTTCCGCGAGCGGGCCGCGGCCTGGCTGCGGGCCAGGGAGGCGGCCTGCGACGACCGCGGCTCCGGCGCGGCGGCGGTCATCATGTTCGCGCTGCTGTTCATGGCGCTGGCCGCGTTCGTGGTGGACGGCGGACTGTCCATCTCGCAGCGCGAGCGCGCCGCCGACATCGCCGAGCAGGCCGCCCGCTACGCTGCGCAGGACATCGACGAGGAGGCGCTGCGGGCCAGTCAGGGCAACAGCGCCCCCATCAACTACGAGAACTGCGGCGCGCGGGTCCACGAGTTCGCCACCCGCTCCGGCCTCTCGGCGGCCGATGTGGCGGCCTCCGGCTGTGTCTCCGCCAGTGCCCAGCAGGTCCGGGTCCGCATCCGGCTCACCTACCGCCCGGTCCTGACCGGGCTGTTCTACAGCGCACCGCTCACCGTCCACGGCACGGCGACGGCGGAGTCCGTGACCGGGTGACCGGTCCGCGCGACCGCCCCCTCCTCCACGTCCGCACTTCTCACTCTGGGAGCACACGACATGGCGCGCCGCAGTTCGACACCGGCACCGGCCCCCGGCGGGTCCAGGTCCCGTGCGCGCTCGCGCACGCCTGTCTCCGTGCGCACCCGCCGCACGTTCGGAGACCTGCTCAAGGCGTGCGGCGCGTTCCTCGCACTGGCCGTACTCGTGGCCGGGGTGCCCGCGGCGCTGGCGTACTTCATCGGCTGGCCGTTGCCGCACCGGATGCCGACACCGGACATGCTGCGGGAGGAGGTGAGCGCCGGGGTCTTCATCGACGTCCTGACGGTCGTCGTCTGGCTGGCCTGGGCACAGTTCACCGCCTGCGTGCTGGTCGAGGTGAAGGGCGCGCTCTCCGGGGTGGGGCTGCCGGCCCGGGTGCCGGGTGCGGGCCCGAGCCAACTGCTGGCCCGGCAACTGGTCACCGCGGTGCTGCTGCTGGGCTCCAGCACGGCGAGCTTCGCGCCGGGGCTGGCCCAGCTCGGTCACCATGTCCAGCCGCAGCAGCCCGCGCGGACCGTCGCCAGCGCCCAACTCCTGCCGGGCCAGCAGCAGTCGGCCGGGGCCGATGCGCTGCCGGGCGGCGGCGGTGCGCAGGTGATGGGCGGAAGCGGCAGCGAGACGGTGGTGCCGGCCGCCGCCGGTGGGAAGGGCGACGGCGCGGGGCGGCAGTCCGCGGGGGAGTCCTCGGAGCGGGCGGAGCGGACGAAGTTCTACCGCATCCAGCCGCCGGTGGGCCGGCACCACGACTCGCTGTGGGAGATCGCCGCGCGGCACCTGGACGACGGACGGCGGTACAAGGAGATCTACCGGCTCAACAAGGACCGGGTGCAGCCGGACGGTTCCCGGCTCTCCGAGGCGAGCCTCATCCGGCCCGGCTGGATCATGGAGATGCCCGCCGACGCGCACGGCGGCGAACTGGTCGAGATGCCGGATGACGCGCAGGGCCTGGGCCGCCAGGAGCGCGCCCAGTTCGAGCACTACCAGGACAGCGGCCCGGGCCACGACGCGGGCGGCGGCCACGGCGACCGGCAGCAGTCCCCGCAGCGGGACGAGGACCGCGCGGCGCAGGACGAGCCCACCGCGCCCGACCGGTCCGGCGCCGACGAGCCCGGCACCGACAAGGCCGACACCGACGAGCCCGGCGGCGACGGCCCCGGCAGCGGGGTGCCCGGCGGCGACGCGCCGGGCGACGACACCTCCGAGCAGGGCACGCCCGACCGGGACGCCGACCCGGTACCGGACTCGTCCGACGACGGTGCCCGGGACGACGACTCCGACCCCGAACTGCAACCGAGCGTCCCGGACGACCCGGCGGCCACCAAGCCGGACCAGCAGGTCCCGGACGACGGCGGCGACCCGGGCGGGCAGCCCTCCGGAGACCGGGACACCCAGACCGACCGCGACGCGGACGAGGGCACCGACGCGGACCCCGACGGCACCGACGACGCCCGGACCCGGCCGGACACCGAGGAGCGGCTGGACGTCCCGCCGGACGCGCACAGCCCCGACCGCCTGGGGCAGTCCGTCCCCGAGCCCCCGGACGAGCGGGAACCGACCCGCACCGACGACCTCGGGGACTCGGCGGACGACGACGGCCTGCCGGGCCCCGGCGTCCCCCAGCCCGACGACATCCGGCCCGGCGGAGCCGACCCCGGCACCTCCCACGACTCCGCGCCCGGCGGCGGCAGCGACCGGCACGCGGCGGACCGCGACCGCGGCGCCGCCCAGGACGGCGACGGCGCCCGCGACGGCGCCCGGGACCACGACCGGGGCGGAGAAGACCGGACCGGTACCGGGGACCGCGCGGAGGACGACACCGCCGCCGATCTCGACCACGCCGGCATCCCGGAGGCCGACCGCAGCAACCGGCTCGACTCGTCGGGCGCCGCGCAGGACGAGGCCGGGGACACCGGCGACGGCGTACTCGGCCCGGTAGGACTCCCCGAAGCCCTGCTGGGGGCACCGCTGCTGGCGGCGGGCGTGCTGGCGGCGCTGGGGCGCCGGCGGCGGACCGCGCTGTGGAAGGCGGTCACCGGCCGGTCCCGGCGCGCGACCGGGGACGACTTCGCGCCGCCCTCCGACCCGGCCGCGCTGGCCCGCGACGCGCTCCTCGCCGGAGCCGACCCCGGCGCCGTCCGGTTCCTGGACCGGGCGCTGCGCGGGCTGGCCGAGGACCTGGCCGAGGTGGGCCGGACGCTGCCCGTCGTCTACGCGGCCTGGCTGACCGGCCAGGACCTGCATCTGCAACTGGCCGAGGAGGCCGGACAGCCGCCGGCCCCCTGGCGGTTCGGCCAGAGCCCCGCCTTCTGGACCATCCAGCGCTCGCACACCCGCTTCGACGTGGACACCGGCGGCCCGCCGCCCTACCCGGCCCTGGTCAGCCTCGGCCTGCGCGGCGAGGCGCGGCTGCTGCTCAACCTGGAGTCGGTGCCCGGCCTGGTGTCGGTCGCGGGCGAGGAGGAGCGGCGCACCGCCGTCCTCGCCTCCGTCGCCGCCGAACTCGCCACCGGAAGCTGGTCGCAGGGGATCGAGCTGACCCTCGTCGGCTTCGGCGCCGAACTGTGCGCGCTCGCGCCCGACCGGGTGCGGCAGCTGCCCGACGTGGCGGCGCTGCTGCACGAGCGGGAGGCCGCCCGGGCCGAGGGGCCCGCCGCCTCCGGTGCGCAGGCGGCGCCCCAGGTGGTGCTCGTCGGCGCCGAGCCCACCGAGGAGGAGGCACACCGGCTGGCGGCGCTCGCCACCGAACGCGGCGGGCCGCGCGTCGGCTTCGTCGTCGGGGTGGCCGGCGGGCGGCTGCCCAGCGCCGTGTGGGAGTTCACGGTCGACGCCGAGGGCACTCTGGCCGCGCCCCGGATGGGACTCCAGGTGCGGGCCCAGCTGCTGCCCGGGGAACTGCGCACCGCGGTGGTGGAACTGTTCGCCGACGCCGACGGGGAGCGGTCCGAGGGCGGCCGCGGACCCGGGTTCCGCGTCGACCTGAGCGAGGGCGGCCGCCCGGCCGTCTACGCCCGGATCATGGGCAGCTACGACGTCACCGGGATCGAACCGCCCGAGGAGGCGCGCAGCGCGCTGCTGCACGAGGCCCTGGCGCTGCTGCTGCTCAACCGGGACGGGGTGCACCCGCGGGTGCTGGCCTCCGCGCTGTGGCCCAAGGGCGTCACCGACGACGTCCGGGACGCCCTGGTCGAACGGCTGCGCGGCTGGCTGGGCATCGAGACCGACGGCACGCCCCGGCTGTCCACCGACAAGGACGGACGCCTCGCGCTGCGCCCCTCCGTCGTCTCCGACTGGGACGTGCTGCGCACCCTGCACCACGGCTGCACCGGGGAGCGCGGCAGCAGACTGGCGGCGCAGGTGCGCCGCCAGAAGCTGACCGAAGCCCTGGACCTCGCCCGCGGACCGCTGCTCTCCGACCGGCCGCAGGGCCGGTACGGGTGGCTCGCCCATGACGCGGTCGAGGCCCAGCATCCGCTGCTCGTCGCCGAGGTCGGGCTGGCGCTCTGCGCCGAGCACCTCAGGTCGGGGGAGCCGGGCGCCGCGGTCGACGCGGCGTACGCGGCGCTGCGGAGCGCCTCGGCCGACGAACGGCTGTGGGACGCGCTGCTGCGCGCCGCGCACGACACGGGGCAGCAGGCCGTCTTCGACGAGGCCGTGCGCCGGGTCACGGAGCGCGCCGCCGCGCTGCACGGGGCCGAGCGCGGCCTTCCGCCGCGGACCCGGGCCCTGCTGGAGGAGCTGGCCCCGGGCGCGTATCCCCGCTGAACTCCCACCGGGGGCCGTGAACGGGTCGTCACCGAATCGCGACCTTCCGCACGAATCCCGGCGGCGCCGTGTCCCGTCACACCGGAGTGACGCAACCGGACGACGGTGTGAAGGGGACGCGATGAGACGGGGACGGCTCGCGGGGGTCGCCATGGTGGTGGCGGCAGGGGTGCTGTCGGGATGCAGCGGCAGCACACACGACACCGAGGCCACGAGTCTCGACAAGGGCGGCGGCCGGGGCGCCCCCGGCTACGCGGCCGGCGGTGCCGCCGAGCCCCGGGAAGGCCCCTCCGGGAAGCCCGAGCAACCGGCCGACTTCCGCTCGACGTTCGCCCTGGACGTCGACACGGCGTCCTACAGCTATGCGCAACGCATGCTCCGGGACGGCGCCCGGCCGGCACCGCGCACGGTGCGCACGGAGGAGTTCGTCAACAGCTTTCCGCAGGGCTACCGGCGGCCGAAGGGCGACGGCTTCTCCGTCTCGGCGGACGGTGCCCGCCTCGGTGCGGGCGACTGGTCGCTGATGCGGGTCGGGCTGGCCACCAGGAAGAGCGACCCGGACGCGCCGCGCCGCCCGGCAGCGCTCACCTTCGTCCTCGACGTCTCGGGCTCGATGGGCGGGCCCGGACGGCTGGACCTGGTCAGGGACGCACTGCGGACGGCAGCCGGCCGGCTGCGCGAGAGCGACTCCGTCTCGCTGGTGACCTTCAGCGGGAAGGCCGAGACCGTACTGCCCATGACCCGGCTGGACGACGGAGGCCGCGACCGGCTGCGGGCGGCCGTCGGGGACCTGAAGGCGCAGTCGAGCACCGACCTGGGCGCGGGGATGAAGGAGGGCTACCGGCAGGCGGCCGAGCACCGGCGCTCCGGCGCCACCAACCGGGTCGTGCTGATGTCCGACGCGCTCGCCAACACGGGGGAGACCGACGCGGACCGGATCCTCGGCGACGTCGCCCGCTACCGGAAGGAGCAGGGCATCTCGCTCTTCGGCGTCGGCGTGGGCAGGAACTACGGGGACGCGCTGATGGAGCGCCTCACCAACAAGGGGGACGGCAGCACCGTCTACCTCTCCACCCGCGCGGAGGCCCGCGAGGTCTTCGTCAACCAGCTGCCCCGCAACATCGAACTGCGCGCCCGCGACGCCAAGGCCCAGGTCGTCTTCGACCGGGACGCGGTGACCGACTTCCGGCTGCTCGGCTACGAGAACCGCAAGGTGGCCGACGACGACTTCCGCGACGACACGGTCGACGGGGGAGAGGTCGGCCCGGGGCACACGGTCACGGCGCTGTACGCGGTCAAGCTCCGGGACGGCGCGAAGGGGAGGGCGGCCACCGCGACGGTGCGCTGGCTGGATCCCGACAGCCGGAAGCCGCACGAGGAGGAGCACGAGATCGCCGCCTCGGAACTGGCGGGGGAGAACCTGTGGAAGGGTGAGGTCTCTCCGTATCTGCGGCTGTCGGCCGTCGCCGCCTACTTCGCCGAGTCCCTGCGCGCCGGAGGGGACGCCACCTCGCCCGGTCCCGAGCCGAGCCCGGCCGCCGCGGAGGCCGAGCCGCTGCCCGCAGCGCCGTCGCTCGGCAAGCTGTGCTCCGAGGCGGACCGGCTGGCGGAGGAGCCGGGGCTGCGCTCGGCGGCCGGGCTGGCGAAGAACATCAGCCGGGCCCGGAGCGTTTCCTGACCCGCGCCGCCCGGCGGAAGACGGCCCGCTGAGCTTCCGGGCCGGAGGAACAAGGAGCCGTGGCCCGCGCCCTCGGGGGAAGGGGCACGGGCCACGGCGGTCTGGGGAAGCTACGGCAGGCTCAGCCGACCTGCAGCTTCTGGCCCGGCAGGATCAGGTCCGCGTCGTCGCCGACGGTGGACTTGTTGTCCGCGTAGACCCGCTGCCAGGTGGTGCCGTGCGCCTCGGCGATCTCGCTGAGGGTGTCGCCCGGCTTGACGGTGTAGTTGCCGTGGCCGGTCCCGGGGGCCTGCCGCCGCGGCTGGGCGGGCTTGCTCGGCGCGGCCTTCTTCGGCTCCGCCTTCTTGGGCTGGGCCTGCTCCGGTGCGGACTTCTGCTGGGGCTGTGCCTGGTTGCCGTCGGGGTGTACGTCGGCGGCGGGGCCGCCGGCGGTGAGGCCGCCGGCTCCGGCGCAGGCCCAGGCGCCGGGGCCCTGCATCTTGAGGAGTTTCTCGGCGACGGCGATCTGCTGGTCCTTGGTGGCCAGGTCGGCGCGGGAGGCGTAGGCGGTGCCGCCTGCCGCGGCCCAGCTGGACTGGGAGAACTGCAGGCCGCCGAAGTAGCCGTTGCCGGTGTTGGCCTGCCAGTTGCCGCTCGACTCGCACTGGGCCACCTTGTCCCAGGTGTCCACCGAGGCCGCCTGCGCGCCCGTCGCGGAGACCAGCGGCACGGCGGCCACCGCGCCGGCGACACCGGTCATGGCGGCGATACGGGCGGCCTTGCGGGGGCGGCGGTGACGGCCCTTGCCGGAGAACAGCATGGTCTTTCGTTCCTTACGGTTGCGGCTGTCCGCCCACTGGTGCGGGGCGAACGTGTCGAGCGGGAGCGACCGTAAGCACGTCTGTCCGAATGCTCCAACGAGGAGCGTTAAAGATCGTTAAAGCCGCTTGACACCCAACAGCGGCATCTGTGCTGGTGATGCGCCTGCGCGAAGATCGGCACGGAGGGGTGTGACGTAGCCGTCGGAGACAAGCGTCACAGGCGGGGACGTTCCGCCGGGGGCGCACGGCGGCGAGCAGCGGCCGGTGCCGGCCGGGCGCGGGGCCGGGGCGCGTCCGCGCACTCCGGCCCCGCTGCCGTCGTCCTCAGGGCCAGATCGAGTCGGCCCATTCCGGGTGGTCGACGAACGGATTGCGGTTGTGCTGGAACTGGTCGAATATGACGTCGTTCCGGCGCTTCTCGAAGGTGTCCGGCGGGTCCTGCTCGTTCCACTCCTTCAGCACCGAGAGACGGCCCATGGCGGGCGCCGAACCGTTGTCCACCTCGTCGTTGGGCTCCAGGTCGGGGAAGGCGTCGTCGCCCTCGTAGCGCACGGCCATGTAGAGCACCATGCGGGCCACGTCGCCCTTCACCTCGTCGCGCGGCTCGAAGGAGTCGTCGTCGGTGCGGTTGCCCGGCGCCTGGTCGACCTCCTCGCCGCCCTCGTCGAAGTCCTTGTTGCCGCGGGTGCTGTTGACCGAGACATCCGTGGGGCGCAGATGGTGGATGTCGGTGCCGGGACCGGTCGCCGTGCCGAAGTCGCCGTGCGACTTGGCCCAGACGTGCTCCCGGTTCCACTGGTCGGCGCCGCCGCCGTGGTCGTCGGCGCTCTGCGAGCGGCCGCTGTAGAGCAGCACCACGGACGAGGAGTCGTCCGGGTCCTGGTCGGTCGCCTTGAGCGCGTCCCACACCTGGTCGTAGGAGAGCGCTTCGGAATCCTCGATGATGCCGTGCAGAGCCGCCTTCAGCTCGGAGCCGGTCCTGCCCTCCGCATCCTGGTAGTAGTCGGCGGGAGCGTCGTAGGCGGCGGCCGGGTCGGTGGGGGTCAGGGGCATGGCCGAGGCGGGTGCCTGTGGGGACAGCACCAGCAGTGCGGCGGTGCCCAGGGCGGCCAGAGGAGCGTGAACAGCACGCATGGGGGGTCCTCTCGACGGCACGGGCCACGTGCGGAGGTCAAGACCCCCGAATGCGCCCCGTGTTGGCATGGGACGGGGGGAGCCTGCCAGATTTTCGAACACATGCAAGGGGGACGGCCCGGTGCGCGAACCCGTCCCCGGCGCCCCGCTGCTCCCCGGGGCACCCTCCCGGCTTCCGGGCGGCGCCCCTGCCCGGCGCCGCTCCCGCGGGTGCGGAGGCCGCGGGAGCGGCGTTAACCTGGGGGCGCGGCGGCCCCCGGCCCCGCACGGCGGTGGGGCTCGCCGGACACCAACCGCGGCGACGGCGCCGCCAACGGTCCCTGCTTGCGACGACGCGCGCCCACGGGCGCCCGGCGAGTAGGAGACAGGTGTGGAAAGGCTTTCGCGGCGCCCCGCGCGGCCCCCGCGCACGCCCGTGGCGCTGCGCGGCCAGGGTCCCGTCGTGGCGGTGGTCGCCCTCGGCGGTGCGCTCGGCGCCTGCGCCCGCTACGGCGCCGGGCAGCTGTGGCCCACCCCGCACAACGCCTTCCCCTGGACCACCCTCGGGGTCAACGTGGCCGGATGCGCCGTCATCGGCGTGTTCATGGTCCTGATCACCGACGTATGGGCGGCACACCGACTGGTGCGGCCGTTCCTGGGAACCGGGGTGCTGGGCGGCTTCACCACCTTCTCCACCTACGCGGTGGACATCCGGCGGCTGCTGGCGGCGGACGCGCCCGGCACCGCGCTCGGCTATCTCGCACTGACGCTGCTGGGCGCGATGGCCGCGGTCGGGCTCGCGGCGGGGACCACCCGCCGGCTGATCTCAGGGAGGCAGGGATGACGGAAGCGGACCCGGCCCGGTACGGGACGGCGCTGCGGCTGACCGTGCTGCTCGGCGAGAGCGACCAGCACCACCACCGGCCCGTGTACGCCGAGATCGTGCACCGGGCGCACGCGGCCGGGCTCGCCGGCGCCAGCGTCTTCCGCGGCATCGAGGGCTTCGGCGCCTCCTCGATGGTGCACACCACCCGGCTGCTGTCGCTGAGCGAGGACCTGCCGGTGGCCGTCGTCATCGTCGACGAGGCCGACCGGATCCGGGCCTTCCTCCCCGAACTGGAGGACCTGACCGGGGGGAGCCCGGTGCTGCTCGACGAGGTGCAGACGGTCCGCCTGCCGGGCCGCGGCGCTCCCCGGGAGTCCGGCGGGGCGGGCGCGTGAACTGGCTGTACGTGTGCGTCGGCGCCGCCGTCGGCGCGCCGCTGCGCTATCTGACCGACCGGGCCGTGCAGGCCCGGCACGACGCGCTCTTCCCCTGGGGCACGTTCACCGTGAACGTCGCGGGCTGCCTGCTGCTGGGCCTGCTCACCGGCGCCGCGCTGGCCGGCGCCCCGGTCCTCGGGGCGCCGCAGGCGCAGCTCCTGCTGGCCACCGGGCTGTGCGGCGCGCTGAGCACCTACTCCACGTTCTCCTACGAGACGCTGCGCCTCGCCGAGCAGGGCGCCGCCCGCTACGCGCTGCTCAACGTGGCGGTGAGCCCGGCGGCCGGACTCGGGGCCGCCTTCGCGGGCGTCGCGCTGGCCCGGGCCGTCTGGGGCTGACCGGCCGCGCGGCCCGCCTCACCAGCCCGCGGGCCTGGCCGTGCCCAGCGCCCGGGTGACGGCGATCTCGACGACGACCCGGTCCGGATTGGGCCGGGGCGGCTTGTAGCGCCGCGTGTAGCGCTCCTCGGCGTCGGCCACCGACTCCGGGTCGTCCCGCACCACGGCGGTGCCCTCCAGAGTGCACCAGCGGCGCCCCTCGGCCTGGCTCACCGCCGCGCGCACCCCCTCGGGTCCGGCGGCCAGCACATTGCGGACCTTCTTGCTGGAGCGGCTGCTGATGACCCGGGCGATCCGGGTCCGCGGATCGTAGGTCACCCCGACCGGCACCAGGTGCGGGGTGCCGTCGGGGCGCGGCGTGGTGAGGAAGCAGATGCGGCGCTCCTCCCAGAAGCCGGGATCCACCCCGGCCGACGTCTGTGTACTCATGGGCGGAACGCTACCGGCCCCCGTCACGCGCTGAGCGGTGTACCGGGCCAGCCGAGCAGCCGGGCGCCGATCACCGCGGTCTGCAGCATGTAGCGGTGCGCGGGGTCGGTGGGGCTGGCCCCCGTCAACTGGTGGATCCGCTCCAGCCGGTAGGTGAAGGCGCGCACGCTGAGCGAGAGCCGCCGGGCCGCCTCCGCCGCCACACAGCCGGACTCGAAATACGCGGTGAGCGTCTCCAGCAGCGGTTCGACCCCGCCCCGGGCCGCGCCCAGCGGACCCAGCGTCGCCTGCACGAGGTCGGCCATGGCCTGCCGGTCGCGGGTCAGCACCGGGTAGACCAGCAGATCCGAGGCGTAGAGCACCGGTTCGCGCAGCTCCAGCCGGGCGCCGAGGTCCAGCACGCTGACGGCTTCCTCATACGACTGCACCACCCCGCCCGGGCCGGGCTGGACACGTCCGATTGCCACCTGGCCGCCGTCCATCGCGGCGTAGCACTGCTTCGCGAAGTAGGTGAGCACCTCGGGCTGGTCGCCCGGCGCCACGCAGAGCATCCGCCCCTCCTTGGTGGTCAGCAGGATGCCCCGGTCGTGGAAGCGGGCGATCAGTGCGCGTTCGACCCGGCGCGCCACCTGGTGGCTCTCGTCGTAGTCGGCGGGACCGCGGGCCGCGGCCACCGCGTGGGTGTGCGAGAGCCGCAGTCCGAAGCGCTCGGCGCGCTCGGCCAGCCGGCCCAGGTCGCTGCGGCCGTGCAGCAGGTCGTCGATGAACTCCCGCCGGGTGGCCTCCTCCTGACGCACCGCCTGCCGCTGGGCGCGCTCGTACCCCTCGGCCACCGCGTCGACCACCTGGTGCATCACCGTCAGCAGACTGTCGGCGTCGCCCGGCAGGGCCGGCCAGGCCGTCCGCGCGGCCGTGAGGTGCGCGCTGACCAGATCGCGCAGCCCGAACCCGGCGTCGGCCGCGCGTTCCCCCAGCTCGCGCCGGGTCTCCAGCTCGTCCCGCTTCAGCCGGCGGCCCGTCCGGCAGACCTCGTCCAGCAGCGCGACGTAGCCGTCCAGATAGGTCTCCGGTATGCGCGCAGCGTCACTCACCCGTATCTCCGCTCTCCTGGTGCCGCGTTGACGGTTCCTCGACGCCGTCCGGCACGCAGACCCTAGAGAACGCTGCCGGGTTCCGGCAATGCGGTGCGGCGTGCTCCGCGGACAGAATGCTTGCCACGGGGGGAACCACGGGGGAATCCGGGGGGAACCGGGGGGATGCCTCAGTGCCGCACACCGGCAGGGGGTGCCGTACACCGGCAGGGGTGCGGCGCTGAGGCCAACGGGGGCGACGGAGGGGACGGCCATGGGAACTTTCCTGGAAGCGACCACGGCCTTCCCCACCGTCGTGTTCTCCGCCGCTCTGCTCGTCGTCGTGCTCGGCTGGCTGCTCGCGGCCCTCGGCAGCGTCGACCCGGAGGAGGCCGCCGCACCCTTCGGCGCCGTCTTCTCCGGCCTGGCCGGACTTCCGGCCGCCGTCGGGGTCTCGCTGCTGACGGCGGTCGCCTGGCTGCTGAGCCTGGCGGGCGGGCTGCTGCTCGACCGGGCCGGGCTCGGGCCGGGGCCGCAGGCGGCCGCGGGCGCCGTGCTGCTGGTCGCCGCACCGTCGGCCGGCTGGCCGCTCGCCCGCGCCGCGGCGCGGGTCGCGGCCCGGGCGCTGCCCACCGGAACGGGCCCCTCACGCCACGACTTCGTCGGCCTGACCTGCACCGTGCGCACCCGCCGGGTGGACGCCCGGTTCGGCCAGGCCGAGGTCACCGCAGCGGACGGCTCCAGCGCGCTCGTCCAGGTCCGGCAGAACGGGACCGCCCGGCTGACATCGGGCAGCACCGGCCTGCTGTACGCCTACGACACCGCGGGCGAGTTCTTCTGGGTGGCGCCCTTCGACCCGGCGCTCGACCCGCGCCGCACCTTCGACTGACCCACGGGATCACCGCACCACCGCACCACCGCACCACCGAACACCCCGGACCGCCGCGCCGCCATGCGCGCGCACCGGCCGCCCGGCCGGACCGCGGCCACCGGGCCACCGCCGCACACCGGCTCCCCGAGCCGCTCCTTCTTCGCAGAGGTCGTCACATGGAAACCTTCAACCTGGGGCTCGGCGTGCTCGTCGCCGTCGTCCTGCTGATCGTGTTCGCAGCCCTGCTGGTCGTCTCCCGGCTCTTCCGCAAGGTCGAGCAGGGGCGCGCGCTGATCGTCTCCAAGATGCGCAAGGTCGACGTCACCTTCACCGGGCAGGTCGTGCTGCCCGTCCTGCACAAGGCCGAGGTCATGGACATCTCGGTGAAGACCATCGACATCTCGCGCACCGGTCGGGACGGGCTGATCTGCAAGGACAACATCCGCGCCGACATCCGCATCTCCTTCTTCGTGCGGGTCAACAAGACCGTCGAGGACGTCATCAAGGTGGCGCAGGCCATCGGCACCGAGCGGGCCAGCGACAAGGGCACGCTCCAGGAGCTGTTCAACGCCAAGTTCTCCGAGGCGCTCAAGACCGTCGGCAAGCAGCTCGACTTCGCCGACCTGTACACCAAGCGCGACGAACTGCGCGACCGCATCATCCAGGTCATCGGCACCGACCTGAACGGCTACAGCCTCGAGGACGCGGCCATCGACTACCTGGAGCAGACGCCGCTGGCCCAGCTGGACGCCGCCAACGTGCTGGACGCGCAGGGCATCCGGAAGATCACCGAGCTGACCGCCGCCGAACACGTGCGCACCAACGAGTTCCAGCGCGGCGAGGAGAAGGAGATCACCCGGCAGAACGTCGACGCGCGCGAGGCGATCCTGGAACTGGAGCGCCGCCAGGCGGACGCCGAGACCAAGCAGAAGCGCGAGGTCGAGACCGTGCGGGCCCGCGAGGAGGCCGAGACGGCCCGGGTCGTGGAGGAGGAGCGGCAGCGCGCCCAGGCCGCGTTCCTGCGCACCGAGGAGCAGCTCGGGGTGCAGCGCGAGAACCAGAACCGCGAGATCGCCGTCGCCCAGAAGAACCGCGAACGCGTCATCGCCATCGAGAACGAGCGCATCGAGAAGGACCGCCTCCTGGAGGTCATCGCCCGCGACCGGGAGACCGAGCTGACCCGCATCTCGGCGGAGAAGGAGGTCGAGGCGCAGCGCCGGGACATCGCCGAGGTGATCCGCGAACGCGTCGCCGTCGACCGGACCGTCGCCGAGCAGGAGGAGTCCATCAAGAAGCTGCGCACGGTCGAGGAGGCCGAGCGCGACCGGCAGGCCCTCGTCATCGCGGCCGAGGCCGAGGCGCAGGAGAAGCTGGTCAAGGACATCAAGGCGGCCGAGGCCGCCGAGCAGGCCGCCACCCACCGGGCCGCCGAGGAACTCACCCTCTCCGAGGCCCGGCTCAAGGCCGCCGACCTGGACGCCAAGGCCAAGGCGCGGCTGGCCGAGGGAGTGCAGGCCGAGAACGCCGCACCCGGGCTCGCCGAGATCCAGGTGCGCGACAAGGAGGCCGAGGTCATCGAGAAGGCCGGCCGGGCGGAGGCCGAGGCCGTCGCGGCCCGGCTGCGCGCCGAGGCCGACGGCGCCCGCGCCCGCGCGGAGGCGGAGGCCGCCGCGGTCGGCGAGACGCTCAAGGCCGAGGCCGCGGGCCTGACGGAGAAGGCGGCGGCGATGGCGGCCCTGGACGAGGCGTCCCGCGCCCACGAGGAGTACCGCCTGCGTCTGGAGGCCGACAAGGAGGTGCGGCTGGCCGGACTGGACACCCAGCGGCAGCTCGCCGAGGCACAGGCCGCGGTGCTGGCCAAGGGGCTGGAGAGCGCCGACATCGACATCGTCGGCGGCGAGTCCGCCTTCTTCGACCGGCTCGTCTCCGCCGTCTCGCTGGGCAAGAGCGTGGACGGCTTCGTCGACAACTCCCGCACCGCGCAGGCCCTGGCCGGACCGTGGCTGGACGGCTCCGCCGACTTCACCCGCGACCTCACCCGGGTGCTGGGCTCCTTCAGCACCGGCGACGTGCAGAACCTGACCGTCTCCGCGCTGCTGACGAAGCTGATGGGCGACGGCGGGCAGCAGTCCGGCCGGCTGGGCGAACTGCTGGCGAGCGCACGCGAGCTCGGTCTGGCGGACATGCCGCTGGCCGAGCTGAACGGGGACGGCCGCACCGCCGCCGCGCACGGCGGCGGCCGGGACTGACCCGCAGCCCCGAGCCGGGGCCGGCCCGCGTCCGTACAGGCCGGCCCCGGCCCCGACCCACCCGCCCCGAGGAAGGAAGCCCGCGATGGAGACCGGTCCGGACACCGGAACGTACGAGGTGCTGCGCGACCGGCTCGCCGCGCAGGCCGCCGAACTCGCCCGCCGCGCCGAGGCGCTCGATGTGCTGCGCACCGAGGAGTTCGGCGCCCGCCGGATGGCGCTGACCGGCACCGGGCGGCTGCACAGCGAACGGCCGAGCCTGCCGCGCGACGTGGTGGCGGTGGGGGACCTGCTGCTGTTCGGCCGCCACGCCGGGCCGCCCTCGGCGGACGGCCGGACCGAACCGGGCGACGTGCTGGCCCTCCACGACCGGGAGCTGAACCCGCTGCCCGCCGACGCGGTGCCCGGACTGCTGGACGACGCCGACTTCCGGCACGAGTTCGCCGCGCTGCACCGCTACTACCGGCACGCCAGGCTGCTGCGGCTGCGTCCGGTCGAGGGCAGGCTGCTGGCCGTCTTCCAGACCGGCGAGAACCCCGCCGACATCCGGGTGCTGCGCTGGGAGCTCGCCCCGGACGGCGGCAGCGCCAGGTTCCTGGACGCGCGCGGCGAGCGCGACCACACGGCCCCGCCCGAGCCGGATCTGGCGTGGACCGAGGCGACCCGCGAGGACCACGTCGCCGGACGCCGTCCGTATGCCGCAATCGGCGACGGCATCCGGGTCTCCACGGTCGGCGGCTTCCTCACCGTCGGGGACGGGGACGGGGACGGGGACGGCACCGGAACCGGTAACGGGGCGGGGACCGGTGCCGTGGACGGCTCCGGCGCCGCGGACGCCGGCGAGCTGTACCGCGAGCCGGTCGGTGACGCTCTCCAGTCGCTCGCGGACGCGGAGATCGCCCACGCCGCCGTCGGCCCGCTCGTCCTGCTGCGGGTGCGGCCCTACAAGGAGGAGCAGCGCCGCTACCTGGTCGTCGACCCGCTCACCCGGCAGGTGGTCCGGCTGGACGGGATCGGCACGGCCTGCCGCCGACTGCCCGGCGACGGCGGTGTGGTCTTCCCCGGCGGCTACTACCTGGCCTCGGGCGAGTGGAAGACCTTCGACGCGGTGGACACCGCCGGGTTCGGCTTCGAGGCCGCGCTGCGGGCCCCCAACGGCGAGGACGTGCTCTTCGCCTTCCACGCGCCCGAGGACGGCGGCCGCGACCTGCTGCTGTCCTACAGCACCCTGCGCCAGGAGTTCGCCGCCCCGCTGGTCTGCAAGGGGCACGCGCTCTTCGGCGACGGCACCCTGGCCGTGCTGCGCGCGGACGGCGACGACGGCGCGGAGCCCGGACGGGTGCACACCGTGCAGACCTGGGCGTCCCCGTACGTGTCCGACGCGTTCGAGGCCGCCGCCGGAGGAACGGCGGACGGGGACGCCGGACCGCTGGCCCGGATCGGCAACCGGGACCTGGTCGGCGGCATCTCCGCGTGCCTGGCCGTCGCCCGCACCGCCGCACCCGCACACGGCGAGCCCACCGCGGAGCGCTACCGGGCCCTGGCCGCGGCCTGCGGGCGCACCGCGGACAGCCACCCCTGGCTGGGCGCCCCGGAGACCGGCGACCTGCACACCCCGCTCCAGGAGGTGGCGGGCACCGCCGCACAGGTGCTCGCCGAGTTCGAGACCGTCCGCGACCTCACCCGGCAGGCCGCCGAGGAACTGGAGGCCGCGGCAGCCGGACTGGCCGGCGTGGTGCGGCGGGTACGCGGCGACGAGCCCCGCCCGGCCACCGCCTGGGTCGAGGGGCTGACCGCGCTGCGCGCCGCCCAGGGCAGACTGCTCGGCTGCGCCGAGACGCGCTACGCCGACACCGCGCGCGCCGCCGAACTGGCGGCCGAAGCCGAAGCCGAACTGGCCGCCTTCGGGCTGCGCGCGGTCGAGAGCCTGCGCGAGGAAGGCGCGTTCGCGGACCACCACCGCGAGATCGAGGAGCTGATCGCCGCCGCCCGGGACGCCGGCACGGCCGCCGAGGCCGCCGCCGTCGCCGACCGGATCACCGCCCTGGACCAGGGGCTGCGCACCGTCACCGAGGTGATCGGCGCGCTGGAGGCGGGCGACGCGGCCGTGCGCACCGCCGTCCTGGAGCGCGTCTCGGAGGTGGCCGGGGGGCTCAACCGGGCCCGCGCCACGGCGGAGGCCCGCCGCCGCGCGCTGCTCGCGAGCGAGTCCCGGGCCGAGTTCGCCGCGGAGTTCGCACTGCTGGGCCAGTCCCTCACCGCCGCGCTCGCCGCGGGCGACACCCCGCAGCAGTGCGACACCCAGCACGCCCGGCTGCTGGCGAAGGTCGAGGACCTGGAGCGGCGGTTCGCCGAGTCCCCGGACTTCCTCGCCGACCTCGACGCCAAGCGCGCCGAGCTCAACGACGCCTTCGCCGCCCGCAAACAGGCGCTGGCCGACGCCAGGGCCCGCCGCACCGAACAGCTCGTCGGCTCCGCCGAGCGCACCCTGGCCACCCTCGCCCGGCGCGCCGCCGAGCTGGCCGACAGTCAGGAACTCGCCGCGTTCTTCACCTCCGACCCGATGGCGGACGCCGTGCGGCGCACCGCCGGTGCGCTGCGCGAGTCGGGCGAGCCGGCCCGTGCCCAGGAGCTGGAGGACCGGCTGTCGACCGCGCGTCAGGAGGCCGCACGTGCCCTGCGGGACCGCGGCGAGCTGTACCTGGACGGCGGCAGTGTGCTGCGCCTGGGCCGCCACCGCTTCGCGGTCAACTCCCAGCCGCTGGACCTGACCCTGGTACCCGACGGGGACGGGCTGGCCCTCACCCTGACCGGCACCGACTACCGCAGACCCGTCACCGATCCGGAGCTGCTGGCCGACCGGGCACTGGGCGAGCGGCTGCTCCCGTCCGAGTCGGCGGAGGTCTACCGCGCCGAACATCTGGCGGCCCGGCTGCTGGACGAGCACGGCCCGCAGGTCCTCGGCGCGGCCGAGGACCTGCCCGGACTGGTCCGGCAGGCCGCACGGGACGCCTACGACGAGGGCTATGAGCGCGGCGTCCACGACCACGACGCCGTCCTCGTCCTGCGCACCCTGCTGGAGCTGCACGAAGGGGCCGGGGCGCTGCGCCACGAGCCGGGTGCCCGGGCCGCCGCGCAGCTGTTCTGGACCCACGGCACCACGCCCGGACAGCGGGGCGCCTGGACGCGGCGGGCCGTCTCGCTGGCCCGCGCGGGCGAGACCTTCGGGCCGGTGGAGGCCGGTGCCGGACTCCGCGACGAACTGGCGCACGCGATCGGGGTGTTCGGCCGGGAGCAGCCGGCCGCCGCCGGGGCCGGCGTCCGGCCGGAGGCCGCCGCCGACTACCTGCTGCACGAACTGACCGGCAACCCCGCCGGGTTCGTGCTCAGCGGAGCGGCCCGCACGCTGCTGGAGAAATTCCGGCACAGCATCGGCCCGGACCTGCACGACGGACACCTGGCCGACCTCGCCGCGCTGGACACCCTCACCGAACGGCACCAACTGGCCATCGCCTGGCTGTCCTCCCATGCCCGCTCCACCGGCTCCGGCGCCACCCCCGGCGACCTCGCCGAGGCCGCGGCCGCGCAGCTGTGCCCGGAGCTGGAGCGCTACGACGGCGACGCGCCGCTCGTCCGCACCACCACCGGACTGCTCGGCGCCCACCCGCGCATCCGCGACGGCGAACTCACGGTGCGCATCGACGAGTTCCTCGCCCGCACCGCCGCCTTCCGCGCCGAGGCCGTGCCCGCCTTCCGCGCCCACCAGCGGCGCCGCGCCCGGCTGGTCGCGCGGGAGCGGGACCGGCTGCGGCTGGCGGACCACCGGCCGCAGGCCCTGCCCGGATTCGTCCGCAGCAGACTCATCGACGAGGTGTGGCTGCCGCTGATCGGCGAGAACCTGGCCAAGCAGCTCGGTACCGACACCGGAGCCGGCGCGCTCGGCGGACTGCTGCTCCTGCTCTCACCGCCGGGGTACGGCAAGACGACACTGCTGGAGTACGTGGCCGAACGGCTCGGGCTGCTGCTCGTCAAGGTGAACGGCCCGGCCCTCGGCTCCGAGGTGACCTCGCTGGACCCGGCGCAGGCGCCCCACGCCACGGCCCGGCAGGAGCTGGAGAAGATCAACCTCGCGCTGAAGACGGGCAGCAACACCCTGCTGTACGTGGACGACATCCAGCACACCGCACCCGGGTTCCTGGAGAAGTTCATCCCGCTGTGCGACGGCACCCGGCGGGTGGAGGGCGTCTGGGAGGGCGCACCGCACACCTACGACCTGCGCGGCAAGCGCTTCGCCGTCTGCATGGCCGGAAACCCCTACACCGGTTCCGGCAGCCGCTTCCGCATCCCCGACATGCTGGCCAACCGGGCCGACGTGTGGAACCTGGGCGAGGTGCTGACGGGCAAGCAGGACGCCTTCGCGCTCAGCTTCGTGGAGAACGCGCTGACCTCCCACCCGGTGCTGGCGCCGCTGGCCGCCCGCCCCCGGGCGGACATCGAGCTGCTGGTCGCGCTGGCCCGCGGTGCGTCCGAGGCGCGGGCCGACCGGCTCTCCCACCCCTGCCCGCCCGCCGAGCTGGACCGGATCCTGGCCGTGCTGCGCCACGTGCTGGCGGTGCGCGAGACCGTCCTCGCGGTCAACCGGGCCTACATCGCCTCCGCCGGGCAGACCGACGCGACCCGCACCGAGCCGCCGTTCCGGCTCCAGGGCTCGTACCGCACCATGAACAAGATCGTGCAGCGGGTGCAGCCGGTCATGAACGACGCGGAGCTGGGCGCCCTGGTCGAGGACCACTTCACCGCCGAGGCGCAGACCCTCACCGCGGACGCGGAGGCCAACCTGCTGAAGCTGGCCGAGCTGCGCGGTGTGCTCGACGGCGACCGTGCGGACCGGTGGGCGGAGATCAAGCGCGGCTACGTCCGCACCCAGGCCCTCGGCGACACCGACACCGACCCGATGGCCCGGGCCGTCGCCGCGCTCGGCCTGCTGGCCGACCGGGTGGCAGCCGTGGAGGCGGCCCTGCTCCGGCAGCCGGGCACCCGGGCACCGGAGCGGGGGTGAGCACGCCCGGCATCGGGACGGGAGCGCCCCCGGTACCCGGGCGGGGGCTCGCCGGGGCCCCGGACGGGACCGCGGCCGGCCGCGGCCCTGCCCGGCCCCGCCCGCGGCCGGGCCGGTGACGGGGCACCGGGGCCGTACCCAGGGCTTCGGCGGGGCGCTGCGATCGGATAACGAGACGGCCGGGGCACCCGTGGCCCGCTGCGGCCGTTGCTTAGGGTGAAGTTCCGAGCGAAGGACCGCGGCGGAAGCGGTTCCGCGGGCGCGACGTCGCAAGGGAGCACCATGGCTGAGGGGCGCGAGCAGCGTACCTACACCGTGCTGGTACTGCTGCCGGTCCTGGTGATGGCGGTGGTGGCCGGTGTCGACATGCTGGCCGGCCCCGAGGTGGGTTTCCTGCCGCTGGTCTCCCTCGGTCCCGCCTTCGCCGGACTGGTCGGCACCTGGCGGCGCACCCTGGTCGTCGGCGCGCTGGCGATGCTGCTCTGCGTCGGGCTCGGGGTCTACGACGACCTCCTGCTGACCCGGCGCGGCTACACGGCGCTGGCCTCCGTCGTCGGGGTCACCGTCGCCGGTGTGGTGGCCGCGATCATGCGGGGCCGGCGTGAGCAGGAGCTGGCCAGCGTGCGGTCGATCGCGGAGGTCGCCCAGCGGGTGCTGCTGCGCCCGGTTCCGCGCAGCGCGGGGCCGCTGCGGGTGGCGGTCTCCTACACCTCGGCCGTGGCCGAGGCGCGGATCGGCGGCGATCTGTACGAGGTGGCCGCGTCCGCCGACCGGATACGGCTGATCGTCGGCGATGTGCAGGGCAAGGGGCTGGCGGCGGTGGAGACCGCGTCCGTGGTGCTGGGCACCTTCCGGGAGGCCGCCTACGAGGAGCCGGACCTGACGCAGCTGGGCGCTCGGCTGGAGCGCAGCGTGGGCCGGGAGTTGGAGGACGAGAAGTTCGTGACGGCCATCATCGCCGAGGTCCGCCCCAAGGAGCGCACCGTGGTCTTCCTCAATCACGGCCATCCGCCGCCGATGCTGGTCCGCCGGGGCGGCACGGTGGACTTCCCCCGGCCGGCCAGCTACGCGCTGCCGCTCGGGCTGGCCGCGCACGGCGGCGAGCCGCCCGCCGCGTTCAGCGCCGAGTTCGCGCCGGGCGACCAACTCCTCCTCTACACCGACGGGGTGACCGAGGCCCGGAACGGCGAGGGCGACTTCTATCCGCTCAAGGACAAGGGCGGGCTGCTGCGCACCGGCGACGCGCAGGCCGCGCTGGACACGCTGCGCGAGGATGTGGAGAGCTACACCGGTGGCGTCCAGGACGACGACGCCGCGATGCTTTTGGTGCGCTATCGCCCCGGGCGCGGCCCCGGGCGCGACTGAGGCCCCGCGTGCCCGGGACGGGCGGGCGGCCCGGTGACCGTCCGGCCCGGGAGACCGCAGGATACGGAAGAGAAGGAAGCGGTAAAAAGGGGACATGACCGAGAGCGGAGACCCGCTGGAGGGTTTGGACGATGTGGACGCGGTCACCCGCGCCGTGCTGACCGCGTCCAGGGTGCTGGTGGCGGTGTCGGCCAGTTCGCTGGCCGAGGTCGAGGACCGGGTGACGCTGCCGCAGTTCCGGATGCTGGTGGCCCTCTCCTCCCGCGGCGCCACCAAACTGGTGGCGGTCGCCGAGCTGCTGCGGGTGGCGCCCTCGACGGCCATGCGGATGGCGGACCGGCTGATCACGGCCGGGTTCGTGGACCGCCAGACCAACCCGCACAACCGCCGCGAGACTCTCCTCACGCTCACCGGCGAGGGGCGGCGCATCGTGGGCAGCGTCACCTCCCGCCGCCGCCGGGAGCTGGCGGCCGTCGTGGAACGGCTCGCCCCCGACCGGCGTGCGGCGCTCATCGAGGCCCTGACGGACTTCAACCGGGCGGGCGGCGAACCGCCGGTGCCTCCCACGGACGCCGATGTCCCCTACCCGCTGGGCTGGGGCGACCTGGCCGACCTCGCGGCACCGCCGGCCGCGCCGGACGGGGCCGCGGAGCGGTCCCCGGGCGGTCCGGGGGAGCCGTCGCCGGGCGGTCCCGGGCGGCCGTCCCCGGGCAGACCGGCGGGACAGGCTCCGCACGTCCCCCGCGACCAGCCCTCGGACCCGCTGTCGGACCAGCCCCCGGACCGGCCGTGACCTGACCCGGCGCCCGCTCCGTCGCCCGGCCCGCCGTCCGGCCCGGCCCGCCGTCCGGCCCGGGAGCCGGCCGGCGCTCGGGTACGGTCAGGCCGGTACGGACTCCGGGGCCGGCGCTGCGGCCGGGGCGTGGAGGGCGCGCAGGGCGCTGCGGTGGCTGAGCCAGCCCACCGGCACGCCCCGTTCGGGGTCCAGCACCGGCATCCCGCTGCCCACCGAGTCCGCGAGCGAGTGCAGCGCCGTGACCAGCGGCTCGTCCGGCTCGACGACCGGCGGCCGGTGGACCAGGTCGCCCGCCGTGGTGGGGGCGCCGTCCGGCTGCTCGGACAGCGCCTCGGCCACCGCCCGGGTGGTGACCACTCCGGCGTACCGGCCGGCGGTGTCCAGCACCGGGAGCGCCCCGTGCCCGGAGAGGCTCAGCACGTCGGCCGCCTCGGTCAGCGGCGTGGTGGCGCAGAGCGGTTCGGGCAGCGCCTCCATCACGGAGCCGACCGGCTGGCGGCCCAGCGGCGCGCCCTGGGCCGGGCCCTCCAGGTCGATGCCGCGGCGGCGCAGCTTGAGCGTGTAGACGGTGTCCCGGGACAGCAGCCGGCCGGTCGCCGTGGCCAGCGCGATGGCCAGCATCATGGACAGGATGATCGAGTACTCGCCGGTCAGCTCGAAGAGGATGACCACGGCGGTGATCGGTGCGCGGGACGCCCCGGCGAAGACCGCGCCCATCCCCACCAGCGCGTAGGCGCCGACGGCGCCCGCGCTGTTCGGCAGCAGCTGGTGCAGCACGGCGCCGTAGGCGGCGCCCAGCATCGCGCCCATGAACAGGCTCGGCGCGAACACGCCGCCGGAGCCGCCGATGCCGATCGTCACGCTGGTCGCCAGGACCTTGCCGACGAGCAGCAGCAGCAGGAAGCCCACCGCGTACTCGCCCTCGGTGGCGTTCTCCAGCACCGGGTAGCCCACTCCGTACATCTGCGGCAGCGCGAGCAGCAGCAGCCCCAGCACCAGTCCTCCGGCGGCGGGCCGCAGCCACTCGGGTCCGCGCCACAGCCAGTCGCAGGCGTCCTCGATCGCGTACAGGATGCGCGAGAAGCCCACGCCCACGGCGCCGGCGACCACTCCCAGCACCGCGAAGAGCCCGTACTGGCCCAGGTGGTCGACGTGGAAGGCGGGGAGTTCGAGGAAGGCCACGTCCCCGAACGCGGCCCGGCCGATCACGCTCGCGGTGACGCTGGAGAGCACCGCGGCGCCGAACGCCTCGGCGCTGAAGGTCATCAGGATGAGTTCCATGGCGAAGAACACGCCGGCCAGCGGGGCGTTGAACGTCGCGGCGATCCCGCCCGCGGCGCCGCAGGCCACCAGCAGCCGCAGCCGCCCCTCGTCGGCGCGCACCAGCCGGCCCATGGTGGCCCCGAGCGCTGAGCCGACCTGCACGATCGGGCCCTCGCGGCCCACCGAGCCGCCGGAGCCGATGGTCAGCGCGGAGGCGAGTGTCTTGACGACGGCGACCTTGGGGCTGATCCGCCCGCCGCGCTGCGCCACCGCGAGCATCACCTCGGGCACCCCGTGTCCGCGTGCCTCCTTGGCGAAGCGCTGGACGAGCGGGCCGTACAGCAGTCCGCCCACCACCGGCGCCAGCACCACGAAGAACGGGCCCAGCCAGGACAGGTGGGGGTGTGCCGAGCCGGGGTCGGCGGCGTAGTCCTCGTGTCCGGAGAAGAGCCGGGTGAACTGCTCGATGCACCAGCGGAACACGATCGAGCCGAGGCCCGCGCCTGCTCCGGTGAGGACGGCCAGCAGCATCAGCCCCCATGGTGCGGAGCGCACCCATGCGCTCGTCGTACCTCTGCTGATACCAGCCCTCATGCCGACCATCACTGCTCCCTTCTTACTTTTGCATTATGCAAAGCTTGTCAAGTGCACGGACAGTGAGCAGAGGACTTGCCAAAATGGAAAGTAGATGCCTAACCTGAAAGAACGTGAACGGCCGACAACACGGGAGGCAGGTCATGGAGGCAGCGCAGGCGCGGGCGGCACTCGCCCGGCGGGACGCGGTGCAGGGGGCCGGACAGCGGGCCCACGCCGACTGGTACGCGCGCTACCTGCTGGGCTTCCTCGGATTCACCGTGCTGCTGCTCGGCGCCGCCGCGGCGGCCCGGACGGCTCCCGCGGCCGCCGTCACGCTCAACGCGGTCGGGGCCGTCCTCGGCATGGCGGCCATGGGATACGCCGGCACCCGGCCCGTGGTCACCCGCCGCTTCCACCGCTTCCACCTCGTCTTCAGCGCGGGCTGGAGCGCCCTGTACGTGACGGCGGTCGTCACCGGCTCGGTCTGGCCCGGGGGAGCCCCGGCGCTGTGGTGGCCTGCCGCGCTGGCCGTACTCGCGGCGTGGACGCTGGGCGCGGCGCTGCTGGCCCGCCGGGCGGGCGCGCGGTGAGCAGCACCGCACGGCACCCGCGGCACCGGCTGGAGCCGCTGTTGCAGTCCCCGGTCCGGTTCTCCGTGCTGGCCGCGCTGGCCACGGCGGAACGGCTGGAGTTCCGCTTCGTCCGGGACGTGGTGGAGGTCAGCGACTCGGCGCTCTCCAAGCAGTCCGCGGCGCTGGAGGAGGCGGGTCTGGTCGAGGTCGAGAAGGGGTATCTCGGGAAGCGCCCGCGCACCTGGCTCAAGGCCACCCCGAAGGGCAGGCGGATCTTCCAGGAGCACTGCGAGGGACTCCAGGCCATCGCCCGGGGTCCGGAGGCGGAACCGCCGGCGGACTCCGGCGGGCGGTAACCCCTCCCGCCCGGGGCGCCGGGTCCGCGGTGGTGCGGAGCGTGCGACCGGGCGGCGAAACCGCCGGGGGATGCGCCGCGGGGAATGCGCCGCGGGGAAGACCGTGAGGAATGCGCCGCGGGAAGAGGGCGGCAAGGCGCCGCGCCGAGCGGGAACCCGCACATGCGAAGGCGGGGAGCGATGCTTCGCCCATCGCTCCCCGCCTCGGCGCACGCCGCGGCGTGAATGCGTTGCTTTTCTTTCGCGAATCCGGTGGTGAATGCGGCGGTGAATGCCCGCCAAATCAGGCGGTGCGGTGCACGGCGTGCACTTCCCGTAGCGGTGCGGAATGGTGGCCGCGGCGCCGCCTGCCGTGTCCGGGCAATTCCTCGCAGCGGCAGAGCAGATCCATCCGCGAGAGAATATCGTGGGCCACCGGAACCATGCGCCTACCCGCTTCGGTCAGACTCATGCCTCCGGGTGTGCGCTGGAACAGCGGCTGTCTGGTGCGGACTTCGAGCTGGCGGATCTGGTCGCTGATGCTGGCGGCCGAGTAGCCCAAGGCGCTGGCCGTTCTGGTCACGCTGCCCGTTCGTGCACAGGTGACGAAGGCGCGAAGCATCCGATCGTTCACTGAGTCTCCCCGTGTGGCAAATCATGCAAACTCGGTGCGTTGCGGACACCTGGGCCCGGTCCTGGCCGGTGCCCGAGCAGGGAAGGTCGTCCCGCGGTATCCGCCTGGTCGGACGGCTCACTATTCCCGTAAGTCCCTTGCGGCACAAGGAGACTGACAGGTAGCCCGGTCGCCCGTCCCCACAAGTCCCCTCATCAGCAAGCCGGTTCCGGCATTCGGTCTCTCCGAACGCCCCTTGCCGCACGTTCCGGCGGACGACCAGCATTGCTCGCGATCACGGCCGACCCGGCCGGCCTGACGCACAGCGCAGAACGTGTCGACGTATTGCGCGGACGTGGGGGTGCAGCGTCGAAATGTTCAGCATTCAAGAACGCAGTGAAAGTCCGGACACCGGGGCCGCCGAGTCCGGCGACCCGCAGGTCCTCGCGGTCCGGGAACTCACCGTCCGCTACGGTGATTTCACGGCCGTGAACAATGTCGGCTTCACTGTCGGGCGCGGTGAGATCTTCGGTCTTCTCGGCCGCAACGGAGCGGGCAAGACGAGCACGATCGCGGCGGTCGCCGGACTGCTGCGTCCCGCCGCCGGACACGTCCGGGTGCTCGGCAGGCAACTGGAGCCCGGGCGGCGCGGCGGCGCCTGGCCGGGCGGCGCGCTCTCCCTCCAGCCGCAGAAGACCAGCCTCTTCCCCCGCCTCCAGGTGGCGGAGACGCTCCGGATGTGGGCGTCGCTCTACCCCGATCCGCGCCCGGTGCCCGCGCTCATCGACGAACTGGGCCTCACCGACAAGGCCCGCACCAGGGCCGCCCGGCTCTCCGGGGGCCAGCAGCAGCGGCTGCTGCTGGCCACGGCGCTGGTCGGCAACACTCCGCTGGTGGTCCTCGACGAACCCACCACCGGGCTCGACCCGCACGCCTCCCGCGACGCCTGGGCCGTCATCAACAAGGCCCGCGCGGGCGGCACCACCTTCCTGCTGAGCACCCACGCCATGGCGGAGGCCGAGGAGAGGTGCGACCGGCTGGCCATCCTGCACGAGGGACGGCTGCGCACCTCCGGAACCCCGGCACAGATCGTGCGCGACCTCACCCGCGGCAGCACCGTCACCGTCCGCTCCTCCCAGGAGGGCCTGCTGCGGGCCGCCCGCGCGGAGTTCGGCACCGACGCGGTGCGGGCCGAGCCTGGGGACGGCGGCGGCGCACCGCGCTTCACCGTCGCGACCACACGCCCCGAGCGGGCTGTGGCCTGGTGCGAGGAACGGGCGCCCGAAGCGGACGTACGTGTCCACCGCCCGACGCTGGAGGACGCGTTCCTCACCGCCACCGGCACCGCACCGGCGGACAGCACCGCACCGGGGGCGAGCGGTACGGCACCGGCGGCGGACAGCGTTCCGGCGGCGGCCGGCGGCGCCCGCCCGGAAGGGGGAGGCCCGCGGTGAGCACTCTCGGGACGCGCCGGACCGCCACCGGTCCGGCGCAGGACGACGAGCCGCGCGCCGACGGCACCCGCACCGGCACGGCGGACCCCGCGCCGCCCCCGCCGGACCCCGACGGCGCCGCCCCGCGCGGCGAGTTCGCCGCGCTGGCCAGGGGCATGACCAAGGAACTGGTCCGCGACCCGATGGCGCTGTTCTTCAGCGTCGTCTTCCCGGTCCTGCTCGCCGGGCTGTTCGTCGCCATCATGCAGCTCACCTGGGCCGGCGGCCCCTACACGATCGCGGTGGTGGGCAACGGCACCCAGGCGGCCCGGCTCAGCTCGGCGCTCGGCGACGGTTCGCGGGTCACCGCGGTCGACGGGCCGCGCGCCGCCCCCGAGGACACCGACGCCGTGGTCACCCCGGCCGCCGACGGCGAGGTGCTGCGCGTGGTGACCGACCCCGAGAGCCCCTCGGTGGTGTCCGCGCTGCGCGACGCGCTGCCCGGCACCGGCTGGGACGGGCGCACCCTGGAGGCCGTGGGCACCGACGGCAGTCCGCCGTTCGAACCGATGCCGTTCGTGCTGCCGGGCGTCCTCGTCTTCGCGCTGATGTCGCTCGCCCTGAGCGCCACGGCGGGCACGCTGGTCGCGCTGCGGGCGAACGGCACCCTCCGGCTGCTGCGCACCACACCGGCCAGACCGCAGGCCATCCTCACCTCGCTGCTGCCCGCGCGCGGCGCGCTCGGGCTGGCACTGCTCGCCGTCGCCGGGGCCGTCGCGACCGTACTGGGCCTGCTGACGCCGCTGTCCGCGCTGACCATGCTGCTGACCACCGCGCTCGGCATGTGGCTGCTGATGTCGGTGGGCTTCCTGCTGGGCGGCACCCTGCGCTCGCCCGAGCTGACCAACGCGCTCTCCGGACTGCTCACCCCGCTGCTGCTGATGGGCTCCGGCGTGCTCTTCCCGCTGGAGCTGATGCCCGAGGGGCTGGCCGAGGCCCTGTCCTGGAACCCGGTGGCGCTGCTGGGCGACGCGCTCCGGCACGACGTCACCGGCGGTGTCACCCGGCACGCGCAGTGGCTCGACTGGCTGCTGATCGCCGCCACCGCCGCGCTGCTGACCGCCGCGGCCGTCCGCGCCTTCCGCTGGGACACGGAGAAGAAGAACTGATGAACGCCGACGTGACGACCACACTGCCCCGACCCGACGCCGCCTCCGACGCGGCCCCCCGAACCGGCCCCGCCGTCCCGGAGACCGCCGGGCAGGTCACCGCCGCACAGGACGCGGCCACCGCACCACCGCCCGCCTCGCTGCGCCGGATGGGCGACCTCGTCTCGCCCTACGGCCTCGTCAGCGGCGCCGTGCGCCTCCCCGGCAGCCCCGGCGACCCGGAGTTCCCCATCTTCACCGCCTCCCTGGGCGACCCCGGCCATGTGCTGACCGGGCACGAGGACTGGGACCTGGGCGCCGAGCACGGCAACTTCGACGGGGCGGGCGGCGATCTCTCTGCCGACCGGGCCGCACTGCTGGCGGTCGCCGAGTCCCTGGAGCGCTACTCCTCCTGCGCCCGGGACGCCGGCCGCTGCCGCTGGGCGACGGCCGCCGAACTCGGTCCGGAGGCCGTCCCGCTTGACGCCTGGCCCAAGCTGTCGGAAGCCGAACTCGCCGCCGGGGGCCACGGTCTGGTCGCCCCGGACCCGGACGCGCCGATGCGCTGGGTACGCGGCTGGTCCTTCACCCGGCGGCAGCCGGTCTGGGTGCCCGCCGTGCACGTGTGGCTGAAGAACCCGCCCGAGTCCCGCGGAGAGCGCGTCAGCCACCCCGTCTCCACCGGCTGCGCCGTGCACACCGACCCGACGGCCGCCGTCGTCAACGGGCTGCTCGAAGTCGTCGAACGCGACTCCATCGCGCTGACCTGGCTGCAACGGCTGCGGCTGCCCCGGCTGACGGTGGAGACCGAGGGGCTCTCGCCCCGGCAGCGCGCGTTCGTGCGGCGCGCCGCCAACCCGCACGTGCGCACCCGGTTCTTCGACGCCACCACCGACCTGGGCATCCCGGTGGTCTACGGCGTGCAACTCGCCGACGACGACCCCCAACTGGCCCAGGTCGTCGCCGCCACCTGCGACCCCGACCCCGGCGACGCCGTCGCCAAGCTGCACCGCGAGGCCGCGTCCCTGCGGATCGCGCTGCGGCACCACATCACCGACCGGGCGCGCGGGGACCGGGCGGGCGACGACCCGGAGCAACTGGTCGACGTCGTCGGCGGCGCGGCGCAGGCCGGACCCCGCTCGGCCCGGGGCCGCTTCGCGTTCCTGCTGGAGGGGGAGCGGGCGGAGCGGCCGCTGAGCGCGCTGCCCCGCCCCGCCGCCACCGACCCGCGCAGCGTCCTGGACTGGCTGCTGGAGCGGCTGCACGCCCGCGGCTGCGAAGTGCTCGCCGTGGACCTGACCACCGACGAGGCCCGGCAGGCCGGCGCCACCGTCGTCCGGGTCGCGGTACCCCGGCTCATGCCGCTCTCCTTCGTGCACCGGGCCCGCTACCTGGGCCACCCGCGGCTGTACGAGGCGCCCCGCGCGATGGGCCACCCGGTGCTGGACGAGGACGAGATCACCCGGCTCCCGCAGCCGTTCGCCTGACACCCTCCGGCCCGTCCGTCCCCCGCACCCGTCCACCGCCACCATCACCCCACCCGGGCAGGAGAAGCGATGCACACCGGAACGACCGGCCCCCGCAGACCGCTGTTCCTCACGGCCGGCTCCTTCGGGCACGCCGTCGGCGAGCGGCTCGCCCGCGTCCTCACCGGCGCCGTCGCCATGGGCGTCGACGAGGGCAGCCACCCCAGCTTCTGGCCGGTCAGCGATCTGCTGGTGCTGATCACCGACCACGCCAGACCCACCCTGGCCGAGGCGGTCGAATCCTCCGCGTACGCCTGGGGCGTGCCCTGGCTGCCGATCGAGCTGGAACCCGCCGAACTCCGCTGCGGACCCGCCGTGCGGCCCGGCTTCGGCGCCTGCCACCGCTGCTTCGTGCGCCGCCGCGACCAGCACGACCGCTCGCCCGTACCGCGCCGGGTACGCGAGCGGCACGGCAGCGGCAGCGGCGACGCCCCCGCGCCGCACCCCGGCCGGGCGCGGGTCACCGGCTACGCGCCGCACCACGTCGGCATGGCCGTCGCGCTGGCCCGCGCCGCCGTGCACGACCTCTTCGCGGCGCCTCCGGAGAGCGAGACCACCGCCACCCGGGTGCGCTCCGTCAACCTCGCCGACGGCAGGACGGCACGCCACCACGTGGTGGCCGTGGACCAGTGCCCGCGCTGCTGCCCGCCACGCGGCGGCGAGGACACCACATGGCGGACCTTCGAGCGGCTGACCGGCGCCGCACCGGTGGGGAGCTGACGAGGATGCCGAACGGGGACGTACTCACCGCCGAGCAGACCGGCGCCGCCGCGCTGCGCGATCCGCAGCTCTCGGTACCGGCACTGCCGCGGCTGCGCCGCGGCGTGGCCGTGCAGCAGGTCGAGGAGGGCCTGGCGGTCGAAGGGCTGCCCGCGCCCCAGGTGTTCCGCGGCAAAGCCGCCACCGCACTGCTGCCCCGGCTGCTTCCGCTGCTGGACGGGAGCCGGGACCGCGCCGCGCTCGCCGAGGAGCTGGAGCTGACGCAGCGCGCCGTCTTCAAGGCCCTCTCGCTGCTGTGGATGTGCGGAGTCATCGAGGACTCCCCGCCGCCCCCGGTCGCCGGCCGGCCGGACGCCAGGTCCGCGCTGCCCGCCGAACTCGCCGACTACCTCTCCCGGATGGGCGACTCCACCGGCGCCAACGGCTACTGGGAGCAAGGCGCACTGCGGCTCGCCGCGGCCCGGGTGGCCCTGTTCGGCAGCGGACCGGCGGCCGCCGCGCTGGCCGCGGAACTGGCGCCGTCCACGCACGTGACGCGGGTGACCGGGCCGGACGCCCTGCCGCCCCCGGAGACCACCCTGGCCGTCACCGCCGGTCTGCGGCGCGGCGAACTGTCCGCCGTCGCCGCCGCCTGCCGGGACCGGGACGTCCCGCTGGTGCGGGTGGCCGTCTCCGCCGGGCACGCCCGGCTCGGGCCGTTCGTCCACCCGCGGTACACGCCGTGCCTGGAGTGCCTGCTGGCGGAGGAGTCCGGGGCCCCGGACTCCTCGGCGGACACCGGGCCGGACGAGGAGGCCGCGGCGCTCACCGCCGCGCTGGCCGCGCACGACCTGTTCGGATTCCTCTCCCGCGCCGTCCCCTCGCCCTACCCCAACCAGTGGCGCACCGTCGCCCTCGACGACCTCAAGCAGCAGCGGCACAGCGGCGCCACCCGCCCCGGCTGCCCCACCTGCTCCGCCGTCCCCGCCGTCGAGCGGAGCGGCGCCGCCGAGGGCCCCGAGCCCGCGCCGCTGGCCGCCCGCTACGAGGCGTTCATCGGGTTCCCGCCGCACGAGTACATGGACCTCAAGGGCCACCAGCAGCACTACAAGCCCTCCAACCTGGCGCTCCAGCGCCAGGAGAAGACCTGGCCCGTCTGCCCCCGCGCCGAACTCCCGCCCCCGGACACCGCCCGCCTGGCCGGCCGGCCCTACGGGCAGGAGACCGGCCCGGAGACCGCCGTCGACCGGGACACCCTCTCCCTCGTCCTGGCCACCGTCGCCGGCATCCGCGTCGGCGACCCGGACTTCCTGCGCCGCTGGACACCCAGCGGCGGCAACATCGGCTCCGTCCTCGCCCACCTGGCCGTCCGCGACGTGCCCGGTCTGGAGCCCGGCCTCTACGGCTACGTACCCGGAGACCACCGCCTCGCGCTCCTCGCGCCCGGCACCGGAGCGCTCGACGGCCTGCCGGGAGCCGGCCCCGCCACCCTGGTGCTGACCGGCAACCTCGGCAAGGTCGCCAAGAAGTACCACTCCTTCGCGCTGCGGGTGACGCTGCTCGACGCGGGCTGCGCCCAGGCCACCCTGCGCCGCGTCTGCCGCACCCTGGGCCTGCCGCGCACCCCCGTGCGCCGCTGGGACGAGCGGGCGGCCGCCGCGGCGCTCGGCGTCGATCCGCGCGTCGAGCCCGTCACCGCCGTCACCGACCTCGGGAGGCCGCTGTGATCGCCCCGGACGACCTCGCACTCCAGCTCGTGGACTCCTTCGCCTCGGCGCCCCCGCGCCCGCACGACCCTCCGGCCGCCCGGCGCGCCGCCCCGCCCGAGCCGCTCGGGCCCTCCACGGCCGTGCCCGCACTCGCGGACCGGGACCCCGCCGCCCGGCCGGACCTGCTGGAGACCCTGCGCAGCCGCCGCGCCAACCGCCTCTGGTCCCCGGAGGCGCTGCCCGCGCCGCTGCTCACCGACGTCATCGCCGAGGGCGTGGCGGCCGACGCGGAGGAGTGGCCGGACGAACAGCCGCACACCCCCCTGGAGATCACCGTCGTCGCCTTCCGGGTGGCCGGGCTGCGGCCCGCCGTGCACCACCTCGACGCGCTCACCCGCACCGCCCGGCCGGTGCTGGAGCTGCCGCCGCCCGAGCAGCGCCACACCCTCACCCTGCAGGCCGAGTTCGGCGAAGCCCCGGCCATCGTCTCCGTCGCCGTCGACCTGCGCACGGCCGAGGAACGCGACGGCGGCCACGGCTACCGGACGCTGCTCACCCGGGCCGGCGCCGCCGTCCACACCATGTGGCTGGCCGGCGTCGCGCACGGGCTGACCGGTTCGGCGTTCGCCGGGTTCATCCCCGCCTCCGTCCGCGCCCCGCTGCGCTCCGACGGCACCAGCAGACAGCAGGTGTTCGCGCTCGCGCTCGGCCACCCGCCCGCGGCCCCGCCCGGCGACGGCACCGCGCCGCCCGCCGGGAGCGGACCGGCCGCCCCCTGAATGTCCGGCAGCGCGCCCCGGGGCCGGCACCAGCCCCCCGGCACGCGCAGGCCGGATGTCCCACCGATCCGCACCCGAGCGACGAAAGGAAGTGAGCAGCATGGAAGACGTCATCGACCTGTACGCCGTGGCCGAGGACGAACTGGCCCTCGAAGAGCTGCCCGAGGGCAACGCCCTGGCCAGCTTCTCCACGGCGACCAGCGCCAGTACCGCCTCCTGCCCGGCCACCAGCGCGTCGAGCGCCTCCAGCGTCTCCAGCTACGGCTGACCGGCACCCCAACCCGCAGCACACACGGAGGAGGTCACCCATGGAGTCCATGGACCACCTGGAGCTGGACCTGTACATCGAGGATCAGGACCTCGCGGTCGAGGAACTGCCGGACGGCAACGCGCCGGGCGGCTGCTTCGCCTGCGCCGGCTCTGCCTCCACGGCGTCCTGCCCCGGCTCGTCGGCGGCCACCGTCGGCAGCGCGTCCTGCATCGGCTGACACCCGCGGCAGCACGCACCCGCTCTCCGCAGCACCAGCGACGCAGCAGAAGGGAGATGAGAGATGCAGCAGCACACCGGCGACGACCTCGACCTGTTCGTCGAGTCGTTCGACGACGACCTGGCGGTCGAGGAGCTGAGCGAGGGCACCGCGCTGAGCACCTGGGGCAGCGCCACCACGGCGGGATCCGCCTCCTGCCCGTGGAGCACCGCCTCGTCCTCGTCGTCCGCCTCCAGCTTCGGCTGACCGGCACGGACGGCACCCCGGGCACCACCGGCCACCTGCACGGCACCGAACCCGACGGAAGGAGGTGACACCCATGGACAACACCAACAGCGTCGAACTCGAACTGTGGGCCGAGGACCTCGAAATGGAGGCGCTGCCCGAGTCGGACAGCCCCTTCACCACCTTCGGCTGCGCCGCCACCGCGGGCTGCGGCAGCTGCCCCGCCGCCTGCCTGGGCACGGCGGGCTGCTTCTCCTCCAACGGCAACTGAGCGGCGGTTTCCACCGCTTGCCCAGCGGCCTGGTGACACGCGAACACCGGACCGCGCCGTGAGGTGAGACCCCGGTTCCGGAGCGGGCGAAGCGCCCCGGAACCGGGTGCTCGCGGACGCGACCCGCGAGCACGCTCAGGCTACGACGCGGCCCGCGCGCCGAACCGCCACCAGGGAGTTGTGCATGGAGACCCTCACCCGACCGAAGCTCCGCGAGGGCCTGGAAGTCATCCGCGGGATGGACGACCACCCGCTGCTGTACGACGCGTCCTCCGGCATCTACCACCGGCTCAGCCGCTCGGCCGCCGGTCTCGTCCAGCGCCTCGACGGCTCGCGGTCGCTGGAGGACATCGCCACCATGATGGCGGCCCACGGCACCAGGACCCCCGAGGCGGCCCGCACCGAACTGGACCGCTTCGTCCGGAACCTCTACGACAGCGGCCTGCTGGACGGCGCCCCCACCCCGCAGCGGGCCCGCGACACCGGGCGGCGCGGCAAGCGCAACCAGATGATGCCGCGCTTCGTGGTCAGCCGCACGCTGCTGCCCCGGCTGCTGGAGCCGCTCGCGGCGCCGCTGCGCCACGTGCCCGGCCGTGTCACGGCGGGCGTGCACCTGGCCGGCGGGGTGCTGGGCACCGTACTCGCCTGCTGGGCGCTGTTCGCCGGACCGTCCCCCGACCCGCGCCCGGCGCACTGGACGACGCTCCTCGCGCTGGTGCTCTTCCTCTGCCAGATCGTGCTCCACGAGTGCGCGCACGCGATGGTCGCGCAGATCCTGCAGGTGCCCGTGCGAGGCTTCGGCTTCGCGCTGCTCTTCTACTTCATGCCGCTCGCCTACGTGGACCGCACCGACGCCTACCGGCTGCGCTCCCGCGCCAGCAGAGCCGTGCTCGCACTGGCCGGCCCCGTCAACGACGGCTGGGTCGCCGGGCTCACCGCGCTGGTGGCCGTCACGGCCGACGGGACGGCGGCGTCCGTGGCGGCCACCATGCTGGTCTTCCAGATCTTCAGCGTCCTCACCAACCTCAACCCCCTGCTGCCCAGCGACGGCTACGCCGCGCTGGAGGCAGGCCTGGGCACCGTCGACGCCCGCGGCCGCGCCTTCGGCCTGCTCAAACACACCCTGCTGCGCCGCCCGCTGCCCTCCCACCTGGCGGCCATGACGCCCGCGGCCCGCCGGCTGCACCTGGCGTACGGCGCGCTGTGCACGCTGTACGTGCTGGTGCTGGCGTACGTCGCGGTGCTGGGCACGGTCTTCTCCTGGGGCAGCGTCCAGGGGGTGTGGGGCCGGTGACCACGCCCGAGACCCGGCCGGAGCCGGGCCGCCCCGAACTCACCCGCGTCGCCGGACTGCCCGCCGCGTACTGCCCGCTGCCGTCCGAGCGAACCGCCGAACTCCTGGACCGGCACGCCGAGCTGAGCGGCGCACTGGAGGCGCTGCGGCCCCGCGTCGAAGACGTCCTCTACACCCTCGTACCCCTCCTCGACGGCGCCCGCGACCTGCGCCGCGCCGTACTGGCGGCACGCCGCGCCGCACACCGCGCCGCCCCGCCGGGCTGGGACGGGCCGACGGCTGCGCGGATCGCCGAGTACGCGGACGAGGAGGCACGCGGCGCGCTGCGCCGCTGGCAGGAGCTGACGGCCGCCGCACAGGCGGTGGCCGGGGAACTGGACAAGGAGGTCGCCCGGGACCGCGCCGCGGCCGAGGACACCCTGGCGGCCGCCCTGGAGGAGCCGTCGTTCGCGCACTCCCTGGCGCTGGCCACCCCGGACTGGGTGCGCTACGGCAGCGCGCGCGGCAACCGCAAGCGGCAGCGTGCCCTGCGGACGCTGTACTCGTACACCGTCCGTGCCGCCGCCAAGACCAGCCCCTTCGCCCGGCTGACGACGGTCGGCGTCCCCGGCGGCGCCCACGACGGCCGCGCCGTGCAGCAGGTGTCCGCCACGGTCGTCCTCACTGCCCTGTACGCGCTGGCCCGCTCGCCCCGCACCGCGCAGCTGCTGCGCTACCGTCCGGCCCCCGTCCGCCCGGCCGACCCCGCCGCGGAGGCGTCGGACGATCCCGCGCTGCTGATGCTCCACCCCGAGTACGTGGCCACCGGCGGGGTCACCTGGCGGCTGGACCAGGTGGTCGAGGCGGGTCCGGCGGCGGACTGGGCCCGGGCGCTGGCGGGCGCCCGCACTCCGGGCGAGGGCATGGCGACCCGTGGCGAGGACGCGGCGGTTCCCGGTGACGGCGTGCCGGTTCCCGGTGACGGCGTGCCGTTCGGCGGCGGCACCGCAGCCGAGCACGCCGACGACACCCTGGCGCACGGCGACGCGCTGCGCACCCTCGGCGGGCCGGACCCCTTCCGGCGCTTCCTGCGGATGCTCGACAGCGGCGTCCTGGCGCCTGTCCCCCCGTGGCGGCGTGGCGAGGACGCGCTGGACGTCCTGCTGGCGCTCACCCGGCACCTGCCGGACGCGCCGTCGGCCGGCGCCGCGAAGGCGCCGGCCGACGGGGAGGCGGCGGACGAAACCGGTGCCGCGGACGAAACCGGTGCGGACGAAACCGGTGCGATGGACGGGACCGGCGCGATGGACCGGGCGGGCGCGGCGGACGGGCTCGCGGTCGTGCGCGGGTTGCGGGCCCTGGCCGCCGAACGGGAGCGGCTGGCCGAACCCGTCCGGCCGGGTGCCGAGGCCCCCCGGCGGCGCGCCGGAGCCGTGGCGCGGGTGCGCGAGCTGGGCCGGGAGTGGGCCCGCACGGCGGGCTGGGACCGGTTCGAGCCGGCCGAGGTCTGGTACGAGGACGCGGCCACCGGACTCCGGCTGCCACCGGTCGTGGCGGACGAGCGGACGGCGCAGGACCTGCGCCGGCTGGGCGCCGCGATCCGCCCCCGGCTGTTCCGCTCGCACCTCTACGACACCCTGGTGCGCCGCTTCGTGGCCGCCTACGGCCGCGGCGGCAGCTGCGACGACGTCCTCGGCTTCGCCATGCGCTGCGGTGCCGAGAGCGACCGCGACCCGGAGCTGGAGCGGGCCGTGCAGCTCGACCTCGCCGCGCGCGAGGACCCGGGGGAGCGGGCCTGGCTCCCGGTCGGCCCGAGCAGCGCGCCGCCCACCGCCGCCGTGCTGTTCCAGCAGCTCCGCGGCGGCTCCGGCGGCGCCGCGGACGGCGGCCCGCGACTGGTCGTCAACCAGTTCAACCCCGGTACCGGCGGTCTGCTCACCCGCTTCACGGAACTGCTCGGCGGTGACTTCGCCGAGACGCTCCGCGGCCATGTGCGCCGCTGCTGGCCGCATGCCGCACACCACCGCGAGCTGGTGCTGTGGACCGAGTGCAGCACCGCGCAGGCCCAGTCCTGCGGGCTGCTGCCCCCGCTCACCCTGCCCGGGGAACTCGGCGCCGCCGACGCCCTTCCGCTGACCGCCACCCGCCTGGTGCACGATCCGCGGCAGGACACCCTCACCCTGCTGGCACCGGACGGGTTGCCGCTGGCGGCCGCCTACACCGGTCTGGTGCCCACTCATCTGTTCCCCAAGTTCGCCCGCTTCCTGGCCGTGCTGTCCGACCCGTGGATCAACGGATCGCCGTTGTCCGACCACCGGATGCCCTTCCAACCGCCCCGCGATCCGGAGCAGGTGTGCGCACAGGACCGGCAGACGCTGGAGGGTGCGGGCACGGTGGTGACGCGGCGGGCCTCCTGGACCGTGCCGGTGCACCGGCTCCCGCTGCCGTCCCCGGACGCGGGATGCGACGCGACGGGGGTCGCCACGATGGACGCCTTCCGCCGCGCGCACGGGGTGCCGCGCGAGGTGTTCGCCTATCTGCTGCCCGCGAACGGCGGCGGGTTCGGCCCCGACCACGACCGCAAGCCGCTGTGGGTCCGGCTGGACTCGGCCGTCTCGCTGGAGGTCCTGGCGCACTGGATCACCCCGGGCACCGGCCATCTGCGGCTGGTCGAGGCACTGCCCGCACACGACGAGCATCCGCTGCGCGACGCGGACGGGCACCGGCGCGCGGCCGAGCACGCGGCCCTGCTGCACTGGGCCGGCACCGGCGAGGAGGAGAGATGACCAGCACCGCTGTCCGCCCGGGGGAGGCGGCACACGGGGACGCCGAGGCCGCGGACGCCGGTGGCGCCTGGGACTGGTGGTATCTGCGGGCCTATCCCGGAGGCCCCGCCCGGATGGACGCCGCCGTCCGTACGGTGCTGCCCTGGCTGGCGGCCCGTGCCGCCGAACTGCGGGCGCCGGACTGGCACTTCCTGCGCTACTGGGACGCGACCGGCCACCACCTGCGGCTGCGCATCCGCTGCACGCCCGAGCAGGCCGACACACTGCACAGCCGCACCCCCGAAGTGCGGGCGCTGCTGGCCGCGCTGCCGGAACCGGAGCACCCGGAGGGCGGCGGACTGCTGCCCGCCGAACCCACCATGGCGCCCCGGCACCAGCCCGTCGGCGCGAGCCCCGCCCCCTACGCGCCCGAACGTGCCAAGTACGGCGGAACGGCGGGTATCGCCGCGGCCGAGGAAGTCTTCACCGACTGCTGCGCGCTGCTCGCCGAGACGGAACTGGTCGCGCTGCCGGCCGCCTTCGAGCGGGCCGCCGCCGCCGTCGAACTCACCGGCACGCTGGTGGCCGGCTGTCTGGCGCCGGAGGAACGGGACGCGTTCTGGACCGCGCACCGGCGCCGCTGGCTGGCCCGGCTGCGGCTGGTGCTCCCGGCGGACGAGACCCGCCAGCGGCTGCGTGCCCTGGCCTCGCAGGTGGGGGACGCGCCCCGGCCCGGCGAGGCCGTCCGCCGCCGGTGCGCGGCACACGCGGCGCTGGTGTCCGCGGCGCTGGACCGCTGCGCGGCGTCCCGCGTCCCCGTCACCCGTGCCGAACTGCTGTTGCACCACGTCCATATGACGTACAACCGGCTCGGCTTCCCGCCCGCCGAGGAGGCGGCACTGGTGCTGGCCGCCCGCGTGCTGACGCCCGGACGCTGACGCCGGCGCTCACCGCGGACGCCGGCGCCGGCACTCACCGCGGACGCCGGTACCGAGGTCGGGTGCGGGGCGGGGCGGGTGCGTTGCGGCGCCCGCCCCGGGACCTGCCCCGGCCTGCCGTCGGATGCGGGCGGGTCCGTCCCGGCGCGGGCCCGTCGTTCTCCGTCCCGGTGACGGCGGTCAGGCCGCGCGCGGTGCGGGAGCGGGCTGCGCGGGGGCGGCGGGGCGGGTGAGTTCGGCCCGGCCGAAGAGCAGCGCGTACCCGGCGGGGAGCCGGTCCAGGATCCGGGCGATCAGGTCCTCACCGGCGAGCTTGGCCACCAGTTCGAGCACCGTGCCGGTGTCCCAGCGTGCGGTGGCCGGGGTGCCGCCGGTACGGGAGGCGAGGTCGGCGACGAACTCCCAGCCGGTGAACCGCTCGGGCTCGTGGGCCGTAGCGGTCAGGAAGCGCGCGGCCTCCTCCGGGAGCACGCCGGCGAGTTCGGTGCGCTCCTCCTCGGGCAGCCGCCGGCCGAGCGAGGTGAGGACGGCGTGGAGCACCGCGTCGGCCCGTTCGCGGGTGGGGTAGGCGCCGTCGTAGCGCACCCGCTCGACGAGCCGGTGGTACGTCATGGCCGCTGTGACGGGGGCGTCCTGGGGCTTGATCTGCGTCAGTGACACGTCTCGGTCTCCGGTTGTGTTGAGGCGGCGCGCATCCCGGGCCCGGCCCCGGTCACATTTCCGGGGAGCGGGCCGACGGGCTTCTCGTACGCCGGACGAGCGGACCGGCCGCGGGAGGGGAAGCGCTCTTCCCCTCCCGCGGGCCGCCCGCCGTGCTCGGCACCGCGCCGCCGCGAGAACTCAGTGGACTCGGTAGCTGATCCGCGTGCGTCCGGCTTCGTCGCCGGTGGTGCTGTGGACGGCCTCGGCGGGTGCGAGCCGCCGGAGGCCAGGTGCGTCCGCCGCGGGAGCGGCCTGGACGCCTCGGGTGGTGGCCGGCCAGGTCCCGGGGAAGTCCGGTGGCCGCCCGCTGCGCTGGGCGCGCAGGGTGTCGGCGGCCGCGCGGCGGGGTTCCGCCGGGCCGGCGTGGGTGCTGCGTCCGGCTTCGGTGGCGAACGCGTCCGGGGCGTCCCCCGGAGGGTGGAGCGCGGGTACGTGGCCTGCTCGGCGACGCGCGGCACCGCACCGGCGGGCGTCCGCCGGACTCGCGGCCGACCGGGGCCGATTGCCGCTCGCGCCCGGGAACTGCGGCGTGCGGCGGTCGGGCTCGGGGCACGGATCGGTGCGCATCACTGTTACGAACACCTCCGATGAGCCTGGGCAGTTTCTCCGTGTTCCGCCTATGCGCTGCACCTCGTTCTCCTTGTATCATGTCGTCAGAATGATGACAAGTGCGGTTGTCGCCCTGTGGACGACGTGCGAGGGGGAGGATCCCCGTGCCCACACCTGAAGAACAGCCGATGCCGACACAGCCGGTGCCGAACGCCGGGAGCGCTCCCGCACCCGTCTCCTTCCCCGCCGCCGCGACGGCGCTGCACCGGATCCAGGACGCGGTGCGCAGCGCGCAGACGGCCGCCGCCGGCCACCGCACGCCCCCCGGTCCGGAACCCGGGCTCCCGCCGGCCGACTGCCGGCAGGCGCTGGCCGCGCTGCTGACGCTCCGACAGGTGCGCGACCAGCTGGCCGGATGGGAGACCGCGCTGATCGAGACCGCCCGTACGGCAGGGGCGAGCTGGGCCGAGTTGGCCGCGTCGCTCGGCGTCGCCAGCAGGCAGGCGGCCGAACGCCGCTATCTGCGGGGCCGTCCCGGGGTCCCCGGCGCCACCGGCGAACAGCGGGTGCGCGCCACCCGCGAACGCCGGGCGGCCGACCGCACGGTGGCGTCCTGGGCCCGGGACCGCGCCGTCGACCTGCGCCGGCTCGCCGGCCGGATCACCGCGCTGCCCGACCTCCCCGCCGCATCCCGCACCCTGCTCGCCGGGGCGCTCGCCGACGGCGACGCGGCGCGGCTGCTCGGCCCGCTGCTGGACAGCCGTCCGCACCTGGCCGGACGGCACCCCGAACTCGCGGAGTGCGTCGACGCGCTCGCGCGCGACGCCGGGCGGCTCCGACGGGACGCCGACTCCCGGCGGCCGGACGCCGCGGCGGGCGGCCGGGCAGGCGCCCGTCCGCAGCCGCCCCCGGAGGAGCCGGCCGGGCACACGGCCTGACGGGCCGCCCGCCGAGTGCCTCGCGGGGTGCCGGGGGCGTCCGTCCCGCGCCCGTCCCCGGACGGCGGGACGGCGGGACGGCGCGGCGGGTGGACCGGCGCGGCGGGTGCACCGGCGGCGCGCACGCACCCGCCCCGGCGCCACCGTGCACGGCGTCCGCAGTCCAGTTTCACCGTATTGGCCCTGTCGTATCAGTCCAATCAGGGCCAGACTCCGCTGTGCAGTGACTGTTGGACGTGCTGCGACGGCGAAGAGATCGGACGGGGCGACACGCAGGAGGGGTGAGTGATGAGTGGCGGATCCGGCGCCGCCGGACGGAGCGGAGCGACGGCGGGGAGGGGCGGCGGTGGCGCGGCCGGACCGGGCCGGCTGGTCGTCGGGGTGAGCGGTTCGCTCGCGAGTCTGGCGGCGCTGCGTGCCGCCGCGCGGGAGGCGGCCTGCACCGGCCGCCCGCTGCTGGCGGTACTGGCCTGGGAGCCGCCGCGCGGCGAGACCGGGTACGTGCTGCGGCCGGATCGGATCTGGGCCGAGAACTGGCGCCGGGAGGCCCGCGCGCGGCTGGACCGCGCCTTCGACGAGGCGTTCGGCGGCGACCCTCCGGGGGTGGCCGACGTCGAGCGGCGGCTGGTGCGCGACCGGCCCTGGCGCGCCCTGTGCGCGACGGCCGACGGTTCGGACGACCGCTTGGTCATCGGGGTGCGCGGCGCGCGCTGGGGGCTGTTCGGGCGCGGCGGTACGGCCCGCCGCGTCCTCACCCGCGCTCGCTGCCCCGTGCTCACGGTGCCCGCACCGCGCTTCCCGGTCCTCCTCCGCACCCGGTTGCGGCACGCGAGAGCGGTCCACTTCCTGTCCGGGGGATCCGGCCGGGCAGCCGTCTGACGCCGGGCCCGCCCGGCCCGGGGCCGCGGGCCGTCGTCCGTGCGGCCGGCCCGCCGCACGGAGCCGGGGGGTGGTCGGCCGGTGCGGAAGGTCAGGCGAACTGGGGGGTTCTGGCCCTGGCCAGCTGTGCGACGAGAGCCGCGCAGAAGGCCGGCAGGTCGTCGGGTCCGCGGGTGGTGACGAGATTCCCGTCGATCACGACCTCCTCCTCGACGACCTCGGCGCCCGCGTTGCGCAGATCCGTGCGGATGCTGGGCCACGAGGTCAGCCGCCGGCCGCGGACCACCTCCGCCTCCACCAGCGTCAGCGGACCGTGGCAGATGGCCGCGACGGGTTTGCCGGTGCGCATGAACTCCCGGGCGAAGCCGACCGCGTCGGGATCGGTGCGGAGCTGGTCGGGATTCATCGCGCCACCGGGCAGCAGCAGCGCGTCGTAGTCGTCGGCGGACGCCTCGGCGGCCGTCCGGTCCACCGTGAGGGTGCCGGCCGGGTCGATGTCCATCTGGCGGGCGTTGATCTCCCCGGTGTGCAGCGCGATCACCTCGGTCCGCGCCCCGGCTCCGTGCAGCGCGCCACGCGGCTGCTCCAGTTCGATCCGCTCCACGCCGTCGGTGGCGAGCAGGGCCACCCGTGTGCCGTGCAGTTCGGCCGTCATGATGCGGCTCCCTTCGGAGTTCCGGGGATTTCCGCTCGTAGCGCGGCGAACCCGGCCGCGTGCGGTCCCGACACACCTTTCTGTGCAAGCCTCTCATGTCTGCAAAAGCTCTCAAAACGGTCAGATGCTGTTGTGATCGTCGCATGATGAGTCCGGGCGACGCTCCGCGTCGCACCCCGGCCCCGCCTCCCGGCCTCCGGCCCGGTCAGCGTCCGTCCGGAGCGCCGACCAGGGCCCGGACCGCGGCATCCAGACGCGCGGCCGTGCGGGGCGGAGCGCCGGACCGGCCGAGGTGCCCGGCCCGCACGAGCACTCCGGTGGCACCCGCCCGATGTGCGGCCCCCAGATCGGCGGTGCGCCCGCCGACCACCGCGGTCTCCGCCGGGCGCACGCCCAGCACCCGGCACGCGGCGAACACCAGACCGGGCTCCGGCTTCCGGCACGCGCAGCCGTCCTGCGGCCGGTGCGGGCACACGGCGGTCACCGCGAGGGGTCCCAGCAGCGCCTCCATCCGCGCATGCAGCGCGTCCAGCTGCTCCAGCCGCAGGGCTCCGCGTCCGATGCCGGGCTGCTCGCTCACCACCCCCGCGTGCACTCCGGCGGTGCGCAGCGCCTCCAGCGCCTCGCGCGCCGAGGCCAGCGGGCGGATCCGGCCGGGATCGGTGTTGTGCGGCACCTCCTCGACGAGGGTGCCGTCCCGGCCGAAGAGCACCGCCCGGGGCCGTCCGCACCCCGGCACGGCCCGGCACCGGCCGGAACTCGTGTGGGGGAGCCGCACCAGCGGCTCCTCGGGGCCGTCCTGGTACCAGGACGCGGTCACCGTGCGCAGCACGACCGCCGCCGGACGGGCGCCCCCGGCCCTCGCGGGCGCCGCCCTGCGCGCGGACGCCGGGCCGCTCATGCGGGACCGCGCCCGCCCGCGCCCCGGCACACGCGCGGTGCCGGCCGCTTCCGCGGGCCCGGGCGGACCGGCACGTCCGGAAGGGCATGCCGCAGGCCGGATGCCGACGCTGTGGGCGCATTCATGGACACTCCTGCGGTCACGGACGCCGTGCGCCGTCGCACGGGCATCGCGGCGGGCGGTGGGATGCGGAGGTGCACGAGGCCGAAGGACGCCGAGGGGTGCCGAGGGATGCCGAGGGGTGCCGAGGAGTGCCGAGGGGTGCTGAGGGGTCGAGGGGGCTTCGCTGTCCTCAGCCTGCGGGTGCCGGACGGGTGCCGCAACCGCCGGCGGTCCCGTCGCCGCCTCCTGCGGCGGAGCCCCGGGCGACCCGGAAGCCCACGTCGTCCACCCGGAAGGCGGGATGGCTGCGGCGCCGCACCGCGGCCCGGCAGCTCCAGTGCTCGTCGAACCAGCCGCCGCCCCGCAGTACCCGGTAGCCGCCGTACACCTCGGGGTCGTACAGGTCCCAGCACCAGTCCCAGACGTTGCCGAGCATGTCGTACAGGCCCCACGCGTTGGGAAGCCTGCCTCCCACCTCGTGGAGGCGCTCCTGCGAGGTGCCGCGGTACCAGGCGATCTCGTCCAGCGGCCCGTAGCGCGGTCCCGAGGTCCCGGCGCGGCAGGCGTGCTCCCATTCGGCCTCGGTCGGCAGCCGGTACCCGTCGGCGTCGCGGTCCCACTCGACGCCGGAGTCGTCCTCGTCCCCGCGGTGTCCGGCGGCACCGTTCGGGGCGGCCCGCAGCCGGTAGGCGGGTGTGCGGCCCTCCCGGCGCGAGAGGGCGTTGCAGAACCGCACGGCGTCCCACCAGTTCACGCCCTCGACGGGCAGCCGGTCCCCGTGTGCGGTGCTCGGCCGCTCGCCGGTGATCCGTGCGTACAGCTCCTGGGTGACCGGGTGCGCGGCCAGCCGGTACGGCGCGAGGTCGACCGACCAGCTCCGCCGCGTCCGCCGGTCGGACAGGGTCACCCGTCCCGGGGGTATCGCGACCAGCTCGACCTGCGTGTCCGCTTCCATGATCAGGTGACCCTACCGGTCGGCCAGGCCTGGCGCTGCCTGGACGAAGCGTCTAATTTTAGATTCCGCGTCCAATTCTGGGCGTGCGGTCCCGCGGAACCTCCGGCAAGGGAGCAGTTCTCATGTCCACCCCCTCCCAGGACGACCCCCAAGCACCCCCGGCAGCCCCGGCGCGCCACCTGCGCGATCCGCGCTCCGGACGCCGCTACCCGCTGGACCCGCTGCGCTGGCGGGGGGACGACGGCACACCGCTGCTGGTCTCGCCGGCGCGCGCACCGGGGCCGGCCGACATCGTGACGGCCGACCGGTCGCTGTGGCGCTACCGGGCCGCCCTGCCCCCGCTGCCCCCGGTCAGTCTGGGCGAAGGGTGCACTCCGCTGCTGCCGCGCACCTGGGGCGGCGTCGAGGTCGGCTTCAAACTGGAGTGGTTCAACCCGAGCGGCAGCTTCAAGGACCGCGGCAGCAGCGTGATGATCTCCGCGCTGGCCGCCCAGGGGGTCGACCAGGTTCTCGAGGACAGCTCCGGCAACGGCGGCTCCTCGGTCGCCGCGTACTGCGCCGCCGCCGGCGTCGGCGCCACCATCCTCGTCCCCGCGCACACCTCACCCGCCAAGACGCTGCAGGCCACCGCCTACGGGGCCCGGGTGACCCCGGTGGACGGCGACCGGGACGCGACAGCCGCGGCCGCGCTGCGCCGGGCCGAGCAGACCGTCTACGCGAGCCACAACTGGCACCCGTACTTCCTGGAGGGCACCAAGACGCTGGCCTACGAGATCTGGGAGGACCTCGGCTTCCGCGCCCCGGACGCCGTGGTCACCGTCGCCGGCGCGGGCAGCACCGTACTGGGCTGCGATCTGGGGTTCGGCGAACTCCTCGCCGCAGGGCGGATCGCCGCCCTGCCCCGGCTCCTGGTGGCCCAGCCGGCCAACTGCGCGCCGCTGCACGCCGCGTTCCACGCCGGGGCCGACGCGGGGGCCGACGCCGAGACCGGGGCCGACGCCGGGCAGGGCGCGCCCGGGGCCGGGCGGTGGCGGCCGACGCTGGCCGAGGGGACGGCCATCAAGGAGCCCGTCCGGCTCCCCGAAGTGCTGGCCGCCGTCCGCCGCTCGGGCGGTACCACGGCCGCCGTCCCGGAGGAGGACATCGCCTCGGCCCTGCGCCGCCTCGCGGCCACCGGACTCTACGCGGAGCCCACCAGCGCCACGGCCGCGGCCGCCGTCGAGCTCTTCGCGGCGCGCGGCGAACTGCCGCCGGGCGGCACCACGGTCGTCATCCTCACCGGCTCGGCTCTCAAGGCACCGACGGCGACGGCGCAGATCATCGAGGGGACACCGTGAGCGACACCGAGGACGAACTGCTGCTGCGCGAGGCGGAGAAGATCGTCACCGCCGTCGGGCGGATGTTCCCCGGCCTGTGCGAAGCCGTGCTGCACGATCTGCGCGACCCCGACCACGCGGTGCGCGCCGTGGAGAACAACCTCTCCGGCCGCCGGATCGGCGACCCGGCCACCGAACTGGGCCTGGCCCGGATCGCGGACCCCGGCCACCCCGAGGTCCTGCAGAACTACCCCAACCGGTTCCCCGACGGCCGCCCCGCCAAGAGCACCTCGGTCGGCATCCGGAACAGCGAGGGCGCCTACATCGCCGCCGTCTGCCTCAACCTGGACGTCTCGCTGCTCTCCACCCTCACCCGGGGCCTGGAGCAGTTGCTGCGCACGGAGGACCACCGGCCGCCGGTCACCGAGACCCTGCGCGCCCGCACCCTGGACGAACTGCGCGGTGTCGCGGAGTCCTTCGCCGCCGCCCGCGGCACCACTCCGCGCGCCCTGGCCACCGCCGACCGCGTCGCCCTCGTACAGGCCGTGCAGGAGCAGGGGTACCTCGAACTCAAGGGCGCGGTGCCGGCCCTGACGGGTCTCCTCGGGGTCTCCAGGGCCACGGTCTACAACGACCTGCGCCGCTGAGACGGCGCCGGGCCAGCGGACCGGGCCGCGGCGCCGGGGCGGGGCAGGGCGAGGAAGGGCGAGGAGGAGCGAGGAAGGGCGAGGAAGAGCGAGGAGGAGCGAGGAAGAGCGAGGAAGGGGTGCGGGAGCGGTGGGCCGGCGTGCGGAGGCAGGCCGTGTGTCACAGGCGTGTAAGAGGGGCGGCCGGGGGTGAACATCCCACGCGCCGGGTGGATCAGAGCCCTCAGTAGACATCCACCGTGCCGAGCGGACGGCACCCACTGCACAAGGAAGAAGCGATGCGCGCTCAGAAGCTCACCCTCGCCGCCCTGGCTCTCGCCGCGGGGCTCTCGCTCACCGCCTGCCAGGGGGAGGACTCGACCGCCACGTCGGACGCCTCCGGCTCCGCCTCCTCCTCGTCGTCCGGATCCGGCCATGGCGCGGAGTCGGGCGGGCAGGCCACGACCGGCGGCGCCGAGACCTCCGACGACGGCGACGGCGGCGGGGGCGACGCGAAGAACGTACGGTCCGCTCCGGGCGGCGGAACCGGGAAGATCACCGCCGGGCGCTGCCGGACGTCGGACCTCCTCTTCGACACGGCCCACGGCATGGCCGAGGGCGACCTCGTGGTCAGCTTCAGGAACATCGGCGGCGACGCCTGCTCGCTCAAGGGCTTCCCCGGTGTCGACCTCAAGTCCTCGCAGGCCGGCGCGCCCCTCAGCGCCGAACGCAGCGACCGCACCGCCCCGGCCGTCGCCCTCGGATCGGGCGAGGAGACCCGCTTCACCCTGCACTGCCCGCCGAACGACACCGGTGGCTCCGGCGTCCCTGTCAGCAGCATCCTCGTCACCCCGCCCGGGGAGACCCACTCCAGGGAACTGCCGGTCGGCATCAGCGTGCCGGCCAGGCCGGGTGCCGCCGACCGCGTCACGGTCGACCCCGTCGGCACCGGCAAGTAGCAGGAGGACCGGCCGCGCAGCCCGGCGCCGTGTCCCTGCATCCCGGTACGCCCCTGCAGCCCCGTACGCTCCTGCACCAGAACGCCCCGGCGGCCGGCGGACCCGGCCGCCGGGGCGTTCCGGCCGGTGCCGGGCGGCCGAGCAGCCCGGTCGGCCGGCGGCCGGCCACCGGCTGTTCGCACTTCTCCTCTTTGCGTATGTGTGCGGATCACCTTGATGCCGTGCCCGTGCGGCCGTGCCCACAGTGCTCCGACCTCTCCGGTCCTGCCCCTGAGGCTGCCGGTGTCATCCGCCCCCGCCACCGCGTCCGGGGAGTCAATACCGCTCCCTCACAGGGCAGTTACTCACATGATCACGAATGTGCAACAGAAGAGTCCAGGGGATGCGGTGCTTGATCGGGAGTGCCACCATCAACGCTCAACGCGGCCGGGGCGATCATTGGCGAACGCACATCTTCTGGCATCAGCCCGGCCCGGCGCGCTTCAGTGCACTCCCTCCCCGTCTGTTGGGACAACTCCATGCTGGACAAGCTGCAACGCAGGCTGGGTCTGCGGACCGACGCGGTCATCTTCTTCACCTCGGCGGCGCTGACGGTCCTGTTCGTCGCCACCACCATCACGCTGACCGACCAGGTCGACAGCGTCTTCACCGCGGCCTCGGACTGGATCCTCACGAACCTCGGATGGTTCTACATCCTCGGCGTCACCACGTTCGTGCTCTTCCTGATCTGGATCGCGCTCAGCCGCTACGGACATGTGCGACTGGGCGGGCAGCAGGCGCGCCCCGAGTACAGCAACGGCGCGTGGTTCGCGATGCTCTTCGCGGCGGGGATCGGCACCATCCTGATGTTCTGGGGGGTCGCCGAACCGATCAGCCACTTCGCCGACCCGCCCGAACAGGGCGTCAAGCCGGAGTCGAACTCGGCCGCCGAACGGGCGATGGCGTTCGCCCTCTACCACTTCGGCCTGCACACCTGGGCCATCTTCTGCCTCCCGGCGCTGGCCTTCGCCTATTTCGTCTACCAGCGCGGCCTGCCCTTCCGGGTGAGCTCGATCCTGCACCCGCTGCTCGGCGACCGGATCAGCGGCCCGATCGGCAAGACCGTCGACGTCACGGCCGTCGTGGGCACCCTCTTCGGGGTCTCGGTCTCCATCGGGCTGGGCACTCTGCAGATCAACAGCGGTCTGAACGAACTCTTCGGAGTCCCGGAGAACAAACTCGTCCAGGTCCTGCTGATCGCGGGCGTGACCGCGATCGCGACGGCCTCCGTGGTCAGCGGCCTGGACAAGGGCATCAAGATGCTGTCCAACGTCAACATCCTGATGGCCGTCGGCCTGCTGGTCTTCGTCCTCGTCGCGGGGCCGACGCTCTTCATGGCCAAGGGCATCGTCGAATCGACCGGCACCTACCTCAGCTCGGTGGTGCCGCTGTCGTTCTGGAACGACACCTTCGCCGACACCGGCTGGCAGGGCAGCTGGACGGTCTTCTACTGGGCCTGGACCATCACCTGGTCGCCGTTCGTCGGCATCTTCGTCGCCCGCATCTCCAAGGGCCGCACGATCCGGGAGTTCGTCCTGGGCGTGCTGGGGCTGCCCACCGCCTTCACGGTGATCTGGTTCAGCATCTTCGGCATGGGCTCGTTCGACATCGAGATGAACGGCCCGGGCGGGCTGGTCAAGGCGGTCGTGGACGACGGGGACGTGCCCGGCGCGCTCTTCACGTTCCTGGACAACTACCCGGCGGCCACCTTCGTCTCGGCGCTGTCGGTGCTCATCGTGGTCATCTTCTTCACCACCTCCGCCGACTCCGCCTCCATGGTGGTCGACATGCTGTGCGAGCGGGCCGACGAGAAGCAGCGCACCCCCACCCGGCAGCGCGTCTTCTGGGCCGTCATGCAGGGCGTGGTCGGCGGCACCCTGCTGGCGGCCACCGGGAAGAGCGGGCTGGACGCCCTCCAGCAGGTCATCACCGTCATCGGGCTGCCCTTCTTCGTGATCGCCTTCCTGGTCATGTTCTGCCTGCTCCGGGCGCTGAAGGCGGACTTCCCCGAACTGGGCCGCAGCCCGTACGCCGGGAAGCCGAGGACCTCGGAGCCGGAGCCGGAGCCCGCCGGGTCGCCGGCGGCCGCCGCGGAGCAGTCCGCGGGGCCCGCCAAGGACCCGGTCGGCTGAACTCCCGCCCGACACCCACGCGCGGCGCCGCCGCGCAGCGGACCTGAAGGACCGGGGGCGGGGCGGGGACGGAGCGGATGTCCGTCCCCGCCCCGCCCCCGGTCCGGGCGGGACCGCGGCCGGTGCCGACGGGAGCGCCACCGGCCGGCGGGAGCGGCCCGGCGGGGTCAGCCCACGCCGACCGGGTTGACGAAGGTGCCGGGCCGGGTGGCGCCGGACTGGTCGACCAGGGCACCGCCGTAGGGCCAGTCCAGCGTGACGTGGGTGGTCTCGTCGGGCGGGGTCAGCAGGACCTTGCTCACCCGGAAGGGCTTGGGGCCCTTCATGTCCTGCGGCAGCGGCAGGACGTTCATGGAGACCATGGCGGTGTCCTCACCCGGGTCCAGGGTGAGGGTGCTCGGCTTGTCCGAGGAGCGGCGCAGATCCCAGGTGTCGCCGGAGTCGCTGACCAGGCGGACACCGGGGAAGCCGTACACGGTGCAGGTGCGTCCGCCGCTGTTGGTGAGCCGGATCGAGGCGATCTGCTGCTGGTCGGCCTCCATGTCCGGGGCGCCGCCGTGCGGGCCGCCCCAGGAGTAGCGCAGTTCGCCGGTGTGGCAGCGCTTGCTCTCCCGGGTCCGCGCGGAGGCGGGATTCACCGCGTCGGTCCGCGAGCCCTTGACGGCCGTCTTCTTCACCCCGTCCACGGCGTCCTGCGAGTCCTTCTGCGAGCCGCCGTCCTGCGTACCGGAGGAGGAGTCCGCGGCCGACCCCGAGTGCGCAGCGGCCTTGTCCGACGATCCGGACGACGCGTCGCACGCGGTCGCTCCGGCGCCGACCGCGAGGGCGGCCAGCACGGCGGCGGTGCAGCGGACGGCGCGATTGAGCTTGGCGGTCATGGTTCCTCATTTCCGGCGCCGGGCTTCTCCCGGCGCACCCGTGGCGAGTGCGTCGTACGGGAGGTGTGATGGCCGCCGCGCGGCGCGAGTTCACGGGACTGTGTCCGGAACGTGTAACAGCCCCGCGCCGTCCCGCGCCCCTGCTGCCGGTACCTCCCCGAGCCCGCCGCCCGCCACGGCCCGCCGTCGTCCCGGTCAGCCGGCCGGGCGGCCCTCGGGCGCCGTCACCCGCAGCTGCCGCAGCAGACCGCCGTAGTCCTCGTCGTCGTCACCGATGAAGATCGGGAAGGCGCCGTCCACCAGCGCCACCCCCTCCACTTTCAGCCCCGAGCTGCGCGCGAGCAGCTGCGGCCGCATCGGGACCAGCTCCGCGCCGAGGGGCCCGCCGGGACGGATCCTGGCCGCACGGTAGACGGCGCTGTCGAAGGGGCCGAGGTCACCGGGGTCGTACGCGGCGGAGATGTACAGGTTGCCCGCGTCGTCGATGTCCATGCCGGAGGCGGGGCGCGCCCCCGGCGGCTGGGCCGCGGTGAAGGGGACCGACACCCACTCGGTGCCGAAGGTGAGCCGGCCGCTGCGGCTGATCCTGAGCCGGGTCATGCTGACGAGGGTGGTGTCGCTGCCCTCGGCGCGCTCGGCGTACACGAAGTAGTGGTGCCCGCCGACGGTGGCGACCGCGGTCGCCTCGACGTTGACCAGCGGCCGGGGCGTTCCGGGCCAGGGCGCCGAACCGGCGATGCGGATGTTCAGACGCCGGTCCCATCGGGCCAGATAGATGGTGGGGTCGGGATCGTCGCCGTCGGCGTTGCTCTCCACCAGCAGCGCCTCGTCGCGGCCGGGTACCCGGGCGATGCTCTCCAGGTCGTTCGGCACGCCGGGGAAGTCGACGTCGAGTCCCCGCACGTCGATCCCCCGCGGGTCGACGGGGGTCCGCACGAGTGACAGGCGCGGCAGGTCCCGCTCGGCGTCGTTGTCCCGGGTGTCGTGGCACACGAGGAAGACCTCGCGCGGCTCTTCGTCCCCGCCCGGCACAGTGGCCCTCTCCCGCGTCGCGAGCCAGGCGATGCCGCTGAACTCGCGCGGGGCCCTGACCTCGCCGTGGTCCGACCCGGAGACCTGCCCGTCCGCTCCGGCCGCGGAAGCGCCGGTGGCGCCGTCGAGCGCGCCGACCGGCAGTGCGAGCACGGCGAGCCCGGCGGCGGCGGGCAGCAGACGGCGAGTCAGGAACCGACGTGGCATGGCTTCTTCGTCCTCCCGTGCGCGGGCAGGAGAAACCCCTGCCGGGGCCCTGTCCGGCCCGGACGAAACGTACGACACGGCGCGGCGGGCCGCCCGGAAGCGCTCTCGGCGTTTCGGAGCACTCGCCGCGAATGCCACGGGATCAGCGGCAAGGAGGCCGGCCGTACCGGCATCAGCAGGCGCACGGCCCTCGTGGCCGCTGCGCAGCCGGCCCACCGGACCGATCGGCCACCGCGCCCCGCACCCCGCAGCACGTGTCGTCGAGGCATCGCCCCCGCCCGCTCCCGGCCGCGCATACGGATGTCGGAGGGGAGGGCTACCGTTGCGGCCGTGATCGACGTCGAGGTGCGCAGCGCGGCACCGGGCCCGCCCGGCGACCGCCCGCCGACGGTGCTGGTACGGCTGGACGGTGACCGGACGACGGCGCGAGAGCTGATCCGGCGGGCGGTCGAGGAGCAGATCCGGGAGCTGCGCACCGACGCGGCCCGCAGCCGGCGCACCCTCGACCGCCACTACCTGTCCGAGGACGACGTCCGGACGCAGGCCGCCACCGGCGTGATCAGGATGCCGCGGCAGCCGGCCGATCCGGACGTCCCCGAGGAGGTGTCCCGGGCACACCGGGCCTTCGCCCGGGGGACGTTCGCGGTGTTCGCCGGCGGACGGCAGGTCGCTGACCTCGACGAGGAGATCACGCCCCGGCCCGGTGAGCCGGTGGTGTTCCTGCGGCTGGTCGCACTGGCGGGAGGCTGAGCACGGTGGAGCGTTCCCCCTCCGCGGACGACCTCGACATACCGGAGGACTACCGCGGCGTGGTCCGCGAGCAACGCAAGGCGCTGTGGCGGCTGGTGGACCGGGCGCGGGCCGCGGCGCGGGCCGACGACCCGAGAGGCCTGCGGGAGCTCGCCGAGGAGATCCGCTCCCGGATCGAGCAGGGCGACGACCGGGCCCTCGGCAATCTCACCCCGCACCTGGCCGACCTCGTCGCCGCACTCGACGTGCTCTACGACGCCGCCTTCCCCGCCGGCCGCGGCGACGACGTCACCGCACTGCTGGCCGCACCGTGGCCGACGGCGCACCGCAAAGCCCTCCTCGCCGCCTTCCTCGGCTGCGACGTCCGGCACCGGCTGCAGTTGGACGAGGTGGCGGAGCGGGCCGTCGCCGCCACCGACACCCGGTTGCTGGGGGTCCTGATCCGTACCCCGCTCGGCACCCTGCGGCGGGAGACCGTCGCGCGGATCCTCGACGCCCTGCACCGGGCCGGTGCCCTGGAAGCGGACCTGGTCGAACGAGCCGTCACCGACGACCCCTATCTCGGCCTCGCCCTCGCCGGCCGCTCACCCACCGACGAGGCGACCGGCTCGTCGCTCGCCTGCCGGGACGCGGTACGCACCCACGTCGACGCGCTGACGTGGCGGCTCGTCTCCGCACCGGAACCGGCCGACTGGGACGCGCTGCCCAAGGGGCCGGCCCCGCGCGGACTGCGCTTCGTCCAGGCCGCCCTGGCCTGGCAGGGCGACCCCCGGGTGGCCCGCCACCTGGGCGCGGCGGAACTCACCGACGAGGAGCGCACCGCCCTGCCGGACCTGCTGCGGGACCGGTCGCCGGAGGAACAGCGCCGGGCGTTCGGCTGGCGGCGGCGCGCCGGGGACGCCGACGCGCTGCTCCCGCTGTTCGGCCTGGAAGGGGCCGGTCCGCTGCTGCGTCTGATCCGGGCGATGCCGGACGGCGTCACCCGCCAGGACCGGGCCGCTCTCCTGACAGCGGTCGAGGACGCCGGGGCCGACACCGCGCGGCGCCTGCTGGAACACGAACCGAACGAACTCGTCTCCGCGGCCCTGGGCGAGAACCGGGCCCAAGTGCTCAAGCGGGTCAGACACCACTCGTTGCAAGGGATCGCCGCGTTCGGGATGCTGCCCCTCGCCGCCCACGAGACGGTGCTCGACCGCTATCTGGCGCTGCGCGACTCCGCGAAGAAGGGCGCCTTGCTGGGCCCGAACCGCAGACACAGCCACGCCGCCGCGATCGCCGTCGCCCTCGACCACCTGGCCCAGGTGGCGGGCGCACCGGACGCCGGCCGGCTCGAATGGGACTGCGAGGCGCGGCTCGCCGAAGAGACCCCCACCGAAGCGGAAGCCGGCCCCTACCGGATCGCGTTGCGGTTCGACGGAGCCGACCCCGTCCTGACGGTCAGCCGGGCGGGCAGGACCCTGAAGTCGGTGCCGGCCGCCGTCCGCGCCGACCCCGGCTACCAGGAACTGCGTCGGCACCAGGGCCGGTTGCGGGAGCAGGCCCGCCGGATGCGGACCGGGCTGGTGGAGCGGCTGGTCGCCACCGCCGGGACACTGGCCCCCGACGAACCGGACCGGCTGCGCTCGCTGCCCGCCGGCGCGGCGATGCTGCCCGCGCTGCTCTGGCGGGACCGGGCAGGCACCATCGGCCTGCTGGACGAGGTCGACACGACCGGCCCCGTCACCGCGGTCCACCCTGTCGAACTGCACGAACGGGGCCTGCTCGCCCACTGGCAGCAGCAACTGGTGCGGCGCCGGCTCCGCCAGCCGGTCAAACAGGCGTTCCGCGAGCTGTATCTGCTCACCCCGGCCGAGCACGAGGCAGGAGATGTCTCCTGGCGGTTCGCCGGCCAGACGGTCGACGGCAAGGTCGCGGCTCAACTGCTCTCCGGCCGGGGCTGGTCCACCCACGGCGAGTACGACGACCACCAGGCCACCCGCACCGTCGGCGGCGGCCTCGTCGCGGCGCTGGCCTGCGAGTTCAACGGCTACTTCGGGATGGGCGAGGTCCGCGTGGGCGGGCTCCGCTTCCTGACCGGCGGACCTTCCGCCCCCGGCCGCCGAGGTGCCCCGGCCGGACCCGACAGCGCCGGCAGCCCGGTCCCCCTGGCCGACGTACCGCCAGTGGCGTTCTCCGAGGCCATGCGGGACCTGGACCTGGTGGTGTCGGTCGCCGGCACCGTGCCGGAGGCGTACCAGTCCCCGGCGCAGGCTGTGGGCCGGGCACAACTGCTCGCGGCGCTCGTCGCCGACCTGGGCCTGGCCCGGGTCGCCGTCGAAGGGCACACGGCCGTCGTCCGCGGCACCCGGGCCACCTACCGGGTGCAACTGACCAGCGGCAGCATCCACGTCGAGCCGGCCGGCCACCTGTGCGTCGTGCCCGCCTCCTTCGGCACCACGGCACACCGCCGGCTCTTCCTCCCGTTCGCCGACGAGGACCGGATGACGAGCATCATCCTCAGCAAAGTGCTGCTGCTCGCCGAGGACGAGCAGATCACCGACCCCTCGATCCTCACGCAGCTGGCCTCCCTCACGGCCGCGGCCGGGCCCGACTCCTGACCTGGCCGGGCGGCTGCCGCGGTCGGTTCACGGGGTGTCCCGGCGGTGCCGGCCGGGCCGCGGCTGCTGTTGCGGACGGCCGCCCTCCCGGGCAGGTGGCGCGAGCCCGGCCGGCTGGTGGGCGCCTTGCCGGTGCGACTGCTGGGAGGCGAGCCGCGCGGGCTGCGGCCGGCCCTCGGGCAGGAGCCATGTCGGTTCGGGCTGAGCCGCCGCGCCGCCGCCGCTGCCGGATATCCCCCCGGGCCACCAGTTCCACCTGCCGAGCGCCGTCATCAGCGCGGGCAGCACGTAGACCCGGATGATCGCGGCGTCCAGCAGGATGGCCGCCGCGAGCCCCACGCCCAGCTGCTTGAACTCGACCATGCTCAGTGTGCCGAAGACGGCGAACACCCCGACCATGACGATCGCCGCGCTGGTCACCACTCCCGCCGAGCGCGTGATGCCCGCGCGGATCGCCGCCCGCACCGGGGCGCCCTCGAGCGCGGCTTCGCGGATCCGGCTGACCACGAAGACGTGGTAGTCCATCGAGAGCCCGAACAGCACGACGAACAGGAACAGCGGCAACCACGAGACGACCGCACCCGAACTGGTGAAGGCGAGCAGGCCCTCCGCCCAGGTGTGCTGGAAGACGGCGACCAGGACACCGAACGAGGCGGCGGCGGAGAGCAGGTTCAGCAGGATCGCGGAGAGCGCCACCGCGAGCGAACGGAAGATCAGCACCATGGTGACGAAGGTCAGCAGCAGGACGAAGCCCACCACCCAGGGCAGCCGCGCCTCCAGATGCCCGGTGAAGTCCACGCCCTGTGCCACCTTGCCGCCGACCGCGCTCTCCGCGTCGGGCACGTCGTTCACGGCCTGCGGCACCCAGCCGCGCAGCACGTCCAGGGACTCGCGGGCGCCGTCGCTCTCGGGCCGGTGGGGCGTGCCGATGTCGACGGTGTGCACTCGGCGGTCAGCCGACTCCTCGATCGTCGGAGTCGAGTCGTGTGCGAACAGCCCGTCGTCCGCGGTGCGCTCCAGCAACGCCTCCAATGCGGCCTTCACCTCCTCGGCCCGGCCGGCGGGTGCCCGGACGGCGACCTGGTGCACGGTGCCCTTGCTGGGGAAGGCCTCGGTCAGCCGGTCCATGGCCCGCACCACCGGGATGTCGCGGGACAGGTCGTCGGAGCCCGGCTGCTTCAGCTTCATCCCGAGGGCGGGCGCGGCGAGCAGCAGCAGCGCGCCCACCGACACCACCAGTGTGGTCAACGGCCTGGACAGCGCCGGGCGCAGCAGCGCGGGCCACACCCGCGACTCGCCGGGCCGCAGGGTCAGCCGCCACAGCACCGGCACCTTGGGCTTGTCGACCCAGCGACCGAGCTTGGCGAGCAGGGCGGGCAGCACGGTCAGCGAGGCAAGCACGGCCACGGCGACGACGATGATCGAACCGGTGGCCAGCGACGCGAAGGTCGCCTCGTCGGCCAGATAGAGCCCGGCCATCGACACGATCACCGTGGTGCCGGACACCACCACGGTGTGTCCGGAGGTCTCCGCCGCGATCTCGATCGCGTCCACGTGGGACTTCCCCGCGCGGCGTTCCTCGCGTTCCCGCTTGAGGTAGAAGAGCGAATAGTCCACGCCCACGGCCATGCCCATGAGGAGGATGACGTTGCTGACCGCGCTGGTCTCGGGCAGCACGTGAGAGGCGAGCGTGGAGAGCCCGATGGCGGCGCCGACGCAGGAGAGGGCCAGTACCGCGGGCACGCCCGCCGCGGTGATCGCACCGAAGACGACGAGCAGGATCAGCAGCGTCAGCGGAAGGCTGATCAGTTCGGCCCGCTCGAAGTCCTCGCCGAGGGTCTCCGACAGACCCTTCGCCGTGGACCCGGTGCCCACCTCGTCGACCCGCAGGCCCTCGTGACCGTCCTCGACGGCCGTGCCCGCTTCGAGCAGGGGCCCGACCCGCCGGTCGGCGTTCTCCGTGTCGCCTTTCATGGTGACGGGGACCAGCAGCGCCTTGCCGTTCGGCGAGAGGACCGGATCGCCGACGCTCTCCACTTCGGCGAGCGCCGTCATCCTCCGGACCACCTCCGCTGCCGCCGCCTGTCCGGCGGTCCGGTCCAGCTCTCCGCCGTCCTCGGCGGTGATCAGTACGTTCTCCTCGGGCTTCTCGGGGAAATCCCCGGAGTGCACGATTCGTCCCGCCCGGCCCGACTCGCCCACCCCCGATTCCTCGTCGCTGATCGCATTGGTGCCGACTGCTCCCCCCAGGAAGAGGCACACGGCGACGAACGCAATCCACAGCCCGATGGCGGACCAGGGATGTGCGGCGCTCCATCGTGCGATCCGCAGTGTTGCCGGTTTCTTCGGCACGTCTTTCCTTCCGGTAGGGCGAGCCCGACGCGGGAAGCCGGTCGGACCTCGAGGGCAGAGAGCTGGATCGGATGAGGTGAACGGCCGGTCAGGGGACGCGTCAGCCGCCGGCGCGACGTCCGCCGCTTTTGGCCTTCACCAGGCGGAGAACGGCGAAGCCGAGGACGGCGAGCGCGGTGGCGCCCAGGACCGCCGTGGAGTAGGTCCCGGCGAGGTCGGTCACCTGGTGCCAGCGCTCGCCGAGCAGGTAACCGGCGAGGACGAAAAGCGCGTTCCACAGGGCGCTGCCGGCCGTGGTCAGGGCCAGGAAGAGCGGAAGGCGCATCCGTTCGATGCCTGCGGGGACGGAGATCATGCTGCGGAAGAGGGGAATCATCCGTCCGAAGAAGACGGCCTTGGTGCCGTGCCGTGCGAACCACGCCTCGGCGCGCTGGATGTCGGAGACCTTCACCAGAGGGATCCGGGCCGCCGACGCCACCATGCGCTCCCGGCCGAGAAGGGCTCCGAGCGCGTAGAGGGACAGCGCGCCGGCGACCGAGCCGGCGGTCGTCCACCACAGCACCGCGGTCAGCGAGAGATCCCCCCGGGCGGCGGCGAACCCGGCGAGCGGCAGGATGACTTCGCTCGGCAGCGGCGGGAAGAGGTTCTCCAGCGCGATGGCCACGCCCGCGCCCACGGCGCCCAGGGATTCCGTCAGATCGGCGGCCCACCCGGCGACGCCGCCGGCCGGCAGCTGAGAAGCAGCATTGATGATCACGCCGTCGACGGTAGAAAGCGCAGGGGCGGGCCGGTATGCGGACCGCCGCACGGCCGGCTGGGGAAGGGCACAGCGGAAGGGTGCGGTTTTCCGCAGTCCCCGGGAACGCCCGGTGCGGCTAGCGTGAGGGCTATGCGCACATTGAGACGCCGGTGGTTCCGGGTGACCGTAGGGGTTCTCTGCGGTGCGCTGTCAGCGCTCGCCGAACTGGTCCTCGTGCTCGCGGGCGGTCTGTGGTCGCTCGCCGTGTCGGGCGGGCGCACCGGTACCGGCCCGCCGCGCGGGGTGGCGGTCACAGCCGGACGGCTGGCCTGCTGGGAGCGCCGACGGATGTCCGTCTGGTACGGAACCGACCCGGCCGTGCCCGCCGGCGGGAGCGCCGCCTTCGCCTATCTCGCGGCGCGGTGCGGCGTCGGGCTGCTGGGCGGCGTCGTCCTGCTGGCCGCGGCCGTCGGCGCCGGCTACGCCTCGTTCCTGGCATGGGGCTGGTTCGTCCTCGCGGAGATCGAGTATCCCGCGACTGTGCTGCTGTCCGCTCTCGGCGGGCTGTTCCTGCTCTTCCTGTGCGCTCAGGGCCTGCACGGGGTGGCGTCGCTGGACGCACACCTCGCCCGGCGCTTCGCCGGCGGGA
>NZ_ALAP01000089.1 GCF_000280905.1 Streptomyces sp. AA1529 | reverse complement strand
CGACGGCGTCGACCGGCATGCGGCCCACCGCCGCCGCCCCCTCGGGCGCGGCCCCGAGCAGCTCCAGCAACCGGCGGCACATCCGCTCGGCCTGCGCGAGCACCGTCTCGGACAGGGCCCGGTTGCGGGCGACCGCGCTGCGGGCCACCTCCAGTTCGTCCAGCGCCAGCTCCACCTCGCGGCGGCCCTCGAAGTAGGGCTCGAAGCAGGGCCAGTGCTGCACCATCAGCTCGCGCAGCTGCGGCAGGGTCAGAAAGGAGATGAGGGTGTCGTCGGCCGGGTCGAGCAGATAGCCCTTCCGGCGGCTGACCTCCCGTACCGCCACGGCCCGCTGCACCCACTCCTGGCCGGCGGGCCCGGCCGCCGCGATCACCCACTCCTGGCCGTGCACCGGTTCGTAGATCGGCCGCAGCACGGCGGCGACGACCGCCCGCATCCGCTGCTCGACCAGATTCAGCCAGACGTACGCGCGCCCGGCGCGCTGCGCCCTGGTGCGTACCTCGGTCCAGTCCTCCTCGCCCCAGCCCACGTCCGCGCCGATCTCCATGGGCCGGGCCAGCGGGACGGCGCCCGGTTGCCCGGCACCTCCCAGACTCCGGCCGGGAGGTCCCCCCGGACCGAGCCCACCGCTCGGATCGTCCGTCGCTCCGGCCTCACCGGCGGGGCCGCCGCCCTCCGGCTCCTCACCGCCGTCGCCTGGGGGGAGTTCAAGCCCTCCCGCGCCCAACTGCGCACCGCCTTCCACACCCGCTCTCGGCCCCCGCTGTTCGATCAAGGAAGACTACTTCGGCCGCCCCCGGGGGTGCACCCGGAACGCCTGTCAACTTCCCGTGCTCGTACGGGTGGACGGGGTCCGGCCGGCCCCCGGGGGACGGCTCGGCGGCAGCGGCGGGGGCGGGCGCCGCAGCGCGCACGACGCGGGGCCCCGTGTCCCGCGCCCGGAGCGTGCCGGCCGGGCGGCGCGACGGCATCCACCTGGCTGCGCGCTCTCCCTCCCGGAACCGGTCCACGCCCCGTCCTACCGCCTCGCGGCCGCTTCGCGCCAGCGCCCGGACAGGACCGGTACCGGGAATTCACACCCGCCACGCGCCGCGCCGTCACCGGCGCTCCTCCCGCAGCACCCGACGTCGAGCGAGGCGGTGGGCGAGACATTTCCGACGCTGGCGGGGCGCGGGCTGCACCGGCACCGGTGAGCCGGCGCACAGCCGCCGCGCCCGGCCCGGAGTGGCGCGCGACGCCCCGCTACGGCCGCCGCAGGCCCGCGACGCTCTCGGCGCCCGGGGCGGGCACCGCGTCCGGCCCGAGATTCCGGCCGGGCACGGGCACCGCCTCCGCGCGCCGCTCGGCGGCGGTCGACGACGGGAGGAACGCCGCGATCACCAGCCCCAGCAGTGCGGCGCCCGCCGCGATGAGGAACGCCGTGCGGAAGCCGTCCAGGTCGGGCACCCGGGTGGGGCCCAGGGGGATCGACATCCGGGCCAGGACGACGCCGACGACCGCGCTGGAGGTCGAGGTACCGATCGACCGCATCAGAGTGTTGAGCCCGTTGGCGGCGCCGGACTCGGACGGGTCGACGGCGCCGAGGATGAGGGCCGGCATCGCCGAGTAGGCGATGCCGATGCCCACGCCGATCAGCACGGACAGCACGACCGTCTGCCACACGGCGGCCATCAGCTGCGTCCCCAGCAGATAGGAGGCGGCCAGCACGACCAGCCCGGTCATCAGCGACACCTTGGGCCCGCGCGCCCTGGAGAGCCGCGCGGACAGCGAGGAGACCGCCATCATCGCGAGGCCCATGGGCGCCACGCACAGCCCGGAGACGACCATCGACTGGCCCAGTCCGTAGCCGGTGGCGGCCGGGAGCTGCAGGAGCTGGGGCAGGACGAGGGTGAGCGCGTAGAAGGCGAGGCCGACCATGATGGAGGCGAGGTTGGTCAGCAGCACCTGGCGGCGGGCGGTGGTCCGCAGGTCCACCAGCGGATCCGCGGTCCGCAGCTCCAGCACCCCCCATCCGGCGAAGAGCACGGCGGAGGAGGCGAACAGCCCCAGCACCGTCGGGCTGGACCAGCCCCAGTCACCGCCCTTGGAGATGGGCAGCAGCAGGGTCACCAGCCCGGCCGCGAGGCCCAGGGCGCCCGGCAGGTCGAAGCGGCCCGGGGCCCGCAGCGGGGACTCGGGTACCAGCAGCGCGACGAGCAGCATGGCCAGCGCACCGATCCCGGCGGAGCCGAAGAAGAGCATGTGCCAGTCGGTGTACTGCGCCACGTAGGCGGCCAGCGGCATCCCCAGCGCGCCGCCCACGCCGAGCGAGGAGCTCATGAACGCCATCGCCGAGCCCAGCCGTTCGGGCGGCAGCGCGTCCCGCATGATGCCGATGCCCAGCGGGATGGCCCCCATGGCGAACCCCTGCACGGCCCGCCCGGCGACCATCGGCACCAGCGCCGAGGTGAAGCCGCACACCAGCGAGCCCAGGACCATCAGCCCCAGGCTCAGCAGCACGATCCGGCGCTTCCCGTACAGGTCCCCGAGCCTGCCCATGATGGGCGTGGCGACCGCGCCCGCGAGCAGCGTCGAGGTGATCACCCAGGAGGCGTTGGAGGTGGAGGTGTCCAGCAGGGCGGGCAGCCGGGCCACGATCGGGACGATCAGTGTCTGCATGACGGCGACGGAGATTCCGCCGAACGCCAGTACGGGAACGAGCCAGCGCTCGCCCTCCGCCGCCCGTATCGGCCCGCCCGCCCCCACTGTGTTGCTCTCCCCCACGCGTGCCGTCCTCTCTCTGTCGCATGCCTGTCGAACCTTTGCCGACGTCCCCGTCGGACTCTCCACGGTGCGCCGCTGCACACGGCAATCCGCGTGCAGCGTACAAATGAACCCTCGAGGACCGCCCGTTGTTCCGCCGGAAGGCGGGGCGCGTGGAAGCGGCGCGGCGGCGTGGCCGCCTCCCCCGCCCGTGGGGCGCACGACCTGACCGAGGGGCGCACGACCCCGGCCGGAGCGCCCGAACACCGGGGACCTCACCGGCCCGCGGACCGCACCGCGTCGGGTACGCGTGTCCGGCATCCGGCCCCGCACCCACGGTCGTGGACCGTGCGGCGGAGCCGACGCCATCGGCGCGGCGCGGCCGTCACCGGCAGGGCGCCGGCCTCAGCTCTCGGTGGGCTCCAGGCGCAGGGAGAGGGAGTTGATGCAGTACCGCTGGTCGGTGGGGGTCGGGTAGCCCTCGCCCTCGAAGACATGGCCCAGGTGGGAGCCGCAGCGGGCGCAGCGCACCTCTGTGCGGACCATGCCCATGGAGCTGTCGGTCAGCAGCTCGACGGCGTCCGAGTCCGCCGGGTCGTAGAAGCTGGGCCAGCCGCAGTGGGAGGCGAACTTCGTTCCGGAGCGGAACAGCTCGGCACCGCAGGCCCGGCAGGAGTACACACCGGTGGTCTCGGTGTCGGTGTACTCACCGGTGAAGGGACGCTCCGTACCGGCCTCGCGCAGCACCTGGTACTCCTCGGGCGTCAGCTCCGCGCGCCACTGTTCCTCGTTCTTGTCGATCTCGTAGGCCATCTCGGCTCCTCAGCGCTGTTCGGGACACGGGCCCGGGGCGGGCCGTGCGGACGTGAGCGTCACCCGGCGAGCCGGGCGAGAATCCGCGGGCCCAGCTCGGTGACGTCACCCGCGCCCATGGTGAGAACGAGATCGCCGGGCTCCGCCATTCCCACGACCGCCTCGACCGCCTCGTCCGGGGTGTCCATGGCCCGCACGGCGGCGCCCGCCGCCTGTGCGGCGTCGGTGATCAGCGCGCTGGTCACGCCGGGAATGGGGTCCTCGCGCGCCGGGTAGATCGGCAGCACGACCGAGCCGTCGGCCAGCGACAGTGCCTCTCCCATCTCCTTGCCGAGCTCCTGGGTGCGGCTGAAGAGGTGCGGCTGGAAGACCACCAGTACCCGGCCGCCCTCCGCGCCACCGCGGATGGCCTCCAGGTCCGCGGTCATCTCGGTGGGGTGGTGGGCGTAGGAGTCGATCACCTGTACGCCGCCGGTGAGGCCCTTGAGCTGGAGCCGCCGCTTGACGCCGGTGTAGGAGCCCAGCGCGCGCCCCAGCTCCGCGGCGGGCACGCCCAGCGCCGCGCCCGCCGTGAGCGCTGCCACCGCGTTGAGCGCGTAGTGGGCGCCGGGCACCGAGACGTCGAAGGTGAGCTCCTCGCCGTCGAGCACGACGGTGACCTCGCTGGCCAGCCCCCTCGGCGTGATCTTGAGGACCCGTACGTCGGCGTCCTCGGCGACGCCGTAGGTGTGGATGGTGAGCGCGCGGTCGCGCGGCGTGGCGCGCAGCCGGCGGACCAGCTCCCGCGCCCCGTCGTGGTCGGCGGAGACCACCAGGGTGCCGCCGTCCACCACGCGCTGCACGAACGTCTCGAAGGAGGTGTAGATCTCCTCCATGGAGGCGTAGTTGGCGTGGTGGTCCAGCTCCACGTTGAGGACGATGGCGACCTCGGGCGCGTACTTGTGGAAGCTGCGGTCGCTCTCGTCCGCCTCCGCGACGAAGATCTCCCCGGTGCCCTGGTGCGCGTTGGAGCCGGGGCCCTCCAGGTCGCCGCCGATCGCGTACGAGGGGTCCAGCCCCAGGTCGGCGAGACTGACGGCGAGCATCGAGGTGGTCGTCGTCTTGCCGTGCGTACCGGCCACGGCCAGCGGCCGCAGCCCCGCCATCAGCGCGGCCAGCGCGTCGGCGCGGTGCAGCACCGGGAGGCCGCGCCGGTTGGCCTCGACCAGCTCGGGGTTGTCCTCGCGGATCGCGCTGGAGACGACCACCGTCGTGGCGTCCGGCGCCAGATGCGCGCTGGCGTGCCCCACATGGACGGTCACCCCGAAGCCGCGCAGCGCGTCGGCCGTCGCGGACTCGCGTGCGTCACTGCCCGCGACCCGCGCACCGCGCACCGCCAGGATCTTCGCGATACCGGACATCCCCGCGCCGCCGATCCCGATGAAGTGCGGCCGCTCCATGGCGGTGGGGAGGGAGGGGGTGGCGGCAGCGGTCATACGGACTTCTCCTGGCTGGCTCGGTCGGGCGCCGCACGCGCGCGGGCGCGGCAGGCGGGGGACGGCGCAAGCCTATGCGGTGCGGGCCGCCACCTCACGTGACCCCCGGCCGCTCCGCGCCGGTCGGCCCGCGTGCCTCCGGTGCCGGCGGGCACCGGTGGCACGCGGGCCGACCGGGCTCACTCCTCGTTGTGCGCGAACAGCTTCAGCACCGGAACGCCCACCTTGTGCCGGGCCCGGGAGGCCCAGTCCCGGTGGAAGAACTCCTCCACCAGGTGCGGGGCGGTCAGCACGATGACCTCGTCGGCGCGGGTCTGCTCCGCGACCGACTTCAGGACGTCCAGGGGGTGGTCCTCGATGATCTGGCCGACCGCCTCGCAGCCCGCGTCTCTGAGGTGCTTGAGGGACAGCTCCAGGGCCTGCTCGGCGGGCCCGACGGCCTCTCCGCCCTCCGGTTCGTCGGCCTCGCGCACCACCTGCTCCAGTTCGCCGAGCGCGACGTCGTCCAGCGCCCGCAGCAGCCGGTCCTGGTCGCCGCGCGGCTGCAGGAGCACGACGAAGGAGACGGTCTCCTCGCCGTGCAGCGTCGTCACCATCTCGGTGTCGGCCGCCACCAGCGGCTTCTCGATCATCAGCACTGTCGTGATCACGACTGGCGCTCCTCCTCCGGTCGGAAAGAAACCCTGCGGCCCCGTGCTCCCAGGGGTCCTGCGGTTGTCAGTCTGCCCAGCGACACGAAAGCGGAACGTCTCATTCCGCAATGCTTCGCGACCGACGGTAGCGGGTGAAGAGGAATCCCTCTTCCTCCAGCACCCCCTCCAGCGCGTACGCGTCGGGGTCGGGCAGTACGGGTCCGTTCATGATCCGCGGGGCCGACCCGGCGACGATCCGGGGGGCGATGGACAGGCACAGTTCGTCGAGTACCCCCGCGTCGGCGAATTCCCCGAGCAAAGTGGGACCGCCCTCCGTCAACTGCCTGCACAGCCCCCGGTCCGCGAGCAGCCCCGGGACCCGGGCCGGATCAGCGTTGCCGCCCTCACCTGCGAAGATCACCTCGGCACCGGCCTGCCTGGCGCGCTCCACCCGGTCCGGCGGCGCGCCGCCTCCGGTGATCACCAGGGTGGGTACGGCGGGCTCGGTGAACAGCGGAGCCGCGAAGTCCAGCTCCAGCCCGGCCGAGACCACGGCGATGACCGGCGCGGGCGGCTGCCCGGCGGCGGCGCGCCGGTCGGCGAAGGCCCGGCGCCGCTTGGCGGGCCGGTAGCCCTCCTGCCGCACGGTCCGGGCGCCGACGACCACCACGTCGGCGAGCGCCCGCAGCACGCCGAAGATCCGCATGTCGGCCGGGGAGGAGAGCGGCTGGGAGCGCCCGCCGTGATGGATGGCACCGTCCAGGGAGGCGACCATGTTGCCGCGCAGCCACCGCGCGGCCCCCTCGACTCCCCCGCCCACCGGCGGATAGGCGTACTCCGCTGCGATCTCCTCGAGGCTCCACTCCGGCGCGGACACCGCTGCCTCGGAGGCGGGCGAGAGGGACACCGGGGCTGTACGGGATGGGAACAGGCGTTGCATGCGCGCAGTGTGGCACGGCGCACGCCCGGTGAGCGGCACGCCCGCAGGGGTGAGCCGACTAGCATGACAATCGTGTCAACGACCGCAGCGCACATATCCGAGACCGGCTCCGACTCCCCCGGCGGCTCCGACGGCGCCCCCGTCGCCCTCACCGCACGCGAGCCGCACGTCCCGGCCGACCAGTTGGTGGCCGAGATGGTGCCGCCGCCGCGCTTCGACAGTGTGCGCTTCGCCACCTACATCCCGGACCCGGCCCAGCCCAGCCAGAGCGAGGCGGTCACGGTGCTCGGCGGATTCGCCGAGGGCCTCGGCGGCCCCGCACGGACCGGCGGCGGCCCCAGGCGCTGGTTCCGCCGGGTACCGAAGCAGGCGACCCCGGCCGGGCCCCGGGGCGTGTACCTGGACGGCGGCTACGGCGTCGGCAAGACACACCTGCTCGCCTCGCTGTGGCACGCCGCGCCGGCCGCGCCCGAGCGCAAGGCGTTCGGCACCTTCGTCGAGCTGACCAACCTGGTGGGCGCGCTGGGCTTCCAGCAGACCGTGCGCACCCTGGGCGACCACCAACTGCTGTGCATCGACGAGTTCGAACTCGACGACCCCGGCGACACCGTGCTCGTCTCCAGCCTGCTGGCCAAGCTGGTGGAGAACGGAGTGGCACTGGCGGCGACCTCGAACACACTGCCGGGCAAGCTGGGCGAGGGGCGATTCGCCGCCGCCGACTTCCTGCGCGAGATCCAGGGCCTCTCGGCGCACTTCCGCGCCCTGCGCATCGACGGCGAGGACTACCGCCACCGCGGGCTGCCGCAGGCTCCCGAGCCGTACGCCGAGGAGCAGGTCACCACCGCCGCGCGGCGGATACCCGGGGCCTCGCTCGACGGCTTCCCCACGCTGCTGGGCCACCTCTCCCGGGTCCACCCCAGCCGCTACGGCGCGCTGGTCGAGGGCGTGCGGGCCGTCTGCCTGACCGGCCTGGCGCCGGTTCCCGACCAGTCGACGGCCCTGCGCCTGGTGGTGCTCGCCGACCGGCTCTACGACCGGGAGATACCCGTGCTGGCCTCGGGGGTGCCCTTCGACGAGCTGTTCGGCGAGGACATGCTCAAGGGGGGTTACCGCAAGAAGTACTTCCGGGCGATCTCCAGGCTGACGGCGCTCGCCCGGGACGGCGGCGCGCTGACCGGTGGCGCGGACTGATCCCGCCGGCCGGCGGCGAGGGCTGATCCCGACCCCGTCGCGGCGCGCCCGCCGCGGAGCGCCTCCGCCGCGCATACCGTCCGGCGCCCAGTTCGCGCCGGTCGTGTCCTGAGCGCTGTGCGCACACTGGTGCGCGTGGTACACACACTCGGGTCACCTGTCCGCCAACAGGGGAGAGTGCCCGATGCCCACGACCCGACGTCAAGCGCTGGCAAGAACCGGAGCCGCCGGGGCGGCAGTCGCCTTCAGCGGCGCGCTCTCGGAACTGTTCACAGGGACCGCCGCGGCCCAGGCCACCGGCGGCAGCGCGGGCTACGGCCCGCTCCTGCCCGACCCCGACGGACTGCTCGATCTGCCCAAGGGGTTCCGCTACAAGGTGCTCTCCCGCGAGGGCGACCCGCTCCGCTCCGGCGAGGGCCGGGTCCCCGGCAACTGCGACGGCATGGCCGCCTTCGGGAGCGGACGGCACGGCCACCACGGCCACCACGGCCACGGCAGGGAGCGCACCTGGCTGGTGCGCAACCACGAGAACCGGATGGAGTCGCGGGTCCCGGTCCCCGCCGTCGACGGGCTGACCTACGACCCCGCGGGCGAGGGCGGCTGCACGGTCCTGGAACTGGACGGCGACAACGACGTGCTGGCCGAACGCGTCGGCATCGCGGGGACCTCCACCAACTGCGCCGGCGGACCCAGCCTCTGGGACACCTGGCTGACCTGCGAGGAGACCGAGTACCGGGCCGGCGAGGGAGGGTACACCAAGGACCACGGCTTCGTCTTCGAGGTCGGCTTCGACCGCCGCCGCCCCACCTCCGTCGAACCGCTCACCGCGATGGGCCGCTTCCAGCACGAGGCCGTCGCCTTCGACCCGCACACCGGCGTCGTCTACGAGACCGAGGACGCCTTCGACGAACCCTTCGGCCTCTTCTACCGCTTCCTGCCCAGGAAGCCCAAGGGCGGCTACGGTTCGCTGCACGCCGGGGGCAGGCTGGAGGCCATGCGGGTGCCCGGCGTGCCCGACCTGTCCGCCGTCACCGAGACGGGCACCTCCTTCGACCGGATCGAGTGGGTGGAGGTCCCCGACCCGCTCGCGGCGGAAACCCCCGTCCGCCTCCAGGACTTCGGCAAGGGCGGCATCACCCACGCGCAGAAGCTGGAGGGCTGCTACTGGGGCGGCTCCTGCGTCTACTTCGTCTCCAGCTACGCCCGCACGGCGGAGGGTTCGCAGGGCGACCACTTCGGCCAGATCTGGCGCTACGACCCGCGCCGGCGCCGCCTCACCCTCGTCGTGGTCTTCGGTCCCGACACGGACGTGCAGCTCCCGGGCGAGGAGCCGGACAACATCTGCCTGGCCCCCAGCGGCGGGCTGATGGTGTGCGAGGACGGCGCGGGGGCCCAGCACGTCTTCGGCGTCACCCGGCGGGGCACGGTCTACCCGATGGCACGGGGCGCCCAGAACATCGGCACCCCGGAGGACCCGGCGTGGGGCGAGTTCGCGGGCGTGACGTTCGCGCCGGACGGCCGCACGATGTATGTCAACTGCTACACCCCGGGGACCACGTTCGCGGTGACCGGCCCCTGGAAGCACTGAGCCCGGGCTGCTGACCCGGTCCGCCGCCCGGAGCCGCCGCCCCGGCCGTCTCGCGCACCGGCCGCGGACCGCCCGTGGGCGGGCATCCGGCCACTGGCAGACTGAACGGGTGACCGTCCCGGACAGTGCCGCCACCGGCCCCGCAGAGCCCGAGCGTTTCGTGCTGCCCCTCGTCGCGCGGATCGAACGCGCCGAGCCGCCCGCACGGACGGACGCGCTGCAGACCGCGGCCCGGGCGGTGCTCACCCTGCTGGCCGATCCGCGCACGACCGAGCCGGCGGGCGAGTGGCACGAGCGGGTGACGCGCTGGGAGGAGTTGCAGATCCGCAAGGTCGTCCGGCGGGCCCGGGGTGCCGAGTGGCGGCGTGCGGAGGAGCTCGCGGGGATCACGGTGTCCGGGGACGCGGCACAGGTGCGGGTCTTTCCGCCGGTTCCGCTGGACGGCTGGCCCAAGGAGCTCTCCCGGCTCCAGGTCTCGGGGACGGAGCTGGCGGATCCGCGGCCGCCCGAGGCCCCCGTGGCCGGTACCCCCGTGCTGTGGCTGAATCCGGAGGTGGAGATGTCGGCCGGCAAGGCCATGGCGCAGTCCGGCCACGGCGCGCAGCTCGCCTGGTGGCAGTTGGACGCCGCGGAGCGCACGGCGTGGCAGCGGGACGGCTTCCCACTGGCCGTGCGCCCGGCCCGGGACGGTGCGCACTGGAGCGAGCTGACCGGCGGCGGCCTGCCCGTGGTGCGCGATGCCGGGTTCACCGAGGTCGCCCCGGGGTCCTGCACCGTCGTCGCCGACCATCCGGCGCTGCGCGCCCGCAGCTGAGCGTCCGGGGCCGAGCAGCACCGCGGACGCTGCGGCGCGACTCCCGGCCGCAGCGGGACGGCGTCCGGGCCCCGCACTTCCGACGTGTGCCTAGCCCCGCAGCGCACCCGGGCCGGAACAGGCCCCGAGGACCCGGACCCGTACGAGGGGCGTTCCGCGACACCGCGAGACGATGCTTTACATCTACGTATGAGCAGCTGAGCATCCGATATGAACAGCGGTGCCGCGGAGCACGGCTGACGGAGCGACAGCGACACCCAGCGGGAGCCCCAGTGCGCGCAGCAGCGATCCCCTCCACTCTCGGTGCCCTGGCCCTCGCACTGGCGCCCGCCGCCGCGGCGGCCCCGCCCGGCGGCGACCACCACCGGCCCGGCCGCGCCACGGAGGCCGCCGGGGTCACTGAGGCCGCCGGGGTCGCGGCGGCCGCCGAGGACGCGGAGGCCGCCGGTATCCGGTGGGGGCGCTGCCCGGCCGCCGAGCACCTGCCCCGGTCCGTCGAGTGCGGCACCGTCCGGGTGCCGGTGGACTACACCCGACCGGACGACGCACACCTCTCCCTGACCGTCAGCAGGGCCCGGGCCACCGGAGAACCCGGCCGGCGACTGGGTCCCCTGGTCTACAACCCGGGCGGGCCGGGCGGCAGCGGGATGAGCTTCCCCCTCTACCCGCACCTGGGCGGGCTGTGGAAGCGCCTCAACGCCCGCTACGACTTCATCGGCTACGCACCCCGGGGGGTCGGCCGCTCCGACCCGCTCTCCTGCCAGGACCCCGAGGAGTTCCTCCGCGGGCCCAACCGCTCCCCCGCGCACCCGTCCTGGGCCTTCAAGCAGACCATGAACGAGCGGGCCGCCGCCTACGCCGCCGGCTGCGCCGAGGCGCAGCCCGACCGGCTGCGGCACTACACCACGCCGAACAACGCCCGCGACCTGGACGTCCTGCGGGCCGCCCTGGGCCAACGCGGGCTCAGCTACCTCGGGGTCTCCTACGGCACCTACATCGGCTCCGCCTACGCCACCCTCTTCCCCTCCCACGTCCGCCGTCTCGTGCTGGACAGCGTCGTCGACCCGTCCCCCGACAGCGTGTGGTACCAGGCCAACCTGGACCAGAACCGCGCCTTCCAGCGGCGCTGGGAGGACTGGAAGACCTGGGTCGCCCGGCACGAGGACGCCTACCGGCTGGGCTCCACGGCCCGGCAGGTGCAGGAGTCCTTCGACGCCGTACGGACCGCGGTGGACCGGAAGCCCGCGGGCGGGACCGTCGGCTCCAAGGAACTGCTGGCCGCCTACCTGGTCACCGGATACGCGGACGCGACCTGGGCGCCGTACGCGCGGGCCCTCTCCGCCTTCCGCGAGGGCGACCCGGAACCGCTGGTGAAGGTGGCCGCACCCGACATGGCGGCGGCCCGGAGCGAGGAGAACGGCAATGCCGTCTACAACGCGGTCGAGTGCCAGGACGCGCCCTGGCCGCGCAACTGGCTGCGCTGGGACCGGGACAACACCGCGACGGCGGCGGTGGCCCCGTTCAACACCTGGGACAACGCCTGGATGAACCTGCCGTGCGCCTACTGGCACACCCGGCCCGCGCAGCCGCTGCGGGTGCGCACCGACCCGGGCGAGCTGCCCGGGGTGCTGCTGGTGGCCGCGACCCGGGACGCGGCCACCCCCTACGAGGGCGCGCTGGAGACCCGACGCCGGCTGGCCGGCTCCTCGCTGGTCACCGAGCGCGGTGCGGGCAACCACGGGGTGAGCGGCGGCAACCCGTGCGTGGACCGGCACATCGAGCGCTACCTGTTCGAGGGCAGGACGCCGGGCGCCGACGCGGAGTGCGCGGCGCGGCCCGCGCCCGAACCCGGCGCCCGGCGCGCCGCCAAGCCCGCCTCCAACACCCGGGCCGCCCGCTGAGTCCGGGCTACGCCAGCCCGGCGACCAGGTCGGCGACCGGCTTGCGGCGGCCGGTGTAGAACGGGATCTCCTCCCGCACGTGCCGCCGCGCCTCGGAGCCGCGCAGGTGCCGCATCAGGTCGACGATGCGGTACAGCTCGTCCGCCTCGAAGGCGAGGATCCACTCGTAGTCGCCCAGCGAGAAGGCGGGCACGGTGTTGGCGCGGACGTCGGGGAAGCCGCGGGCCATCTTGCCGTGGTCGGCGAGCATCCGACGGCGGTCCTCGTCCGGCAGCAGGTACCACTCGTAGCTGCGCACGAACGGGTAGACGCTCACGTAGGCGCGCGGCTCCTCGTCGGCCAGGAAGGCGGGGATGTGCGACTTGTTGAACTCGGCGGGGCGGTGCAGCGCCATGTTCGACCAGACGGGTTCCAGCGCCCGGCCCAGGGCCGTGCGGCGGAACCGGTTGTAGGCGTCCTGGAGCGCGTCGGAGTCCTCGGCGTGCCACCAGATCATCAGATCGGCGTCGGCCCGCAGTCCGGAGACGTCGTAGGTGCCGCGGACCACCACGTCCTTCTCGGCGAGCCCGGCGAACAGTTCCTCGACCTCGTCCGCGTATCCGGCCCGGTCCTCGGGCAGCAGGTCGCGCAGCCGGAAGACCGACCAGAGGGTGTAGCGGATGACCTCGTTCAGGTCCTTGGCCTTCTTGCCCGCGTTGGGCTCCTTGTGCGGTGCCTCAGTCATGGCTTCTTCCTCATTCACCGTCATGCAGCGTTGTTCGGCGTTGTCGAGCGTCGTTTGGCGTCGCTCGGCGCGGGGGCGTTCAGCGTTGTCGGGCGTCCTCGTCGGCCGGACCGGTCGGCCCGGCCGATTCCAGTACCTCGTGCGCCGCGCGGCGGCCACCCGCCACGCAGGCGGGCACGCCCACGCCCTCGTACGGCGCACCGGCCACGGCCAGGCCCGGCACCGCGCCGACGGCGGCGCGGACGGCGGCGACGCGGTCGAGGTGGCCCACCGGGTACTGCGGCAGGCCGCGGTCCCAGCGGGAGACCACCGAGTCCACGGGGCGGGCGTCCAGCCCGGTGGCGGCACGCAGGTCGCGCAGCGAGAGCTCGACCAGCTCGGCGTCGTCCCCCTCCAGCACCCGCTCCTCGCCGTACCGGCCCAGCGAGGTGCGCAGCACGAACAGCGAGGGGTCCTGCTCCGCGACCCAGCTCCACTTGTGCGCGGAGAAGGTGGCGGCCTTGATGGCGCGGCCGTCGACGGGCGGCACCAGGAAGCCGCTCCCGTCCGGGATCCGGTCCGCCTCCGACCGCCGGAAGGCCAGCGTGACCAGGGCCATCGAGGCGTACTCGACCTCGTCGAGCGCCGTGGCGGCGGCGGGAGCGTGCGGGGCCAGCAGCCGGGCCGCGGCCGGTGCGGGCGCGGTCAGCACGACGCCGTCGGCGGGCAGCGCCTCGTGGTCGGTGACCGCGAGCCACCCCGGCCCACCGCCGTCGGCGGCCGCCCGCCGCAGCTCGCGCACCGGGGTGTTCAGCCGGATGTCGGCGCCCTGCGCCGCGCACGCCTCCGCCACGGCGAGCGGGAGCCTGCCGACGCCGCCCTCGATCCCCATGAAGACCGGGCCCGCGGGGGCGGGCCGGGCGGCGGCACGGTCCTGCACGGCCCGTACGGCGGCCAGCAGGGAGCGCTCCTCGCGCACGGCCTCGAACAGCTGCGGTACCGCGGCGCGCATCGAGATCCGGTACGCGTCGCCCGCGTACACCCCGCCGAGCAGGGGCTCCACGAGCCGGTCGACGACCTCGCGGCCGAGCCGCCGCGCCACATGGCCGCCCACCGACACGTCGTCGCCGACCTCGGTGCGCGGCAGCCGCCCGTCCTCGGCGATCCGGGCCAGCCCCTCGGGCGAGAGCACTCCGCCGAGTGCGGCCGGGTCGCCGGGCACGCCCATCAGATGCCCCCGGGGCATGGCGCGCACCGCGCCGCGGGTCCAGATCGCTCCTCCGGCGACGGACGGCGGCTGGAGCTGCCCGCCGAGCCCTACGGCGCGGGCCAGCTCCACGGCTTCCGGACGGCGCGCCAGCAGCGACTCGGCGCCCAGGTCGACGGCGGCGGTGCCCGCGATGCTGCCGGTGCGCAGCTTGCCCCCGAGGCGGCCGGCGGCCTCCAGCACGGTCACCCGCGCACCGAGGGCCAGCAGTTGGTGCGCGGCGGCCAGCCCGGAGATTCCGCCCCCGATGACGAGTACGTGCATACGGGCAAGTCTCGCAGAACGGGTTCCGGCGCATAGCGTGGGCCCTGGCAACGGCAGCAGGTCCGGTGGGCGGCACGGCCCGCCCGGTGAGAGGAGTGTCGGCGATGGCGGCAGCGGAGCGGATGGTGGTCGTCGGCGGCGACGCGGCGGGGATGTCGGCCGCGGCGCAGGCCCGCAGGCTCCGCGGACCCGAGGAGCTGGAGATCGTGGCCGTGGAGCGCGGCCGCTTCTCGTCCTACTCCGCCTGCGGCATCCCGTACTGGGTGGGCGGCGACGTCGCCGAGCGTGACGCGCTGATCGCCCGCTCGCCCGAGGAGCACCGGGCGCACGGCATCGATCTGCGGATGCGCACCGAGGCGGTCGAGCTGGACACGGCCGGGCAGCGGGTGCGGCTGCGCGGCCCGGAGGGCGCCGAGCACTGGCTGGACTACGACCGGCTGGTGCTGGCCACCGGTGCCGTGCCGGTGCGCCCGCCGCTGCCCGGGATCGACGCCGAGGGGGTGTACGGGGTGCAGACGCTGGAGGACGGCCAGGAGCTGCTGGACGCGCTGGAGCGGCGCGTCGACCCGGCGCGCGGTTCCGGGCCGGCGGGTGGCGGGCCGGAGCCCAGGGCCGTCGTCGTGGGCGCGGGGTACATCGGCGTCGAGATGGCCGAGGCGTTCGTGCGGCGCGGCTACGCGGTGACGGTGCTGGAGAAGGCCGAGCAGCCGATGTCCACCCTCGACCCGGACATGGGCCGGCTGGTGCACGAGGCGATGTGCGCGCTGGGCATCGAGACGGTGCTGGGCGCGGCCGTCACCGAGGTCCGCACCGACGGGCAGGGGCGGGCCTGCGGCGTGGCGACGGAGGAGGCCGAGTACCCGGCGGACGTCGTGGTGCTGGGGCTGGGAGTGCGGCCGGAGACGGAGCTGGCCCGGCGGGCGGGCCTGCCGCTGGGTGAGTCCGGCGGGCTGCTGACGGACCTGGCGATGCGGGTCCGCGGCAGGGAGGACATCTGGGCCGGCGGGGACTGCGTGGAGGTGCTCAACCTGGTCTCCGGCCGGGACCAGCACGTTCCGCTGGGGACGCACGCCAACAAGCACGGGCAGGTCATCGGCGCCAACATCGGCGGCGGCTACGCCACCTTCCCCGGTGTGGTGGGCACGGCCGTCAGCAAGGTGTGCGACCTGGAGATCGCCAGGACGGGGCTGCTGGAGGCACAGGCGGCCGCCGCCGGACTGCAGTTCGAGAGCGTGGTGATCGAGTCGACGACCCGCGCCGGCTACTACCCCGGCGCCCGGCCGATCCACGTCAAGATGATCGCCGAGCGCCGGTCGGGGCGGCTGCTCGGCCTCCAGATCGTCGGCCACGAGAACGCGGGCAAGCGCGTGGACATCGCCGCTGTGGCCCTGCACGCCGCTATGACGGTGGAGCAGATGACGGCGCTGGACCTGGGCTACGCGCCGCCCTTCAGCCCGGTCTGGGATCCGGTGCTGGTGGCGGCCCGGAAGGCGGCGGCAGCGGTACGGAAGGGCTGAGCGCCCGGGGCCGCCGCGGACGGGCCGCGCCCACCGTCACCGGGCCGCCGGGCCGCTGCCGGGCGGGGCTCCCCCGGCGCTGCGGGGGAGCGTCCGCGGCAGCGCAGCCGGGGGCTCAGCGGGAGCTCTGCTCGTGCACGTACGCCACCAGGTCGGTCAGCGCCGCGGGGTCGGTCTGCGGCAGCACCCCGTGCCCCAGGTTGAAGATGTGCCCCTCCAGGCCGTCGGCGGCGCGGAGGATGTCCGCCGCGCCCCGGCGGACGGCCTCGCGCGGCGCGAAGAGCACGGCCGGGTCGAGATTGCCCTGGATGGCCTTGCCCGGCCCCACCCGGCGGGCCGCCTCGTCCACCGGCACCCGCCAGTCGGCGCCGACGACATCGGCGCCCGCCTGGCCCATCAGTCCCAGCAGCTCGCCGGTGCCGACGCCGAAGTGGATGCGCGGCACGCCGTAGCCCGCGACGGCCTCGAACACCTTCACGGAGGCGGGCAGCACCCGGTTCCGGTAGTCCTCGGGTGCCAGCGCTCCCGCCCACGAGTCGAAGAGCTGCACGGCTGCGGCGCCCGCCTCGATCTGCACCTTCAGGAACGTGGCGGTGATGTCCGCGAGCCGGTCCAGCAGGTCGGCCCACAGCTCCGGGTCGCCGTACATCAGCGCCTTGGTGTGCTCGTGGTTCTTCGAGGGACCGCCCTCGACCAGATAGCTGGCCAGGGTGAAGGGCGCGCCGGCGAATCCGATGAGCGGCGTGGCGCCCAGTTCGCGGGTGAGGATGCCGACCGCCTCGGTCACGTATCCGACGTCCTCGGGCTCCAGGGCCCGCAGCCGCTCCAGGTCGGCGCGGCTGCGGATCGGCTTCTCGACGACGGGTCCGACGCCCGGCTTGATGTCGAGGTCGACACCGATGGCCTTGAGGGGGACGACGATGTCGCTGAAGTAGATCGCGGCATCCACCTTGTGCCGGCGCACGGGCTGCAGGGTGATCTCGGCGACCAGGTCGGGCCGCATGCACGAGTCCAGCATCGCGATGCCCTCGCGGAGCTTGCGGTACTCGGGCAGCGAGCGTCCGGCCTGCCGCATGAACCACACCGGGGTGTGCGGCACCGGCTCTCGGCGGCACGCGCGCAGGAACGCGGAGTCGAACGCGGTGTGCGGCGCTGCGTTCGGGGTAGCGGGCGCTCGGGTGTCCCGGGGCGGCGTCGGCTGGCCCTCAGGGCGGTCGTTTCCACTCACGCACCGAGTCTCCCATGGCCGGATGGGGTGTCCCTACCGACCTCGGGCGTGCCGTCCGCCTACCCTTCGGCCCATGACTGCGGCTCGGGCGGCGAAGGCGGGAGGCTCCGGCGGAGTGGAAGACACCAGCGGGACGGGAGGATCCGGTGGCGGGGGCGGGGACTCCGCACCACCGCCATTCCGGGCGGCGGTCGCGGCACTGAGCGAGACCCGCCCGCGCCCGGAGATCCAGCTCTCCGTCCTCCCCGCACCCCGGCGGCTGGCGCCGTACTCCTTCGCGCTGGAGGCGGCGGTCACCGACCCGGAGGGCACGGATTCCGAGCTGGCGGACGGGCGGTTCGTGCTGCTGCACGACCCGCAGGGCCAGGACTCCTGGCAGGGCACCTTCCGGGTGGTCACGCTGGGGCGGGCCGAGCTGGAGCCGGAGATCGCCGGTGACCCGCTGCTGCCCGAGGTGACGTGGACCTGGCTGACCGGCGCCCTGGAGGCCCGGGGCGCCGGGTACACGGAGCCGAGCGGCACGGTGACGCGGTCGAGCTCGGCCTTCTTCGGCGGACTGGCGGAGCGCGCCGCCGAGGAGCTGCTGGAGATCCGGGCGAGCTGGACCCCGGAGGGCGAGGCCCCGGACGCGGCGGCGCATCTGACCGCGTGGTGCGAACTCCTCTGCCAGTGTGCCGGGTTGCCCCCGGAGGCGGGCGAGGGCAGTTCCGTGGTGCAGCTCCCCCAGCGCCGCGGGCCGCGCTAGCCGGCGGCCCACCCGGCTCGTCCCGGCTCACTCCGGCCCCGTCCGCCTCCCGGCGGACGGGGCCGCTGTCGTGCCCGGGGGCACCGTGTGCCGCTGTCCGCCCTCCTCGATCGTCGTGTCCGCGGGTGCCGCTCCCGCCGGATACGGCGTTTTGTCTACAAAGCCGCTGCACAATTCCGGTCGCCGACTCCTCGTCTCTGTGTAGACAAAGGAATCTTTCGCGCCCTGAAAATGCCCCGGGAAACGGGATTGTGGAATTTCGGGTCACTAATTCGTGATCTTTCTCTAAAGAGGCGTGGAGAAGGTGCCGAAGGAGTCTGTGACCCTTCACACGGAATACCCGACTCGTTGGGTTCCGTCCCCCACAGCCACTCCCTCAGGAGGCCCGGTGTCTGTTCTTCTTGAGCACCCCACAAGCCTGGTCGCCTACCGCCCGAACAAGCCGACGGCCATGGTCGTCGTGGCCGACCCCCGCGTCCGTTCCACCGTGACCCGCCATCTGTGGGCTCTCGGCGTGCGGGACGTGATCGAGGCGTCGTCCATCGCGGAGGCCCGTCCCCGAATCGGCAACCCACGCGACATCTGCGTGGCCGACGTCCACCTGCCCGACGGCTCCGGGCTCAGTCTGCTGTCCGAGACCAGAGCGGCGGGCTGGCCGAACGGGCTGGCGCTGTCCGCCGCGGACGACATCGGCGCGGTACGCAACGCACTCGCCGGCGGCGTCAAGGGTTACGTCGTCACCGGCACCCGCACCAACCTGGGCGGCCCGCTGCCCACCCGGCACGGCGCCGCCCCGATCGGCGCGGCCGCCGCCGCGCGCATGCACCGCAGGCCGGGCGGCGGCGGGCCCGGCGGCCCGGGTCACCCGGGCGGCTACCGGGAGCTGTCCGGCCGCGAGGTCGAGGTGCTGCGCCTGGTGGCCGAGGGCCAGTCCAACAAGGCCATCGGCGTGTCGATGGGGCTCTCGGCGCTCACCGTCAAGAGCCACCTCGCCCGGATCGCCCGCAAGCTGGGCACCGGCGACCGCGCGGGCATGGTCGCCGTCGCCCTGCGGACGGGCATCATCCACTGACCCGCACTCCCCCGTGCGGCGCTCTGCCGCTCCCCTGCCCTCCCCCCACTTCTCACGGCCGGTCGGCTTCCCGGGCGCCCGTCGGCGTAACGTTCCGTCGGCGGGCGCTCGCCATTGCGTGCGCGCAGATACCCTTGGCTGGTGACCGACGCCCAAGAGACCGCATCAGCATCCGCAGCTCAGGCCCCTGCCCAGGACTCAGCGCCGGCGCCGGTCCCACTTCTGGAGCCACGCGAGGGGATTCCGCCCGTCACCGTGACGGCCGAGGAGCTGGCGCGGGTGACCGGCGCCTACGCCGCGGGCAGCGGCCCGGTGGCCGTCGACGCCGAACGCGCGTCCGGCTACCGCTACGGGCAGCGGGCCTATCTGGTGCAGTTGCGCCGCGCGGGCGCGGGCACCGCGCTGGTCGACCCGGTGGCCTGCCCGGACCTCTCGGCGCTGGACGCCGCGCTGGCGGGCACCGAGTGGGTCCTGCACGCCGCCAGCCAGGATCTGCCCTGCCTGCGGGAAATAGGCATGCGGCCCACACGGCTCTTCGACACCGAACTCGCCGGCCGGCTGGCCGGTTTCGCGCGGGTGGGCCTGGGCGCGATGGTGGAGAACGTCCTCGGCTACGCCCTGGAGAAGGGGCACTCGGCCGTCGACTGGTCCACCCGCCCGCTGCCCGAGCCCTGGCTGCGGTACGCCGCGCTCGACGTGGAGCTGCTGGTGGACCTGCGGGACGCGCTGGAGGAGGAGCTGGCCCGGCAGGGGAAGCTGGAGTGGGCCCGGGAGGAGTTCGCAGCCATCGCGGCCGCCCCGGCCCCGCCGCCGCGCAAGGACCCCTGGCGGCGCACGTCCGGCATGCACAAGGTGCGGCGGCGCCGGCAGATGGCCGTCGTGCGGGAGCTGTGGCAGGCCCGGGACGCGGTGGCGCGCAAGCGGGACGTCTCGCCGGGCAAGGTGCTCTCGGACGCGGCGATCGTGGAGGCGGCGCTGGCCCTGCCGGCGGACGCGCGGGCCCTGGGGGCGCTGCCCGGGTTCGGCCAGCGGGCCGGGCGCAAGCAGCTCGACCAGTGGCAGGCCGCCGTCGAGCGGGCCCGCGCGCTGCCCGACGAGGCGCTGCCGCAGCAGTCGCAGGCCACCAACGGTCCGCCGCCGCCGCGCTCCTGGGCGGACAAGGATCCGGCCGCGGCGGCGCGGCTGGCGGCCGCCCGGGCGGCCGTCACCCAGCACGCCGAGGAGCTGAACCTGCCGCAGGAGAATCTGCTGACCCCGGACACGGTGCGCCGGCTGTGCTGGGAGCCGCCGGCGGAGGCGACCGCGGAGGCGGTCTCCGGTGCGCTGCGGGCGCTGGGGGCGCGTGAGTGGCAGATCGGGCAGACCGCCGAGCTGCTGCGCGTCGCGCTGACGGCCTCGGCCTGAGCGGCGCCCGGAGGCGGTCCTCCGCTCTCCGGGTGAGTGTGCGGCGGGGCGCGGTGCGCACCTGGCGATGTGACGTGTGCCCCTCGGCCGGGCGGCCCCTTGCCACCTGGTTACCGGCAAGTAGCATGGGGGTCGACCGACCCCTGGCCGCACCTGGAGGAGAGCCAACGTGCCTCGTACCGCAAGGGACGTCGTCTTCGTCGACGGCGTTCGCACACCGTTCGGCAAGGCGGGCCCCAAGGGCATCTACCACGAGACCCGCGCCGACGACCTGGTCGTCAAGTGCATCCGCGAGCTGCTGCGCCGCAACCCCGACCTGCCTCCGGAGCGCATCGACGAGGTCGCCGTCGCGGCGACCACCCAGATCGGTGACCAGGGGCTGACCCTGGGCCGCACCGCCGGGATCCTCGCGGGGCTGCCGAAGACCGTCCCCGGCTACTCCATCGACCGGATGTGCGCGGGCGCGATGACGGCCGTGACGACGACCGCCGGATCGATCGCCTTCGGCGCCTACGACCTCGTCGTCGCCGGCGGTGTCGAGCACATGGGCCGCCACCCGATGGGCGAGGGCGTGGACCCCAATCCGCGCTTCGTCTCGGAGAAGCTGGTCGACGAGTCGGCCATGTTCATGGGCATGACCGCCGAGAACCTGCACGACCGCTTCCCGCACCTGACCAAGGAGCGCGCCGACGCCTTCGCGGTCCGCAGCCAGGAGAAGGCCGCCAAGGCGTACGCGAACGACAAGGTCCAGCCGGACCTGGTGCCGATCTCGATCCGCCGCACCTCGCCCGAGGGCGGCGAGACCGGCTGGGGCCTGGCCACCGCCGACGAGCCGATGCGCCCCGGCACCACCCTGGAGAACCTGGCCGGGCTCAAGACGCCCTTCCGTGCGCACGGCCGCGTCACCCCGGGCAACTCCGCCGGTCTGAACGACGGCGCCACCGCCTCCCTGATCGCCGCCGAGGACGTCGCCCGGGAGCTGGGGCTGCCGGTCAAGATGCGGCTGGTCGCCTACTCGTTCGCCGGCGTGGAGCCGGAGGTGATGGGCGTCGGCCCGGTGCCGGCCACCGAGAAGGCGCTGGCCCAGGCCGGCCTGTCGATCGACGACATCGGCCTGTTCGAGGTCAACGAGGCGTTCGCCGTCCAGGTGCTCGCGCTGCTGGACCACTACGGCATCGCCGACGACGACCCGCGCGTCAACCAGTACGGCGGCGCCATCGCCTTCGGCCACCCGCTGGCCTCCTCCGGCGTGCGGCTGATGGCCCAGCTCGCCCGCCAGTTCGAGGAGCAGCCGCACGTCCGCTACGGCCTGACCACCATGTGCGTCGGCTTCGGCATGGGCGGGACCGTCATCTGGGAGAACCCCCACTGGGAGGGCAAGTAAGAATGAGCACCGCTGAGCTGCTGAAGGGTGCGGCCGAGCTGTTCCCGGACGAGGTCGTCACCCAGGCGCACGTACGCCACCTCGACCTGCCGTCCGGCGCGGGCCGGTTCGCCCTGATCACGCTGGACAACGGGCTGGACCACACCAAGCCCACCACCTTCGGGCCGCAGTCGCTGGCCAACCTCAACGCCGCCCTCGACCAGGTGGAGAAGGAGGCTGCGGACGGCGAGATCAAGGGCGTCGGCCTCACCGGCAAGCCCTTCATCTTCGCGGTCGGCGCCGACCTCAAGGGCGTCGAGCTGCTGAAGCGGCACGAGGACGCAGTCGCCATCGGCAAGGGCGGCCACGACGTCTTCGTCCGGCTGTCCGACCTGGCCGTGCCCACCTTCGCCTACTACAACGGCGCGGCGATGGGCGGCGGCGTCGAGGCGGGACTGCACTGCACCTACCGCACCGTCTCGGCCGCGCTGCCCGCCTTCTCGCTGCCCGAGGTCTTCCTGGGCCTGGTACCCGGCTGGGGCGGCTGCGCCCTGCTGCCGAACCTGATCGGCGCCGACCGCGCGGTCAGCGTCATCGTCGAGAACTCGCTCAACCAGAACCGGCAGCTCAAGGGCGCCCAGGTCTACGAGCTGGGCATCGCCGACGCGCTGTTCGAGGGCGCCGACTTCCTGGAGGAGTCGCTGCGCTGGACCGCCGCCGTGCTCAAGGGCGAGATCGAGGTGGCACGCGCCGAGATCGACCGCGGCGAGGCGTGGGACGCGGCCGTCGAGCGCGGCCGGCAGATCGCCGACAGCAAGGTGCACGGTGCGGCTCCGGCCGCCTACCGCGCCCTGGACATCATCGCCGCGGCCAAGAACGGCGATCTGCGCAAGGGTTTCGAGGCCGAGACCCAGGCGCTCGCCGATCTGATCATGGGCGGGGAGCTGCGCAGCGGCATCTACGCCTTCAACCTGGTGCAGCGGCGCGCCAAGCGCCCGGCGGGCGCCCCCTCCAAGGACCTCGCGCGTCCGGTCACCAAGGTCGGCGTGGTCGGCGCCGGGCTGATGGCCTCGCAGCTCGGTCTGCTGTTCGCGCGCCGTCTGGAGGTGCCGGTCGTACTGACCGACATCGACCAGGAGCGGGTCGACAAGGGTGTGGCCTACTGCCACGAGGAGATCGACAAGCTGCTGCTCAAGGGCCGCGTCAACCAGGACAAGGCCAACCGGCTCAAGGCCCTGGTGACCGGTTCGCTCGACAAGGCGACCGCGTTCGCCGACGCCGACTTCGTGATCGAGGCCGTCTTCGAGGAGATGGGCGTCAAGCAGCAGGTGTTCGCCGAGGTCGAGGCGGCCGTGCCGGAGCACGCCATCCTCGCGACGAACACCTCCTCGCTGTCCGTCAGCGAGATGGCCTCGCAGCTCAAGCACCCCGAGCGGGTCGTGGGCTTCCACTTCTTCAACCCGGTCGCCATCCTCCCGCTGCTGGAGATCGTGCGGGGCGAGCAGACCGACGACGCGGCGCTGGCCACCGCGTTCGGTGTCGCCAGGAAGCTGAAGAAGACCGCTGTCCTGGTCAAGGACGCCCCCGCGTTCGTCGTCAACCGGGTGCTGACCCGGTTCCTCGGCGAGGTGCTGCGCTCCATCGACGAGGGCACCCCGGTCGAGACCGCGGACCGCGCGCTGGCGCCGCTCGGGCTGCCGATGTCGCCGATCCAGCTGCTGGAGCTGGTCGGCCCGGCCGTCGCGCACCACGTCGCGGGCACCCTGCACGCCGCCTTCCCGGACCGGTTCGCCGTCTCCGAGAACCTGGGCCGGGTCGTCGAGGCCGGCAAGCGGAACCTCTACGTGCCGGGCACCCAGGAGCTGGACCCGGAGGTCGCCGCACTCTTCCAGGTCGGCGACACCGTCCTGACGGAGGAGCAGGTGCGGGAGCGGGCGCTGGACGCCATCGCGGAGGAGATCCGGCTGATGCTGGACGAGGGCGTGGTGGCCGAGGCCCAGGACATCGACCTGTGCCTGATCACCGGTGCCGGCTGGCCCTTCCACCTCGGCGGGGTCACGCCCTACCTGGACCGCGAGGGTGTCAGCGAGCGCGCCACCGGGCGCCGCTTCCTGGCCCCGGGCCTCGCCAGCATTCCGGAGTGAGCCGCTAGCGCTCCTCCGCCGGGCAGCCCGGCGGGATCCGACGGCCCGCTCCCGGCGCTCCTCGCGGAGTGCCGGGAGCGGGCCGTCGCGTTCCCGGAAAGACTTCCGGCCGCCCGGGCAGCCGCGTCTTACCCCGTATAGGGCTCGCGGCCCTCGAATGCGTCGCCCTGCGGACCGACGGCCAAGTACTTGGACTTGATGTCGTCGGCGAGATCCCCGGTCACATCCGGGCCCTTCCCGTAGTTCTCCAGATATTTCTCCGCGGTCGATCCGAGATCCCGCTCCCCCCGGGCGAAGAACTGATCCGTGTTCTCCGGGGGATCGGGCAGATCGGGTCCGCCGAAAACCGCGTCGTCGTGGAAGAGTTTCGCGAACTCCACCCCGCCCGCCTGTGCGATGGGAATCACCACGCCCCACGGTCCGCTCTTCCCGACCACCGAGAGGATGCCGTTGGCGAGGGCGGGCGCCGAGGAACTGATGCCGACCCGGGTCCAGTTCGCCGACTCGCGGAAGGCCCGCTGGGCCTCGGCGCTGTCGGCGGCGTACTGCGCCTCGATGTGCTGCACCCGGGAGTGGTCGAGGGTGCCCCGGGCCTCGGCTTCGGTGAGCAGCACCCGCCGCCCCGCCGCCCAGCTCTCCTCGCTCGCGGACGGCGGGTTCCGGGCCAGCCTGTCCAGCGTGTAGAGGTGTTCGGCCTGGTTCATCAGACCGTGCGACGTCTCGTTCTGGCCCAGCACGCTGAGGAAGTCGACGGCCTGCCCCCGGCTGAGCGCGGCGGCGCCCTGGTAGCCGGGCGGGAAGGCGCCGGTGCTCTGGAGCGAGTCACCGACTCCGGAGACCGCGCGGTTGATGTCGTCCACATAGGCGCCGCCCAGCGCGCCGAGGCTCGGCGCGAGCGCGGGCTGCTCGTGCAGCAGTCGGGGGCCCGCCGGGCCGCCGTAGACGTGGACGACCTGCTCCATGACGTCCGCGGTCGCGGCGGTGCGCCGGTCGCCGCCGTGCCGGAAGAGCTCCGGTTCCTTCCCGGTCAGTTGCGGATCGTCCCAGGCGTAGCCGGTGGCGGCGGCGGTGAGGGCGTGGCCGAGCGCTTCGTGCCCGGGCAGCTCGCGGGGGCCCGCACCGGTGTTGCCGTCGAAGATCCAGTTGCGGTCCTGGGTCAGGTAGGCCAGGCGGTCGTCGAGTTCGCCGTCGCGGTCCACCACCCCGCCGACGTCCGCGGGCTGTGCGAAGAAGGTGGTGGCGGCGCCGGGGTTGTGCCCCAGGGCCTCCAGGAAGCCGACCAGCGCGTCGTGTCCGGTGCTGCCCGGGGCACCGCCGGGGTCGAGGTCGTCGGTGTCCGCGGAATTGGCCCAGTAGGCGTAGCCGTCGCGGGTGTTGAGCTTCTCGTCCCAGGCCACGAGCCGGTCTCCGTAGCGGTTCAGGAACCCGGCGTCGTAGGTGCCCGAGTGCATCAGGTTGCTCATGAGCTGGAAGCCGTAGGGGTGTGTCCGGCCGCCGCTGCTCTCCAGCCGCTGGTCGCCCAGCGCGATCATGTCCTGCTGCCACTGCCGCATCGCGGGGGTGTCCAGTTGCGTGGCGTTGGCCAGCGTGGTGCTCAGCGACTCCTGGAGCACCGAGGCCGACTTCCACCACGCCGCGTCGTCGATCTCGGTGTCCGGATGGTCCGGATGGTGCGGATGGGTGGCGTTGTACCAGAGCCGCAGCGTCCGCTCGGCCCCGAGTTCGGTGGCGAACCGCGCGGCGAATTCCGGGTCCTGGCTGTGCCGGGTGATCAGCGCGGTGATCCGCTCCAGCCGGGCGGAGCTGGTCGTGCCGTTCTCGGCCCGCGCCAGGCGCAGGGCCTCCTTCAGGTCCCGGGCCGCCCGGGCACGGGCGGCCGCCAGGCTGTCGTACGCCCGGTCGTTGAAGCCGCGCGCGGTGCCGTTGACGTCGGCCGTCAGCGCGTGCGCCAGGTCCCGGTCGGCCTGGTCCGCGCTGTCGAGCGCCGCGAGGGTGCGGTCCCGGTAGCCGGTGATGATCTCGCGGTAGGCCTTGGCCCACAGGGTGCGGTGCTGCTCCTCCTCGTCCGTGAGCTTCAGGGAGACGGTGCCGTCGCGCGGGTCGAGCCGCAGATGCTCATGGCCCTCGAGCTCGTCGACGATGTCCTGGAGCACCTTCTGGGCCGAGCGGAACCTGCCCAGCGCCTCGGACAGCACGCTGTGCGTCCGGCGCGCCTCCTCCTGGGCGGCCAGCAGTTGGGCCCGCACGGTGCGGAACCTGCGCCAGGCCGCCTCGGCGCTCTCGCCCTCCCAGTCCGAGTCGGCCAGGCCCTTGACGACCTCGGTGGCGAAGTTGGTGGCGACCTGCTCGAATTTGCCCGGTGCGGTCTTCCACCTGGCCACGGCCTCGCTCAGCGGGGTGAGGTCGGCGTGCCGTACCTCGGGGTAGCCGAGCCCGTCGCTCATCGGGAGCCGCTCATGGCCGGGAGAGCACTGCCGTTGTGCGTTCCGCCGCCGTTCCCGGCGGCCGGGCTCCCGCCGCCCCGGCCGCCGCGGTCCGTGGCGGCCGCGATGCGGTCGATGTCCGTCCTGCGGCGGTGGTCCTCGGTGGTGAACGCGCCGGCGGCGGTGCGCAGCGCGGACGCCGTGCCGGAGAACTGCTCCTCGACGTAGGACATCTGGTCGCGCCAGCGCTCCTGGAAGGTGGCGAGCGCGGTCTCGGTCCGGAAGCCGCCGAGACTGCCGGTGATCTCGCCGGTCTCCCGCATGACCTCGTCGTCCGCCTTCAGGAACTGGCCCCGAACCGTCCCGGCGCGGCCCGCGCGGCCCCGCAGCACGTGGGCGGTCACATGGAGCCGCGGCCCGGCCTGCCGGCCGCCACCGGACCCGCTGCCGCACTCTCCGGTTCCGCCGGTCCCGGCGAGCCGCGTGTGCGCCGTGGCCTCCGGCGCGTACGCGGCCTTGAGTCCGGCCCACTCCTGCTCGAACGACAAGCTGACCACCCGTTTCCCCCGTGCCGTGGCTGAACCGCGTGCGACGCCCCGGCGCCTGCGGCGGCGAACGTAGCCGCCGCAGGCGAACAGCAGGCGATCAGCCGGGGAGCGGAAGCTGGACAACCGGGGGCCGCATGGGGCCGATGAGATGGATGTGGCGGGCGGGGCGAAGTGCGAGCCGGGCGGCGGGCGCGGTCAGCGGGCTTGCGGCGCGTGGCCCGCCCGGGAGGTGGAGCGGAGGTCGGGCCGGTTGCGCAGATAGAACGACGAACCGTCGATGGTCGCCACCTTCTCGTAGTGGCGGGCGAGATGGCGGCGCAGCGTGGGGATCTGCTGGACGCCGTACCGTTTGCCGCGCGAGTCGTCCACGATCAGCTCCGGCGGCCTCCTGCGCAGTTCGCGCTCGAATTGCGGCCAGGCGCCGTCCATCGCGTAGCGCTCGCCCACCCGGGCCTCGCCGCGTCCGCCGCTGAAGTTGGTGAGGAACCCGGCGGTCAGATAGCGGGAGGCGGGTGACCGCTCGGACAGCCAGTACCCCTCCGGGTGCATGCCCCACAGCAGCACCCGGTCCTTGCGGTCGGTGTAGGAGCGCACGGTGTCGGCCAGTCGGCGCGCATGGTCGACCTCGGCCCGGCTGGCGGTGAAGCCCCAGCCGACGAACGCGCAGGCCAGGAAGGCCGTCGCGGCCAGCGCAGCGGTGGCGGCCCGCGCGGTCAGCCCGTGCAGCGCCACGGCACCGAGGACCGCGAGGGGCGGCACGAGCTGGAGGAAGTAGTGCCCGAAGAACTGGAAGCCCACGGTGGCGGCTCCGAACGAGGCCGCCAGCCAGATCCACAGATCGGCGGTGCCGCGCAGCGGATCGCCCGCGCAGGGCACTGCGGCGCTGCGGGAGGCCGCACGGCGGGAGCGGACGGCGCGGACGAGGGCGACGACGAGCGGCAGCGCGGCGAGCGTGAGCAGCCCGATCCCGGCGAGGGCGCGCAGCAGCGGTTTGAACCCGGCGCCGTCGGCGGAGAGGTAGGAGCCGGAACCCGTCGCTATCCA
>NZ_ALAP01000088.1 GCF_000280905.1 Streptomyces sp. AA1529 | reverse complement strand
AAAGCACGACGAACAGACCCCCGCAAAGGGAGAGTGCTCAGTAGTAGAGGATCCGCCGGAACGGCGGGAAGTGTCACCAGAAGCCGTGACCGGCCGCTGACAACCCGAGGAACCTTACGGATCACTTGTGGCGGTGTCAAACGGCGTCGGGCCGGGATCTGGATGCGTCGGTGGCGGACCAACTCCCGCCGGGCGTCCGGCAGTCCGCGGACCGGAGGGGCCGCCGACGGCACCGGCCGTCAGTCGAGGTCGGTGAGGCGGCCGCCGGCGTCGGGCTGGGCGTGCTCGACACGGCGCAGGAGACGGGTGAGGAGGTCGCCCAGCTGCACCCGCTCCTCGGTGGCGAGGTCCTGGAGGAGTTCCTCCTCGAAGACGGAGGCCATGCGCATGACCTCGAGCCACTTCTCCCGGCCGGTGTCGGTGAGACCGACGATGACCCGGACCCGGTTGTCCGGGTCACGCTCACGGGTGACGAGGTCCTGGGTGAGCATCCGGTCGATGCGGTGCGTCATCGCGGCCGGGGTGAGGCCGAGCCGTCTGGCGATGGTGCCGGGCCAGAGCTGGTAGGGGCTGCCGGCCATGACGAGCTCCTTGAGGACCTCCCACTCCGGGCTGCTGAGACCGAGCGTCGCGAGCTGGCGCCCGTAGGCCACGCTCATCCTGCGGTCCAGCCTGCTCAGCGCGTTGACCACCTTCTCCACCTGGGGGTCGAGCTCGCGGTACTCCCGCTGGTAGATGGCGATCTGCTCGTCGAGCGTCGGTTGTCGGTCCGGCATGTGCGCAGTATCGCACGGCAACTCATTCGCTCTAAACGCTTGCGCTGTGTATTCTTTAGGATCGAACTTTAGCTTCGAAGTCTTCGTAGCTGTACTCCTTGTTCCCCCTCGACTCAGGTAGGTGAGTGTTGACCACGGCTGCGTCCTCGGCGTCCTCGGCGTCCTCGGCGAAGGCCGCCGCGCTGCGGCGGATCCAGCTCGGAAACGCGCTGGCGGCGTTCGGCAACGGCTTCACGGTGCCGTTCCTCTTCGTCTACGTCGCACGGGTGCGGGAACTCGGCGACGGTACGGCGGGCGCGGTGCTCGCCGCGTTCGCCGCCGCCGCGCTGCTCGTGCTGCCCTTCACCGGGCGCGTCATCGACCGGAACGGCCCCATGGTGATGGTCGTCGTCGGTGCCGTTTCGGCCGCACTGGGCGCACTGGGCTTCGGCCTGTCGACCGGCGCGGCCGCCGTGCTGGTCGCCTCCGCCGTGATGGGTGCCGGGATCGCCGTGCTGCAGCCCGCGCTCGCGACGATGATCGTGTGGTGCTCCACGCCGGGGTCCCGCTCCCGTGCCTTCGCCACCCAGTTCTTCCTCAACAACCTCGGGCTCGGGGTCGGCGGGCTGCTGGGCGGCATGCTCGTCGACGAGCACGACCCGGCGAGCTTCACCCTGTTGTTCGTCATCGAGGCGACGATGTTCCTGGTGCTGCTCGCGGTGCTGGTGACGGTGCGGATGAGCCGTCCGGCGGCCATGGCGGCCGAGGGAGGCGCCGAGGCCGGCGGCGCGCGGGGCTCGGGATGGGGCGTGCTGCTGCGGGACCGGTCGATGGTGCTGCTGTGCGTCCTGGGGTTCGTGATCTTCTTCGGCTGCTACGGGCAGTTCGAGTCGGGGCTGTCGGCGTACGCGGTGGAGGTCACCCGGATCTCGACGTCCACGCTCGGGATCGCGCTGGCTGCCAACACCGCGATGATCGTGCTGGCCCAGTTCGTGGTGCTGCGGCTCGTGGAGCGGCGCCGGCGCAGCCGGGTCGTGGCTCTGGTGGGCCTGATCTGGACGGTCGCGTGGTTGGCCGCGGGGGCGTCCGGATTTGTGCACGGGGCGCAGGCGGTGGCGACCGCGCTGCTCATCGGTACCTACGCGCTGTTCGGGATCGGCGAGACCATGCTGTCGCCCACCGTGGCGCCGCTGGTCGCGGATCTGGCTCCGGCGCGCCTGGTGGGCCAGTACAACTCCGCTTTCGCGCTGGTGAAGCAGTTGGCGCTGGCCGTGGGCCCTGCCGTGGGCGGGGCGCTCGCCGCGGCGGGTGCCTGGTCGGCGTACATCGTGGTGCTGGTGCTGTGCTGCCTGGGCGTCGCCGGGCTGGCGCTGGTGCTGGGACGGCGGCTCACCGACCGCGAGGACCGGCCCGGTTCGGTCATCGTGGCGCGCGGGGAATCCACCCGTCCGGCCGTCGAGGAGCAGCCCGTCGGGGCAGCCTGCTGAGGTTCCGCGGTACGGACGGCTTCAGGGCCGGACGGGACCCGGGTTCCGTCCGGCCGTCCGACTGCTCCGGCCGCGGGCGCCTGTCGGCCGTGCGCACCTACCTGCCGCCGGGCAGGGCGAACTCGCACCACACGGACTTGCCGCCGCCCGGAGTGCGGCGGCTCCCCCATGCCGAGGCGATCGTCGCGATGATCGAGATACCGCGCCCGGCCTCGTCGCCCGGTTCGGCGCGGCAGCGGCGCGGGAGGTGGTCGTCGCCGTCGGTGACCTCGATGATCAGGCGGCGGTCGGTGCGGCGCAGCAGCAGCCGCATGGGCGGGGTGCCGTGCTGGAGGGAGTTGGCGACCAGTTCGCTGGCGGCCAGGACGCCGAGGTCGCGGAGTTCGGTCGGGAAGCGCCAGGAGGCCAGGACGCCGGAGGCGAAGGCGCGGGCGCGCGGGGCCGCTTCGGTGCCGCCGAGCAGGTCGAGTGCCGCGTTGTGGAACAGCTCGGCGTCGGGGCCGGTCCGTGCGGGGTGCTGGAAGACGAGGAGCGCCACGTCGTCGTCGTGGTCCTCGGTGATGCCCAGGGCGCGCAGCAGCCGGTCGCAGACGATGTCGGGGGAGCCGGTGGCGCCTGCGAAGGCGTGTTCGAGTGCGGCTACGCCCTCGTCGATGTCGGCGTCCCGGCGTTCGATCAGGCCGTCGGTGTAGAGGACGGCGGTGGCTCCCTCCGGCAGCGGCAGGCTGCCGGAGGTGTGCAGCCAGCCGCCGGTGCCCAGCGGCGGGCCGGTGTGCTCGGTGGCCCGCAGGACGGTGCCGTCCGCGTCCCGCACCAGGATGGGCACGTGTCCGGCGGAGGCGTAGCTGAGGCAGCCCTCGTTGGGGTCGTGGACGGCGTAGACGCAGGTGGCGATCTGGGAGGCGTCGATCTCGGCGGCGAGTCCGTCGAGGAGTTGCAGGATCTCGTGCGGCGGCAGATCGAGCCGCGCGTAGGCGCGGACCGCCGTGCGGAGCTGGCCCATGACGGCGGCGGCGCGTACGCCCCGGCCCATGACGTCGCCGATGACGAGCGCGGTGCGGCCGGCGCCGAGGGTGATGACGTCGTACCAGTCGCCGCCGACGGCGGCGTCCGTTCCGCCGGGCTGGTAGGTGGCGGCCACGCGCAGGTCGTCGGGCTGCTCCAACTCCTGGGGCAGCAGGCTGCGCTGGAGGGTGACAGCGGCCTCGCGCTGCCGGCGTTCGCTGGCGCGCAGCCGCTCCGCGGCCTCCACCTGGTCGGTGACGTCCGCGGCGAAGATGAGCACTCCGCTGTCGCCCGAGGTGCTGATCGGGGTGCAGGTGAAGGTGTAGTAGCCGGGGCGCCGTCTGCCGCCGGGCGCGCCCTGCTGCGGCGGGACGCGGCGGGATTTGACCGTACGTGGCCGACTGCTGCGCCGGACCTGGTCCATCAGCGGGAGCAGGCCGAGTTCGACGAGTTCGGGCAGGGCTTCGCGGGCCGCCGCCCCGGTGGGGCGGGGTCCGAAGACGCGGCTGTAGGCGTCGTTGACGAAGGCGATGCGGTGCTCGGGGCCGTGCACGACGGCGGCCAGCGCCGGGACCTCCCCGAGCAGGGCGCGGACCGGGAGCGCGTCGATGGCCCGTCTGCGCTGCCACCCCGCCTCGTCGGACGCGGTCCCGGCGCCCGCCTCGGCATCTCCTCCGGCGCCTGCTCCGGCGCCGGTCCCGGGAGCGGCTTCCCGCCCCGGCGCGGCTTCCCGTCCCGGACCGGATGCGGGGGCCGGGACGGAGTCCGGCGCGGTCTCCGCGCCGGGGCCGGCGGGGGAGCCCGCTTCGGCCGCGGCGGGCGGGCGGCTGCGGGCCGCCGGGACGGTGGGGTTGTCGGGGACGTCGTCGTGCGGGTGGGCCGCCCGGCCGGGCAGCGCCGGGCGGTCGGAGCCGGAGGTGGCTGGCGGGGCGGCCGCGGGAGCGGCGGTCGGGCCGGCCGGCGGTTCCCCGCCGCCCGCTTCCGCCTCCCCGTCCGCGGTGCCGCCGGCGGCACCGCCGCGGCGGGTGGTCCCGTTGCCGTCGTCCGAGCCGCTGCCGGAGGTCCCGGCCGACCGCGCTCGCGCCTTTATCGCGGCCTGGGCGGCTGCGGTGCGCCGCTGTGTGCCGGGCAGTCGGGCGCTCCAGCGCGTGAAGTTCACGTCGTCCGATTCCTTGTGTGGTTCGCGGTGTTCGCGGTGTTCGCTCGGTCGCTCCGGACCGCTTCGGGGTCACGCTTCGCAGGCGCGGGCCCACCCATGGTCACATGTCCAGTGTGGCCCACCGTGCCGGTGGAACCCTCAGTTCTCGTCGGGGCGCCGTACGGTGCCCGCCGCGGATTCGAACTCGGCACGGGGGTGCTCCAGCGAGCCGAGGGAGACGATCTCCCTCTTGAACAGGCCGGAGAGTACCCATTCCGCCAGCACCCGTGCCTTCCGGTTGAAGGTCGGCACCCGGCTGAGGTGGTAGGCGCGGTGCATGAACCAGGCAGGGTAGCCCTTGAGTTTCCGTCCGTACACGTGGGCGACGCCCTTGTGCAGCCCGAGGGAGGCGACGGATCCGGCGTAGGAGTGCCGGTAGGGGGTGGGTTCCCGGCCTTCGCCGACCGCGGCGAGGTTGTCGGCGAGGCTGCGCGCCTGCCGGACGGCGTGCTGCGCGTTGGGGGCGCACAGCGGGGGCTCCGCGCCGTCCGTCGGCTCTGTGTCGGCGGTGAGGTCGGGGACGGCCGCCGCGTCGCCGGCCGACCAGGCGTGCTCGGTCCCCTCGACGCGCAGGGTGGCCGCGCACTTGAGCTTGCCGCGCCCGGTGACCGGCAGTCCGGTGCGGGCCAGCAGGGGGTGGGGTTTGACGCCGGCCGTCCACACCAGGGTGCGCGCGGGGTGGCGGGAGCCGTCGCTGAGGACGGCGACCCTGTTCTCGCACGAGTCCAGGCGGGTCTCCAGGCGCACGTCGATGTTGCGGGCACGCAGCTCGCGCAGCGCGTACCCGCCCATCTCGGCTCCGACCTCGGGCAGGATCCGGTCGCTGGCCTCCACCAGCAGGAAACGCAGGTCGTCGGCGGTGATGTTGTGGTAGTAGCGGCAGGCGTAGCGGGCCATGTCCTCCAGTTCGGCCAGCGCCTCGACGCCCGCGTAGCCGCCGCCGACGAAGACGAAGGTGAGGGCGGCGTCCCGGAGGGCGGGGTCCCGGGTGGAGGAGGCGATGTCGAGCTGTTCGAGCACGTGGTTGCGGAGGCCGATGGCCTCCTCGACGGTCTTGAATCCGATGCCGTGCTCGGCCAGGCCGGGCACCGGGAGCGTGCGCGCGACGGATCCGGGTGCCAGCACGAGTTCGGTGTAGGGCAGTTCGAGGGTCTGCGGCTCGGGGTGCTCCCCCGGGGCCGCGCGGCCCGCGCGGGCGGCGTCGGCCTCCTCCGTGGCGAGTGTGCTGATGTGCGCGACACGGCGTGCGTGGTCGATGGTGCGCGCCTCGCCGACGATGACCTGGCAGTCCGGCAGTACCCGGCGCAGCGGGACGACGACGTGCCGGGGGGAGATCGATCCGGCCGCGGCCTCGGGCAGGAACGGCTGGTACGTCATGTACGGGTCGGGGTCGAGGATCGTGATGATGACCCCGGCGGCGGACTCCAGTGACGAGGCGACGGGCGCGCCCGGGGTACCCAGCGCGTCCGGCGCGTCCGGCGCGGCGGCCTCGACCACGCCGGCGGCGTGCCTGAGGCGCTGTTTGAGTCTGCGCTGGAGGCGCAGAGCCGTGTACATGCCGACGTAGCCGCCGCCGACGACGAGGATGCGCGCGGGTTCCGCAGGTTCCTTCGTGGCCTTCGTCACCTGACCATGACGCACCCTCGGCCCCTCGTTTGTCCACAGGACACGTCAATCATGTGACCAGGGCGCGCCGGGCACCCGTGGTACCGCTGATGTCGTAGAGGGTACGGTCCGCGCAGGTCACGAGGGGTATCGGGCAGGTGGGCAGGGGGTCGGTCCGCGGTACGGCCGATACCGGGGTTCGGCTGTCGGAGGGCCGTGCCCGGACGCCCTCTTCTCTCTCGGGGTGGGCTCAACTATGTTCGTACCCCAGCGGGTGCGGCCTCTGGACCAGTGCGCCGTATCCCGGCCCCGCGGACGCGGGGGTCTCCGGGGGGAGACAGGGATTTACCGGGGGAACAACGATGCGCATTCAGGGTATGCACGGCTCTCGTGCGGGGGCGGCGCCGACCGCTGTCCCGACCGTCACGGAGAGCCAGGCCACCGCACACGCCACCGCGACCGCGACCGCGCGGCGGACCGCTCCGCTGCGGGTGGACGCACAGCGGAATCTGGAGCACGTACTGCGCGCGGCGCGCGAGGTCTTCGGCGAGCTGGGCTACGGCGCGCCGATGGAGGACGTCGCACGCCGGGCACGGGTGGGGGTCGGGACGGTCTACCGCCGTTTCCCGAGCAAGGACGTGCTGGTCAGGCGGATAGCCGAGGAAGAGACAGCACGGTTGACCGAACAGGCGCGGGCCGCGCTGGGCCAGGAGGAGGAACCCTGGTCGGCGCTCTCCCGCTTCCTGCGTACTTCGGTCGCCTCCGGGGCCGGACGGCTGTTGCCGCCCCGGATACTCCGGGCCGAGGGCCGCGAGGGCCGGGCCGAGAGCGCGCTGCGGGTGCCTCCGCAGCGCACGTCGGCGCCGGGCCAGTCCGCGGAGGCGCCCGCCCGCGCCGAGGGCGGCCAGCCGGAACTGCGGCTGGTGGAACGTGCTCCGGCCGCAGCGGTGACCGCCGAGGGCGGTTCGGGCGCGGCGTACGACGGGCTGGAGGACGATCCCGGGGCGGCCGAGCTGCTGCAGGTCGTCGGGCAGTTGGTCGAGCGGGCGCGGGCGGCGGGCGAACTGCGGCCGGACGTGACCGTCGGTGATGTGCTGCTGGTGATAGCGACCGCCGCGCCGTCGCTGCCGGACGCGGCGCAGCAGGCCGCTGCCTCGACCCGGTTGCTGGACATCCTGCTGGAGGGACTGCGCTCCCGCAGCGGGCGCTGATCGGGGGCTGATCGGGCGGGGCGCTACCTGCCGTCCGGCGCACCACTTGTCGGCGGGCGGCCGCTCGGCCGTCCCGTCGGTCGCCGCCTGCCGTCCGGCGTTCCGCACGGCCTCGTCGCCTGCCGCGGACGCCTTGCGGCTGGCGGCGGCGCGCTGTTCGCGGGCTGTCGGACTGCCCCGGGGCCGCGGACGGCTGACGGCCCGCCTCGGCATTCGCAGAACCGTACGGAACAACCCGAACGAGTGGTTGGTCTGCTTGTCGGGTTCCGGTCCGCCGGGGCTGTGCCACTCTGACGCGATGGTCAGCACGCAGGGCGAGTACGGAAGTCGCGGCTATGGGTGGTGACAGGGAGCAGAGGCCCGGACGGTCCGGCCCGGACCCCGCCCAGGGGCGGCCCGGGAACGCCGCCGGGCGCCAGGTGCCCGAGCAGCGGCGGCGGCCCGGCCGCTCGGAGGACCACGGGAGTCGCTGTGATGCCGGCCGCCCGCCCCGCGGTACCGAGCGCGGGGTCCGGAGCGGGCACAGCGGCCACGGCGTCTCCGACGTGGAGTTGCTCGCCCGGATGCGGGAGGGCGACGACAGGGCGTACGAGGAGCTGTACCGGCGGCACGCCGAGCCGGTGCGCCGCTACGCCCGGACCTGCTGCCGGGACGCGGACACCGCGGAGGACCTCACGGGCGAGGTCTTCGCGCGCACGTTGCAGGCCGTGCGCGGCGGCAAGGGGCCCGAAGCGTCGGTCCGCGCCTATCTCCTCGCCTCCGTGCGGCGGGTGGCGGCGGACTGGGCACGGACCCGGCGGCGCGAGCGGCTGGTGGACGACTTCGCGGCATTCGCGCAGGCGGCGGCCGGCACCGCGGCCGGCGAGGGCGAGACGCTGGCGCCCGGTGCCGAGGTGCGCGCGATGCGAGAGGCGGAGCAGAGGCTGATCGTCCGGGCGTTCCGCAGCCTGTCCGAGTACGACCGGATGCTGCTGTGGCACACGGCCGTCGAGGGCGTGCCGCCGCAGGAGGTGGCGCCGCTGCTGGGAAAGACCCGCGGCGCCACGGCGACGGCGGCCCACCGGGCGCGGGAACACCTCAAGCAGGCCTATCTGCAGGCCCATGTGAGCCAGGCGCTGACGACCGAGGGCGGAGAGTGCGCGCGGTACGCGGACCGGCTGGGCGCCTATGCGCGCGGTGGGCTGCGGATGCGGGCCGAGCGCGGACTGGCCCGGCACTTGGAGGAGTGCCCGGCCTGCCACCAGGCGGCGTCGGAGGTCCGGGACCTGAACGAGCACATCAGGCTGCTGGTGCCGGTGGCTCTGGTCGGCTGGTTCGGAACGACCGGCGGCGCCCAGGCGTTCGGTGCGCTGCTCGGCACCGGTGCGCCGACGGCAGGCGGCGCGGCAGCGGCAGGCGGCGGCGCGGCGGCGGCAGGCGGCGCGGCAGCGGGCAGCGGCGGAAGTGCCGGGGCCGGCGGTGCGGCCTCCGAAGGGCTCGGCGCCCCGGCGAAGGCCGGCATCGGGCTGGGGGTGGTGGCGGCGGCCGGTGCGGTGCTCGCGTACGCGCTGAGCGGCGGCGCCGACGAACCCTCCGAGAAGCCGGAGGCCCGGCACCCCGCACCGACCGCCGCCCCCGGCAGGCCCGGTGAGCCGAGCGAGCCGCCGCGGAAGCCCGACCCGGCGCCGCGGCCGGGCACGCCGGGGCCGGGACCTGCCGCGCCCGATCCGGCGCCGCCGCGGAAGGAGGCGGAGGAGCCGCGCCCCGCGACGAGCCCGGCGCCGGCTCCCGCGGCCGAGCCCGGCAAGCCGGAACCGCCGCGCCGGACACCGCCTCCGGAGCCCGCCCCGGCGCCGCCGCGGCCCAGCCCGCCCCGCCCGGCACCGCCGCCCGCACCGCCCGCGCGGCACGTCATCGAGATCACGCGGGACACGGTGACGCTCAGCTCCGGCAGCGGGGACCGTACGGTGCGGCTGGTGGTGAAACGTCACCCCGCGACGGTGGGCGGCGCCGTCTCCGTGGAGCTGTCGGCACCGAACTGGCCGCACAGCTCGGCCAACCGCTCGACGGCCCCGGCACCGGTCAGCGGCGGGCGGCGGGCGGCGGTGCCACCGGCCGGGGAGTAGGCGCCACCGGCCGGGGAGCAGGCGCGGATCGTGCGGTCGAGGCGGAGTTCGGGAACGCTCGCGGGCAGCTTTCCGCGCCGTCGGCGCGCCGCGTCGGCGAACTCGACCGCCGCCGCGTGCCGACCCGCGAGGTGCAGGATGTAGCCCGCGGTCAGCAGGGCTTGGCCCACCAGGTGTTCCGGGATACCGATCTCCAGGCCGAGCCGCAGCGCGGTGGTGATCTTGCGAACGGCCGCCGCGGGCGGTCCGGTCCCCTCGGAGGCGGTGATCCGGGCGTCCAGAATCCGCAGCATGACGTCGAACATCGCGGGCGGCGAACCCGCCGCGGCGTGCTCCTCGGCCTGCCCGTGGAGCACCCGGGCCGAGACGAGGTCCCCGGCCTCGGTGGCGGCGACCGCGCGGAGGAAGACACCCAGCGTCAGCGCGTCCCTGATGCCCAGGTGTTCGGCCTCCGCGACGGCGCGCCGTGCCAGCCGGTCGGCCTGGCCGGTGTCGCCGCGGCGGAACCACACGTCGGCGATGCGGGCGAGCAGCAGCGGCACCTCGGTGAGGGCACCGAGCTGCTCCGCGTACCGCAGGGCGGTCTCGAAGTCCGCCCGGGCGTCGTCGTAGCGCCCCTCCTGGAGGGCGGTCTCCGCACGCAGTCCGCACAACTGGCCCAGCAGCCAGCGGTCGCCGGTGCTCGCGGCGAGGGAGGCGATCTCGGGCAGGTCGTCGTGGGTGAGGGACAGCCCGCCCGGGCGGTCGATACGCACGTGGGCTCGGAAGAGCAGTGCCACGGCCAGCCCCCATGGCTCGCTGTGGCGGCGGCAGTTGGCGACGGCCAGGTCCATCAGCGGGGCCACGGCCTTGCTGCCGTCGACGAGATAGCCGGTGAAGGGCCAGAAGATGCCGGGGAAGCGGGCGGCGGCCGGGCCCGGCTTCCTGAAGGTGGCGACCAGTTCCTCGGCGACGGCCCGGTGGTGGGGATCGGAGAGCAGCTTCTGGGTGTGGTGCTCGGACAGCAGGAAGTAGTCCAGCAGTTGCAGCTCCCGGAAGAGCATCTCCTCCTCCGGGTCGCGCTCCTCCGCGGCGGCGGGGAGCAGCGCCAGCACGGACTCGACCCAGTGCGCGCCCTCGTCACGGTAGTTGCGCAGCCACCAGAACCAGCCTGCGGCGCGGACGAACGCGACGGCCGACTCCCGGTCCCCGTGGCTGAGCGAGCGGCGCAGCGCGGCACGGATGTTGTCCAGGTCGGCCTCGACCCTGGGCAGCCAGGAGAGCTGTTCGGCGGAGCGCAGGCGCGGTTCGGCCGCGTTGGCGAAGCGGAGGAGCTGGGCCGTGTGCCGTGCCTCGGCCGCCCGGCGCTCGGCCGGATGTCCGGCGGCACGCTCGCGGGCGTAGTCGTGGATCGTCTCCAGCATGCGGTAGCGCATACCGGTACCGCACTGGTCCGGGGGCTGGTCGGCGACGAGGAGGGACTTGTCCACCAGGGCGGAGAGCAGGTCGAGCACCTCGTCCGGACGGATGCCCGGGTCGGCGGAGCGCCCGGCGCTCTCCGCGGGTCCGTGCGGGGCGGGCGGGGTGGGAACCGGTCCGTGCGAGGCGGGCGCCGATCGGTCCGCGCCGGCGGTCGGCTCTGCGCCGGGCACGGTCGGCTCGGCGCCGGACGGCGGTGGCTCGGCGCCGGACGGCGGTGGCTCGGCCCCGGGCACGGTCGGCTCGGCCGCCGCCTCCGGTGGACCGTCCGCGGCCGTCGGCATGCTGCCGGCGCAGACGTGCTCGGCGGCGGAGAGGGTGCAGCCGCCCGCGAAGACGGACAGCCGCCGCACCACGGCGCGCTCGCGGTCGTCCAGCAGGTCCCAGGACCAGTCGACGACCGCGCGGAGGGTCTGCTGCCGCGGCAGTACGGTGCGGCTCCCGTTGGTCAGCAGCCGGAAGCGGTCGTCGAGCCGGTCGGCTGTCTGACGCGGGGTGAGCGACCGCAGCCGGGCCGCGGCGAGTTCGATCGCCAGCGGCAGCCCGTCGAGGCGTCGGCAGATCTCGGCGACCGCGGCCGGGTCGGCGCCCGGCCGGAATCCCGGGCGGGCCGCCGTGGCGCGGTCGGCGAACAGCCGGTGCGCGGACGCCGGCGGCAGGGGCTCGACCGGACGTACCGTCTCGCCCTGCACGTCCAGGCGTTCGCGGCTGGTGCTCAGCACGGTCAGCCCCGGGCAGTGGGCCAGCAGCGTCTCGGCGAGGCCGGCGGCGGCGTGGACGACGTGCTCGCAGTTGTCGAGCACGAGCAGCAGGCGGCGCTGCTCCAGGTGCTCGACCAGCAGGGCTGTCGGATCCCCCTCGCCGACCAGCGGGCGGGCGCTCTCCGTCGCGGCGCTGGACAGCGAGGTCACCCGGCGGCCGAGTGCGCTGAGCACGGCGCCCGGGACTGCAGCGGGATGGTCGAGCGGGGCGAGTTCCACCAGCCAGGTGCCGTCGGGATACGGCGCCGGATCGGCGGCGGCCGCGGTCGCGGCGACCCGTTCGGCCAACCGTGTCTTGCCCGCACCGCCGGGCCCGATGAGGGTGACGAGCCGGGCCGCGTCGAGGTCGGAGCGGATCGCGGCGATGTCGGCCTCGCGTCCGACGAAACTGGTCAGCCGGGAGCGGAGGTTGCCGGGCGGAGCGGAAGGGGGAACCGGCACCGGAGTCGCATCGGGAGCCTCGGCCGCGCCGGAATCCGGGCCGGACTCCAGGCCGGAATCCGCAGCCGCAGCCGCAGCCGCAGCCGGGACACGGGCCGCTGCCGCGCCGGTTCGCGGGCCGGCGGACGGCTGTCGGCCGGGGCGCCGGCCCGCGCCGTCCCGTGCTGCCGCGACACCGGGCCGGGTTTCGGGGCCCTGCGACGGGACAGCACCCGGAACCGGCCCCGGGTCCGCCCGCCGGGTGCCCGGGGGACGCCGGGCACCGGCACCCGTCCCGGGCGGCTCCTCCCCGATGCCGGCGGAGAGCAGTTCGGTGTGCAGTGCCCGCAGTTCGGAGCCCGGGTCGGCGCCGAGGCGGGCGGCCATGTCCCGGCGTACGGACTCGTAGCCGGCTAGCGCCTCGGCCGTGCGGCCGCTCTCGTGCAGCGCGCGCAGATGGAGCGTCTGCAACGGCTCGTCGAGCGGGTGTTCGGGGACGAGTTCGCGCAGCTCGGGAAGTATCCGCTCGGCACGGCCCAGAGCCAGGTCGGCGGTGAGGCGGCGCAGCAGTGCGGTGTGCCGCAGGGCTTCGGCACGAGCGGCGGCGGAGGTCCGGTCGGGCAGGTCGGCCACCGCGGGGCCCCGCCACAGCGCGAGCCCTTCGCGGAGGACGGCGGCAGCCCGCTCGGGCTCGCCCGCCGCCAGCGCGCGCTCCCCTTCGGCGGCCAGCTCCTCGAAGCGCACCAGGTCGATGACGTCGCGCTCCGGGTCGATCCGGAGCCGGTAGCCGCCCGGCAGCGACTCGACGGCGTCCTTGCCGAGAGCCCGGCGCAGCCTGCTGACCAGCGCGTGCAGCGCGGCGGGCGCGTTCTCCGGCTGCGCTTCGGGCGACGCGTCCGCCCACACCTCGTCGATCAGCGTGTCCTGGGAGGCGGGAGCGCGGTTGGGGGCGCGCAGTGCGAGAGCGGCAAGCAGCGCACGCAGCCGCTGCCCGCCCAGCGGAAGAGGCCGTCCGGCCTCGTCACGCGCTTCGCTCGCCCCCAGGATCAGATACCGCACGGGCCCATTGTCCCTGTCGGGGCCGAACCGCCGGAGGCATTTTCCGTGCGGAGGAGTCCCGTCCTTCCGGCAGGGCCGTCCGGGGCCGTGACGCGGAACGCCGAACCGGATCGCGCGCACACCGGAGTCCCGGGGATCGTGAGCGGGGACCGGAAGCGGGGACCGTGAGCGGGGACCGGAAGCCGCGATCGAGGGCCGCGACGAGGGCCGGGGGGCACGCCGTTCAGGGCAGTCGCCGGACGTCGTCACCCTGCAGTTGCCGGACGTCTCACTCCCCGGTTGCCGGGCGCTGCGGCACCCCGCAGACGCCGGGCGGCGCGTCCCCCGCCGTCGCCGGGCGGCGCGTGCCCCGCAGACGCCGGACGGCGCGTGGCCCCGCGGCGGGCGGCAGGCGGGTCTCCGGACCGGCAGCGGACGGTGGCCGATGGCCGGGGAGGGACGTCACGCGCCGGTGGGCGGGAGGACCCGTTCGTAGCGGCCGTCCGGATGGACGCCCGCCGCTGCGGCGCGGTGGCGGGGCGCGGCCGACCCCGTCCAGCAGGTGCCGCGCCGGGCCAGCAGCCGGCCCAGCCACAGCTCCGTGGAGACCAGGTCCGCGATGCCTTCCACGGGCAACTGCTCGCCCCGCGCGACCCGCTGGACGGCCTGGCGTACGACCCGGGCCTCCACCAGTCCGGCCTCTGCCAGCAGCGGTGCCCGGAAGAGTTCCAGCAGTTGCTCGGCGGCCAGCCGCACCCCCGCGCGCAGGGCGGCGTGGTGTGTGGCGTGGGTGGGGGCGCCCCAGCCGGGCGGGAGTTCGTGCACGCCCGCGCCCGCGAGTGCGGCCCGCAGTATGAAACCGCGGGCCTCCGGGCGCACGCGGAGCGCTTCGGGCAGTTCCCGTGCCGCGCGGACGACTTGGTTGTCGAGGAAGGGGGCGTGCAGTCGCTGTCCGCGGATCTCGACCGCCTGCTCGAAGACCCGGTGGTCGGCGGCGGCGCGGGTGAGCGCGGCCCGGGCCCGTCGTTCGCCGGGGCGTTCGACGGACGGGCGGGCCTGCGCCGCGCCCTCCAGCCGCAGCGAGACCTCCGCCAGGGCCTCACCGGTGAGCCAGCGCGCGGCCGGTCCGGGGCGGCACCAGGTGAGTGCGGCGACGGAGGCGTCCACGGCGCTCTCGCCGCCCTCGGGGTACGGGTCGAACGCGGCGGCGGTGAACGTGCTGTCGCGCAGCAGCGCCGCCGCCTCCGTCACCCCGTCGCGGTAGGAGGTGCGGGCCAGCCTGCGGGCCGCGCGGTAGATGGTGACGGGCACCAGCAGGGAGCGGCCCGCGGCCGGTCCGCCGCTCTGCCCCTCGGCGCGGGCCAGCGCGGCGACGGGCCGCACCAGATGGCGGCGGCGCCGGTCCAGCAGCAGGTCGGCCAGCCGGGCCGGGTGCGCGTCGACGACCTGGCGGGCGCCGGAGCCGAGGAAGTGGTCCGAGCTGCCCGCGGAGAGCCGGCCGCGGTGGCGTTCCACGGTCACCAGCGAGGGGCCCGGCTCGTCGGTGAGGGGGCCGCCGGTCAGGTCCGCGTAGGGCAGCGCCTCCTGGCCGCCGGTCACCACGACGTGCCGCAGCCGGGGGTTCTCCGCGATGCTGTGCGCCCGCTCCAGCTCCGCGAGATGACTGTCGGCGCCTGCGGTGTCGTGCGGGTCGGCGGTGCGGTTCGCCAGGGTGAGGTCGTTGAAGGTGACGGCCAGCAGCCGCTCTCCCGCCCCGGCCGCGCCCGAGCCCAGGACGGTCCCCGGCGTGCCGGGCAGTCCGGCGGCGAGCAGGGCGAGGGTGCCGGACGCAGGTCCTCCGGACAGGTCGGCGCCGACTCCGGGGGCGGGGCCGCCGCGTGCCCGCTGCCGGTCGGCGGGGCCCATGCCGGGCACCGGGCCCGGATCGCGTACGTCGGTGTCGTGTTCGGCGGCGTGGCGGGGTGCGGTGAGCCGGGCGCGCACGGCGTCCACGAGCGCGTCCCGCACCCCGGCGACCGCCGTCTCCGGGTCGACGGGCGGGGCGCCGACGACCAGCGAGCCGGAGGTCTCGTAACCGGCGATCTCGCGGCTGCCGCCGTCCCGGACGATCAGCGCGTGACCCGGCGGGACCCTGCGTACGCCGCGGAAGGGGGTGCCGTCGCCGAGCGCCTCGGGGGCTTCCGGGCAGGCCAGCCGGACGGCGAGTTCGCCGAAGTCCAGTTCGGCCTCGATCAGGTCGGCGAGCGGAAGGGCGGCTGTCGCGTAGGCGGTCCCTCCGGCCCAGGGCGCGTGGAAGACGGGCCGGGCGCCCGCGAGGTCGGCGGCCACCGTGACGCGGCGGCCCACGGAGGCGACGGCGGTGTAGCTGCCGGGCCAGGCGGTCAGGTGGCGGAACGCTCCGCCGCGTGCGGCGACGAGCCCGAGCCGCAGTTCGTCGTCGGTGGCGCCGCAGCAGCCCAGCACCGCGAGCCGGCTGCCCGGTTCGGACTCGACGACGCGGATCTCGTCGGGCCGCCAGTCGCCGACGGCCCAGAGCGGATCGGGGCCGCCCCAGAGCACCTGGGCGCCGACGGGCCGGAGGACGCCGTCCTCTCCGTCGGGTACGTGCGCGGAGTGCGGGGCCGGTCCGGCGGAGTCGTACGGGCCGGGGCCCGGGGAACCGTACGGGCCCGGGGAGCCGTGTCCGTCCCGGCCGTTGGCGGTGCGGACGGGACCGCGGCGGCCGTCGGAGGCTGCCGCGGCGCTGCTCCACCCCACCAACCAACGCATCGCCGCCCTGCTTTCGCGTCACTCCACTGTCTGCCCCACCGCGCGTGCCCTCGCCCCACCGCGCGGAACACCCGGGCCGGATGCCCTGCGTCGGCGGAGCCGCCGCCGTTGCTGCCGGGGCAGCCGCTGCCGTTGCGGCCATGGTGCCATGAGAGTGGCGCGCGGGCGGCGTACGAGGGGGCGCGGACCTCGGCGCATCCGGCGGCGGCTCCGCGCCGTGCGGCGTTCTCGGACCGCCGGGAACCTCCGGGCGCCGGGCGGCATATACCCCCGGCGTGCCCATCCGGCACCGCACACGCGACCGATGTCATTCGGCCAAATATGAACGGCTGTGGCAGTCCCGCAGAACCTTCTCCGACGCTCCACCGTGCAACCCCGAACGGACGGCGTGCCGAAGACAGCAGGGACGAGCCCGACAGCCCCACGCGATCCGCACAGGACGTGCGCGCAGGGCGCACGGACCCGTCGCACACGCGGGGCACAGAAGCGCAGGAGGGGGCACACGATCACGGGCCCCGGGTCGGCCGCGTACCCGGACGGTGAACGCGGCGGGACCGGCACCCCGCGCGGCAGCCGGCCCCGGGCACCGCCGCCACCCGGCGTCCGGCGGGTGCCCCGGACCGCGGCGCGGCACCGCCGGACGGGCGGCCGCCGCGGGCCGCGACCGGGGCCCGACAGGGCGCGGCCCGCCGCACGGCACACCGCGGCATGTCTCGGGCGGTCACCCGCGCTTCACCGGAAAGCCCACGTCCGGGCAGGTGCGAAGGGGCCGCGGCACAGGATCGCGGGGACGTCGTGCGGCGCTGCCGGACAGCTGCTCCGCGGGGGCGGTCCGGCCGGCTGCCGGTTCCCGAACCCCGCCCGGGCGCCGTTCCGTTGCGGGGCCGGGAGGCGCGCGACGCACCTCCCGGCCCGGACCGCCGCCCGCGGGGAATGAGACGGCGGTGTCCCCCAGCCCACTGATTCCTCGGTGCAGCGGGCCGACCCACGCGACTCCCATCGAACTCCTCCCCCTCCGTGCCGGGCAGGCGCATGCATGGGCGCACGGCCACACGCCAGGAGCACAGCATCGGGCGTCCCGCAAGACGGCCGTTTCCCGCACGGCGCGCATGATTCCAGCCGCTCCGCGCGGGGCAGTATCGGGTTGGCACGTGACCCCTGCACGTACACGCGTACGGACACATATCTCGCCATCCGGCAGGACGCCTCTTAACGGTCGGGATCCGTCGAACTACGCTGTGTTCCCAATGCTTTCCGCGCCGCGCATCCGCGCAGTCGCGGGAGGGGCCCCGCGCCTCAGCCGCGGGGCGGTCGTCGGTGTGGTCAGGGGTGCGCATGTCCAGGGAGTCACGCGGGCCGAATGAGAAGCTCGGCACCGTCCTCGCCCTCGCAGGGATCAGCAACGCCGGACTCGCCCGACGGGTCAACGACCTGGGGGCCCAGCGCGGCCTCACGCTTCGGTACGACAAGACGTCGGTGGCCCGGTGGGTGTCGAAGGGGATGGTGCCGCAAGGAGCGGCGCCCCACCTGATCGCCGCTGCCATCGGCAGCAAGCTCGGCCGTCCGGTGCCGCTGCACGAGATCGGCCTCGCGGACGCCGATCCGACGCCCGAGGTCGGGCTGGCCTTCCCCCGCGACGTCGGGGCCGCCGTCAAGTCGGCCACCGACCTCTACCGCCTCGACCTCGCGGGGCGGCGCGGCGGCGGCAGCATCTGGCAGTCCCTGGCGGGCTCGTTCGCGGTGAGCGCCTATGCCACTCCCGCGTCGCGCTGGCTCATAACCCCCGCGGACAGTTCGGTGGCGCGCCACCTCGAACTCCTGGAGGGGACGCACCCGTCGAACGACGGCGCCGAAGCCGGCCCCGACGCCCCCGCCGAGAGCGGGGCACGGGACGTGCAGGACGCGCTCGACGGGCAGGAGAGCCGCGAGGGCGGCGCGGACACGGACGAGGTCGGCACCCCGCTGCGGGTCGGCCACACCGATGTCGTCAAGCTGCGCGAGGCGGCGGACGAGGCGCGCCGCTGGGACTCGAAGTACGGCGGTGGGGACTGGCGTTCGTCGATGGTGCCGGAGTGCCTGCGGGTGGACGCCGCTCCGCTGCTGCTGGGTGCGTACACGGACGAGGTGGGCCGCTCGCTCTTCGGCGCGACGGCCGAGCTGACGCGGCTCGCGGGATGGATGGCGTTCGACACCGGGCAGCAGGAGGCCGCGCAGCGCTACTACATCCAGGCGCTGCGGCTGGCCCGCGCCGCCGCCGACGTTCCGCTGGGCGGCTATGTGCTCGCCTCCATGTCGCTCCAGGCGACCTACCGGGGCTTCGCCGACGAGGGCGTCGACCTCGCGCAGGCCGCGCTGGAGCGCAACCGGGGGCTGGCGACGGCCCGCACGATGAGCTTCTTCCAGCTCGTCGAGGCCCGCGCGCACGCGAAGGCGAACGAGGCACAGGCGTGCGCCGGAGCGCTGGCCGCGGCCGAGAGCTGGCTGGAGCGCTCCCGGGAGGGCGACCCCGACCCCTGCTGGCTCGACTTCTACTCCTACGACCGGCTCGCGGCCGACGCCGCCGAGTGCTACCGCGATCTGAAGGCGCCCCGGCAGGTGCGCCGCTTCACGGAGAAGGCGCTCTCCCAGCCGAAGGAGGAGTTCGTCCGCTCGCACGGGCTGCGGCTGGTGGTCTCCGCCGTCGCCGAGCTGGAGTCGGGCAATCTGGACGCGGCCTGCGCCGCCGGAGTGCGCGCCGTGGAGGTGGCGGGACGCATCTCCTCCGCGCGCACCACGGAGTACGTCCGCGATCTGCTGCACCGGCTGGAGCCCTACGGGGACGAGCCGCGCGTCGCCGAGCTGCGCGAGCGGGCCCGGCCGCTGCTGGTGGCTCCGGCGTGAGCGGGCTCCGTACGCCGAACGGCATGTGAGGCGGGAGGGCACCTGAGGCGGGGAAGCGGAGGCAGTTCATGATGGGGGGCGTGTCCTCGACGTCCGTAAGACTCGACTGCGACGTGCTGGTGATCGGCGCGGGCATCGTCGGCCTGTCCACCGCCTACGCGCTCACCCGCCGGTCGCCCGGCGCCCGGGTCGTCGTCCTGGAGAAGGAGCCCGGTCCGGCCCGGCACCAGACCGGGCGGAACAGCGGGGTGATCCACAGCGGGATCTACTATCCGCCCGGCTCCCTCAAGGCGCGGTTCGCGCTCCAGGGCGCGGCGGAGATGGTGAAATTCTGCGCGGAACACGACATTCCGCACCGGGTGACCGGCAAGCTGATCGTCGCCACCGAGCAGCAGGAACTGCCCCGGCTGCACGCCCTCATCCAGCGCGGGAGACAGCACGGCATCCCCGTCCGGGAGCTGGGGCCCGCCCAGATCGCGGAACACGAGCCGCACGTCCGAGGTCTGGCGGCGATCCACGTCGGGACGACCGGCGTGGCCGACTTCGTCGCCGTCGCCGAGCAGCTCGCCCGCTCGGCGCGGGACGCCGGCGCCGAGGTCCGGTACGGCACCGCCGGCGAGGTCGAGGCGATCGACCGCCGCCCGGGCCGCGGGGTCGCCGTCCGCACGGCGGACGGTGCGGTGGTGCGGGCGCGCGCCCTGGTCAACTGCGCCGGGCTGCACTGCGACGCCGTCGCCCGCCGCGCCGGGGACAGCCCGCAGGCCCGCGTCCTGCCCTTCCGCGGCGAGTACGCGGAGCTCGCCCCCGAGCGGGAACACCTGGTCCGCGGGCTCGTCTACCCGGTACCCGACCCGGCCTTCCCCTTCCTGGGCGTACACCTGACCCGCGGCGTGCACGGCGGCGTGCACCTGGGCCCGAACGCCGTTCCGGCCGCGGCCCGCGAGGGATACACGTGGCGCACCGTGCGCCCGACCGAGCTGGCCGGACTCCTGACCCACCCCGGTACCTGGCGCATGGCATGCCGCCACTGGCGCTACGGGGCCGGGGAGGTGCACCGCTCGCTCTCCCGCCCGGCCTTCACCGCGGCGGTACGGCGCCTGCTGCCCGAGGTGGATGCCACCGACCTGCGCCCGGCACCGGCCGGGGTACGCGCCCAGGCCGTGCTGCGGGACGGCACGCTCGTGGACGACTTCCTCTTCGCGGAAGGCCCGCACACCGTCCACGTCCTCAACGCGCCCTCCCCGGCGGCGACCGCCTCGCTGCCCATCGGCCGGGAGATCGCCCGGCGGGTGGCCGGGGCGCTGGCCGAACGCTGAGGGACGCTTCGCCGCTGTCCTCCGGCGGCCCGTAAAATCGAGACCATCGTGTCCGAAAGCAGCAACTTCCCCCAGAGCGACGAGCCCACCCACGACGCCCCCGCGCCCACGCTGGGGCCGCCGGCCGACGACTCCGTGCCCGGCAGCTCCCTGCCCGCCGGCCGCCTGCCCGCCGGTTCCGGTTCCGGCTTCGGTTCCGGGTCCGACGGCCTCGGGTCCGACGGCCTCGGGTCCGACGGCTCGGTGTCCGGCACCGGATCCGCGCGCGGCTCCGACGGCGAGCCCGATCCCGACGGCGAGCAGGGTCAGGGCGGCGAAGCCGGTCCCGGCACCGGGCAGCTGCCGGGACCGGGGCAGGACGGCGGCGGAACCGGCCGCGGCGGCAAGCAGGCTCAGCGGCCGATGGCGCGGATGTTCCCGCCCGGCGCCGGGCCCTCGCCCGACCCGGCCGGTTCCCACCACGAACGCCGCATCCGCAGCTTCCAGCCCCGCCGCAGCCGCGTGACCAAGGGGCAGCGGCTGGCGCTGGAGCGGCTGTGGCCGCGCTGGGGCTTCGACGTGGACGGGCTGCGGAAACTCGACCTCGGCGCGTTCTTCGACGACCCCGACCTGCCCGTCGTACTGGAGATCGGCTTCGGGATGGGCGAGGCCACGGCCCGGATGGCGGCCGCCGACCCGGCCACCGGTGTCCTCGCCGTGGACGTCCACACCCCCGGCCAGGGCAATCTGCTGCGCCTCGCCGACGAGCAGGGCCTCACGAACGTACGGGTGGGCAACGGGGACGCCATCATCCTGCTCCGGGAGATGCTGCCGCCCGACTCGCTCTCCGGGCTGCGGCTCTACTTCCCGGACCCGTGGCCCAAGGCCCGCCATCACAAGCGGCGCCTGCTCCAGCCCGAGTTCCTGGATCTGGCGGCCCGCCCGCTGCGGCCGGGTGCCCTCGTGCACTGCGCGACCGACTGGGAGAACTACGCGGAGCAGATGCTCGACGTGCTCAGCGCCCACCCCGCGTACGAGAACACCCAGCCCGACGGGGGGTTCGCGCCCCGCCCCGGGAACCGGCCGCTCACCCGCTTCGAAGGGCAGGGCCTGGACAAGGGCCACAAGGTGCGGGACCTGCTCTTCCGGCGCCGCTGAGCCCGCCCCGAGGCAGGTCGGTCGTCGGCGGCGGTGGCCGACCTGCGACCGTCGCCCGGCAGCGGTTGCGGCGGTGCCGCAGCGCATGTCACCCACACTGGTTACTGTCGATGGGTGCATGACGAGGCAACCGGCGCTCCCAGCGCCCCGTCGAACCCGATGACGCCCGGGCAGTCCGGCGCTCCGGCACCCGTTCCGCCCGCCCGGCCGGCCGCGCCGCAGAGCTCTCCGGGCCCGGACGGGTCCGGGGGCGCCTCCGGAGCCGAGGGACCGGCCGAGGAGCGCATACCGGAGCCGGAAGGCGATGCTTCGGGGCCGCAGGAGATCGCGGACTCGCCGACCCGGGCCATGCGCCGACGCCTGCCTCCGTCGCCACCCCCGGCCACGCACCCTCCGGCCCCGGCCGCCGGGGCACCGCCCACCGGGACGCCCTTCGCCGATGCCGCCTTCCCCGGACCCCCGGCGGCCCGGCAGCCCTCCGGCGAGGCACCGGCACCGTCCTACAGACCAGCACCGCCCTACGGGCCGGAGCCACAGGACAGACCGGAGCCGCAGTCCGCGGGGGACTGGGGAGCCCCCGGTGCCGCCTTCCCTCCCGCGCCCGCCGCCGCACAGCCGCCGTACGGCCCGACGCCGCCTCGCACGCCCGCCGCCGCCCCGCAGCCGCCCGGTCCCGGACCCGTGGTCGGCGGCCCGGACCCGGTCGGTGGCGTCCCGCAGGCAGGGCCGCACTATCCGGAGGTGGCCGCGCCCCCGCACGGCACCCACGCTCCCGGGCCCCCCACGTCAGCCGGCTCCGCCACGCCGCCCCCGGCCCCCATGTCCGGCTGGGGAGCCCCGCCGCACGACGCCGGGCACGGCGGAACGCCGCACAACGGACCGCCGCACAGCGGGATGCTCCACGCCATGTCGGCCCATCCGGTGCCGTCCTGGTGGCAGCGGAACCAGCGCACGCTGCGCGCCGCTTCGGTGATCGTGCTGCTCGCCCTGTGCGGACTGATGATCCTGGCGCTGGTGCGGGAGCAGACCGGCACCCGGGGCCTGCTGGTCGGATTCGGGCTCGCGCTCTTCCCCGTACCGCTGCTGCTGGCCGCGTTCCGCTGGCTCGGCGCACCGCAGCCCGTCCCCTGGCGCACCCACCTGTTCGCCTTCGCCTGGGGCGCCTGCGCGGCGACGCTCGTGGCGATCCTCGCCAACGGCTTCGCCACCGACTGGCTCGCCTCGTCCGTCGTCGTCGACTCCCCCGACCAGGCGGACACGCTGGGCGCCACCGTCATCGCTCCCGTGGTCGAGGAGACCACCAAAGCGGGCGCCATCCTGCTGATCTTCCTCTTCCGCCGCCGCCACCTCGACAGCGTCGTCTCGGGCATCGCCGCGGCCGGCATCACCGCCGCCGGGTTCGCCTTCACCGAGAACATCCTCTATCTCGGCACCGCCTACGGGAAGGACACGCTGCTCAACCCGGACGGCTTCGCCGGTTCGGTGACAGCCGGCACGTTCGTCATCCGCATCGTCTTCGCGCCCTTCGCCCATCCGCTCTTCACCTCGATGACAGGCATAGCCCTCGGCATGGTCGCCGCACTCCCCCGGCGCCGGCGCGTACTGCGCTGGACGCTGCCCCTGCTGGGCTGGTTCACCGGAGTGCTGCTGCACGCCATCTGGAACGGCTCGGCGTCCTTCGCCAACTACACGTTCCTCGCCGTGTACGGCCTCTTCATGATCCCCGTCTTCGGCGCGCTGACCTGGCTGGCTATCTGGTCCCGCATGCACGACCTGCGCCTGGTGCGGAACACCCTGCCCGCCTACGCGGCCGCCGGATGGTTCAGCGAGCCGGAACCCTGGTCGCTCTCCTCGATGCGCGCCCGCTCGATGGCCCGCGCCATGGCACGCCGCAGCCACGGCCCCGAAGCGGCCCGCACCGTCGCCGCCTACCAACAGGACGCCGGCGCCCTGGCAATCCTCCGCGCCCGCGCCGACAACGGAGCCACCGCCCCGGACTTCGCATCCCGCGAGCATGCCCTCCTCCAACGCCTCTGGACCAACCGCCCCCTGGCCGGCCCACCCACCACCAGCGCGGCCCTCGCCCTCAGCCGCCCCCCGGCCCCCCGCTGGACGGGGTATCCGATGCGCTGAGCTCTGTGTCCTGAACCGCCGCGCGAACAGACGGGCTTCTCTTCAACACCCGTGAGCCATCGAGAGCTACTACACGGCTCCGCGATGTGACGTGATCGGCCTCCCCTGTCATAGGTCACTGGTAGAACGTGAGACAGCACAAGTGACCCAGGGGGGGACATGACCGACCCGCATCACCACGAGCGCCCGATCGCTGGACTGTACGAGTCGCTCATCACACATCAACTCCGGTCTCGCCTGGAGGAATTGCACAGTGCCGGATGGGCTACCGAGGAAGCACAAGTTGATCCCAGCGCGGCTCCACGGATACTGGCTCGCCATATCGCTGATGCAGTCGAGGAGAAGCTTGCTGAGCTGTCCCCTCTTGAACGAGTGCTCTACAGCAACCTCCTACTGAAGCGGCTGCACGGTGACGCCCAGCCCGCAGGGTTGCTTGCCGAGGGACCACGACAGCTTCTCGCCCTCAGTAAAGAATCTGAGCAACCGCCCCTCCCTCGCCCGAGCACGCCCATGTCAGAGGCGACCCTTATCACCAATCGGCGGGACGCGATTCGCATGGGCGAGGAACTACGGAGAGAAATTTCCTCGGCCGACGCTGTGGAACTCTTGTGCTCTTTCATTATGTGGTCGGGCACCTACCATTTGAGGTCCGCTCTGCGCGATGCACGGAATCGTGGAACCCCTATCCGGATTCTCACCTCGACCTACATGGGAGCAACTGACCCCAAGGCGGTCGACCGCCTGGTCCGTGATTTTGGAGCCGAAGTACGCATCAACTACGAATCGTCCCAATCGAACGTTCACGCAAAGGCATGGCTCTTCCGGCGCAATACCGGATTCCACACCGCCTACATTGGCAGCTCAAATCTTTCGAAGTCAGCCCTGAGTACAGGCCTAGAGTGGAATATTAGAGTCTCTCCCACTTCGGCACCCAGCGTACTTGGCACCTTCGAGGCGACCTTTCAGGACTATTGGGAATCTGGATATTTCGAGCCCTACAATCCAGATACTGACGGCGACCGTTTGCGTGCCGCGATCGCAAAACGGAAATGGGCACCTGTAGGTCAGAAACAGAATATTTCTACTCATATCACTCCGCAGCCACACCAGAAATCGATGCTGGAAAAACTAAGGGCAGAGCGGGAAATCCATGAGAGGTCGGGCGCCTTGCTCGTCGCTCCAACCGGCACAGGTAAAACAGTGATGGCTGCGCTCGATTATCTTTCGCTATGCGAGAAGAGCAAAGGAAATAGGCCTCGCCTCCTCTTCGTGGCACACACAAAAGAAATCCTAGAGCAAGCCAGGTCGACATACC
>NZ_ALAP01000087.1 GCF_000280905.1 Streptomyces sp. AA1529 | reverse complement strand
GTCGAATCCTTGAGGATGGCGATTTCGGAGAGTTGCAGGTCGCCGGCATGCGAGCCACGCGCCGCGATCATCTCTTCGCAAGCATTCAATCATTCAGGAATAGGGAATTTCTCTCCTCATTTGAACGCGACCACTTCGACATTATCACCATTGATGAGTTCCATCATTCAGCCGCACCCACATACGCTGAACTCATCGATCGCTTTTGCGTAGAAGGAAAGTTCCTCCTAGGGCTTACAGCGACGCCAGAGCGTCACGACGGAAAAAACGTTCACGACCTGTACTTCTCGGGTCACATCGCAGCCGAGATGCGCCTGTGGGAGGCACTCAATAGCAACCTCCTGAGCCCCTTCCATTACTATGGAATCGCAGACGATTCTGCCCAGTTTAGTAATCTATCTTGGCGGGGTGGCTACGACAGTAAAGAGTTGACCGATGTTCTCATTTCGACGGATCAGCATGCCAAATTGGTCTACACCGAATTGTATGACAAAGTTGTTGATCCTCCCTCCATGCGCGCCCTTGGATTCTGCGTATCTGTCGAACATGCTCGATTCATGGCAGACTTTTTCCAAGATCGTGGCATAAGCGCTAAGGCGCTCACCGGAAGTACGCCTAGCTCCGAACGGGAATCAGCATTCTCCGCGCTACGCGAGGGGAGAATTCAGGCGCTCTTCTCGGTCAACCTCTTCAATGAAGGCTTGGACATACCAGACGTCGACACACTCCTCTTCCTCCGCCCTACTGAGAGCGTTACCGTCTACCTCCAGCAATTTGGCAGAGGCCTCCGGCGTACTTCCAATAAGGAATTTGTCACCGTTCTCGACTTCGTCGGCCAGCATCGCAGTGAGTACAGTTTCGAAGAACGCCTATATGCGGTAACTGGGCTCCGTAGGGACCGACTCATCAAGAGCATCGAGGCCGATTCTTACGGTCTTCCGGACGATTCCGAGATCATCCTGGACCGCAAGTCAAAGGAACTGGTAATCCGCAATATTAAGTCGCGGATAAATCTGCATTTTCCGCAGATTGTCAAAGAAGTGAAGGCTTGGGATACAGATTCTCTCGTCCTATATCTCGATGTGAGCATGCGGGAGATCTCGGATGTCTACCGTAATGGCAACTCATGGACGAAGGCACTGCGGAAAGCCGAGCTTCTCACTCAGCCTTCCCCGAAACACGAAGAAAAACTACTCAAGCGCATGGCAAAATTCCTCCATGTCGACGACCCTGAGCGTGTGGACGCCTATAGTTCTATCTTGGGTCTCGATTCACCTCGCTACGACGAACTCTCGCCACAGCAACAGCTTTACGCTCGAATGTTGATCCTCAATCTATGGGACACGGGCGGAGGATTCACCTCTTATCAAGAAGCACTCGAATACCTCACACAGCAACCTTTCGCGCGCTCAGAAGCACGCCAAATCTTGAAGTACAGCAAAGAACGTATTGAGCGCCCATCTATCCTCTTGGATGATCCTCACCGTGAGGTTCCACTACGGGTGCACTCCACATACACAAGGGCAGAAGCCCTCACTGCTATTGGTCAGACATCCATTACAGGTCCATATCCTTCACAGTCGCAGAGTGGAGTTGAATGGTGCCGAAGGGCAAATCTAGACGCTCTGTTTATCACCTTGGTAAAGGAAGAGAAAGACTTCAAAGAAGACATCCGCTACAAAGATTACGCTATCGATGCTCGCCACTTCCATTGGGAGTCACAGAAGGATACGGCTCCACACACAAAGAGTGGTAGGCGTTACCAGAATCATAAGGATACTGGTTCTCATGTATTCCTCTTTGTGCGCAGGTATCGCGAGAATGATATCGGTGCGGCGCCGTACACGTTCCTTGGTCCGGCTGATTACGTAAGTCACTCTGGAGAGAAACCCATGCAGATCATCTGGAAACTGCGGCACGAAGCACCCGGAGATATCCGTTCCTACTCACCGGCGCGTACATAGAATTCTCTTCCTTGGCGTTAGGGCGACGTCTTCAAACGACGCACAACCTCCTTAACAAACGGGAGATCTTGCTCCAGCCAATCGACATCGAACGCATTATCTGGAGTAAGCCAGCGCAGCTCATCATGATCTTGCAGCGGTTGCGGTTCTCCGTTGAGGAGAAGCACCCACCAAGCATGCAGAAAAACGCCTGCTTTGAGCTCCCATTCGCCAGGTAGGCGTTCAACTACGTCAGCCTCTACGCCTAGTTCTTCGTGCAGCTCGCGTGCAAGAGCGTCCTGAGCTGACTCCCCGGGCTCGACCTTCCCGCCCGGAAGCTCCCACCTGCCTGCAAATTCTGGTGGCGCTGTTCGACGGGCAGCAAGAAGACGTCCCCCGTCGATAACTGCCCCGGCAACGACTACGCGCTTGATTTCCTTATTCTCCATGCCCGCCACTCTAAGGCCCCCTACTGCTCGCCTACTTCACGTGCGAGAGCCACGGAGCCAAGGCCGGCGCGCCCGAAGCCTGTCTGGAAGTGCCCGGCCTCTTGTGTGGCCCCAACCGCGGTATGCAACTGATCGAGGCTTGTTGGAGTGTCCAGTCAACTGTGCTCCCAGGTACGAGCGGAATGAGCCCGTCCTGCGAAGGGATGCCGGGAAGTTGGCCGCATCGTTGAGCGGGTTCGGGAATCATGGGGCCTGCCACCAGCTTTCGCTGCGGACAACCTAGGAGGCCCACTATGGCCAGCTCGACCGGCGCCGACGGTGACGGCGCTCAGCGGAATGAGGACGCGCTGCTCGCTCTGTTGACGGAGTACGACCGAGGCGTGCTCGTCACGTTGCGGCGGGACGGTCGTCCGCAGTTGTCCAACGTCAATCACACGTATGACCCGGACAAGCGGCTGCTGCGGGTCTCGATCACGGCGAACCGGGTCAAGTCGCGGAATCTGGCGCGCGATCCGCGGGCCAGCTATCACGTGACGAGCAGCGACGGGTGGGCGTGGACGGTGGTGGACGGAACGGCGGAGCTGACGCCCGTCGCGCAGGATCCGCACGATGCCACCGTCGAGGAGTTGATCGAGGTGTACCGGGCGATCCGGGGCGAGCATCCGGACTGGGCGGAGTACCGGGAGACCATGGTGGCCGACCAGCGGCAGGTGGTGCGGCTTCCCGTGGAGCGGGTGTACGGCCAGCCGCAGCGGGGCTGAGCCGCTGCCGGTGGCGCGACCCCGGCGGCTGCCGGTGGCGCGCCACCGGTGTTCGGGCGGCTCTCGTGCCATCGGTACGCACGGGCGTCTCCGGATCCCGTCGCCCGGGTGGACGGTGGGGTCCGGAGCCGCGGCACGGCCGTGCCGTCGTGCGGGCCCGCCGCCGTGCCCTCGTGCACCCGCACGCACCGCCGTGCCGCCGTGGCCGCCGCGCGGCCTGGTGCCGTCGCCGCCGCGCGGCCCGGCCGGCGGGGCGCTACGCGGACGCGTCCGTCAGCAGGCGGAGTTCGTCGTTGGTGAGGCGCAGATCGGCGACGGCCAGCAGCGCGGGGAGCTGGTCGACCGCGCGGGCGCTGGCGATGGGGGCCGTCACGGTCGGCTGCGCGGCGAGCCAGGCGAGCGCGACGGTGGCCTCGGACGCCTGGTGCGCGGCGGCGACGGTGGTCAGCGCGGCCAGGACGCGCTGGCCCCGCTCGGTGGCCAGCAACTGCGCTGCCTTGCCCGCGCGCGCCCCTTCGGGTACGGCCTCGCCCGGACGGTACTTGCCGGTGAGGAATCCGGAGGCCAGCGCGTAGTACGGCAGGACGGCCAGCGACTCCCGTCGGGCGAGCTCCTCCAGTTCGCCCTCGTAGGTGTCGCGCGAGACGAGGTTGTAGTGCGGCTGGAGCGCCGCGTACCGGGCGGCGCCCTCCCGGTCGCTGAAGGCGAGCGACGCGGCGAGGCGGGCGGGGGAGATGTTCGAGGCGGCGATCTCGCGGACCTTGCCCTCCCTGACCAGGTCGTCGAGGGCGGAGACGATGTCGGAGACCTCGACGGATTCGTCGTCGAAGTGCGTGTAGTAGAGGTCGATGCGATCCGTCCGCAGACGGCGCAGCGAATCCTCGCAGGCGGCCTTGATGGTGGCGGGGGCGAGTCCCATGTGGTCGGGATGGCGCGCCACCTTGGTGGCGACGACGACGTTGTCGCGCACGGAGGGTCCGCGTGCGGCGAGCCACTCGCCGATGACGGTCTCCGACTCGCCGCCCCTGTTGCCCTCCACCCAGGCCGAGTAGCCGTCGGCCGTGTCGATGACGTTGCCCCCGGCGTCGGTGTAGGCGTCGAGCACCGCGAACGAGGTGGGGGTGTCCGCCGTCCACCCGAAGACGTTGCCGCCGAGCGCCAGGGGCGAGACGGACAGTTGACCGATCTTCCTGTCGGCATTCATCTGCATGCCGCGACCGTAACGCGGGCGCGGGCGGTCCCGCGGGCGCGCACACCGGGCGGGCCGCAGGTCGTGCCCCGGGGCGGGTCCGCTTCGGGGCACGGGCGCGGGGCGCTCAGCCTCTGACGTCCCGGCCTGCGCTCAGCTCTCGGTTCCCTCGGCTCCCCCCGGCTACCGTGCCGGTGCTCAGACCTTGACGCCCTTGTCGCGGAGCCACGGCAGCGGGTCCACCGGGTCGCCGCCGTGCGGGCGGACCTCGACGTGCAGGTGGGGGCCCGTGGAGTTGCCGGTGGAGCCGACGCGGCCGATGACGTCGCCGGTGCCGACCTTGTCCCCCGCCGACCTGGTCATGGACGAGAGGTGGCAGAACCAGAGTTCGGTACCGTCGTCGAGCTGGAGCACGACGCGGTAGCCGTACGAACCGGCCCAGCCGGCCTCCTTGACCGTTGCGCTGTGGACAGCCTTGACGGGGGTGCCGTTGGGGGCGGCGAAGTCCTGTCCGGTGTGGTCGCTCTGCCACATGCCGCCCGCCTGGCCGAATCCGGCGCTGAGCTGGAAGGACGCCAGCGGTGCCGTGTAGCTGCGGGCGAGTTCGGCGCGGCGGGCCGCCTCCGCCTTGCGCTTCCGCTCGGCCTCCGCCTTGCGCTCCTGCTCGGCGGCCGCCTCGCGCGCCCGCTCCTGCTTCGCCTCTTCGGCAGCGGCGGCCCGTTCCGCGGCCTCCGCCGCTGCCGCGCTCGCGGCCTGCTGGGCCGCCTTCTCGCGGGCTTCCTCGTCCGCTGCGGTGCGGTGACGTTCGGCCTGTTCGAGGATGCGGGCCCGCAGTGCCTCGCCGGCGTCGGTGCGGCCCGCCGCCCGGTCCTCGTCGGAGAGCCCGGCCTGGGTGAGGGGGGCGGCCTGCGCGTCGCCGGAGTCCGTCGTGGCGTCGGCGTCGTCGGAGAACAGGCCGCCGATGCCGGGCAGGTCCTCGGCGTCGGGCAGCCGGTCGGGGATGCTCCGGAGCGCGTCGGCCGCGGTGTCCACGTCGGGCACGGATATCGTGCCGGGGTCCCGGTCCTGGGCGGTCGCCATGCCGCCGGCGCCGACGGCTGCGATCATGCCGACCCCGAGGACGGTGCCGCCCCGCGCCACGCCTCCGGCGCGCTGCTTGGCGACTCGGTGCCGGCCGCGTACCGGAACCGCGGAGTCCGCTGAGGGGTTCCACTCGTCCCACGGCTCGTCACCGGTGGCACGGGCAGCATCTCCGGCGGCGACGTCTGCGGCAGCGCGGGCCGCACCGGCGTCGCGCGCTTCATTGTGCGGCGGCATGGGGCCGGGGCCGCCGGAGCCGGTGGCGACGTCGTACGTGGCCCCCGGGACGGGGCCCTGGGGCGCGGCCTGGCCGGGGGAGGCGGCCTGACCCTGGGGCGCTGCCGGGCCGGCGTGGCCGACGGGTGGGGCGTACGCGTCCGCCTGGGGCGGATGGCCGACGAAGCCCTGGGATCTGGAGGCCACGGGGGCGCTCTCCTTTCCTTCCTTCTCGCCTACCGGGTTAGCTGACGGGTTCGGAGCAGGAAGGTCTCCTACGGGCGTCCTCGCAAGGGCGTCCGATTCACCCCGTCCTCCTCGTCCGGCTGACGAGAAGGGGTGGTTCCCCGGTTCCCACGGTGCTGTGCGGCCGATCGGGTGCTGCTGTTGCACCGCGTGCGGGATTCGGCGACGGCGCACGGTGCCGTCTTCCGTGACGGCAGTGACGACCGTGCTGCGTTATCGGACGTTAATAGAACTGCGGCCGGGATTCCAAGCCGTTCCCCGTAATTGACGTGAGTCCCGCCCGGTTCACCACCGGCCCCGGCCGTGCCGCTGCCCGGCCTGCGCGGCGTACGACGGCCGGCGCGCCGGTCGACCACGCCGGGCTCAGGCGTCGTGCGGAGGGTCCTCCCGCATGTCGCCCGAGGTGTCGTGGGCGACGGCGAGCAGGGCCATGTCGTCCGCCGACCGGCCACCGGTGTGGGCGGCGACGTCGACCAGGATCGTCGCCAGCAGCTCCTCCGGATCGGCGAAGGAGGTGCGGGAGAGTCGCTCGGCCGGCTGGTAGAAGTCGCCCTCCGGGTTGCGGGCCTCGGAGAGGCCGTCGGTGTAGAGGAGCAGCTGGGCGCCGCGCGGGAAGGCGTACTCGTCCAGTTGCTGGGGCCATACGCCCAGGTCGGTCATGCCGAGCGGGAGGGCGGGGGTGGTCGGCTCCAGCAGCACGGCCCGGCCGCGGTGCAGCAGCACCGGAGCCGGGTGGCCCCGGTTGACGACGCGCAGGACGACGCGGTCGCTCGCGGTGCGCTCCTCCTCCGCCGCCGCCGCGCTGTCCTGGCCGCCCGCCACGTCTGGTCCACCCGGTCCGCCCGGTCCGCCCGGTCCGCCTGGTCCGCGCGGTACTCCGGCACCGCCCGGGACACCTGGTCCGCTCGGCCCTCCTGGCGCGGGTGCGGGAGGAGTCGGGGACTGCGTGCCCGAGTCGACGACCTCGACCAGCACCGCCGTGCTGAAGTCCTCCAGCCGGGCCGCACCCTGGAGGCGATGGGCGTCCCGCTGGAGAGCCCGGTCGAGGCGGGCCGCCACACCGGGAAGGGTCGCCTCCTGCTCGGCCGCTTCCCGGAACGCCCCGACCAGGAGGACGACGGCGGCCACCGCGTCGAGCCCTTTGCCCCGCACGTCGCCCAGCAGCAGTCGTACGCCGTACGGAGTCTCCTCCGCCGCGTAGAAGTCCCCACCGATCCGGGCCTCCGCCTGCGCCGCTCGATACCGGGTCGCCACCCGCAGGGAACCGACACGGGAAGGCGGCGTGGGCAGCACGGCGTACTGCACGGCCTCGGCGATGCTGCGCGCGGAGGCCAGTCTGCTGCCGCTGCGGATCAGAACATAGTTCACGCCGACGGCGAGTACGGAGACGGTCACGATGGTGATGGACCGGGCCTCGGCCTCCAGCACATTGCCGGAGTCGTGGAAGGCGGAGAACAGGATGGTCGCCCCGGAGGAGAACATTCCGGTGAGTACGGTGCCGCGGATCGTCAGAAAGGCCGCGGCGGCCAGCGGGGCGGCGGCGAACGGCGCCGAGACGGTCACGTCCCGGGGTGTCGCGAAGTCCAGGACGACGCCCAGCGCGCACAGCGCGGCGGGCAGCCACCGCGCCAGGCGCCACAGCCGCCCCACGTCGCCGCCGTCCACGTTCACCGGCTGTGTCCCGGCCGCCCTTTCCCGCACGGTTCCAATCTGACCCGCTCGGGGGCTCGGGGCCAGTCAGGAGCGGTCGAAGGGGGAAGGAGCCCGGCGGCACACCGGAGCCGGGTGGCCCCGGCGGCAGCCGCCATGGCCAGCCGTTCCGTCTCCCCGCTCCCCTACCACGGACGGGGCGGCATCGCCTGTCGAAAGCCGGCGAAGGACCGGCAAAGGACCGGGAGACGGTCGGGTCGGCTGGGCGGCGGTCCGGCTCGCCGGATTCCGGTGATCGCGAAGACGGCGGCACCCCGGGGACAGCGGCGCCGCAGCCCTCCGGGCTGCATGTTCCGGCGGGGAACCGTGCCCCGCCGGGAGGCGGGCCGAGACCACGCCCGGAGCATGGCCGCCAGGCCTGCGGGGCAGGACGGCCTGCGGGGGCGTGGCGGCCTGCGGGGCGGGACGGGCCTCAGCCGCCGGCGCCGGTGCCCGAGGACAGCGGGCCGATCTTGGGCACGGACGCCTTGCCGGTGTTGGTGACCGGACCGCCGGACCAGTCCACCCGCAGGGAGCCCCGCTCGTCGGGCGGGGTGACCTTGGCCGCGCTCGGGGTGACGGTGGTGACGTTCGTCATCTTCGGGTTGGTGAAGGAGAGCGGGGCCCAGGCGCTCTTGCCGGGCTTCAACTCGACGGTCCTGACCTTCCCGTCGGTGCGGTGCGGGTCGAAGGAGACCTGCTCACCGGCGTCGTTGACGAAGGCGAGCCCGGGGTAGCCGCGCACGGTGCAGGTGTCGTCGGACCGGTTGGTCAGCACCAGCGCGAAGTTCTCCTGCCCGGCTCCCGGGTGGTTGTCACCGAACGACGCCTTCAAGTCGCCCGTGCCGCACCGGGAACCGGAGGACGAGCCCGACCCGCTCTTGCTGCCCGACGAGTCGGCGGCGGACGACCCCGACGCCTTGGAGTCCGACGCGGAGGAGCCCGAGCCGCTCCCGTCGCCGTCCTTGCCGCCGGTGTCCGCGCTGCCGTTCTTGCCGTCCTCGGAGTCGCCGGACTTGTCGCTTCCGGCCGGGGCGGCGTCACCGCCGACCTTCTCCGGGGCGGGTTCGGGGTCCTTGCCGCAGCCGACCACCAGCGCGCCCGCCGCCAGTACCGCGGTCGCGGCGGCGGCGACGCGCGTCACCCGGCGCCGCCTGCGGTGGGCGGCGCGCGGTGCGCCGGGGGCCGGGGCGTGGGCCTCGGACGGGATCGTAGCGAGCTGCGCGGTTGTCGGGTCCTGGCGCTTCGTCATGGCTGCCGTCACTCCCTGGTCATGCTGTCGCGCGGTCGTTCGGCCTCCCCGCGGCCTCGTGTGCGTGCCGGTTCTCGTCTCCAGCGTGCCTCGGGGCTTTCGCGCCGTACACAGCATTCGATGGCCGATCGCGCGGGAAAGTTCACGGCCGCCCGGGATTTTTTTCGCGGCCGGTCGTGACGGAAGGGTCCGGACCGGAACGCGTGCGCCGGTCGAGGCCACGGGAACGTACGGTCATCCCTGCCGCGGACAGCCTTACGAGGCGTCGGCGCTGACGCGCAGACTGTCCAGCACTTTATCCGTCTTGTCCGAACAGCCCTTTTCGCAACGGATCTGCACATACACCGGAGACGCACCCTTCTTCGTCGACTTCAGGCCGATCTCCTCCAGCGAGTACCCGGAGGCGCAGGAAGACCACGTACGGATGCGCCCGCTCCAGCCCCCTCCGCTGAAGGTCCGACTCCCCGCGTAGTCGCACTCCGAGTGCTTGATTCCGGCCACCTTGTCGGGCAGTGCCTCCGCGCCGCTCCCCGCGTCTCCGGCGTCCCCGCTCTCGCCGCCCTTGCCCTCCGCGACCCCGAGGCCGACGAAGACCCCGCTGGTCTTCGAGGTGAGGTCCCCCCAGCCGTGCACGTCCTCCGCGACGAGCAGTCCGGGTGCGTGGTCGGCCGACAGCCCCAGCGAGGAGGGGTTCCAGCCGGAGTCGGTGAACTCCCGCGCCCAGGCGCCCGGCACCCGCACGCTGATCCGCCCGCTGGTGTCGCGCACCTTCACGGTCGAGGGCGTCCGCTGGGGATCCGGGGCCAGCGCCGTGGCGGCCACACCCACCCCGGCCAGCACGACAACGGCCGCCCCGAAGGTCAGCGCGCGCGTCCGGCGGCGGCGCGCGGGCCGCGCGGACGCCGTGCCACCCGACGAGGGGTGCCCCGCGGCGGAGTCGGACGCCGGGTCGGGTGCACCGGCCGCGGACGTCCCGGCCGCGGACGGCTCGGAAGCCGAACCCACCGGAGCGGAACCCCCGGCAGGCGGCGGTCCCTCCGGCAGGGCGCTGTCCGGGGCGTGCCCTTGGGATGCGGGGGAGTGCCCGGCCGAAACGGCTTCCCCGGCGGCCGACACCGACGAGCCGGACCCCGACGACGCGGGCCCGGCGCGGTCCGGCTCAGCCGTGGCGGGATCCACCGCGGCAGGCTCCGCACGGTCCCGCTCCGCCGTGCCGGACCCGGTCCCGGACCCGGCGGAGGGCGCCTCCGGCGAGGCCGGATGGCCGGCACCCGCGCCGGACGCCCGGGAGGGCGGCTCGGCGGCCACAGTCGCCGGCTGAGCGGCCCCCGGGGCGGCCGGGCGCACCGTGGACGGCATGGCACTCGGGGACGCCCAGAAAGGCGCACCCGAGCCGTCCTGGCCGTCCTGGCCGTCCTCGTCCGGGGCGGACTCCCCCGCAGCGGGCGCGGCCTGCTCGTCCTCGGTGTGTTCCAGCGTCTCCGCGATCCGGTCCAGTTCCCGCGCCAGCGCCGCCGCGGTCGGCCAGCGGTGCTCGCGGTCGGGTTCCATCGCGCGGCCGACGGCGGCCCCCACCGCGGGAGGCAGCCCTGGGCGCAGTTCGTCGAGCGGCATCACCCGCTCCGGCGTTCCGGGCGTCGCGCCCGAGACCAGGTGGTAGAGCACGGCCCCGAGGCTGTAGACGTCGGCGCGGGCGTCGATGCCCTCGAAGGGTTCGGCCTGTTCCGGCGCCATGTAGCCGACCGACCCGGCGACCACCGTCAGCCCCGACGCATGGGCGAGGTTCTTGGCCAGGCCCAGATCGGCCACCAGCACCCGCTCCCGGCCCCGCACTCCTCCGCTGGTCAACAGGACATTGGATGGCTTGATATCGCGGTGCACCACCCCGGCCTCGTGCAGGGCCTCCGCGCCGCGCGCCGCCTCCGCGGTGAGCCGCACCGCCTCGGACACCGGCAGCGGGCCCAGCGTCATCCGGTCGGCGACGGTGCCCTGGTCCGCGTATTCCATGACGAAATAGGGGCGTTCGTCGTCCAGCTCTCCCACGTCGAAGACCTGGACCACGCCGCCCGAGGACGCCTTGCGCAGCAGGCGGGCCTCGGCCAGGAAGCGGTCCCGGATATCCATTCTGTGCGCCCAGTTGTCGGCCATCACCTTGACGGCGACGGGTGCCTCCAGACGGTCGTCGTGTGCGAGCCACACGACCGCGAAGGCGCCGGAGCCGAGACGACGGTCGACCCGGTAGCGGCCGATCTGATCAGGTGAAGGCATGCCCCTTATGATGCCTGGATGTGCCCACCGTCCTCCTCCCACGCCGTGAACCAGCCATCCGGGCAGCCTGAGCCGACCGGCACCGGAGCGACACCGGAGCCCCTCGACCCGTCGGCACCCGCCGACACCGAAGCCCTCGCGGCCCGCGCGGCCGCCGGGGACGGCGCGGCCCTCGACGCGCTGCTGCGCACCATCCGGCCCGACGTGGTGCGGCACTGCGGCCGCTTCCTCCTCTTCCGCGAGGACGCCGAGGAGGCCGCGCAGGACGTACTGCTGCAGGTGTCCCGGCACATCGAGCGCTTCCAGGGGCGCAGCCGCTTCAGCACCTGGCTGCACACGATCGTGGCCAACTGCTCCCGCCAGAAGTACCGCGAGCTCAAGCGCCGCGCCGTCGAGCAGCCCACGCTCCCGCACCAGACGAGCGCCCCGGAACAGCGCCCGGACCCGCGGACGACGAGTGTGATCGCGGGCTCCCGGGTGGACCTCCTGGAGGCACTGGAGCGGCTGGAGCAGGAGAGCCCGCACCTGGTGGCTCCCCTGGTCTACCGCGACGTGTGCCAGATGGACTACGCCGAGATCGTCGACCGTCTCGGCATCCCGCTGGGCACCGTCAAGTCCCGGCTGCACCACGCCCGCCGGCAGATCCGGCCGTGGCTCACCTCACAGGAGCTGTGAGCCCGGCGCCGCGGCCGGACGGACCGTACGGGCCGTCCGGTCCCCGCTGCGGTGCTCGGTCGGGTCGTGGCTCATGGCGTTCCGCTCCGGGATGGGTCGCGTGCGGTCGCGCGCGCACGGCCGGGTACGGCACACACGGAACCGGCACTCGTCGGCGCCCGAACGCCTCACACGTCCGGCCCGGCATCGTCACGGAGCCGGAGGGCTCGTGGCGGCCCGGCGACGTGCGGCCGGGGCGGGCCGTAGCGGGCCGGAGCGGGGTGGCGGAGCAGGCGGTGCAGGGTGACGGGACACCGAACAGCCGCGCGGGGCGGGACGAGGCAGCCGGTCCGGTCGAGGCCCCGTAGGGTGGCCCTGCGAGCCTTAAGGGAACTGGAGACCCGTTGTGACAGCTGAACCGGGGGCCCGGCGGAGGACGACCGGCCCGGGAGCCGCCGCCTCACCCGGCACTGTACGGCCCGGGGGACGTACGGCGCGGGTGCGCGAGGCGGTGCTGCGCGCCGCCGGGGATGCCCTCGCGGAGCACGGTTTCGCCCACCTCGACCTCGCCGAGGTGGCCCGCCGCGCGGAAGTGGGCAAGACGACGGTCTACCGGCGCTGGGGGACGGTCACCGCGCTGCTGGCGGATCTGCTGGACGACATGGCCGAGCAGTCCGAACCCCGCACCGACTCGGGCGCGCTCCTGGACGATCTGGCGGCCAACGCCGCGCTGGTGCGCCGCGCCCTGACGGACCCCCGGCAGGGCGCCCTGTTCAAGGCGGTCATCGCCGCGGCCACCTGCGACGTGCCCGCGGCCGAGGCCCTGCACCGGTTCTACGCGGCCCGGATCGCGGAGTGGGCGCCCTGCGTGCGGCGGGCGGCCGAACGGGGAGAGGTGCCGTCCGACACGGATCCGGAGCAGGTCATCCGCGCCGTCTCCGCACCGCTGTACTACCAACTGCTGACCACCGGCGCCCCCTTGGACCGGGCAGCGGCCGAACGGGCGGCGCTGGCGGCGTACGAGGCGGCCCGCGCGGGCGCGTTCCGCACCGGCCGCTGAGCCGGAGGGCACCCGCCCCGCACGGTAGGACAATCCGCATGGATCGGGGGTTCTTGACCGGTGTCGGCGGGGATCGGGTTCTTACGGAGCGATGACACGGGCGCCGCGTACCGTTGCGCGGCGCCCGTGCGCCTCTAGCGTGGCTGTATGCGCGTTCTTGTCACCGGCGGTGCCGGATTCATCGGTTCCCACATCGTGGAGGCCCTGACCGAAGCGGGTCACGAGGCGGTCGTTTTGGACGCCCTGCTGCCGTCGGCGCACGGAGCGGGCGCCGCGTCCCCCGCCGTCGCGCCCGGGGTGCGGCAGCTGCGCGGCGACGTGCGGGACGGGGACGCCGTCGCCGAGGCGCTGCACGGCGTGGACGCGGTGTGCCACCAGGCGGCGATGGTCGGGCTGGGCAAGGACTTCTCCGACGCCCCGGAGTACGTGAGTTGCAACGACCTGGGCACGGCGATGCTGCTGACGGCGATGGAGCGGGCCGGGGTGCGCGCACTGGTGCTGGCCGGTTCGATGGTCGTCTACGGGGAGGGCCGGTACACCTGCCCGCAGCACGGGGTGGTCCGGCCGGGGCCGCGTGCCGTGCCGGATCTGCGTGCCGGGCGGTTCGATCCGCCCTGCCCCGACTGCGGCGCCGCGCTGCGCCCCGGGCTGGTCGGCGAGGACGCGCCGCTGGACCCGCGGAACACCTACGCGACCACCAAGCTCGCCCAGGAGCATCTGGCGGCGGCGTGGGCCCGCGCGGTCGACGGGGCCGCGGTCTCGCTGCGCTACCACAACGTCTACGGGCCGGGGATGCCCTGTGACACGCCGTACGCGGGAGTGGCCTCGTTCTTCCGCTCGGCGCTCGCCCGCGGGGTGGCCCCCACCGTCTACGAGGACGGGGCGCAGCGCCGGGACTTCGTCAATGTGCGGGACATCGCGGCCGCCAACGTGACCGCGCTGGAGGCGCTGGGCGCGCCGGGCGCGGGCCGGGCGCCGGGGTCCTTCGCCGCGTACAACACCGGGAGCGGCGACCCGCACACCATCGGCGAGACGGCGAGCGCGCTGGCCGAGTTCTACGGCGGGCCCGACCCGGTGGTGACGGGCGAGTTCCGGCTGGGCGACGTACGGCACATCACGGCGTCCTCCGAACGGGCCGCGCGGGAGCTGGGATGGCGGGCGCGGATCGGTTTCGCGGAGGGCATGAAGGAGTTCGCGGCGTCCGACATGAGGGCGCCGTCGGGGCGGGCGTAGCGGACCGTTGCGCCACCGTGCCCGCTCCCGCGCCGCCGGGTGCAGCCGTTTCGCCGGGTGCAGCCGTCCCCTCGCGTGCTGCCGGCCCGCCGGTGGACCGCGCGGCGCGGGCTCAGCCCGGTCCGGCGGTCGGCAGGGTGAGTTCGAAGCAGCAGCCGCCGGTCACGTTGCGGACGGCCGCCGTGCCCCGGTGCGCTTCGACGATGCCGCGGACGATGGCCAGCCCCAGGCCCGCGCCCGGGGGCGTGCGGGCGTGGGTGCCGCGCCAGCCAGTGTCGAAGACGCGCGGCAGGTCCTCCTCGGGGATGCCGCCGCAGCCGTCCGTGACGGAGAGGACGACCTGTTCCTCGACGCTGCGCACGTGCACGGCGACGGTGCCGTCGGCCGGAGTGCGCCGGATGGCGTTGACGAGCAGGTTCCCCAGCACCCTGGTCATCTCGCGCGGGTCCACCTCCACCGGCACGTCCGTCAGCGCGTCGCCCACCAGCCGGACCCCGCTCTGCCGGGCCAGCGGGTCGGCGCCGGCCAGCGCCTCCGAGACGAGTTCGGCGGAGGCGACCCGGTGGGTGGTCAGGGCGAGTGCGCCCGCGTGGATGCGGGAGAGCTCGAACAGGTCGCCGACCATGGAGTTGAGCCGTTCGACCTCGGTGCGGATCTGCCGCAGGCAGCGGCCGGTGTCCTCCACCATGCCGTCCTCCAGCGCCTCGGACATGGCGCGCAGTCCGGCCAGCGGGGTGCGCAGGTCGTGCGAGATCCAGGCGACCAGTTCCCGCCGGGAGCTCTCCAGTGCCCGCTCGCGGTCCCGGGAGGCGGCCAGTTTCTCGCTGGTGGCGGCCAGCTCCCGGGTCAGTGCCGCGAACTCGGCCGGGTCGTCCGCTTCGGCGGCGCCGGGTGCGGGGAAGCTGCCGCCGTCCCCGAAGGACCGCGCCGCGCGGGTGAGGGCGTGGCTGCGGGACGTCACCCAGCGGCCCAGCAGCAGCGCGGTCGCCAGCGAGACGACGGCCGCCATGGCGACGACCGTGGTGATGACGAACAGGTCGTGCCGGGAGAGGAACATGGCCCAGGCGACGGCCAGCGTCCCGGAGAGCATGGCGGTGACGGCGACGGTGGAGACGACCGTCAGGGACACGGCGAGCGAGCGGTGCCGCAGGGCGCGCAGCGCCAGGGCGCCCAGCAGTCCGGCCGCGGCGGCGCCCAGGAAGGCGAACAGGGCGATGAGCAGCATGTCGTGCACGGTGGTTCAGTCCTCCTGCGTGTCGGCGCCCGGGTCGAACCGGTAGCCGACCCCCCACACGGTCTGGATCAGCCGGGGCTGCGCGGGATCTTCCTCGATCTTGGCGCGCAGCCGGCGGACGTGGACGGTGACCGTCGAGAGGTCGCCGAAGGCCCAGCCCCACACCTCGCGCATCAGCTCCTCGCGGGAGAACGCGCGGGCGGGGTGCCGCAGCAGGTGGGCCAGCAGGTCGAACTCGCGCACGGTGAGCGAGAGTTCGGTGCCGTCCCGGGTGGCGCGCCGGGCGAGGGGGTCGACGGCCAGCCCTCCGGCGCGCAGCACCGAGGCGGGCCTGGGGGCCTCTTCGGCGTGCCGGCTGCGGCGCAGCACGGACTCGACGCGCAGCACCAGTTCGCGCGGGCTGAACGGCTTGGTGACGTAGTCGTCGGCGCCGACCTCCAGGCCCAGCACCCGGTCGCCCTCGTCGCCGAGTGCGGTGAGCATGATGACGGGCACGGGTCCCCGGCCGCGCAGTTGGCGGCAGACCTCCAGGCCGTCCATGCCGGGCAGCATCAGGTCGAGCACGACCAGGTCCGGCCACCGGGCCGCGGCGCGCTCCAGCGCGTCGGGGCCGGTCTCCGCGCGGTCGACGGCGTATCCGGCGCGCTGGAGGTACCCGGTGACGACCTCGGCGACGGTGGGGTCGTCGTCGACGACCAGGACACGCCCGGCGGGTGGTGGCTGCATGGCCTCAGGGTCGCACCGGATGCCGGAGCGGGGGAGGCGGGTCGGCGGCAGCCGGGCCGATGTCCGTGTTTCGTAAGAACGCGAAGTCTGGAATGTCGCGTTTGGCTCCGTAGGGTGTGCGGAGCGTGATCGAACCTCGTCCGAAGGAGGCCGTGCCCGTGCCCGGTGTCGATGTCGTACTCCCCTGCCTCGACGAGGAAGAGGCGCTGCCCTGGGTGCTGGAGCGGATCCCCCCGGGCTGGCGCGCGATCGTCGTCGACAACGGCTCGACGGACGACTCGGCGGCCACGGCACGCGGACTGGGCGCGACCGTCGTGTCCGAGTCCCGGCGCGGCTTCGGCGCCGCCTGCCACGCGGGACTGACGGCCGCCGAGGCGGACATCGTCTGCTTCTGCGACTGCGACGCCTCGCTCGACCCCGCCCTCCTGGTGCCGTTCGTGGACGCGGTGCGGGAGGGCCGCAGCGACCTCGTCCTGGGCCGCAGACGCCCGCAGACGCGCGGCGCGTGGCCCGCGCACGCCCGCGCGGGCAACCTCGCGCTCTCCCGGATGCTGCACGCGCGCACCGGCGTACGGCTGCACGACCTGGGCCCGCTGCGCGCGGCCCGCCGCGAAGCACTCCTGGGGCTCGGACTCACCGACCGGCGCAGCGGATACCCGCTCCAGATGGTCGTGCGGGCGGCGGACGCCGGGTGGCGCATCGAGGAGCGCGACGTGCCCTACCGCCCCCGCACCGGCAAGTCCAAGGTGACCGGCACCTGGCGGGGCACCTGGCACGCGGTACGCGACATGCGGGCGGTGCTCCAGGAGCCGCCCGTCACCGAACAGGAGGCTGCCCGATGACGACGCCGTCCCGCCCTGCCGGGGAAACCGCCCCGGAGGGAGCCGTCCCGGCAGGAGCCGCCCCGCGGGGAGCCGCTCCGGAAGAAACCGCCCCGGCGGGAGACACCACCCTGCTCGTCATCGCCAAGGAGCCGCTGCCCGGGCGGGCCAAGACGCGGCTGTGCCCGCCGTGCACACCGCAGCAGGCGGCCCGGCTGGCGGCGGCCGCGCTGCACGACACGCTGGAGGCCGTGCGGGCCATGCCCGCCGCGCGCCGGGTGCTGGTGCTGTCCGGACAGCCCGGCGCATGGCTGCCGCCCGGCTTCGACGTCGTGCCGCAGTGCTCCGGCGGCCTGGACGAGCGACTGGCCGCGGCCTTCGCCGCAGCGGGCTCCGGCCCGGCGCTGCTCGTGGGGATGGACACCCCGCAGGTGACACCCGCGCTGCTGGAGCCCGCGCTCGGCCCGGACGGCTGGCAGGAGTGCGACGCCTGGTTCGGGCCCGCGCTGGACGGCGGCTTCTGGACACTGGGGCTGGCCCGCCCGGATCCCGCACTGCTGCGTGGGGTTCCGATGTCCACCGCCACGACCGGGCAGGCGCAGCTCGACCGGCTCGCCCAGGAGGGGCTGCGGGTGCGCCGGCTGCCCGCGCTGCGCGACGTGGACACCGCCGAGGACGCGGTGCGGGTCGCTGCCGAGGCGCCGGGCAGCCGGTTCGCGGCCGCCGTGGCGGCGGTACCGGAACTGCGGCCCTACCGCCCCGGCATCCCCGCGGGCCGGTCCCCGGAAGAGACCGCGCCGCACCGGACGGCCGCCCCATGACGGCCACCACCCGCGCCACGCCCCCGCACCAGGCGGCACCCGCGGACGCGGCGGCCCCGGCGGGCACCGCCGCGCCCGAGAAGAAGGACGCCCCGGGCACCCCGTGGGGCGCCGACCCGTACGCGGACGCGCTCCGCAGCGGCCGCGGCCCGCTCTTCCTGCGGCGCAGCGACGGCTGGCTGCTGCCGCTGGAGGTGGAGCGCTGGTGCGCGAGCGCGGACTCCGCCGACATGTCGGTGCTGCGCCGCTGCGAGGGCGCGGTGCTGGACGTGGGGTGCGGGCCCGGGAGGCTGGTGGCGGCCCTGTCCTCGCTCGGCCACCGGGTGCTGGGCATCGACGTGAGCCCGGAGGCGGTCGCCCGCACCGTCGGTCTCGGCGGTACCGCGCTGCACCGCTCGGTCTTCGAACCGCTGCCCGGGGAGGGCCGGTGGGGCAGCGTGCTGCTGATGGACGGCAACCTCGGCATCGGCGGCGCCCCCGAGGCGCTGCTGGAGCGCTGCGCCCGGCTGCTGGCGCCGGACGGACTGCTGCTGGCCGAGACGTCGCCGCTGGACGTGGACGAGCGGGCCCAGGTGCGCATCGACGACGGGCGCAGTGCGCACCATCCGCACCCCGGCAGCGGCCGGCCGTTCCCCTGGGCCCGGCTGGGCACCGCGGCCCTGCTGCGGTACGCGGCGCCCGCCGGGTGGACGACCGCGGGTCAGTGGGAGTCCGGCGGGCGCTCGTTCGTCGCGCTGCGGCGTCCCTGAGGGGCCGGCTGCCGGTTCCGGCGGCTGCGCAGGGTCCGCACGGCCAGCCACAGTCCGGAGGCGGCGAACAGGCCGACGGTCAGCCACAGCCAGTGCAGCGCGTAGCCGTTGTTGCCGGCCGGCCGTCCGGTGAGTCCCGCGTACCGGCCGGCCGGTCCGGTGATCAGCGGGAACCAGACCAGCAGCAGCAGGAGGGAGAGCAGGGCCGGGATCCGCAGGTGGTTGACGTACCGTCCGGCGAGCCGGGGTACCCGGTCGGCCAGCGAGTACAGCGGCACCAGCACCAGGTCGTGCAGCAGTGCCGCGCCCACGAACCAGATCGCGACCCCCAGCCAGTCGTCCGCCAGGAAGCGCGCGCCCGCGTATCCGGCGAGCACGAACGAGGCCAGCAGCAGGACGATCTGGAAGGGGCTGCCCAGCAGCCGGCGCAGCCCGGCGGGTCCCGGCTGCCGAGCGGCTCCGGGCTCCCGGTCCGCTCCCGGCTCCCGGGCGGCCTCCGCGCCGGCGCCCGCCCGGCCGTCCGCCGTGCCGCCCGCGGCGGCCTCCTCCGGGCCCCCGCTCATCGGTCCGCTCCGAACGCCAGCCGCCGGACCCACTTGGTGTTGTGCACCCCGGGCGCGGCCGGAACGATGACCCGCGCCGGGTAGCCGTGGTCGAGGGAGAGATCCTCACCACCCACCCGCAGCGCCAGCAGGGACCGCGGATCGCGTACCTGGTTGTCCCGCAGCGCGGCGTGCCGGAAGGCGCCGGAGCGCTGGAGGGAGGCGACGAACACCCCGGGCATTCCGTCCCTGGGGTCGAACCCGGCCAACTCCGCCAGGTCGCGCAGCCGCACGCCGCTCCAGTGCTGGTCGGAGGTCGACCAGCCCTCCACGCAGGCGATCGGCAGCGCGGCGGAGTGCTGCGGCATGGCCAGCAGCTCGGCCCGCGAGAGGCGCTGCGTGCGCCCGCCCGGCCGCTCCAGGGTCAGCCGCCAGCCCGGCCCGGTCTCCGCGTCGGTGACGCCGACGGCGGCGGCCGTCTTGTTGATCTGGAAGGCGTTCGCGCCGGTCCCCGGCTCCGGCCCGCCGTGCGGCGCCAGCAGGGCGGTGCGGCGGGGCAGTCCGTCGAAGTTCTGGCCGACGGTCACCGCCAGCAGCAGCACGGAGCCGCCGCCCACCGCACCGAGCGCGCCGCGCCGCGTCAGGGTCGGCGCCGCCGGACGGGGCGCGACCAGCCCGGTGTCCAGGTCCGGCTCGCGTGCTCCGGCGTGGGCGCGCTCGGGCGTCCCGCCCGCGGCCCGCCCGCCGGGCCGGTCGGGCTCCTCGGGGCCGTCCTGCCCCCCGTCCTCGTCGTACTCCCCGGCGGCGGTCCGCTCCTCCGCTCCGCCGGACTCGTCGGCGGCGGCGCGCTCCGCGGCCTCGCCCGGCTCGGACTCCCCGGTGCCGGCCCGCTCGGCGGCCGCCTCGTAGCGGCGGGCCGCGCGCTCCTCCCGCCCGGCCCGTCCGGCGCCGCCCGAGGCGATGTCGCGCGGCGCCCCGTTCCGCAGCGCCTGGAGGGCTTTCGGCAGCCGCAGGACGACGTGCACCACGAAAGCCGAGATGAACACCCAGGCGCCGTAGAAGTGCAGCGGATAGAACGAGCCGGGGAACAGGTAGTCGAGCTGGACGTTCAGCAGCCCCGTGACGAACTCGAACAGGACGCCCCCCACGAGCAGGAGCAGCGAGATCCGCTCCAGCGCGTGCGCCGCCGAACGCGCGGGCGGCAGGGTGAACAGCTTGGGGACGACCGACCAGAGCTTCGCCAGCAGCACCGGGACGAGCACCACGCCGAGCGTGACGTGCAGTCCTTGGGTGAGCCGGTAGAGCCAGTAGGGATCGGTCGGCCAGGCGAACAGGTAGAACCCGAGCAGCCCCCGGCCCGGTGTCCGGTCGTTGGGGGCGGCCAGGTCCGGGTTGTAGGCCGCGTACGACAGCAGCCCGGTGACGAACAGCACGGTGATGCCGAGCAGCAGCACGACGCCGAGCAGCGCCGTCAGCCAGGGGCCGCGCAGCGGACTGCGCCAGAAGCGGGGATCGGTGGGGAGCCGGTCGGACGGGGGTGGTCGGAGGGTGCGGTGGTCGCCCATGCGGCGACCGTATGCGCACGGACGGCTCCGCGGGGGCCGGGAACCCATGACGAAACGCTGACATCCTCCCCTGGTGGCCCCCGCACGGCCCCGCGCGGCCTAACGTGCCCGTGTGGCTGCCGAACCCTCCTCCACCCGCCCGGACAGCGCCGAGCCCGGATCCGCCCCCGAAGCCCCGGACGCGCCCGACCACCAGCAGGGGCGCACAGCGCACGACCAGGGGGCGCGCGCGACCGGGAGATCCGGCGCCCGGACCCCGCACCAGCGCGCAGCCGGCACTGTCCCGCGCACCCGGTCCCGGTGGCGCGCCCCCGGGGTGTGGCCGCGCGGGCTGCGCCCCGACCTGGCCGTCGTGGCGGCGGCCGGGGCACTGGTGACCGCGGCCGTCGTCATCGGCGGCGCCATCGAGCGCGAACACGGCACCCTGCGGGTCCACTGGCCGCCCTACTACGCCCACCTGGAACCGCACGTGGGCCCGGGTACCCCGGCCGCGCTGCTGGTGGCCGGAGCCGTGCTGGGCTACGGACCCGCGCTGGCCGCACGGCTGCGGTGGCGGCGGCTGCTGCCCGCGGTCTGGCTCGCCTCCATGGCCTGGATCTGGTCGCTGGCGATGGTGGACGGCTGGCACCGGGGCGTGGAGAACCAGCTGACGTCCGCCTACGAGTACCTCCAGGAGATCGACCGGTTCGCGGACGCCGGTGCCGCGCTGCGCACCTTCACCGACCACATCCTGCTGCACTCCCCGGACAACTGGGTGCCCCATGTGGCGGGCCACCCGCCCGCCGCGGTGCTCACCTTCGTCGGACTCGACCGGGTGGGGCTCGGCGGCGGCCCGTGGGCCTCCACCTGGGTCATCACCGTCGGCGCGTCGGCGGCGGCCGCCGTTCTGGTGGCCCTGCGCGCGCTCACGGACGAGGAGCACGCCCGCAGCGCCGCACCGTTCCTCGTCCTGGCGCCCACCGCCGTGTGGGTGGGGGTCTCCGCGGACGGCTACTTCACCGCGGTGGCCGCCTGGGCGCTGGCCCTCCTCGCGCTGGCCGCCCGCTCGGGTGCCGGCGCGGTCCGCGCACCGCGCGCCGTCGCGTTCGCCGCCGGGCTGCTGTTCGGGCTGACCTGCTACCTGTCGTACGGGCTGACCCTGTGCGCACTGCTCGGCCTCACCGTGCTCGCGCTGTCCCGCACCCTGCGGCCGCTGCCGTGGGTGCTGGCCGGGGTCGCCGTGGTGGCGGCCGCCTTCACCCTCGCGGGCTTCAACTGGTGGGAGGGCTACCGGCTGCTGACCGAGCGCTACTACGAGGGGGCCGCGCGCATCCGGCCGTACAGCTACTGGGTGTGGGGCAATCTCGCCTGCGCCGTGACCGCTTGCGGACCCGCTGCGGTCGCCGGGGCGCGGCGTGCGCTGGTGTCGGCCGCGCGGACCGGGCGACGGGCCGCCGTCCGGCTGCGGGCCCGGCGGCCGGACGGCGGGCCGGCGGCGGCCGGTCCGGACAGCCGGGCACGGCTCGCGGCGGTGGTGGCCGCCGCGGTGCTGACGATCGCCGTCGCCGACCTGTCCGGCATGAGCAAGGCCGAGACCGAACGGATCTGGCTGCCCTTCCTCACCTGGCTGCTGCCCGCGGCGGCGCTGCTGCCGCGGCGGGGAGCGCGGTACTGGCTGGCGGCCCAGGCGGCGACCGCGCTGGCGGTCAACCACCTGCTGCTGACCGGCTGGTGAGCCGTCGCTGACCGGCGGGCGAGCCGCCGCTGACCGGCGGGCGAGCCGCACCGATTGTCACACCCGTTCCCTAGGCTGGCCGGTCGAGCACTTCCGTTGCGCCGGCCGGCGCGGGTCGCCGGCCGGGAACCTAGGAGAAGCAGGATGCCGGCCCAGAACACGCCGCTGACGCCCGCCGACAGCCACTCGGTCATCGAAGTGCGCGGAGCGCGCGAGAACAATCTCGCGGACGTCTCCCTCGACCTGCCCAAGCGCAGGCTGACGGTCTTCACCGGAGTCTCGGGGTCCGGAAAGTCCTCGCTCGTCTTCGGAACGGTCGCGGCGGAGTCGCAGCGGCTGATCAACGAGACGTACACGGCGTTCGTCCAGTCGTTCATGCCGAGCCTGGGCCGCCCCGACGTGGACAGCCTGCGCAACCTGAGCGCGGCGATCGTCGTCGACCAGGAGCGGATGGGAGCCAACTCCCGCTCCACCGTGGGCACCGCCACCGACGCCTACACGATGCTGCGGATCCTCTTCAGCCGCCTGGGCACCCCGTACGTCGGCCCCGCGACCGCGTTCGGTTTCAACAGCGCCGAGGGCATGTGCGCCGAGTGCGAGGGGCTGGGCCGGACCACGACGGTCGACATCGGGCAGCTCGTCGACACCGGGCTGTCCGTACGCGACGGAGCGATCACCGCACCGGGCTTCGCGGTGGACAACTGGTACTGGCAGGTGGTCGTCAACTCCGGATTCTTCGACCCGGACAAGAAGGTGCGCGACTTCACCCCGGAGGAGTGGGAGGCGCTGCTGTACAGGCCCATGACGAAGGTCAAGGTCGGCACCTCCAACCTCACCTACGAGGGCGTGGTCGCCCGCATCCGGCGCACCTACCTGTCCAAGGACCGCGAGGCGTTGCAGTCCCACATACGGGAGTTCGTCGACCGGGCCGTCGTCTACACCGACTGCCCGGTGTGCGGCGGCAGCCGGCTCAGCCAGGCGGCACTCTCCTCCCGGATCGACGGGCGGAACATCGCCGACTGCGCCGCGATGCAGATCAGCGACCTCGCGCCGTTCGTCCGCGGACTGTCCGACAGCGCGCCGGACTCCCGGCCTTCCGGCGAGAGCCGACACTCCGGGGGCCCCGGGGACTCCGGAGACCCCGGGGAAGGGGAGCTGCAAGCGTCGGGCGGCGGGCAGGCCAACGTCGCGCCGCTGCGCGACGCGCTCTGTCAGACGCTCGACTCCCTGGTCGACATCGGGCTGGGATATCTGAGCCTGGACCGCCCGGCCGGGACGCTCTCCGGCGGCGAGGCACAGCGGGTCAAGATGGTGCGCCACCTCGGCTCCAGCCTCACCGACGTCACCTACGTCTTCGACGAACCCACCATCGGCCTGCACCCGCACGACATCCAGCGGATGAACGAACTGCTGCTGCTCCTGCGCGACAAGGGCAACACCGTCCTGGTGGTCGAGCACAAGCCGGAGGTCGTCGCCGTCGCCGACCACGTCGTCGACCTCGGGCCCGGCGCGGGCACCGAGGGCGGCCGGATCTGCTACGAGGGGGACGTGCCGGGGCTGCGCGCCTCCGGCACGCTCACCGGCCGCCATCTCCACCACCGCGCCCGGCTGCGCGAGACGGTCCGGGAGCCCAAGGGCGCGGTCCGGATCACCGGAGCGGACCTGCACAACCTCAAGAACGTCGACGTGGACATCCCGCTGGGCGTCCTCACCGTCGTCACCGGCGTGGCGGGATCCGGCAAGAGCTCCCTGATCCACGGCCATCTGTCCGGACGGGACGGCGTACGGGTGGCCGACCAGTCCCCCATCCGCGGCTCCCGCCGCAGCAATCCGGCCACCTACACCGGGCTGCTCGGACCCATCCGCACGGCCTTCGCCAAGGCCAACGGCGTCAAGCCGGCGCTCTTCTCGGCCAACTCGGCGGGCGCCTGCCCGAACTGCAACGGCATCGGGCTCGTCTGGACCGACCTGGCGATGATGGGCGGCGTCTCCTCGGTGTGCGAGGAGTGCGAGGGCAAGCGCTACACCCCGGCGGTGCTGGAGTACACGCTGCGCGGCAAGAACATCAGTGAAGTGCTGGGCATGTCGGTGGCCGAGGCCGCCGCGTTCCTGCCCACCGGGCAGGCCGCCGCGATCCTGGGCCGGCTCGCGGACGTCGGCCTGAGCTATCTGCGGCTGGGGCAGCCGCTCAACACCCTCTCCGGCGGCGAGCGCCAGCGCCTCAAACTGGCCATCCACATGGCCGAGAAAGCCGCGACCTACGTCCTGGACGAGCCGACGACGGGACTGCACATGGCCGACGTCGACCAACTGCTGGCGCTGCTGGACCGGCTGGTCGAGGACGGCAACTCGGTCGTCGTCATCGAGCACCACCAGGCGGTGATGGCCCACGCGGACTGGATCATCGACCTCGGTCCGGGTGGCGGGCACGACGGCGGGGAGGTGCTGTTCACCGGACCACCCGCCGAACTCGTCACCGCAGGCGACACCCTGACGGCGCGCCATCTGCGCGACTACGTCGGAGCGGAGGCCCGACAGCCCGCCGCCGGCTGAGCCGCCCCGGGCCCGCCGGCGAGGTCACCACGAGGGCCGGGCCGACACCCCGCCGTCCAGCACGAGATCGTGCCCGTTGATCCAGCGGGCCCGCGGCGAGGCGAGGAACACGCACGCGTCCCCCACGTCCTCCGCGGCGCCCAACCGCCCGTCCGGCGCCGCCGCGCGCCAGCGCCGGACCCCTTCGGGCCACTGCTCCTCGATGCCGTCCCGCGCCACCAGTCCGGGCGAGACGGTGTTGACCCGCACCCCGAGCGGCCCGTACTCCAGCGCGGCGGCCCGGGCGTGCGCGACGATCGCGGCCTTGGACGCGGCGTAGTGCGCGTGCCCCGGCGCGGGCTGCGCCGCCTCGACGGAGGCGATATGTGTGATGCTGCCGCCGCCGCGCTCCGCCAGCAGCGGAGCCGCCGCCTGGGTGCAGCAGAAGACGCCGGAGAGGTTGCTGTCGACGACCGCGCGCCACTCCTGGAGAGTCATCCCGGCCAGCTCCCGCACGGGCTGCACCCCCGCGTTGTTGACCAGCGCGCCGAGCCCCGCGGTGCGCCACCCGGCAGCCTCGGCGACCACGGCACGGCAGCCCTCCTCCGTGGCCAGTTCACCGTGCAGGGCCAGCGCCTCGCCGCCGTCCCGTTCGATCGCGTCGACGGTCGCGCGGGCCCCCTGCGGATCACCGCGGTAGTGCACCGCCACCGGTGCGCCTCCCGCCGCGAACCGCAGGGCGATGCCGCGCCCGATGCCGCCGGAGGCGCCCGTCACCAGCACCGTGCGCGCCGCCGCGCTCATCGGGCCAGCTCCCGGATCAGCCCGGCGTGCTCGGGGTACGCGCGGACCAGCGCCTCCGCGTCGCCGTGCTCGTAGTCCGCGGCGGTGTAGCCGGGTGCCATCGTGCAGCCGAACAGCGTCCACGCGCCCGCCCGGCCCCGCGGCCCGCCGGGTCCCGGGGCGTCCGGTCCCGACCGGCCCGGTCCCGGATCGTCCGGTCCCGGATCGTCCGGTCCCGGGTCGTCCGTCGCGCGCCGGGCGACGCGGGCTGCCATCCAGGTACCGGCGGGCACCGTGAGCTGCACATGGTGCCCCGCACCCAGTACGTCGGACCCGAGCACCGGTGTCCTCGCCCCGCCCTGGGGCCCGAGCAGCAGCAACTCCAGCGGGGCGCCCAGGTAGTGGTGCCACACCTCGTCGGTGGGCAGCCGGTGCAGCGCGCAGTAGTCGTCCGGGGCGTCCGTCAGCAGCATCACGATCGCGGAGCCCGCCGGCCGGCCGTCGCCCCGTTCGGGTCCCGCCCACAGCCGCCGGAACCGGCCGCCCTCGCGCGGCAGCGGTTCCAGTCCGTAGTGCGCTGCCAGCGCCTCCGCTGTCGCGCGTGCCGCGTCTCCCGCGTCTCCCGCCTCGCGTCGCATTCCGCAGCCCTGCCCCGGCGGCGCGTCCGCCATGCGCCCTCCATGCGCCCCTCCCGGCTCCGCAGCACCCTGCTGTCACTCGGACGGGTGAGATCGAGGCACCGAAGGCTTCGGTGTCCGCACTCGTGCCTCAGCAGCCCCGGGACATGTTTAGAGTGCACATGTTCGGCCCCGGACCCGGCCGAACGGCCGTACCGCCGGACGCGTCGCGCACGTCCCGATCGGCGCCCGCGTCGCCCCACCACCCCTCAGCTCCCTCGCCCCCTCGCCCCCTCACCCCCTCGCCCCGTCGCCCCTTGTCCTGTCGCCGCAGCACCCGCCCGCTCCGCCCGACCCGCCGTACCGCCCGCCAGTGGAAGGGGTCTTCGATGGTCGCCGTCCCGCGCTCCGACACCCCCGGCTCCGCCCGGTTCCGGACCGTACGCGCGAGGGGCGAACTGGACATCGCGACGCTGCCCGAGCTGGAGAGCGACCTGGCATGGGCCCTCTCGGACACCGCGCCGCCCCGGGTCGTCCTGGACATGCGGGACGTGACGTTCCTGGACTGCTCGGTGCTCCGCGTCCTGCTGCGGGCCCGCTCGACCGCGCTCGCCCGGGAGGGCTGGCTGGTGCTGCTCTGCGGGCAGATGCCGGTCGGCAGGCTGCTGCGGCGGCTGGAACTGGGCCGGTCCCTGCCCCGATATCCCTCCGTCGACGCCCTCGACGCGGCCCTGCCCCCCACCGAAGACCTGCGCTGAGCCCCCGGCCCCGGCTTCCGCCGCGGCGGCGGCCGGAAGAGCCACCGGGCCACCGGGCCGCGCACCGCCGCACCGCCCTCCCGTGCCCGGACCGCACCCTGCTCCGGCCGCCCCGGGAACGGGACCACAACGACCACAACGACCAATACTTTTCTTGCTGTACGAGGGCAGACACCGCCCCGCCGTCCGGGCAGCATGTGGGCCTTCCCCACCCGTCCCCCCGGACTGCCTCGGAAAGGCGGTGTTCCGCGTGCGCTCGCGCACCCTGCTCTCCCCTCTGGCCGCCGCGGCGGTCGTACTGCTCGTACCCCCGCTGATCACTTCCGGCAGTGGCGCCTCGGGCGGCACGAACATCCCCGGCCTGCGCTTCATGGTGCCCAACACCCCCGGCGGCGGCTACGACATCACCGCCCGTACGGCGGCCAAGAACGCCGAGGACGCCGGCCTCAACCACAACATCGAGGTCTACAACCTGCCCGGCGCCGGCGGCACCGTCGGCCTCAGCCGGCTCGTCAACGAGCGCGGCAACGGCAAGCTGACGATGTCCATGGGCCTCGGTGTGGTCGGTGCCGTCCACACCAACGACGCGCCCTCCACCCTCGCCGACGCGACACCCGTCGCCCGGCTCACGGAGGAGCCCGACATCGTGGTCGTCGCCAAGAACTCCAAGTACAAGACGTTCCGGCAGCTCCTGGCCGACTGGAAGAAGCACCCGGGCGCCATGCCGGTCGGCGGCGGCTCCTCACCGGGCGGCCCCGACCACCTCGCACCGATGCTGATGGCCCGCGCGGCGGGGATCGGGACCAAGGAGGTCAACTACGTGCCGTTCGACGGCGGCGGCGAGCTGCTGGCCTCCGTGCTGGGCGGCAAAGTCGCCTTCGGCGTCTCCGGCCTGGGCGAGTACCGCGACCAGATCGAATCCGGCGAGCTGCGGCTGCTCGCCGTCACCGGCCCGAAGCGGGCCGCGGGCTTCGACGCGCCCACCCTCAAGGAGTCCGGCGTCGACGTGGAGTTCACCAACTGGCGCGGCATGATGGCGCCGCCCGGGCTCTCCGAAGCCCAACGGGACAAACTCGTGCGGTTCATGAGCGAGTTGCGCCGCTCCGAGCAGTGGCGCACCTCGCTTCGGACCAACGGCTGGGAGGACGCCTGGCTGCCCGGCGACAAGTACGGCCGCTTCCTCAAGCGCGAGGACGAGCGCGTGAACACCGTCCTGAAGGAGCTGGGACAGTGAGCGACACGAACAGCACCCGATCCCCCCGGCTCCCGCGAAGCCCGCGGGCCGACCGGCAGGAGGGGAGAACCCGAACCGGGTCCGGCGCCGCCCGGCGCCGCGGCTACTCCGAACTCGGACTGTGCGCGCTGCTGCTGGCCGTCGGCGTCCTCGTGCTGGGCGACGCGCTCACCATGGACACCGTCGCCTCGGCCCGCGGCCCGGTCGGCCCCCGCACGGTCCCCTTCGTCGTCGGAACGGCCCTGCTGGTCGTCTCCGTCGTGCTCACCGTCGACGTCCTGCGCGGCGCCACTGAGGACACCACGGCCGGGGGCGGGACGACGACGCTCCCGGAGCCCGGGGACGCGGAGGCGCAGACCCCGCACCCGGAGCCGGAGAGCGAGGCATCCGCGGTACCGGAGCAGGGGAGCCGACGCACCACGCAACCGGACGCAGAGAACGCGCAGAACACGCAGAACGTGCAGGAGGCGCAGGAGGCGCAGGAGGCGCAGGACAGGAAGGACGCGCTCGGGGCAGTCGGGGCGGTCGACGCGGAGGAGGACGAGCCGGGCGACTGGCGTACCGTCGCGCTCCTCACCGGAGTCTTCCTCGCCTTCGCCGCGCTGATCGAGCCGCTCGGCTTCCCCCTCGCGGGCGCCCTGCTCTTCTGGGGCTCGGCCTTCACGCTGGGCAGCCGCCGCCATGCCTTCACCCGGGACCCGCTGATCGCGGCCGGGCTGTCCCTGCTCACCTACACGGTCTTCCACCTCCTCCTCGGCGTCCATCTGCCGGGCGGACCACTGATGGGAGTGATGTGACCATGGATTCCGTCAACTCCCTGATCGACGGCTTCGGCACCGCGCTGACCCCGCTCAACCTGCTGTGGGCCGCCGTGGGCGTGCTGCTGGGCACCGCCATCGGCGTCCTGCCGGGCATCGGCCCCGCGATGGCTGTCGCACTGCTGCTGCCCGTCACCTACGGCCTCGACCCGACCGCCGCGTTCATCATGTTCGCCGGGATCTACTACGGCGGGATGTTCGGCGGCTCGACGACCTCCATCCTGCTCAACACCCCCGGGGAGAGCGCGGCGGTGATCGCCGCCATCGAAGGCAACCCGATGGCCAAGGCCGGACGCGGCTCCCAGGCCCTGGCCGCCGCGGCCGTCGGGCACTTCGCGGGCGGCATGATCGGCACCATCCTCCTCGTCCTGCTCGCCCCGACCGTGGCGAGCCTGGCGGTGGACATCGGCGCCCCCGACTACTTCGCCATCATGGTGATGGCCTTCATCGCCGTCACCTCCGTCCTCGGTTCCTCCCGCGTCCGCGGCTTCGCCTCCCTGCTGATCGGCCTGACCCTGGGACTGGTCGGCCTGGACCAGATGACCGGCCAGCAGCGGCTGACCTTCGGCAGCCTGCAACTCTCGGACGGCATCGACGTCGTGATCGTCGCGGTCGGCCTCTTCGCCATCGGCGAGGCCCTGTGGGTCGCCGCGCACCTGCGGCGCGACCCCGGCACCTCCATCCCGGTGGGCCGCCCGTGGCTGGGCCGCGACGAGCTGCGGCGCACCTGGAAACCGTGGCTGCGCGGGCCGCTCATCGGGTTCCCCTTCGGGGCGATCCCGGCAGGCGGCGCGGAGATCCCCACCTTCCTCTCCTACATCACCGAGAAGCGGCTCTCGAAGCACCGCAAGGAGTTCGGCAAGGGCGCCGTCGAGGGCGTCGCCGGACCGGAGTCGGCCGCCTCCGCCTCGGCGGCGGGCACGCTCGTCTCGATGCTGACCCTCGGGCTGCCGACGACCGCCGTCGCCGCCGTGATGCTCGCCGCCTTCCAGCAGTACGGCATCCAGCCGGGCCCGCTGCTCTTCGAGCGGGAACCTGAACTGGTGTGGGGGCTGATCGCCTCGCTCTTCATCGGGATGGCGATGCTGCTCGTCCTCAACCTGCCGCTGGCGCCCGTCTGGTCCAAGCTGCTGCGCGTCCCGCGCCCCTACCTGTACGCGGGCATCCTCTTCTTCGCGGCGGTCGGTGCCTACGCGGTCGGCGGCCAGGCCGTCGACGTCGTCATCCTCCTCGTCATCGGCCTCCTCGGCGTGCTGATGCGGCGCTACGGGCTGCCGGTGCTCCCCGCGATCATCGGCGTCATCCTGGGCCCCAACGCGGAGCAGCAGCTGCGCAGGGCGCTCCAGATCAGCGACGGGAACGTCACGGGACTGGTCGACACCCCGTTCTCCGTCACCGTCTACGCGGTGATCGCGACCGTCCTGCTGTGGCCCCTGCTGAAGCGCCTGCTGCCCGCACGGCGCGGCGGCCCCGCACCGTCCGCGGCCCCCGACGGTGAGCACGCACCACGCGTGGACGGGACCGGCGGGAAGCACGAGAAGGACCGCGCCGTGCGCGGAGACTGAGCCCCCCACACGACCCATCCCACTGAGCCCCGCGTCCCGTCCCGGTCCCCCGTCCGGGACGGGACGCGGTCGTCGTCAGGCCCGCTTACGGCGCTTCGGAACCCGCCCGACGTGCCGTGCCCGGGGACACGATGTCAGTGGGCTGAACCAGTTTCGCCGGTCATGGACTCGGATTCGCTGCTCCGCCGACTGCGCGACGAACTCGGCACGTTCCAGACGTACCTCGGCGGGGACGTGGGCGCACACATCGAGCATTGCGGCGACCCCGGCCACCTGGGCAGGGCCGGGCCGCCCGGGAGCTGCGGGGACGTGTCTCAGCGGCGGGCGTGCCGACCGCGCCCGGTGCGGTTCTGGGGAGCGGACGGGTCCTCGGGCGAGGCGGGCGGGCCCTGCGGCTCCGCGCCGTCGTCGTACGGGCCGGGTGCACCACCATGCGGGTTCTGCGCCCCGGCACCCGGGCCGTAGGGGCCCTGGGGAACCTGGGAGCCCCCAGGCGCCGCCCCACCGTACGGAGTGCCCTGCGGCGCGCCGCCGCCGGAGGCGCCGTACGGAACCTCGGGCGGAAGCGGATGGCTGCTGCCGTACGCACCGGGAGCACCGGGAGCACCGGGAGCACCGGGAGCACCGGGAGCACCGGGAGCACCGGGAGCACCGGGAGCACCGGGAGCACCGGGAGGCATCATCCCGCCGCCGGGTGCGTGGCCGGGCGCCGCCTGGCCGCCCTGACCCTGGTACGCCCCGTGCCCCGGGTACGCGCCCTGGCCCGGCCCCTGGCCCTGGTACGGGCCGGGCCCCTGATATGTGCCTTGGCCCTGGCCCGGTCCGCCGGGGGCGCCCGGGTGATTGCCGACGGCGCCCGGGTGATGTCCGGAGGCGCCGTGGGGAGCGCCGGGAGTGCCAGGGGCCGGAGGGTGGTCCTGCGCGCGGGCGGGGGAGCCCGGCGCCTCGTCCTCGGCGTCGGCGGCACCGCCCTTGCGGCGGCTGCGCAGGTACTCGATCACGATCGGGAGGACCGACAGCAGCACGATGCCGACGAGGAACGACTCGATGTGCTCGTTCACCAGGTCGATCTGTCCCAGCGCCGCGCCCAGCAGGGTGACACCCGCGCCCCACAGGGTGCCGCCGATGATGTTGAAGAGGACGAAGGACCGGTACCGCATCCTGCTGACACCGGCGATGATCGGGGTGAACGTCCGCACGATCGGTACGAACCGGGCCAGCACCAGCGACTTCGGGCCGTGCTTCTCGAAGAACTCGTGCGCCTTCTCGACGTTCTCCTGCTTGAAGAACCGCGAGTCGGGCCGCTTGAAGAGCGTCGGCCCCACCTTCTTGCCGAACAGATATCCGGCCTGGTCGCCCAGCACCGCGGCGAGCACGATCAGCAGGCACATCAGCCACAGCGGCATGTGGAGCTGGTCGGTGACGATCAGGAGCCCCGTGGTGAACAGGAGCGAGTCGCCGGGCAGGAAGAAGCCGATGAGCAGGCCCGACTCCGCGAAGACGATCGCCAGGATCCCCACCGGGCCGAAGGTCTGGATCAGGAAGTCCGGATCCAGCCAGCTGGGTCCTAGTGCGAGGTTGGTCACGGAAGGCTCCTGATCAGGGGCGCGGGGCGGGGTGTCTCCCGGCCGGTGGGCCGGTGGGCGGCGCGGAGAAACGGCACACAGGCGGTATCGGACGCTACACGCTACCAACGCGGTTCCCCGCCCCCTGCGTTCCCGACCCGGGTTCCCGGAACCACACGCCGGAGCCGCACACCGGCACCGGTCGCCTGGACCGTGTGGAACCGGCGCCCGGGGCCGGGAACGGGGCCGGGACCGCGTGGGCCGGAACAGGCCCCGGACCGGGCGCGTACCCGCCGGGCGACGCGACGGTACACGCACAGGCGTTCCCTCCGGGCCCGTCGGCCACTAGCTTCCCTCTCACCGAGTCCGCGCGTCCGGATCCCGGACGCGCGGGCATGGAGCACCAGTGAGCACCACACGCCGAACAGCCGTTCCCCGAAAGGACCACGACTGTGTCCGTACCGCTCCGCTCCCCCCGCTCCTCGCGCGCGCTGCGCCGGAGATCCGTGGCGGCCCTGGCCGCGACCGCGCTGGCCACCCCGCTGCTGCTGATCTCGTCCCCCGCAGCCGCGGAGCAGTCCGCCGCCGACCGGAAGCCGCCCCGGCCGTCCGCGAAGCAGTCCGCGAAGAAGGGCGACAAGCTGGCCAGGAAACTGGTCCGGCGCACCAGCGGGCACGGTGCCCGCAAGCATCTGGCGGCGCTCAGCGCCATCGCCCACTTCAGCGACGGCAACCGCGGCGCCGGCTCCGCGGGCCACGACCGCTCCGCGCGCTACGCGGGCACCCTGCTCAAGGCGGCCGGCTACAAGGTCACCTATCAGAAGTTCGAGTTCACCTTCCGCGAGACCCTGGCCGAGAAGCTCTCCGTGCTCGGCCCGAACCAGCGCGACGTCCCGATCACGCTGATGACCTACACGAAGAGCACCCCCGAGGGCGGCGTCGAGGCCCCGGTCGCGGTGGTTCCGGTCGATGCCGACGGCACCACGGGCTGCGAGGCCGGCGACTACGCACAGGGCGCGTTCGACGGCAGGATCGCGCTGATCAAGCGGGGCGGCTGCACGTTCGCGCAGAAGCAGGCGACCGCCGCCGAGGCGGGCGCGGTCGGCGCGGTGGTCTACAACAACGAGGAGGGCGCGCTCAACGGCACCCTCGGCAGCCCGGACGCCGCCCGCATCCCCACCGGCGGCATCACCCTGGCCGACGGTGAGGCGCTCGCCGAGCAGGCCGCGGACGGCGACGTCACCGTCAACCTGGAGGTGCGCGAGCACCAGGAGCAGCGCACTACGCAGAACGTCCTCGCGGAGACCCGCGGCGGCGACCCGGACAACACGGTGATGCTCGGCGCCCACCTCGACTCCGTCCCCGAGGGCCCCGGCATCAACGACAACGGCTCCGGCTCGGCGGGCGTCCTGGAGACCGCCCTCCAGCTGGCCAGGGCCGACCACAAGGGCAAGCACGCGAACAAGGTCCGCTTCGCGCTGTGGAGCGCCGAGGAGCTGGGCCTGCTCGGCGCCGAGCACTATGTGTCGGAGCTGTCGGCCGCCGAACGCGGGAAGATCTCGCTGTATCTGAACTTCGACATGATCGCGAGCCCCAACTACGGGATGTTCGCGTACGACGGGGACGACTCCGACGGCACGGGCGCGGGCCCCGGCCCGGAGGGTTCGGCGGTGCTGGAGAAGAATCTGGTGGACTTCCTCGCCACCCGTGGGACGGAGACCCGCGGCACCGACTTCACCGGCCGCTCCGACTACGGTCCGTTCATCGAGGCGGGTATCCCCTCGGGCGGCACGTTCACCGGTGCCGAGGGGATCAAGACCGCCGAGGAGCAGAAGCTGTGGGGCGGCACGGCCGGTGAGGCCTACGACGGCTGCTACCACCAGGCATGCGACACCCTGGAGAACATCGATCCCCGCGCCTTCGACCTGAACGTCAAGGCCATCGCCGACGCCGTCGGCCACTACGCGTGGGACACCAGTGCGCTGCCGCGCGGCACCGACCGCCCGGCAGCCCCGCGGCTGGCCGCCGAGGAGTCGGCCGACAGCGCCCCGTCCGCGGCCGGGAAGCCGGTCACGGGTCCGTACAAGGGCGCCCGCCTGGTCCGCTGACCCGGCACGACGGTCCGCGTGCGGCGCCGGGCGCTCGGCGTCCGGCGCCCGTGCAGCCGCGGCGCCGCGTGTCCACAGCCTGTGGACAACG
>NZ_ALAP01000086.1 GCF_000280905.1 Streptomyces sp. AA1529 | reverse complement strand
GGTAGGCAATGCCGTCGGAGAGCTGTCCGTTGAAGATTCGGGCCCACGGGATGGCGAACAGGTCCACCGGCCGGACCGGGACGCCCAGGTTCAGCCCATCGGGCAGGCCCGACTTCGAAATGGTGATCTTCATCTGCTCCGCGCGGCCGTCTTCCATGAGGAAGACCGTCATCGTGAACAGGTCCTCACCGGTGTCACGGTCAGTAGCGATCTTGCCGGTCTCCTGATCCGCGATCTTCGGTACCGGCAGCGTGCCGACCATGAACATCGTGGACGGCAGCAGCCCCACGCGAATGCGCGCCATGTCTCAACTTCCCTTCTGGTTCACCGGGGTGGATCGCCCGGCGGAACACCCACTCTCATCTAGCTGGGCTAGCTCTGTCAAGCGAACTAGCTATCTGTGTTGAAGGGAGGTTGCTGGTTGTCTGTGATAGGTGGGCTAACCCGGGCTACCCTTGGGCCATGACGCCGCCGCCCCACGACACGCGCCCGCCGTACCAGCAGGCCGCCGACGAGATCCGGAAAGAGATCAAGTCGGGCAGGCTCAAGCCGGGTGAACAGCTCCCCTCGCACCGGGAGCTACAGGAACGATTCGGCGTCGCCAACATGACCGCCCGCAGTGCGCTGCGTGTCTTGCGCGACGAGGGGCTGATCTACACCGTTCAAGGGCGCGGCAGCTACGTAGCCGACGCCGTCGTCACCCAGGACGGGGGAGTGGTGGCGGTCATTGAAGCCAAGAGCCCCAAGCGGCCCGAAGCAGCCAAGGAAACCGGAGGGCCAGCGGCTCCAGACCCCTCCGAAGCCACCGGCCCCTATGCCGAAACACTGATCGCCATTCGCGACCAGTTGCGAACGCTGAACGCCGAAGTCCAGGCGCTTAAGCAGGACGTCGCAGAGATGAAGGAGGAGCGGGGGCGGGGGCACAAGATTCGCTGAGGTCTGCGATCTCCGCGCGCACGTACTCCACCTCTTCGCGGAGACGCCGGGTCATCGAAGCGATCTCCACCAGAAGCGCGTGTTCCGACTCGTTCAGCACCCAGGCTCCCCCTGTCTCCGACCCTCCGGGGCTGCACTCGGGCTGAGTGTCGCCTGCCCGGCCTATGCCGTGGACGTGCGCTTCGTGCATTGCTTCCCTTTCGTGCAACGTGCTCAGCGGAGTTGGGTGAATCGTGAGACCGGCCGAAGCGCTCAGGGCCGGAGCTGTTCAGAGTTTCCTTACTGGATCAAGGCGGGCCGCTGGCGCGGCCCGCGCGCGCTGGCGGCCCAGGGCCGCCGCCCGCTCCTGTCTCCGCCCCGCTCGCGTCGGCCCCGCCCCGCTCAGCGCGCAGAACCGCCCAGCCATCCAGCCGTCCGGCATGAAACGTCTGCCTCCGGCCGCATTTGGCAGGCCACTCAGCACCGGTGAGCACGAGGACGACCAGGCGCACGATGCCGCCCGACCAGGTGGGGCAGGCGTGGCCCACGCCGACAAGGCCCGTGGTGCGGCGCCAAGTCTCGCTGCGGTCTGCGGGCCGGTCCCGCGGCCCCGAAGTGGCCGGCTGAGGCTCCGCGAAGGCGTCCGCGGGTCAAAGATCGAGGACAGGAAAGTGTGGTTGAGGTAGGTGGGTGGCTGAGGAGAACACGTGCCGGTGCTCGGACGCCTCTCCCGCCGTCGTGGCTGACCTTCCCCACTTGAGGCATCAGGGAGACCCGTACGACAGCCCCGGGCAGCCCCGCTTTCATGCTCGATCCCCGTGGTGGCTCGCATGGCTCAAGTCCTCTCTGGGCGCGCTGCGTTCAACTGGCCGAGACAGCGTGCGAGAGCACGACGAACGCCCCGGTACCATCGGCACCAGGGTCCTGAACAGGGACTCTCCGACCGGACCGCCCGCGTGCTGCCAGGCTCAGGGCGGTCCGGTCTCAGTTGTATGGGTGATTCCGGAAGCTTCGGCGCGTGAATCAGTGCAGGCGTGGAACGCCGCGGAGACCGCGGGAACTTGGCTCTTCTGCAACCTGTGCGGTGGCGACGTCCTCTGAATCCGAGTCCGGCAACGTCATGTGGGGAGCATCCACGGCGTGGGCAGAACTGTCCGCGACCATCACTCCCAACAGAGCCAGGGTGGCGACCGTTCCTACGCCCCACAGGGAGGACAGGACTCCATCCACCGAGGCCCGAGGGAATACGTGACGGCCACTCACCGCGACGCTCCGCTGTCGGCCATTGTTGCCAACGGCGCCCACGAGAAGCGGACCTGAACTCCGTACTCGGCGAGGTGCTCCATCTCGGAGTACCTCAACTCGTGATGCGCAGAGAGGCAGTTGGGCCACCGCATAATGACCGCGTCCACTTCGTCACGCTCGGCCAGCTCCCGCACACGCACCCAGCCCGCGCGATTCTGCGGATTCGGATCGCCATACGGGTCTGTGATCTCCGCAACGATGTGAAAGTCGCGCTTGCTGGCGAAGTCGCGTCCCTCCTGCTCTGCCCGTTCCTTCGCGAGTCCGGGGCTGCCCTGGCTGCGCTCCGCGCAGATGTAGAGAACGGCCGGGGTGCTGGTCCTATGCATGTCGAGCCTCCTGGTCATGGCGATGAGACCGCATGCCGCAGCGGCCATAGGCGAAGGCAACTGGTCGCCAGGTAGCCATGGACCAACATCGAGATGCGGGCAACGCCGACCGCTCGGGCAGAGCCGTCCTGATCGTTGCTTTGATCTCCGCTACATCCACCGGTCTGCCATCCTCCCGGCGCTTGGGTGCCGTGAACGGGGAGACCGTAGAGGCTGAAAGAGGGGCTGACCCGGAAGAAAATTCCGGGTCAGCCCCTCAGAGTCCGAGTGGAGCTTGTTACTTGAGAGCGCCGAGGTTCAAGGCGAGTTCACGGACGTCGTGGCGCCGGCTTCGGCCGTGCAGCCGCCGTGCCAGGTCTCGGGCGAACTCGTGCGTCTTCATCTGCTCGGGGGCGGTCTTGAACGCCCGCTTTAGGTGATCCGCTGCGTCGTCGGTGCGGCCAGCTTCGCCGTAGGCCCGAGCCACGTCAAGACGCGCCCGTGCCCGCCGCTCCACCGGCAGGTTGCGACCAGGCCGCACACCGGGAGCTATGTCCACGGCCAGTTGCACGTCCTCGAACTCAAGCGCCGCAGCCAGGCGGTGAATCTCGACGTTCGTCGGGCCGAAGGAGGTCCACATCATGTTCGCGTCGGCCCCAAGCCGATCCGCGGCCTGTTGGGCCTGTCCAATCATGTCGTCAGCCGTCGACCGGTCGCGCACCCGCGCCGCAGCAACAGCCCCGTTCAGGAAAAGCGTGCCGTACAGCGACAGCGCGGTTGGTGAGGTCGTCCACCAGCCGCGCGGGAGGTCGTTGGCAGCGTTCTGTGTGACATTCACGGCCTCCGACGCCATTCCGGCGCCGAGCTGGACATGCGCCACGCAGCGTCGAAGCGCCAGCATGATGCCCGGGTCCCCGGTTTCGTTGGCGGCAACGTCGCCTTGGTCGGCCGCCGTCCAGGCGAGGTTCGTTTCGCCCAGCTTCCGGAGAAACGCCGCAGTGGCGTGACAGGTCAACGCGAAGAGCTTGAGTGCTTGGAGCCGATCCGGCCCCGAGGCGTGCTCGTGGGTGGCCAGACGGGCGTCTGCCAGCAGCGTGGGAAGGCGCGCGGCCAGTCGGGCGTACGCCGAGGACTGGTATAGGGCCCAGACCTCATCCACCTCCACAGCGAGACGTTCCAGCCGGAGCGGCTCCCGCCCGTCGTAGAGGGAGCCGGCCAGCCGTCGGGACTGCATGAGCGCGGCTCGGATGGCAGGAACACTGCCCTCGTGGGTGCCGTGGTCTTCCAGGAGCGTCGGGGCGCCTTGCAGGTCTTCAACGTGTACGCGCAGGGCCCCCGCCAGGTCCGACAGCATTTTGACGTTGTTCACCGGAATCCGGCCGGACTCCACCCGGTACACCCAGTCCTCGGAGCGGTTCAGCAGCTCACCCAGTTGCCACTGATGCAGGCCACGACGCTCCCGGTAGAACCGCACGCGCTTGCCGAACGGGAGATGGTTTGCCATGCCACGCACTGTGTGACCCCCTCACTCTGTGAGCCCGAGTCTCACATGCGTAGCCGTGTTGCGGCAGGTGAACGCCCCACTCACGCCACCGCGCACGGTCAGTAGGCTCATGCCATGCCCGAGAACGACCATGAGCAGCGGATGACCCGGCCACGCATGGCATCAGGCGCGCTGTTCTTCGACGCTCAGGACCGCGTTCTGTTGGTCCAGCCCTCGTATAAGCCGATGTGGGAGGTCCCCGGCGGGTACGTCGAGACGGGCGAATCCCCCTTGGCTGCCTGCCGACGAGAGGTCGAGGAAGAGCTGGGCATCACACCGCCCATCGGCTCCTTGCTGGTGATCGACTGGGCGCCGAACCCCACCGAGGGCGACAAGGTGCTGTACGTCTTCGACGGTGGCCGCCTCAGCCCGGACGCCACAGCTTCGATCAAGCTGGCCCCGGACGAGCTGTTGGCCGCAGAGTTCCATCCTGCCGAAGACCTCGATCAGCTTCTGATCCCCAGGCTTGCCCGCCGTGTGAAGCGTGCCGTCATTGCCCGTGCGCAAGGCCACCCCGCCTACCTCGAACATGGCGAGCCACCAGCGGCGTAGCCACGGCAGAGCCCTGTTCGAGCCACCGATTCTGACGGCAGTGGTGACGGCAACGACGGCAGCCGACGACTGACAACCGCCCTCCCCGGCGCACGGTTGACAAGCTTACGGCGAGCATCAGCGCACCCTTGCCCGAAGCTACGGATCAGAAGGTTGCAGGTTCGAATCCTGCCGAGCGCGCAGCAAGCGAGAGCCCCGCTCCGGATCATCGGAGTGGGGCTCTTTCGTGTGTCATGCGGCAGCGAAGTGCGGCGAGCGCGTCGGCCCTCAGCGCGTACCCGACAGCTCGAACATGCGACCCGCCCGGGTTTCGCTCACGCTGCTGCTCACGGCCGGGTGAGCAGCAGGTGTCCATGGTCGGCCAGTACCTCGCGGGCTTCGGGCACGTTCTCGTGTTCCTTCAGTCGGTGGAGTACCGTCCGCGCGCGCTGCGCCGTGCGTTCCGAAGAGAGGTCGCCGGAGGTGTCGATTACGCGGCGGGCCTCTTCGGCGGCCTGCTCGGGCTCGTTCGCGTCGGCGAGAGCCACGGCCAGCCACGACCGGTAGAGGGCGACCTCCCGGGCGTGGGTGGCTTCGTAACGTCCCAGCACGTCCCGGAGCAGGGGCACCGCGCGCAGTGGACGCCGCAGCTCGGTGAACACCCGGGCGTCCATGACCTCCAGTTCCTCGCGGTTCACCCAGTACGCCCACGAGGGCGCGGGAGGACTGTTCGTGGAATCCAGGGCAGCATGTGCCTGGCCGAGCGCTCGCAGGGCCGGCTGTGATTCGCCGACGCGCGTGTGCGCCCACGCCACGCGGTCCAGGAACAGGGCACGTGTCGCAGCCGGAGCATCCTGTCCGGCTTCTGCCACGGCCGCCCTCGACAGTTCCAGCCCCTCCCGGGGCCGGTCGCTGTTCGACAGGTGGTAGCCGAGGCTGCCCGCGAGCTGTGCCACCAGCACGGCGTCGCCGGCCTGGCGAGCGGCCGAGATGCCGAGTCGGTAGGCGCGTTCCGCGTCCTTGCCGCGACCGGCGTCCGAGGCGATCCATCCGGCGATCTGGCCCAACTCTCCGATCTGCACCAGCAAGCCGCGCCCGGTTTCCTCGGAGTGCTCGGACTCGCGGTACAGCCGGATGGCGGCGCGCAGTTCGCGGAAGGCGGGGACGATGAGGTCTCCGCCGGACAGCACATCGTCCGCGAGCCGGAGGCCGTGCACCCGAGCTGCCAGGGCGGCCACTGTGGTGGCGCCGATCCGCCGGCCGCAGGGGGTGGTCAGCGGCTCCAACACGTCCATTCCGCCGGGCAGTAGATCCGCCAGGGTGCTTGCCACTCCGGGGAGAGCGGCCTGGCCATCTCCTCGCGCGTAGGCGGCTGCCTGCTCCAGCTCATGCAGCGGCGTCCCGAGCACCTGGGCGAAGGCGGACAGCCACGCATCCGGGACGCGTTCCCCGCGCTCCCACCGGGAGACTTCGTGCCGTGTGATCGATTGGGCACCGAACACAGCGCACAGCGCAGCGGCGAACTGCCGCTGGGATCGGCCGGAGTGCCGCCGCAGGCAGGCGAGGTAGGCGCCGAATTCGCGCCGCCGCGCCGAGGTGTTGCTCATGACGGGCTCCCTTCCGTATTCAGTGTGGCCCCTCCCTGGCCCCCTGGTTGGCTCCTCCGCCCCCTCGCTTCCCCCGATTGCCTGAACGTACAGCGCCGGGCCGATCCGAGGAAGAAGACCGACATGCCGCAATCCACGACGTGGGCCCGCCAGGCCGGGCACCCCGGTTACAGCCGCACGCTGTCGCGCGCGCTCTCGAGCGCCGCGACCGCGCGGCGTCTGACGTACACAGCTCTTTCGTGCTGGGGTCTGGACGAGTTGGCCGACGACGCCGCCTTGGTCGTCTCCGAGCTGGTGGCCAACGCCGTGCAGCATGCTCGGCGCGAGTCGATCCGTGTGGTGGTGGAGCGGACCGGCCTGCGGACGGTGCGGGTTGCCGTTGCGGACTTCTCCCGGGCGCGGCCCGTGGCACGCGCGGTGGGCGAGGGGGACGAAGACGGGCGGGGGCTCGCGCTCGTGGAGGAGCTTGCGGTCGGCTGGGGCGCGGACGAGCGGCGGTGGGGGAAGGTCGTGTGGGCGGAACTTCAGGCAGCGGGATGAGCAGCGTGAAGCCTGGGCCCTGGGGCGTGCTCCGGCCCGTGGGCAGGGCGTCCGGCGGTGCGGGCAGTTGCGGGGCGCGGGCGGGCGTGCGTCGGCTGGGTGCGCCGCGGCTCCGGCTGGGCGGGCGAGGGGGACCCTCTGGCGTCGTATGGCAGACGTGTGCGGCAAGCGCGGCGGGCGGCCGGTCAGGGGGCGGTCAGGGGGCGAAGAACATGGAGACGTCCGTCCGGTCGAAGCGGTGGG
>NZ_ALAP01000085.1 GCF_000280905.1 Streptomyces sp. AA1529 | reverse complement strand
CCCGGGTGCTCCGCGGGAGGGTCTGGACTTCCAGGTGCCGTATCTGCGGGGGTACTTCACCGACCGCGGAGTGCCCGCGGAACGGCTGCATTTCGTGACCCGCGAGCTGACCCGCGCCTGGGACGTGCCCGCGATGGCCCCGCTCCGGCCGCGGGCCGCCGCCTCGGCGACCGCCGCACGGCAGTCGGTCACCGAACTGGCGGGACGGCTCGCGGCCCGGCAGCGGGACGCGGCGCGTCACGCCGTGTAGAGGGCCTCGATCTCGTCGGCGAAGTCCTTGGCGACCACGCCCCGCTTGAGCTTCAGGGAGGGGGTGACATGGCCGGAGTCCTCGGTGAACTGCTCACGCAGCACCCGGAACTTGCGGACCGACTCGGCCTTGGAGACGGCCTTGTTGCCCTCGTCCACGGCGGTCTGGAGCTCGGCGAGCAGCTCGGGGTCGGCCAGCAGCTCCTCGTGGGCGAGCTGGTCCTTGCCGTGCTCGGCGGCCCAGCGCGGCAGGAACTCCTCGTCCACGGTCAGCAGCGCGCCGACGAAGGGCCGGCCGTCGCCGACCACCATGCACTCGGCGACCAGCGCGTGCGCCCGGATGCGGTCCTCGATCACGGCGGGGGCGACGTTCTTGCCGCCCGCGGTGACCAGGATCTCCTTCTTGCGCCCGGTGATGGTCAGATAGCCGTCGGCGTCCAGGGCACCCAGGTCGCCGGTGCGGAACCAGCCGTCGGTCAGTGCCTCGTCGCTCGCCTGCTGGTTGTTCCAGTAGCCGGTGAACAGGTGCTCGCCGTGCAGCAGCACCTCGCCGTCGTCGGCGATCCGCACCACGGAGCCCGGCAGCGGCTGCCCCACGGTGCCGATCTTGGGGCGGTCGTAGGGGTTGAAGGCGGTGGCGGCGCAGGACTCGGTCAGCCCGTAGCCCTCCAGCACGGTGAAGCCGACGCCGCGGAAGAAGTGGCCCAGCCGCGCGCCCAGCGGCGCGCCGCCGGAGATGGCGTGGGTGGCCCGGCCGCCGAGGACGGCGCGCAGCTTGCTGTAGACCAGCTTGTCGAAGATCTTGTGCTGGATCCGCAGTCCGAGGGAGGGGCCCGCCTCCTCGTCCAGGGCGCGGCTGTAGGCACCGGCCACTTCGGCGGCCCGGTCGAAGATCCTTCCCTTGCCGCCGGCGACGGCCTGGGCCCGCGCCGAGTTGAAGACCTTCTCGAAGACGCGGGGGACGCCCAGCACCATCGTCGGGCGGAAGGAGCCCAGCTCGTCGGTGAGGTTCCGCAGGTCCGAGACGTGTCCCAGCTTGATCGGCGCCATCACGGCCGCCACCTGCACCAGCCGTCCGAAGACGTGGGCGACCGGCAGGAACAGCAGCACCGATCCCTCGCCGGGCCGGAACATCGGGCGCAGCCGCTCGACGACGTTCCCGCACTCCGCGAAGAAGCTGCGGTGGGTGAGCACACAGCCCTTGGGGCGGCCGGTGGTGCCGGAGGTGTAGACGATGGTGGCGGGGGAGTCCGCGTCGGCGGCGGAGCTGCGCTCCTCGACCAGTTCGTCGCCGATCCCGGCGCCGAGCGCGGCGAGCCGGGCGACGGCGGTGCTCTCCCCGGCGCTCTCCCCGGTGTCCGCGGGCTCGATCTGCCACACGTTCCGCAGCGCGGGCAGCCGGTCGCGGACGGAGTCCACGGCGGCGGTGTGCGCCTCGGTCTCCACCAGGCAGGCGACGGCGCCGGAGTCGCCCAGGATCCAGGAGATCTGCTCGGGCGAACTGGTCTCGTAGACGGGGACGGTGACGCCGCCCGCACTCCAGATGGCGAAGTCCAGCAGCGTCCACTCGTAGCGGGTGCGGGACATCAGGCCCACCCGGTCGCCGGGTTCCACGCCCGCGGCTATCAGGCCCTTGGCCGCCTGCCGCACCTCGGCGAGGAACGCGGCGGCGGTCAGGTCCTCCCAGCGGCCGTTCCGCTTGCGCCCGATGACGGGGAGATCCGGGTGCTGAGCCGCGTTCCGGCGGATGAGGTCCGTCAGGTTTCCCTCTGCGGGGACTTCATAGAGGGCCGGAAGGCTGTACTCGCGCAAGACTGCTGCTCCTCGTCGGCGCGCCAGAAGGGGGGCCGCGGGGGCCGGCCTCCGTTGGCTCGGTCCAGGGTCGGCGGACGATCCCGGAAGAATGACGGCCCGGACGTTACCCATCGGTATGGGGGTGGGGGTAGAGGGTGGCGCGCAGATGTTTTGTGCGTCACAGGTGGAGATGGCTGATAGCAGCCTAGTCGAGGTGTTCACGGACACGGAAGCCGTGAAGGGGAGAGAGCGGGAACAGCGGTGCGTACCGCACTTTTCGGCCGTCCCGGCGGACGGGGGCACCGGCCCGCGCCCGCCGCCCGCGGGCGGCTCCCTCTCCCCGGTGCGCGCGGGGAGACCTAGGGTGGGCGCATGCGAGTCCACGTGGTCAGCGACGTACACGGCAACAGTGCCGACCTCGGGAAAGCGGGCGCGGGCGCGGACGCGCTGATCTGTCTGGGAGACCTCGTCCTCTTCCTGGACTACGCCGACCACTCGCGCGGCATCTTCCCCGACCTGTTCGGCGTCGAGAACGCGGACCGCATCGTCGCCCTGCGCACGGCCCGGCGCTTCACCGAGGCCCGCGCCTTCGCCCGGGAGCTGTGGGCCGGGATCGACCGCGACGCCGCGACGGAGCGGGCGGTGCGCAAGCAGTACGCCGAACTGTTCGCCGCCTTCCCGACGCCCACGTACGCCACCTACGGCAACGTCGACGTGCCGCCCCTGTGGCCGGAGTACGCACCCGAGGGCGTCCGGGTCCTCGACGGCGAGACGGCCGACATCGGGGGGTGGCGGTTCGGCTTCGTCGGCGGCGGTCTGCGCACCCCGATGCGCACGCCCTACGAGATCGACGACGAGACCTACGCGGCGAAGGTCGCCGCGCTGGGCGAGGTCGACGTGCTGTGCAGCCACATCCCGCCCGAGGTGCCCGAGCTGTGCTACGACACCGTCGCGCGCCGCTTCGAGCGGGGCAGTCCGCACCTGCTGGAGGCGCTGCACGAGGTGCGGCCGCGCTACCACCTTTTCGGCCACGTCCATCAGCCGCTGGTCCGGCGGATGCGGATCGGCGCCACCGAGTGCGTCAACGTCGGCCACTTCAACGCCACCGGGACCCCCTGGGTGCTGGAGTGGTGACCCGCGCGGCGCCGCGCCGAAGGGGCGCGGGGTAGCCTTCGACGGCAGACGCATCCCCGCATCCCGGCGGGCATCCCGCACGGTCTCGTCCACGTGCGGCGGGCATCGGCGGGCAGTGCGCGCTCGTCCACGTGCGGCGGGTGCCGCGCGGTGGACAATTCGGACACGGTATATCGGAGGGCCATGGCGATGGCGGAACACACCAGCTCGAGCATCACGGTCGACGCGGCGCCCGGGGCCGTGATGAGCGTGATCTCCGACTTCCCCCGCTACCCGGAGTGGGCCGGCGAGGTGAAGGAGGCCGAGGTCCTCGGCCGGGACGAGCACGGCCACGCCGAACAGGTGCGCCTGCTGCTGGACGCCGGAGCCATCAAGGACGAGCACACCCTGGCCTACGAGTGGCTCGGCGGCGCCGAGCCGCACGAGGTGCGCTGGTCCCTGGTCAAGTCCCAGATGCTGCGCTCCCTGGACGGCCTCTACCGGCTCACCCCCGTCGACGGCGGCGCGCGCACCGAGGTCACCTACCAGCTCACCGTCGACGTCAAGATCCCCATGCTCGGCATGATCAAGCGCAAGGCGGAGAAGGTCATCATCGACCGCGCGCTCGACGGACTGAAGAAGCGCGTCGAGGCGGGCGGCGCCGAGGCGTCCGAGGCCGGCAACTGACCGGCGCGGCCCCCGGCCCCGCGCCCACCGGCCCGCAGACCGTCCTGGTCACGGGCGCGGGCGGAGCGGGGCGCAGCACGGTCGCCGCGGCCACCGCGTGCGCGGCAGCCGCCCAGGGGCACCGCACCCTGCTGCTGAGCGCCGAGCCGGCGCGCCACCTGGCCGCGCTGCTCGGTGCGGCACCCGACGCACCGGTTCCCCCGCCGGACGCGTCCGCCGCGGGCGCGCCGGAACCCGTCGCCGCGGTGCCGGGGTTGTGGTTGCAGCGCATCGACTCCGGCGCGGAGTTCCGCACCCGGGCCGTCGCCCTCCAGGAGCGCGGCAAGACCGTGCTCGATCTGCTGGGCGCCGTACCGCTGGACGAGGACGAGCTGACCGAACTCCCCGGCGCGGAGACGTTCGCGCTGCTGCGCGCCCTGCTGCTGGCACACGGCGAGGAGGCGGGGAGCGCCGACGGGACGGCGGACCGCGAGGGGCGCGGGGACGGCGCCGACCGGGACGCCGGCCGGGGCTCCGGCCGGGACGCCGACTGGGACATCGTCGTCGCGGACATGCCCCCCTCCCCGCAGGGGATCAACCTGCTCGCGCTGCCCGCACAGCTGCGCCGCTATCTGCGCCGCCTCGTCCCCGCCGAGCGGCAGGCGGCCCGCGCCCTGCGCCCCCTGCTGGCCCAGCTCGCCGGTGCTCCGATGCCCGCGCAGTGGCTGTACGAGTCCGCCACACGCTGGTCGCAGGAGTTGGCCGCGGTCCAGCGGGTCGTGGAGTCCCCGGCGACGGTCGTCCGGCTGGTCACCGAGCCCGGACCGTTCGCCGCCGAGGCCCTGCGCACGGCCGGCGCCGGACTGCGGCTGCACGGGCTCGCGCTGGAGTCCGTCGTCGCCAACCGGCTGCTGCCCGCGGGCTCCGCGGACTCCTGGCTGGCGGCCCTGGCCGGGCAGCAGCAGACCGCGCTCGCGGCTCTGCGCGAGAAGTGCGAGGCCGAGGGCGTCCCGCTGTGCGAGCTGCCGCACCTGGGCCGGGATCCGCGCGGTCCCCAGGACCTGGGGGCGCTGGCCGCCGCAGCCCGCACCGCCGTGCCGCCCGGCCGGGAGGGCGGCCCCGGGCTGCACCCGCCCGCCGGGGCCGAGAGCGGGCCCGGCACCGATGTCGCCTACGGCTGGCTGGAGGACCGGCTGGCCGGGGACGGCCGGCTGGTGTGGCAGCTCCCGCTGCCGGGCGCCGACCGGGACGAGCTGGAACTGGTGCGCCGCGGGGACGAGTTGACCGTGGGTGTCGGCCCCTACCGGCGGGTGCTGCCGCTCCCCTCGGCGCTGCGCCGCTGCCGCGTCTCCGGTGCCGGCCTCAAGGGCGGGGTGCTGGGGGTCCGCTTCACGCCCGACCCGGAGCTGTGGCCCGAGCAGGCCGGCTCCGGCTCCCGGCCCGCCGGACGTGCGGACTGAGCGGACACGTCGGTACGCGCCGGTCGGTACGGGCTGGTCGGTACGGACCGGGCGGGCGCGTCCCGCGGTCCGTCCCCGCGGCCGGACGCCCGCACCCGGCGCCGCCGTTCGGGTAACGTCGGAAGGTGCGCGGACCCGTGTCAGCACCCGCCGCGCACCGCCGCGCACCGTCCGCCACCCGCCGCCCGTAGGAGCCCGCCATGAGCGATGAAGCCGAGCGCCCCGACGCCCCGGATCCCGACGCCTGGGCCACCGCGTGCGAGGAGGACCTGACCGCGGAGAAGGCGCGCCGCCGCGCCCGGTACGGTCCGCCGCCCACCAGCGCCGCCGAGGAACTGCGCAGGCTGGCGGACGCGGTCACCGAGAAGGTCGCCGAGTTCGGCAAGCCCTTGGTGGGCACGGTCGGATCGGCTGCCGCGCAGGGTGTGGCGCAGCAGCTGTTCAAGCAGGCCAAGGCGACCTTCGAGCCGGTCGTCGAGCGCAATCCGCAGCTCTTCGACCACCTCGCGGCGGCCGGCGGGGAACTGCTGGCCGCCTACCGTTCCATGGTCCAGGAGTCCGAGCGCCGCTGGAGCGAGCCGCGGGACGCGAACGCGTCCGCTCCGGCCGCCGGGGGTGACCGGATCGACGTCGAGGAGGCCGCCGACCTCACCCGCGCCGCCGACCGCGACGCCCGGGTCGTCGAGGAGGTCGTGGTCGAGCCGGACGCCGACGCCGACGCCGACGCCGACACCGACACCGACACCAACACCAACACCGACGCCGATCCCGGCGCCGCACCGGACGCGGCGCCCGGCCCGGCTCCGGCGGGCCCCTCGGCGGAACGGCCCGGGGACGAGGCGCCGGGCGGCGCCGGGCCCGGCGACGGGACCGGCGGCGATCCCGGGAGCCCGGAGGCGCGCGGCGGCGCCTGAACGGTCACGAGCGGCGCCGCGAGAGCATCCCGGACAGGCGGCGCGGTCCCCGGCAGCCGTCGGAGTCCTGCGGCAGGCACCCTGCCCCCGCCTCTCTGTGCCCTGTCCCCTGCCCCCCGGCCTCCTGCCCCGCAGCCCCTGCCCCGGCAGCCGTCGGCGCCGCCCCTCCGGCAGGCGCCCGGCCCGGCGGACGACTGCCCGTCCCCGGCACATGTCCGACCGTGCCCGGTGGGCGGGTGCGCTCCGGTACGGTTGGCTGCGGCGGGGATCACACCGGATGACCGAGGGACACATGGGACTCACAATCGGGGTCGACATCGGCGGCACCAAGATCGCGGCTGGCGTTGTGGACGAGAAAGGCACCATCCTCGAGACGAGCAAGGTGCCCACACCCGACACCCCCGACGCCGTGATCGACGCCATCGCGGACGCCGTCCGCCAGGCCAGTGCCGAACACCGGGTGGAGGCCGTCGGGATCGGCGCCCCCGGGTACGTGGACGACAAGCGCGCCACCGTGCTGTTCACCCCCAACCTGAGCTGGCGTCACGAGCCGCTCAAGGACAAGGTCGAGCAGCGCATCGACCTGCCCGTCGTGATCGAGAACGACGCCAACGCCGCGGCCTGGGGCGAGTACAAGTTCGGCGTCGGCACCGGCCACGAGGACGTCGTCTGCATCACCATCGGCACCGGGCTCGGCGGCGGCACCATCATCGGCGGCAAGCTGCACCGCGGACGGTACGGAGTGGCCGCCGAGTTCGGCCACATCCGGATGGTCCCCGACGGCCTGCTGTGCGGCTGCGGCAACCAGGGCTGCTGGGAGCAGTACGCCTCGGGGCGTGCGCTGCTGCGCTACGCACAGCAGCGCGCCACCGCCACCCCGGACAACGCCGAGATCCTGCTGGGACTGGGCGACGGCACCACCGAGGGCATTCACGGCAAGCACGTCAGCCAGGCGGCCCGGCAGGGCGATCCGGTCGCCATCGACTCCTTCCGCGAACTCGCCCGCTGGGTGGGCGCCGGCCTCGCCGACCTGGCCTCCCTCTTCGACCCGGGCGCCTTCATCGTCGGCGGCGGCGTCTCCGACGAGGGCGAACTGGTCCTCGACCCGATCCGCAAGTCCTACCGGCGCTGGCTCGTCGGCAGCCGCTGGCGCCCGCACGCCGATGTGCTCGCCGCCCAACTGGGCAACAAGGCGGGCCTGGTGGGCGTCGCGGACCTGGCCCGCCAGGGCTGACCGGACCGGGGGCCGCGCCGATGACCGGACACACCACCGGGGCGCGGCCCGCGCGGGCCGCCGAACTGCCGCGCTCCCGCACGGAGCCCGACGGCGCGGCCGTCGTCCGGCTGCTCAGCTACAACATCCGCTCCCTGCGCGACGATCCGGAGGCGCTGGTCCGGGTCGTCCGGGCCTGCGCCCCGGACGTCGTGTGCGTGCAGGAGGCGCCGCGCTTCTTCCGCTGGCGCAAGCGCGCCGCCTGGCTGGCGCGCCGCACCGGCCTCACCTATGTGACCGGCGGTGCGACGGCGGCCGGACCGCTGATCCTCGCCTCGCTGCGGGCCCAGGTGGAACACGCCGAGGACGTGCTGCTGCCGCGCACGCCCGGGCTGCACCGGCGCGGGTTCGCGCTCGCCCGGCTGCGGTTCGGCACCGCGGCCCGGCTGGGCGTGGTCAGCTTCCACCTGAGTCTGCAGGCCCGCGAACGGCGGGAGCAGGCCGGCGTGCTGCTGGAGCGGGCCGCCGCGCTGGGCTCCGCAGTGGTGGCCGCCGGGGACGTCAACGAGCGGGCGGGCGGACGGACGTTCGCGCTGCTCGGTACGGACCTGCGGGACGCCTGGGTCGCCGCGCCCTGGAGCGGGGAGCACACCTCGCCCGCCGCGGCGCCGCGGCAGCGGATCGACGCCGTCTTCGTGGGGGAGCGGGTCGGCGTACTGGGCGCGGGCGTGCCCCGGGGGCTGCCGGGGCTGGCGGAGGCCGACCTGGTCGCCGCCACCGACCATCTCCCGGTGCTGGCGGCCCTGCGCGTCCCCGCGGGGTGAACCGGTCCGGTCAGACCACCGCTCCGCGCCCCGGGTCGTCCGGATCGTCGTCCCGGCCGTCCCGCAGCCGGGTCACCAGGGTGGCGAACCCGCCCAGGAAACCGCCCACCCCCAGCGTGATGATCCACCACGTCAGGTCGGCCTGCAGCAGCACGGCGCCGATCAGCAGCAGCGGCCCGCCCAGCGCGGCGACCCAGGCGAACTTGGTGGTGGTGTCCGTCTCGGGCAGCGGCGGCGGCTCGGGCGGCTCGAAGTGCCCCTCGCCGTCCTCGTCGTCCGCACCGTTCTCCGCGGGTGCGGGCTGCCAGTCGCGCGGCCCGGTTCCGGCCGCGTAGACGGTGAAGCTGCGCGCCGGGGGCTCTGTGTCGGGAGCGGGCCGGGGCTTGGCGAGCATGTCGCCGTCCGGCTCCCGGTCCTCCTCCCGGTCCCCGTCGGTGCCGCGGTTCCCGCTCCCGGACGTGCCGTCCGCCGTGTCCGCCGCGGGCTCCTCGCCGTACGCGGCGACGATCGCGGCCCAGGCCGCCTCCTCCTCGGGGGGCAGGGACGAGCCGCCGCCCGATCCGGACGCGCCCCGGGACTCGTGCGGCTCCTCCTCGTCCGGGTCACGCGCTGTCACGGGCGCTCCGTGCCGTGCTGAGCGGCGCGTCCTCGGCGGCGGTGAGCCGGTCGATGAAGCCACGGCTGTCGGCGAAGATCTGCTCCGCATCGTGGTCCAGGGTGGCGACGTGGTAGCTGTGCTCCAGCACGGTCTCGGTCACGTCGGTGGAGGAGACCCGGCCCAGGACGAGTGCGGAGTCGGTGGGCGGCACCACATGGTCCGTCCTGCTGTGCAGCAGCAGGAGCGGCTGCGTCACCTTCGGCAGGTCGCCGCGGACGACGCGGACGAGGTCGCGCATCGCGTACGCGGCCCGGGTGGGCACCCGGTCGTAGCCCAGTTCGTGCCGGCCGTCCTTGGCGATGTCGTCCGCGATGCCCGGCGCCGAGCGGATCAGGAAGCGGCCGAGGGCCAGCGCGTACCCCTGCATCCGCGGGAACGTCGTCGCCGGGTTGACCAGGACGATGCCCCGCACCGCCGCACCGTGCCGGGCGGCCAGCCGCAGCGCCAGCGCACCGCCCATCGACAGGCCGCAGACGAAGACCCGCTCGCACCGGTCGCGCAGCAGCCGCAGCTCCCGGTCCACGGTCGCGTACCAGTCCTCCCAGCCCGTCACCGCCAGCTCCTCCCAGCGGGTGCCGTGGCCGGGGAGCAGCGGCAGGGAGACGGTCAGGCCGTGCCCGGCCAGGTCCTCGGCCCAGGGGCGCAGTGACTGCGGGGACCCGGTGAAGCCGTGGCAGAGCAGTACGCCGGTCGACGAACCGTCGTGGCGGAAGGGCTCGGCTCCGGGGAGGATGGGCGGCACGGCGGGCCTCCAGAGGCTCAGCGATCGGAACTCGGCAAGGAGTGCTGCCACCCTAATTCGTCGCCGGGCACTCCGGCAGTGTCCAGGGGGCCCACAGGAGTACACCCGCCGGGCGCCGCGGCCCCGGCGGCAGGCGGACCCCGTGCGCCGATCCGGCCCGAGCGGCCCCGCGGCCGGGTGCGGGCAGCCGGCCGCGGGCGGCCGGGTTCCGGGAGCACCGGGGCGGGATAGGGTCGGTGCGGTCCCACCAAGGAGGTCGAGGTTGTTCTACAGCGCGATGAAGCTGTCGGTCGGCAGCTCGCTGAAGCTCGCGTTCCGGCCCTGGGTGGAGGGCCTGGAGAACGTGCCCGCCGAGGGGCCCGCCATTCTGGCGAGCAACCACCTGTCCTTCTCCGACTCCTTCTTCCTGCCCGCCGTCCTGGACCGGAAGGTCACCTTCATCGCGAAGGCCGAGTACTTCACCTCACCCGGGATCAAGGGCAGGCTGACGGCGGCGTTCTTCAAGGGCGTCGGCCAGCTCCCGGTGGACCGCTCCGGGGTGCGCGGAGCGGGTGAGGCGGCGATCCGCAGCGGGCTGGAGGTGCTGGAGCGCGGCGAGCTGTTCGGGATCTACCCCGAGGGCACCCGCTCGCCCGACGGGCGCCTCTACCGCGGCAAGCCCGGCGGCCTGGCGCGGGTCGCGCTGCGCTCGGGTGCGCCGGTGCTCCCGGTGGCGATGATCGACACGGAGAAGATCCAGCCGCCCGGGAAGGTCGTGCCCAAGCTGATGCGCCCGGGCATCCGGATCGGTGAGCCGCTGGACTTCAGCCGGTACCAGGGCATGGACAACGACCGGTTCATCCAGCGCGCGGTCACCGACGAGGTGATGTACGCGATCCTGAAGCTCTCCGGGCAGGAGTACGTCGACATCTACGCGACGGCGGCCAAGCGCCAACTGGCCGAGGCGGCCAAGGCGGAGAAGGCGGAGAAGGCCGCGGAGGCCGCGCGCAAGGAGCGGCCGGCGCAGGGGCAGGACGGGCAGGACCGGGCCGGGGGCGGCCGGGCGGCCTAGAGTCCTCCCGTCCGGGCGGGCCGGGCCTCCCGTCCGGGCCCGCCGGCCCGTCCCGGCCCGTCCCGGTCGAGGCCGGTCCGGGAGGTACGGGCAGGGCGCGGGGGCGGGGAGTACGGAACGACCGCGGCGGAGGCGTCCCGCCGCCGGAGAGAGGGGCGGGCGTGGCGGTGCGCACGATGTCCGTCGAGCAGCCGCTGTGGCGGGCGTTGACCGGCTACCGGATCCTTGCCGTGCTCTACGCCGCCGGTGTCTTCGCCTGGAGCTACCCGCAGTACAGCACGCCGCTCCCGGGCGTGCTCTTCCTGCTGCTGCTCGGTTGCTGGACGTTCGCCACCCTGCGCAACCTCGGCTCGGCCGACCGCTGCACGCTGCCGTTCCTGGTCACGGACATCGCGCTGGGCCTCGCCGGGATCCTCCTGACGCCCGTGGTCGACGGGCACCACCAGGTGGGCCCGACCCTGCCGTCCATCTGGGTGGCGGGACCCGTCCTCGCGTTCGCGCTCAAGGGCGGCTGGCGCTGGGCGGCCGGCGCCTCGGTGCTCGTCGGGATCGCCAACGTCGTCGAACGCGGCATGATCACCCGCTCCACGTTCCACAACGTGCTGCTCGTCTGCGTGGCGAGCGTCGCCATCGGCTACGTCATCGAGGTGGCCCGCGCCAGCGAGCGCACCCTGGCGCGGGCGCTCCGGATAGAGGCGGCGACCCGGGAGCGGGAGCGGCTGGCCCGCGACATCCACGACAGCGTCCTTCAGGTGTTGGCCATGGTGCAGCGCAGGGGGACGGCCCTGGGCGGGGAGGCGGCGGAGCTCGGCCGGATGGCGGGCGAGCAGGAGGTCGCGCTGCGTGCCCTCGTCTCCAGCGGGGTGGTGCCCGAGCCGGGACGCACCGCTGCCTCCGCCCCGGAGCCCGGGGCGGTGCCCGGCCCGCGGGACGGGCACCGCACCGGCGCGGATCCCGGGGGCGGTACGGGGGCCGGGGCCGGGCCGTGCGACGTACGGGCGCTGCTCTCCTCGTACGCGGGGGCCCGGGTCACGTTCGCCGAGCCCGGTGCCCCGGTGCTGCTGCCCGGCCGCACGGCCGCGGAGCTGGCGGCCGCCGTCGGCGCCGCGCTGGACAATGTGGAGCGGCATGCCGGGCGCGGGACGGAGGCCGGGGCGCAGGCCTGGGTCCTGCTGGAGGACGAGCCGGACGCGGTGATCGTGTCCGTGCGGGACGACGGTCCCGGCATCCCCGCGGGACGGCTGGCGGCCGCCGAGGCGGAGGGGCGGATGGGCGTCGCGCTGTCCATCCGGGGAAGGCTGCGGGAACTGGGCGGCACCGCCGAGCTGGTGTCGGTGCCCGGGCAGGGGACGGAAGTGGAGATGAGGGTTCCCAAGGATGGCGACTGAGGAGCGGCGGACCGGGCCGGACGGCGGCGCGGCACCCGTCAGGGTGATGGTCGTGGACGACCATCCGATGTGGCGTGAGGCCGTGGCCCGGGATCTGGCCGAGGCCGGGTTCGAGGTCGTCGCCACGGCCGGCGACGGCGAGCAGGCCGTCCGCAGGGCCCGCGCCGCCGCACCCGACGTCCTGGTACTGGATCTGAACCTGCCGGACAGGCCCGGAGTGGAGGTCTGCCGCGAACTGGCCGGCTCCGGGTCCGCACCGCGGGTGCTGGTGCTGTCGGCCAGCGGCGAGCACACCGATGTGCTGGAGGCCGTCAAGTCCGGGGCCACGGGGTATCTGGTCAAGTCGGCGGGCCCGCAGGAGCTGCTGGACGCGGTGCGCCGTACGGCGCTGGGCGATCCGGTCTTCACCCCGGGGCTCGCCGGACTGGTGCTGGGCGAGTACCGCAGGCTGGCCGCCGACCCGGCCCCGGCCGCCGAGCAGGGCCCGGACGTGCCGAAGCTGACCGACCGGGAGACGGAGGTGCTGCGCCTGGTCGCCAAGGGGCTGGGCTACAAGCAGATCGCCGAGCGGCTGGTCATCTCGCACCGCACCGTGCAGAACCATGTCCAGAACACCCTGGGCAAACTGCAGTTGCACAACCGGGTGGAGCTCGTGCGGTACGCGATCGAGCGCGGTCTGGACGACTGAGGCGCGGCCCGGGCCCGGGGGAGGGGCGCGGGGCCGGGGTCCCGCTGTGCCGCTGTGCCGCGAAAGGCGTGCGCACGGTGGCGCGCGGCACCGTGCGGCTGACCCGGGCGCATCCGGACGTCTGTCCTTCGTACGAGTGATGGCCTGGGGATCAAATCCCGCATCTCCCAACGAAAACCCCCGCACAGTGCATCCCGTGTGACGTGGATCACCGCTAGCGTGACGGGCGTTGCGCCGTTTCCACGGCGTATGTCCAGGCGTGTCCACGCGGCGAAGGGAGATCCCATGCGGGTCGGAGTGCTGACCGGCGGCGGCGACTGCCCCGGTCTCAATGCGGTCATGCGGGCCGTGGTCCGTAAGGGAGTCCAGGAGTACGGCTACGACTTCACCGGGTTCCGCGACGGCTGGCGCGGACCGCTGGAGGGGGAGACGGTCCGGCTGGACATCCCGGCGGTGCGCGGCATGCTGCCGCGCGGCGGCACCATCCTCGGCTCCTCGCGCACCAACCCCTTCAAGGAGGAGGACGGCGTCCGGCGCATCAAGGAGAACCTCGCCAAGTACGAGGTCGACGCGCTGATCGCGATCGGCGGCGAGGACACCCTGGGGGTGGCGGCCCGGCTGACCGGCGAGCACGGCATCCGCTGCGTCGGCGTACCCAAGACGATCGACAACGACCTGTCCGCCACCGACTACACCTTCGGCTTCAACACCGCCGTCACCGTCGCCACCGAGGCCATCGACCGGCTGCACACCACCGCCGAGTCCCATATGCGGGTGCTGGTGGTGGAGGTCATGGGGCGGCACGCGGGCTGGATCGCGCTGCACTCGGGACTGGCGGGCGGCGCCAACTGCATCCTCATCCCCGAGCAGCGCTTCGACACCGAGCAGGTCTGCGGGTGGGTCACCTCCCGCTTCAGGGCCAGCTACGCGCCGATCGTGGTCGTCGCGGAGGGCGCGATGCCCCAGGGCGGCGAGATGGTCCTCAAGGACGGTTCCACGGACTCCTTCGGGCATGTCCGGCTGTCGGGCGTGGGCGAGTGGCTGGCCAAGGAGATCGAGTCGCGCACCGGCAAGGAGGCCCGCACCACGGTGCTCGGGCACATCCAGCGGGGCGGCACCCCCACGCCGTACGACCGCTGGCTGGCCACCCGCTTCGGGCTGCACGCCATCGACGCGGTGCGCGGCGAGGAGTGGGGCAGCATGGTCGCCCTGCGCGGCACCGACATCGTCCGCGTCCCGCTCGCGCAGGCGACCGAGAAGCTGAAGACGGTCGATCCGGTGCTCTACGAGGAGGCGGGCGTCTTCTTCGGCTGACGGCGTCCCGCCCCGGCCCGGGCCGGAGGGGCAGCGGCCCGGGCCGGAAGGAGGGAGCGCTCTCCCCTCCCGGTCCGGGCGGGCCCGGCGGTCAGTCCGCGGTCCGTGCCGTGTCCCGCGCCACTGGGCGCTCCGCGTCGGCCGCGGTCAGCAGCCGTGCCGTCACCGCCGCGCCGTCCAGCGTCAGCACCGACTCCGGGTGGAACTGCACCCCGGCGAAGCCGGGCCCGCGCAGCGCGTGGACCTCGCCGCCGACCGGATCGCGGCTCAGCTCGACGCCGTGCAGCGCCAGCTCGGCGGCGGCCTCCTCGTCGCAGCGGGCGGTGTAGGAGTTGTAGAAGCCGACCGTCTCCGGCCGCCCGAACAGCTCGATCACCTCCTGGGCGCCCTGGTGCGGGCGCTGCTTGCGGACCAGTTCCAGGCCCAGCTCGGCGGCGAGCAGCTCGTGCCCCAGGCAGACGCCCAGCAGCGGCTGCCGCCGGGCGCGCACCAGATCGGCGGTCAGCGCCCGCAGCAGCCGCATCTTCGGGTCGGCCGCGTCGCGCGGATCGCCGGGGCCCGGTCCCAGTACGACGGGTCCCTCGTGCCGCAGCGCCGCCCGGTGCAGCCCCGGCTCGTCGTAGCGGCGCACCCGCACCCGGTGTCCGGTCGCGCCCAGCAGGTGCGCCAGCATCGAGGTGAAGGTGTCCTCGCCGTCGACGACCAGCACCGGCGCCGCACCGGTCGGCGCGGGCCCACCCACCCGCATCCGCAGCCAGAACGGTGCGAGCCCCGAACGCCGCTCCGCCAGCGCGGCCTGCACCCGGGGGTCGTCCGCGAGCTGCGGGCGCGGGCCGCCGGCCGGTCCGGCCGGTGCCTCGCGCACGCCCAGCGCCGTGAGCACTCCCGCCGCCTTGGCGTGCGTCTCCGCCACCTCGCCGGCCGGGTCGGAGGCGCGTACGAGCGTGGCGCCCACCGGCACCCGCAGCCGTCCGGAGCGGGGGTCGATGTCCGCGGTGCGGATGAGGATGGGGGAGTCCAGTGTCTGGGCGCCGCCCTCGTCGTGGCCGAGCAGGGCGAGCGCTCCCGCGTAGTAGCCGCGTCCGCCCCTCTCGTACCGGCCGAGGACCCGGCAGGCGTTCTCCACCGGGGAGCCGGTCACCGTGGCGGCGAACATCGTCTCGCGCAGCACCTCGCGCACGTCCAGTGTGCTGCGGCCGCGCAACTCGTACTCGGTGTGCGCCAGGTGGGCCATCTCCCGCAGCCGCGGTCCGACGACGACGCCTCCCTCGTCGCCGACGGTGCACATCATCTTCATCTCCTCGTCGACGACCATGGAGAGCTCCTCGCTCTCCTTGCGGTCGGCCAGGAAGTCCAGCAGCCCCGCCGCGTCCGGGCCCTGCTCCGGGTAGCGGTAGGTGCCGCTGATCGGGTTCAGCACGACGGTCCCGCCGCTCATCCGCACATGCACCTCCGGGCTGGCGCCCACCAGCACCCGGTCGCCGGTGTGCACGACGAACGTCCAGTAGGCGCCCTGCTCGCCGCGGAGCAGCCGGCCGAAGAGGGCGAGCGCGTCGGCGCGGGAGAAGCCGGGGACGTGTGCCTCGTAGTCCCGGCGGATCACGAAGTTGGCGCCCTCGCCCGCTCCGATCTCGTCGCCGACGACCCGGCGGACGATCTCCTCGTAGGCGTCGTCCGGCACGTCGAAGGCGCCCTGCTCGACCCGTACGCGGTGATCGGGCAGCGCGGCGAGGGTGTCGGCCCGGGGCAGTTCGTGGCGCTCCTCGGGCAGCAGCACGGACAGCGGGGTGCCGTCGTCGGCGACGTCGAACCCCCGCTCGCGGATCTGCCGGAACGGTACGAGCGCGAGCGCGCCGGCGCGGTCCGCCGGGGGCACCGGCAGGTCGGCCAGCCGCGCCGGGTGCCGCACGCTGCCGATGAGCACCTCGACGACATCGGCGTCCCGGCCGGGGGTGCGCCTGCGCAGCAGTGCGAACGGCGGCGCGTCGTCCCGGGCCAGCCGTGCGACGAGGGCGGCGGGTGAAGCGGTGGCGGCTGGGGAGGCGGGTGCGGGTGCGGCGGAGTGGAGCATGCGGGGTCCCTTCGCGAGTACGGAGGAACGGCCGCGGACATGCGAAAGGCCGCCCCTCGGGCGGCCTGGCGCGTGGCTGAGCTCTCAGTGCATACGCGCGTCGTGGCGGGCCGCCGTGCGGGCGGGCCACCACCAGTTCATGGTCGACAGCGCGTGCATGCCGGACACCTTAGCGGACGCGGCCCCGCGCGGCGGCTCCGCGAGCTGCCCGGGGCGGCACCGGGCAACGGGCGCCGGCGCCTGCCGGTGACCGCGGTCTCGCCGGGGCTGTGATCGCGGTCTCGGATGGCGGGCAGCCGGACGGAGCGCGCGCGAAACCCCGTAACCTTGGGTCCGTGACTGTGAACGCCCACTCCGACGCCGGTGCCCAGACCTGGCGAGACCTCCCTGCAGCACAGCAGCCCGACTGGCCGGACCACGAGGCGCTGCGCACGGCTCTGACCGAGCTCGAGTCCTATCCGCCGCTCGTCTTCGCGGGCGAGTGCGACCAGTTGCGGGAGCGGCTGGGCTCGGTCGCGCGCGGTGAGGCGTTCCTGCTCCAGGGCGGCGACTGCGCCGAGGCGTTCGACCAGGTCAGCGCCGAACACATCCGCAACAAGCTCAAGACGCTGCTGCAGATGGGCGCGGTGCTCACGTACGCGGGCTCGGTTCCGGTCGTCAAGGTCGGCCGGATCGCCGGCCAGTACAGCAAGCCCCGCTCCAAGCCCACCGAGACCCGGGACGGGGTCACGCTGCCCACCTACCGGGGCGACTCGGTCAACGGTTTCGAGTTCACCGCGGAGGCGCGCAGGCCGGACCCGGAGCGGCTGAAGCGGATGTACCACGCCTCGTCCGCCACGCTGAACCTGGTCCGCGCCTTCACCACCGGCGGCTACGCCGACCTGCGCCAGGTGCACGCCTGGAACCAGGACTTCGTCAAGTCCAGCCCGTCCGGGCAGCGGTACGAGGCCCTGGCCCGCGAGATCGACCAGGCGATGAAGTTCATGCACGCCTGCGGCACGGACCCCGAAGAGCTGAAGACGGTGGAGTTCTACTCCTCGCACGAGGCCCTGCTGCTCGACTACGAGTCGGCTCTCACCCGGGTCGACTCGCGCAGCGGCGATCTCTACGACGTGTCCGGGCACATGGTCTGGATCGGCGAGCGCACCCGGCAGCTCGACGGCGCGCACATCGAGTTCGCCTCCCGGGTGCGCAACCCGGTCGGGGTGAAGCTGGGGCCGACGACGACCTCAGAGGAGGCACTCGCGCTCATCGAGCGGCTGGACCCGGACCGCGAGCCGGGCCGGCTCACCTTCATCACCCGGATGGGGGCGGACAAGATCCGCGACCGGCTGCCCGAGCTGGTGGAGAAGGTGACCGCCTCCGGCGCCACGGTCGCCTGGGTCTGCGACCCGATGCACGGCAACACCTTCGAGGCGGCGAGCGGCCACAAGACGCGCCGTTTCGACGATGTGCTGGACGAGGTCAAGGGCTTCTTCGAGGTCCACAAGGGCCTGGGCACCCACCCCGGCGGCATCCACATGGAGCTGACCGGCGACGACGTCACCGAGTGCGTGGGCGGCGGCGACGAGATCTTCGTCGACGACCTGCACCAGCGCTACGAGACGGCCTGCGACCCGCGGCTCAACCGCAGCCAGTCCCTCGACCTGGCCTTCCTCGTCGCGGAGATGTACCGCGACCAGTGAGCTGCCGCGGCTGCGGGAGAGCCGCTCCGCGACCCCACCGCTGGGGCCCGCGTCCGGTGTGACGCGGGCCCCAGCGGTGTATGTGGACACACCCGGACGGGTAAGGTTAGGTTAACCTCAGCAAGGCTGACCGATCCGAGGCGGAGGTGACCCGCGTGTACGTCTGCTCGTGCTTCGGCATCACCGAAGAGCAGGTGCGACAGCACGCGGCGGCGGGGGCGTGCACCCCGCGCCAGATCGCTTCCGCCAGCAAGGCGGGTACGGACTGCGGCTCCTGTGTGCGCCGCATCCAGGGCATCCTGGGCCGCGGCGAGTGCCCCCGCGGGGCGGCGCCGGGCCGCGGCGGGGCGACCCTCGTCACCCGCGCGGCGCAGGCCGGTGCCGCCGCACCGGCCGGGATCGCCGTCGCCGCGGAGCCGGCTGCGGCAGCGCACGCGGCCTGATCCGGGTCAGGCGCCGCGCGCCGCCTGACCTCCGCGCACGGCCGCTCCGGGGGAGCGCGCACCATCGCCCGCCGCCGGCCCGCTGTCGCCCGCCGCCTGCTGCGGTGCCCCCGCTCCGGCCCTCAGGTCTCGTCCGCGGCCTTCTGTTCGATCTGCTGGGCGAGGTACAGCGGCTCGCCCAGCTTGTCGACCAGGTCGAGCTGGGTGTCCAGGTAGTCGATGTGGTGCTCCTCGTCCGCGAGGATGTCCTCGAAGATGTTCGCCGAGGTGATGTCGCCCTTGTTGCGCATCAGCTCGATGCCGCGCTTGAGCCGGTCGATCGCCTCCACCTCGATCTGCCGGTCCGCCCGGAACATCTCCGCCACGGTCTGGCCGACCCGCACATGGAAGAGCCGCTGGTAGTTCGGCAGGCCGTCCAGGAAGAGGATGCGGTCGGTGAGCCGCTCCGCGTGCCGCATCTCGTCGAAGGACTCGGAGCGGGTGTACTCGGCGAGTTTCGTCCAGCCGAGGTGCTCCTGCATCTTCGCGTGCAGGAAGTACTGGTTGATGGCGGTGAGCTCGGCGGTGAGCTGCTCGTTGAGGAACTCGATGACCTCGGGGTCGCCCTGCATGGTGGCGGGCTCCTTCCAGCGGCATGGCGCGGGTACCGGGCAGAACGCGCGTGGCGCGCAATCGCGCATCCTGTCACCGCCCACCGGCCGGGTCCAGTAAGTGAAGGCTTACCGGATGTGCCCGTATTTGCGGAGGTGAGCTGCGACGACAACGCGCCGACCGCCCGCCAGGGGGTTGGTCGGGACCATGGCCCGGGGTCTGTCACCATGGGGGCATGGGTCAGCCGCAAAGCCGCGAAGGGGAGCAACCGGAGCTTCCGCCCGGGCAGCGGCTCCAGCGCGGGTGGCCGGTGACGCACTACGGCCCGGTGCCGAAGTTCCGCCGGGAGCGCTGGGAGTTCCGGGTCTTCGGGGCCACGGCGGACGGCGAGAAGCACTGCTGGAACCACGAGCAGTTCTCCGTGCTGCCCTATCGCACCGTCGTAGCCGATCTGCACTGTGTCGCGAAGTTCAGCATGCTGGGCGCCGAGTGGGGCGGCGTGCTCGCGCGCAGCCTCCTCGAGCTGGCCCCGCCCGCGCCCGACGCGACGCATGTGATGGTGTGGGCGGAGTACGGCTTCAGCGCCAACGTCCGGCTGTCGGACTTCACCTCCGCGAAGACAATCTTCGCCACGCACCGCGCCGGTGAGCTGCTGACCGCCGAGCACGGCTTCCCGGTCCGGCTCGTGGTGCCCCATCTCTACGCCTGGAAGGGCCCCAAGTGGGTCCGCGGCATCGAGTACATGAGGGCGGACCGCCGCGGCTTCTGGGAGGAGCGCGGCTACCACAACATCGGGGACCCCTGGCGGGAGCAGCGCTACTCCTACCAGGAGGAGCCGGGGGACGGTCCCGAGCTCTGAGCCGGGTGGGACACCCCCGAGCCGCCGGGCGCGGCGGTCCCGGTCGCGGACCGGGCGCGCAGCCGAAGTGCCCAGACCCTCCGTCCCGGGCGCGCGCCCCGCTGCCGCAGGCACCCGGGAGGCCGTCCCGGCACCCGGGTCATGCCTCCCTGAGCTTCTTCAGCAGCGCCACGTCGCCCGCGTGCCCGGCCTTGCCGCCCGGTGTCTCGATCACCAGCGGTACCCCCTCGGTCAGCGGGTGGGCCAGCAACTCGGCGAACGGGCCGGTCCCGATGTGGCCCGCGCCGATGTTCGCGTGCCGGTCCTTGCGCGCGCCCGCCACGTCCTGGGAGTCGTTGGCGTGGATCAGCCGCAGCCTTCCGGGGCCGGTGACCGACTCCAGTTCGCGCAGTGCGCGTCCCACCCCGCCGGGCGCGGCCAGGTCGTCCCCGGCGGCGAAGGCGTGGCAGGTGTCCAGGCAGACGCCGAGCCTGGGGTGCTGCTCCAGCGCCTCGAAATACGGGCCGAGTTCCCGCATCCGGGAGCAGAGCGACGCGCCCTGCCCGGCTGTCGGCTCCAGCAGCAGCCACGGGTCGTCCTCGTGGGTCAGCTCCTCCAGCAGCGGCATCATCAGCGCCCGCGCCTGGTCCAGTGCCGTCGCCCGGGCGCGCCCTCCGGTGGCGGAGCCGGTGTGGACGACGACACCCAGCGCGCCGATGGCGCGCCCGCGCCGCAGCGAATGCCGCAGCGAGTGGACCGACTTCGTCGCGGTGTCCTCGTTGTGCGAGCCGAAATTGATGAGATAGGGAGCGTGGACATAAACCGGAAGTCCACGTGCTGCGCAGGCGGTGCGGAATTCCTCGTCCTGTTCCCTGTTTCCCGTCGGCGTCGCCCAGCCGCGCGGATTCGCGACGAAGACCTGGAGCGTCTCGGCTTCGATGTCGGCGGCGTAGGAAAGGCCAGTAGCGGCCAGGCCCCCGGCTACGGGGACATGGCCGCCAATGGGATTGCGCAGGTGCTGCGTCTCGTTCGTGGTCACACCACTCAGTATGCCGAGTTGACGTTGTCCATCGAACCGTACCGGTCGGCCGCGTAGTTGCAGGCGGCGACGATGTTCGCGACCGGGTCGTACTGGTCCCAGGCGGTGCCCTCGACGTGGTAGGTGTCGAAGGTGGGCTTGATCACCTGGAGCAGGCCCTTGGAGGGCACGCCGTTCTGGGCGTTGATGTCCCAGTTGTTGATGGCGCGGGGGTCACCGGCGGACTCGCGGATGATGTTGCGCTTGATGCCCTCGTAGGAGCCGGGGATGCCGTGCTTGGCCATGATGGCGCGGGCCTCGCGGATCCAGCCGTCCAGGTTGTCCGGGTAGCTGGGCGCGGCGGCACGCTTGGAACGGTCGGCCGCGGCCTTGGCGGCGCGCTCCTTGGCGGCCGCTGCCTCGGCCTTCTGCTGGGCCGCGGCCTTGGCGGCGCGCTTCTCGGCGTCGGCCTTGATCGCGGCGGCCGCCTCGTCGGTGCTGGTGAAGCTCTTGGCGGTGGTGGCGGCGTTCTTCACGCTCGCCACCTGCCGGGTGTCGGCGGGTGCAGGGGCCATGGACTGCTGCTGGGCGGTGAGGTCCTTGCCCTGGGCGGGCAGCACCGAGGAGTCGGAGCTGAAGGCGACGCTGTCGGCCTGGACCTTCTTCGCCGTGGCCTGGCCGGCGTCGCCGTGGTGCGCGGTGCCGGGGAGGACCGTGAGGGCCAGGGCGGCGGCGCCCGCGGTGCCGATGCCTATCGTCGAGATCTTCTTGGCCTTGGAGCTGAGACTGAGGCTGGAGATGCTGGGCATGAGGAAGTACGGAACCTTTCATCGCTGGCGTCGTGTCGCAGTGGCGGGGAGCCGGAGAGACGCGCCGAGTGCTGATTCGGCGCCGTGCGACGACCGCAATTGTTAAAGGGTCCGTTCTGCGGAATCAAAGGTGTGACGTACTACCCGAATTCGTGGCGGGGGGTGGCCCGCGGGCGGGTATTCCGGGACCGCATTCCAGGTCGCGCCGCGGATTTCTTTCCCACTAGGCGTCTTCGTAGGTGACGTGCGTCCTATGGGTGGGGTCACACGCCACCAAGTCCCCTGGTACACCCCGTGACGGGATATGCGCGTCAAGTCGGACATACTGCGCCGAGGTGTGGCGGGCCGGTCACCGGGAGAGCCCCGCCACGGGCAGCCGCGCCCGGCGCGCGGGCTCAGCGCAGCCAGATGGTGATCGACGAGCCGCGGGGCGCCTTCTCTCCCCCGTCGGGGGACTGGTTGAAGACGGTGTCCCCGAAGAAGATGCGGCGCACCGTCACCTCGAAGCCGGCCCCCTCCAGCTTCTCGGTGGCCTCGTCCTCGCTGCTGCCCTCCACGTCCGGCACCTCGATCATGTCGGGGCCCTTGGAGACCGTCAGCGTCACCGTGTCGCCCTCGGCGGCCCGGGCGCCGTCGGTCGGGGACTGGCGGGCGATGCTGCCCTTCTCGTGCTCGGAGTGGACGCGCTCGGTGGCGATCCGGACCTTCAGACCCGCCTTCTCCAGCTCCTCGGTCGCGTCGCTCCGCTTGTCGCCCACCACATCGGGCACCTCCACCGGCGCCCCCTTGGAGACGGTGAGGGCCACCGCGGCGCCCGGCCTGCGCTTGCTGCCCGGCTCGGGGTCGGTGGCGAGCACGGAGCCCCGCGCGGTCTCCTCGTCGAACCGCCGCTCGACCGTCCCCGGCTTCAGACCGGCGTCCTCCAGCTTGCGGCGGGCGTCCGACAGCGGGGTGTCCTCGAGGTCGGGCACCTTCACCACGTGCGGGCCGCGCGAGACGGTCAGCGTGACCGTGCCGGTCTTGCGGACCCGCTCACCCGGCTCCGGGTCGGTGCCGATGACGTGGCCGCGCTCCACCCGCTCGCTGAAGTCCTCCTCCACCTTCACATCCAGTCCGGCCTCCGAGAGCGTCCTGGTCGCCGCGGCCCGGGTCTCGTCCAGCACCGCGGGGGTCCGCACGAACTGCCCGGAGTTGACGTACCAGATACCCGTGCCGACCAGCGCCACCAGCAGCACGGCCAGGGTCACCAGCACCCAGCGCGGCTGCACCCTCCGCCGCCGGCCCCCGGCACCCGCGCCGGAGCCGCCCGGCGGGTCGGCCGGTGGCGGCGACAGCAGCGCCGTCCGGTTGAGATCCGAGTCCGAGTCCGGGGCCGGGCCGGCGGCGGGACCCCCGGCGGGGCGCGGGATCACAGAGGTGTCGGCCTCGGACCCGGCGGTGGCGTACGCGGCCGCTGCGGCGATGTCTCCGGAGATCCCCGAGACCCCCGAGAGCCGCGCCGCGTCCTCGGCCGGGCCGGTGCCGCCCTGCGTGGCCTGCGGCGGGACCGCGTCCAGCTGCTCGTCGGTCAGTTCCGCGCGGACCGTGCGGGCCCGCGCCAGCAGGGCGACCGCGTCCTCGGGACGCTGCTCGGGGGTGCGCGCCGTCGCCAGCGCCACCAGGCCGTCCAGGGCCGCCGCCATCCCCGGCACCGCGGCCGAGGGTGCCGGCATGTCCTTGTTCAGATGCTGGTAGAGCACCTGTGCGGGCGAGCCGCCCGAGTGCGGTTTGCCGCCGGTGAGCATCTCGTAGAGCATCACGCCGCACGCGTACAGGTCCGTACGCGGCGTGGCCGTGCCGTCCTCGATCTGCTCGGGCGCCAGATAGGAGACCGTGCCCAGGATCGAGTCCGTCGTCGCCGAGGTCTGGCTGTCCACCGCCCGCACCAGGCCGAAGTCGGCGACCTTCACCCGGCCGTCGTCCCCTATCAGCACGTTCTCCGGCTTCACGTCCCGGTGCACGAGACCGGCCCGGTGTGCCGCGCCCAGCGCCGCCAGGACGGGTTCCAGCACGTCGAGCGCCGCGCGGGGGCGCAGGGCGCCGCGGTCCCGCAGCACGTCGCGGAGCGTGCAGCCCTCCACGTACTCCATCGCCAGATAGACGTAGGTGCCGTCGGTGCCCTGGTCGAAGACCCCGACCACGTTGGCGTGCGCCAGCCGGGCCGCGGACTTGGCCTCCCTGATGAAGCGGGTCACGAACGTCTCGTCCGCGGAGAGGGAGGTGTGCATCACCTTCAGGGCCAGCACCCGGTCCAGCCGGGTGTCCACCGCGCGGTAGACGGTCGCCATGCCGCCGATGGCCACCCGGGCCTCGACCCGGTACCGGCCGTCGAGCACCTGTCCGACCAACGGGTCTCCTCGTCCGTAGGCAGGCGACGGGTCCTGGAGGGTGGTGTCCATTGCGCCGAGTTTACGAGGGAGGTGCGGCGCCGGGGCCGCGTGGTTGCGGGTTGCCGCTGTTCTGGGGCCGAACGGTGACACTCCGTGGCGCCCACCGGGGGTGAGCGGCGCCGCCGGGAGGGTGCCCGGGACCGGACTTTGGCCCCGGCGGAGGGCCCTCAGCCGAAGGCCGGGCGCTCCGGGTCCAGCGCCGCGACGCCCTCGGTGGGCGACGACGCCTCGGCGAAGTGGCGGCGCGGGATGCGGCCCGCGCGGAAGGCCAGCCGCCCCGCCTCGACCGCGTGCCGCATGCCCTCCGCCATCAGCACCGGCTCCTGGGCCCGGGTCACCGCCGAGGCCAGCATCACCGCGGCGCACCCCAGCTCCATGGCCAGCGCCGCGTCCGAGGCCGTACCGGCCCCCGCGTCCAGGATCACCGGGACGCCCGCGCGCTCGGTGATGAGCCGGAAGTTGTGCGGGTTGCGGATGCCCAGTCCGGAGCCGATGGGGGAGCCGAGCGGCATGATCGCCGCGCAGCCCGCCTCCTCCAGCTTCCGCGCCAGCACCGGGTCGTCGTTGGTGTACGGCAGCACCGTGAAGCCGTCGTCCACCAGCGTCTCGGCGGCCTCCAGCAGCTCGACCGGGTCCGGCAGCAGGGTGCGCTCGTCGGCGATGACCTCCAGCTTCACCCAGTCGGTGCCCAGCGCCTCGCGCGCGAGCCGGGCGGTGAGCACCGCCTCACCCGCCGTGTAGCACCCGGCGGTGTTCGGCAGCACCCGGATGCCGTGCCTGTTCAGCACCGAGAGCACCGAGCCGCCCACCGAGGGGTCCAGGCGCCGCATCGCGACCGTCGTCAGCTCGGTTCCGGAGGCCAGCAGCGCCCGTTCCAGGACGTCCAGGCTGGGTGCGCCTCCGGTCCCCATGATCAGCCGGGAGGTGAAGGCGGTGTCGCCTATGGTCAGCGGATCGTCGGCCATGGCCGGCTCAGCCTCCTTGGACTGCGGTGAGGATCTCGACGCGGTCGCCCTCGCCGAGCGCGGTCCGGGCCCAGCGGCCCCGGGGGACCACGTCCTCGTTCAGCGCCGCGGCCACTCCGCCGGGCGCGGCGGTGAAATCGGCCACGAGCCGGTCGAGGGTGAGGCCCGCGGCCACCCGGCGGGGCTCGCCGTTGACCGAGACGGTCGTCGTCGGGGCGGAGGTCATACGGGCTGCTCCTGGGGCTCGCGGGGGTCTGTGGAGGCGAAGCGCCGCGGTGCGAAGGGCCGGGCCGGTGCGGGCAGCTCGCCCGTGGCCAGCAGCTCGGCGAGCACGTCGCCGGTGACGGGGGTGAGCAGGACGCCGTGCCGGTAGTGGCCGGTGGCCAGGTGCAGCCCGGGCAGCGCGGTGGGCCCCAGCAGCGGCGCGTTGTCGGGGGAGCCGGGGCGCAGTCCGGCACGGGTCTCGGCCAGCGGCAGCTCGGTGACGCCGGGCACCAGTTCGTGCGCGTCCCGCAGCAGCTCGTAGACCCCGCCCGCGGTGACCGTGGTGTCCCAGCCCAGCTCCTCACTGGTGGCTCCGACCACCAGTTCGCCGTCCGCGCGCGGCACCAGGTACAGAGCGCCGCCGCGTACCACCGCGCGGACCGTGCGGGAGAGAAAGGGGCCGGCCGTGCCGCCGGGCATCCGCAGCCGCAGCACCTGCCCCTTGACCGGGCGCACCGGGGGCGCCACCCACGTGGGCAGGCCCTCCAGGGTGCCGCTGCGGGCGCCCAGCGCGAGCACCGTCTGCTCCGCGCGCAGTTCGGTGCCGTCCGCCAGCGCCGCCCCCGCGGCCCGGTCCCGCGGGTGCAGCAGCCGCACCGCGCGGGAACGCCGGAAGGCGACTCCCGCGCGCTCGCAGGCCCGCAGCAGCGCCGCGGCCAGTCGCCGGGGGTCGATCTGGTGGTCGCCGTCCACCCGGGCTCCGCCGCGCACCGAGGGCGCCAGCATCGGCTCCAGGCGCCGGCACTCGCGACCGGTCAGCCACTGCGACTCCAGCCCGCACCGCTGCTGGAGCGCGTGCAGCTCGCGCAGGTGGGCGCGGTCGTCGGCGTCGAGCGCGACGGCGAGGGTGCCGCAGGCCCGGTATCCGGTGTCCAGGCCGGAGGCGTCCTCCAGTTCGGCGACGAACTCCGGGTAGCGCGCCGCCGAGGCGAGGTTGAGATCCAGCAGGGTCTCCTCGCCGTAGTGCAGTTCGGTGACGGCCGCCAGCATGCCCGCCGCCACCCGTGCGGCGCCGCCGCCCGGTTCGGGGTCGGCCACGGTGACCGCCAGGCCGCGTTGCGCGGCCCGCCAGGCCGTCACCAGGCCGATCAGGCCGCCGCCGAGGACGAGCACGTCGGGGCTCGCCGCGTGGGTGCCGGTTCCGGTGCCGCTTCCTGTGCCGTTCCCTGTGCCGCGCATGGCGCTGCCGCTGCTCCCTTCGCCGGAATGACCCGGATCAGGTTCGGACGGTCGGAGGCCGCCGCAGCCTCCCTCTCAGCCCGGTGCGTCCGGGCTCCCGCGTATTCATGACTGCCGCGGCCCACCCTACTGCGGTGCGTGCGGCGCCGGTAAGCCGCGCCGGGGCCCCGCGGCGGACGGCCCTACGACCACGACCGGACGCCGTCTCCGTCCGGTGGCCGATGGCTCCGGGAGCCGACCGGCATACAGTGAACGATGTGAGCGACAGTCAGAACCAGCAGCGGGTCGTGATCGTGGGCACCGGTATGGCGGGCGTGCAGACCGCCGTGCAGCTCCGCGAACAGGGCTGGCCCGGCTCCGTGCGGCTCCTCGGGGCCGAACCGCACCCGCCCTACGACCGGCCCCCGCTGTCCAAGGCCGTGCTGCTCGGCAGGGGCGAGGAGGCGGAGGTGCCGCTCTTCGACATCGACTTCGCGGCGCTGGGGATCGAGCTGGAGCTGGGCCGGACCGCCACCGGGCTGCGCCCCGGCGAGCGGCTGCTGGTCACCGACGCGGGCCCGGTCCACTACGACCGGCTGGTGCTGGCCACCGGCGCCGAGCCCCGCGTCCTGCCCGGGAGCGCGGGCGTGCCCGGCGTCCATGTGCTGCGCACCCTGGACGACGCGCGGCGGCTGCGGCCGGTGCTCGCCTCCCGCGGCAGCGTCGTGGTGGTCGGCGCCGGGTGGATCGGCGCGGAGTTCGCCACGGTCGCCCGCGAATGGGGCTGCGAGGTCACCGTGCTGGAGACCGCCGCCGCTCCGCTGCCGGGCGCGCTCCCGGCCGAGGTCTCCGCACCGATGCGGGCCTGGTATGCGGAGGCCGGGGCGACGCTGCGCACCGGCGCCGCCGTCGCCGCGGTCGAACGCGGCGCGGTGCTGCTCGCCGACGGGACGCGGCTGCCGGCGGACGCGGTCCTGGTCGGGATCGGGGCCCGGCCCGCCACCGGCTGGCTGGCCGGTTCCGGGGTGGCGCTCGGGCCCGACGGCTCCGTGCTGGCCGACGCACGGCTGCGCAGCTCGGTCCCCGACTGCTACGCGGTCGGCGACTGTGCCTCCTTCCCCTCGGCCCGCTACGGGGAGCGGCTGCTGATCCACCACTGGGACAACGCGCTCCAGGGCCCCCGCACGGTCGCGGCGAACCTGCTCGCCGAGGGGCACGCCGACGGCGAGCCGGAGACCGTCGCCTACGATCCGGTGCCCTACTTCTGGTCCGAGCAGTTCGGCCGCTTCGTGCAGTACGTCGGCCACCACGCTCCCGGGGACGAGCTGGTGTGGCGCGGTTCGCCGCTGGACCCCGCCTGGAGCGTGTGCTGGCTGCGCGGCGAGCGGCCGACCGCGCTGCTGGCCGTCGGCCGTCCGCGCGATCTCGCGCAGGGCCGGAAGCTGATTCAGCAGGGCACTGCCGTGGACCGGACCGTGCTGGGCGACGCGGCCGTGGCCCTGAAGAAGGCCGCGCGGTAGTGACCACCGGTTTCGGATGGCAGTCTGGAACCCGTGACCGAGATTGACGCAAAGACCGACGCGCTCGTCCCCGCCTGGCTCGCCCTCCCCGATGTCGCCGAGATGCTCGGCGTCGAGGTGACCCGGGTGCGGCAGCTCGTGAAGGAAGGCCAACTGCTCGCGGTGCGGCGGGAGGCGGAGTCCGGGAACCGGGTACTGCAGGTTCCGGCCGCCTTCGTGGGCGAGGGCCGGATCGTGAAAGGCCTGGCGGGCACCATCACCCTGCTGCGGGACGACGGCTTCAGCGACGAAGAGATGCTCGAATGGCTGTTCACCGAGGACGAGTCGCTGCCCGGCTCGCCGGTGACGGCGCTGCGGGAGAACCGGGGCACCGAGGTCAAGCGCCGGGCGCAGGCACTCGCCGTCTGATCCGGCCGCCCGCGGCGGCCCACCAGCACACCGACACCACCGGGTGCGTGGACCTCCCGGGGTCCACGCACCCCCTCCCGGGGGGAACCGAACACCGCCATGTCCCGTATGTCCCGCTCGTCCCGCAGCACCGCCACCCCGCCCGCCGCGTCCCCGGGCTCCGCTCCCGCCCGTGAGCGGCTCGCGGAGGCGCGGCTCTACCTGTGCACCGACGCGCGCACGGCGCAGGGCGACCTGCCCGCGTTCCTGGACGCCGTCCTGGCGGGCGGTGTGGACATCGTCCAGCTCCGGGACAAGCGGCTGGAGGCGGCCGAGGAACTGGCGCAGCTCGACGTGTTCGCCGAGGCCTGCCGCCGGCACGGGGCCCTGCTGGCCGTGAACGACCGCGCGGACGTGGCCCACGCCGCCGGCTCCCAGGTGCTCCATCTCGGCCAGGGCGATCTGCCGGTTCCCGCGGCCCGCGCCCTGCTCGGCGACGACGTGCTGATCGGCCGCTCCACGCACAGCCCCGCCGAGGCGGACGCGGCGCTGGTCGAGCCGGGCGTCGACTATTTCTGCACCGGGCCCTGCTGGCCGACCCCCACCAAGCCGGGCCGCCCCGCACCGGGGCTGGATCTCGTCCGTCACACCGCCGCCCGTACCGGCACAGATCCGACGTCTCGCCCGTGGTTCGCCATCGGCGGCATCGATGCGGGCAATCTCGACCAGGTGCTGGACGCCGGGGCCCGCAGGGTGGTGGTGGTCCGGGCGCTCACCGAGGCCGATGATCCCGGGGCTGCCGCCGCCTCGCTGGCCGCGCGGCTGCGGGAGGCGGCTGCCGCGGATGCCCGTCCCCCGGCGCCGTGACCGCACCGGCCGCTTAGCACGGGGGGCGGGACTGTCCAACAGGTGGACCTCGGCCATCCGGGAAACGGACAGATCCCCTCGTAACGCCCCGGTGTCGAGCCGCTCTGCAGGCCAGGCCGCTAGCCTGCAGACATGGCCATCGGTATCTCAGCTCCCAGGACAGACCGTCCGCCGACTGTGCGTGATCTGCTCGCGAGCGGAGAGCAGTCCTTCTCCTTCGAGTTCTTCGCGCCGAAGACCGCGAAAGGCGAGCGGACGCTGTGGGACGCGCTGCGACGCATCGAGGCGGCGTCCCCGACCTTCGTGTCCGTCACCTACGGCGCGGGCGGTTCCTCACGCGAGGGCACGGTCCGCAACACCGAGCGCATCGCCAACGAGACCACGCTGACCCCCGTCGCACACCTCACGGCGGTCAGCCATTCGCGGGCGGAACTGCGCAATGTCATCGGGCAGTACGCCGCTGCGGGCATCCGCAACGTGCTCGCACTGCGCGGCGATCCGCCCGGCGATCCGCTGGGGGAGTGGGTCAAGCACCCCGAGGGGATCGACTACGCCTCCGAACTCGTCGAACTGATCAAGGAGTCCGGCGACTTCTGCGTCGGTGTCGCGGCCTTCCCGGAGATGCACCCGCGCTCCACCGACTGGGACAGCGACATCCGGCATTTCGTGAACAAGTGCAAGGCCGGTGCCGACTACGCGATCACCCAGATGTTCTTCCAGGCGGAGGACTATCTCCGGCTGCGGGACAGGGTCGCCGCCGCAGGCTGCAGCACGCCCATCATCCCGGAGATCATGCCGGTCACGAGCGTGCAGCAGATCGAGCGGTTCGCGCAGCTGAGCAACGCCACGCTGCCGGCCGGGATGATCGAGCGGCTGCACGCGGTCCGGGACGATCCGGCGGCGGTACGCTCGGTCGGGATCGAGTACGCCACGGACTTGTGTGCGAGGCTGCTCGCCGAGGGTGTCCCGGGGCTGCACTTCATCACGCTCAACCACTCCACGGCGACGCTGGAGATCCACCAGAATCTCGGTCTCCGGGAGAGGGCTACCCTGGGCCTTCGCAAGGCTTGAGCCACGGGTCCGCCCAAGGGGCGGCGGGAGCGGAAGAGGGGCGTAGATGGGCTGGACGGTCCTCTATATCGCGTTCGGCATCGTTGCGCTGTGGCTGCTGGGCGAGGTACTGCTCCAGTACAAGGCCCGGCTGCGCTGGCGGCTGCTGGCCCTCACCGGCTTCCTCGGTGTGGTGGTGGGGACGGCGCTGCCGTCGGTCGTCGTGATCGGCCTCGGCATCGCGGCCTTCGCCGTCGGGCAGACCTTCGTCACGCTCTCGGTACGGAGCGGGTTCACCGCCGGGTGGGCACTCGGCGGTGGCCCCGGCTCCAGTCGGCGCCGCCGCGGCGCGCCCCCCGGTCCGGACACCGCCTCGCTGGAGGTCTCCGACCTGCGCACCCACGACCCCGCCGACACCCCGGCCGAGGGCACCGCCATGGTGCCCGACCCGGTCGACGACTACGGCCAGCAGGGCTACGGCCAGCAGGGCTACGGCGATCAGGAGCCCGCCGTCTGGGGCGACCCCGGCGGCGACCCCGGCGGCCAGGAGACCGGCTACGGCTACCCGGGCCAGGACCCCTACGGCCCCTGCGGTCCCTATGGCGGCTACGGCGGATACGAGGAGGAGACCTCGGTCTTCGCCCCGGCCCCCGACCAGCCTCCCGCCCACGGGGACGGCGGGCACGGCCACTACGGCGGATACCAGCAGTACGCCGGCTACCAGGACCACACCCCGGTCGGCGGGCCCGCCGGCTACCCGGACCACTCCGGCCACCAGGACCCGGCGGACCACACCGGCTACCAGGACCAGGCCGGCTACCAGCAGTACCAGGACCCGTACGCGGGCTACGGCGGCCAGTACGGCGACGGATACGGCTATCCGCAGCAGCCCTACCAGCCCGGGGTGCCCGAGACGCCGCCGGGCGGGGTCTGGGTACCCCAGCAGCGCGACGGCGGCGCGCCGCTGCCCCCGGCGGAGCCGCAGCCCTACGGCTACGACCCGTACGCCGACGCCCACGACGCCGCCGCCCAGCAGCCCCAGCCGTACCCGGAGCAAGCCCCCCGGTACCCGCAGGACTACTACGGCGGCGGCCCGTACTGAGCCCCGGCCGCACCGGGCCGGCCATCCGCACCGGGCCCGGACCGCCTGCTCAGACCGAGCCGCGCCACTCCGGGTCCTGCACCAGCCCGGCCACCATGGCACCCGTCATCCCCGCGGCGGGCAGTCCGCCGCCCGGATGGGACCAGCCGCCGGCCGCGTAGAGCCCCGGCAGTCCCGTCGCGTTGGCGGGGTGCAGAAAGGCGCCACCGCCGCCGGACAGCCCCGGCGGCGGCACCCGCCCGCCGGGAGCCCCGGTCTCCGCCTCGATCGCGGCGGGGGAGCGCACCTCGCGCCACAGCACCCGCTCCCGGAGCCCCAGCCCCGCCGCGTCCGTCGTCGCCAGCAGGCTCTCGGCGAGCGGCTGCGCCGCCTCCGCCGGCAGGCCGCCGGGCACCGGCAGCGTGAGAACGGCCGTCTCGTGCGCGTCGTCCGGGCGCAGCGCCGGATCGTCCGGCCGCAGCACGGTCAGCGGCTGCCCGGGAGCCTCCGCGCGGTGCACCAGCGTGCGGTGCGGGGTACCGGCGGGGCGGGCACCGCGCAGCGCGAGCAGCACGGTGAGCCGGGACATCCCCCGGTCCGCGCTTCCCTGCCCGCCGGGTGCGGCCGGTCCGCCGCTCGCGACCACCACCTCCGCGTCCACCGCCGAGCCGTCGGCGAGCTCGACACCCGCCGCCCGCCCGTCCTTCTCCCGCACTCCCGCCACCGGGCTGTCGAAGCGGAAGGCCACCCCGCGGGCCCGGCAGCGTGCGTGCAGCGCGTCGGCCAGCGCCCGCAGACCGCCGCGCACGTACCAGGTGCCGAAGGTGTCCTCGACGTAGGCGAGGGCGGCGGCGCTCGCGGGCGACGTCGCCGGGTCCAGGCCCTGTGTCCAGACGGAGCCGCACAGCATCGCCGCCAGCCGGGGGTCGCGCAGCTCGTCCCGCGCGACCTCGGCCAGTGCCGGCGCGGCCGTCCCCAGCCCGCGCAGGACCCGGGAGAGCCGCAGCAGCCCCTTCGGACGCAGCGCGGGATAGGCGCCGTCCGCGGCGAGCAGGTCCCGCGAGGAGGGCTCGGCACGCAGCGGCTCCTCCAGCAGCGGCCGCCGGGTGGCCTCCCACGCCGTCCGGGCCCGGGTCAGCATCGCGGACCAGCGTTCGCCCGCCCCCTCGCCCAGCGCGTCGTCCAGCGCGGCGATCACCTTGCCCCGGGAGGCGTCCGGCAGCGTGACGGCGCTCCCGTCGGCGAACACATGGCGGGCGGTGACGGGAACCTGGACCAGCTCCACCACGTCCTCCAGCCGCTCGCGGCCGGTCTTGACGAACAGGTCGCGGTAGACGGCCGGAAGCTGTAGCAGCCCCGGGCCGGTGTCGAACACGAAGCCGTCGCGCGCGTACTGCCGCACGGCCCCTCCGTAGGTCCCGGTGCGCTCGTGCACCACGACCTCGTGCCCCGCGACGGCCAGCCTGGCCGCCGCCGCCATGCCGCCCATCCCCGCCCCGACCACCACGACCCGTGCCATGTCCACCGACCCTAGCGGCTCCCGCCCGGCACCCCGGCGCCGCCTGTCCCGACCGCGGGAGTAGGTACCGGTACTCAGGCGGAATCTTGAGTACCGGTGCGGATGGGCGCCGTTCGCGCGGGCGGCAGAGTGAGGACCCGCGGGAGGGCGCGGGCCGCACCGCCGACACGGGGCCGCGGAACGGCGCACGGTGCCCTCCCGTGAGAACCGTGGCGCGGCCGCCGGGCGGCCGCGCACCACGCCGCCTCGGCGGCGACGGACCGGCGCGGCGGGGACGGCCCTTTCAGCCGGGACGGCCCGCGCCGACCCGGCCCTGGAGGAGCAGGGACAGCGCCCCGTGCACGTCCTCGATCGAGCGCTCCGGCTGGAACGCCTTCCAGTCGAGTGCGGCCACCAGCACCATCCCGACGAGCGCGGCGGCGGTGAGCTGCACGTCGATCTCCTCGCTCAGCTCCCCCTCCGCGACGCCGGCGCGCAGTACGCCCTCCACCACCGCGACCGCTTCCTTGCGCACCATCAGCAGGGTGTCGTTCCAGGCCCGTCCGGTGCGCCACAGTTCGGCGACGTAGAGCTGGGTGAAGGCGGGGTAGTGGTCGATGAACTGCAGCCCCGCGCGGACCATCGTGTCGAGCGCGTCCACCCGGCTGCCGCCCCGGCCGTCGGTCTCCTCCGCGGCCTTGCGCAGATCGGCGGTGAGCAGCTCCACGCCGTGCCGCAGCAGCTCCTCGAACAGCTCGGTCTTGCTGGTGAAGTTGTAGTAGACCGTGCCCTTGGCCACCCCGGCCCGTTCGGCGATCTCCTCCACGGTGGTGGAGGAGAACCCCTGCTCGGCGATGAGGGTGACCGCCGCATGGAAGAGCTTGTCCCTGGTGGCACTGCGGCTGCGGGAAGTGGAAGGGCTGGTCCGGGCGCTTGTCATGCGGCCATTCTCCTCTCGCGGGCGTCCGGGCCTCACAGCGAGATCTCCGGACGCAGCCGGTCCAGCGTCCACACCTGCTTGCGGCGCGCGGTGACCGCCGTGAGCGCCAGGGCGCCCGCGGTGAAGGCCAGCAGGACCAGGCAGGCCCGCTGTACCGGCCACAGTTCGCCGCCTGTGATCAGGTGCCGCAGCCCCTCCACCACGTAGCTCATCGGCAGCAGCGGGTGGAGCACGTTGAAGAAGTGCGGGCTCGTCTGGATCGGGTAGGTGCCCCCGGCCGAGGTCAGCTGGAGCATCAGCATCGCCAGGACGAGGATCCGGCCCGCGGGCCCGAAACGCGCGTTGAGGAACTGGACGACGGCCGTGAAGCACGCCGTCACCAGCATCAGGAAGCCCACCGTGGCCAGGCCGCGCGCCATCTGCAGTCCCAGTCCCCAGTGCAGCACGCTCATCAGCGCGGCCACCTGGGCGACTCCGATCGCGGCCACCGGCAGCCAGCCCGCCAGCGCGATCCGCCAGGCGGGGGCGCCCGCTGCCAGCGCCCGCCGGTTCAGCGGCTGGAGCAGCATGTAGGCGATCATCGCGCCCACCCAGAGCGAGAGCGGGATGAAGTAGGGCGCGAAGCCGGTGCCGTAGTTGGGTGCCGCGTGCGCCTTGTGCGAGGCGAGGCCGACGGGGTCGGCCATCACTCCGGTGCGGTCCTCGCGCTCCTTCTTGCCGTAGTCCGGGATCTTCTCCGCGCCGTCGTGCAGGCCGCCGGCCAGTTCCTCGGAGCCGTCGGCCAGCTTGAACAGGCCGCCGTCGAGGGAGGCGGCGCCGTCGGAGAGCTTGCCCAGTCCGGTGTCGAGCGAGGCGGCGCCGCTCTTGGCGGTGCCCAGCCCGGTGTGCAGCTTCCCGGCGCCCTTGGCGACCTTGTGGGCGCCGCTGTTGAGCTCGTTGATCTGCCGCACCGCGTCGGCCACGTCCTGGTCCAGGTGCGGGGCCCGGTCGGCGACGGCGTCCGCGGCGCGGTTGAGGTCGTCGAGGTGGCGGCCGAGTTCGTCGAGGTTCTGCTCGTTCTTGACGTACCCGTTGACCTTCGCGGCGACCTTCGCCGAACGTTCGGCGGCGGCCACGGCCTTCTTCAGCTCCGAGCAGGAGTCGGGGGCCAGGCCGGGGGCCCGGGTGGACGGGTCGGGCCGCCCGGTCGCGGTGGCCCCGCCGCCGGACTGCGGCGTACCGCCGTCGGCGCCTTCGCCGCCGGTGCTCCCGCCGTTTTTGGGGAGCGCCCCGGTCGGGGAAGGCGCGGGTGTCCCCGGGGCACCCTTGCCGCAGCGTGCTTCGTGGAGTGCGGAGAGCGCGTCGGCGGCCTTGCGGGTGTCGGTCTGCGCACGCCGCGCCTCGCCGGGGAGCTTGCCGAGGTTCTTCTTCAGCGTCCTGCTCGTCCGGGCCACTTCCCGCGCCGCCTTGCCGACGTCCCCGCTGTGCGCCCGCAGGAACGGACGGACCTTCTCGGCTTCGCCGTTGACCTTGTCGGCGAGCTTCTGGGTGCCCTCGGCGACCCGGTCCGCGCCCTTCTCCAGGGACCCGGCGCCCTTGTGCAGGTCGGCCGTGCCGTTCTTCAGGCGGCCGCTGCCCTCCTCGGCGTCACCGAGTCCGTTCTTGAGCCTCCCCGCGCCCTTCTTCGCCTTGCCGATGCCGTCGCCCAGGTCGTCCGCGCCCTCGGCGGCCTCGGTGGTCTTGCTGTGCAGGGTGGAGAAGGAGACGTAGATCTTGTCGAAGAAGCCGCGCGAGACCTTGCTGGAGGCGCTGGAGCGGACCTCGGAGAAGACGGTGCGGGAGATCTGCCCGACGATGTAGTTGTTGGCGTCGTTGGTGCGCACCTCGAGCGCACCCGTCTCGGGGGAGTCGCCCGAGCTGGAGGAGACCCGCTTGCTGAAGTCGGCGGGTATCGTCAGCGACAGGTAGTACCGCCCGTCCTCGACGCCCTTGCGGGCGTCGGCCGCGCTGGTCTCCTGCCAGTCGAAGGAGTCGCTGTCGTGCAGCCCCTTGACGATGTCGGCGCCCGCGTCGACCTGCTCGCCCTGCACGGTGGCGCCCCGGTCCTCGTTCACCAGCGCCACCGGCACCCGGTCCAGCCGCTCGTAGGGGTTCCAGAACGACCACAGGTACAGGGCTCCGTACAGCAGCGGAAGCAGCAGCATCGCGGCCATCGCCGCCCGCGGCAGCCGCCCCCTGCCGAACCGCTTGAGCTCAAGCGCGGCTAGCCTCGGCGAGCGCATCCTCCGCCCCCTCCTTGTCGTCCTCGGCGTCCTTGTCGGCGTTCTCGGCGTTCTCGGGCGCGTCGCCGGAGGGCCCGGAGCCGTCCGGGCCGGTCCGTGCACCGTCCGGGCGCGCCGCGCCGGTGCGGACCACCACGGCACCCTCGGGCGGCGGTTCGCTGCACACCGCCAGCACCGTGGTGCCGGCGTCGGCCACCGCGCGCAACAGCTCCCAGGCCGCCGCGCGTTCGGTCGCCGACAGCTTCAGATCCACATCGTCGACGGCCACCAGCCGGGGCTCGCCCAGCAGCGCCAGCGCCATGGAGAGCCGCAGTTCCTCCAGCCGCCCCAGGTCCCGCACGGCCGTGCGCCCGCCCCTGGGCAGCGCGTCCAGGTCGAGGCCGGCGGTGTCCAGGGCCGTCTCCAGCCGCTCCCGGCTGGCCGCGGCCCGCTCCCGGCGGGGGCGCAGCAGCCCGCGGAGCGGACCGTCGAACCGGCGCTGGAGCAGTACGCGCTCGCGGAGCTGCTCGGTGACGGTCAGCGCCGGGTCCAGGTCGTTGACGCCGGGCACCGGGCCCAGCGCGGTGATCCGGCGGACGGCGGCGAGCCGCTTGGGCAGCGGGTGCCCGGCCACCTCGGCGTGTCCGCTGCCGGCTTTCATCCGGCCGGTCAGCGCCAGCAGCAGGCAGGTGCGGCCGGAGCCGGACGGCCCGGTCACCGCGATCAGCGAGCCCGCTTCGCCGGTGAATCCGATGCCGTCGAAGACGGGGCCGCGCGGCCCCTTCAGCCCGAAGTCCGCCGCCGAGACGGCGGCTCCTCGCCCGTGTGCCACGGCCCCTCCCGCTGTGTCTGCGTGTCGCTGCGCCGGCCGGCGCGCCGTGCCCGGCTCCCGCGCCGGGCACGGCGACTTTTGAACTGACTGGTCAGTTCAAAGTATGCAGCAGACCGTGCCCGGCGCGCCAATCCGGCGCCGCCTCCGGCCGACAGGGCCCCGGCAGTTCGCCGCCCGGCGCGGTGTATGCGCAGGTCAGGGCCGATTGTCAGTGGCATGCGCCACGATGTGCCCATACGACCGGTTCCCGAACCGGTATCAGCCGACGGGAGGTTGATCCACGTGAAGCGTCCGTCCCGGGGAGCACGCCCGGTGCCCCCGCAGCCGACAGCGCCGCCCGCCAGCCACCCCCACGACATCCACCCCGTGCTCCGCAGGGCCACCGCCCCGCCCGCCGCA
>NZ_ALAP01000084.1 GCF_000280905.1 Streptomyces sp. AA1529 | reverse complement strand
CAGCAGCGCGGGCAGAATCGTCACGGAGCCCAGCATCGCGATGCAGACGACCAGGATCGTGGCCACGGCGAAGCCCTTGAACAGCAGCAGCCCGGAGAAGAACATGCCCGCCATCGCCACCATCACCGTCAGCCCCGACACCAGCACGGCACGGCCGCTGGTGGCGGCGGCGATCCGCAGCGCGGTTTCCGGATCCCGCCCTGCGGCCCGCTCGTCCCGCTCCCGCCGCAGATAGAACAGGCAGTAGTCGACGCCGACCGCGAGGCCCATCAGCAGCATCACCGAGTTGGTCGTCTCGTCGATGTGCAGCGCGCCGGAGAGCAGCGCCAGGATGCCGTTCGCGGCGAGGAACGCGGTCAGCGCGAGCGCCACCGGCAGCAGCGCGGCCACCAGCGCTCCGAAGGCCACCAGCAGGATGCCCAGGGCCAGCGGGACAGCCGTCCACTCGGCCTTGGCGAAGTCGTCGCCCAGGATCCCGTTCAGCCACTTCATGGCGCTGGCCTCGCCGTACTGGCGGATCTCGATGCCGTCGCCGCGGTGCGCGTCGCGGACCCGGTCCACGGCGCCGAGCACCTTGTCGATCGGCTCCTCGTCGGCGCCGTCCGTCTCGTCCCGCATCCGGAAGCCGATCAGGCCCGCGCGGTCGTCGGCGGACGGTACGGGCTCGCGGACGTGTGCGACCTCGCCGGTCGCGCGGACGGCCCGGGCGACCTCGCCCGCCGCCGCCCGCCATCCGCCCTTGTCCGGGCTGGTGACCATCACCGACTCGGCCGGCGGCTCGTCGATCCCGGCGTCCTCCAGGATGGCGGTCGCCCGCGCCGAGTCCCGCACGGACTGCTCGCTCTCGGTCGGTTCCGTCAGCCCGGCCATCCCGCCGAGCGCGGTGGCGAGGACGACGAAGAGCAGCCAGCCGATCACGGCCGATCTGCGGTGCCGGACACTCCAGTCCGCGAGCCGCGCGGCCGCTCCCCGCGGGGCCGGCCGGGCGGCGCCTCCTGGAGGGCCGCTGGGTGTGGTCGCTCTGCGCATGGGTGCTCCCCGTCTCCTCGATACCGCGCCGATGGGCCCCGAAGCGGCCGCCGAACCTGTCCGCGCCGGGCAGGAACGACGCTAGGAACACCGGGTCGCCGCCCACAGCCGCCGAGCCCCCGTACCGCGGAGCGCCGAGCCCCCGTACCGCGGAGCCGGAAGGAGACCCCGGTGGTGGTGCTAGGTGCACCCCCGGGAAGGCGGCCCGGACCCGTGCCGGCGGGCCCGCGGCGACGCAGACTGGAGCCGTGCCCGGACGCCGGCACCGGGCCCGCTCCGCGGGCGGCGCGTACCCGGCGGACGAGACGTACGAGGCTTGAGGGACGTGCGAGGAAGGCGGGGACCAGCGGTGACCGGAGTCGAACGGTGGACGTGAGCGGAGCGGTCGAAGCCCGGGAGGCGGCGGGGCGTCCGGACGAGGGCCGGTCGGAAGCCGCGCCCCCGGGAAGGCGGGCGGCCGGCCCGACGGGCGCGGCGCTACTGGCGGCCGGGCGCGGCCTCGTCCTGATGGCGCTCTCCCTCGGCGTCTCACTGGCCCTGTTCGTGATGACGCTCGTGTCGCTGGCGCTGACGCTGCTCGGCATCGGAGCGGCCAGCACCCCGTGGCTCCTGCACGTCGTGCGGGTGCACGCCGACCAGCGCCGGGCGCTCGCCCGGGAATGGGCGGGCCTGGACATCGTCGGCCCCTACCGGCCGCTGCCGCCCGGCCCGCACGGCCTCACCGGGCACGTCGAGCGCTGCGTGCTGATGCTCAAGGACCCCGCCACCTGGCGGGACCTGTGCTGGCTGCTCACCGACGCCGTCGCCGGCTTCGTCCTCGCCCTGCTGCCGACCGCGCTGATCGGCTACGGCCTGGAGGGCTGGGTGATGTTCGCGGGCGTGTGGCGGGCCGTCGCGGGCGACTACTGGTACGGCTTCATCCACCTGGACACCTTCGGCGACGCGGCGCTGTGCGCGTTCCTCGGCAGCGCCGTGCTGGTGCTGGCCCGCTACGTCAACCCGCACCTGATCACCGCGCACTTCCGGCTGGCGGGGGAACTGCTGGCCCCCACCCGGGGCGCCCGCCTCTCCCGGCGCGTCGAGCAGCTGTACGAGACGCGGCACGACGCGGTGGACACCTCGGCGGCCGAACTGCGCCGCATCGAGCGGGACCTGCACGACGGCGCACAGGCCCGGCTGGTCGCCATGGGCATGAGCCTGGGCACCATCGAGGCGCTGGTCGAGCAGGACCCCGGAAAGGCCAAGCAGCTCCTCGGCCAGGCCCGGGCCTCCTCGGCGGAGGCGCTGACCGAACTTCGCGACCTGGTGCGCGGCATCCACCCGCCGGTGCTCGCCGAGCGCGGGCTGGGTGACGCGGCCGAAGCCCTCGCGCTGCGGACGCAGGTACCGGTCGAGACCGACATCGAGCTGCCCGGCCGGTTCGCCGAACCGGTCGAGTCGGCGGCGTACTTCGCGGTCAGCGAGGTTCTCACCAACGCGGTCAAGCATGCGCGGGCCGACCGCATCTGGCTGGACATCCACTACTCCTACGAAGCGGGCGGCATGCTGCGGATGTCCGTCACCGACGACGGACAGGGCGGCGCCGACGCCTCGAAGGGGTCGGGGATCGCCGGAATCGAGCGCCGGCTGGGCCCCTTCGACGGCATCGTGGCCGTCAGCAGTCCGCCCGGCGGCCCCACCATGGTCACTCTCGAGATCCCCTGCCGCCCGGTGCCCCGGGCCTGAGCCCGGCGCTGCTCCCGCCCCGGGCCCTGGGCGTGCGCCCGGTGGTCGCCCGCCGTGCCGCCACCCGGGCCCGCCCGGCCCGGCGACTCCCGGTCGGCTCCGTGCCCGGACGCGGGCCCGGACGCGGGCCCGGTGTTCAGGCCGCCGGCTCCGGGCCGGACCACAGTTCGCGGGCCAGCGCCGCCAGCTCCCGGACGGCCGGCGGCACCGAGCGGGCGGCGTGCCGGACGAAGAAGACGTCCAGCACCGGCCGGTGCTCCCAGGCCAGGGCGGCCAGTTCGCCGCGGGCGATCTCCCCGTCGACCGAGGAGGCCGGCGCGGCCCCCACTCCCAGGCCCGCCGCCGCACAGCGCCGCAGCGCCTCCAGGCTGAAGAACTCGACCGTGGGCGGGCACAGCCCCGCCCGGCTCAGTTCGCGCTCCATCACCACCCGTTGCACGCATCCCGGCTCCAGCAGCAGTACCGTCTCCCCGGCCAGCTCCTCCGTCGCGACCCGCCGCTTCCCGGCCAGCGGATGCTCCGGCCGGGCCACCAGCCGGAGGGGCTCGCGCCGCATCCGCTCGGCCGCCACCCCGGGCGCGGTGACCGCCTCCTCCTGGAGGAACCCCGCGTCGATCGTCCCCTCGGCCAGCGCGTCCAGCAGGGGACCGCGTCCCGCGGGCCGGAAGGCCAGGTGCAGCCGGGGGAAGCGGGTGCGCATGGCGCGCAGCACCGGCGGCAGATGGTGCGCGCACAGGCTCTCCGGCGCCGCCATCCGCAGCGTGCCCCGCATCTGGTCCGGGTCCTCGCCCGCGCCGCGCACAGCGTCCCGGGCCTGCTCGGCCCGGCCGAGCAGCACCCGCGCATGCCCGCACAGCTCCCGGCCCGATTCGGTCAGCGCCACCCGCCGCCCCGGGCGCTCGAACAGCGCCACCCCCAACTCCGCCTCCAGCGCCTTGACATGCGCCGTCACGCTGGACTGCACATACCCCAATTCCCTGGCCGCGCGGGTGAAGTGGAGGTGGCGGGCCACGACCAGGAAGGTCTCCAGATGCTTCAGCTCCATGGCCGTCGAGGCTAACTCCATGCATCGGCAATGCCGATGCGCCTGATCGGGAACGTTCGTTGGACTCGATGAGTACCGGCGTTCTACAACTCGTGTATGAGCACTCTCCCCTCCCGCCGCCCCCACCGGACGCGGTCGAGTTCCCCCGACCGCCCCTCCGCTGCCGCCGCAGTCGCAGCCGGAGGCCCGTCCGGTCCCGCGTCCGGGACGTCCGCCGCGCCCGGGCTGGCGAGCCGCGACTTCCTCCTCCTGCTCGCCGCCACCTTCGCCGTCTTCGGCAGCGCCACCCCGATGCTCTCGATCGTCCCGCTGTGGGCCGAGCACGGCGGAAGCGGACACGGCGGAGCGGGTGCGACGACTGCCGTGCACATGGCGACGACGGTGGCGACGCAGCTCACCACCGGCCGCATCCTGCGCCGGATACCGGCGTTCTGGGTGCTGGGCGGGGGCGCGCTGCTGATCGGCCTGCCCTGCCTGGGGTACGCGCTCACCGCGGCACTCCCGTGGACGGTGGCGGTCTCGGCCCTCCGCGGGACCGGTTTCGGCCTGGTCACCGTCGCGGGCAGCGCACTCGCCGCCCGGCTGGCCGGCCCGGGCCAGCGCGGCAGGGCGCTGGGCTGGTACGGCGTCGCCGTGGGGCTCCCGGCCGCGGCGCTGGTTCCCGCGGCGGTGTGGGCGGTGGCGGAGTTCGGCTTCGTCCCGGTCTTCGCGGTCTCCGCCGCACTGGGGATGCTCGGCGCCCCGCTCGGCGCCGCGGTCCTCGCCGGCCACGGCCCCTCCCGCGGCCGCCGCCGGGCACGCACCGCCGGACCGGGCGCTTCGGAAGCGGGCACCTCCGTACCGGAAGCCCGGAGTGCCCGCATCTCGACGGCCCCTACCGAGACGGCGCCGGGCTCCCGGAGCGGACCGGGCCCGATGCGCGGGCTTCCCGTACGCCTGCTGGCGGCGCCCGTTCTGCTGCTGCTGGCGCCCGTGTGCGCGCTGGGCAGCCTGATGTCCTTCCTCCCGCTCGCGCTCGCGCCCCAGGCGGCACCGGCCGCGCTGCTCACGCTCTCCGCCGCGCTGACCATCGGCCGCTGGGCCGCGGGGGAGTGGAGCGACCGGCGCGGCGGCACCGGGCGCTTCATGGCACCCTGCGCGGCCCTGTGCGCGCTGGCGACAGCGGCGTTCGCCGTCGTCGGAGGCGGCCCCGCGGCGCCGGAGGGCGGCGGCGCCGCGGCAGGCACGGTCGCGGCGGTGGCGGCGGCCCTCGTCTTCGGGCTGGGCATGGGCGCGCTGCAGAACGACACGCTCGTGGCGATGTTCCACCGGACCGGACCCGAGCGCCACGCAGCGATCAGCGCCGCCTGGAACATGACCTTCGACTCGGCCTACGGCGTCGGCGCACTGCTGACCGGCGCCGTGGCCCAGACCTTCTCCCTCAGCCTGCCCGCGACCTTCGGCGTCCTCGCCGCCCTGACGGCCGCCGTCCTCCCCGTGGCGGCCGCGCTCCGGCTCCGGCCCTCACACCATCGCTGAGACCTTCTCCCGGTACTGCCGCACCGCCGCCGCGTCCCGGTAGGGCTCCAGCCGCCGCTCGAAGTCCCGTACGTACTCGTGCGCCCGCACCGACCGCATCTCCGCGGCCTGGTGCGCGGCCTCGGCGGCCAGCCCGCACGCCTGCTCGATCTCGCCCAGGCCCAGCCGCGCCGAGGCCAGCACCACCCGGCAGAACAGCCGGCTGCGGGCGAACCCGGCGCCGCGCAACTGCAGCGACCGCTCCGCGTGCTGCGCCGCGGCGCGGTACTGCTGCAGATCGCGGTGGCAGTGCCCGAACTCGTCGGCGAGCTGCGCCTCGTCGAAGAACCGCGCCCAGCCGGGCACGTCCTCGCTCGGGCGGGCCGCCTCCAGCGCCCGCTCGGCGCGGGCCAGCGACGCCGTGCAGGCCCGCACCTCGCCCAGCACTCCGTGCCCGCGCGCCTCGGCCGCGTGCAGCAGCGCCTGGACCACCGGCGGCACCGAGGTACCCACACCCTGCTGCGCCACCCGGGCCAGCTGCACCGCCTCGCGCCCGTGCCCCAGATAGACGGCCTGCCTGCTCATCGTCACCAGCACATAGCTGCCGAACGCGCGGTCGCCCGCGGCCTGCGTCAGCCGCAGCGCCTGCACGAAGTAGCGCTGCGCCAGCCCGTGCGCGGCGATGTCGTAGGACGTCCAGCCCGCCAGCCGGGTCAGGTCGGCCGCGGCGGCGAAGAGCCGTCTGCCCAGCTGTTCGCCGTAGACGCCGCGCAGCATCGGCTCCGCCTCGTGCTCCAGATACCGCACCAGCGCCTGCCGCGCGTGCCCGCCGCCGTAGGCGTGGTCCAGGGCCCGGAAGAGTTCACACACCGAGCGCAGCGCCGCCACGTCGCCTCCCGAGACCCGCTGGCCCGGACCGCGCTCCACCCGCTCCAGCCGGGCCGCCGCCAGCGACGGCGCTCTGCTCGCCACGCCGATGCCGCCGCCGACCCGGGTCTGGGCCGGAACCCGCAGCCCGCCACCGGGACCCGCGCCGCCCGGCCTGGCAGCCGCGGCGGCGAGCCCGTGCCCGGAGCCCGCACCGTGCCCGGAGCCCTGTCCGCGGGACGCGCCCAGCGCGGTGCCGACCCCGGACGCGCCGACCCCGGCCGCGGCAGGGCCCGCCGGGCCGCCGCCACCCGGTCCCGGCGGCCCGCCGGGGCCGCCGCCCGGGCTCTCCGGCTCCGGCCCGCGGGCCACCCGCTCGTCGGCCCGGCCGATCAGCCAGTCCCGGCTCGGCACCACGAGCCCAGCCGGGGTGAACGCGATCTTCCGCAGCTCCGCGTGACTGCCGGAGTCCTTGCGCCACAGCCCGCTGACGATGTCCACCGCCTCGGCGGGGGACGCCGCGAACTCCAGCCCGGCATACACGGGCGCACACGCGTCGAGTCCGAGATCCTGCGCCGTCAGCCGCCGCCCCAGGCGCCGGGTGAAGACCTCGGCGATCAGTGCGGGCGTGGTGCCCCTGGGCTGCTGGCCGCGCAGCCACCGGGTCACCGATGTCTTGTCGTAGCGCAGGTCGAGGCCGTGTTCGAGGCCGAGCTGGTCCACCCGCCTGGCCAGGCCCGCGTTGGAGAAGCCGGCTTCCGCGATCAGGGCGGCGAGCTGGCGGTTGGGGATGCGCTGCTGGGAGGACGGTGCCGCGTCGGCCACGGTTTCCCCAGGTCGTTCCATCGTCATCAGGTATGCGGTCTCCTGCCCTCACGGCTTGGATCAGACGCCGGGGCGCCCTGCTGGAACGGCGCGAATGTAACGGGCCCCCGTACGGCGTTCGCCCCCTTCGTCGTGCATTCATCCGTACGTGTGAGTAGGCGACCACCTGCGGGGACGGCCCGCGGCGGCCGTAGAGTGGCGGGGGGCGCGCGTGTGGAGCAGCCCGCCACCCCGGGTGCGCGCAGCGGGCTTACGAAGGAGAGAAGGCATGGGAGACTCCCGGCCGACGGGTCCGGCGGACGGCGAACTGCGCTTCGTCCACCTCGGATTCGGCGAGAACGCCGTCGACTACCTGGACGCCTGGCAGGAGCAGAAGCGGGTGCACGCCGCGCGCTTCGCGGACGAGGTGCCCGACACCTGCCTGATGCTGGAGCACCCCCCGGTCTACACGGCCGGACGGCGTACCGAGGACAGCGAGCGCCCGCTCGACGGCACCCCGGTCGTGGACGTCGACCGCGGTGGCAAGATCACCTGGCACGGCCCCGGACAGCTGGTCGGCTACCCGATCCTGAAGCTGCCGCGCCCCGTGGATGTCGTCGCGCACGTGCGCCGCCTCGAGGAGGCCATGATCCGCGCCTGCGCCGAGCTCGGCCTGGAGACCACGCGCGTGGAGGGCCGCAGCGGCGTGTGGGTCCTGGGCGAGGACCTCGGCCGGGCCGCCGGGCCGTCCGCCGGCTCCGGCCTGGCCCTGGACTTCGATCCGCGGCTCGGCCAGGGCGGCCGGCCGCCGGTTCCGGAGGACTACGACCCGCGCCTGATGGGCCCCGAGTACGCGCCCTCCAACGCGGGCCAGCGGGGCGAGGACCGGAAGCTGGCACAGATCGGCATCCGCGTCGCCAAGGGTGTGACCATGCACGGCTTCGCCCTGAACTGCGACCCGGACACGACCGGTTTCGACCGGATTGTCCCCTGCGGCATCCGGGACGCGGGCGTCTCCTCGCTCTCCCAGGAGCTGGGCAGGAATGTCCCGGTGGCCGAGGTGCTTCCCCTCATGGAGAAGCACCTGCGCGAGGTGGTGGAGTCCGACACACCGATGCCCCGGGCGGTCTGAGCCCGCTCGGGGTCCGGCCGGGTCCACCGGCCGGACCGCGTGCGGCCGGTGAGATTTCCCGGGCTCCGGCCCGTGCGCAAGCAGTGAACCGCAGGCGTAGGCTGAGAGCCGCCGCTGAATCGAAAGTACGTAGGGAGTCGGACGTGTCCGCTGTCGCACCCGACGGTCGCAAGATGCTCCGCCTGGAGGTCCGCAACAGCCAGACCCCCATCGAGCGCAAGCCCGAGTGGATCAAGACCCGGGCGAAAATGGGCCCCGAGTACAACGCCCTCCAGAGCCTGGTCAAGAGCGAGGGGCTGCACACGGTCTGCCAGGAGGCGGGCTGCCCCAACATCTTCGAGTGCTGGGAGGACCGCGAGGCGACCTTCCTGATCGGCGGCGAGCAGTGCACCCGCCGCTGCGACTTCTGCCAGATCGACACCGGCAAGCCCGCCGAGCTGGACCGGGACGAGCCCCGCCGGGTCGCCGAGTCGGTCCGCACCATGGAGCTCCGCTACGCGACGATCACCGGCGTGGCCCGCGACGACCTCGACGACGGCGGCGCCTGGCTCTACGCCGAGACCGTGCGCCAGATCCACGGCATGATGCCCGACACCGGCGTCGAGCTGCTGATCCCCGACTTCAACGCCGAACCCGACCAGCTCGCCGAGGTCTTCTCCTCCCGCCCCGAGGTGCTGGCGCACAACGTCGAGACGGTGCCGCGCATCTTCAAGCGCATCCGCCCCGGCTTCCGCTACGAGCGGTCCCTGGAGGTCCTCACCCGCGCCCGCGAGGCCGGGCTGGTCGTCAAGTCCAACCTGATCCTGGGCCTGGGCGAGACCCGCGAGGAGATCAGCGAGGCCTTGCGGGACCTGCACGAGGCCGGTACCGAGCTGATCACCATCACCCAGTACCTGCGCCCCTCCCCGCGCCACCACCCCGTCGAGCGCTGGGTCAAGCCGCAGGAGTTCGTCGAGCTGAAGGACGAGGCCGACGCCATCGGGTACGCGGGCGTCATGTCCGGACCGCTGGTCCGCTCCTCCTACCGCGCCGGACGTCTGTACCAGCAGGCGGTCGAGGCCCGGCGCGCCGGAACGACGTCGGCCGCCTGAGCGGCCTCCCGGGCCGCTTCCGGTCGCTCATGGGCGGGCCGGCCCATGAGCGACCCGGGGTGGCCGGATCCGGGCGGCTCGGCCCGTACGGCGAAGCGGAACACGGGCTTCACCGACGTGAGTTTCGCCGCACAGGCTTTCGTGGACTTTGACCCTCCGGTCATCGCCTGGTAACACCAATGCGTAACGCTGAAACCACGTACCGCGCACACACGGCCCGTATGGCCGTGCGAGGCGCCCGGTTCAGACGGATGTGACGGAGGGGACGACAGTGCGGACCACCCTGTGGGCACTGGAAGGTCTGGAACACCTTTTCTTCGGCAACGGGCAGCGCGTGGCCCGGCGCAACGCATGGACGGCGGTCCTGGAGGACCGCCGCCGGGCCCGGGCCCGGCACGAGGCGGAGACCGTGCTGGAGGCGGCCTCGGACCGCCGGGCACTGCTGACGTCCCGGGGCTGAGCCCCGCCCGGTCCACCACCGGTCCCGGCCTGCGGTTTCGCGCCGGCGGTCGGCGGCCTGTCCGGGGCCTGTCCGGGCGCGAACCGGGTCTCCCGCCCGGGCTCCGACCGGGCCGGTCCCGGCCGCCGGGCCCGGTAGCCCCGGCCGCGCAGCACCCCGCCCGCGCTCCCACGTAAACTTCCCCGCATGGCGAGGAAGGACAACACCGAGAATCCTGGGCGGCTCAAGCAGATCGCCCAGACGTACAAGATGACCCGGCGCGTGGACCGGAAGATCGGTTGGATCCTGGCCGGCGTGGGGCTTGTCACCTTCGGTGTACTCCTCGCGGTCGGCTTTCTGATCGGTCACCCGGTCTACCTGGGGATCGTCGGCGTGCTGCTGGGCCTGCTGGCCTGCGCGATCATCTTCGGGCGCCGCGCGGAGCGGGCCGCGTTCGGGCAGATGGAGGGCCAGCCGGGAGCGGCGGCCGCCGTACTGGAGAACATCGGCCGCGGCTGGCAGGTCACCCCGGCCGTGTCGATGAACCGCAGTCAGGACGTGGTGCACCGGGCGGTCGGCAAGGCGGGCATCGTCCTGGTCGGCGAGGGCAACCCGAACCGGCTGCGCGGCCTGCTGGCGTCCGAGAAGAAGAAGATGAGCCGCGTCGTCGGCGACGTACCGGTCCACACGCTCGTCGTCGGCAACGACGAGGGGCAGGTCGAGCTGAAGAAGCTCCGGGTCAGGATCATGAAGCTGCCCCGCACGCTCCAGGGCTCCGAGGTCACCCAGATCAACGACCGCCTCCGCGCGCTCGGTGACCTCATGAGCAACATGCCCATCCCGAAGGGCCCGATGCCCAAGGGCATGAAGCTCCCCAAGGGCCCGCAGGGCCGCTAGCGGCGCTCCGCGCCCTCGCACGGGGGCGGCGAGCGGCGAGCCCGGAAGCGGCGAGCGAAGAGGCAGAGGCAGGGGCGGGGCTCCGGAAGGGGCTCCGCCCCCTGCTCATGTCCGCTGCGGCGAGTTCTCCTGCCCGCTGCGACGAGGAGACGGGAGGGGCGCGGTCCGCATGCCGGGCGCGCGGTCCTCATGTCCGGAGCGGGAGGGGCGCGAACGGTTCAGGCCCGTACCTGGACCGAGCCCGAGAGGCGGTCGTGCAGTCCGCGGTTGTCGCGGTCCCAGACGAGTGCCGGCACGGCGAGGCAGAGCAGGACTGTACGTACCGCGGCCCGCCACACCGGCAGCCTCTCCAGTCCGTCCAGCGCGACCACACGCAGCCCCAGCAGCCGTTTCCCGGGGGTGGCGCCGACCGTGCCGACGGTCAGCAGGCTCATGACGAGGAAGACGAGCAGCGTCCAGTTGTTGGTGGCCTCCAGGCGGCGTCCCGCGAGCAGCCCGAACGCGATGAGGGCCGCGAGTGCCCAGTCGATGAAGAGCGCACCGATCCTCCGGCCGACCGGCGCGATCGAGCCGGGGCCCTCGGCGGGGAGCCCGAGCTGCTTGCCGCGGTAGCCGAAATCGGCGCCCATCTCCTCCGCGGCGGCCCGCGGTCCGGACAGCCATGACCCGATTGCTTCCCTGTTGTCCACTCGGCAACGGTATCGCGCCGCCTTCCCGGCGGACCGGCCCCGTCCGGCGACCGGCCCGCCGGGCGACCGGAGGACAGGGCGACGAACCCGGGCGGGCGGGCGGCGACAGCTCGTACGCCGTAGGATGATCACCGTACGGCGTACATCTCTGCCGGTGCCCGCCCCGGAGCCCCCGAGGGGACGGCTCCGCGCGCCCACCACCTGGCGTCGAACGCCTCCCTGGGCGCCTCCCCGGCAAACGGTTCGCAAGACCCGCGCAAACCGAACGTAACAGTCGCACTCCGCACGGTTAACCGATACCGGCCCCGCCTGGTGGTTAACATCAGCGAAACAGTTGAGTCATGCTGGAGAAATGGCCCCTGCCTAATGTCGGCCACCAGGCGTGCGGAGCCCTTGTGCCCGCACCCGGAGCCGGAGCAAGCCCGTCCCGACGCGGCGGGACTAGGAGGATGGATGTTCCAGAACGCCGACGAGGCCAAGAAGTACATCGCGGACAACGACGTCAAATTCATCGACGTCCGGTTCTGCGACCTGCCCGGCGTCATGCAGCACTTCGCCGTGCCCGCGGAGTCCTTCGACCCGGCCGAGAGCCTGATGTTCGACGGCTCCTCGATCCGCGGATTCCAGGCCATCCACGAGTCCGACATGGCACTGGTCCCGGACCTGTCCACCGCGCGGATGGACCCGTTCCGCTCCGAGAAGCACCTCAACATCAACTTCTTCATCCACGACCCGATCACCGGCGAGCAGTACAGCCGTGACCCGCGGAACGTGGCCAAGAAGGCCGAGGCGTACCTCGCCTCCTCCGGGATCGCCGACACGGCGTTCTTCGGCCCGGAGGCGGAGTTCTACGTGTTCGACAGCGCCCGCTTCGAGACCACCGCGAACCGCTCCTTCTACGAGATCGACTCCGAGGCGGGAGCCTGGAACACCGGCGCTCTCGAGGACGGCGGCAACCGCGGCTACAAGGTCCGCTACAAGGGCGGCTACTTCCCGGCCCCGCCCGTCGACCACTTCGCCGACCTCCGCGCCGAGATCTCCCTCGAACTGACCCGCGCCGGACTCCAGGTCGAGCGCCAGCACCACGAGGTGGGCACCGCGGGCCAGGCGGAGATCAACTACAAGTTCAACACGCTGCTGGCCGCGGCGGACGACCTGATGCTGTTCAAGTACATCGTCAAGAACACCGCCTGGCGCAACGGCAAGACCGCCACCTTCATGCCCAAGCCGATCTTCGGCGACAACGGCTCCGGCATGCACGTCCACCAGTCCCTGTGGTCGGGCGGCGACCCCCTCTTCTACGACGAGCAGGGCTACGCGGGCCTCTCGGACACCGCCCGCTACTACATCGGCGGCATCCTGCGCCACGCCCCCTCGCTGCTGGCCTTCACCAACCCGACGGTGAACTCATACCACCGCCTGGTCCCCGGCTTCGAGGCCCCGGTCAACCTCGTCTACTCGCAGCGCAACCGCTCGGCCGCGATGCGGATCCCGATCACCGGGTCCAACCCCAAGGCCAAGCGCGTCGAGTTCCGCGCCCCGGACCCCTCGTCCAACCCGTACCTGGCCTTCTCCGCGCTGATGCTGGCCGGCCTGGACGGCATCAAGAACAAGATCGAGCCCGCCGAGCCGATCGACAAGGACCTCTACGAGCTCGCCCCCGAGGAGCACGCCGACGTCGCCCAGGTCCCCACCTCGCTCCCGGCCGTCCTGGACGCCCTGGAGGCCGACAACGAGTACCTCCAGGCCGGCGGCGTCTTCACCGCCGACCTGATCGAGACCTGGATCGACTACAAGCGCACCAACGAAATCGCCCCCATGCAGCTCCGCCCCCACCCGCACGAGTTCGAGCTGTACTTCGACCTCTGAGGAGCGGGGTCGGGCTACCTGGGCCGGGGCCCTGGAAATCTGCTGCGACCTGCGGGAACAGTGCTTTCTGTTTCTCATTGGTCCCGGCTGATTCCCGGGCTCTTGTGCACCGGGTGTGCACCGGCCGGTTGATTCTCTGACGTGACGTCAGGGCAGATGTGAGGGCCGCCATCCCTGGCCGGGATGGCGGCCCTTGTCGTCGGCTCGGCCACCGTCGGCCCGCATCATGGATGTCAAGGCCGGTACTCGCTGTGCGGAATGGCGAGGGACCACAGGGCATCGCGGAGCGCGACGGCCTCAGCGATGCCCTTGGGATCATCGATGATCTCGTGTCCCGTCACCCGCCCGGCATCGGTGTGGCCGACGGCCAGGAGGCGGTCGTCTATGAGCCACCAGTCCTTCCCGCCGAACGGGAAGTCCAGATCGCCGGGAACGGTGTGGCGGGGCAGCCAGCGGATCTCCTCGCCGGCCTCCAGGTTGCGGGGAGTGGTGCGGTGCTCCCACCGGATGTACGGCGTGTGAGGGTGGGAGACGACGCGGACGCGTCGAACGACCTTCCCCTCGCCCGACAGCCGCTTGACCATCCGCGTCCACGGCTTCATGAACGCGTAGTCCACCGGCTCGTCGCGCAGCCAGCTTTCGAACGGTCCGTCCTCGTCGGGCACCGAGTAGTCGTCCCGCAGTTCCAGGTGGAACGCGTCGTGCTCACAGGTCTCAATGAGCAGGTTGCGTTCGACGCCGGTGATCAGCTCCACGCGGTTCCTCCAGTAGGGCGGTGATCACGGTCTTGGGGGACCTCGACCACGGTCTCGTAGTCGGGGATCTCCATCTGCTCCAGGGCTTCGGCGTCGACCACCTCCGCCCCTTGGGCCGCGTACGCGCCCGTCGGCGTCAGGATCATGAGGGGCTCTTCCAGCCGCTTGAACTCCCCGGCCGGGAGAGCGTCCTCGGATAGATGCTCGAACAGCCCGGTTGGGACCTCCACCACGCTTGGCGGCAGTCCGGGCCCCCATTCGCATGTCGCCGCTAGCTGGAGCGCCACTGTGCCGCGTCGGTCTTTCCGCTTATCTGACTCGGGAGGCGGCTTTCCTGTCAGTGCCCAGCAGCATGCTGTGGGCCGCAGGGCTACGGGAGGGGACGAGGTGGCCAAGAACGATATCGATCATCGAGCGATCGAGAAGCATGTGAAGGCGATCAACAAGGCGTACGAGCGTGCCTTTGCCAAGTATCCGGTCACTATGCCGCCGATTCTGGGGAAGGGGTTCACCACTGCTTACGGGATCACGGGTGTGGGAATTGAGCAAGATCCGCAGATGGTCCGGTTCCTCATTTGGCTAGGTGAGAAACCCATCGGCTACCGCGGGGATCAGGGCGAATACTCTGAGGAGACCGGAGTGCCGCCGGAAGAGGTCAGCGTTCTCGCCGAAGCCCTGGAACGGGATGGCTTGATCGACATTCACCGTACCCTTGGTGAGGGCCAGTTCTGCCAGATCAGCGCGGACGGACGGGTCGAACTGAGGCGGCTCGCGCAGTTGCGTGGGGAGCCCGCTGCCCGGCACCGCTATGTCACCGACGCATTCTTGCGCTGGCTCTATGCGACCGCCCATGATCAGCAGCCCGCCGACCCGGCGCCCTTCCTGGAGACTGAGGCGTCCTACTTTGCCGGAGCCACACTGTCAGACACCGAGGTGCGCTACGCCTTGGCGCGTCTCGTCCACTCCGGCCTGGTTGAAGAGGCCACCACCGATCCTCGGACTTTCGCCATTACCATCGATGGCATCGACTGCGTCTTGTCAGGAGCAACCGTGAGTGACTATCTCAACCGGACGCGCCCCGGCGACTACTACAGCATCACCGGAACAAACGTGGTCGCCGGGTCGCAGGGCAAGGTTGAACAACACAACCACAACAACACCTTCGACCCCGCCGCCATGCGCGAGTTCGCCGAAATGGTCAAGCAGTTCGCCCCCACCTTCGGTATGGAACCCGCACAGCAAGCTGAGCTCATACACGACGCCGAAGTCCTCTGCGATGAAGCTAGCAGCGAGACCCCACAGCCTGGGCGCGTGCGCGCTGCCTTCGACGCCGTCATGAACGGGCTCACACAGATCGGTGCGGCATCTGCTGGCCTCGGCGCCACGATTCAGCATGGGAACCAAGCACTCAACGCCGTTTTCGGAGGCTGAGAAACCGCCCCCTAGTTCGCTATGACGAGACCGCCGCTCCGGTATAGGGGGACTAGCTCCTGTCGCTGAGCTTCCAGCTAATGGGCGATAGCCTCGATGGCTTCGAAGATGTCGGAGTCGGTTTCCTGCTGCCAGTCCGGGAGGTCGGGCCAGTCGGCGACGTAGGCGGGCTTGGGGTCGCCGAAGTGCTTGTACATCTGGGCCGTCCAGCAGGTGGCGACGAAGCGGCCCTTCTGTTCACGGGTGAGGCGCTTGGCGTTGCCGCCGCTCAGGTCGAGGAAGTGGCGCACCTGCTGGTAGACGGCTCCGGCGGCTTCGCGTTCCCAGCCGGGGGTGTCTTCCCAGGGCGTGACGTAGCTGGCTTTGGGTTCGCCCGGGTAGTGCTTGTTGACTCCCGCGATCCAGGTCTCCCGGAACAGGCGGGCGCCTTCGGTGTCCGTCATGCCTACCCCTCTCCTCACGTCGCGTGCAGGCTGCTGATGTCGGCGGCCAGTTCGGCTACGCGGCGATCGTGGCCGTAGGAGCGGAGATCGTCCCGTAGCGTCTGGAGTCTACGGGCGATGTAGCCCGAGCCCGATTGCCGCGCGAGCTGGAGTGCCTCGCGGCCGTGGGTGACGGCCTGTTCCGCGTCGTGGCGTTTGGCGCCGATCAGTGCGAGGTCGACCAAGACGGAGCCTCGGCGGCGGTAGGAGGTCCCCTTGGCCAGCGCGGTGGAGCCGAGGGCGCTCTTGAGGGCCTTCTCCGCGAGGTCGAGTCGCCCGAGCTGGACGAAGCGGGCTCCGCGTTCTTCGGGGAGGCGGGAGCCGTCGAAGCGGAGCCATCCGCCGTTGTGGACGGGGCCGGGGAGGTCGGTTACGTTCTGGGCCTCGTCGAGTGCGCGCTGGCAGGCGTTCAGGTCGCCGAGGTTTGCGTGGGCCTCGGCCTGGACGGAGGCGACCCAGTAGCGGGTGGACAGGGCCGGGTCGCCGCGCGTGGCGATGGTGCGGGCGACGTCCAGGGTCTCGGTGGCTTCCGTGAACTGCCTCTCGGACATGTCCACGTAGGCGTGGCGTACGAGCGCGCAGGCCCACAGGTCGAAGGCGTGCGCGCTGTCGCTGGCTGAGGCGGCCACAGAGTAAGCCGCGGCGGCGTCCGTGTACCGGCTGCTGTCGAAGGCCAGCTCGCCGGAGAGCTGGAAGAGGTCTCCGGCGGCTTCGCACATCGTGGCGGCCCGGCTTGATGAGCCTGTCTTCAGAGCGTCGGCGAGCGCGTCGAGCTGGTCCTGGACGACGCCGTGGACGGAGCGCTTGGAGCGGGCCAGTTGGTAAACCTGCCAGAGGTGGTCGTTCATGCGGCGGTAGTCATCGGCTGAGCCGCGCTCGGCGGCTACCGCTATGTCGTCGGCTGCCTCGGGTCCCAGGGCGGTCAGGGCTCCGGTCACCGTGAGCAGGCGCAGAAACTTGCGTCGGATCATTTCGTCGGATTCACCTGGGCCGTGAACGGGACGGGGTAGGGGCTGTGCTGGTGGCTGCGCGTGGTGAGCTGGTGGTGGATCCAGCACGCGGCCGAGTTCGGTGATGTCCAAGCGCAGAAGTTCGGCCATCTTCGGCCGGTGGACGCATTCGGGTGTGGTCTCACCGCGTTCCCAACGGCCGACCGTTGTGCGGTCGACGCCGAGCGCATGGGCGAATTTCTCCTGACTGTAGCCCATGGCTTTACGTCGTTCGGACAACCGCATGGTGCTCTCCCTCCCCGCCTGACCGGGGCTATACCCGCTGTGCACCCTGTGCATCAGAGGTGCATCAAGACTGCCGCATAGATGCCGTGGCTCGCAGCGATCTCCGGCGATTGGCTGGAGTCCTGAAAGTCGGACCGGCTCCCGCGACCACCCCCTGCATGAGGGGAGGCCGCTCTGGTCGAGCGACCGATCCCGGAGGGACGACCTGTGACCATGACGGCGGCAAGAGCGACGTCGATCGGCGCGCCCGGATACAGCCAGACGTTTCCGTCCGTGCCGGAGTCCGCGGGCCTTGCCCGGGACCTGGTGGCCACGGCGCTACGCGTATGGCGCCTCGAATCGCTTCTGAACGAGGCCACCTTGGTCGCGACCGAGCTGGTCGCGAACGCGGTACAGCATGGCTCAGGCCGCTACCTGGTCTTCAGCGCCGAGCGTCCCTCGCAGTTCCGCGTGCGTATCCGTGTGACCGACCAGTCCCGCGTCCGGCCCGTGCTGCGGTGTCCGGACGAGGAGGAGACGAAGGGCAGAGGGCTGCTCCTGGTCTCCGCCCTCGCCGTTGACTGGGGCACCGACCTGCACACGATTGGCAAGACCGTGTGGGCGGACTTGGTGGACGAGGCGGGTACGTGATGGCTCGCCACCGACGACCGCGCCGCTTCGCTCTCGTAGGCCGACACGAGCCCGTGGAACACGTCCCCGACAGCTCGCCGGTGGAACGCCGGACGCCAGGGCAAGCGTGCGATCACGAGGTCCCTGCCTTTGGCGAAGTCGCGTTCGAGGCGACCGACGACGCGACCCTTCGCCGCTTCCTGGAGGCGATGCGCCGCTGGCAGGCCGAAGAGCAGGACGAGCCGCTGGCCGTGACGCCCGAGACCGTTCGCCGCACGGTCGAGTACGTGCTCAGCCAGCACTTCGACTGCGCGAACGGGGGCGATCTGCGGCCGACGACCGACACCCTGCACGCCTACCTGGACGCTCTGGCGGACGCTGCCGAAGCCGAGCTGGACACCGGGCGGATCGTAGTCGCGGAGATGGTGGCCAGAGCCAGAGCCAGAGCCAGAGTCAGAGCCGCTGCGGGTGACGCCCCCCAACCGTCGCTGGCCGCAGCGCGGCAGACGGCCCGGACGACGCTGGACCTGCTGTCGCTCCTGGAGCGAGAGGGCTGGCAAGGCACTGGAGTGACGGCCTCATGACCCCGTTCGCAGCGTCCTTCGCACTGGGACCGGGCCGCGTTCCCCGGTACGCGAAGCACCCGCGCACCGGGCGTTCGGTGCGTGTGCCGTACGTGGCCATGTGGGACAGCGAGAGGGCGGTCATCGAGGCGGCGCTGGCCGTCGCACTCACGCCCGAGCCTCCCAGTCTGGTCTACCAGGGGCGGGAGCTTCCCTCTGATCGTGATGGGTTCGGGGTGCTGTGGGCCCGGTGCTCGTACTCGCCTGGAGTCGGCCGGCCGGACTTCGCGTCGATGCATCCGGGGCGGCAGTACGAGTGCATGTACGCGATGAAGTGCCAGGTCTGCGGCGGCCCGGCGGACCGCAACAAGGACGGGTGGCTCTTCTTCGACTGGCGCAATGAGCTGGACCCGTCCTCGTGGCCGGAGGGCGCGCTGAGCGCGATGCCGCCGCTGTGCGCGAAGGACGCGCGGCTGTCGATGGCCGTGTGTCCCAAGAGCGGGGCCTTCACCGTGCTGCGGGTGAGGGCGCCCCGGCTGTGGGGAGTGGGCGGGGTCAGCTACCGCCTCACCGTCGACGGCTGGCGGCTCAACCACGGCGACACCGACATCTGGCTGCCCAAGGACGACCCCGGGCTGCCTTCGATGCTCGCCTCCAAACTGATCCGCGAACTCCGCAGGGTCACCCCCGTCAACCCGCACGATCTGCGCACCTCGCTCTGAAGGACGACACCTTGACCGCCTTCCCGAAACTCCGGCACGCATTGACTCGCTGGCATAGCAGACGGCAAGCGAGTGCGCCGCGCCCGTTCGCCGTCCCGATGGAGGACCGGCTCAACGAGTGGCTGCTCGACCCCGCACTCCTGCCAGACTCCGCTATCCGATCCGTTACGAGAGGAAGTTGGCACCCTATGCACGTCGTCGAGTACGAGGCCAAGGCCCTGGAGATCGATCCGGAGGCGATGGCCGCGCGCATCAAGTCCGCGGGCGGCACCTTCCACGGCGAGCGACTGATGCGCCGTTACGTCTACGACCCCATCCCCCCGGTCGAGGGCCGCTGGGTGCGGCTGCGCGACGCGGGCGGCGCGGTGACGCTGTGCGTCAAGACGGTCAGCTCGGACGCGATCGACGGCACCCAGGAGACCGAGACCACCGTCGGCTCCTTCGAGGACACCCATACCCTCCTGGGCCTCATGGGGCTCACGCACCGCTCGTACCAGGAGAACCGCCGCAGCTCCTGGCTGCTGGACGGGGTACGGCTGGAGATCGACACCTGGCCCCGCATCCCCCCGTACCTCGAGATCGAGGGCGACGACGAGGAGCAGGTCTGGCAGACCGCCGAACGCCTCGGCATCCCCAGGGACGAGCTGACCAGCGAGAACACCCAGAAGATCTACGCCCGCTACGACATCGACCTCGACACCATCACCGACCTGCGCTTCTGACCCGGCCTGTCGGCGTACTCGACCCCAGCACGGAAGGCGGCCCGATGCACGACCCACTCGACGACGTCCCGGTCACGGTCGTTCCCGACCGCACCCTCCGCGTGAAGATCATCGATGCGTGCGGGCTGGCCTGCACCTTCTGCCACAACGAAGGCACCCCCGTCGCCACCGACAACACCGGCCGCCCACCCGACGCCTACACCGGAACTCCCGGCCGCTCCGGCAGGGTCTCCATCTACCTGGCCACCAACGGCGCCGACTTCCTCCCCCAGCGCATCCCCGCCGACACCGACTTCGCCCTCGCCCTGGCTGCTGTCCGCGGCAGCCTCCCCATCAACGAGGTCCACTTCACCGGCGGCGAACCCACCCTCCACCCGGACCTGCCCGATCTCGTCCGCATCGCGAGGCGGCTCGATCTGACCGTTGGGCTGACCTCCAACGGGGAGAACGGCGCGGCCGTGCTGCCCGCGTGCGCGGAGGCGGGGCTGGACCGCATCAACCTGTCCGTCCTCGGCACCACCCCCGAGGAACTCGCCGCCGTCCAGGCCCCCCGCCTCGCCTCACCCCGCCTGGCCGCCCGCAAGCTCGACGCCCTCACGGACACCATCGAGACCGCTTGCACATGACGCAGACAGGGCGCTCACCGCGATCGGGGTGAGGTCTATGCCCGGGCCGCAGTGGCAATCCTGCTGTCTGTTGTCCACTCAAGGCGCCGATGGCGGTGGCGGTTGTCCGGGGCTGCCGGGGCCGGCTGCTGCCAGGGCCTCCGCCGCCACTTTTCGCAGTGCACGCCTGGTGATCCAGCGGTTCTTCCCTCCGGCCAGGTACGCCGCGGCATGTCCCACCCATTCCGGGTCGCCGAGGAGATGCAGCTTTCCCTCGGTGGTGAGCTGCCGCAGCAGGTACTCCAACCGGAGCACGTCCACCGCCCGGTAGGGGCGCGTGTGCTGGTCGAAGCGCAACTGGTGGTCCTCGTACGGGTGGCGCAGTGTCGTGTGCATCCAGCCGCCTTCGCGGGTGGCGACCATTCCCCTCGGCGTGTAGAGGCCTCTGCTGTTCGTGTTCCAGGGGTGCTTGCCCCAGGTGAGCCAGATGCCATTCATGACCCTGGACCACGGGATCAGTTGCCCGTCGGAGTCCGGATTGTGCTGGTGGAAGCCGTTCGAGCGGAACTCCACCCAGTGGGTATCGGGCCGTGTGGCGTCCCCGACTCCCCAACGGCCGTCGGCCGGTTCCAACGGCCCCAGACATGAGCGGTTCCCCACCATGCGGTCATTGGATCACGTGCGGTGGCGGGCGGCACCGGCGCGGGCCCATGGCCGACCATGGGGCCGCGACGAGGTGGGGTGCAGCGGCGGCCGGTCAGGACGGATCGGGCAGACGGATCGCAACGCGAAAACGTTCCAAAACGACCCGGGTGGTGTCGTGCACGGTGAAGTGAGGATTCTCCAGGGCCTCTCGCATCTCTCCGCTGTGCCAGAACTCCTCGTGGTCCGCCCTCCAGTGCTCGATCGTGGTGTGGCCTTCGCCTTCGTCCCGCGCGTGGCTGATGTCCACTTCACCGAGCGGCACCACGCGCGTGTCCGTCACCTCGATGATCGCCACTGGGCGGTCGTCGGAGTCGACCACTGTCGAACGCCGGCCGATGGAGGGAAGTGGCTCCCCGTCATGCTCGTACTCGGCGAGCAGCCCGGTGGTCGCGGTCTTGGAGCCGTCGAGGATCGCGGCGACGAGCCGGTCCCGGAGGGGGCCCGGAAAGGCGAACTCGGCCTTGGGCGGAAGCCCCGGTTCCCTGTGCTGATCGGGGTCGTCTGTCATGCGACGATCCTAGAGTCGCATCAGGCAACGTCGGTCCCGGGCGGTCTGCGGCGCCGGATGACGCTATGGCACACCTGTGCGTTCCGTGTACGCGGCGACATTCGCTGCCGAGGACGAAAGGTGGCGTCTCGCGGGAAGCGTTTCGCCGTGACCCTTCGGTCGTGGTGCCGCAGATTGATTTCAAAGCGTCCATGGCCCTTTGCCCGTACGCGCGTCGTGGGCGAAGAGAGTCCTGCCCGCTCCGTAAAGGAGTCTTCCCGAGGCGTACGCGAGGCTCGTTGTCGGAGTGCGTCTGCGCCGCACCTTCCACACCTCAGCGCCGGTCCGAAGGTCCCATGCCTGCATGGTGGGTTTCCTTCCGCCCTCGATCACGAGGTCGTCGACGATGACGGGGTCAGGCAGATCCGATGCCCGGGGGTTCATGAAGGCGTAGGGCGTTGTCAAGTGCATCCATTGCGCCTCCCCCCGGAGGTCGACGCATTGAAGTGTGCAATTGGTCAAGCCCACGGCGATCCTGGACTCGGCGACTGCGGGTGGCATCAGGATGGCCGCCGACTTCTGGCGCTTCCAACCATCTGCGTCAACCCAGCTGTTGTGCGACCTCGTACTCCAGCGCAGCTCTCCCGTCTCGGCGTCAAGAGCGTGGAGCGAGCCGTCCCCATCACCCATGTAGGCCACCCCGGCGTGGATGACGGCGGGTGAGCCGCCATAAAAGTAGCTGTTGCGTGGTGTGGTCCACACCGGCGTTCCGTCGTGCAGGTCCCAGGCGGAGCACTGCGTCCGGCAGTTGATCACGACGAGGCCGCCGTCAACGGCTGCCGGGCCGGTCACCTCCTCGTCCACGGCAACACTCCACAGAGGCGTTCCGGTGTCGCGCCGGAGAACCGAGATCTGCTTCTGGCGGGTGACCACGATCTCGTCTTCGGTGAGCGCCACGGTCGGTGCGGTGTCAGCACCGGTCAAGCCGTCGGTCGTCCACCGGGCCCGGCCTGTCGTGGTCTCGATCGCGACGAGTGAGCGCGCTGTGGCGAGGTAGAGGACTCCGTCGGCAACCGCGCCACATCCCAGGGCGCTTGCGGAGCCGAGCCTCCTTCCGCTGCCCGGTTCGGCATCGGATCCGGCAACCTGTCGGCTCCAGAGGGGCCGGCCCGACGTGAGTTCGACTGCGCTGACCGACCCGTCCTCACAGGTGACGAAGCAGGCCTCCCCGGACAGTATGGGCCTGCAGGTGATCCTGGCGCCGAGTGCGGCCTTCCACCTCGTCTTTACCACGTTCGGAACTTACCAACACCGCCCCCCGGGGCGGCTACCCGTGGGGATCTGCTGATTTCCTCGGGATGCTTCAGGCCCGGCTGAGCCGGTCGGCGACCTGCCGGACCGCGCGGACCGCCACCCGCATGAGGCGGCCCATGTGGCGGCGGGCGTTGTGTACCGGAGGCAACGAAGGGTTCGCTGTGGTGTCACGATCGGGGCTCCCGCCGTGGCCGCGGCGCTGCCCGTGGTGTGGGATGGCGGGGGCGCACGATGAGACAGAGGGGGAACTGTGGCGCGAGCGAGAGCGCAGAACGTACGGAGGGTGGCCTCCGCGATGGCTTCCGGTGCCGATCCCCGGCAGGTGGCGGAGGAGGAGGTCCGCAGGCGTACGGGCCGATCCGCCGGGCGGGGGCCCACGCGGGGGCGGAGTGCCGAGGGCCGGGGCCAGGGGGAGGCCGGCCAGGAGGGCCAGGACGTGCAGGAACCGCAGGACGAGGGGATGGATCCCGCGGACTTCCCGGCGGCCCGGGAGCAGGGCGGTTCGATCGCCACCGTGATGGCGCAGCGGACCGTTTCGCTGGACGAGGCCGGCGAGGCACTCAACCAGAGCGGGCACAAGCGCGAGGACGGCGAGCAGGTTCATGAGATCTGCCCGATGGTGCTGCCGAAGGGGCGTTCGTTCCTGAGCATGCTCCCGGTGCTGATGCTGCTGGTGCTGGGCGCGGTGGGGACCGCCGTGGTGTCGACCGTGGACGACTCGCCGTTGACCAATCCGTTCTTCGGGCTGCACTACTGGGTCGTGGCGCTGGCCGCGATCGGCTTCGTGTGGTGGCGGCAGGGCATGGTCATGGTTCCGGACGGCTGCCAGGCGCTGATCACCCGGTTCGGGAAGCTGGAGAAGGTCGTCGGGCCCGGCCGGGTCATTCTGATCAGCCCGTGGAAGCGGGTGTCGTACATCGTCAACACCGTCCGCGAGTACCCGTTCAACGCGCCGGTGCGGGAAGCACCGACCAAGGGCGGGGTGAAGGCGTCGATCGACCTCTTCATCCAGTTCCGGATCAGCGACCCGACCGAGTTCGTCTACACGCTCGGTGCGGTCCGCGGCTTCGAGGAGAAGCTGAGCAACGCCGTCAGCGAGACCATCCGGAGCCTCATCTACGAGCAGGAGGCCGCCGGGATCTACGACATGGTCGGGGAGGACACCGGGCGTCTGCTGGAGCAGCTCAACCAGCAGTTCCGGCCCGCGGTCGAGCTGACCAACGCCAACATCACGCACGCCGAGCCGGCCGACCGGGGCTACCGGATGGACCTGGCCGCTCCGGAGATGGTGCGGATGGCGAAGGAGGCGTACACCCACGAGTACGCGCTGATGCTGCGCAAGGAGCAGGACGAGGGCGATCTGACCAAGGAGTTGGCGACCAGCCACGAGACGCTCTCCGCCATCCAGGCGGACATCGCCCAGTACCAGGCGCAGATGGACACGGCCGTGGAGCGCGAGACCAACCGGGCCGAGGCGCTCGCCCGGCAGCGCTATGTGCAGGCCGAGTCCGAGGCGAAGGCGAACGCGGCGCTGCTGGAGGCCCAGGCCCTCGACATCCGGGCCGTGACGGCGGCCGAGGCGCCCGAGATCCTGGAGTACCGCTACCAGCGGCAGATCCTCGACGCCCTGGTGGAGGTCGCCGACCATCTGCCGCGGCTGGTGCGGATCGGCGGTACGGCCGACGGGAGCGACGCGGCCGGGGTCGACTTCCTGCGCCTCGCCCGCGAACTGGTGGGGGAGCACGGCGGCGAGCTGTTCACGGAGGCCGACATGGCGGCTGTGCGGGAGCGCCTGGACGAGGTGTCCGCGCGGATCTCCGACCGCGAGAGCGAGATCGGGGCGCTGCTGGAGGCCGAGCGGCCCACGGTGGCCCCCGAGCCGGCCGGGACGTCCGAGGTGTCCGGTGCTCCTGACGCAACTGGCACCGCCGAGGCGTCCGGACGGTCTGACGGGACTGGTGTGCCCACCGGGGCCGGTGACCTTTCCGGGACGGACGTGACCGAAACGGCTGCCGGGACCGCGGGGTCCGCCGGGTCCGTTGGGACCGCGGGGTCCGCCGGGTCCGCGGCCGACGTCCCGCACCACTCCGAGGAGGACGACCAGTGAGCAGCGCACACACGAACCGCAGGTCGGTCATCTCCGAGGCGGTGGCGCCCTGGAGCGAGATCGCCCAACTGCTGCGGGGCGGCGAGGCCGGCACCCTGATCCCGGTCATCATCCCGCGCCACCGGCGCAGGCTGTGGTGGATGCTGCCGCTGTGGCTCGGGCTGTTCGCGCTGCTGGCGGGAGTGATGCTCTCGCTGCGCGGAGCCGGCGCCGAGGGGGCCTCCGACCTCGCCTACGGCGCGCTGGCCGGGCTCTCCTACGCTCTCGGCGCAGTGCTGCTGGTGATCGGCGGGCTCTGGTGGTGGCGCTCCTCGATCGTGGAGATCGAGCAGGGCACCCACGGGGTGCTGACCCGGTACGGTGCGGTCACCCGCACCCTGGACGCGGGGCGGCACTACCTGTGGCACCCCTGGTCGCGGGTCGACTTCGTGGTCGACACGGCCACCGAGATCCCGTACTCGGCGCCGGTGATGGCCTGCCCGACGCAGGAGAACGTGCCGCTGCGGTCGATCGAGTTCTTCCTGAAGTTCCGCATCACCGACGCGGTGCTCTTCGTGCGGACGATCGGCGCGGGCAACTTCGACCTGGTCCTCTCCAGCGCCGTGCAGGACGCCATCCGCCAGCGCGCCCGCCTGGTGCACACCGAGCACGCGTACGACCTGCGCGGCTCCGACGTGGCCGACATGCAGGAGTTGCTCAACCGGCTGCTGTCCCGCTACGGGGTGCGCATCACCGGCTCCAACATCCCGGACGTCCAGCTCCCCGCCCAGTACCAGCAGCACCTGGCCACCCGGGAGCGGGTCGCCAAGGAGCGTACGGCCTACGAGCAGGAGTGGGGTCTGACGCGCAAGCGCCGGATCGACAGCCTCGGCATGGACATCGAGCGGGCCAAGAAGGTGCGGGACGCGCGCATCGTCGAGGTGAAGGCCGCGCTGAACAAGGCCCGCGAGCAGGTGGCGCAGCTGCTGGAGGAGCAGGAGACCAACGCGCAGCGGGTGCGGTTCGAGATCGAGACGGAGGGCCGCAGCGGTCTGATCGCCGCCGAGAACGAGGCCCGGGCCCAGCGCGCGCTGGCCAAGGCCTACCGCGACAACCGCGCGGTGCTCCAGTACGAGTTGGCCCGCCGTCGCCTCGAGGTGGGCGCGGAGCTGGCGGGGAAGGCACCCCGGCCGGTCGTCGTGCGTACCGACGGCGGCAGCGGGGACAGCTCGGCGCTCTCGACGCTGCTCGCCGCGCAGCTCCTGCCCCGGATGACGCCGCTGCCCTCCGGGGAGACCTGGGCGGCGGACGCGGCCGGCGCGGCGGACGCGGCCGCGGTCCCGGACGAGGGGAACCGCGGGTGAGTGACGCCGTCGTCCGGCGGTGAGCCCGGCGGACGATGCCGCGGGCGAGCCCCGCGGGCGAGGCGCCCGTTCCCGGGCCCGGCGGAACACCTTCCGCCGGGCCCGGTCCCGTATGGCTCGGGAGGGAAGGGCGGCCAGCCGGGGCGGAGGGTCTGTCATGCCGACGACAGGTGCACGGCAGTCGCACGGCAGCCACACGACAGCGTCCGATTCTTGCGATACATTTACTTCTATCCGCATGTATCCGCTTTGGCGGATGACGGTTGCGGCATCGGTGCGGGCTGTGCGCAGTGGGGGTGTCGGGTCGGTGCCGGGACTCCCGCGAACCATCGGTGGAGGGACTGTGACGGGGGAGCTGGGCAGGTCGGAGGCGCTGCGGCTCGCCGGGCTCACGGCCGCCGCCGACCCCGGGATGGACCGGTTCGCGCGGCTCGTCACCCGGTTCCTCCGCGTCCCGGTGGCGCTGGTGTCGCTGCTGGAGGCCGAGCGGCAGGTCTTCCCCGGCATGGTGGGGCTGGCGGAGCCCTGGGCGGGGCGACGCCAGACGCCTCTGAACCGGTCTTTCTGCCAGCACGTCGTACACAGCGGCGAGCCGCTCGTGCTGAGCGACTCGCGACTCGATTCCCTCACACGTTCGAGTCTGGCCGTCTCCGAACTCCAGGTGATCGCCTACGCGGGGATGCCGCTGACGGACGCCGACGGCCACGTCCTGGGATCGCTGTGCGCGATCGACCACGAGCCCCGCGAGTGGACCGAGTCGGAGCTGCACGACCTGGCCGACCTCGCGGCCGCCTGTTCGGTCGAGCTGCGGCTGCGGATCGCCAGCGAGCAGGTCCGGCGCGACCGGGACCACGCCGGGCTCCTGCTGCGCGCTTCGGTCGAGCTGGCCCGCTCCCGCGACCTGACGGATGTGGTCCGCCGGCTGCGCCACCTGTTCGAGGGTTCCGCCAAGCCGGCCTACGTGGGCCTGCTGCTCGCCGACGGGGAGGCGCTGTGGCGCGTCGTCGAACCGGACGACGTGCGGCCGGTGGAGGCCGCCGTTCCGTCCATGGCGGTGGATTCCGGTTTCCCCAGCGCCCGGGCGATGCGCGAGCAGCGGGCGGTCTTCGTCCCCGACCACGCCGCGCTGGAGGCCGGCTACAGCGCGGACGCCGTGGCGGGGTACGACGCCCTCGGGCTCGGCTCCGCGTTCTGCGTCCCGCTGGCCCGCCACCGTGGGGTGCTGACCTGGTCCTGGGCGGGCGCCCACGCACTGGGTGTGACCGAGGAGGCGGTGCTCACCGCGGTCGCGGGATATGTGAGCCAGGCCGTGGAGCGGATGCGGTTCGTCGAGAGCCGGCTCAGCACGGCGCAGCAACTCCAGTCCGCCATGCTCACCGAACTGCCGGACGTGCCCGGTCTGGAGATGTCCACCCTGTACCTGCCCGCAGAGGACCAGGACATGGTGGGGGGCGACTGGTACGACGCCTACGTGCTGCCGACCGGACCGGGCGGGCGGCGGTCCTGCCTGGTGGCGTCCATCGGGGACGTCATCGGGCACGACATGCGGGCCGCCGTCGTCATGGGGCAGGTGCGGAGCATGCTGCGCCAGGCGACGCTCGGCCACCCGGAGCGCTCGCCCGCCGTCGCGCTGGCGGCGGTCGAGGCCGCCTTCGCCGCCCTGCCGCTGGGGCCGGGTGCCACCGCCGTACACGCCCGGCTGGACCCGCACCACGACCGGTGGCGGCTGACGATGTCCAACGCCGGACATCCGCCGCCGCTGCTGCGGCTGCCGGACGGCCGGGTCTCGACGCTGGACGAGCACGACCTGCTGCTGCTCGACGCCGCGATCGGCCTCGACCGCTGCGAACACGAGTACGAGATCCCGCCGGGCGCCGTTCTCCTGCTGTACACCGACGGCCTGGTGGAACGCCGGCACAGCGACATCGAAGACGGGATCCGGCGGGCGATGTCCACACTCTCCGCGTACGGGGACCGTCCCCTGCCGCAGCTCCTGGAGGCGCTCTCCCGGGGGGTGAAGAACTCCCCGGGACACGACGACATGGCCGTCCTCGCGATCCGGGTCACCGACGGGGCCGACGGGCCGGGCCACCGGCGGTGACCCGGCCCGGCCCCGCCGCCGGGGCCGGGGCCGGGCCGGGAACCGGCCGCTCCCGCGTCGCCGCCGGGGCGCCGCATCGCTACGCCGCCCGCGGGGAGCCGTCCTGCGGTGGGGGCGTCACCAGCCGTGGAGTCCGATGCCGGGGCCGTCGGCGAGGTCGAGGCAGCCGCGCAGGACGGTCGCGGCGCTGGGCAGCAGCGGTTCGGGAAGGGCTCGGGGGTCGGCCCAGCGCACGTGGGCGTGTTTGTGCGGTTCGCGGTTCCCGGGCGTGCCGGACCAGCTGCGGGCGGCGAAGACGACGCTGAGGAAGCCGTGCGGGAGACCGGCTCTCGGGGCGCCGTGGGTCAGATGCGCGAGGCGCAGCTGCTCCGGCCGGACGGTGAGACCGGTCTCCTCGGACAGTTCGCGCACCGCGGTGCCGGTGACCGGCTCGCCGGGTTCGGCCTTCCCTCCGGGGAGGTCCCACATGCCGGACGCGAACGAAGCCCCCGGACCGCGCTGGAGGAGCAGGACGCGGCCGGTGTCCGGGTCGTGGACGAGGACCGCTGCCACGAGCAGGGTCAGGGACCCCGGTGCGTTCGGCAGGGCCGGGGGCTCGTCGGGCGGCGGTGCGGGAGACATCGGCACTTCTCTTCCCTTCTTCCCTCGGTACGGGCGGCGGGGCGGTCCGCAGTCGTCCGGCCCTTCGTCCGGCCGCTCGTCCGGGGCCGCTCTGCAGACGGGTTAGCATATGAGCGCCGCCTAGCTCGAAAGATAGATCTGTGACTGTCAACGACGACGTGTTCACCAACTGGAAGCACCGCGAGGAGATCGCGGAATCGATGATCCCCATCATCGGGAAGCTGCACCGGGAGCGGGACGTCACCGTCCTGCTGCACAGCCGCTCCCTGGTGAACAAGTCGGTGATCAGCATCCTCAAGGCCCACCGCTTCGCGCGGCAGATAGCCGGGGAGGAACTGTCCGTCACCGGGACGCTGCCCTTCCTCCAGGCCCTCACCGCGCTCGACCTCGGCCCCTCCCAGATCGACATCGGGATGCTCGCCGCGACCTACCGGAACGACGACCGCGGCCTGTCCGTGGCGGATTTCACGGCGCAGGCCGTGGCCGGTGCGACCGGCGCCGACAAGATCGAGCGCCGGGCCTCCCGGGACGTGGTCCTCTACGGGTTCGGCCGCATCGGCCGCCTCCTCGCCCGTCTGCTCATCGAGAAGGCCGGGTCCGGCAACGGCCTGCGGCTGCGCGCCGTCGTCGTCCGCAGGGCCGCCGGTCAGGACCTGATCAAGCGGGCCTCGCTGCTGCGCCGCGACTCCATCCACGGGCAGTTCCAGGGCACCATCACCGTCGACGAGGCGAACAGCACGATCATCGCCAACGGCAACGAGATCAAGGTCATCTACTCCGACGACCCGACGTCGGTGGACTACACGGCGTACGGCATCAAGGACGCCGTCCTCATCGACAACACCGGCAGGTGGCGCGACCGCGAGGGGCTCTCCCAGCACCTGCGCCCCGGCATCGACAAGGTGATCCTGACCGCGCCCGGCAAGGGCGACGTGCCCAACGTGGTGCACGGCGTCAACCACGACATGATCAAGCCGGACGAGCGGATCATCTCCTGCGCGTCCTGCACCACCAACGCGATCGTCCCGCCGCTGAAGGCGATGGCGGACGAGTACGGGGTGCTGCGCGGTCACGTGGAGACGGTCCACTCGTTCACCAACGATCAGAACCTGCTGGACAACTACCACAAGTCCGACCGGCGGGGGCGTTCGGCGCCGCTCAACATGGTCATCACCGAGACCGGCGCCGCCTCGGCCGTCGCCAAGGCGCTGCCCGACCTCGAGGCGACGATCACCGGCAGTTCGATCCGTGTCCCGGTGCCGGACGTCTCGATCGCCATCCTCAATCTGCAGCTGGCCCGCGAGACCAGCCGCGCGGAGGTGCTGGACCACCTCCGCGAGGTCTCGCTGACCTCGCCGCTCAAGCGGCAGATCGACTTCACCAGCGCCCCCGACGCGGTCTCCAACGACTTCATCGGCTCGCGTCACGCCTCCATCGTCGACGCGGGCGCCACCAAGGTCGAGGGCGACAACGCGATCCTCTACCTCTGGTACGACAACGAGTTCGGCTACTCGTGCCAGGTCGTCCGGGTCGTCCAGCACGTCTCCGGAGCGGAGTACCCGACCTTCCCGGCCCCGGTGGCCTGAACCGGCCGCGGAGCCGGACCGGGTCCGCCCGGCCCCGGCCCCGGCCCCGGCCCCGGCCCGGTCGCCCGGCTCCGGCGCCGGCCTTCGCCCCGACCCCGGCCCGCCCCGACATCCGTCGGCGCGGGCCGGTGCGGGTCGCGGCCACCGGTCTCCGGGCCGGACGTGCCGCACGCCGGCGCTGGTGGGGCCGGGTGCCGCGGGGCGGTGTCGCACGGGGGTGCCCCGGGTGGCGGCCCGGGCACCCGGCTTCCGCGCGGCCAAGCGCGGGCCGCTTCACCGCGCCGCCCCGTCACGGGATATCTTGATATCGAGACGATGTAGACGCGAAGCGGAGTAGCGGTGACTGACTCGACCATCATCTATACGCACACTGACGAGGCCCCGGCCCTGGCGACGTACTCGTTCCTGCCCGTGGTCGAGGCGTACGCCTCGACGGCCGGCGTCGCCGTCGAGAGCCGCGACATCTCCCTGGCCGGCCGGATCATCGCCGGCTTCCCCGAGCGGCTGGAGGAGCACCAGCGCATCGAGGACGCGCTGGCGCAGCTCGGCGAACTGGCCAGGACCTCGCAGGCCAACATCATCAAGCTGCCGAACATCTCGGCGTCCATCCCGCAGCTCAAGGCCGCCATCGCCGAGCTGCAGGAGCAGGGCTACGCGCTGCCGGACTACCCGGACGACCCGCGGACCGAGGAGGAGCGGGAGGTGCGCGCCCGCTACGACAAGGTCAAGGGCAGCGCCGTCAACCCGGTCCTGCGCGAGGGCAACTCCGACCGCCGCGCGCCGGCCTCCGTCAAGAACTACGTCAAGGCCAACCCGCACCGCATGGGAGCCTGGCGCGCCGACTCGAAGACGAACGTCGCGCACATGGACGGTGACGACTTCCGCTCCACCGAGAAGTCCGCCGTGCTGGCCCAGGACGGTGCGCTGCGGATCGAGCTGCACGGCGACGACGGCTCCACCACGGTGCTGCGCGAGTCGGTGCCGGTGCAGGCCGGTGAGGTCGTCGACGCCGCGGTGATGCGGGTCGCCGCGCTGCGCGAGTTCCTCTCCGCGCAGGTCGGCCGGGCCAAGGCGGAGGGTGTGCTGTTCTCGGTGCACCTGAAGGCGACGATGATGAAGGTGTCCGACCCGATCCTCTTCGGGCACACCGTGCGCGCCTTCTTCCCGAAGACGTTCGCCACCTACGGCGACCAGCTCGCCGCGGCCGGGCTGACCCCCAACGACGGTCTGGGCGGCATCTACAAGGGCCTGGAGTCGCTGCCCGAGGGCGACAGGATCAAGGCGTCCTTCGACGCCGAGCTGGCCCAGGGCCCGGACCTGGCGATGGTCGACTCGCACCGCGGCATCAGCAACCTGCACGTGCCCAGCGACGTCATCGTGGACGCCTCCATGCCCGCGATGATCCGCACCTCGGGGCACATGTGGAACAAGGACGACCAGGAGCAGGACGCGCTCGCGGTCATCCCCGACAGCAGCTACGCGGGCATCTACCAGGCCGTCATCGAGGACTGCAAGGCCAACGGCGCCTTCGACCCGGCCACCATGGGCTCCGTGCCCAACGTCGGCCTGATGGCGCAGAAGGCCGAGGAGTACGGCAGCCACGACAAGACGTTCGAGATCCCGGCGACCGGCACCGTGCGGGTGCTCGACGACGCGGGCGAGCTGGTGCTGGAGCAGGCCGTCGGTGAGGGCGACATCTTCCGGATGTGCCAGACCAAGGACGTGCCGATCCAGGACTGGGTCAAGCTGGCCGTCACCCGCGCCCGCGCCACCGGCGACCCGGCCGTCTTCTGGCTGGACGAGACCCGCGCCCACGACCGGAACCTGATCGGGAAGGTCCGCGAGTACCTGCCGCTGCACGACACCGAGGGCCTGCGGATCGAGATCATGTCCCCGGCCGACGCGATGACGTTCTCGCTGGAGCGCATCCGCCGCGGCGAGAACACCATCTCGGTCACCGGCAACGTGCTGCGCGACTACCTGACCGACCTGTTCCCGATCATGGAACTGGGCACCAGTGCCAAGATGCTCTCCATCGTTCCGCTGATCAACGGCGGCGGGCTCTTCGAGACGGGTGCGGGCGGCTCGGCGCCCAAGCACGTGCAGCAGCTCGTCAAGGAGAACTACCTGCGCTGGGACAGCCTGGGCGAGTTCCTCGCGCTGGCCGTCAGCTTCGAGCACCTCGCGCACAAGACGGGCAACGCGCGCGCCCGGATCCTCGCGGACACCCTGGACCGCGCCACCGGCACGCTGCTGAACGAGAACAAGTCGCCCAGCCGCAAGCTCGGCAGCATCGACAACCGCGGCAGCCACTTCTACCTCGCCCTGTACTGGGCGCAGGAGCTGGCGGCGCAGACCGAGGACGCGGAGCTGGCCCAGGCGTTCGCGGAGCTGGCCGGGACCCTGGCCGGGCAGGAGCAGACGATCGTCGACGAACTGCTGGCCGTCCAGGGCGCGCCCGCCGACATCGGCGGCTACTACCAGCCGTCGACGGAGAAGGCGGCGGCCGTGATGCGTCCGTCGAAGACCTTCAACGAGGCGCTGGCCGCGCTGCGCTGACCTGGTACTCGCCCACCACGGGGCCCGGGACCGGCCGACGCCGCTCCCGGGCCCCGCGGTCGCCGCGAGGACGCCGGGTGTCCCCGGGGCCCGAGGTTCCTCGCCCGGCCCCGGCCCGCGCCGGGGTCAGGTGCTGCGCCAGCGCGCCACCGCGAACGAGAAGAGCCCGAAGAGGACGAGCCCCACCGCCACGGCCACCAGCAGCCACGGCCCCGCCGGGGTCTCGGCGAAGGCGCGCAGGGTGTCGTCCATCCCCTTGGCCCGTTCGGGGTCGTAGGCGACCGCGGCGCGGACCAGGAAGCCGCCGGCCGCGGCGAACACCAGACCGCGGGCGAGCCCGCCGGCCACTCCGGTGGTGTCCACGAACTTCCGCTGCCGCGCGGACATCCGGTGGGTGCGCAGATGCTTGTGGTATTTCCGCAGCGCCGCGCGCCCGCCCAGCACCACGCCGCCGATCACCACCGCGGCGCCCGCGGCTCCCACCAGCCACTGCCCGCCGGGCAGTCCCAGCGCGTCGGCCGTCACATCGCGCGAGCGCTTGTCGGAGGCGCCGCTGCCGCTGCCCTTGTCACCCGTGGCGAAGGCCAGTACGGAGTACGCGACGAACGTGTAGAAGGCGGCCCGCGCCCCGGAGGCAAGGCGCTTGGTCGCCTTGTCGCCGTCCGGCCCCGCGGCGCCCCAGACCGCTTCGGACAGCCGCCACAGCGCCATGCCGGCCAGTGCGAGGCCCAGCGCCCACAGCAGCAGGCCGCCGAAGGACTGCTCCGCCACCTGCTGGAGCGCCCCGCCCCGGTCCGCCTGTTCGCCGCCCTTCCCGCCGGTGAACGCCACCTGCACGGCCAGCATCCCGACCAGCAGATAGGTCACGCCGCGTCCGGTGAATCCGGCCCGCGCCGCGCCGCTCAGCACCGGCCGCGCCGTGGACCTGGCCTGCCGTGTCGCCTTCCCGGTGCCCGGCTTTGCCCTGCCGCGGAATCCGCGGAACCGGCCGCCCGGCTTGCGGCGTCTCGGAACGCTGATGTCCATGGATCCTCCCCATCGTCCGCGGACGGGTGCCCGCGGACGGCCATGGGAACCGCGCCAGTTCCTCCTCGGCTCCGGTCGGGGCCTGCGCGGCCGGCGGGCAGGAAGGGCGGGGGAGCGGGGGCAGCGCCCTCAGCAGTCGCAGCCGCAGCCGTCACAGCCGCACCCGTCGCAGTTGCCGCAGCAGTCACAGCAGTCGCAGCAATCCCCGCAGTCCAGGCACCCCTCCCGCTTCTTGCGGGACCAGGGGCCCTCGTACTCCGAGGCGCAGCACAGCCGGCAGGTGCAGCACAGGCCGACGAAGGCCGCGCAGCCCGCCCAGAAGCCGCGCGGCGGCCGCTGCCGGCCCGGCCCGCGGTCCCCGGAGCCGCCCGGGCCGCCGGTGCCGCCGCCTCCGTCGCCGCCCGGGCCGCCCGCGCCCGCGAACGGATTCCCGGGGCCGTTGAGGTTGTGCGGCGCCTGACCGTAGGGCGGCCGCCCCGGCTGCTGCTGCCCGTCCGCCTGCTGTCCGTACGGCTGCTGTCCGTACGGCTGCGGGGGCGGGCCGGTGTCCCCGTGCGGGCCCGCGACCGCCGCCGCTCCACCGGAGTGCGCGCACGCCGCCGTGCCGAACGCGCGGTCCACGGCGCGCGGCACCTCGTGCGCCAGCAGGGCGTGCGCCAGCCCCCGGTCCGCGAAGTCCACCGCGCGCAGCGCCCGCCGGATGCCGCGTGCCGCCTCGTCGCACACCTTCCGGGCCTCGGCCGGGGTGGTGCCGGTGGCCGCGAGCGGATTCCAGGCCCCCTCGGCGGCGTCCGCCGCACGGTCCTCGACCGCGTCCAGCAGGTGCGCGAGCTGTCCGAAGAGACGGCCCGCCTCGGCGAGCGGGGCCGCGTTGCCGGGGCGGCCGGCGAGGGCCGCCGTGTGCGCGAAGGCCGCCGCGGTGGCCGTCGCGGTCGGCTCGGTCACGGTCGCCAGCGGAGTGCCGGGGCCCGCGGCGCGCTCCACGTCCGTCTGCCGCTCCACTGCGTCGACCAGCAACGCCGTGTCGAATCCCAGCGCGCCGCCGGTTCGGGCACCGGCCCGGTCCCAGCCCGCCGCGGTCCGGCGGGCGGCGGCGGCCAGCGGACGGCGGCGCAGCACCCCGTCCCCGTCGGCTATGTGGTCCCGTATCTTCGCCGAGGCGAGGACCAGGGACACCGAGGCCGCCAGCCGCGCGCCCGCACCCCGGGCGACCGAGGCGGTGCGCATGCCCCGCAGCGGGCACGGTCCCGCGGTGCGGCGCCGGGAGGCGGCGGTCCCCGCCTGCGCGTCGGTCAGCACGGAGACCAGCAGCCCGTCATAGTTCGTCACGATCCGCGCCAACTGGCCGTGGCCGTCGCGCAGTGCGAGGCAGAGGCCGCACAGATGCGCCGTCCACTCGGCCCTGAGCGCCTCCGGCAACCGGTGCCTGCAGGGCCTGACGATCCCGAACACATGCTCCCCCGTACATCGATCGACTGCCGCGGTGCCGCGCGCAGTGCCGCGATGCTATCCACCGCCCGGACCGGCGCCCCCGGAACCCCGGACGGCGGGACGCCCTGGACGGGGCGGCCCGGCCCCGGAAAACCGGCGGACGGACGCGGCCCGCGCTGCTACGTTGCCCGCATGCAGCAGCGCGCCGTACAGACCGCCAGGACGACGACGCCGGACGAAGTCCCGGCGCGCTGACCGACGTACCCGTCAAGCCCCGGGCCGAGTGCCCGGGGCTTCGTCGTCCCCCTCGGGCGCGGCCCGTGCCCCCGAGGGAGGACCCCATGACCGCAGCCCACCACGACCACCGCTCGCTCGGCCGCGAGTTGCAGCTCTTCGGCACCGATCCGCTGATCGGCGCCGGACTGCCCTACTGGCTGCCGGACGGCGCCACCGTCCGGCACGCGCTGGAGGAGTACATCCGGGGCGTCGAGCGCCGCGCCGGGTACCGGCACGTCTGCTCGCCCGTCCTCGGCAAGCGCGAGCTGTACGAACTCTCCGGCCACTGGGACCACTACGCCGACGACATGTTCCCGCCCCTGGAGCGACGCGCGGGGAACGCCGCGGGGGACCCGGCGGAGGACGGTGCGGGGGAGGGGTCCGGGGAAGTGCTGGTGCTGCGCCCCAGCCTGTGCCCGCACCACGCGGTGATCTACCGCTCCCGCCCGCACAGCTACCGCGAACTGCCGCTGCGGATGGCCGAACTCGGCACCATGTACCGGGCCGAGCGCTCCGGAGTGCTGGGCGGACTCACCCGGGTACGTGCCATCCAGCTCAACGACGCGCACATCTTCTGCACCCTCGACCAGGTGGCGGCCGAGGCCGGGGCGGCACTGGAGCTGATCCGGGACGCCTACCGGGCGCTCGGCATCGAGGCGGCCCGCCACCGGCTCTCGCTCCCCGCGCCGGGCGGCGACCGGCTGCCCGGCCCGGACGCGTGGCGGCGGGCCACCGCGCTGCTGACCGAGGCGCTGGAGGACGCCGGGCTGCCGTACGAGGCGGCGGAAGGGGAGGCCGCCTTCTACGGGCCCAAGATCGACGTGCAGATCGCCGACGCGGCGGGCCGGGAGGCCACCCTCTCCACCGTCCAGGTCGACCTGCACCAGCCCGAGCGCTTCGACCTGTGCTACACCGGCGCGGACGGCGCCGCCCACCGGCCGGTCATGGTGCACCGGGCCGTCATCGGCAGCGTGGAGCGCGCGGTGGCGCAGCTGATCGAGGTGCACGGGGGCGCGTTCCCCGCCTGGCTGGCGCCCGTCCAGCTGGCCGTGCTGCCGGTGTCCGAGGCGGAACTGCCCGCGGGTGAGGCGTTCGTGCGGCGCTGCACCGCCGCGGGGCTGCGTGCCGAACTCGCTCCGCCCGGGCGCGGCAGTCTGGGCGCCCGGGTACGGGAGGCCCGCCGGGTCCCCTACCAGGCGGTGCTCGGCCGCCGGGAGGCCGCCGCCGGGCGGATCGCGGTACGGCTGCGGGACGGTCGCCGGCTCGATCCGCTGCCGGAGCACGAGGTCCTCGCGCGGATCGGCGCACTGGTGGAGGGGCACAGCACCGAGCTGTGGTGACGACCCGCCCCGACTCCTGCCCCCGACTCCTGCCCCCTGCCCCCTGCCCCCTGCCCCCTGCCCCGGCTGCCGGCGGCCCGGCTCGGTCCGTCGGGCAGTGCCGTCCGGCCGTCCGGCCGGCTCAGCGCGCCGCGTAGGCGCGCAGCCGGTCGGCGCGCGGGGTCAGGCAGCAGCTCGCGCAGCGGACGGCTTCCGCGCTGGTGTAGTAGAGGCAGCAGGTGTTGCGGAGGTAGCGCAGTCGGCGGCTCCCGTCGGCCCCGGTGACCTCGGCGAGGTCACCGAGCCGTGCCAGCTCCGGCCGCGGGCCGACGAACTCCGCCCAGCGCCGGGCCGACTCGTCGGGCGGGCGGGCCGCGGCGGCACTCAGCGCGGTGGCGCAGCCGTGGGCCACTCCGCCGTGCAGCTGCCGCAGCCCGGCACGGGTCGCCCCGCGCAGCGCGGCGGCGAGCGGCAGCAGATGGGAGTCCAGCACGGCCTCGTGGAGCGCCGCGAGCGTGCCGGCCGGTTCGGCGGAGGGTGCCGCGAGCAGCCGCGGGGTCCGCAGCCGCACGCCCGCGATCCCGTGGCCGCCGGGCCGCACCAGGACGTTCCGCGGCCGCACGTCCCACACCCGTCCGTCGAGCGCCCAGCCGAGGAGTGCCGCGGCCGTCACCCGCCCCGCGTACACCGCGATCAGGGTGAGCGCGGCCGCGTGTGCCGAACGGTGTCCGCTGCCCCGCCACTCGGCGGTCAGCAGCCGTTCCAGTTCGGCGCTTTCCGCGCTCAGCAGACGGTCCGCGGGCAGCCACGCCCCGGCGGCGCTCTCCGCGGGCGGCGGCTCGCCCGGCAGCATGTGGTAGCGGGGCCCGTGCGCCGAGGCCAGGTCCGTCAGGGCGCACAGCGCCGTCAGTTCGTCCAGCTCGGCCGGCCCGCCCGCGCCGGTCATCCCCGCGCCCCTTCCCGCGGCTCCTGCGCCTCCCCCGGCTCCGGCAACCCCCTCGGCTCCCGCGGCGGCAGGTACACCACCGTCGGCGCACCCGTCCGCGGATGCACCTGCACCTCGGCCCGCACTCCGTACACCTCGGCCAGCAGCCCCGGGGTGAGCACCTCCTCCGGCGTTCCGTCCGCCACGACCCGGCCCGCCTCCAGTACGTACAGCCGGTCGCAGAAGTACGCGGCGAGATTGAGGTCGTGCAGCGCGAGCAGACCGGTGGCGGGCAGGTCCCGGACGAGCGCCAGCAGCTCCCACTGATAGCGCACGTCCAGATGGTTGGTCGGCTCGTCCAGCACCAGCAGTCCGGGGTCCTGCACCAGGGCGCGGGCCACCAGCACCCGCTGCCGCTCGCCGCCGGACAGCTCGTCGAAGGGCCGCCCGGCCAGCGCGGCGGCCCCCGTCCGCTCCAGCGCCTCGGCGACCCGGGCCGCGTCCGCTGCGGTGTCGCCCTCCCAGAACCGCTTGTGCGGGGAGCGGCCCATCGCCGCGATCCGGCCCGCGGTCAGCCCGAACCCGCCGCCCGCGTCCTGCGGCACGGCCGCCACCCGCCTCGCCCGGGCCTTGACGCTCAGCGCCGCCGCGTCGTGGCCGCCCAGCGTGATCCGGCCGCCGGTGGGGCGCAGCGTTCCGTAGACGCACCGCAGCAGGGTGGTCTTGCCGCTGCCGTTCGGCCCGACGACGCCGACGGTCTCGCCCGGCGCGGCCCGCAGGCGCACCCCGTCCAGCAGGACGCGTCCCTCGGCCGCCCGGTAGGACACCTCCTCGACGTCCAGGGCGTGCGGCGCCGTCACCCCAGCACCCCCTCGGTGCGTCGGGTGCGGCGCAGCAGCCACAGGAAGAACGGCCCGCCGGTGAGGGCGGTCAGCACGCCGACCGGGATCTCCTCGGGCGCCGCCACCGTGCGCGCCGCCAGATCGGCCAGCACCAGGAAGGCCGCGCCGCCCAGCGCCGCGACGGGGAGCAGTGCCCGGTGCCCGGCGCCGACCGCCATCCGCGCCGCGTGCGGCACCATCAGTCCGACGAAGCCGATCGCGCCGCTCACCGTGACCAGCACCGCCGTCACCAGAGAGGCCAGGACGAACGAGGCCGCGCGGAAGCGTCCGGTGTCCAGTCCCAGAACGGTGGCGCCCTCCTCGCCGACCAGCAGCAGGTCCAGCGGCCGGGCCAGCGCCAGCAGCAGGGCGAGCCCGGCGCCCAGCACCAGCGCGGGCAGCAGCAGGGTGTGCCAGCGTGCCTGGCCCAGACCGCCCAGCGTCCAGAAGAGGATGGCCCGCAGATGCTCGTTCTCCGCCGAGGTCACCAGCACCAGGCTGGTCAGCGCGGAGAGCACGTACTGCACCGCGACTCCGGCCAGCACCAGCCGTCCCGTCGTCACCGCCGCGCCGCTCCGCGCCATCGCGTAGACCGTCACCATCGCCAGCAGCGCCCCGGCGAAGGCGCCCGCCTGCATCGAGACCGCCCCGACACCCAGGACGACGACCAGGACGGCGCCCGTGGAGGCGCCCGAGGAGATGCCCAGCAGATACGGATCGGCCAGCGGGTTGCGCACCAGCGCCTGCAGCACCGCGCCCACCAGCGCCAGTCCGGCGCCGACGACGGCCGCCAGCAGCACCCGCGGCAGCCGCACATCGAGCACGATGGTGGTGAACGGGCCCGGCTGCGCCCGGCCGGTCAGGGCCGCCAGCACGTCGGCGACCGGGATCCGGGCCGCGCCGAGCGCCAGCCCGGCCAGTGCCCCGGCGACCAGGAGGGCGGCCAGCACTCCGCACACCAGGGCACACCGCAGCGGAGCGGCGGAGGCGCGCGGCGCGGTGCTACTGCGCACCGGCGTCACCGGCGTCGTCCGGGTGCAGCTGCCGGGCCAGCGCGTCCACCGCGTCGGGCACCCGCGGGCCCAGCACCGCCGAGGAGAGCGGCAGCACGGCGAACCGCTCGTGTTCGATCGCGGGCACGTCCGCCAGCGCGGGATCCTCCAACAGCCGCTTCTTCTTCTGCGCGACGGTCGTGCCGCCGTAGTCGTAGATCACCACGACGTCCGGCTCGCGCTTGACGACCTGTTCCCAGGAGACGTCGGCGAACGTCTTGTCGAGGCCGGCGAAGACGTTGCGGGCGCCGGCCCGGCGCAGGATCTCGTCGCCGATGCCCGCGCCGCCCGCCGTGAACGCGGAGCTCTCCCCGCTGTCGTAGACGAACACCCGGGTGCTCTTCGTCCCCTTCAGCCGCTTCGCGGTGGCCGCCAGCTGCCGGTCCTGCTTCCGGACCAGCGCCGCAGCACGCTCCGGCACGCCGAAGATCCGGCCGACTTCCCGGAACTCCCGGTGCAGCGTGTCGATGTCCACGTCATCGGTGCAGGACTCCAGGTTGAGCCGGGTCCGGACGCCGCTCTCCCGCAGCGCCGCGCGCGACCGCCCCTCCGTCTTGTCGAAGGAGCTGGCGTAGCCGCCGTAGACGAAGTCCGGTGCGGCGCCCAGCAGGGTCTCCTTGGACGGGTACTTCTTCGCCAGGACGTCGATGCCGCGGTAGGCCTTCGCGTAGCGGGGCAGGATCCGGTCGTCCAGGTAGGCGGTGCCGGCCATCCGGTCCTGCAGGCCGAGCGCCAGCATGATCTCGGTGACGTGCTGGTTCATGGTCACCGTCCGGCGCGGCGGCCCGGTGAAGGTGGTCTTCACCCCGCAGTTGGTGACGGTGTACGGGAAGCCCTCGGCGGAGGAGCCGCGCGCGTCCCCGTCTGCGCCGCCGGACCCTCCGGCGCAGGCGGTCAGGGACATCAGCAGCAGCGCGGCGAGGACCGCGCGGCCGGTGCGGCGCGGCGGGCACGGGGCGGCGGGCCGGCCGGCGGCTGCCGAGCGGTCGCGGGCGGCTGCCGGGGGACGGCCCGGCACGAGGGCGCGGATACGGCGCGGTCGGCGCATGGCCAGCAGATCCTTCTCCGTCAGAGGCCCGATCGCGGGGCCCGGCGTCGTACCGCGCCGGGGGTTGTCCGGGCGCGGCCGCCAGCAGGTCTTCGGACTCGGGACTGCGGGGGCGGTGCGCCTTCCCGGGGACTGCGCCCCAGTGGCCTCGTGCACGCCCCAGTCCCACACCGCTGCGCGTCAGCTCCGGATTCGCACCGGATTCCCTGACCCGATCAAGGGTTTGACTGGCTGCTGCAACGTACCACGCGCCCGGACACCGGGGACGGGTGCGGCGTCGCACCGGGACCCGGCCGACGGAAGGGAGGGGAAGGGACCCCGGGGCTTTACCCGGCCCCGGGGTCCTGGGTGCCGCTCGTTCGCACGCCCTGACGGTTCATGGGCGGATCGTTCGGCGATGTCCTCGCGTGGAGCCACTCCACCACGGCGCAGCGTGGATGCGCCGGCTGGGTTCGAACCAGCGTCTCGAGGTCGTCACCGCCCCGGTTGCCGGGCGATGAACGGCGATGCTGAGCGTGGAGCGAGAGGTTGAGACTGACCGGCGCCTGCGAGGTGCAGTGCGGCCGGGGGTTCACACATCAGCTTCAGTTTCAGCTTTGCGCTCCTGGCGCACCCCGGGCCGACGGGGCGTCGGCCCCTGACCCGGGGAGTCTGGGATGTCGGTCGTCGCGGGCACTCTCCCGGTCGGTCGGGGGGACGGCACACGGGGGGCCGCACGGTCAGGATACGGAGGTCCGGGGCGCGGACGCCCGCACCGGCGCCGGGCGCCGGTGCGAGCGGTCAGGCGAACAGGTACCCGAAGACGGCCTCGCCGGCCCGCTTGTCGGCGACCTCGGTCCCGTTCGCCTCCTCGCGGGCGAACTTCACCGCGGCCGCCAGCTTGTCCAGCCGCTCCAGCAGTTCGTTGACCCGCCGGGCCGGGAGGGCCCCGGAGTACTTGACCGTGGTCCAGTAGCCGACGGGGATGTCCTCGTAGTAGACCTCGACCTGGGCCGGGTGCTTCTCGGTTGCCTCCGCCTTCACGTGGTTGCGCGGCACCTTCTTGGTGCGCACCGTGCGGACCTGCTCCGTCTTCCACCAGTCGGTGGAGGGGTCGATCTCCCACGCCTCCGCGCCGTCCAGGATCGGCAGCTTCCGCAGGAACGAGCCGAGTTCGCCCAGCTGCTTCTCCAGGAACAGCAGGTAGGAGACCGGCACGTCGGAGAGCACCGTGCGGCCGTCGACCGCGACGTCGGCGCGGGCCGAGAGGTTCGACCAGTCCTTGGTGGCCGTCACATCGAACAGCCGCGTCAGGATCTTCGCCGTTTCCTTGAGTACATCCTCGGCCTTGACCTGGACGCGGGTCGACTCCGGCGGAAGCTGTTCGCCCTCTTCGTCCTTGGGCTGGTACGTACGCGAGATACCCGCGAGCATCTGCGGTTTCGTCAGCCCGTGCTGGGCCTGTGCCAGGTCCTGCACCACCTTGGACTTGACGCCCTTCTCGACTGCGATGATCTGATTCAGCTTCGCCACGAAAGCGAAGCTAGCAGCCCGACTCGGCGCACAGCCACGGGTTTTGTTCGACGGGCTCCGCAGCAGTCCTCACACATCCGGGTGAAAAAGGATGTTCGTCATTCCAGTGCGGGTAGGCCGAATTCGCACCGAAACGACGAGCCGAGGGACGAACGTTGTCGCAACCCTTCGAACTGCCCGACTTCTACGTGCCCCACCCCGCCCGTCTGAACCCGCACGTCGACCAGGCGCGCACCCATTCCCGGGAGTGGGCACGGCAGATGGGGATGCTGGAGGGGTCCGGGATCTGGGACACCGCCGACCTGGACGCGCACGACTACGCGCTGCTGTGCGCCTACACCCACCCCGATGCCACCGCCGACGACCTGGCGCTGGTCACGGACTGGTACGTGTGGGTCTTCTTCTTCGACGACCACTTCCTGGAGGAGTTCAAACGCACCCAGGACCGCTCGGGCGGCAAGGCGTATCTGGACCGGCTGCCGCTGTTCATGCCGCTGGAGGACGACCCGGCGGCGCCGCCCGCTCCGGCCAACCCGGTCGAGGCGGGGCTGGCCGACCTGTGGGCCAGGACGGTGCCGTCGATGTCGGCGGACTGGCGTGCGCGGTTCGCGCTCAGCACCGAGAACCTGCTCAACGAGTCGCTGTGGGAGCTGTCCAACATCAACATCGGCCGGGTGCCCAACCCGGTCGAGTACATCGAGATGCGCCGCAAGGTCGGCGGCGCCCCCTGGTCGGCCGGGCTGGTGGAGTTCGCCGAGCACGCCGAGGTGCCCGCGGCCGTCGCCGCGTCCCGTCCGCTGTGCGTGCTGCGCGACACCTTCTCCGACGCCGTGCATCTGCGCAACGACCTGTTCTCCTACGAGCGCGAGATCGGCGAGGAGGGCGAACTGTCCAACGGTGTGCTGGTGCTGGAGACGTTCCTGGAGTGCACCACCCAGGAGGCCGCCGAGTCCGTGAACGACCTGCTGACCTCCCGGCTCCAGCAGTTCGAGCACACGGCACTGACCGAACTGCCGGCGCTCTGCGCCGAGACGGGACTGGACGCGGCGGCCTGCGCCGATGTCGCCGCCTACGTCAAGGGGCTCCAGGACTGGCAGTCGGGCGGCCACGAGTGGCACATGCGCTCCAGCCGCTACATGAACGGCGGGGGAGCGGTCGCCGCTCGCCCGGCGCGGCTGCCGTTCGTCCCCTCGGGGCCGGGCACCTCGGCGCTGGCGACGCTGCGACCCGCCCCGCGGGCGCAGGCGCGCCGGGCCCGCTCCTTCGCGCACGTACCGCACGAGCGCACCGGCCCCTCGGTGCTGCCGCAGTTCGAGATGCCCTTCGCCGACCGGCTCAGCCCGCATCTGGACGGCGCCCGGGAGCGGGTCGTCGCCTGGGCGCACGGGACGGGGCTGCTGGGCCCGCAGCCGGACGTGGCGGGCGGCCGGGTGTGGGACGAGGAGCTGATCCGGGACTACGACCTGCCGCTGTGCGCCGCCGGGATCCACCCCGATGCGACAGCCGACCAACTCGACCTGAGTTCGGCCTGGCTGGCCTGGGGCACCTGGGGCGACGACTACTATCCGGTCCGCTTCGGCCGCACCCGGGACCTGGCGGGCGCCAGGGAGTGCACCCGGAGGCTCTCCCTCTTCATGCCCGTCGACGGGGAGTCCGCGCCGTCGCCGGGCAGTCCGCTGGAGTGCTCGCTGGCCGACCTGTGGGCCAGGACGGCCGGGCCGATGCCGCCCGCCAAGCGCCGCCGCTTCCGCACCGCCATCGAGGTGATGGCCGAGAGCTGGCTGTGGGAGCTGGACAACCAGGCGCTCAACCGCATCCCCGACCCCGTCGACTACGTCGAGATGCGGCGCCGGACGTTCGGCTCCGACCTGACGATGAGCCTGTGCCGGCTGGCCCAGCCGGACACGATCCCGGAGGCCGTCTACCGCAGCGGGCCCGTGAAGTCGCTGGAGAACGCCGCCGCCGACTACGCCTGCCTGCTCAACGACGTCTTCTCGTACCAGAAGGAGATCGAGTTCGAGGGCGAGCTGCACAACGGCGTGCTGGTGGTGCGCAACTTCTTCGACTGCGACCACCCCACCGCGCTGCGCATCGTCGACGACCTGATGAAGTCCCGGATGCGGCAGTTCCAGCACGTGGCCGCGCACGAGTTCCCCGTGCTCTACGACGACTTCGCGCTCGACGAGGCGAGCCGGGCCGCGCTGGACGGCTATGTGCGGGAGCTGGAGAACTGGATGTCCGGGATCCTGGTGTGGCACCGCGACTGCCGCCGGTACGGGGAGGCCGATCTGCGCCGCCACTTCCTTCCTAGCTGGCCGTTCGACGGCCCGAGGGGGCTGGGGACGTCGGCTGCCCGGCCGGCGGCGGTGCGGTAGCGGCGGCGACCGGCTGCGGGGGGCGCGGGCTCCGGCTCCGGGAGCGGGAGACCGCGACCCCCGCCAGGCACAGCAGACCGCCCGCGAGGGCCAGCACGCCGGGCACCTCGTCCAGGACGAGCCAGGACATCAGCACGACGAGGAAGGGCACGACGTAGGTGGTGGACCCCATCCGGCCCGCGGTGCTGCGGGAGAGTGCGTAGGCCCAGGTGGAGAAGGCCAGCGCGGTCGGGAACACGCCCAGGTAGACGGTGTTGAGGGTGGCGGACAGCGGCGCGTCCGCCATGTCGGAGGCCAACTGCCCGCTGAACGGCAGGCAGGCGACGAACCCGATCAGGCAGCTGAACGCGGTGACCTGGAGCGGTGAGGCGTGCCGCAGCGCGGGCTTCTGGCTGACGACCCCGACCGCGTAGGCGACGGCGGCCAGTACGCACAGCACCACGCCCAGGGGCGAGGAGCCCTCGCCGTCGGAGACGGACAGGCCGACCACGACGGCACCCGCGAAGGAGACCGCCATTCCGGCCAGCAGCCGGGCGGGGAAGCCCTCCTTGAGCAGCCAGCCGCCCAGCAGCGCCATCAGAATGGGGCCGATGTTGACGAGCATGGCGGCCGTCCCGGCGTCCACGAGGCGCTCACCCCAGTTGAGGACGACCATGTAGCCGCCGAACCACAGCAGTCCGGAGGTGATGATGCCGGGCCAGGCGGCGCGCGGTGGGATTCCCTCCCGGCGCACGAGGAGCACCGCGCACAGGACGAGGGCACCGGCGCCCAGCCGCCCCAGGGCCAGTGCACCGGGGGCGAAGTGTTCACCGGTACTGCGGATGGAGACGAACGACGAGGCCCACAGCACGACCGTGACGGCGGCCGCCACCAGCGCCTTGACATCGGTGCGTCTTGCGTCTGCCGCCATGGGGGCTCCTTCATGGGTTCGCCTGACCGACCGTGACGTCAGGACCGTAAGGCACCCATGCTCATGACGCCACCGGTTTTCCGGCGCCCCGGCTCCGGAGCGGCGGAGCCCATCCAGCGCCGCCCGGCCCAGGGTGCGGGCCGGGCGGCGCGGGAGGGCGGGATCAGGGCAGCAGCGAGCGCACCAGACGGCAGGTGGTGAGGGACGGCGGGTGCACGCCGATGCGGTGCGCCGTCGTACGGATGGTGCGGTTCCGGGCCTGCGCGGCGGTGTGGACACCGGTGTCGAGCAGGGCTATCGCGATCCGCATGGCCTTGAGGCGCCGGTTGTGCGCCTCGTACCACTCGCGCGGCCGGCCGGGCGGAAGCGGTTTCTTGGGCAGCACGGGAAGGGTGGACATCTTCGGCAGGTGCTGCTGCCGGGGTGTGGTGCGGGTCGTGGGGCGGGAGTGCGAACGAGGGGTTCGGGAACGGACAGCAGTCATCGACGGCCTCCTCCAGACGTCGGTGCGCTTCCTGATTACTACCCCATATTCTACCCCGCCCCACTGACAGAACCCGCTGGTCATCTGGGAGTTCGGGACTCGTGTTCGATTATGCGGCGGTCTCCTGCGCCGCCTCTCGCACGGGCTCGTGCGCCGCTTCTCGCGCACCCGGTGCGGCGGACTCGGGCGCGCCCTGAGCGGGGGCCGCCGGACGGCCGAAGTCCCGCAGGATCTGCTCCGTCGCGCGCTCGGCCGACCGCAGCGCCCCGCGCGGTGTGCTGGTGTCCCGGTGCTCCCCGCACACGTACAGGCCCGACAGCACCCGGACCGGACGCCGCGGGTCGTGCGGCGCGGGCATCGCCGGTACCGCGTCCGGATCGTGGTAGGCGGCCAGCAACTCCCAGCGGTCCGTCGGCACCCCGTAGACACGGGCCAGTTGGCAGCGGGCGGCCGCATCCAGCGCGGCGGCCGGCTCGCTCGCACGCGTGCCCAGGACGACCGAGGTCAGCAGCGCCCGGCCGGGCGCGGCCCGCGACGGGTCCACCGCCGAGGCCGCCCAGGTGTGGCTGACCGGACCCGGCTCCGCCACCTCCCGCTCGGCGCACACCGTGAACGACGGTCCGTCCGCACCCGGCGGGAGGGGCTCGGGAGCGGCGTGGTGCAGCACGGTCACCGGATGGAACTCCGGTACCCGCAGCCCCGGCAGCAGCGCGGCGGCCGAACGGGCACCCGTGGCCACCAGCGCCGCCTCGCAGCCGAACGTACCGTGCTCGGCGGTGCGGACGGCGTGCGTGCTCACCGAGGTGACCCGCACGCCCGTGTGTATCGAGTCCGGCGGCAGCGCGGCGGCCAGCAACTCCACAGCGGCCTCCTGCCCCCCGGCCGGTACGCCCAGACCGCCGCGGGCGAAGCCGCGCAGGGTCAGATCGGCGACCCGGCTGGAGGTGGTCAGCGCGGGGTCCGACAGCAGCGCGGTGAGCAGCGGACGCACCAGCGTCTCCGCGGGCCGGGTCGGCAGCCCGCGTGCGGACAGCGCCTGGCCGGCCGGCAGTTCGGGCCGCGACAGCAGGCCCTGGGGCGGCACCGCGGCGAACCGGTCCAGGGAGGCGCGGAGCCGGACGAGGCCCAGCGCGTCGGACATGTCGGCCCGGCTCCGCGCTCCTGTGAGCGCGCGAGCGGTGGTGAGTGCGCCCCGAGTGCTCCCTGCGCCCCTCGTGCGCCGGTCGAACAGCACCGCACGGCCGGCCCGCGGCGGCGGACAGCGGCGCTCCGCCGACCGGGCCGCCACCCGGTGGGTGCGGCCCTCCGAGTGCAGCAGCGCCCCCGGCGGGAACGGGCGCAGCGCGAGCCCCTCCAGGGCCGGCAGCCGGGTGAGCGCCTCCGCGTCCCGGTCCAGGCTGAGCACACCCGGACTCCGGTCCAGCCGGAAGCCCTGGACACGGTCGGTCCGCGACCGGCCCCCGACGTGCTGCGCCGCCTCCAGGACCAGGACGCGCAGCCCCGCGCCGGTCAGCCGGTGCGCCGCGGCCAGTCCGGCCAGTCCCGCTCCGACGATCACCACGTCCGCGGTCCTGGCCCTGCCCCGGCCCTCCACCTCCTCGTCGCCGGTCCCGGTCCGGGTGCCTGCGTATGCGCTGCTGATCAGCACGTTTCCTCCCGACGTCGACGCGCGTACGAGCCGATGGGTCTGCCTTCTCACTGCTGCCTGTTCTCGTGCTGTGCGGCTGTGCGGCTGTGCTGTTGCCGTGCGGTGGTGCTGTTGCTGTGCGGCGCTGCTGTTGCCGTGCGGCGGTGCGTGTGTCCGGCTGTGCGTCTCCGCGTCCGTGTGTGTGCGGGTCCGTGTGCCGCGAGTGCTGCCTGCGGCTGCTGTGCGTGCCGGTGTCCGCGCCTGTGCGGGCGCGTTCCGACCTGTCCGGGTGCGTGGGTCCCTGTGCTGCTGCGGGCGCCGGCTGCCGTCCTGATGCCCCGGCGCGCTCAGCTCATACCCGTGTTCGAGCGTTCGTGTGCCGCCGCCCGCGCGGTACGTCGCGCGAGGGGCGCCCGGATGCACATCCCCGGCGTCCACCGCCGTGACGCACCGCTCCCGGACCCGCTCCCGGACCCGATTCCGGCTCCTCCGGCGCCGGACGCCCGCGCCCGCCCGCCGGAGGGGAGAGGGCTCACAGGGCGGCGCGGATGGCCTCCGTGACCGTGGGGAAGGCGAACCGGAAGCCCGCATCCAGCAGCCGGCGGGGCAGGACGCGCTGGCTGCCCAGCACGTCCCCGGCGAACTCGCCCAGAGCGGCCCGCAGGACGGGCGCCGGCACCGGGAACGGGGTGGGGCGGCGCAGCACGTGCCCCATGGCGGCGGTCACCTCGCGGTTGGTGGCCGGTTCCGGTGCGGTCAGGTTCACCGGCCCGGCCGGTGCCTCCTCGTCCAGCAGGAACCGCAGCGCCGCCACATGATCGTGCAGGGCGATATGGCTCCAGTACTGCCGCCCGTCACCCAGCCGCCCCCCGAGGCCCGCCTTGAACAGCGGGAAGAGCCGCCCCCACGCCCCGCCGCCGCGGGCGACGACCAGGCCGGTGCGGCCCAGCACCGTGCGGATCCCGGCGTCCTGCGCGGCACCGGCCGCCGCTTCCCAGTCCTGGCACAGCTCTGCCAGGAACCCCTCGCCGGGCGGGGCGGACTCGTCGACGGCCCGGTCCCCGGTGTCGCCGTAATAGCCGATCGCCGAGCCGACGATCAGGGTGCGGGGCGGGGTGTCCAGTCCGGCCAGCGCCTCGGCGACGGTCCGGGTGCCCTGCACCCGGCTGTCGCGCAGCTCGCGCTTGTAGCTGTCCGTCCAACGGTGATCGCCGATCCCGGCGCCCGCCAGATGGACGACGGCCTCGCACCCGGCCAGCCCCGCGGTGTCCACCCGGCCCGCTCTCGGGTCCCACCGCACCTCGTCGGCCGCGGCCGCGGGGCGCCGCACCAGCCGCAGCACGTCGTGGCCCTCTGCCCGCAGGGAGCGGGTGAGCGCCGAGCCGATGAGTCCGCTGGATCCGGTGACCGCGATACGCATGCGCCCATCCTGACGTATGCGCCGGGCCGTTGTCGGCCGCGGCTCACGGTCCGCGTACGGCGGCGACCGTGAACGGCGTCCGCGGCGTGCCCGGTCCCATCGGGTCCGCCCCGGTCGAACCGCGAGCGGACCGGGTACAGCGTGCCGCGCGAGCGGGGCAGCGGGATAAGCAGGTGCAGGCCGCGGTCGGTGCGGTGGCCGTGGCGGCGACGAGCGCGGCCGGGGGTGCGGCGGCGGACGGAGTGACGCCGCCGGGGTCACTCGCCCCGGAAGCGGTCCCACAGCCGGGGCAGGCGGTCGGCCAGTGCCCCGGTGTCCTCCAGGTCGAGGGCGACGCCCTCCGGGTCGGCCGGAGCCTCCGGCAGCCCCAGGTCGGGCAGGACGGTGCCGGTGAGCTGCTCGTACGCCTCGTCCGCCGCGAAGCCCAGCTCCTCGCCGTCGCCGTCCAGCTCCTCGTCGAAGTCGTCCAGCAGCTCGGCGAGCGCGTCCGCGTCGTGGGCGGCGCCCTCGAAGACCTCCCGGCCCTGGCCGATCAGCCAGCAGCGGAACGCGTCGAAGACGTCGTCGCTCGCGCCGTCCAGCAGGATCCAGGCGGCCGCCCACAGATCCCACTGGTAGGCCCGGTTGTAGCGCGACTCGAAGTGGCGGGCGAAGTACGTCACCGCGTCGGGGTCGAGCTGCGTCAGCCGCTCCACCAGCAGGTCCGCCTGTTCCTGGGGATCGCTGTCGGCCTCCTGCCGGGTGGAGTCGATCAGCTCCCAGAACTCCGTCTCGTCCATCACGCACTCAGCATCGGGCCTGGAGGCCCGCAATGCACGCGGAGTGCGCCAGATGCGGCTGTGTCGTTACGAGAGGTGCACCGCACGGCAATTCCGGTTCCGATACCCGACAGGCGGTGTCCGGTATCACCGGCAGTGTGTCCCGCCCGGACGGATGCGGCGGCGGCGCCCGGCCGGACGCCGCCGCACACCCCGGCACGCCGGTACACCCAGGTATGCCGAGGGCGCCGCGAGAGAGCCGTGCGGAGCACTGAGAAGTCGTCGAAGGCGCGGGTAGCCGCGAGAAGGAGCAACAGGTGCAGGAGCAGAGCAGTTCCCCGGGGCCGCTGGCCGGCAAGGTCGCCCTGGTCGCCGGAGCCACCAGGGGAGCGGGCCGGGCGATGGCCGTCGAACTGTGCCGGGCCGGGGCCGCCGTCTACGCCACCGGCCGTACCACCCGCGCCACGACCAGCGAGGTCGGCCGGGCGAGCGAGACGATCGAGGAGACGGCCGAACTGGCGGGCGAAGCCGGTCGGGAGAGCGGGGGCAGCGCCACCGCCGTCGCCGTCGACCACCTCGACCCCGCCCGGGTGCGTGCGCTGATCGACCGCATCGACCGGGAGACGGGCGCGCTCGACATCCTGGTCAACGACCTGTGGGGCGGTGACCATCTGGTCGGCTGGGGCAAGAAGCTGTGGGAGCACGACCTGGCCGACGGGCTGCGGGTGCTGCGGCTGAGCATCGACGCCCACCTGATCACCAGCAGCCATGCGCTGCCGTTGCTGACCCGGCGTCCGGGCGGGCTGCTCGTCGAGGTCACCGACGGCACCGAGGAGTACAACCGGCGCTACCGGGAGCCGGTCTACTACGACCTGGCCAAGTCCGCGCCGCTCCGAGTCGCCCGGGGGCTGGCCCAGGAGACCGAGGAGTTCGGCACCACCGTGGTCTGCCTGACCCCGGGCTGGCTGCGCTCGGAGGCGATGCTGGACACCCACTTCCGGGTGACGGAAGAGAACTGGCGGGACGGCTGTGCCGTCGACCGGCACTTCGCCATCTCCGAGAGCCCCGTCTTCGTGGGCCGCGCCGTGGCCGCGCTCGCCACCGACCCGCAGCGGGCACGCTGGAGCGGGCAGTCCCTCTCCAGCGGCGGACTGGCCCGGGCCTACGGCTTCACCGACACGGACGGCTCGGCGCCGGACGCCTGGCGCTACCTCGTCGACATCGAGCAGGCAGACGCCGGCACGCCGGTGGACCCGGCCGACTACCGCTGAGCGTCCGGGCCCGCGGCCCGGCCCGCCGCGGCGCCCGCGACCGGGTCCGCCACGGCGCCGGCCGCCGGGCCCGCCGCGGGGGCCGCCGCCCGTCCCGGGACCCTCTCCCGCTCCGGGACCCGCTGCGGCCCCGGCTGCGGGGGCGGCCCCGCGTCCCCCGGGGCGGGACCGTCCGCGGCCTCCGGGTAGAGGGCCGCCGTCCGCCGCGCCGCGTCCGCGAAGCGCTGCCGCAGCGACGGCGGCCCCAGGACCTCGCACTCCGGACCCAGCGTCAGAAGCTGTTCGAAACCCACCTCCTCGCTCTCCACCCCCAGCACCACCGTCGTGCGGCCCCGCCCGTCCACGGTGCCGCCCGCCAGCGCCTCGTCGGCAGCGGCCCGGTCGGTGACGTACCGCAGCCGGCGGACACCCGGGGCGGTGAGCCGCACCGTCACCTCCGACCGCAGCAGCGAGTGCGCGAACGCCGCCGCGTGCTCCGCCCAGAAGCCCGCCAGGTCGAATCCGCCGTCCCGGTCGAAGTGCGCGTCGTGCACGGTGACCTCGGTGAACCGGCCCACCCGGTAGACCCGCCAGGGGGACCGGTCCGCCCGGCCCGCGTCCGCGGGGACGCGGGCCGTCAGATACCACCGGCCCGCCTTCAGCACCAGGCCGTGCGGCTCCAGCTCCCGCTCGACCTCCCGGTCACCGGGCGTGTCACCGCGGCGGTAGCGGACCAGGATCCCGCGGTCGGACCAGACGGCGTCGGCCAGCGCGGGCAGCAGGGCCGGGGTCTCGGGCGCCTGCCACCAGCCGGGCGCGTCCAGATGGAAGCGCTGCGCCGCACTGCCGTGCACATCGCCCAGCGCCGGATCCAGCGCCGCCGAGACCTTCAGCCGCGCCGCCGAGGCCGCGTCGGCCAGCCCCAGATCGCGCAGCGCCGAGGGCACCCCGGACAGGAACAGCGCCTCCGCCTCGCTGCGGCCCATCCCGGTCAGCCGGGTGCGGTAGCCGCCGACCAGCCGGTATCCGCCCGCACGTCCGCGGTCCGCGTACACCGGCACGCCCGCTTCGGAGAGTGCCAGGACATCGCGTGAGACAGTACGCTCGGAGACCTCCAGTTCCGCTGCGAGCTCCGCGGCGGTCATCTCCCGCCGCGCCTGGAGCAGCAGCACCATCCTGATCAGCCGGGCTGCCCGCATGCTGAATACTCCTCCCGTGGGCCGTGGCCCGCTGTTAACGTTCCGCCCGTTATACAGCGAACTAGGAAACGGTCATGTCTCAGCAAAATCGCGAACAGCGCGAACAGTGGGGCTCGCGGGCCGGATTCCTGATGGCGGCCATCGGTTCCGCCGTCGGGTTGGGAAACATCTGGCGCTTTCCCGCTGAGGCCTACAAGAACGGCGGCGGGGCCTTCCTGCTCCCGTATCTCGTCGCGCTGCTCACAGCGGGCCTCCCGCTGCTCATCCTCGAATACACCGTCGGCCGGAAGTACCGGAAGTCGCCGCCCGCGGCCTTCCGGCAGATCTCCCGCCCGGCCGAGGCGATCGGCTGGTGGCAGGTCGCCATCTGCTTCGTCATCGCCTCCTATTACGCCGTGATCGTGGCGTGGGCCGTACGCTACGCCGGATTCTCCTTCGGCAAGGACTGGGGCGACGACCCCGAGGGGTTCTTCGGCGGCGACTTCCTGCACGCCGCGGCCGAACCCGGACTCCCCAGCTCCTTCGTCGGCAATGTGTTCTGGCCGCTGCTCGCCGTATGGCTGATCGTGCTGATCATCCTGGCGCTGGGCGTGCGCCGCGGCATCGAACGGGCCAACAAGATCTTCATCCCGGCCCTGGTGGTCTTCTTCGTCGTCCTGGTGGTCCGCGCCGTGACGCTGGACGGCGCGGCCAAGGGGCTGGACGCCCTCTTCGCCCCCGACTGGAGCGCGCTGACCGACGGCAGCGTCTGGGTCGCCGCCTACGGGCAGATCTTCTTCTCGCTCTCCATCGGCTTCGGCATCATGGTCACCTACGCCTCCTACCTGGGCCGCCGCGCCGACCTGACCGGCTCCGCGCTGGTGGCCGGCTTCGCCAACAGCTCCTTCGAGATCCTGGCCGGTATCGGGGTGTTCGCCACTCTGGGCTTCATGGCGCAGTCCAGCGGTGCCGCCGTCGGCGACGTCGTCAGCGAAGGAGTGGGGCTGGCCTTCATCGCCTTCCCGGCGGTCATCTCGCAGATGCCGCTGGGCGCGGCCTTCGGGGTGGTCTTCTTCGTCTCGCTGGCCATCGCGGGGCTCTCCTCGCTGATCAGCATCGTGCAGGTGGTCATCTCGGCCGTGCAGGACCGCACCGGCATGCGCCGGGTGCCCGCCGTGTGGATCGTCGGCGGCCTGCTGGCGGTGGTCTCGCTGGCGCTCTTCCCCACGGACGCGGGCCTGTCCCTGCTGGACGCGGCCGACCACTTCATCAACCAGTACGGCATCGCGCTGGCCGCGCTCGTCTTCCTGATCGTCATGGCCTGGGTGCTGCGCCGGCTGCGGACCTTCCAGGCCCATGCCGACGAGACCTCGGCCGTGCGGCTGGGCACGTGGTGGCGGGTCTGCCTGGGGATCATCACCCCGCTGGTGCTCGGCTGGATGATGATCGACAGCTTCCGCAAGGAGCTGGACGAGAACTACGCCGGATACCCCCTCTCCTTCCTCGCCTGGGCCGGATGGGGCGTCGCCGCCGGCGCACTGCTGGTGGGGGTGCTGATCTCGCTCATCCCCTGGCGCGGGGCACCCGGTGCGGGAGAGACCGAGAGCACTGCCGACAGTGAGGAGGTGCGCTGATGTCGACCGGAGCCATCGTGATGATGGCCGTGGCCATCCTCATCGTCTGGGGCGGCCTGGTAGCCGCCATTCTCCGACTGCGCAAGCACCCCGAGCCGGAGTGACCGGACCGCGGTGACCGGTCACCGGCACTGACGCCGGTCACCGGTCACCGGTCACCGGTCGTCGGTCACCGGAGCAGCGCGAAGGCCCTGCCCCCGCGGATGGATTCCGGGGGCAGGGCCTTCGTGTGCTGCGGCCGTGCTCTTCCGCCGCGTCCCCGGCCGAGCTCTTCCGAGCCGCCGGGGACGCGGCGGACCGCGTCAGGCCAGACCGTACTTCTCGGCGGCGCGGCGGACGTCCTCCGCCTTGACCTCGCCCCGCCGCGCGAGCCGGGACAGCGCGGCGACCACGACCGACTCGGCGTCCACGCCGAAGTAGCGGCGGGCTGCCTCCCGGGTGTCGGAGAGCCCGAACCCGTCCGTGCCCAGCGAGGCCCAGTCCTGCTCCACCCACTGGCTGATCTGGTCGGGCACGGCCCGCATCCAGTCGCTGACCGCCAGCACCGGACCCGGAGCGCCCTCCAGCGCGCGGGTCACATACGGCACCCGCTCCTCGCCGCGCAGCGCGGCGGCGTCGCACTCCATGGCCTCGCGCCGCAGCTCCGTCCAGGACGGCGCCGACCACACGTCGGCCGCCACGCCCCACTCCTCGGCGAGGATCCGCTGCGCCTCCAGCACCCAGTGGATCGCCGTACCGGAGGCCAGGAGCTGGATGCGCGGTGCGTCGTCGGCGGCGTCCTCCGCCTCCTGGAAGCGGTACAGCCCCTTGAGGATGCCCTCCTCGACGCCCTCGCCCGCGGGCATGGGCGGCTGCACCTTGGTCTCGTTGTAGACCGTCAGGTAGTAGAAGACGTCTTCCTGCGCCGCCGCGTCCGGGCCGTACATCCGGCGCAGGCCCTCCTTGACGATGGCGCCGACCTCGTAGGCGAACGCCGGGTCGTAGGAGACGACGGCCGGATTGGTGGAGGCCAGCAGGTGCGAGTGGCCGTCGGCGTGCTGGAGGCCCTCGCCGGTCATCGTGGTGCGGCCCGCGGTGGCGCCGATGACGAAGCCGCGGCCGAGCTGGTCGGCCAGCGCCCAGAACTGGTCCGCGGTGCGCTGGAACCCGAACATCGAGTAGAAGATGTAGAACGGGATCATCGGTTCGCCGTGGGTGGCGTACGACGTCGCGGCCGCGGTGAAGTCCGCCAGCGAACCGGCCTCGGTGATCCCCTCGTTGAGGATCTGGCCTTCCTCGGCCTCCTTGTAGTACAGCAGCTGGTCGCGGTCGACCGGGTCGTAGTTCTGGCCGAGCGGCGAGTAGATGCCGGCCGACGGGAACAGCGACTCCATACCGAAGGTGCGGGCCTCGTCGGGCACGATCGGTACCCAGCGCTTCCCGGTCTCCTTGTCCCGCATCAGGTCCTTGACCAGCCGCACGAACGCCATCGTGGTGGCGATCTCCTGCGAGCCGGAGCCCTTCTCGAGCGCGGCGAAGGGTTTGTCGGCGGGCGCGGGCAGGCCG
>NZ_ALAP01000083.1 GCF_000280905.1 Streptomyces sp. AA1529 | reverse complement strand
TCCTGGCTGGGCGACCGCGTCGAGAAGGGCAAGGTCCCCTTCCTGGGCGGCCGCAAGCGGGAGCGGGCGGCCGGGCGGCGCAGGCCGGCGGGCCGGATCTCCGGTGCGCTGCTGCGCCCGGTGCTGGCGGCCCCGGGGGTGTGCGCGGTGCTCGCCGGCGTGGCGATGCTGGCGCTGGCGGCTCCGGCGCTGGGGATGAAGACCGAGCAGCTTCCGCTGAACAAGCAGATGCCCGAGGACGCCGGACTGCGGATCGACGCGGAGAAGATCGGTGAGCGGTTCCCCGGCGGCCCGGCCCCGGCCCGGGTCGTCCTCAAGGCCGACGACGTGGACGCACCGCGGACCCGCGCGGCGCTGGCGGAGTTCACCCGCACGGTCCGCGGCGACAGCGGACACTTCGGACGCGGCGTGGAGACGGCGGTGCACACCGGGCAGGACGTCGCCGTCATCGACGTCCCGCTGGCGGGCGACGGCACCGACGCGACCTCGCTGGCCGCGCTGAAGGTGCTGCGCGAGCGGATCGTCCCGGACACGCTGGGCCCGGTCGCCGCCGACGGGCAGGTGTACACGGCCGGGGAGCTGGCCGGATCGGAGGACTTCAAGGACCAGTTGAAGGACGGCATCGTGCCGGTGCTGGTCTTCATCACCACCGTCACGTTCCTGCTGATGCTGGTCTGCTTCCGCTCGGTGCCCGTCGCGCTGGCCTCGATCGTCCTCAACCTGCTGTCGGTGGGCGCCGCCTACGGGGTGATGACGGCGGTCTTCCAGCACGGCTGGGGGGCCTCGCTGTTCGGCACCGAGGCGGTGGGCGCGATCGAGTCGTGGATGCCGCTGTTCGTGCTGGTCGTCCTCTTCGGTCTGTCGATGGACTACCACGTCTTCGTGGTCTCCCGGATCCGCGAGGCCAGGGACCGGGGCATGAGCACCCGGGAGGCCATCGGCGACGGGATCCGGGCCACGGCCCCGGCGGTGACCGGTGCGGCGCTCATCATGGTCGCGGTCTTCGCGGTCTTCGCGACGCTGTCGATGCAGGACATGAAGCAGATGGGTGTCGGGCTCTCGGTGGCCGTGCTGCTGGACGCGACCGTGGTGCGGATGGTGCTGCTGCCTGCGGTGCTGATGCTGCTGGGCGAGCGCAGCTGGTATCTGCCGCGCGCCCTGCGCGGGCTGCCGCACCTGACGCACGGGGAAGGCGGGAGCGAGGGGGCCGTCGGGCCCGACGGGTTCGACGTCGACGACGGGTTCGGCCGAACGGCGACCGGTACGGCCGCCGCACCGCGGGACGCCTGGGGAGCCGGGTCCGGCGGGCACACCGGGCGCCGCTCCGGCGAGCGGCCCCCCGAGCGCATCGGGTAGCCGGCGCGGTCCGGGTCGGACGGCGGCGCTCCGCGGATCTCCGCGGAGCGCCGCCGCGCTCAGCGCGCCGCGTGCCGGGGCCGGGGCACCGCGTCGCCCGACGGGGCGTCGCCGCGCCCGTAGTGGTGGGTGGTGAACATGTACACCAGCCCGGCGGCGACGACCACTCCGCCGCTGAGCAGCACGATGTAGTTGGAGTACCAGGGCTCCTCGGGGGTGCGGGCCCAGCAGATGTTGACGATGGCGAAGATGCCGTAGGCCAGCGCGGCGCCGTTGACCAGCAGGCCCCAGCGGCCGAGGGTGAACTCGCCGGTGGCGCGCCAGCCCTTGAGCCGGGCCCGCAGCGCGGCGAGGACGACCATCTGGAACGAGCCGTAGATGCCGAGGATCGCGAACGACACGATCTTGGTGAGGGCGTTCTCGGAGACCAGCGAGCCGAAGGCGATCAGTCCGGGGATGACGGCGGCCACCAGCAGCGCCACCTCGGGTACGGCCCGCTTGTGCGAGAAGCGCCGCAGCAGTCTGTGGCCGACGACCATCCGGTCCCGCGCGTAGGAGTAGATGAGCCGGCCCGCGGCGGCCTGCAGACTGATGGTGCAGGAGAGGAAGGAGATGAGGACGACGGCCATCACCAGCCGCGCCCCGGCCTCTCCCATGGCGTCGAAGAGGACGTTGACCACCGGATCGGAGTCCTCACCGGAGATCACCGCACCGTAGTCGGTGACGGACAGCAGCAGCGAGCCGCAGGTGAAGGTGGCCGCGGCGCCGCCGACATAGATGGTGCGGCGCATCGCCTTGGGGATGACCAGGCCCGGGTGGGCGACCTCCTCGGCGGTGTCGCCGCACGCCTCGAACCCGTAGTACTGGTAGAAGCCGATGATGGCGGCGGCCAGGAAGACCGGCGCGTAGGAGCCGTCGCCCTGGGTGCCGTAGGTGTCGAAGATGACGCCGAGGCCGTGCTCGCGGTGGGTGACCAGCAGGTAGACGCCGACGATGAGCGCGCCGATCAACTCGGCGCTGAAGCCGATCAGCGCCGCCAGCGACAGCGCCTTGGTGCCCGCGTAGTTGATGAGTGCGGCGACGACGATGAGGATGACGGTGCAGAGCACCGTGTTGTGCACGCTGGCGCCGAAGCCGAACAGGATGGCGATGTAGGGGCCGGCGCCGTAGGCCACGCTGGTGATCGTCACCAGCAGCGCCCACATGTAGACCCAGCCGGTCATCCACGCCCAGCGCATCCCCCACAGCCGCCGCGCCCACGGGTAGACGCCGCCCGCGATGGGGAACTGGGCGACGATCTCGCCGAAGACCAGCGACACCAGGAACTGTCCGCAGCCGGCCAGCAGGAACGCCCAGATCATCGGCGGCCCGCCCTCGGCGAGGGCCGAGCCGAAGAGGGTGTAGGTGCTCACCACGGGCGAGAGGTAGGTGAAGCCGAGGGCGAAGTTCGCCCAGGGGCCCATCTCCTTGCGGAACTCCGACCCGGGGGCTCCGTTCCCGCCGTTCCCGCCGTTCCCGCCGTTCCCGCCCGCCGCGGCGGCCTCGGGCTGCGGTGCTCCGCCCATCAGCGCTCGCCCCCCTCGGGCTGTGGGCCGGGCCGCCCGGTGATCAGGTCGGCGGCGCGTTCGGCGACCAGCAGCACCGTCACCATGGGGTTGATGCTGGGCATGCTGGGGAAGACCGAGGCGTCGACCACGCGTACCCCTTCCTGGCCGCGCAGCCGCAGCAGCGGGTCGACGACGGCCGTGGGGTCGTCGGCCGCGCCCATCCGGCAGGTACCGGCCGGGTGGTAGACGGTGTGGGCGACCCGCCGCCCGTACTCCGACAGCTCCGCGTCCGAGGCCACGCCGGGTCCGGGCGCGATCTCGCGCTTGAGCCAGCCGCGCAGCGGCGCGGTGTTCGCCACTTCGCGGGCCAGCCGCAGCCCGTCGACGATGGTCCGCTCGTCGTAGCCCTCGGGGTCGGTGAAGTAGCGGAAGTCCAGGGCGGGGTGGGCCGCCGGGTCGGCGCTGCGCAGCCAGAGCCTGCCCACCGAGCGGGCACGGGGCACGTTCGGCGTCATGCACACGCCGTGCGGAGGCGTGGGGTAGCCGAGGCGTTCGGTGTTGACGGTGAAGGGCACCTGGTAGAAGTGCCACATCAGGTCGGGGCGGGGCTGGGCCGTGTCGCGGCGGACGAACAGCCCGGCGTCGGAGTCCATCGCCGAGTTCGGCGGCAGCGGTTCGTGGGTCTCCCAGACGATCACCGATTCGGGGTGGTCGAGCAGGTTCTCGCCCACCCCCGGCAGGTCGGCACGCACCTCGATGCCGAGCGCCGCCAGTTCGTCGGCCGGGCCGATCCCGGAGAGCAGCAGCAGCCGCGGGGTGTCCACGGCTCCGGCGCACAGCAGCAGCTCCCGCTCGGCGCGGACCGTGCCGGTGGTGCCGTCGGCGTACCGCACCCGCACCCGGGTGAGCCGCCCGGCCTCGTCGGGCTCCAGCCGGTAGGCCCAGGTCCGCAGCTTCAGCGTGAGGTTGGGCCGCTTGTCCATGACCGGGTGGAGGTAGGCGACGGACGCGGAGGAGCGGGTGTTGGTGGCCGGGTCGTAGGCGAGCGAGAAGAATCCGGCGCCGTCCGCGAAGGGGCGGCGGTTGAAGTCCTCGACGACGGGCACGTGCAGCGCCTCGGCGGCGGCGGTCACGAAGTCCCGCGCGATCGGATTACGGTCCTCCTCGCCGACGGGGACGATGGTGTTCCGCAGCCGTCTGCGGTAGGGCAGCACGGTCATCGGGTCCCAGCCCGCGCAGCCCATCCCCACCCACTCGTCCAGGTCCTGGGGGAAGGGCAGAAAGCTGATCAGCGTGTTGTGCGAGGAGCAGCCGCCCAGCACCCTGGCGCGGGAGTGCACGATGTGCGAGTTCCCGCGCGGCTGTTCGGTGGTGGTGTAGCCGTAGTCGTACTCCGACTCCAGCAGGTTGATCCAGTTGCGCAGCCGCAGCACCCGCTCGTCGCCGACGTCGCTGGGGCCGCCCTCGATGACGCACACCCGGCAGTCCGGGTCCTCGCTCAGCCGGGCCGCCAGCACGGAGCCCGCGGTGCCGCCGCCGACGATGACGTAGTCGTAGGCGTGCTCGCCCGTGTCCTGGCCGTTCTGGTCCGTCGCGTTCATGCCGGTCCTCTTCTCCCCGTCGTGTTCCGCAGCTTCGTCAGCCCTTGAACCAGCCGGAGGGGGCCGGTGAGAGGTTCTGGTAGATGTGCTTGGCCTCCTGGTACTCGCGCAGCCCGGTCGGGCCCAGTTCGCGGCCGATGCCCGAGCGGCCGAAGCCGCCCCACTCGGCCTGCGGCACATAGGGATGGAAGTCGTTGATCCAGACCGTGCCGTGCCGCAGCCGGTTGGCCACCCGCTGGGCGCGGCTCGCGTCGCTCGTCCACACCCCGCCGGCCAGCCCGTAGCGGGTGTCGTTGGCCAGTTCGACCGCCTCGTCCTCGGTGCGGAACCGTTCGACGGTGACGACCGGGCCGAACACCTCCTCCTGGACGATGCGCATCGAGCGGTCGCAGTCGGCGTAGACGGTCGGCAGCAGGAAGTAGCCGTCGGCCAGTTCGGGGTCGTCGGGCCGCCGCCCGCCGGTGACCAGCCGGGCGCCCTCCTCGCGGGCGATCTCCAGATAGCGCTCCACCTTCGCGCGGTGCTCGGCCGAACTGAGCGGTCCCGCCTCGGTCATCGGCTCCAGGCCGCTGCCCAGCCGGATGGCGCTCGCCCGCGCGCCCAGGGCCGCCACGAACTCGTCGTGGATGTCCTCCTGCACCAGCAGCCGCGACCCGGCGGAGCAGACCTGCCCGGAGTGCAGGAAGGCGGCGTCCAACGCGTAGTCGACGGCGGCGGCGAAGTCCGCGTCGCCGAAGACCACGTTGGGGTTCTTGCCGCCGAGTTCCAGCGCGAGGTTCTTCACCCCGGGTGCGACGCTCTCCATGATCTTCCGCCCGGTCGCCAGCCCGCCGGTGAAGGAGACCAGGTCCACCTCGGCGTGGGTGGTCATGGCGGCGCCGACCGTCGCACCGGAGCCCAGCACCAGGTTGGCGACCCCGGGCGGCGCCCCGGCCTCCGCGATCAGCCGGATCATGGCGAGGGTGGACAGCGGTGTCGTCTCACTGGGCTTGAGCACGAAGGTGTTGCCCGCGGCCAGCGCGGGGGCGACCTTCCAGGACGCCTGCAGCAGCGGATAGTTCCACGGCGCGATCAGGGCGCAGACGCCGACCGGCTGGTGCACGACGCGGCTGAGCACGTCGGGCCCGGCGTCGACCACCCGGCCGCCGTCCTTGCCGGCCAGTTCCGCGAAGTAGCGGAAGGCGCCCGCCACGTCCTCGATGTCGATCCGGGCCTCGGTGAGGGTCTTGCCGGTGTCGAGGGTCTCGGTGCGGGCGATCTCCTCCTGGTCGCGCAGCAGCAGTTCGTGCACCCGGTAGAGTACGTCGGCGCGGACCCGGGTGGGCGCCGTGGACCAGTCGGCCCGCTCGAAGGCGCGCTTGGCGGCGCGTACGGCCAGGTCGACATCCGTCGCGTCGGCCTCGTCGACGGTGGCGAGCACGGAGGCGTCGAACGGATTGATCACATCCCGGCGCCCGCCCGCGGTGGCCTGCCGCCACTCCCCGTCGATGAACAGCTCCGCCATCGCCCGTCTCCCTCGCTCGCACCCGACCGGCGTCACGATCGCGCCGCGCGGCACCGCTGGCTACGGGACGCACCGGGCGGCGGCGCCTCCGCGGCGATAATCGGCACCGATGGGGCAATCCCCGCCGCTCGCGAGCCGCCTGCGCGGAATCCGGGCGCGGAATCCGGGGCGCGGTGTGCGGTGCCCTCCGGGTGCGGCGGTCCCCGGCCGTCTCCGCACCGTTCCGGGGACGCGGGACGCCGGGCCCGGGACGCCGCGGGCACACCCCCGTACGCTGCTCGGTATGAAGTTCGGATTGCTGGGCACCGGCCCCTGGGCGGAACGCACGCACGGACCCGCGCTCGCCGCACACGAGGAAGTGGAACTGGTGGGCGTCTGGGGGCGCCGCACCGAGCCGGCCCGGGCCCTGGCGGAGCGCCTCGCGACCCGGCCGTTCGAGGACGTGGACGCGCTGTTCGGGGCGTGCGACGCGGTGGCGGTGGCCCTGCCACCGGACGTGCAGGCACCACTGGCGCGCCGCGCGGCCGAGGCGGGATGCCATCTGCTGCTGGACAAGCCCGTCGCCACCGCGCCCGAGGGGGCGCGCGGCGTCGCCGAGGCGGTGGAGCGGGCCGGGGTGGGGTGCGTCGTCTTCTTCACGCTGCACTTCAGCGAACCGACCGCCGGCTGGCTGCGCGAGCAGGCGGCGCGCGGGGCCGCCGTACCGGCGCGGGCCCCGGGCGCCGGGGCGCGGTCACCGGCGGAGAACGGCTGGCTGGTCGGGCGTGCCGACTGGCTCTCCCCCGTCTTCGGCGGCGCCGACTCGCCGTACACCGCCTCCCCTTGGCGGCGCGAGAAGGGCGCGCTGTGGGACGTGGGGCCGCACGCCCTGTCCGTGCTGCTGCCGCTGCTGGGGCCGGTCGCCGAGGTGACGGCGGCGCCCGGCGGTTTCGGCGACACCGTGCACCTCGCCCTGCGGCACGACTCCGGGGCCTCCAGCACCTGCACGCTGAGCCACTCCGTGCCGCCCGCCGCCGCCGGCGTCGCGGCCGAGGTGCGGGGCGCCGCGGGCGTGGCGGAGTTGCCCGTGCGGGAGGAGGACCCGGCCGCCGCCTTCGGCCGCGCCGTGGACGCCCTGCTGCGGGAGGTCCGCACCGGCGAGGCGCACCTGTGCGGGGCGCGCTTCGCCGAGACGGTCACCGCACTGTTGGACTCGGCTCAGCAGCAGTTGCCGAACCGGTGAGCCCCGTCGGCTGCCGGCCCGTCCGGTCCGGCAGCAGTGCGAGGGAGAACGCGCACAGCAGCAGGGCCGCTGCCGCCACCGGTATCCAGCGGACCCCGGCCGCACCGATCACCGCTCCGCCGAGGGCCCCGGCCACTCCCGTGCCCAGATAGAGGCCGGAGATGTTCAACGCCAGCGCCGTCATCCCCGCCTCCGGCCCGGCAGCGGCCAGGACGCTGCCCTGCACGGGCGGGTTGAGGCCCCAGGCGAAGACCGCCCAGCAGCCCACCACCAGGGCGAGCACGGCCGGGCCGGTCCCGCCCGCGAAGGCCGCCACCGCCGCGGCGCCGAGGGTCAGCGCGTGCCCGCCGAGCACCAGGAGCAGCCCGCGGCGCGGCCCCCAGGCGTCCGCGGCGCGGCCCGCGAGCAGCGCTCCGGCGAGCCCCGCCGCACCGACGAGCAGCAGCAGGAGGGACAGCAGCCCGTAGGAGCCGGCGGCCACCTCGGCCGTGTAGCTGCCCAGATAGGTGTAGAACATCAGTCCGCCGCTCGCGGCGAGGAACGTCACGGCGACCACCCGTAGTACGGCCGCCTGTCGCAGCGGCGCGAGCCGGCGGCGCAGCGGGACGGGTGCCGTGCCCGGCACGGCCGGTGCGGTGGCCAGTACGCCGAGGGCGGCGACGGCGCCCACGGCGGCGATCAGCCAGAAGGTGGCCCGCCAGCCGAACGCGCCGCCGAGCCAGGCGCCGACGGGGACGCCGGTGAACAGCGCCGTCGTCATACCGGCGGTGACATAGCCGAGGTAGCGGCCCTGCGCGCCCGGGGGCGCCCCGGCGGCCGCGGTGGCGAACGCGGCGGCGGTGACGACGGCGGCGCACAGCGCCGCGGCCACCCGGGCCGCCAGCAGCCACCAGTAGCCCGGCGCGAGCGCCGCCGCGATGTTGGCGGCGACGAAGAGGGCGAGTCCGGTCGCCGTCACCGTACGGCGCGCGAATCGCTCGCACAGCACGGCCAGTGTGGGGGCGCCGAGCGCGTAGACGACGGCGAAGACGGTCACCAGCTGACCGGCCGCCGGGACGCCGACGTCCAGGTCGTCGGCGATCCGGGGAAGCAGTCCGGCGATGATGAACTCGTCGGTGGCGGTGGCCACCAGGGTGAGGAAGAGGATGTGCAGCCAGTTCGGCAGCCGGCCGACGGCCGCGGTCGGGGTACTCATGCGGCGCACGGTAGGTGGTGACACCGGTGTCACCTGCAAGCCGGAGACGCCGCTCGGGGACGGCGGCCCGGGAACGGGACGAACCGGCCCGAGGACGGACCGGCCCGAGGACGAACCGGCCCGGGACGTGGATCCGGGCGCACCGGGCGGGGCACCCGTCCGGGCGGGGACCGGGATCCGGCGCACGGACGGCCGGTGGTCAGGCGTCGGGCTCCCGGGCGCCGCGACGGCGGAGGAGTTCGGCGGGCGCGGCACCGGGCTCGTCGGCACGGAGCTGGGCGATCCGGTGCACCAGCCGGGCCCGGTACCGGTCGAGTTCGGCCGCCTTCTCCTCCAGCGCGGCCAGCCGCCGCTGGTACATCTCCAGCGTCTCCGCGGGGCTGGCCCGGCAGGTGAGGAACGCCTCGGTCTTCATGTCCAGGCAGGGCACGACCTGGCGGATGTCCTCGGTGCCGAGGCCGGCGGCGAGCAGTTCCCGCACGTTGCGCACCCGGTTGACCGCGCTGTCCTCGTAGGTACGCCAGCCCTTGGCCGACCGCCGGGAGGCGAGCAGTCCCTGCTGCTCGTAGTAGCGCAGGGAGCGCTTGCTCACGCCCGTCCGCTCGGCCAGTTCCCCGATCAGCATGGAAGTCGCCATGCCCGGTGCAACGCGGCGGCCGGCCGGGGGCTTCCCGCCCGGCGCCGCGCCCTGCGCCGGGTCACCGGGAACGGGGGCGGCGGGCCGTCAGGACGGTGGCGGACAGTTCGGGGTCGGTGGTGACGGCGGCCTCCAGCCCGGCGTCGGCCAGGATGCGGGCGGCCGCGGCGGCCTGCCGGGAGCTGGTCTCGGTGAGCAGGGTGCCGCCCGGGGCGAGCCAGTCGGGCGCGGCCGCGGCGACCCGCCGCAGCAGGGCCAGGCCGTCGGGTCCGCCGTCCAGTGCGGGCCGCGGTTCGTGGTCGCGGGCCTCGGGCGGCAGGAAGGGTATGTCGGCGGTGGGGACGTAGGGCACGTTGGCGGTCAGCACGTCGATCCGGCCCCGGAGCCGGTCGGGCAGCGCGGCGAACAGGTCGCCCCGGTGGACGTGGTCATCGGGCACCGGGAGATTGCGCCGGGCGCACCGCACGGCGGCGGGGTCGAGGTCGGCGGCGTGCAGTTCGCCGCGTCCGCCGAGGGCGGCGAGCAGTGCCGCACCGACGGCGCCCGTGCCGCAGCACAGGTCCACCAGGACGGGGTCGCCCGTGCCGGGTGCGCCGGCGGCGGCGCGCCGCACCAGGAACTCGGTGCGGCGGCGGGGGACGAAGACGCCCGGGTCGACGGTGATCCGCAGACCCGCGAACTCGGCCCAGCCCAGTACGTGTTCGAGGGGGTGCCCGGCGATCCGGCGGGCGGTCATCCGGGTCAGTTCGGCCGCGTCGCGCGCGGTCTCGGACAGCAGTCGTGCCTCGTCCTCGGCGAAGACGCAGCCGGCGGCGCGCAGCCGGCGGGTGAGTTCGGTCTGCGGGGTGGTGTGGTGCATGGAAGCCCTTCCAGTGCTGGAGCGCTCCCGTCGCCCGCGGCGGTCTCCGCTAGCTGGTGCGGGGCCGTCCGCCGTGAGGCGAGAGCGCGTGGTCTGCCGGAGCGGAAATGCCTCTCACCTCCCTCTGTCACCGCGTCGAACATCCGTTGCCGGTCCGCCGCACTGTATCCCGAGGGGCGGGTGGGTGCATCCGTGGGGCCGCACCGGTGGGGCCGTGGCGGGTCGGCCGGGCGGGGTGCCGGCCCGGGAGTGCACGCACCGGTCCGGGCGGACCTCCGCCGGCCGCACCAACGCCCCGTGGACAGGAGGGAGTTGAGCGGATGGGATGGGCTTCTCCACCGGCGGGCGACGGGCGCCGGCCGGTGGTCCGGTGCCGAGACGAACGGGAGAAGAGGACATGCTCACAACAATCAGCAGGTGCGCGCCGGGAAGCCGTCCGGACCGGCGCACCCTCCCCGGCACCGGCAGGGCGGCCCGCGCGCTGTGCGCCTCCGTGCTCGGACTGGGCCTGGCGGCGGCCGGTACGACCGCGCACGCGGCCCAGGAGGCGAGCGGTGGCGCCGGCTCCGGTTCCGGCGCGACGATCATCGGCGGCGGGGAGTCGACCGAGGAGTACTCCTTCGTCGTCTCCCTGCAGAAGCAGCGGGGCGACGACCCCGACGGCCACTACTGCGGCGGGGCGCTGGTCGCGGCCGATTGGGTGCTGACGGCGGCGCACTGCGTCACCACCCCGGGCGGGGTGAACGACCCGGAGGCGTACCACGTGCGGGTCGGCTCCCTGGACCGCACCGAGGGCGGCGAGGTGGCCGGGGTGGCGGCATTCGTCGTGCACCCGGGCTACAGAGCGTACGAGGACGAGGGGAGCGCCCACGACCTGGCGCTCGTCGAGCTCTCCTCCCCGGTCTCGAAGAAGCCGGCCCCGCTGGCGGCCCGCACCCCCGCTGCCGGGGACACCGTCAAGGCGACCGGCTGGGGCTACACGAAGGCGACCGGCAACGACCCCTCGCAACTGCCCGTCGAGCACCGCGAGGTCGATCTGCCGGTACTCGCCCCCGACACTCCGGAGTGCGTCTCCGGAGCGGCGGACGGGGACGCCTGGGGCATCCGGGAGGGGGACTTCTGCACGGGCAACCCGGACGGCGACGCCGGCACCTGCGGGGGCGACTCGGGCGCGGCGGCGCTGACGCGGGCGCACGGCCGCTGGCAGCTGGCCGGTGTCACCAGCCGGGCCGTGGGTGACTGCGGGACGACGCCCGACATCTACCCGAGCGTCGCCGAGCACCGCGAGTGGATACGGCACGTCGTGGGCGGCGTGGGCGGCGTGGGCTGATCCGCGGCGTCGCGTCCGGCGCGGAGGGGCCCGGCGTCCCCCGACCGCCGGCACCGCCCACGAGGTCGCGATGGCCCGCGGGGCGGGGCGGCCCGGTAGATTCGGAGCGCCCTGCGGCCATCCGGCCCAACCCGTCGTGTATTTGGAGTTCTCCGTGCGTGTCGTGATCGCCGAAGACCTGTTCCTGCTCCGGGACGGGCTCGTACGGATGCTGGAGGCGTTCGACTTCGAGATCGCCGCGGCGGTGGACAACGGGCCGGAGCTGAGCCGGGCGCTGCGGGAGCAGGAGCCGGACGTCGCGGTGGTGGACGTCCGGCTGCCGCCCTCCTTCAGCGACGAGGGGCTGCAGTGCGCGCTGGAGGCCCGTCGCAGGCGGCCGGGGCTCCCGGTGCTGGTGCTCTCGCAGCACGTCGAGCAGCTGTACGCGCGCGAGCTGCTGGCGGACGGCAACGGCGGGGTGGGCTATCTGCTCAAGGACCGGGTGTTCGACGCGGACCAGTTCGTGGACGCCGTCCGCCGGGTCTCCGAGGGCGGTACCGCGATGGATCCGCAGGTCATCCAGCAACTGCTGTCGCGGCGCGCGCAGGACGCGCCGCTGGGGAACCTGACGGCGCGGGAGAAGGAGGTGATGGAGCTGATGGCGCAGGGCAGGTCGAACGCGGCCATCGCGGCGCAGCTCTTCGTCACCGAGCGGGCGGTCGCGAAACACACCTCCAACATCTTCGGAAAGCTGGGGCTGCCGCCCTCGGACGACGACAACCGGCGGGTACTCGCCGTGCTCGCCTACCTCGACCGGGGCTGACCGCTTCGTTACCGTGCCTCCCCGTACGTGTCTTTGGTCACATACGGCAGGACATCCGCCACTGGAGGCGCCCCCCATGCACGAGCCGATCAATGAGCGTGAAAGATACGACAATAACCATCAGTCCGGTCATACCGGTACGCACTCCGTGCCCCCGGCCCGCTCCGCTCCCGGCAGACGCGCCGTCCTGGGCACCACCGGAGCGCTCGGCGCGGGTCTCGCGCTGGGCAGCGGGTATGTCCCCGCCATGGCAGCGGACCGGACCGGCACACCACGCGAGGCGTCCCCCACCGACGCCGCGCAGGCGGCACTGCGGCGGCTGCTCCCCCGGCACGCCGACCAGATCACGCTCCAGCGGATCGGCGGCCCGGAGCGCTTCAAGGTCACCGGCGGCGCGGGCCGGATCCGAGTGGCCGGCACCGGGCCGGTGGCCCTGCTGACCGGGGTGCACTGGTACCTCAAGTACAGCTGCGACGCGCACCTCTCCTGGGCGGGCAGCCGGCTCGACCTCCCCGAAACCCTGCCCGCGCCCCGCGCGCAGCACGCCCGGCGCGCCACGGTGCCCAACCGCTTCGCGCTCAACGACACCCACGACGGGTATACAGCGCCCTACGCCGACTGGGCGCACTGGGAGCGGTTCCTGGACATCCTGGCGCTGCACGGCTTCAACGAGGTCCTGGTCACCGCGGGCCAGGAGGCCGTCTACCACCGGATGCTCCAGGACTTCGGCTACAGCGACCGCGAGGCGCGCTCCTGGATCCCGGCCCCCACCCACCAGCCGTGGTGGCTGCTGCAGAACATGGCCGAGTACGGCGGCCCGATCAGCACCGAGCTGCTGGAGCGGCGCACCGCACTGGGCAAGCGCATCGTGGACCGGATGCGCGAGCTGGGCATGAAGCCCGTGCTGCCCGGCTACTTCGGCACCGTGCCCGCCGACTTCGCCCAGCGCAACAAGGGCGGCCGCACCGTTCCGCAGGGCAAGTGGGCCGGGCTGGACCGGCCGCCGTGGCTGGACCCGCGCACGGCGGTCTTCCGCAAGGTGGCGGCCGCCTTCTACCGCCACCAGAAGGAACTGTTCGGCGACGTCGACCACTTCAAGATGGACCTGCTGCACGAGGGCGGCGACCCCGGCGACGTACCGGTGCCGCAGGCGGCGCGGGCCGTGGAGAAGGCGCTGCACACCGCACGGCCGGGCGCCACCTGGGTGATTCTGGGCTGGCAGGAGAACCCGCGCCGCGACCTGCTCGACGGGCTCGCCGCCAAGGACAGCATGCTGATCGTCGACGGCCTCTCCGACCTGGACCGGGTCACCGACCGGGAGAAGGACTGGGGCGGGGTGCCGTACGCGTTCGGCACCATCCCCAACTTCGGCGGGCGCACCACCATGGGCGCCAAGACCCACATGTGGACCGAGCGCTTCACCGCGTGGCGCGACAAGTCGGGCAGCAAGCTGGCCGGCACCTGCTACATGCCCGAGGCCACCCACCGCGACCCGGCGGCGCTGGAGCTGTTCGGCGAGCTGGCCTGGCGGCAGGAGGCCGTGGACCGGGGCGGCTGGTTCGACGACTGGGCGAGAATCCGGTACGGCGGCACCGACGGCAAGGCCGAGGAGGCCATGACGGCGCTGCGCGAGACGGCGTACCGGATCAGCAGCAAGGACGGGCGGCCGCACGACAGCATCTTCGCCGCCCGCCCCAGCCTCTCGGCCCGCTCCGGCGCCTACTACGCCACCCACACCCCCGCCTTCGACCTGCCCGCCTTCGACGCCGCGTTCGACGCGCTGCTGGGCGTCGACAAGGCGCTGCGGGACAGCGACGCCTACCGCTACGACCTCACCGACATCGGCCGACAGGCGCTGGCCAACCGGTCCTGGTCGCTGATCGGGCAGCTCCAGGACGCCTACAAGCGCAAGGACGCGGCCACCTTCAAGAAGCTGGCGGCGCTGTGGCTGAAGCTGATGGAGCTGGCCGACGACATGTCCGGCGGCCACCGGGCGTTCCTGCTGGGCCCCTGGCTGGCGGCGGCCCGCGGCTCCGCCGCCTCCGCGCAGGAGCGGGCCGACCTGGAGCGCACGGCCCGGGTGCTGGTCACCACCTGGGCGGACCGCCCGACGGCGGACGGCGGCCACCTGGCCAACTACGCCAACCGCGACTGGCAGGGCCTGATCCGGGACTTCCACCTCCCGCAGTGGCGGGCGTTCCTCGACGACCTGCAGGACGCACTCGACCAGGGGCGCGCGCCGAAGAAGTTCGACTGGTACGCCCGCGAGGAGCCCTGGACCCGGAAGACCGACGAGTACCCCACCAGGCCGCTCACCGATCCGCACGCCACCGCCGTCCGGGTCCGCGACGTGCTGGCCAAGGCCCCCTACCAGGGCTCGCTGAAGGTCGCCGCCGAGCCGCGCGCGGTGGCGCCGGGTGAGGTGAGCACCGTGCGTGCCGTCTTCCGGAACGAGAACGGGCTGAGCCCCACCGGCGCCGTCGACCTCGGACTGCGCGGGCTGGACGGCGCCCGGGCGCAGGACCCGACCTCGCACCGGGCGGTCAGCCCCGGCGGGACGGCCACCGTGCGCTGGCGCTTCACCGCGCCCGCCGGACGGCAGACCGCGCCGCTGGAACCGCTGGAGTACACGGTCGAGGCGGAGAACGGCCCCGCCGGCCAGGAGCGGGTCACCCTCGGCCGGGCCGGCCGGATCTACCGCGCGGGGCCGCTCCCCGGCGGGGTGCGGACGGCCACGACCAACGACGCCGTCTTCGGGCACCTGGACGGGCGCTGGGCGGTCGACGGCGCCGGGGCCGACCTGTGGCGGTCCACCGCCGAGTTCGGCACCGTCTACCGCCCGCAGGCGCTGCGCGACGGCGGCACCGTCACGCTGAAGGTCGTCTCCCAGGAGGACAGCGGCCCCTGGGCGCGTGCGGGCATCGTGGTCCGCAACAGCCTCGCCGAGCCGGACGCGGCGGGCTTCGTGAACCTGGCGGTGACCCCGGCCCACGGGGTCGTGCTGTCCCACGACAGCGACGGCGACGGCACCCTGGACAGCTACCGGGCCGTCTCCGGCGTCAGGGCCCCGGTGCTGCTGCGGCTCTCCCGGTCCGGCTCCGCCTACAAGGGAGAGCTCTCGACCGACGGCGGGAAGAAGTGGCGTACCGTCTCAACCGTCGAGGTCCCCGGCGCGTCCGGCAGACAGGACGCCGGGCTGTTCATGTCCGCGACCAACGGCGGCAGCGGTGACCGCGCGCTGGTGGAGTTCGCGGACTGGCGGACCGGGTAGCACGGACGGGCGGAGAACGGATGGAGGACGCGGAGACGTGACGGAGGACAGGCCGCGGGCCGCGGTGCAGTCGCACGAGCTGATGCTGGCGCTCGTGAGGGGGCCCGCGCTCGCGGTCGTCACCCTCCCGCTGTCCATCCTGCTGTTCACCCTCTCCCTGGTCTCGATCGTGCTGGTGCCGATCGGGGTGGGCGTCGTGACCACGCCGCCCACCCAGCGGGCCGTCCGCTGGTACGCCAACCAGCGGCGGCGGCTGGTGCACGCCTGGGCCGGGCCGGAGGTGCCCGAACCGTACCGGCCCTGGCCGCGGGACCTGCGCCGCGGTGTCGTCGGGCAGGTCGAGCAGTGCACCCTGCTGCTCAAGGACCCGGCCACCTGGCGCGACATGGCGTGGCTGCCCGCCGACATGACGGCCGGTTTCGTCACCGCGCTGCTGCCGCCGCTGCTGCCGCTCAACCTCCAGCTCACCAAGGGGATGCTGGAGCCCACCCGGGAGATGCTGCTGTCCCGGCGGGTGGCGGAGCTGTACGAGACGCGGCACGACGCGGTGGACACCTCGGCGGCCGAACTGCGCCGCATCGAGCGGGACCTGCACGACGGCGCACAGGCCCGGCTGGTCGCCATGGGCATGAGCCTGGGCACCATCGAGGCGCTGGTCGAACGGGATCCGGCCCGCGCCAAGCAACTGATCGCGCAGGCGCGGGAGAACTCCGCCGAGGCGCTGACCGAACTGCGCGACCTGGTACGCGGCATCCACCCGCCGGTGCTCGCCGAGCGCGGGCTGCCCGACGCGCTGCGGGCGCTGGCGCTGCGGATGCCGGTGCCGGTCGAGGAGGACATCGAACTGCCGGGCCGGTTCGAGGAACCCCTGGAGTCGGCGGTCTACTTCGCCGTCAGCGAGCTGCTCACCAACGCCGCCAAACACGCCCGGGCCGGGAAGGTGTGGCTGGACGTGCTGTACGTCGGCGCTCCGGACGGCTCGGCGATCCGGGTGACGGTGACCGACGACGGCCGGGGCGGCGCCTCGCTCAGCTCCGGTTCCGGTCTGCAGGGCGTCCAGCGCCGGCTCGCCCAGTTCGACGGCGTGCTGGCGCTGAGCAGCCCACCCGGCGGACCCACGATGATCACCCTGGAGGTGCCGGCCGGCCACGCGGCCGAGTGAGGTGACCCCCGGCCCGGACACCTCGTTCTGTGGGTGTGAGTGAGCGGACCGCGACGCTGGACGTCGAGCAGGCCGAGCTCGCCCTCGTGGAGCACTACGGGAGGCTGGTCCGGCTCGCCTACTGCGTGCTGGCGGACGGGCCCCGCCGCGCTCCCGCCGCGCACGCGGTGACCTGCGGGGCGCTGCCCCGGCGGTGCACGTCCACGGCGGCGCTTCCCCGCCCGCAGGCGGCGGACGAGGACCCGGTCTACGTGTGGCTGCGGCTGCGGGTGCTCCGGGCGGCGCTGGCCCGGCCGCGAGGCCCGTGGCCCCCGCGCTCCCACCCCCGCGGCGGGGACGCCCCGGCCCGCGCCGCGTACGCGCTGCGGCACCTGGAGCGGATGGCCGAACCGGACATCCGGCAGCTGCTGCGCGCCGCCCGCGTCCGGGACCCGGACGCGGCGCTGGCCGGAGCGGTGAAGGCAGCGGACTCGTCGGGCGGTCCCGGAGCACCCCCGCCCGCCCCCGGGCCCGGCGGGGAGCCCTGCCCCCTGTGCGGGGGCGGGGACGGGGTCCGGCACGCCCTCGACACGGTGCGGCGCCGCCGCCGGCGGCGGAGGTCCGGGGCGGCGGCGCTCGCGGCGCTGGTGTGCTGCGGGCTGCTCGGGGTGCCGGGCGACACCTGGGGGCCGGACGCCGCCGCCCGGCCCCCGCTGGTGCGCGGCTCCGACGCGGAGCACGCCCTGGATCCGGGTGCGCTGGTGCGCGCGCGGGCCGGTTCCTGGCGGCGGGCCTCCCGGACGGATTTCGGGGCCTGGCCGGCGCGCGGTGCGCTCACCCGCGACGAATCGTTGCTGCGCCGGGCGCTGGTCACCTGGGCGCGGCCGCGGGCCGACGTCCGGGTCCGAGCCGCGCCCGGCACCCCGAAGGGCCCGCCGCCCGGCCCGCCGCAACTGCTGTACGCGGGACGGCTGGCGGGGACCGCCGTGGTGCTGCTGTACGACGGGCTGCGGGTGGCGCGGTACACCGAGCCGCTGGACCCGGACGACGGCTCGTCCGCCGCCGAGGCCGCCGAGGCCGCCGAGGAGGGGGTCTCGCTGGAGCTGGCCCGCACGGCGGGTGCGGGGACGGCGGAGTCCGGGGCCCTGGTCGTGACCCGGCACGGGGGCGAGGTGCGGTATCTGACGGCGCCGTGGATCACCCGCGCGGCCCGGGTGGACCTCCTGGACCCGGCGGACGAGTCGGGCCGGACGCTCACCCGCGGCGCGGACGGGGTGACCGGACCGGTGCCGCTGCCGGTCACGCTGCCGCGGCACTGCGAGAGCTGGCCGGGGCTGGCGCTGCGGGGGAGCCCGGGGGCGGCGCGGCGCCTGGAGCTCTACACGGACCTGGGCGAATTGGCCCCGGCACGGCTGACCGACGGGGCCGAGCGGGGGCCCGCGACCGGCGCCGCGGCCCGCAGGCGGCTGGCACGGACGGCATGCCACCTCCCGGCGGTGCTGGACCAGGGGGTCAGGGCCGTGAACTCGTGGCAGTTCGCACGGCAGCGGCTGCCGGACGGGGACGGCGAGGCGGCGTGGGTGTGCACCAGGGCGGCCACCTGGCGGGGGGCCGGGTCCCGGGTGATGACGCAGTTCCAGCCACCGGCGGGCGGCCCCGGCCGCCCCGGGGCGGTGACGTCCCGGCTGGAGGACAGCCGGGTGTGCGGGCCGCAGGCGCGCGCGGTGCTGACGGGATTGCTGTGGCGGTCGACCGAGGGCCGCTGGTATGTGCTGGCCGCCGGGGACGAGGACGTCACCCGGCTGCGGGCGCGCGGCGAGGGCCTGTCGGGCGGCCCGGCGGAGGCGGTGGGCAACACGCTCGCGGCGCGCGCCGGGCGGGAGGCGTCGGTCCGGCTCTCGGCGACGCGCCGGGACGGTACCGTCCCGGCCGCACCACCCGCCCCCGTCGGCCCGCCGGACTGAACCGGGACCTGCCGTATCCCGGCCTCCGGGGCGCTGTCCGTGGCCGGAGGCCCCGCGGGCGCTGCCGCGCCAGGAGCCGGAGAGCCGGCTCGTGCACAGCTTCGTGGCGCCGGCCGCGGTGGGCGCGCTGCACGACGAGCTGGGCGAACCGACCGCCCAACTCGCCGCTCCCGCACCGGGTTGCCGAGTCCGCAGGCGGTTCTCACGCGTCCCGTCGGCGGATCACCACAGCGGCCGACAGCAGCGCACCCAGCGCCCACACCAGCAGGGCCAGCAGCCCGCCGGGGCGCTCCAGGGTGCCGTTGCCGCCCAGCAGCCAGGCTTCGGACGCGCTGCCCGGCAGCAGGTCGATCACGGTCTCGGCGCCGGGCACCGGGTCCAGCGCCACCGGAAGCAGGAACAGCAGCCCGAACAGCGCCGTGATCGTGCCCGCCGACCGGCGCACCAGCACGGCCAGCCCCAGCGTGAGCATGCTCAGCAGCGCGGCGTGCACCGCGACGGCCAGCAGCTGACCGGCTGTCCCGGCGGCGTCGAACGTGCTCCGGTCCAGGGCCAGTGCGCCGCAGACCGCACCCAGCAGCGCGCACGCCAGCCCGGCGGTGAGAACCGCCGCGCCCAGGGTGAGCGCCTTGGCGGTCAGCAGCCGGAGGCGGCCGGGTACGCACAGCAGGGCCGTCGCCGCACCTCCGGTGGCCTGCTCGCCGGTCACCGCCAGCATGGCGAGCGAGGCCAGCACGAGGCAGGTGCCGTTGAGTTCGGCCACCACGGCCGGGTCGCCGGGTGAGGCGCCCGGATCGTGGGTGAGCACCCCCGTGGCGGAGGCGACCAGCCCGGTCAGGGCGAGCGCACCCAGCAGCAGGTACCAGGTCGAGCGCAGGGACACCAGCTTGGTCCACTCGGCGGCCACCGCCCACCGCAGGGCGGTACGGCGCCGGACCGTGCGGGCAACCGGTTCCGTGGCGGCGGCGGTCACCGGACCACCTCCGCTTCCCCGGTGGCGGCCCGCTCCGGGCCGGCCGCGCCGGGTTGCGCGTACTCCACGCTGTCCGACGTCAGCCGCAGGTAGGCCTCCTCCAGCGACGCCTCCTCCGCGCGCAGTTCGTGCAGCCGGACGTGCGCCCGGTGGGCGAGGTCGCCCACGTCCTCGACCGACGTTCCGCCGACGGCGAGCGCGTCCGGACCGGTCCAGTCCACCTCGGCTCCCGCCGCCGCCAGCCGGTCGGCCAGCAGCCGCAGCCCGCCGGGCTCGGGCCCCCGCACCCGCACGGTGCGGCGGGTACCGGCGGCGACCACCTCCGCGACCGTCCCGTCGGCCAGCAGCCGGCCCCGGCCGATCACCACCACCCGGTCGGCGGTCAGCTCCAGTTCGCTCATCAGGTGGCTGGAGAGGAAGACGGTGCGGCCCTCGTCGGCGAGGGAGCGCAGGAAGGTGCGCACCCAGCGCACCCCGTCCGGGTCCAGCCCATTGACCGGCTCGTCCAGCAGCAGCACCGCCGGATCGCCGAGCAGTGCGGCGGCGATGCCCAGACGCTGGGACATGCCCAGCGAGAAGGACGCGGCCCGCTTGTCCGCCACGTCGGCCAGGCCGACCGCCTCCAGTACCTCGGGCACCCGGCGTCCGGGGATGCCGTTGCTGCGGGCCATCGCCAGCAGATGCCGGTACGCGGTGCGGCGGGGGTGCGCCGCACGGGCGTCGAGCAGTGCGCCGACGGTGCGCAGCGGTTGGTCGAGACCGGCGTAGGGGCGGCCCTGGACCAACGCGCTGCCGGAGGTGGGCCGGTCCAGTCCGGTGATCATGCGCATGGTGGTGGACTTGCCGGCCCCGTTGGGGCCCAGGAAGCCCGTGACCTTGCCGGGCGCCACGTCGAGCGTCAGCTGGTCGACGGCGGTCTTCTCGCCGTATCTCTTGGTGAGTCCGCGCAGTGTGAGCATGCCGGGGACGCTATGCGGCGCCCGGAGCGGGGACAGTGCACGCGGGTCGACGGCAGCCCTGCACTTTCGTCAGGGGCCGCGGCCACGGCGCACCGGGGTTAGCGTGAGAGCCGCACCACGGGTGGGGACACGGGCGAGAACGGGGAAGACACCATGATCCGGGTACTGCTGGCGGACGACGAGGCGATGATCCGGGCCGGAATCCGGGCGATCCTCGCGTCGGCCGGGGACATCGAGGTGGTCGCCGAGGCCGCCGACGGGCGCGAGGCGATCGCGCTGGCCCAGCGGCACCGTCCGCACGTGTGCCTGCTCGACATCCGGATGCCGCACCTGGACGGTCTGCGGGCCGCGGCCGAACTGCGCCGCACCTGCCCGCAGAGCGCGGTGATGATGCTGACCACCTTCAACGAGGAGGAGTACATCGCCACCGCGCTCGGCTCCGGTGCCGCCGGGTTCGCGCTCAAGTCGGGCGACCCCGGCGAACTGCTGGCCGGGGTGCGCGCGGTGCACGATGGAGGCGCCTACCTCTCCCCCACCGTGGCGCGGCACGTGATCACGCAGCTGGCGGGCGGGCGGCTGGGCCGCCGGGCCGACGCGCGGACCCGCACCGCGGCGCTGACGCCGCGCGAGCGCGAGGTGCTGGGCCTGGTCGGCGCGGGCCTGTCCAACGCCGAGATCGCCGACCGGCTGCATGTGGTGGAGGGCACGGTGAAGACCTACGTCAGCCAGGTCCTCGCCCGTCTGGAGCTGAGGAACCGCGTCCAGATCGCGGTCCTGGCCCACGAGGCGGGCCTGGTGCCGGACGGCACGGAGGGCGGCCCGGCGGCGGACTGACCCCCGGCCGAGACCGCGGCCGGACTCCGCCCCGGCGCAGTGCGCCCCACCGGTCACAGCCCGCCGGCCGGCGGCCGCCCGCACCGGTCAGCCGCGGGGGGCGTGCGCCGTCGAGCCCCGGACCACCAACTCCGGCTGGAAGACGAACTCCGTGTCCGCCATCGGGCTGCCGCCCATCGGCTCCAGCAGCGCGTGCACCGCGGCGTTGGCCATCGCCCGGACCGGCTGGCGGACGGTGGTGAGCGGCGGATCGGTGAAGGCGTTGAACTCGGAGTCGTCGTAGCCGACCACCGACACCTCCCCCGGTACCGCCAGCCCCCGCTGCCGGGCGGCTCGTACCGCCCCCAGGGCCATCGGGTCGCTGCCGCACACGATGCCCGTACAGCCCGCGTCCAGCAGCGCGCCGGCCGCCGCGTGTCCGCCCTCGACGGTGAAGAGGGTGTGCCGGATCGACGGCTCGGCCCCGCAGCGCTCCATGGCGCGGGTGAAGCCGGCCGCCTTGCGCCGGGTGGGGACGAACCGCTCCGGGCCGACGGCCAGCCCGATGCGCTCGTGGCCCAGCTGGCGCAGATGCCCGACGGCCATCGCGGCGGCCGCCTCGTCGTCCGGGGAGACGAACGGCGCGCTGATCCCGTCGTTGTACCCGTTGATCAGTACGAACGGCACCCCGCGGGCCGCCAGCCGGGCATAGCGGGAAGGATCGGCCGTCAGGTCGGCGTGCAGCCCGGAGAGGAAGATGATCCCGGAGACGTCCCGCTCCACGAGCTGACCGACCAGCTCGTCCTCGGTGGCGCCGCCCAGCATCCGGGTCCCGAGCACCGGCGTGAACCCGTACCCGGACAGCGACTGTTCGATGACCTGGGCGAACGCCGGGAAGATCGGATTGGTCAGCTCCGGGATGACCAGCCCCACCAGCCCCGCGCTGCGCTGCCGGGCCCGCGCCGGGCGCTCGTAGCCGAGCACGTCGACGGCGGCCAGCACCCGCTGCCGGGTCGCCGCCGCCACCCCCGGCCTGCCGTTCAGCACCCGGCTGGCGGTGGCCTCGCTGACCTCGGCCTGCACGGCGATGTCGGCCAGCCGCGCGGTGAGCGCCGTGGTCATCGCCCGGCCCACCAGGCGGTCGTGTCACCGGGCAGTACGGTCCTGCCGGACTCCGTCGCGGGCGGCGGACCGCTGGCGAGGAGGAGTGCGCCGGTGCGGAAGTCCAGCACGGCCGGCCCGGTGCCGGTGTTGGCCGCGCACACGAACCCGCCGCGGCGGAAGGCCAGCACCCCCTCGGGCGCGGTGAGCCACTCCAGCGGTTCGCCGTCGCCCAGCTCGGGGCGCTCACGGCGCAGCCGCAGCGCGGTCCGGTACAGCTCCAGGGTGGAGTCCGGGTCGCCGGTCTGCGCCGCGACGGACAACGCTCCCCACTCGGGCGGCTGCGGCAGCCAACTTCCACCGGCCCCGAAACCGAAGGAGGGCCCGTCGTTCTCCCAGGGCAGCGGTACCCGGCAGCCGTCGCGGAGGCCGTCCTGCCCGTTGTCCCGGAAGAACGAGGGATCCTGACGTGCCTCGTCGGGCAGTTCCGCCACCTCCGGAAGTCCCAGCTCCTCGCCCTGGTAGAGGTAGGCGGAGCCGGGCAGCGCCAGCATCAGCAGCGAGGCGGCGCGGGCCCGGGAGACACCGCCGCCGAGCCGGGTGCGGTGGCGGACCACGTCGTGGTTGGACAGCACCCAGGTGGCGGGAGCGCCCACGGCGCCGAGCGAGGTGAGGGACGCGTCGATGACCGCACGGAGGGCCGGCGCGTCCCAGTCGGTGCCCAGGTAGTGGAAGTTGAACGCCTGGTGCAGCTCGTCCGCGCGGACGTACAGCGCGGTGCGCTCGGCGCTGGGCGCCCACGCCTCGGCGACACCGATGCGCTCCCCGGGGTACTCGTCCAGCACCTGCCGCCAGGAGCGGTAGATCTCGTGCACCCCGTCCTGGTCGAAGAACGGCAGTTCGGCGGTGCCCAGCAGCCGGAGCTGCTCGCCGCTGCCCATGTCGGGCAGTCCGGCCGCCTTGACCAGCCCGTGGGCCACATCGACCCGGAAGCCGTCGACCCCCAGGTCCAGCCAGAACCGCAGCACGGAGCGGAACTCGTCGCGGACCGCGGGATGCTCCCAGTTGAAGTCGGGCTGCTCCGGCGCGAACAGGTGCAGGTACCACAGCCCGGGCTCGTCCGGCACCCGGCTCCAGGCGGGGCCGCCGAACACCGACTCCCAGTCGTTGGGCGGCAGCTCGCCCCGCTCCCCGCGCCCCGCACGGAAGTGGTAGCGCTCGCGGGCCGCGGGGTCGCCCGCCAGCGCGCGGACGAACCACTCGTGCCGGTCGGAGGAGTGGTTGGGGACGATGTCGATGATGACGCGCAGCCCGAGCGCGTGCGCGTCCCGGATGAGCGCGTCGGCGTCGTGCAGCGTGCCGAACATCGGGTCGATGGCCCGGTAGTCGGCGACGTCGTATCCGGCGTCGGCCTGCGGTGAGGCGTAGAAGGGGCTGAGCCAGACGGCGTCCGCCCCGAGCGCGGCCAGGTGCGGCAGCCGCTCCCGGACACCGGGCAGGTCGCCCATGCCGTCCCCGTCGCCGTCGGCGAACGAGCGCGGATACACCTGGTAGATCACCGCGTCCCGCCACCAGCCGGACGCGCCGGACCGCGCCGAGGAGGCGGCGTCCGGAGTCGCGGCCCGGACGTGCGGGTCCACGGCGCCGTCGGCCTGCGGTGCGCTGCTGTGCTGAGTCATGTCGTCCCTGAGGGGTTGGTGGTCCCGCCGCGGTGGTCGACGGGATGCGGATCGGGGCTCGCCACGGGGGCGTGGGCCTATGTCTTCGTCGCGCCGGCCGTCAGGCCGCCGACCAGATGGCGCTGCGCGAAGCCGAAGACCACGGCGGCCGGGACGGCGATGACCACGGCCGCCGCCGTCATGGCGCCCCAGTCGGCGCCGTACCGGTTGACGAAGGTCTGCAGGCCGCCCGCCAGGGTCAGGTTCTCCTCGCCGGTCATGAAGGCCGTCGCGTAGGCGACCTCCGCCCACGCGGTCACGAAGGTGTAGAAGCCGGTGACGGCGATCCCGGGCTTGGCCAGCGGCAGGATCAGCCGCCAGAACGTACCGAAGGGGTTGAGCCCGTCGACCCGGCCCGACTCGTCGATGTCGACGGGGATGGTGTCGAAGAACCCCTTCATCATCCACGCGCAGAACGGCACGGCGATCGTCAGATAGGTGATGATCAGCCCCAGCGGCTGGTTGAGCAGGCCCAGCTTCGCCATCGTGTTGTAGAGCGGGACGATCAGCACGGCCATCGGGAACATCTGGGTGATCAGCAGTACCCACATCAGCGGCCGCATGCCGGGGAAGCGGAACCGGCTGAGCGCATAGCCGGTGGTGGCCGCGATGAGCACCCCGATCACCGTGGTGCCGACCACCACGATCAGCGAGTTCCCGAACCAGGTGAGGAAGTGCGTGTCGGCGATGACATGCCGGTAGTTGGTGAAGGTGAAGTCCCGCACCAGGGCGGCGGTGAACGACTCGCTCTCCGGCTTGAACGAGGTCACCAGCAGCCACAGCGGCGGGAACAGGGCGCACACCGTGCCCAGCAGCAGGCCCGCGTGCAGTCCGGCGGAGGCGAGCGGGGTCCTCTTCGTGGTTCTCATGGTTGTCACCACGCCTCTCCCTGGCGGCGCAGCGCCCGCCGGTAGACGACCGTGAACAGGGACAGCAGCAGCAGAATGAGCACGCCCCAGGCCGCCGACGTGGCGAAGTCCCGCGGGCTGTTGACGAACGAGAGCCGGAAGGCGTAGGTCACCAGGATCTCCGTCGAGTCCTCGGGCCCGCCCCGGGTGAGCAGGAAGATCACCGGGAACATGTTGAACGTCCAGATGGTGCTGAGCAGGACAACCGTGCTGCTGACCGACCGCACCCCCGGCAGCGTGATGCTGCGGAACCGCTGCCAGGGACCGGCGCCGTCCATCTCGGCCGCCTCGTACAGCTCGCCGGGTATCGCCTGCAGCGCGCCCAGCATCGCGACGATCATGAACGGTACGCCCAGCCACACGTTCACCGCGATGACCGACACCTTGGCCCACACCGGATCACCCAGCCACGGGACGCCGTCGATGCCGCCGCCGGAGAGGACCTTGTTGAGCAGCCCGTGCTTCTCGTTGAACAGCATCTTCCAGGCGAAGACCGAGACGAACGCCGGAATGCCCCACGGCACGATCATCGCGACCCGGTAGAAGGAGCGCCCGCGCACCTTGCGGTTGAGCATGACCGCCAGCGTCAGCCCCAGCGTGAACGTCACACCCACGCACGCGGTCGTCCACAGCGCCGTCCAGCCCAGACGGTCCCAGAAGACGCCGTCCGAGAGGATCGCCCGGTAGTTGTCCAGACCGGTGAACTCATAGGTGGCCGGGATGTGGTTGACGCCGATCGTGCGCTCGACGTTCGCCTCGTCGGCGTCGGTGAGCGACAGGTAGACGCCGCGGCCGAGGGGGTACCCGACGATCAGCCCGATCACCAGCACCACCGGGGCCACCATCGTCCAGGCGTACCAGTGCCGCGCCGCCCAGCTTCTGACCTTCCTCATCCGACCTTCCCATTTCCTCGGCCACCCCTTCGCGGGGAGCGTCTTCGCGGGATCAGTTACCCCTCCGCGGGGTGCGTTCGCGTCGTGGGGGCACGCCCCGTCGTTCTTCGGCTGCCGCCGAGCGGTCGTGTGACTGCGGGAGCGCTCTTGGGCGGTGACGGACGGCATCTGGACTCCTCCCGCACCCGGCGAACAACCGACGGGCCCCCCGCGAAGGGGAACGCACCCCGCGAAGGGGGAGACGGCGCCCCCGCAAGGGGGCGCCCGGCGAGGGCTAGTGGTAGCCCTTCAGGAGTTTGCGGAACTTGTCGCCCGTCCCCTCGGCGGCCGCCGCAGGCGACTTCCCCCCGGCGAGCACCCCATCGACACCGACCCGAATCGGCTCGAAGAGCGAGTTCCCCTCGGCGATCCAGGGCCGCTGGACGGCTTTGGCGACGGCGGGGCGGAAGAACTCGACCATCTCGTTCTTCTTGACGGCGTCCTTCTCGTACACGGACTTGCGGGTCGGCAGGAGCGACAGCTCCTCCGTGGTGCGGGCCTGCACTTCCGCACTGCTCATGTACTTGGCGAACTCCTGCGCGGCGCGCATGTTCTTCGTTCCGGCGTACACGGACAGGTTCCAGCCGCCCTGCGGGGAGCCCTGGGCCTTGCTGCCGGCGGGGACGGGGGCCACGCCGAGGTTGTCGTCCTTGTCCCCGTCCTTGAACTCCTTGCCCTCGCGGGCGAGCGCGATGTCCCAGGGACCGTCGATGATCATGGCGACGTCGCCGTCCTGGAACGCCTTGATGCCGTTCTCCTGGCCGTCGCTGGAGTCGGTGACGGCCGCTTTGGAGTCGACGAGGTCCTTCATGGTGGCGAGGGCCCGCACGCCGGGCCTGTCGTCGACGGTGACCTTCTTGTGCTCGGTGTCGATCAGGTCGCCGCCCTCGCCGTAGAGATAGGGGAGGAACCAGTAGGGGTCGTCGCCGCGCAGGTACAGCGCGGTGGCGCCGGTCCTGTCCTTGATCTTCGCGGCGTTCTTCTTCAGTTCGGCGAAGGAGGTGGGCACCCCGACACCGGCCTTCTTCAGCAGCCGCTTGTTGTAGAAGAGTCCGAGCGTGTCGGTGACCTGCGGCACGGCGTAGGTCTTGCCTTCGAAGCGGGTGGAGCCGGCGGCCGTCTCCAGGTAGTCGGAGGCGTTGTCGAGTGCGGGGGTGCCGTCCAGCGGTGCGAGGTAGCCGAGGTTGGCGAAGTCGGCGACCCAGGCGACTTCGGTGCGCATCACGTCGGGTGCGCCGGAGTTGCCGCCGGCGGCGTTCTTGAACTTCTGGTTGGCGTCGCCGAAGTTGACGTGCACGTATTTGACGTCGACTTTCGGGTGCTTCTTCTCGAAGTCCTCGGCGATCTTCTTGAAGGTGGCCTTCTCCCCGTCGTTCGAGGTGTCCCAGTAGGTGACGGTGCCCTCGATCTTCCCGTCGGCGCCGCTTCGGGCGTCGTCCGAGTCGCTGCCGCAAGCCGTTGCCGCAAGTGCCAGCCCCGCTATCAGCGCGGTGGCGCCTATGCCACGCCGCATGTCCGATCCCTCCGCAAGGTGAAAGAGGCGCGCGCCCGGGCTTCTGCCGGTATGTGGCGGCGCCCGGCTGCGGAGGAACGTAACAGCGCTGACACCTGGAAGAAAGACCTTGCCGCAAATTTCTGCAAGACATCGGGCGGCAGCTTCGCCGGACGTAACTCAGGGGCTGTGCCCGCGTTGTCACCCTTGACACTGGCTTGCCGCACTTCGCGACCCGTACCGGTTCCGAGCCCGATGGGGAAGACTTGTGACCCAGCACGCCACCACCCGCACCACCGTCCCCGCACCCGCGGGCCGTCCGCCGCGTGCCGCCGCGGGCTGGTGGCGAAACGCGGTGATCTACCAGGTCTACGTCCGCTCCTTCGCCGACGGCGACGGGGACGGCACGGGTGATCTGCCCGGCCTCCGGCAGCGGCTGCCGCATCTGGCCGGGCTCGGGGTGGACGCCGTGTGGCTGACGCCGTTCTACCCGTCTCCGCAGGCCGACGGCGGCTACGACGTGTCCGACCACCGCGCGGTAGACCCGCGGCTGGGGGAACTGGCCGACGTACGGGCACTGGTGGCCGAGGCGCATGCGCTGGGGCTGCGCGTGCTGCTCGACATCGTCCCCAACCACACCTCCGACCGGCATCCCTGGTTCCGGCGGGCACTGGCGGGCGATCCCGCGGCCCGCGAGCGCTACCACTTCCGCGCCGGTCGAGGGGAGCGGGGCGAGTCGCCGCCCAACGACTGGGAGTCGGTGTTCGGCGGCCCCGCCTGGAGCCGGGTGCCCGGCGCTCCGGGGCAGTGGTATCTGCACCTGTTCGCGCCACAGCAGCCGGATCTGGACTGGCGCCATCCGCGCGTGCGCGAGGAGTTCGCGTCGATCCTGCGGTTCTGGCTGGACCTGGGGGTGGACGGTTTTCGCTTCGACGTGGCGCACGGGATGGTCAAGGCCGACGGGCTGCCCGACATCGGCGCGGCCCGGCAGGCCCGGCTGATCGGCGCGCAGGAGCTGCCGTTCTTCGACCAGGACGGGGTGCACGAGATCCACCGCGGCTGGCGGCGACTGCTGGAGTCCTACGGACCCGACCGGATCGGCGTCGCCGAGGCGTGGGCACCGACCGCGGAGCGGGTGGCGCGCTACGTCCGCGCGGACGAGCTGCACCAGGCGTTCAACTTCCACTTCCTGCGGGCCGGCTGGGAGGCCGGGGAGCTGCGCCGGGTGATCGAGGAGTCGATGGCGGCGACCGCCGCGGTCGGCGCCCCGACCACCTGGGTGCTCTCCAATCACGACGTGGTCCGCGCCCGCACCCGGCTCGGCTCGCTGGCCCGGGCTCGCGCCGCCGCGCTGCTGATGCTGGCGCTGCCCGGCTCGGCCTACCTCTACCAGGGCGAGGAGCTGGGGCTCCCGGAGGTGGCCGAACTGCCGCACGCCGCCCGCCGGGACCCGGCCTTCCACCGTGCGCCGGGCACCGCGGCCGAAGGCGAGCAGGGGATGCGCGACGGCTGCCGGGTGCCCGTCCCCTGGCAGAGCGACGGGCCCTCGTTCGGCTTCGGGTCCGGCGGAAGCTGGCTGCCGCAGCCCGCCGGGTGGGGCGCGCTGTCGGTGCGGGCGCAGACCGGCGATCCGCACTCCACCCTGGAGCTGTACCGCACGGCGCTCCAGCTGCGGCGGCTGCTGCCGGGCCTCGGCGACAGCGCCATGGAGTGGCTGCCGGCCCCGGAGGGGGTGCTGGCCTTCGCGCGGCCCGGTCTGGTCTGCCTGCTCAACACCCGGGACGAGGCGGTGCGCACGGCGGCCCCGGGCGAGCTGCTGCTGTGCTCGGTGCCGGAGGAGTCCCGGGATGCGATGGAGGCCGGAGGGCCCGCGGACCAGTTGCGCATTCCGGCCAATTCCTGCAGCTGGTGGGCAGCGTGATGCGCGGCCGGTAAGGTCCAGTCCTGTGACCGCGCGGCTGGCTGACATCGCAGTACAAGCGGGGGTCAGCGAAGCCACGGTCAGCCGGGTGCTGAACGGCAAGCCGGGAGTGGCCGCGACCACCCGCGAATCCGTGCTGGCCGCGCTCGACGTGCTGGGGTACGAGCGCCCGGTCAAGCTGCGCCGCCGCAGCGAGGGCCTGGTGGGGCTGATCACGCCCGAGTTGGAGAACCCGATATTCCCGGCCTTCGCGCAGGTCATCGCGCAGGGCCTCACCCGGCAGGGCTATACCCCGGTGCTCGCCACCCAGACCCCCGGGGGGTCCACGGAGGACGAGCTGACGGAGATGCTGGTGGACCGGGGCGTCGCCGGGATCATCTTCGTCTCCGGGCTGCACGCCGACACCACGGCCGACACCGGCCGGTACGAGCGGCTGCACGGCCAGGGCGTCCCTTTCGTCCTCGTCAACGGCTTCTCCGCGGGAGTGCGGGCGCCGTTCGTCTCCCCCGACGACCGGGCGGCCATGCGGCTGGCCGTCACCCATCTGGTCTCACTCGGCCACGAGCGGATCGGCCTCGCCCTGGGCCCCGAGCGCTTCGTGCCCGTCCAGCGTAAGATCGAGGGTTTCACCCGGACCGTGCGGGAGCACTTCGGGACCGACGGCGGCGATCCCGCCGAGTTCGTCCAGCACTCCCTGTACACCCTGGAGGGCGGGCAGGCCGCCGCCGCCGCGCTGCTGGAGCGCGGCTGCACCGCCGTGGTGTGCGCCAGCGACATGATGGCGCTGGGCGCGATCCGCGCGGCCCGGCAGCGGGGGCTGGCGGTGCCCGGCGACGTCTCGGTCATCGGTTTCGACGACTCCCCGCTCATCGCCTTCACCGATCCGCCGCTGACCACGATCCGGCAGCCGGTCACCGCGATGGGGCAAGCCGCCGTACGGACTCTGCTGGAGGAGATCGGCGGCACCCCGGCGCCGCACAGCGAGTTCGTCTTCCTGCCCGAGCTGGTGGTGCGCGGCTCCACCGCATCCCGTAGGAGAAGCGGCCCGGCGGCCTCCGCCGAGCGGACGACGGCGGGAGTCCAAGACCCGACCGCAGGATGATCGGCCCCTGCCCCCCGTCTGGCAGACTGTCGGTCTATGGGGGCACCGACCACGAGGACCGAAGACAGCAGCCGGCAGGACTCCACCGAAGCCCCGGCGGAGCAGAGTGCTGCGCGCACCGAAGCGGATGCGGCGCAGGCCCCGGCGGGACAGGACACCTCCGCCGATGTCCGCTCCGCAGCGGGCGGACTGCTGGCGCGGTGGCGTTCGCCCCGGCATCCCCGGCTCTGGTTCGAGATCGTCCTGATCGCGGTCAGTTACTGGACGTATTCGCTGATCCGCAACGCGGTCCCCGAGCAGCGCGCCGAGGCGCTGCACAACGCCGACTGGATCTGGCGGACCGAGCACACGCTGGGTATCGCCGTCGAGCAGTCGATCAACCACGCGATCGGCGGGGTGACCTGGCTGATCGTCTCGATGAACTACTACTACGCCACGCTGCACTTCATCGTGACGATCGGCGTGCTGGTGTGGCTGTACCGCGCGCATCCGGGGCGGTACGCGGCCACCCGGCTGGTGCTCTTCGCGACGACCGGCAGCGCGCTGCTGGGCTACTACCTCTTCCCCCTGGCGCCACCGCGGCTGATGGCCGGCGGGCACTTCATCGACACCGTGCAGGTGCACCAGACGTGGGGGTCGATGGCGTCGGGGAATCTGGCGCAGATGTCCAACCAGTACGCGGCCATGCCGTCGATGCACATAGGGTGGTCCGTCTGGTGCGGCATCACCATCGCGATGCTGGCGCGCCCGGTGTGGGGGAAGATCCTGGGGGTGCTGTACCCGGTGGCGACACTCACCGTCATCGTGAGCACCGCCAACCACTTCTGGCTCGACGCCGTCGGGGGGCTGCTGTGCCTCGCCCTCGGCTACGGCCTCGCCGCCGCCTGGTACGGGCGGCTGCCCTACCGGCTGCCGCGGCTGGCCGCAGCGCCGGTGTGACCCGGCCCCCGCCGCGCGGCGGGGGCGTCCCGTGGAAGAGCCCGGCCGCCGGTGCGCGGCGGGGTGTCACTCCGCGTCGTAGAAGAGGCGGTCCACGACGGCACGGGCCCGCCTGGTGACCCGGCGGTAGTCGTCGAGCATCTCGCCGACGTGCCCCGGCTCGTAGCCGAGGTAGCGGCCGACGGCCCCCAGTTCCCGGGACTCGGAGGGGAAGGTGTCGCCCGGCCGGCCCCGCACCAGCATCACCGCGTTGCGCACCCGCGAAGCGAGCACCCACGCCTCGTCCAGCACCTCGGCGTCGTCGGCGGCGATCAGTCCGGCCTCCCGGGCGGCGGCGAGCGCGACCCGGGTGCGGGTGGTCCGCAGCGCGGGCAGCTCGGCGGCGTGCCGCAACTGGGTGAGCTGCACGGTCCACTCGACGTCGGTCAGCCCGCCGCGGCCCAGCTTGGCATGGGTCGTCGGGTCCGCACCGCGCGGCAGCCGCTCGCCCTCCATCCGGGCCTTGAGGCGGCGGATCTCCCGCTCGGCGTCCTCGCCCGGACCGCCCCGCGGATAGCGCAGCGGGTCGATCAGCTCGATGAACCGCTCCCCCAGCCCCGCGTCGCCCGCGACGAACTCGGCCCGCAGCAGCGCCTGGCTCTCCCACATCACGGACCAGCGGTCGTAGTAGGCCGCGTAGGAGCTCAGCGACCGCGCCAGCGCCCCGGACTTGCCCTCGGGGCGCAGATCGGCGTCTATCAGCAGCGGCGGATCGGACGTGGGGAGCTGCAGCAGCCGCCGCATCTCGGTGGCGACGGCGAAGGCCGCCTTGCCCGCCTCGTGCTCGCTGACCCCGTCCCGGGGCTCGTGCACGAACAGCACGTCGGCGTCGGAGCCGTAGCCCATCTCGTGGCCGCCGAAGCGGCCGACGCCGATGACGGCGAACCGGGTGGGCAGCTCGTCGCCCCACTGCTGGCGGACGGCCGCCCGCAGCGCTCCGGCGAGGGTGGCGGCGTTGAGGTCGGTGAGCGCGTCGCCCACCCGGTCCAGCGCCTCGGCGGGTTCCTGCTGGGCGACGTCCTCGGTGCCGTACGCGCCGATCAGGTCGCCGGCGGCGGTGCGGAACAGCTCCCGGCGCCGCACGCCGCGCGCCGCGGCGACGGCCGCCTCGGCGCCCTCCGCACGGCCGACGGCGGCCAGCGTCTCCTGGGTGAGCGCGACCCGCGAGCGGGGGCGCAGCCCGTGCTCGTCGCCGAGCAGGGCGACGGCCTCGGGTGCGCGCAGCAGCAGGTCGGGCGCGAACCGGCCGGCGGACAGGACGCGGGCGAGGTTCTCGGCGGCGGCGCCCTCGTCGCGCAGCAGCCGCAGATACCAGGGCGACTTGCCCAGCGCGTCGGAGACCTTGCGGAAGCCGAGGAGCCCGGCGTCCGGGTCGGAGGAGTCGGCGAACCAGCCCAGCAGCACCGGGAGCAGGGTGCGCTGGATGGCGGCCTTGCGGGTGACGCCGGAGGCCAGCGCCTCCAGATGGCGCAGCGCGGCGGCCGGGTCGGCGTAGCCGAGGGCCTCCAGCCGCTGCCGGGCCGCCTGCGGCGAGAGGCGTTCGTGTCCGGCCTCCAGCTGCGCCACGGCGTCCAGCAGCGGCCGGTAGAACAGCTTCTCGTGGAGCCGGCGGACCGCGGCGGCGTGCCGCCGCCAGGCCTTGTGCAGTTCGGTGACCGGTTCGCTGCGGTAGCCCAGCGAGCGGCCGAGGCGCCGCTGGTCGGTCTCCGACTCGGGCATCAGGTGGGTGCGGCGCAGCTGGTGGAGCTGGATGCGGTGCTCCATGGTGCGCAGGAACCGGTAGGCCGCGTCGAGTGCGGCGGCGTCTTGGCGGCCCACGTAGCCGCCCGCGGCCAGCGCGTCGAGCGCCTCCAGCGTGGTGGGGCTGCGCAGCGAGGTGTCGCTGCGGCCGTGCACCAGTTGCAGGAGCTGGACGGCGAACTCCACGTCCCGCAGTCCGCCGGGGCCCAGCTTCAGCTCCCGGTCGAGCTGGGCGGCGGGGATGCTGGCGACCACCCGGCGGCGCATCTGCTGGACGTCGGTGACGAAGTTGTCCCGTTCGGCCGCCTGCCAGACCATCGGGGTGACGGCGTCCACGTACTCGTAGCCGAGCTGCGCGTCGCCCGCCATCGGCCGGGCCTTGAGCAGGGCCTGGAACTCCCAGGTCTTGGCCCAGCGCTGGTAGTAGGCCAGATGGCTGCTGAGGGTGCGGACGAGGGGGCCGTTGCGGCCTTCGGGGCGCAGGTTGGCGTCGACCGGCCAGATGGTGCCCTCGCCGGTGGTGTCCGAGCAGATCCGCATCATGTGGGCGGCCAGCCGGGTGGCGGCCTTGAGCGCCTGCTCGCCGTCCTCGGCGGCGTCCGCGCCCCGCCCGCCGGCGGCGCCGCCGGGCGGCTCGGCGACGAAGATGACGTCGACGTCGGAGACGTAGTTGAGCTCGTGCCCGCCCGCCTTGCCCATGGCCACGACCGCCAGCCGGCAGGCGGCCGCGTCCTCGGGCGCGGCCGCCTCGGCGAGCGCGAGCGCCCGGCGCAGCGTGGCGGTGGCCAGGTCGGCGAGCTCGGCCGCGGTCTGTGCGACGTCGCTGGTGCCGCACACGTCGCGCGCGGCGATCGACAGCAGGGCCCGGCGGTAAGCGACCCGCAGTGCGTCCGGTTCGTCGACGTCCCGCAGTGCCGTCTCGAACTCCGCGATGCCCGGGTTGAGGTCCGCCGACTCGTAGGTGACCAGCGCCTCCCAGTCGTGCGGGTGGGCGGCCAGGTGGTCGCCCAGCGCGTCGGAGGAGCCGAGGACGCCGAGCAGCCGGTCGCGCAGCGGCTTGGCCCGCAGCAGGGTGTCCAGCAGCGGCTGCGCGTCCTTGTCGACGGCCTCCAGCGCCTCGATGAGGCGGACGAGGCCGACGAGCGCGAGGTCCGGATCGGCGGTGGCGCCGAGCGCGTCCAGGAAGAGCGCGTCGTCACGGACGGTGGCCAGGGTGGGCGCTTCGAGCAGCCGGGTCGCCGACTCCGGGTCGGTGAAGCCGTGCCGCAGCAACCGCCCGTACCGGCTTCCCCGGCGCCCCTCTGGTGTCACGCTCACTCCCTGCCGTCCTTTCCCAGCCCCTCCCCGGCCCTCGGCCGGGGGTACCCGCCCCCGCTGCGCGCTCCCGCGGAGGCCGCAGCGCACGCTCCCGCGCGGGACGGCCTCCCGGCTGCGGCGCGGGCCGCCCCTCCGGTCGCGGCGCGGGCCGCCGTCCCCGCGGCCGCGCCGAGCGCTGTCCGCGGCGTCCGGGGTGCTCCGGGCCCGGCGCCGCGACCGGTCCCGCCGGCCGGTCGCCTCACAGCACGGGAAGGGATTTGCGCAGCTCGAAGGCGGTGACCTCGCTACGGTACTCCTCCCACTCCTGCTTCTTGTTCCGCAGGAAGAAGTCGAAAACATGCTCACCGAGCGTCTGCGCGACCAGTTCGCTGCGCTCCATCAGGCTGATCGCCTCGCCGAGGTTCTGCGGCAGCGGTTCGATGCCCATGGCGCGCCGCTCCGCGTCCGAGAGCGCCCACACGTCGTCGTCGGCGCCCGCGGGGAGTTCGTACCCCTCCTCGATGCCCTTGAGACCGGCGGCGAGCAGCACGGCGTAGGCGAGGTAGGGGTTGGCGCCCGAGTCGAGGGAGCGCATCTCGATCCGGGTCGAGCCGGTCTTGCCGGGCTTGTACATCGGGACGCGGACCAGTGCGGAGCGGTTGTTGTGGCCCCAGCAGATGTAGGAGGGGGACTCGCCGCCCTCGCCCGCGGTGCGGTTGGCTCCGCCCCAGATGCGCTTGTAGGAGTTGACCCACTGGTTGGTGACGACGGAGATCTCGCCCGCGTGGGTGAGCAGCCCGGCGATGAACGAGCGGCCCACCTTGGAGAGCTGGTACTCGGCGCCGGACTCGTAGAACGCGTTCCGGTCGCCTTCGAACAGCGACAGATGGGTGTGCATGCCGGAGCCGGGGTACTCCGAGAACGGCTTGGGCATGAACGTGGCCTGGACGCCCTGTTCGAGGGCGACCTGCTTCATGACGAGGCGGAACGTCATGATGTTGTCGGCGGTGGAGAGCGCGTCGGCGTAGCGCAGGTCGATCTCCTGCTGGCCGGGGGCGCCCTCGTGGTGGGAGAACTCGACGGAGATGCCCATCGACTCCAGCATGGTGATGGCCTGGCGGCGGAAGTCCATGCCGACGTTCTGCGGGGTGTGGTCGAAGTACCCGGAGGAGTCCGCGGGGACGGGGCGGGTGCCGTCCACCGGCTTGTTCTTGAGCAGGTAGAACTCGATCTCCGGGTGGGTGTAGAAGGTGAACCCGAGGTCCGACGCCTTGGCCAGCGCGCGCTTGAGCACATAGCGCGGGTCGGCGTAGGAGGGGGAGCCGTCCGGCATGAGGATGTCGCAGAACATCCGCGCGGTACCGGGAGCCTCGGCCCGCCACGGCAGTATCTGGAAGGTGCCGGGGTCGGGCTTGGCGATCATGTCGGACTCGTAGACGCGGGCGAACCCCTCGATGGCCGAGCCGTCGAAGCCGATCCCCTCATCGAATGCCTGTTCGAGTTCAGCGGGGGCCACCGCGACCGATTTCAGGAAGCCGAGGACGTCGGTGAACCAGAGTCGGACGAACCGGATGTCGCGCTCCTCCAGAGTGCGGAGGACGAATTCCTGCTGCTTGTCCATGAGCCTATCCTTGCAGGTCGGAGAGGTTCGCTCAGATCCCCCGGCGCACGGGGCCGTCTCAGCATTCCACCACGGGGTTTCCACGGGGTTGCACGCCCCGATCCGATCGTTTCACAGCGGGTGCCGACGAGCACCGCGCACCCGCCCGGGCACGCAGCGCGACCGGCCACCGGGGTACCCGGGGGACCGGCCTGCGGGACCGGACGGCGGGATCGGACAGCGGGAATTTCCGGGCACCCGGATGCATTGAAGCGGGCAGAGATAGTTCAATGGTCAACCAATTCAGCCCGCACCCCGGGCACAGCAGCAGCCCACAGTCACACGGAGGACGGCGAGCACCATGACGGCCACCCCCATCCAGTTCGGGATCTTCACCGTCGGCGACGTGACGCCCGACCCCACCACCGGGCGGACGCCGACCGAGCACGAGCGGATCAAGGCGATGCTGGCCATCGCCCTCAAGGCCGAGGAGGTGGGGCTCGACGTCTTCGCCACGGGCGAGCACCACAACCCGCCCTTCGTGCCCTCCTCGCCGACGACCATGCTCGGCTACCTGGCGGCCCGCACCGAGCGGCTGATCCTCTCCACCTCCACCACGCTGATCACCACCAACGACCCGGTGAAGATCGCCGAGGACTTCGCGATGCTCCAGCACCTCGCCGAGGGCCGCGCGGACGTGATGATGGGCCGCGGCAACACCGGCCCCGTCTACCCCTGGTTCGGCCAGGACATCCGGCAGGGCATCCCGCTGGCGATCGAGAACTACGCGCTGCTGCGCAGACTGTGGACCGAGGACGTGGTCGACTGGCAGGGCCGCTTCCGCACCCCGCTGCAGGGCTTCACCTCCACCCCGCGCCCGCTGGACGGCGTGCCGCCGTTCGTGTGGCACGGCTCCATCCGCAGCCCGGAGATCGCCGAGCAGGCCGCCTACTACGGCGACGGCTTCTTCGCCAACAACATCTTCTGGCCCAACGAGCACTTCAAGCGCCTCATCGGCCTCTACCGCGACCGCTTCGAGCACTACGGCCACGGCACCCGCGAGCAGGCCCTGGTCGGCCTGGGCGGCCAGGTGTTCATGCGGCCCAGGTCCCAGGACGCGGTGCGCGAGTTCCGCCCCTACTTCGACAACGCGCCCGTCTACGGACACGGCCCCAGCCTGGAGGAGTTCACCGACCAGACGCCGCTGACCGTCGGCAGCCCGCAGGAGGTCGTCGAGAAGACGCTGACCTTCCGCGAGTCCTTCGGCGACTACCAGCGCCAGCTCTTCCTGATGGACCACGCGGGCCTGCCCCTGAAGACCGTGCTGGAGCAGTTGGACATGCTCGGCGAGGAGGTCGTGCCGGTGCTGCGGAAGGAGATGGCCGCCCGGCGCCCGGCGGGCACCGCCGACGCACCGACCCACGCGGCACGGGTCGCCGCGGAGCGCTCCGCGCGGGCCGCCGAGCAGACAGCGGAAGAGCAGAACGGGAAGGGAGCCGCCGTATGACGTCCACCGACAGCACCCGGGCGGTCCGGCTGGCCGTCGTCTCCGCCGGGCTGAGCGAGCCCTCCTCCACCCGGCTGCTGGCCGACCGGCTGGCCGAGGCGACCCGGGTCGCGCTGCGCACCGACGCCGACGTGGACACCGACGTGGACGTCGAGGTCACGACGGTCGAACTGCGGGACGTGGCGACGGAGATCGCGCACAACTTCACCACCGGCTTCGCCGGCGGGTCGCTGCGCGAGGCGATCGGGAAGGTGACGGAGGCGGACGGGCTGATCGCCGTCACCCCGGTCTTCTCCGCGTCCTACAGCGGGCTCTTCAAGTCGTTCTTCGACGTCCTGGAGAAGGACGCGCTCGCCGGCAAGCCGGTACTGCTGGGCGCCACCGGCGGCACCCCGCGCCACTCACTCGTCCTGGAGCACGCCATGCGGCCGCTGTTCAGCTACCTTCGGGCGGTGGCCGTACCGACGGCCGTGTACGCGGCGACCGACGACTGGGCCGCCCCCGACGACGGCGTCACCCCCTCGCTCCCCCGCCGCATCGCCCGCGCGGGCGGCGAACTGGCGGGCCTGATCGCCCCCCGCGCCGCCTCCCGGGACACACGTCCGGAGGAGCCGGACGTGGTGCCGTTCGAACAGCAGTTGGCGGCACTGCGGGTCGAGGACTGAGGGCGGCCTCCCCGGCCCGTGCGGGCCGGGGAGATGTTGAGCCGGGAGATCCTGCCCCTCGGAGCGACCCGCGGTGATTCCGTCGCTCCCGCCACGGGCCGGGGCGATGGCCGCCTGTGCGCGCGGCTCAGCGATCCATGCACGTTGCAGACTCGTGGCCACACTGCGCCCGGTATTGCACCACTGTGCACCGGTGCGCTCCGAGATGCGCCCTTCTCCCGGGAGGGTCCGCGCACACACTGTGTGTGGAGGATCGGGTGACCGAGGAGGTCTGATGCACGAGCCCGCCACACCCTGGGGCCTTACCCGTATGCGGCCCTACCCGCGCACGGTGACGATGCCGACCGCCGATGCCGTGCTGGACTCGGTGACACAGACGGCCCGCTGGGTCGGACCTGACCGGGCGGGAGTGCCGGCGTCCCGGCACAAACGGTCCGAGACGGCGAACGAGACCAGTACGAAGACCAGCCTGGACGGCAACACGGATGAAGGCTCGGACCAAGAAGGGGACACGGATTGACCCGTCGGCGTCCGGTACTGGTCGTCTCCCGCCTGGAGGACGCGACGGCTGACGCCGTGACCGAAGAGCTGAACCGGCGCCGCGTACCGGTGATGCGGCTGGATCCCGGGGACTTCCCGGAGACGGTCACCGTCGGTGCGTATGTGGACGGGTGCGGGCTGAGCGGCAGCGTCTCGACAGCGACCCGCTGGGCGGGCATCGAGGCGGTGCGATCGGTCTACTGGCGGCGCCCCCGTGCCTACGCCGCGCCGCAGGGGCTGACGGAGCAGGATGCGCGCTGGTGTGCGGAAGAAGCCCGCTGCGGACTGGGCGGCATCCTGGCCGCGCTGCCGGGAGCCCACTTCGTCAACCATCCGTGGCGCAACCGGGACGCCGAGTACAAGCCCGCGCAGCTGGCCACCGCGCACCGCTGCGGCTTCGATGTTCCGCGCACACTGCTGACCAACAATCCCCGGGCAGCGCGGGGCTTCGCGCGTGAGCACGGTCCCGTCGTCTACAAGCCGCTGCGGGCCACCGACTACCGCGGCAGTGACGGCCGGGCCCTGACCGTGTGGGTCGACGAAGTGGCGCCCGGCGACCTGACCGACGGCGTGTCCGCCACGATGCACCTGTTCCAGCAGCGGGTTCCGTCCGTCGCCGATCTCCGGGTGACCGCCGTGGGCGAACAGGTCTTCACCGTCCGCATCGACGGCTGCCCCGGGGTGGACTGGCGGCGGCACTACGACGACCTGACCTACACCCTGATCGACACTCCGCCCCCCTTGGCGCGCGCCATCCGCTCCTACCTGGAATCCTTCGGCCTGGTCTTCGGCGCATTCGACTTCGGCCTCGACTCCGAGGGGCGGCCCTGGTGGTACGAGTGCAACCCCAACGGGCAGTACGCCTGGTTCCCGCACCCCATCACCGAGAGGATCGTCTCCGCCGTCGCCGACCAGCTCGAACACGCAGGAGCCCCGTCGTGACCGTCAACTCCGCCGAGCTGCGCCGGAGTGCGGCCGCTCGCGTCGCCGCCACATGTCCGGATCTCGCGCCGCGGTGGCGCGAGGCAGTCGCCGCCGTCGACCGTGCCCTCTTCGTGCCCCCGGCCGTCTACCTCCCCTCAGGGACCACGTGGGAGCCCGTCGCGCGCTCGGACGTGGGCGAGGAGGAATGGCTGCGGATGATCCACTCCGACCGCACCTGGGTGACACAGGTCGAGGGCGTGGACGCGAGCAGCGCAGCAGGGCCCGTCTCCGGCAGCCCCACCTCCTCCGCCACTCTTCCCTCCCTCGTCGCCCGCACCCTGCACATCGCCGATGTGCACGACGGTGACCGGGTGCTCGAGATCGGCACCGGCACCGGATACTCCACCGCCGTTCTCTGCCACCGGCTCGGTGCCGACCACGTGGTCAGCGTCGAGTACGACCCCGGCTCCGCCGCTGCGGCGGCCCGAGCTCTCCGGGCGGCCGGCTGGACCCCCACGCTCGTGGTCGGGGACGGACTGCAGGGCCACCGGGAAGGGGCCGACTACGACGCGATCGTCGCCACCTGCTCCGTCCGCTCGGTTCCCCCTGCCTGGCTCTCCCAGCTCGCCGAAGGCGGCAGCGTCACCATCACGGTCAGCGGATGGATGCTCGCCGCCGGGCTGATCCGGCTCACCCTCGACGACCACGGCGCGCTGTCCGGCAGGTTCACCGCGGACGAGGTCTCCTACATGCTCGCCCGGCCGCACGAACGCCCCCCGCACGCCACCTTCTACCGGCAGACCGGCCGCACGCGTGCCACCCGTGTGGACCCCGCCCTCACCGAGCGGTGGGCAGCCCGCTTCGTCGCCCAGCTCGCCGCGCCCTCGGCCGAACTGCTGACCACCGGGAACGGGCTGGTCCTGCGAGACGTCGCAACGGGCTCCCAGGCGTGGACGGAGCCCTCCGGCAGCGGCTGGACGGTCCACCAGCACGGGCCGCTCTCGCTGTGGGATCAGGTCGAGGAAGCCCTGGAGGTCTGGAATCGGCACGGCTCTCCCGGCCTGGTGGACTTCGGCATGACGGCCACCGTCGAGGACCAGGTGGTCTGGCTGGGCACCCCGGACGGCCCGTCCTGGCCGCTGCCCTTCTGACCAGCACCGTCCCGGGCCCACCGGAGCCCGCCGTCAGGCAGCCGGGGCCCGGCTCTCGCGCGGCCCACCCTGTGGAACGCCGGCCGCCGAGCCAGGGCCTCATCGCTCCCCGCACAACCGCCGGGGACGCCACACCTGCGGGTCCCCGGTGCGGGACGGGGCGAGGAACCGTGCACGTTCAAGGGCCGACAACGGTCGTCCTGCCCGAGGGCGGAGGCCGGGCCGACGTCCGAAGTTCTGTGAGCGCGGCCCGCCGCAGGGGGCCGACGTACCGATCGGTTCACAGAGTCGTTCCCAACGGGTTCCGACGTCACCCCGATCGCCCGGCAGTGGCTAACGTACGACCGCGGGCCGCACACCGGTGCAGGGGTGCGGCCCGCTCATGCCGTTGCTGACACGACTCCACGGGGGAGACGACATGCCGAAGGACCACAGTGGGCCGGCCCGCGAGCCGGACCGGCGAGGGATGCTGCGGATGGCCGGGGGTGGTCTCACACTGGCCGTGCTGACGGCCGGGGCGACCGGCTGCCGGGAGGACGACACGGCCGACGACGGGGGCTCCGCGAGTCCCGGGAACAGCACCCCGCCCGCGAAATCCGAGGACGGGAAGGCCCCCGAGCCGCTGTGGACGAAGACGACCTCGGCACAGACATTCGGGGACAATGACGAACTCGTCGCCACCCGCGGCAGGGTGATTCCGAGTGGTGCTCCGCTCGCGGCCCTCGACGCGGCGAGCGGCAAGAAGCGCTGGACGCTGGACGGAGGCGCGGTGCCCGGTGCGCCGCTCCTGCTCGGCAACGACACCCTGTACCTGGCCAGCAGCGAGTACGACGGCACCGTCGGCGGGTACGACCCGGCTTCGGGGAAGCGGACCTGGCGCAGCCGCCTGGGCAAGGAGTACCGGCAGCCGAGACCGATCGCGGTGGACGACGAGCAGGTGTACGTCATCGCCGAGATCCTGGAGGACGACGGTTCGTCCCACACCAACGTGATCGCCGCGCTGAACAGCGCTACGGGCAAGGTCGCGTGGAAGGAGCAGCGGGACGAGGGCACCAAGCAGAACGGCGTGCACGCTGCCGTGCAGGGCCGCCACCTCGTCTACACGGACTTCAAGAAGAACCTGACGGTTCGCGACACCGCCACCGGCAAGCAGGTCTGGACCCAGAAGACGACGGGCACGAACTACGGCTTCTTCGCCGTCCACGAAGACCTGGTGATCATCCCGCAGAAGCAGCAACTTCAGGCCTTCCGCATCTCCGACGGCGCCGAGAAGTGGTCGCTGCGGGCCGAGGACTCCAGCACGTTCAAGGAGCCCGCCGTCCTCGATGACGTGCTCCACGTCGCCGACAGCGGGGGCACGCTGTGGGCCGTCGACCCGCGGACGGGCAAGAAGATCTGGCAGTCCAAGGCTCTGGCAGACGCGGGAGCCAAGGTGCCCCGGCAGTACGTCACAGCAGGCGGCACTCTCTTCGGGGCCACCGACCTCGACGAGAAGGGCGGCGTGCACGCCTTCGACCCGAAGAACGGAGAGCTGCGCTGGACGTTCAACGACCACACCGGCGACCATCACGCGTGGCTGGTCGCGACCGACGGTGAGCGCGTCTTCGCCCTGCACGGCGAGAAGCTGCACGCCCTGCCCGCCAAGCCGACACACTGACGGGACGGTTCCCCCGGCTGCCGGTCGTGGCCGGCAGTCCGGAAGGGACCGGGGCGGAGAACAGCGCCGCCGGAGCCGTCCCGCGCTCAGCCGCGGGGCGGCAGGATCACGGCCTCGGCCCACCCCGCGGGACGCCGGCCGCCACATCGTCCACGAACGCCCGCCAGGCGGCCGGGAAACAACAGCGCCCCGCGCTCGACGGCCTTGCTGTCCCGCACCGGAACCACGCCGCCGCCGGACACGAGACCCGGCGCCCACTCGACGCAGTTGCCGCCTTGCGGGTCGCTGTGGCAACTCCTGTGGGAGATACCACGGGCTCGCCTGACGCGGCGGACGTCCTCACCGAGGCTCGGCGGAATACTCATCCCGGCCGGCGACTTGCGCGTCCCACCCATACCGACCTGCCCTTACGTTCCCCGGTACAAGTCCGTTGCGGAGCGACCTCACGAGAAGGGGTGCTCATAACGCACCATCCGAGCCGTTTCCGTGTTGTTCTCAGCACAGTACGTGACCAGCGGACGGCAGGGCAGGCACCATGGAGCGAAGCGAACCCCCCGGCGGCCACCGGGCAGTGAACTCCCCGCAGGAGGAGGCGCGGCCCTGCGAGGACCGCGCCTGGTTCCGCACGGTGATCAACCGGGCCGCGGGGGACCCGGAGCCGCGGGCGGACCTGGAGGCGCTCTTCGGCGCACCTCTGCGCCGCACGCACCTGCCGGCGACGTCCGGCGCCGGCCGACACCTGCGGAGCGTGTGACATGTGGGCGGTCGGCGAGGTGGCGCAGGACCGGAAGAGCGGGAAGACCGGCGAGATCATCCAGGTGACGGGGCCCGCACCGGTCATCTACCGGCTGATGCTGCACGAGGGCACCCCGCCCATCGTCGTCTACCGGTACGGCGACCAGTTGCGGCGCGTGCCGGCTTCCGCGCGTCAGCCGGAGGAACGAACGTTTCCTCCTCCCGCACCGTCGTCGTCCTGAGCGAGGCCGTCCGGACCTCGGCGGCCCGTGCGCACCGCGCGTCATACCCGAGAGGGACACCGCGGGTGCGCTCCGCGGAGGGACGTGCGTGCGGGGGCGGGATTCCTAGCGTCGGCCGGGCATCCGGTCCCCGCACGGAAGGCTCCGTCGGCCTGCTGGGCCGTCTTTCACCGGTACGAGCGGGGGCGGCGGCCCCGGAGCGCCAGCACGGTGGTGGCCGCGGGCTCACCGGCCGGTTCGGCGACGACGGGGCGTGTCTAGGGTGACGATGATGACGGGGGTGACGGGGGTGAGGCGATGAGGGACAGGGTGCGGGGCCTGGGGAAGGGCGTGCGGAACCTGCCTCGCGCGCTGCGCGAGGACCTGTTCGGCTGGGGCGGCAGTCCGCGAGGGCGGACGGGGGCGGGCGCCGGAAGCGTGAACGGCACCGGGCGCGTGAGCGGCTGGCTGATCTGGCGGCCGATCGTCGTCCTCGTCACGTCGATGGCCGCCTTGGTCATCGCCATCTTCCACATCAACATGCTCACCGGCGGCCCCTTCCGGGTCTTCGGCGCTGCGGACGCGGTGCTGTTCGGGGGTGCGCAGGCGGCCGCGCTGGTGCTGGCCGTCTTCAGGCCGGTGCTGGCCTGGTGGGTGGTGACCGTCACCATGGCGGTCATCGCACTGGCCACCGGTCACGCACCGCCCCCGTATCTGCGGCAGTCCCCGTGGACGGTGCCGGAAGTGGTCTGCCAGGCAGGGGTACTGCTGCTGCTCGCGCTGCGCAGGCGCCCCCGGGCGGCCCTGGGGGCACTGCTGCTGACGGTGCTGAGCGGTGTGCTGTGTGCCCTGGCCACCGGGCAGTTGCGGCCACCCACGGCCCGTGACTTCCCCGTGGACGTCCTCGTGCTGACGCTGGCCGTGGTGGTCGGCAGCGCCCTGCACGGCCGCCAGGCGGCCCGCACCGAACTCGTCGTCCAGGAGGAGCGGACGGCCGAGGAGCGCACCCGGCGCACCCTGCTGGAGGAGCGCAACCGCATCGCGCGTGAGCTGCACGACGTGGTCGCCCACCACATGTCCGTCATCTCCATCCAGGCGCAGGCCGCGCCGCATCTGACGGAGAACCCCTCCGAGGAGCTGCGGGAGTCGCTGGCCGGGATCCGGCAGAACGCCGTGGAGGCGCTGGCCGAACTGCGCCGGGTGCTGGGCGTCCTGCGTTCCGAGGACGCGCTCACGGACCGGCACACGCCGCAGCCCACCCTGGAGCGGCTGCCGGAGCTGGTCGCCAACGTCCGGACCGCAGGACTCACCGTGACCACCCGGATCAGCGGCGAGCCCCGTCCGCTGCCTCCCGGCGTGGAGGTGTCGGTCTACCGCATCGTGCAGGAGGCGCTCAGCAATGTGCTGCGGCACGCGCCGGGGGCCGAGGCGGAGGTGGAGATCGGCTACCGCCCCACGGAGGTGACCGTGCGGGTGGCCGACGGCGGGCCGGCGCCGGGCAGGACCGCACCGGCCGCAGCCGCTCCGGCAGCGCCCGGCGCGGGTCACGGGTTGCCGGGAATGCGCGAACGGGCCGCGATGCTGGACGGCACGTTGCGGGCCGGGGCGACGCCGGACGGCGGCTGGCGGGTGGTGGCGGCGCTGCCCCTGCCCTCCCCCGCCGGTGCCGCACCGAGCACCGGGAGCGCCCGGCCCACCGAAATCACCAGGACCGCCGGAACCACCGGAAACGCCGGAACCATCCGAACCGCCGAGACCGCCGAGGATCCATCGTGACCACGACCACGATCCGCGTACTGCTGGCCGACGACCAGAAGATGGTCCGCCAGGGCTTCACCGTGCTGCTGGACGCGGAGCCGGACATCACCGTGGCCGGTCAGGCGGTCGACGGGCTGGAGGCGGTGGAGCGCACCGCGCAACTGGCGCCCGACGTCGTGCTGATGGACGTGCGGATGCCGCGGCTGGGCGGCATCGAGGCGACGCGCCGCATCACCGAGGCGCGCACCGGCGGCGCCGCGGATCCGAAGGTCCTGGTGCTGACCACGTTCGACCTGGACGAGTACGTCTTCGAGGCACTGCGCGCCGGGGCCTCCGGGTTCCTGCTCAAGGACGCCTCGGCGGCCGAACTCGCCGACGCGGTCCGGGTGGTGGCCCGCGGGGAGGCGCTGCTCGCGCCGAACCTGACCAAACTGCTGATCGAGAAGTTCGCCGGGATGCCGGACGGGCCGGGCGGGGCCCGGCTCAAGGAGCGGGTCGCCGATCTCACCGAGCGCGAGACGGAGGTGCTCGCACTCGTCGCGCGCGGGCTGTCGAACCTGGAGATCGCCGGAGAGCTGGTGGTCGCCGAGCAGACGGTCAAGACCCATGTGAGCCGCGTCCTGGTGAAACTGGGGCTGCGGGACCGCACGCAGGCCGCGGTCTTCGCCTACGAGACGGGGCTGGTGCGGCCGGGCCGCCGTTGAGGCGCCCCGCGGCGCGCGACCGCGGCCCGGTGTGTGGGGCACCGGGCCGCGGAAGGTGGGGGGTGTGCCGGGTCTCGTCGTCACCCGGCCGTGTTGCGGGGTGTCACTCGACGATGTTCAGCAGCAGGTTGGGCGAGCCCTGCCCCGGGTTGCCGACGACATCCGCGGAGGCGCCGTCGGTCAGCGCCTCGGAGACGGCCTCGGGGGTGGCGTCCTTGTGGCCCGAGAGGTAGACCGCCGCGGCGCCCGCGACGTGCGGGGAGGCCATCGAGGTGCCGGAGATGGTGTCGGTGGCGTCGTCGCCGGTGTTCCAGGCTCCGGTGATGTCGACGCCGGGGGCGTACAGGTCGAGCGCGTCGCCGTAGTTGGAGAAGCTCGCCTGTGCGTCCTTGTCGTCGGTCGCACCGACGGTGAGGGCTTCCTCCACCCGGGCGGGAGAGCTGTTCCCGGCGTCCGAGGACTCGTTGCCGGCCGCCACGGCGAAGGTGACGCCCGCCTTGACGGAGTTCCGCACGGCCGTGTCGAGCGCCTCGTCCGCGCCGCCGCCCAGCGACATGTTGGCCACCGAGGGCGACTCGGCGTTCTTGGTGACCCAGTCGATACCGGCGACGACCTGCTCGGTGGTGCCGGAGCCCTGGTCGTCCAGTACCCGGACGGCCACCACGTCGGCCTTCTTCGCCACGCCGTGCGCCTTGCCCGCCACGGTGCTGGCGACGTGGGTGCCGTGGCCGTTGCCGTCCGAGGCGTCGTCGTCGCCGTCGACCGCGTCGAAGCCGCTGGTGGCGCGGCCGCCGAAGTCCTCGTGCGTGGTGCGGACGCCGGTGTCGATGATGTAGGCGGTCACGCCTTCGCCCGCGCTGTCCGGGTAGACGTACTTGTCGTCCAGGTTCGGTTCGGGGGTGTCGATGCGGTCCAGGCCCCAGGAGGGCGGGTTGGCCTGCTCGCCGGTGACGGTGTGCTTCTGGTTGGCGTACACCTTGTCCACCGCCGGGTCGGCTGCCAGCTCCGCGGCCTCGCTCGCCGACATCTTCGCCGAGTAGCCGTTGAGGGCCCTGGTGAAGGTCCTGCGGACCTTGCCGCCGTGCTCGGAGATGACCGAACGGCCCTTGGCCGCAGCCGCTTTGGTGCTCACGGCCGACTTCTTCATGGTGACGATGTAGCTGCCCTCGACGGCCTGCGCCGAGTGCGCGCCGAGGACGGTGCCGTGCGCCGGGGCCTCGGGGGACGCGTTCGCGGGGAGCGCTGTGACGGTGCCGACGGCTGCCGCGGCCACCGCGGCCGAGATGCCGAGGGCGACTTTCCTGCGCGTCACTGCCATGGGGAGGGTTCCTCCTCGTGTGGGGGGTGCGCATGTGGGGTGCGCGATCGGCACGCTAGGGGCGTGGTCACGAACAGGACAAGGGTTCGACGAGCCGCCCGGCCGAAGAGCAATTGCCCAACGGACGGTCATACTCCGCGATTCGGGCGCGGCTCGGATGCCCCCGACTGCGGAAGCCAGCCGAGGCTCGCGGCGCGCATCCCGAGCTGGAACCGGGTGGTCGCCCCCAGCCGCTCCATCAGCCCGTGCAGCCGGCGCTGGAAGGTGCGGTAGCTGATGCCGAGTTGCCGGGCCATCACCTGGTCGGTCATACCGGTGGCCAGCAGGGCCAGCAGCTTGGCCTCCTGCGCGGTCGGGCCGTCCGGGGCACCGGGGCTGCGGCCCGCGAGGTACTCCGAGATCGGCAGCGCCCGCCCCCACAGCACCTCGAAGAAGTCGCACAGCACCTCCAGCAGTCCGGAGGGGTGCACGACGACGCTGCTGGCCAGCTCGTTCGGCGCGGCGCGCAGCGGGATCAGCGCCATGCAGTCGTCGGCGATCAGCATCTTCGTCGGGGTGTCGGCCATCACCCGGGCGTCCTCGCCCAGTTCGGCCGCGGCACCGATGTCCGTGTCGAACCGGTGGGAGGTGGCGAGCCCGTCGGTGTCGTAGATGACCCGGTAGTTGACGCCGCGCCGCAGCATCTGGGCCTGCACCGGCATCATGCCGGTCTTCGGGTCGAGCCGGTCGGGGTCGCTGTTGGCGTAGGGCGGCCGGTCGATGCCCCGGATCTCGGCGCGGGCGCTGCGCTGGAGCTGGTCGACCTGGCGGATGACGGCGGCGCGTCCCGTGACGATCTCCACCAGCTCCAGGGGGTCGCGACCCGCCGCCTGGGCGCGGAACCGCGCGGCGAGGTGCTGGATGTGCCGCCGCGTACGGTGGATCTCCTCCTCGCGGGCGAGCAGCAGCGACTCGAAGGCGATCTCCGGTGCCACCGGCAGATAGCGCTCGGCACCTCTGCTGCCCCGGTCCGCGGGGAAGCGCCCCACCAGGTTGAGTCTCTCCAGCGCGGCGAGCGCGGCCCGCACCCGCGCGGCTCCCACTCCCGCCGCCGCCCGCAACTCGCTGACGGTCACGGCGCCGTCCACCAGTGCCTCGTAGACCTGCTGCTGGACAGGGTCGAGATCAAGAGCCTCCAACATGCTGGGCATCCTGTGCGTGGTGGCGAGTTCACGTCAATGACCGAACGCCGCCACCGCTACGTCATATAAGCAGGAACCCTGCGAATTCCGGCGCGGGGCACCGGCGCATACCCCCTGCGGGCATCCGGCTAAGGTGGTCGCATGCGACCCGTGCCGACCGGCGAGCGCCCGAGCCGCGCCCGCGGCATGCGCGCCCGCGGCATGTGGTGCGGGCGCCTGTTGCTGCTCGCCGCCCTGCTGTCGGGGCTCGTCGGCATGCACACCCTCGGACACTCCGCCGCCGGGACACCGGAGGCCCCGCAGGTCGCCGCGCACCTGACCGCCCCCGCGGTCCACGGCGGGAGTGCGGAAGAGGCCGGGGCCGGTGAGGGAACGGTCTCCCCGGCGCATTCGGCGCAGCCGCCCCGCCTCCAGGGCGGCGCCGCGAACACCGCGGCCCCGCACGGGGATTCCGCGCCCCGGGAGCCGGACCACGGCGGCGGGCACGGGACCGGCACCGACCCGCTCTCCGTCTGCCTGGCCGTACTGGGCGCGTGGACGGCCGCCGCGCTGCCGGGAGCCGCCGTCACCGTCCTGACACCACGCGGCACGGACGGACGGGAGCCCTGCCACGCCGGGATACGGCGCGCACTGCGTCCACTGCCGCCGCCGGGCACCTCGTCGAGACTCGCGCGCCTGTCGGTCCTGCGGATCTGAGCGGGCCCGCACACACACCGCACCGCCCGGCGGGCGGCCGACACCGGCCGTCCCGGGGTGCGGTGTGCGTGCGCCCGCACCCAGGCTCGACACCACACCACGCGAGGTATGCACATGCGTTCCCTTCCCGCCCGCCGGACCGTTCTGGGCGCCGCCGCCCTGGCCGCCACCGGACTGACCGCCGGCTGCGCCGAGCGCGGCCGCCCGGACACCGCCGACGCCGAGGGCACCGGCGGCCACGTCCGGCCGGACGGCCCCGAGGTCCGGGCTGCCGAGGCCCGGCGCCCGCACGGCCGCACCCGCCGGGTGCGGCTCACCGCGACCCGCACCCGGCTCGCGCTGGGCTCCGGCGTCACCGTCCCCACCTGGGCCTACGGAAACCGGATCCCCGGCCAGGAGGTCCGCGCCACCGCGGGCGGCACCCTGGAAGTCACCCTCGCCAACCACCTCCCGGCGGCCACCTCGGTGCACTGGCACGGGCTGGCCCTGCGCAACGACATGGACGGCGTCCCGGGGCTCACCCAGCGGGAGATCCGGCCGGGCGCGGACTTCACCTACCGGTTCGCCGTCCCCGACCCCGGCACCTACTGGTTCCACCCGCACTCCGGCCTCCAGCGGGACCGCGGGCTGTACGCGCCGCTGATCGTCGAGGACCCGAGGGAGCCGCTGCGCTACGACAAGGAGTGGGTGGTCGTCCTGGACGACTGGCTGGACGGCGTGGACGGCGCCACCCCCGAGACCGTCCTGGCCGCACTGCACCGCGGCATGGACCACGGCGGCGGAGCGGACGGCGGCGACGGGGACGGAACCGGCGGACACGGCAGCGGGGACGCACCCGGCATGCCCGGCATGCCCGGCACCGGCAGCCCGGTGCTGGGCGGCGACGCGGGCGACGTGGACTACCCGCACCACCTGGTCAACGGCCGCACCCGGACGGATCCGGAGACCTTCCGCGCGAAGCCGGGCGACCGCATCCGCATCCGCCTGATCAACGCGGGCGGCGACACCGCCTACCGGGTCGCGCTGGGCGGGCACCGGATGACCGTGACCCACACCGACGGCTACCCCGTCGGGCACACCGCCACCGACGCGCTGCTGCTCGGCATGGGTGAGCGCTACGACGTCCTGGTCACCGCGGGAGACGGCGTCTTCCCCCTCACCGCACTGGCCGAGGGCAAGCAGGGGACGGCCCGCGCGCTGCTGCGCACCGCGCCGGGTGCCGCGCCCCCGGCCGCCGCCCGTCCGGAGGAGCTGTCCGGCACTCCGCTGACCGCGGGGAGGCTGACGGCCGCGGACGCGGTCCGGCTCGCTCCCCGCAAGCCGGACCGGACCGTCACCCTGCGGCTGACGGGCTCCATGGCGCGGTACGACTGGGGCATCGGCGGCCGACAGTACGACCCGCGGCGGCGGCACCCCGTGACGGCGGGCGAGCGGGTGCGGCTGCGTTTCGTGAACACCACCGGCATGTGGCACCCGATGCATCTGCACGGCCACACCTTCGCGCTGCCGGACGGCGGCCCCCGCAAGGACACCGCGATCGTGCTGCCGGGCAGGACGCTGGAGGTGGACTTCGACGCCGACAACCCAGGGCTGTGGCTGGTGCACTGCCACAACGTCTACCACAGCGGGTCGGGGATGATGACGGTGCTCGGCTACCGCGGGTAGCCACTCGGTGCGGTCTTCGTGCCCGCACGGCGCTCCGGAGGCCCGGGCGCCGCGGAGGCGGGTCCCGGATGCGTCCCGGGGCCCGCCCCGGGGCCGGCCGGGGACCCGCACCGGGTGGATACCCCGAGCCATAGCGTCAGCCCGACGATTACACTCGGGTGCGTGGCTCAACTACGTCTCGCCCTGAATCAGATCGACTCCACCGTCGGCGACCTGGAGGGGAACGCCGCCGCGGTCCTCCGCTGGACCCGGCACTCCGTCGAACGGGGCGCCCACCTGGTCGCGTTCCCGGAGATGATGCTGACCGGCTACCCGGTCGAGGACCTGGCGCTGCGCGGTTCCTTCGTGGAGGCGAGCCGCACCGCCGTGCGGGAGCTCGCCCGGCGACTGGCCGACGAGGGGCTCGGCGAGGTGCCGGTCGTCGTCGGCTATCTGGACCGCTGCGCGCAGGCCCGGCCGCACTACGGCCAGCCCGCGGGTGCTCCGCAGAACGCGGCCGCCGTGCTGCACCGGGGCGAGGTCGTGCTGACCTTCGCCAAGCACCACCTGCCGAACTACGGGGTCTTCGACGAGTTCCGGTACTTCGTGCCGGGCGACACCATGCCGGTCGTCCGGGTGCACGGCGTCGATGTCGCGCTCGCCATCTGCGAGGACCTGTGGCAGGAGGGCGGCCGGGTCCCGGCGGCGCGCAGCGCGGGGGCCGGGCTGCTGCTGTCGATCAACGCCTCGCCCTACGAGCGGGACAAGGACGACACCCGGCTGGAACTGGTGCGCAAGCGGGCGCAGGAGGCGGGCTGCACCACCGCCTACCTCGCGGAGGTCGGCGGCCAGGACGAACTGGTCTTCGACGGCGACTCGATCGTGGTGGCCGCGGACGGCCAGGTGCTGGCGCGGGCGCCCCAGTTCGAGGAGCGGTGCGTCGTCCTGGACCTGGAGCTGCCGGCGGCCGCCGCGACCCCGCCGTCGGGCGAGGTGGACGACGGCCTGCGCATCGACCACCGCGTCGTCTCCGCCGAACCGCTGCCCGCCTACCCGCCGGAGGCCGTCGGCAGCGAGGCACCGCGGCTGGCCGACGACGAGGAGATCTACACCGCACTGGTGGTCGGACTGCGCGCGTACGTGGTCAAGAACGGTTTCAGCTCGGTGCTGATCGGGCTCTCCGGCGGCATCGACTCGGCACTGACGGCCGCGATCGCCTGCGACGCGGTCGGAGCCGAGCATGTGTACGGCGTCTCGATGCCCTCGCGCTACTCCTCCGGGCACTCCCGGGAGGACGCGGCGGAGCTCGCGGAGCGCACCGGGCTGCACTTCCGCACGGTCGAGATCGAGCCGATGTTCGCGGCCTACATGGACTCGCTGGGCCTCACCGGGCTCGCGGAGGAGAACCTCCAGGCGCGGCTGCGCGGCACGACGCTGATGGCCCTCTCCAACCAGGAGGGCCCCATCGTGCTGGCCCCGGGGAACAAGTCCGAGCTGGCGGTGGGCTATTCGACGCTGTACGGCGACGCGGTGGGCGCCTATGGTCCGATCAAGGACGTCTACAAGACGAACGTGTTCCGCCTCGCGACGTGGCGCAACCGGGCGGCCGAGGAACGCGGCGACACCCCGCCCATCCCGGAGCGCTCGATCACCAAACCCCCCAGTGCCGAGCTGGCACCCGGACAGGTGGACAGCGACTCGCTGCCCGACTACGACGTGCTCGACCGCGTCCTGAAGCGCTACGTCGACGGCGACCAGGGTGCCGAGGCCATCATCGCGGCGGGCTTCGACGCGGAGACGGTGACCCGGGTGCTGCGGATGACGGACCGGGCCGAGTACAAGCGCCGGCAGTACCCGCCGGGCACGAAGATCTCCCCCAAGGGCTTCGGCAAGGACCGCCGGCTGCCGATCACCAACCGGTGGCGGGAGGGCTGACGGCGCCCCGGAGCAGCCGCCGGCCGCGCAGGAGTCCGGCGGCATCCCGCACCCCGCGCCGGGGGTGCGGGATGCGGGACGGGTGGCCCTAGCCGCCGGAGGGGACCTCCACCGGGGCTTCCTGCGCCCGGGCGACCACCCGCGAGTCGCCGCGGTCCAGTACGCCCGCCGTGACGGCGATGGCGAGTCCGGTCAGCGCGAGCACGGCGCCGACCAGCGTGGGTGACGTCCAGCCCCAGCCCGCGGCGATGACCACACCGCCGAGCCAGGCGCCGCCCGCGTTGGCCAGGTTGAACGCCGAGTGGTTCGAGGCGGAGGCGATCGTGGGCGCGTGCGAGGCCGCCCGCATCACCAGCATCTGGACCGGCGTGGTGATCAGGAAGCCGACCGCGCCCAGCAGCCCGACCAGCAGCAGCGCCGCCCACTTCACCGGCGCCGCGAAGTGGAAGGCCACCATCAGCACGGCCATCAGCCCGAGGGCCGCGTACAGCGTGCGGCGCGGCGCACGGTCGGTCAGCGGCCCGGCGATCAGGGTGCCCAGCGTCATACCGATGCCGAACAGCGCCAGCACCCAGGTGACCGACGTCTCGGCGAGTCCGGTGACCTCCGTCATCATCGAGGCGAGATAGCTGTAGACGGCGAAGACGCCGCCGAAGCCGAAGACGGCGGTCAGCAGTCCCAGGACGACCTGGCGGTTGCCCAGGGCGCGCAGCTCGTGGCGTACACCGCCCTGGTGCTCCAGCGGCATCCGGGGCACGAGCAGCGCCAGGGCCGTCATGGCGAGCAGCCCGATGAGGGTGACGACCACGAAGGTGGCGCGCCAGCCGAGTTGCTGACCGAGCGCGGTGCCACCGGGGACGCCGACGATGTTGGCGACGGTCAGGCCCAGGAACATGGTGGCCACGGCGCGGGCGGCCCGGCCCTCGCGGACGAGCCGGGCCGCGACCACCGCGCCGACACCGAAGAAGGCGCCGTGCGGCAGCCCCGCCAGCAGCCGCCCGGCCAGCAGGGTGCCGAAGCCGGGGGCGAGCGCCGAGGCGAGGTTGCCGAGGGTGAACAGGCCCATGAGCAGCAGCAGCATCAGCTTGCGCGGCACGCGGGCCCCGACGGCGGTCAGCAGCGGGGCGCCGAGGACGACGCCGAGGGCGTAGGCCGACACCAGATATCCGGCGGTCGGTACCGAGGTGCCGAGATCGTCGGCGACGTTCGGCAGCAGGCCCATCATCACGAACTCTGTGGTGCCGATACCGAAGGCGCCCACGGCGAGTGCGAGCAGAGCCACAGGCATGCGGAGAGAACCTTTCGAAGCGTACGGGCCCCGGCCGGGTGCGGCGTTCGCGCGCCGGACAGCGGGGAGTACCGCGCGCCGGGCGGCAGGGCGGCCCGGCGCGGGGATGCGGGATGAAGGGTGTGCGGAGGTGTGGAGGGGAGGAGCGGGCAGCGGCCGGAGGCGGCACTGCCCCCTATGTATTGCTCCGCAACAAAGTCTCGCAGTCGGATGTTCCCCGGTGCAAAACGGCCTGCGCCGCCGGGGCCGCCGGAGCGGGCCCGGCCGGTTCAGTCCGCCAGGTCGATCCTCGCCGCGATCGGCAGGTGGTCGCTGTCCGTCGCCGGGAGCGTCCAGGCCGAGACGGGGTCGGCGCCCTTGAGCATGATCTGGTCGATCCGGGCCATCGGGAAGGAGGCGGGCCAGCTGAACCCGAAGCCGTCCCCCGCGGCGCCCTGCGCGGACCGCATCTGGGAGGTGATGGGCGCGAGCGCGCGGTCGTTCATGGTGCCGTTGAGATCGCCGAGCAGGAGGACCTTGTCCGCCGGATCGTGTGCGATCGCCTCGCCCAGCGCCTCGGCACTGCCGTCCCGCTGCCCGGCGGTGAAGCCGGAGCGGAACTGCACCCGCACCGAGGGCAGATGTGCGGCGTAGACGGCGACCTCGCCCTTCGGGGTGCGCACCGTGGCTCGCATCGCGCGCGGCCAGCCCATCTTGATGTCGACGGTCCTGGCCCCGGAGAGCGGGTACTTGCTCCAGATCCCGACCGTGCCCGCGAGCTCGTGGTACGGGTGGGTGCGGTCGAGGGCCGACCGGTAGGCGCCGGCCTGCGACGAGGAGACCTCCTGCAGCGCGATGACGTCGGCCCCGGAATCGACCAGCGCCTCGGCGGTGCCCCGCGGGTCGGGGTTGCCGGCGTTGACGTTGTGGGTGACGACGGTCAGATCGCCGGCGGCGCCACCGGTCTTGTCGCTGAAGAGACCGCCGAACAGGTTCACCCACATCAGTGCGGGCACCAGCAGCGCGACCAGCGCGGTGGCCGAGCGGCGCAGCACCGCCGCGACCAGCAGCACCACGATCAGCAGGCCGCCCCACGGCAGGAACGTCTCCCACAGCGAACCCAGGTTGCCGACCGCGTTGGGCACCTCGGCGTGCAGGAAGAACGCCAGCCCCAGGAGCAGCGCGACCGCCGCGAGGACCAGGCCGCGCCGCCAGGCGCCCGCCCCCCACCGCCCCGGGGCGCTGCCTCGCGGCAGCCGGCCGGACCAGCGGGACCACCGTCCCCGCCGCTCGCCGCCGTCCTCGTGGTACGTGGCCTCCGACGTGTACGCGCGCGCCATCCGCCGTCCTCACTTGCCTGTGCTGGTGCTCGATGAACGATAGGCGATAACGGTTTTCATCCAGTCGAACCCCGCGGTCCCACCGCCGCTTCCGCCCGATTCCGGTTTCCGGAGTCGAGGGGAGGACGAGGCGCGGAGCGCCGGGAGTTCCGGCAGGCCGGGGCCGGACCGCGACTGTGACACAACCCGGACACCCGGCGGCGGCAGCCGGTCCGCTCCGGCGCGCCCGCAAGCCGGTCACGGCCCGGTCGCAGCGGCGTCCGGGCCGTTGACCACGCCGTCCGGCGGTGCCGCCGGTACGCCCCGGGCCGGCCTCCCGCCCGCCGCGCCGTCCGGCACCCGGCGCCGGGACCGCGGGCGCACCCGGTCGTGATCCGCTGCCGGACGGGTCCCCTACCGGACCGCGGAGGGGCGTGCCAGCATGGACCTGGATCCGGAGACGCCGTTGGGGCGCTTCGAGACGACAACAGGAGTCAATGCCATGCCGCAGACGCTCTACGGGGGCACCCGTAATCGCCGTGTGACCGTGCGCGACCTCGCACTCGCCAAAGAGCGGGGCGAGAAGTGGCCCATGCTCACCGCCTACGACGCGATGACCGCCTCCGTCTTCGACGAGGCCGGTATCCCCGTCGTCCTGGTCGGCGATTCGATGGGCAATTGCCACCTCGGCTACGAGACGACCGTGCCGGTCACCATGGACGAGATGACGATGCTGACGGCCGCCGTGGTGCGGGGCACCAGCCGCGGCCTGATCGTCGCGGACCTGCCGTTCGGCTCGTACCAGGAGGGAGAGGTGCAGGCGCTGCGCAGCGCCACCCGGCTCGTCAAGGAAGCCGGCGCGCAGGCCGTCAAGATCGAGGGCGGGGAGCGCTCGGCCGACCGGATCGGCCTGCTGGCGCGCTCCGGCATCCCCGTGATGGCACACATAGGGCTCACCCCGCAGTCCGTGCACGCCATGGGCTACCGGGTGCAGGGGCGCGGCGAGGAGGCGGCTGCGCAGCTCATGCGGGACGCCAAGGCGGTGCAGGACGCCGGGGCCTTCGCACTCGTCCTGGAGATGGTGCCCGCACCGGTCGCCGCCGAGGTGACCCGGGCCCTGCAGATCCCCACGATCGGCATCGGCGCCGGGAGCGAGTGCGACGCGCAGGTGCTGGTGTGGACCGACATGGCGGGCCTCACCCCCGGCAAGCTGCCGCGCTTCGTGAAGCAGTACGCCGCGCTGCGCTCGGTGCTGGGCGACGCGGCCCGCGCGTTCGCCGAAGACGTCACCACCGGTGCCTTCCCGGCCGCTGAGCACTCCTACGAGTGAGCCGGACCGGCGCCGCCGCGCACGCGGACGCCCGGTGACGGTGCCCCGCCGCGCAGCGGCCCGCCGGTGACGGCGACAGCCCGCCGACAGCGCTGCCCCGGTGCTGTCGGTGGGCTGTCGGTCGTTTGTCAGTGGCGGCTGTCATATTGGCCGCATGACGCGAGAGAAGACGACGAACGCGGTCGAGGTCCGCGGGCTGGTCAAACACTTCGGGGAGACGAAGGCGGTCGACGGCATCGACCTCGACGTGCGCGAAGGCACCGTGATGGGTGTGCTGGGCCCCAACGGCGCGGGCAAGACGACGCTCGTCCGGATGCTCTCCACCCTGCTGCAGCCCGACGGGGGCACGGCGAAGGTGGCCGGGTACGACGTGGTGCGCCAGCCCCGCGAGCTGCGCCGCACGATAGGTCTGACCGGCCAGTACGCCTCGGTGGACGAGAAGCTGTCGGGCTGGGAGAACCTGTACATGATCGGGCGGCTGCTCGACCTGTCCCGCTCCCAGTCCCGCGAGCGCGCGGACGAACTGCTGGAGCGGTTCTCCCTGACCGAGGCGGCCCGGCGCCCCGTGATGAAGTACAGCGGCGGCATGCGCCGCCGCCTCGACCTGGCGGCCTCCATGATCGGCCGCCCCAAGGTCCTCTACCTGGACGAGCCCACCACCGGTCTCGACCCCCGCACCCGCAACGAGGTCTGGGACGAGGTCAAGAACATCGTGGCCGACGGCAACACCGTCCTGCTCACCACCCAGTACATGGAGGAGGCGGAGCAGCTCGCCGAGGAGCTGACCGTCATCGACCGCGGCCGGATAATCGCCGAGGGCCGGGTGCCCGAGCTGAAGGCGAAGGTCGGGGGCCGCACCCTGGAGGTCCGCCCGGCGGACCCCGGCGAGCTGCAGCGGATGGTCGGCGCGCTGGCCCAGGCCGGGCTGGACGGGCTGGCGGGCGCCACCGCCGACGAGGCGTCGGGCGTGGTCAGCGTCCCGATCGTCAGCGACGAGCAGCTCACCGCCGTGGTCGCGCTGCTGGGCGAGCGCGGCTTCGCGATCGCCGACATCGCCACCCATCTGCCCAGCCTGGACGAGGTGTTCCTCGCCCTCACCGGCCAGAAGGCCACCCATCAGGACGACGACAACGAGCTCGAGGAGGTCGCGGCGTGAGTACCGCCACCGTCAAAGCGCCCCAATCCGGGGAGTCCCCGACCGGGTCCGGGACGGGCAGCGGCTCCGCGCCCGAGAAGCCCGGCACGGTGGAGGGCCGGATCGGGCTGCAGGCCAATCTGCGGCACATCGGCGCGCTCGTGCGGCGCAACGCCCTGCAGATCAAGCAGGACCCCGAGTCGATGATGGACGCGCTGCTGATGCCCATCATCTTCACGCTGCTGTTCGTCTACGTCTTCGGCGGCGCCATCGGCGGGGACGGCGCCAGCGGCGACCGGGACCAGTACGTCCAGTATCTGATCCCCGGCATGATGGGCATGATGGGCATGTCCATCGCCATGGCGGTCGGCACGGGCATCAACGAGGACTTCCGGAAAGGCGTGATGGACCGCTTCCGGTCCATGCCGATCGCCCGCTCCTCGGTGCTCATAGCCAAGTCGGTCGTCGAGATCGGCCGCATGCTGGTCGCCGTGACCGTCCTGCTGACCGTGGGCTTCCTGAACGGCTTCGAGATCAACGGCCACTGGCTGGGGATGCTGGCCGCCATCGGGCTGACCGCGCTGTTCGGCGCCTCGCTGCTGTGGATCTTCATCCTGCTGGGTCTGACGATGAACACGGCGCAGGCCGTGCAGGGCGTCTCGTTCCTGGTGCTGATGCCGCTGCAGTTCGGTTCCTCGGTCTTCGTGCCGCCCGGCACCATGCCCGGCTGGCTCAAGGCGTTCACCGACGTCAATCCGCTCACCCACCTCGCCGACGCGGCGCGCGGGCTGATGCTCGGCCAGGGCGAGGTCGCCAACCCGGTGATGTGGACGGTGATCTGGTCGGTGGGGCTGACGGCCGTCACGGCACCGATCGCCATCACGAAGTTCCGCAAGAAGACCTGACGGTGCCGGGTACCGCAGCCGGCCCTGCCGGAGCGGTTCAGGCCGGCGACTCCGCAGCCGGACAGAACCGGGCGCCGACCGGTCCCGGGCGCGGCGCGCCCGGGACCGCGGCGCTCCGGTTCAGGCGTCGCGCACCAGGTCGACAGCTTCCGCCAGGGTGAGGCCGGCGCCGGAGGCGTACGCCCGTGCGTACGCTCCTCCCCCGGGCAGCGCTTCCCGCACGGCCGCTTCGGCGGCCTTCCGCGACGCGCGCTCGACGGGGTGCGGGAAGTGCCCCTCCGGCAGCTTCGAGAGGCCGTCGTAGGCACCGACCAGGCGCCCGCCCTCGGTGCCCCGGCCGAGCAGCGCCAGGGCCCGTGCGGCGGTCAGGAACTGGCTCAGCGTCAGGTGCGGGGCGATGGCCTCCGCCACCACCTCGCGGGTCTTGAGGATCGACTCCTGGACGATGGCCAGCGCCTCTTCGCCGTGGCCGTCCTCGACATACGTCCAGGCCAGCACGCCCTCGATCATCCCCGCGAAGAGCTGCGGGATCCGCTCGGCGAACTGGTCGACCAGCGGGATCAGCAGCGCCCGCGCCGATGTGGTCCGGCCCAGCCGGGTGAGATGGATGGCCCACTGCACAGCTGCGAAGTTGGGGCCTTCGCCGCCCATGTGCTCCGACTCCTCGGTGGCCTCCTCCATCAGCCGCTCGCCCTCGGCCACCTGCGCCGGGTCGTCCAGCTCCACCAGCACCGATCCCAGCCGGGACTTGAGCTGCGGCACCTGGCTGTGGGCGCCCAGCTGGTCGGCCCGGGCGATGGCGTGCCGGCAGTCCTCGGCGGCGCGCGCGAACTCCCCCCGGGCGGTGAGCGCTTCGGCGCGGCCCGAGAGCGCCTCGGCCTCCCCCCAGGCGTCCCCGACCCGGCGGAAGATCTCCAGGCTCTCCGCCGCGTCCGCGGTCGACCGGTCCCAGCTCTCGGGGTGGTCGCTGGTGAGTTTGGCGCGGAGCTGGAGGGCGAAGGCCAGCTCCCACTCGTAGCCCAGTTCGCGGCAGCCCGCCACGAAGGCGTCGGACAGCTCCGCGAGCTTGCCCACCTCACCGATCATCATCCAGGCGAAGAACCACATGCAGCCCGGGATACGGCACACCTGCGGCATCCCCGGCGAGTAGACCCGGGTGATGGTGCGCAGCTCCGCCTGCCGCTGCGGGCTCGCCAGCTCCCGCACGCCCTCCTCCGCGTCCGCCAGCACCATCAGCCGCGCCCCGCGCCGGGCCTCCCAGAGCTGCTCCTCGCTCATGGGCGGCGGCTTGGCGGTGCACGGCTCGTACAGCGGCGGTGCGGGGCGGGCCGGGGCGGCGAAGGGGTCGGGGCCGAGGGCCAGCGCGGCGTCCCCCCAGTGGCGGGCGTCGCCGCGGTGGCCGCGCAGCTGCCAGAACCAGCTCATCGACAGGATCATGCACAGCGCCTCGTGCTCGTCCCGGGCGGCGACGGCCCGGCGCAGTGCGGCGCGGATGTTGTCGTGCTCGCGCTCCAGCCGGTCCAGCCAGGTGACCTGCTGGGGCCCGCGCAGCAGCGGATCGGCGTTGCGGGCCAGCTCGCGGTAGACGACCAGATGGCGGCGCTCGGCGTGCTCCCGTTCGCCCGGCACCGCGTCCAGCTTCTCGGCGGCGTACTCGGCGACGGTCTCCAGCAGCCGGTAGCGCATCCCGGCCGCGTCGTCGGGGGCGGCCACCACCAGCGACTTGTCGACAAGGGAACTGAGCAGCGCGGCGATGTCCTCGTCCGTCCGCTCGGCCAGATCCGCGCACACCTCCTCGACCTGCTCCAGCCGGCAGCCGCCCACGAAGACCGACAGCCGCCGCAGCACAGCCCGCTCCGCCGCGTCCAGCAGCTCCCACGACCAGTCGACCACCGCGCGCAGCGTCTGCTGACGCGGCAGCACCGTCCGACTGCCGCTGTTGAGCAGCCGGAACCGCTGGTCGAGACGGCGGGCGAGCTGCCCGGGGGCGAGCGAGCGCAGCCGGGCCGCCGCCAGCTCGATCGCCAGCGGCAGCCCGTCCAGCCGGCGGCAGATCTCGGCACACGCCTCCGGATCGTCCTCGACCCGGAACCCGGGACGCGCGGAGGCGCCCCGTTCGGCCAGCAGCCGCAGCGCCACCGGGTCCGGCAACGGCTCGACCGGGCGGACGAACTCACCGGGCACACCGAGCGGTTCGCGGCTGGTGGCCAGCACGCTGACCCCCGGGCACTCCACCAGCAGCCGCTCCACCACCCGCGCCGCCGCCCCGACGAGATGCTCGCAGTTGTCCAGCACCAGCAGCATCCGGCGGGCCGCGCAGCGTTCGGACAGCTGGGCCAGCGGATCTCCCACCGTCGGGTCGGAGGCCGCCCGCAGCCCCTCTGCGGTGGTACCGGTCAGCAGGGTCTCGCGCCCGCCGAGCGCGGTGAGCACGGCCTCCGCCGTCGCCCCCTGGTCCTCCGGGTCGCGTACGGCGGCGAGTTCGGCCACCCACACACCGTCCGCCCACTCCTCGCCGCGCTCCGCGCGGGCCCGCGCCGCCGCCTCCAAGGACAGCCGGGTCTTGCCCGCCCCACCGGGCCCGGTCAGCGTCACCAACCGCGCCGCACCCAGCTCCCGGGACAGCGCCTCGATCTCAGCGTCCCGGCCGACGAACGAGGTGAGACCGGCCCGCAGATTCCCCGGCGCCCGCCGGGACGGCCGTCCCGCTGCGGGCCCGGCGGAGCGCTCCGGGACGGCCGCCGGAGGCTCGTCGGCCAGCAAGCGGGCGTGCAGTTCCCGGAGTTCGGCGCCCGGATCGGTTCCCAGCCGGTCGGCGAGCCGGGCGCGGACCACCTCGTAGGCGGCCAGCGCCTCGGCGGTGCGGCCCGCGTCGCGCAGCGCGCGCAGCAGGACCGCCTGCAGCGGTTCGTCGATCGGGTGCTCGGCGGCCAACTGCCGCACCGAGGGCAGCACTTCCTCGGCCCGGCCGAGGGCGAGCGCCGCCTCGGCCCGGTGCCGACGGGCGCCCAGCGCGCGGTCGGCGGCGCGGACACCGGCGGCCCCTCCCCCGTCGGGCAGGTCGGTCAGCGCGGGGCCGCGCCACAGGGCGAGGGCGTCGTCCAGAAGGTCGACGGCCTTGGCCGGGTCGTCGTCCGCGAGCGCGGCGGCCCCCTCCGAGGCCAGCCGCTCGAAGCGGTACAGGTCGATGTCGTCGCGGTCGGCCACCAGCCGGTAGCCGCCCTCCCCGGAGCCCACCGCCTCCCGGCCCAGGGACCTGCGCAGCCGTCCGACGAGTGCCTGGAGCGCCGCCGTCTCGTCGGCCGGCGGGTCCTCGTCCTCCCCCCACACGGATGCGGCGAGTTCACCGGAGCGCACCGTGCGGCCCCCCGCGAGAGCGAGCGCGGTCAGCAGAGCGCGCAGCCGCGCTCCCCCGATCGGCACGGCGGTGCCGTCCTGGCGGAGGGCCTGGGTGGTTCCCAGAACGCGATAGAGGTAGCGCACCCTCACATACTGCCATCGGCCGTGCGGCACCCGGTGGGCAGACGGCCGACGCGGACCGCTCCCGGCCTTCCGGGGAACCGGGAGCGATTTCCGGGGGCGGTGGGAGATCCGGGGGCCGGAGCGCGGACGCGATGCGGACAGCGGGCCGCAGGGGGCGTGCGCGGGAGGCCGGACGCCGAACGGGCCGGGAGCACGGAGGAGTCCGTGCTCCCGGCCCGTGGCGTGCCCCGCCGGTCAGGCGCGGCGGCAGTCCTTACCGCGCACCCACTTGGGGGTGTTGGCGTAGCCGGAGCCGCCGTGCCTGCTCACGCAGAGCACCTTGTGGTGGCCGTGCCGGGTCTGGATGGTGAACGGCCCGCGGATGTCGCCGCGGCGCGGGGCGTTGATCGCGTGGCACCGGCCGCTGCCGACCGCGGCATGATGGTGGTGGTCGCGGTGGTCCCGCTCCAGCCGGTCGCAGACGTAGCCGCGCTTGTGGTGGTGACCGCCGTCGGGCCCGTCACCGGCGACCGCCGCCACCGGGGCCATGCCCACCAGCGCCGTCGCCATCGCCGCCACCACGGTCAGGGCCCGTGCGCGGCGGGTTGTTGCCGACTTCCTCATCTGGCTGTCCTTTCCTCTTCCCGCGTCTGCTCCGCCCCTGTCGGCGGGACGTCGGGAGATGTGCACTCGCACCGGTTCAGAACAGCAGGCATCGCGGCTTCTGCTCCGGAATCCGCCGTAACGTCACTCTTTGAGCGAGTCCACACCACCCTGTCGGTGGCATTGGCAGCACGCGGAGGAGGGAACGGCGCTCGCCGCCTCGCGCAGGACGCGCAGCGCCACCCTGACCGCCGGGCGACGCAGCAGCCCGTCGCGGGTGACCGCGAACAACCGGCGGGTGGGCGTGGGCTCCAGGGGGCGCAGCACCACCCCGTCGGGCAGCGGCCCCCGCCCCAGCCGGGGCAGCAGGGCGATGCCCAGCCCCGCGGCGACCAGGGCGACCTGGGTCTGGAACTCGGCCACGTAGTAGGCGACATCCGGCTCCTGGCCCGCGGCGCGCAGCGTCGTGTGCAGCCAGTCGTGGCAGACGGTGCCCGGCGGCTGGCACACCCAGCGCCGGCCGGCCAGGTCCGCCGTCCGCAGGGTGTCCAGCGTGGCCAGCGGATGCCCGGCCGGCACCAGCACCTCGCAGGTGTCCACGCCCAGCGGAACGCTGCGCACCCCCTCGGGTGCGGGCATCGGGGTGATGTCCCAGTCGTGGGCCAGGGCCAGATCGATCTCGCCCCTGGCCACCAGCCCCACCGAGAGATGCGGATCGACCTCCGACATCCGCAGGTCCAGTTGCGGGTGGTCGGCGGCGAGTTGCGCCAGGACGCGGGGCATCAGCCCGCGGGCGCCGCTGGGGAAGGCCGCGAGCCGCAGCTGACCGGCGGGGTGCCCCTTGCGCTGCTCCAGCGCGACCTCGGCCTGTTCGACGAGGCCGAGCACCTCCTCCGCGGTCCGCACCAGCATCAGCGCGTCGTCGGTGAGGGCGATCCCGCGCCCCGCCCGCTCCAGCAGCGCGGTGCCGGTCTCCCGTTCCAGCTTGGCGACCTGCTGGGAGACGGCGGACGGGGTGTAGCCGAGCGCCTGCGCGGCCTTCCCCACCGAACCGTGCAGGTGGACCGCGTGCAGCGCACGCAGTCTGGACAGGTCGAGCACGTCTCTGCGCCCCTCTCCGGTTTCCGCGCCCGCACGGCGGGCACGGCGGTCCAGCGGCACGGACGATTCAGTATCGCTGAATCCAACCATGAAGAAGTCTGTGCTGGTACTGAACGGTCCGGCCCGCGACGATCGGAGCATGCGCCTGCGTCCCCTCCACTGCGCCCTCGCCGTCCTCGTCACCGCCGTCTGGGGTGTCAATTTCGTCGTCATCGACATCGGGCTGCGGCACTTCCCGCCGCTGCTCTTCTCCGCGCTGCGCTTCCTGGTCGCCGCGCTCCCCGCCGTCTTCCTCGTCCGCCGCCCCGGCGTCGCGCTGCGCTGGATCGTCGCCGTCGGGCTGGCCCTGGGAGTGGCGAAATTCGGGCTGCTGTTCATCGGGATGCGCGCCGGGATGCCCGCGGGACTCTCCTCACTCGTCCTCCAGGTGCAGGCGGTCTTCACCGCCGTCTTCGCCGCCGCTTTCCTGCACGAACGACTCGGCAGGGTGCGGCTGACCGGTATGGCGGTGGCGCTGGCCGGGATCGCGGTGGCCGGCGCGGGGCAGGGCTCGGCGGGCCCGCTGGGCGGCTTCCTCCTGGTCGTCGCGGCGGCCGCGGCCTGGGGCGTGTCCAACGTGCTGACCCGGAAGGCGGCACCCCCGGACGCGCTCTCGTGGATGGTGTGGGTGAGTCTCGTCCCGCCGCTGCCGCTGGCGGTGCTCTCCCTCCTCTTCGAAGGCCCCGCCGCCGACCTCGCCGCGCTGCGCTCCCTCGACCTCGGCGGGCTCGGCGCCGTCTGCTTCGTCGCCTGGGTCGCGACCCTCTTCGGCTTCGCCGCCTGGGGATTCCTGCTGCGGCACTACGACGCCTCGGCCGTGGCACCCTTCTCACTGCTGGTGCCGGTCTTCGGCATGACCTCGGCAGCGGTGCTGCTGGGCGAACGCATCACCGCGCCGGACGCCCTGGCCGCCGCGCTGCTGATCGGCGGCGTCACGCTGGTGTCGCTGGCGGGACGGCGCGGCGGACGGGGGGTGGCGGCCCGGGCTCCCGCGGCAGCCGCCGCGGAGGCGCCCCCGGACGTGTCCCCGGCAGCCTCCGGAGCGGCGCCGAAGTCCTCGGCCGCGGCGCGGTGACCCTGTTCCTGGCCCGCCGAAGACTGCTCCGGCGGGCCAGTCGGCCCCAACGGCCGGTATCGGACGCGGGGTTCGCGGGCTCCGGCCGCTGCGGGTACGGTCTGGATCCATGACCAGCACCGCCACCCACCCGGACCATCACCGGATCAGCCCGGTCTTCCTCGGTCTCGTCGCGATCATGGCGGTCTCCGGCTGGGCTGTCTGGGCCGGCTGGGCCGAGGTGACGGGCGTCGCCGTGTTCTTCTTCGTCGTCTCCGGATGGATCATCTCGCTGTGCCTGCACGAGTACGCGCACGCCCGGTCGGCGCTGCGGGCCGGAGACGTGTCCGTGGGGGCGAAGGGATATCTGACGCTGAACCCGCTGCACTACACGCACGCCATGCTCAGCATCGTGCTGCCGGTGCTCTTCGTCGTCCTCGGCGGCATCGGCCTGCCCGGCGGTGCGGTCTACATCGAACGCGGCCGGATCAGGGGCCGCTGGCGGCACAGCCTGATCTCGGCGGCCGGACCGCTGACGAACGCGCTGTTCGCGGCCGTGCTCACGGCACCGTTCTGGCTCGGCGCGATGCACGACGTCCCCGTCGCCTTCCGCTGCGCGCTGGCCTTTCTCGCGCTGCTCCAGGTGACCGCCGCGCTGCTGAACCTGCTGCCCGTGCCGGGGCTCGACGGCTTCGGCGTCCTGGAACCCTGGCTGTCGCCCCGCGCCCGGCAGCAGGCGGAGCCACTCGCTCCGTTCGGGCTGCTGATCGTCTTCGGGTGCTTGTGGATTCCGCAGGTCAACGAGGTCTTCTGGGACTTCGTCGACACCCTGCTGCGGGGTATGGACGTCTCCGAACCGGAGACCTATCTGGGGCTGGAGTACTTCCGCTTCTGGGAGGGCGAACCCCAGAACGTGTTCGTCCCCTGAGCGAGCCGCCTCAGACGTCCTGGCGCTCCGCGGGCCGCGCCGTCCTGCGGTGGTAGTACCAGGCCATGTTCGAGGTCAGGCCCGCCAGCAGTACCCACACGACACCGAGCCAGCTCCCGTTGGCGAAGGAGACCACAGCCGCGACGGCGGCCAGGACACAGATGAGGGTCGCGTAGCGGGCGAGGCCCTGGGGCATGCGGCGGGCGGGGGCTGGCATGGCTCGGTCTCCAACGAGGGGTGCGGTGGTGCGCTGCGTACGCACGGACGTGCGCACCGGACATTCTCCCTCACTCCTCCCGGCGCGCGGCGCGCCGCCCGTACAGGACGTCTGCGACGGCCACCACCAGCGCGGCCGCGACGAAACACACGGCGGTGAGCAGACCGTAGTCCAGTGCGGTCGCCCAGTTGCGGCTGCCGGCCAGCCGGGCGAAGAAGACCGCGCCCACCGCGGCGATCCCGGCGGCCGAACCGATCCGCTGGCCGGTCTGGATCACCCCGCCCGCCGCCCCGCCCTGCGCGACGGGCACCGACCGCAGGGCCAGCGTCTGGTTCGGGGAGATGACCAGCCCGGAGCCGAGCCCCGCCCAGAGCATCGGCCCGGTCAGCGCCCAGCCGACCCCGCTGTTCTGCACCTCGTGCACCGCGAGCGCCGCGCCCGCGAGACCGGTCAGCACCAGCCCCAGCCCGACGGCGATCAGCGGACGGCCCACGCGGGTGATGAACCGGCCGCCGATGGCCGACGAGATCGCCGAGCCGACGGCGAAGGGCGTCAGGGTCAGTCCGGCCTGCAGCGCGGTGTAGCCCATGCCGTTCTGCAGGAAGAGGGTGAAGATGAAGAAGATCGTGGTGAACCCGGCGAAGTAGACCAGCCCCAGCAGGGCGCCCAGCGAGTACGAGCGGTCCCGGAAGAGCCGCAGATCCACCAGGGGCTCCCTGCCCCGCCGCTGGTAGACCCGCTCCCACCCCACGAACGCGCAGATCAGCAGCGCGCCGACGGGAACCAGCAGCCACTTGCCCTGCCCGTGCCACTGCCGCTCCTCCACCAGCGGCAGCAGCAGCGCCAGCACCCCCGAGCCCAGCAGCGCCACACCGACCGGGTCGAGGCTGTGCCGGTGCCCGGTGTCGCGCTCGGCGCAGGCGTGCGGCACCAGCCGCAGCGCCAGCAGGAACGCGACGATGCCGATGGGCAGGTTCACGAAGAACACCCAGCGCCAGCCCTCCGCCGCGCCGAAGATCTGGATGAGCAGCCCGCCCAGCAGCGGTCCGACGGCGGTGGACAGGCCGATGGTGGAGCCGAGCAGTCCGAACGCCTTGCCGCGCTCGGCCCCCCGGAAGAGCTGCTGGATCATTCCGGAGATCTGCGGCATCAGCAGCCCGCCGCCCACGCCCTGCACTCCGCGTGACCCCACCAGCCAGCCGGCTCCCTGGGCGAAACCGCAGGCCATGGAAGCGGCGGTGAACAGGACCAGCCCGCCGAGGAAGGCGGTGCGCCTGCCGAGTGCGTCCCCGACCCGGCCGGCGGGGACGAGGACGAGGCCGAAGGTGAGGGCGTATCCGGAGACGACCCAGGAGAGGGCGGACTGCGAGGCGGCCAGCCCCTTCTCGATCGCGGGCAGCGCGACGTTGACGATGGAGACGTCCAGCAGGGACATGAAGCCGACGATCAGACATACCGACAGGGCCTTCCAGCGCCGCGGATCCGGTGTGTACGGCTGCTCGTCCGCCGTCGTCCCGGCCCGCCCGGAGGCGGGTTCGGGCTGCTGTGCCATCAGTGCCTCCCCGGCGGGCGCGCCCCGCGACCCGCCTTCACCGACCCCATCATGGTCGGGGCACGGCCCGCATGTCCGCGACGCGCCCGGGGCCGGGCCTCCGGGCGGACGCGGTGTGCGTGGTCTTCCGGTGCGCGGGCGCGCGCAGCACACGGAGCACACCTCAAGGTATTCAAATTTGACTAGAGTGGGTGCATGGAAGAATCCACCGTTCCGATCCTGCCGTGCCGGACCCTCGAACCGGTTCTGGACTTCTCCACGCCCCTCGGCTTCGAGGTGACCTTCCGGCAGCGGCGCCCCAACCCGTACGCGGTCGTCCAGCGCGGCGGCATCCAGCTGCACTTCTTCGGGCCACCCTCCTGGCCGACGCCAAGAAGGATCTGCCCGGCGCCGCGCGGATCATCGACCGCGCACTCGGAATCCCGGACGAGCGCCCCGCGCCCGGGGAACTGCTGCGACTGCTGGTACTGCGCGCGGACCTCGCGCAGCGCAGCGGGGACACGGAAACCTCGCGCCGGGCACAGGCCGAGGCCGAGGCGGCCGCAGTCCTCAACGAGTGGCTGTGACCAGCGCATTCCCGACAAACCCTAGTCGACCCTGACCACGTACTTGCCCCGCACCCCGCCCGCCTCCAGCGCCCGGTGCGCCGCCGCCGTCTCTTCCAGCGGGAAGACCGTGTCCACCGCCGGCCGCAGCTTCCCCTCCGCCACCTGGCGGGCGAGGTCGTCGAAGAGCGCACGTTCGGGGTTGCCGCTGAAGAAGCGCACCCGTCCGCGTCCGTGGACGGCGCTGGCCGCGATGTAGCCCAGCGAGGCGGCGGGCCGCGTCAGGTCGAAGGAGATGGCGACCATGCGTCCGCCGGGCTTCAGCATCCGCCGTACGGTACGCAGGTCGGTGCCCGCCGTGTCGAGGACCACGTCGAACAGTCCCAGTTCCGCAGGGGACACGGTCCGGTGGTCGACAGCATGGTGGGCACCGAGCGTACGGACGAAGTCGAGGTTGGCAGCGCGGGCCAGGGCCGTGACCTCGGCGCCGTACGCCTGTCCGAGCTGGACGGCGGCGTTGCCGACGCCGCCCGCCGCGCCCCGTACGAGCAGCCGTTCGCCGGGGCTCAGTGCGGCCTTGTCGCGGAGAGCCGTGACCGCCGTGGTGGCCACCGGCAATGCGGCGGCGGCCACGAGGCCCAGCCCGTCCGGGACCCGGCCGAGCCGCTCGGGCCGTACCGTCACGTACTCGGCGGCGCTGCCGAATCCGGAGCTGCGGCCCAGGACGCCCCACACCTGGTCGCCGACCGCAACGCCAGTCGCGCCCGTGCCGAGTGCGGCGATCTCGCCAGTGAAGTCCAGCCCGATGCGCTGCGGGAACTTCCGGCCGGTGACGAGGCGGGCCCGACCGGAACGGGCCGCCAGTTCGCCGCCGTTCACGCTGAACGCGCACACGCGCACGAGGACCTCGCCGGGTGCCGGTCCGGGACGTGGCACCCGGCCCACATACAGCACCTCGGGGCCGCCGAAGCGGTCGAACAGTACGGCTTTCATCATGCGGTCGCCCATCGCTGCGTTCTCACCTTCGCCACCAGTGGCCATGCGGGGGATCGTGGGGCCGAGCGTAGGCTGGCAATCGGACGAGGTCGTCCATATGACCGGAGGTGAGAGACAGCGGTGGGGGAATCCTCTCGGATCGCGGGGCAGGACAGTCTGCGGACGGACGCCCGGCGCAACCGGCAGCGCATCCTCTCGGCTGCCCGCGTGGTCTTCGCCGAGCACGGCATCGACGCGCCCATGGCGACCGTGGCCCGACGGGCGGGGGTCGGCGTGGCGACGCTGTACCGGCGTTTCCCGACGCGGGACGCCCTCGTGCGGGCCACGTTCGCGCACCAGATGGACACCTGTGCTCGGGCGCTCACCGAGGCGCTGGCCGACCCGGAACCGTGGCAGGGCTTCCAGCGGCTGGTCGAGACGGTCTGTGAACTGCAACGGGAGGAACGCGGCTTCCCGGCCGCGTTCGTCGCGGCATTTCCGGACAGCCCACGAGAACACGCGCGAGTACGGGAACAGGCCGAGCGGGACTTCGTGACCCTGGTCCGCAGGGCTCAGGCGGCGGGCGCGCTGCGAGCCGACTTCCACCCCTCGGACTTTGCCGTAGCCCTGTTGTCCCACTGCGGTCTGGTCACCGCACTGCCGGGTGACCGTGCGGCGTCCCGGCGCCTGGTGGCGTATCTGCTCCAGTCGTTCCGCGCCGAGGCAGCCCACGAAGCGCTGCCGGCACCGAGCGCACTGTCGCTGCGCAGTCTTCCGCTCGCGGCCGACGGCTCCCAGGGACAGCACCCCTCCAGAGCCTGATACGAAGCGGCGCCTGCCGCGTGACCCACTTCTTCAGGCGACCGTGCCACTGTCGCAACAGGCCCTAATCGGGGGCCCGGCCCCGGGCCTGCTTCGCGAGCCGGGTGGCCAGCTCCGTCACCTGCTCCTCGGAGAGCCGGGTGCGGTGCTCGCCGATGCTGAGGACGAGGGCGACATCGCCCTCCCCGGTGACCGGCAGCCGCACCGCGGCGACGTTCCCGCTGGAGGTGAGCAAAGCCTCGCCCCGCTTCGCGCGCTGCGCCCGGCCCGCGTAGTCGAGCAGGTCGTCCATGAGGATGCCCGCGTCGTGCTGGATCTGCGGAAGCAGCACGCTGACGGCGTACCCCTTGGCGACACCGACGGTGAAGAGGCGCACCTGCTCCTCGCCGAGGCGGTAGCCGCAGTCCACCAGTGCGCCGTCCGACTGCGCCAGCGGCGAGTCAGCGGCGTCGGGCAGCTCGCCCTCGACCGGGCCGTTCTCGACAGGGCCGTGCACACCCGCCGCACGCGCCGCACCCGCCATGTCGTAGCGGACAGGGCAGCGGGATCCCGGCCCGGCGGCCATCCGCCCGACGGCGGCGACGCTCAGCGGCGCGGACGCGGACTTCTCAGCCCGGCCCCCACCCCGGCCGCCGTCACCGCTGTCGCCGTTCCCGTCGTCGCCTCTGTCGCCGTCCTCGCCCAGGCCGGAACAGCTCGCGAGCACGGCGGCGATCACGACGGCGACCGTCAGGCCGCCGCCGGGGATCCGCCACTTGCCCACCCCGCTCCGCTCCTCAGATGTCGGTGAGCCGCACGCCCGCGTGCGCCTTGTAGCGCCGGTTGACGGAAATGAGGTTGGCCACCAGGGACTCCACCTGGTGCGCGTTGCGCAGCCGCCCGGCGAACACCCCGCGCATCCCGGGGATCCGGGCGGCCAGGGCCTGCACGATCTCGCAGTCCGCCCGCACCTCGCCCAGCACCATCACATCGGTCTCGATCTCCTCGACCTCCGGGTCGGAGAGCAGCACGGCGGACAGATGGTGGAACGCGGCCGTCACCCGCGACTCCGGCAGCAGCGCGGCGGCCTGCTGGGCGGCGCTGCCCTCCTCCGGCACCAGCGCGTAGGCGCCCTTCTTGTCGAACCCGAGCGGGTTGACACAGTCCACCACGAGCTTGCCGGTCAGCTCCTCGCGCAGCGACTCGATCGTCTTGGCGTGCCCCTCCCACGGGACGGCGACGATGACGATGTCGGACTCCCGGGCGCAGGCGGCGTTGTCCGCGCCGCGCACCCCGTGCCCGATCTCGTCGGCGGCCTGCTGCGCCCGCTCGGCGGCCCGCGACCCGATGATGACGGCCAGCCCGCTCCGCGCCAGCCGGTACGCCAGCCCGCGCCCCTGGTCCCCGGTGCCCCCGAGCACCCCCACCGTCATCCCGGACACATCGGGCAGCTCCCAGGGGTCCTTCCTGGGCGCGGCGGCTTTGGCATCGGACGAGGCAGCAGAAGTCATACGGCGCATCCTGCCATCGCTCGCCGAGGGTTACGCGGCGACCACCTCGTGAGGGTGATCACGTCGCCCACCCGCGCGCCGGTCCACCGGCCTCACGAGCCGGACCTCACCCCGCCGACCCGCTCCCCTCCTGGCAGGACAGCTTCCCCACGACCTTTGCCATGACGAGCTCCGCCAGCTTGCCGAACACTTCGTGAGCACGCTCCGGATCCTCGTCGAGAGGAGCGTCCGTACTGACGTCGATCAGAAACCGGGTGAAGTCCTTGTCCGGATCCCCGTTCGGCCGCCGGCAGTCCACAGCGGCAACAGCCCCGCCGGACCAGGTGGCCACCTCGTACGGCCCCTTGTATCTCCGCGGCCTCTCCGGAGTGTTGTGCGCCTTGATCTGCTCATGCGGAGTCGAGGGGGCCACCTCGTCGTTCTGTTTGGCCCAGTAACCGTTCACGTCGACCCTGGGAAGGCCGTCCACCAGGTAGCGACAGCCCTGCGTCGTCACATGCATCTCCCCCCATTCGGCGAGGGAATCCTTCTCCAGCTTCTTCCCTGGACCGAAGAGAGCCGCATAGTTCTCCTGCCCCAGGTCCAGGCCGCACAGGCGCTCAGGGACCGCATACTTCCGCTCGGCTCCGCCGGCGCACGAAGCCAGTACCAGCACCGAGGCGACGGCGATCAGCAGAGCGCCCCGACGGCGCCCGACACCGGTAACGCTCCTACTGGCTCGGGGGCGCGCCGCCGTGCTGCCCGGCAGAGTGGGAGCCCGCCTGAAAAGCATCCAGCGCTCCCTCCACCCGTCATCCTTTCCCGGCGTCCCGCAGCCCTTCCGCACGTGTGCGTGCCGTGACGAAGCGAGCACTTTACCGGCCGGCCCGTCCGCCGGGTCAACCGCATCGGCGGACGGGCCGGTTCCGCGGGGCACCGGTCCCGGGAGGGCTCATCGGCGCTGGCGGGCCGCCTCGTAGAGGGCTGCCGTCGCCGCGCCGGCGGCGTTGAGGGACGAGGCGGCACCGTGCATGGGGATGTGGACGGTGCGGTCGCAGCGCTGTCGCCAGGTGGCGCTGAGGCCGGTGGCCTCGTTGCCGACCAGGAGGAGGAGCGGGCCGGTCAGGTCGGCGTCGAAGAGCGGGGTCTCGCCGTGTTCGTCGGTGCCGACGACGGTGACGCCGCGGCCGGAGAGCCAGTCGTCCACCTGGCGCGGGGAGCCGACGCGGACGGCGGGCAGCGAGAAGAGGGAGCCGGTGCTGGCGCGGACGCACTTGGGGTCGTAGACGTCGGCGGCGTGGCCGCTGACGACGAGCCCGTCCGCGCCGAAGGCGTCCGCGGCGCGGATGAGGGTTCCGATGTTGCCGGGGCTGGTGGGACGGTCGAAGAGGACGCCGAGGAAGGCCGGGCCGACGGGGATGCGGTCCAGGTCGTCCTGCGGCATCCCGGCGACGGCGACGAGTTCGGCGTCGCCCTCCTCGCGCTCGCTGAGTTCGGCCAGCAGCTCGGGGGCCATGGCGACGCGCTCGCCGGGGACGGGCGAGTCGAGGAGTTCGTGCGCCCACTTCGACAGCCTGCGGCCCTCGGCGTACAGCAGGGCGCCGATCGGCCAGCCGGCTTCCACCGCCAGGGAGATCGGGCGGACACCCTGGACCAGGAACTCCCCCGCGCGCTGCCGCTTGGTGCGGTTCGTCAGCAGGGCCTGCCACTGCTGGAAGCGTGCGTTGCGAGTGGTGACCCGGGTACGCCGGTGGACGGTGCGCATCCGGCAGAGAATATCGGGCGCCGGGGCACCCTCCGGTTCTCGTCGGCTCCCGTCGGCTCCCGTCGGCTCCCGTCGGCGCCGCGCGGGCCGCACGCGGTCCCCCGGGCCACTCTCCGGAAACGCCTCACAAGGGGGCAGGGCTGTGCCTTTTCATCGACAGGCGGTGCACCATGTGGAGATCTTGAGACGAGTGGCGCCTCAAGTGGCGAGCAACTGCGGCGGCGTGTTTGTCTTTCTGGGCAGTCGGGCGGAACCGGTGCTACCGGTTCGTGTTCGTCCGGTTTTCCGGACGTGCCCAACGCCCGGTTGATGAGCGCCCCGATCGGCATTTTGTGCCGCCCGGGGCGAGTCCCCCTCATAACCCGAAAGCAATGAAGGGAAGCGCATTCATGCGTCACCAGATCGAGACCGCCGAGCTTGCCGACGCCGAGCTGGACGCCGTCTCCGGCGGCCTGCTGAACGAGACCCTCGGTTCGGCCGCCGGCACCGTCGACGGCGTCGAGGGCCTGGTCGGCAACACCGTCAACGGTGTGAGCACCGACGGCCTGCCGAGCGTCGGCGTCTCCCTCGGCGCTCAGTCCTGACCTCTCGGCCAGGAGACAGGTGTCCTTGACCGACACCTTTCCCGCGTCATCCCGGAAGTGTTCCCAATTCTTCTGACGTGGGGCCATGCATAAGCCCCGGAACCTCGTTCCGGGGCTTATGCGCACGGTCACGTGCCGCTTTCGACATCCCGGTGAACGATCGCGGAAATCGCGTGAAGGAAAGGTAAGGGAAGGTGCCGTGGAGTTCCGCAAGAAGGCGCTTGCCAAGTTGCAGTCGCCCGAAGAACTCGACGTTCCGGTGCGTTTCGCACGGCCGCAGGGCCTGCTCGTCCTCGTCGTCACCCTCGTGGTGATGGCGGCGGGCTGTGTGTGGGCCGTCACCGGAACCGTCTCGTCCAAGCTCACCGCACCCGGCGTCCTGACCCGTGCCGAGGGCAGCTATCTGCTGCAGAGCCCCGTCTCCGGCCAGGTGACCGCCGTGCACGCGGAGGCCGGGCAGCGGGTGGACAAGGGGGCGCCGGTGGTGAGCGTGCACACGGCCCGCGGTGTACGCGCCGTCCGCGCGGTGGCGCGCGGACGGGTGACGTCCCTGGCCGCCGAGACCGGTGCGGTGGTGACCACGGGCGCGGACGTGGCGACCGTCGAGCGCGTCGAGGGGCCGGACGATCCGCTGGTGGCGATGGTCTACGTACCGGCCGACAAGGGCACGACCGTGCGGGTGGGCGCCGCGGTCGACCTGACCGTGGGCTCCGTGTCCGCGGAACGGTACGGCCTGCTGCGCGGCACGGTGCGGGCCGTGGGCCGGACTCCGCAGAGCCGGGAGCAGATCAGCGGCTTCCTGGGGGACGAGGAGCTGGCGCGCACCTTCACCCGCGGGGGCCGTCCGCTGGCCGTCCAGGTACGGCTGGACCGCTCCGCTTCGTCGGCTTCGGGGTACGTCTGGTCCCGGGGCGGGGGCCCCGAGTCGGCGCCCGAGTCCGCGACGCCGGTGCGCGGCGCCGTGCATCTCGCGGCACAGCGGCCCGTCGACTGGCTGCTGCCGTGACCGCTCGTCAGCAGGCCGCCGAACAGGCCCCCGAACCGGGCCCGGAGCCGGGCCCGCGGCAGCGCGCGCAGCAGCACCGGCGCAGGCACCGCGGCGGCGGCACGGCGCCCGCGCCCCGCACCGGACGGTCGCGGACGGCGCCCAAGGGCGGGCAGCGCAGCGTACGGACGCCCACCGTGCTCCAGATGGAGGCCGTCGAGTGCGGCGCCGCGGCGCTGGCCATGGTGCTGGGACACCACGGGCGGCACGTACCGCTGGAGGAGCTGCGCATCGCCTGCGGCGTCTCCCGGGACGGCTCCCGGGCCAGCAGCCTGCTGAAGGCGGCACGCGGCTACGGGCTGACGGCCAAGGGGATGCAGATGGAGCCCGCGGCGCTGGCCGAGGTGCGGGCGCCGGCCATCCTGTTCTGGGAGTTCAACCACTACGTCGTCCTCGACGGGCTCGGCCGCCGCTTCGGCCGCCGCGGCGTGCACATCAACGACCCGGCCCGCGGGCGCAGATTCGTGCCCATGGAGGAGTTCGACTCCTCCTTCACCGGCGTGGTGCTGACCTTCACGCCCGCCGAGGACTTCCGCCGGGGCGGCCGCAGGCCCGGGGTGACGGCCGCGCTGCCCGCGCGGCTGCGCGGCACCTCGGGCGCGATGCTCGCGGCGCTGGTGGCCAGCTTCCTGCTGGTCGTCGTCGGCGCCTCGGTGCCCGCGCTCAGCCGCACCTACATCGACAGCTTCGTCTTCGGCGGGCAGGACTCGCTGCTGAAGGTGCTGTTCACCGCCATGGGCGCCGCCGTCCTGCTGACCGGCGTGCTGACCGCGATCCAGCAGGGCAACCTGCTGCGTGCCCGGCTGATCTCCTCCACACTCAGCAGCGCCCGGTTCCTGCGGCATCTGCTGCGGCTGCCGGTGACCTTCTTCGCGCAGCGCAACCCGGCCGATCTCGTCCAGCGCCTGCAGTCCAACGACACCGTCGCCGAGACGCTGGCCCGGGACCTGGCGGCGGCGGGGGTGGACGCGGTGGTCGTGGTGGGCTACGCGGCGCTGCTGTGGACCTACGACCCGCAGCTGACCCTCGTCGGCGTGGGTGTGGCACTGCTGAACGTGGTGGCGATGCGGGTGGTGGTGCGGATGCGGGCCACCGGCACGCAGAAGCTGCGTGCCGAACGGGCCAAGCTGACCAACATCTCCTACAGCGGTCTGCAGCTCATCGAGACGATGAAGGCGACCGGCGGGGAAAGCGGCTACTTCCGCCGCTGGGCGGGGCGGCACGCCGGCACCCTCGACGTGCAGCAGCGGCTGGGCGTGCCGAGCGCCGCGCTGGCCGTGACCGCGCCCACCCTGGCCACCCTCAACAGCGCCCTGATCCTGCTGATCGGCGGGACGCGGGCGGTGGAGGGAGCCATCACGGCGGGGCTGCTGGTCGCGTTCCAGGCGCTGGTCACCAGCTTCACCGCGCCGCTGACGCGGCTGAACTCGGTGGCGGGCCGCATCCAGGACTTCGCCGCTGACGTCGCCCGGCTCAAGGACGTGGAGACCTTTCCCGCCGATCCGCTCTACACCCGGCGCGAGCCGCCCGCCAGCACCCGGCGGCTGGCCGGGCACGTGACGCTGGAGAACGTCACCTTCGGCTACAACCCGCTGGACAAGCCCCTGCTGAGCGGGCTGTCGCTGGCCGTGGGCCCCGGTCGGCAGCTCGCGCTGGTCGGCGGTTCGGGCAGCGGCAAATCCACCGTCTCCCGCCTGATCGCCGGTCTGTACACGCCGTGGGAGGGCGCCATCCGCATCGACGGGCAGCGGCTGGAGGACCTGCCGCGCGGGGCGCTGGCCGCCTCCGTCTCCTTCGTCGACCAGGACGTGTTCCTCTTCGAGGGCACCGTGCGGGACAACGTGGCGCTGTGGGACCCCTCGATCAGCGACGACGCGGTGGCGGAGGCGCTGCGGGACGCCGCGCTGCACGAGGACGTGGCGCGCCGCCCCGGCGGCCTGCACAGCCGGGTCGAGCAGGACGGCCGCAACTTCTCCGGGGGCCAGCGGCAGCGGCTGGAGATCGCCCGCGCACTGGTGCGGCGGCCCAGCATCCTGGTGCTGGACGAGGTGACCAGCGCGCTGGACGCGGAGACCGAGGCCGTCATCATCGACAACCTGCGGCGGCGCGGCTGCGCCTGCGTGCTGATCGCGCACCGGCTGAGCACCGTGCGGGACAGCGACGAGATCGTGGTGCTGGACCGCGGCACGGCGGTGGAGCGGGGACGGCACGAACAACTGCTGGCCGCGCGGGGCCCGTACGCGCGACTGGTCGAGGAGCACTGAGGCATCCGGTGACGTACGCCCATCCGGCCGGGGGCCCGCCGCGGCACCCCGCGGTGGACCCGGCCGCGGACCCCGCGGTGCACGGCGCGCCGCACCACACGGCGCCCGGCACCGGTACCGGCACCGGTACCGGCACCGGCACGGTGACCGACGTGGTGATCGCGCACTTCGGGCAGCTCGGCGAGGCGGTGGCGCACACGCCCGGCGGCGGACCGGAGCTGGAGGGGCCGCACGTGCTGTGGCTGGTGGCCGGCGGCGCCATGGACGTGTTCGCGGTGGACGCCGCCGGGCAGGGCCACTGGCACTTCCTGGGACGGCTGGCGGCGGGCACCCTGCTGCTCGGCCCCGTCCAGGGACCCCGGCACACGCTGGTGGGACGCCCGGTGCGCGGCGCCGTGCTGCGCCGGATCCCGCTGCTGGAGCTGTTCCCGCAGTATCAGGAGGGGTACGGCCCCGGCGGATACGCCGGCCACGACACCGGCGCGTACCCGGCCTACGGCACCGCCGGTGCGGCGGCGTACGGCGACCAGGCCGGGCTCGGCCCGCTGGAGGACGCCTTCGTGCGGGGCGTGGGGCGCGGGCTGCGGGCGCTGTTCGAGGCCCCGCTGGACGGCCGCCCCGGGCACGAGCGGTCCGGAGCCGGGCAGGACCCGGCGACCGACGACGACATCCTGTGGATGCCGGTGGCACCGGGCAGCGTGCGGTACGGGACCGCGGGCGAGCTGCTGGTCGACGGGGCGACCTGGCAGCTCATGGTCGACCAGCTCGCCCGGCTGCTGTCCACCCTGGACCGCTGGATCGACCAGCTGGAGCGCGCCCACGAGGACCGCACGGCCGCCGGGATGGAGGCGGGCGAGACGGTACGCGCCGAGGCCGACGAGGCGCTGCTCGCCTCGATCGACACCTCGGCACGGAGCGGTCCCGGCGGCGCGGGAGAGCGCACCGAGGACAGCACGCTCGCGGTGTGCCGGGCGGTCGCCGAGGCGGCCGGAGTCACCCTGCGGCCACCCCCCGAAGGGCTCTCCCGGGACGACCGCATGGACCCCGTGGAGCGGCTGGCGCTCACCTCGGGGCTGCGTACCCGCCCGGTGAGGCTGTCCGGGGACTGGTGGAAGGAGAACGCCGGACCGCTGGTGGGCCACCGTGCCGCGAGCGGCGCGCCGGTGGCGCTGCTGTGGCGGCGCGGCCGGTACGAGGCCGTGCAGCCCGGCAGCGGCAGCCGCTGGCGGATCGGCCCGTCGAACGCGGGCGCCTTCGCGCCGCGCGCGGTGATGTTCTACCGGCCGCTGCCCGAACAGCCGCTGCCCGCCCGGCGGCTGCTGCGGTTCGCGCTGCACGGCGCCCGCGGCGACCTGCTCACGCTGGTGCTGAGCGGGCTCGTCGCGGTCGGCCTCGGTGCGCTGGTGCCGGTGGCCACCGGGCAGGTGCTCGGCGCGTACGTACCGGCCGCGGAGAAGGGTCTCATCGTGCAGGCCGCCCTCGGGCTGGTGGGCACGGCGGTGGTGGCGGCGGCGTTCATGCTGCTGCAGAACACGGCACTGCTGCGGCTGGAGGGCCGGATCGAGGCGAGTCTGCAACCCGCGGTGTGGGACCGGCTGCTGCGGCTGCCCACGCGGTTCTTCGCCGAGCGCTCCACCGGGGAGCTGGCCAGCGCCGCCATGGGGGTGAGCGCCATCAGACGGGTGCTGTCGGGCATCAGCTCGACCGTCGTGCAGTCCGGCACCCTGGCCGCGGTCAACCTGGTGCTGCTGCTGGCCTACAGCGTGCCGCTCGCCCTCGCGGCGCTGGGGGTGCTGACGGTCGTCGCGGCGGTGTTCGCCGCGACCGGGCTGTGGCAGCTGCGCTGGCAGCGCCGGCTGGTGAAGCTCAACAACAAGCTGAACAATCAGGCGTTCCAGACGCTGCGGGGGCTGCCGAAGCTGCGGGTGGCGGCGGCCGAGTCGTTCGCGTACGCGGCCTGGGCCACGGAGTTCGCCCGCAGCCGGGAGCTGCAGCGGCGGGCCGGGCGCATCCGCAATCTGAGCACGGTCGTCAACGCGGTCTATCTGCCGCTGGCGATGCTGCTGCTGTTCGTGCTGCTGGCGGGTCCGGCCCGGGGCACCCTGTCCCCCAGCGGGTTCCTCACCTTCACCACCGCCATGACGCTGCTGCTGACCTCCGTCACGCAGTTGACCAACGCGCTCATCTCGTGTGCGGCCGTACTGCCGATGTACGAGCAGCTCAAGCCGGTGCTGCGGGAGCTGCCCGAGGTGCGCGGCGGCAGCGTGCAGCCGGGCACGCTGTCGGGCGCGCTGGAGGTGCGGGACGTGGCGTTCCGCTACTCCGAGGACGGGCCGCCGGTCCTGGACGGCGTCTCCTTCCGGGTGGAGCCCGGGGAGTTCGTGGCGATCGTGGGGGCGAGCGGCTGCGGCAAGTCGACACTGCTGCGGCTGCTGATCGGCTTCGAGCGGCCGGTCTCCGGCGAGGTGCGCTACGACGGGCAGGACCTCTCCTCGCTGGACCAGGCGGCGGTGCGCCGCCAGTGCGGGGTCGTCCTGCAGAACGCGCAGCCGCACGCGGGCTCCATCCTGGAGTGCATCTGCGGTGCCGAGACCTTCCCGCTGGAGGAGGTGTGGGAGGCGGCGCGCAGGGCGGGCGTCGCCGAGGACATCAAGGCCATGCCGATGGGGCTGCACACCATGCTGTCCGACGGCGGCGGCACCGTCTCCGGCGGCCAGCGGCAGCGCCTGATGATCGCGCAGGCGCTGGTGCGGCGCCCGCGTCTGCTCTTCTTCGACGAGGCCACCAGCGCGCTGGACAACGCCACCCAGCGCGTGGTCACCGAGTCCACCCGGGAGCTGCGGGCCACCCGGATCGTCATCGCCCACCGGCTGTCCACGGTGCTGGACGCCGACCGGGTGATCGTCATGTCGCGGGGGCGGGTCGTCCAGCAGGGCGCACCGGCGCAGCTGCTGGCCGACCCGGACGGACTGTTCCACGAACTGGTGCGCAGGCAGCGGTAGGGGTTGCGGTGAGCGTTGTGGTCAGGTGCGGCCTCGGTTTCCCGCCGGACCTGCGGTGTCCCTTCACGTACGACGCACGGCGACGGGCTCGGGCCGGTGAACGGCCTGCAACTGGTCGCCGTACCGGTAGACGACGAGGGGTGGTTGGCCGTCCTCCTGGACCTTGAGCCGGTAGATGAACGGCGCGGGTCCCGTCACCTGGATGATCTCCCCCGTCCTCCCGGTCTTCCTGTCCTGCGCCGCGTCACCCACGGCCCACATCTCACACACTCCGGAGCCGTGATTCGGTCGGCGCGTGCTTCCGGTGCAAATGTGCGCCAAAGAGCGCTTCGAGGTCAGCCCGCGACTTCGGGTCCCAGGCAGCCCTGCTGATCATCATTCGGAACCATTCACAGTCCTGACAGGGCACCGACTGCTCCTGCTGAGAACCCTCTTGCTCCATGCTTCCCACCTGCTGCGGTAGTTGCTGGCTACTTTCTGTGGTGAGAAGAACACGGAAGGATCTAAGATGGCGCGGGTTGAGCGGAAGTATTCAACGTTGGAAGCCTTCGATTGCCCCTGTCTGAAAGGGCAACTTGCATGTCACGCACGAGGAAGAGTCAGCCTGGGAAACCAAGGTTGAACCACGAGCCAAGCGGCGCGTTCGGTGAAGACGTGCTGCGGTTCCGGGAAGCCCGGCGCATGTCGCAGGAAGCGTTAGGGCACGCGACGGGCTACAGCAAGAGCTATGTGAGCAAGGTCGAATCCGGGTCGCTCATCCCCTCGCAGCGCTTCGCGGAGGGGTGCGACAAGGTGTTCGGCACAGGAGGACTCTTCGCACGACAGCTTCGCCGCATCATCGAAGGCGAGCATCCGTCGTGGTTCGCGCCCTTCATCGACGCAGAGCACGAAGCCGAGGTGATCGAGGACTACTCAACCCTCTTCATCTACGGCCTGCTCCAGACTCCGGAGTACGCGCGGGCAGCGTTGGAGGCAGTCACGCCTGGGGCAGATCCTCGGGATCTGGATGCCAAGGTGGCGGGCCGCATACGGCGCCGCGACGCGATGAACCGAGAGGCATCGCCCCGGATCTGGGTTGTGCTGCATGAAGCCTGCTTGCGCGCAAACGTCGGAGGGCCGGACGTAATGGCTGCCCAACTTCGCTTCCTCCGGGACGCAGTCACGCGTTACCCGACGCTGACACTGCAAGTCCTGCCGTTCTCCGTGGCGGCCGCGGCAAGAGCAACTCCCTTCACGCTGCTGGGCTTCGAGAGCGGGCAGCTCTCGGTTCATGTGGAAGGGCCGCAAGGTGGGCGCCCCTATGACGACAGGGGAGCGGTGACCATGTCGCGCGGTGTCTATGATCACTTGCGGGCATGTTCTCTCAGCCCGCATGCTTCATTGGACTTCATCGAGACCGTGAGGGAAGCATATGAGCGAGAAGCCCGTATGGATCAAGTCCAGCTACAGCGACGGAGGGGGCGGCAACTGCGTCGAGTGGGCCCCGGCGCTCGCGTCCGGCGACGGGATCGTCCCAGTGCGTGACAGCAAGGACACCGCCCGCGCCCCCCTCGCGTTCTCGCCCGACGCTTGGCGGGCGTTTGTCGAAGGTGTGCAGACCTCCGGGCGCTGACCACCACCGACACCTCGGGAGCAGAATGCCCCGCACCAAGCCAGTCGCCGCGCTCGCGATGGACGAGAGGGCGGCGGAGGCCGTGCTGAAGCCCGCCACACGGCTCCGGTTCGGCGAGGTGGTAAACCTCGCCGAACCGGTGCTGAGCGACTTCACCACTCAGGCGGCCCGCAGAGTCCTCCCCGAGGTGGAGCTCCTCATCACCGGCTGGGGCTGCCCGCCGCTGGACGCCGCCGTCCTCGCGCGCGCCCCGGAACTGCGCGCGGTGGTGCACACCGCGGGCAGCGTGCGGGGGCACCTCACCCCGGCGTGCTGGGCCCGCGGCATCGAGGTCTCGACCGCGGCGGCCGCGAACGCCGTCCCCGTCGCCGAGTACACGCTCGCGATGATCCTGCTGGCGAACAAGCAGGTGCTGCCCGCGGCCCGGGCCTACCGGCAGCGGCGGGCCCGCGGGGAGCTGTTGCTGACCGACCCGCTGCTGGGCAACCACCGCCGTACCGTGGGCATCCTGAGCGCCTCCCTGATCGGCCGGCGCGTCATGGCCCTGCTGCGCGCCCACGAGCTGCGGGTGCTCCTGTACGACCCGTACGTGGACGAGGCCGAGGCGGCGGCGCTCGGCGCGGTTCGCACGGACCTGGCGGAGCTGTTCGCCGCGTCGGACGTCGTCAGCGTGCACACTCCGCTGCTGCCCGCCACCCGCGGCCTGGTGAGCGCCGAGCTGCTCGCGCTGCTGCGGGACGGCGGCACCCTGATCAACACCGCGCGCGGTGCGGTCGTCGACCAGGAGGCGCTCACCCAGGAGGTGTGCGGCGGCCGGCTGCGGGCGGTGCTGGACGTCACCGAGCCCGAGGTGCTGCCGCCCGGCCACCCGCTGTGGGAGTGCGAGAACGCGCTGATCACCCCGCATCTGGCCGGTTCGCAGGGCAACGAGCTGGACCGGCTGGCGGAGACGGCGCTCCAGGAGGTACGGCGCTGGGCGGCGGGTGAGGGCTTCGCGCACGCCGTGCCGCCCGACGGCAAGGAGCTCCTGGCCTGACCGGGCCGGGGACCGTACCCGGGGCGGTCCGCCGACGACGCCCCGCGGGGGAAATCCGGTTGCCGACGCCGTTCGGGCGGCGGAAGGATGCCCCCTCGTGCTGCCCGATCTCTCCCCCTGGCGGGAGTCCCGCGACTTCCGCATCCTGTGGACCGCGGGTCTGGTCACCACCTTCGGCAGTTTCCTGACGTTCGTCGCGCTGCCCCTCCAGGTCAAGGAGCTGACCGGCTCGGCGACCGCGGTGGGCGCGCTGGGCGCCGTGGAGCTGGTACCGCTGATCGTCTTCGGGCTGTACGGCGGAGCGCTCGCCGACGCGTTCGACCGGCGCACCCTGGTGCTGGGCAGCGAGATCGCGATGGGCGCGGTGGCCCTGGGGCTGCTGGTCAACACCCTGCTCCCGCACCCGATGGTGTGGCCGCTGTATGTCGCGGCGGCGCTCAGCAGCGCACTGAACGGCATCCAGCGGCCCGCGCTGGACGCGCTCCTGCCGCGGATCGTCGCGCACGAACAGCTGAGCGCGGCGGCGGCGCTCAACGCGCTGCGCTGGCAGGTGGGCGGGGTGGCGGGCCCGGCGCTGGCCGGGGTGCTGCTCGCGTACGCGGGGCTGGAGGCGGCGTACGCGATCGACCTGGCGACCTATCTGCTGTCCGTGCTGATGGCGCTGCGGCTGGCCGCCTCGCCGCCGGGGCACGACGCGGAGAAGCCGTCGCTGCGCGGGATCGCGGAGGGCGCGCGGTACGCGTGGCGCCGCAAGGATCTGCTGGGCACCTACGCGGTGGACGTGGTGGCGATGCTGTTCGCGTTCCCGCTCGCGCTCTTCCCCTTCCTGGCCGACCAGTTGGACGCGGAGTGGGCGCTGGGCCTGATGTACGCGGCGCTGCCGTTCGGCTCGATGCTGGTGAGCGCGACCAGCGGCTGGTCCTCGCGGGTGCACCGGCACGGGCGCGCGGTGCTGCTGGCCGCCGCGGGCTGGGGCGCGGCCATGACGGCCGCCGGGCTGGTGCGCAACGTGTGGCTGGTGCTGTTCTTCCTCGTGCTGTCCGGTGCCTTCGACATGGTCAGCGGGATCTTCCGCTCGACGATGTGGAACCAGACCGTCCCGGACGCGCTGCGCGGCCGGCTCGCCGGCATCGAACTGCTGTCCTTCTCCGCGGGCCCGCAACTGGGACAGGTCCGCTCGGGCGGGGTGGCGTCGCTCACCTCCGTCCGCACCTCCGTGTGGTCGGGCGGGCTGGCCTGCGTCGCGGGCGTGGCGCTGCTGGCCGCCGCCCTGCCGCAGCTGCTGGCCTACGACGCACGCACCAGCGGGTACGCGCGGGCCGTACGGGAGGCCCGGGGCTCCCGTACGGCCGGGAGTTCCCGGGAGGCCGACGACGGCCCGGAGCCCCCGGAGGACACCGCTGCCGGGGGCGGACCGGCCGGGGAGCGCCCGGTGGACGGAGCGCCCGGCGCGCGGGCCTGATCCGGTGAGGCGCACCCCCCGCGGGTCAGCCTCCGACTCGCCCGCGGGCCGGCCCTCGGGCTCGTCCGCGGGTCAGCTCTCGGGCTCGTCCCGGCCGCGGCCGCCGTCCTGCCAGCGCGGGTCGTTCTCCCACTCGGAGGTGCGCTCCCGGGCCGTCTCCAGGGCGTGGGCCGCCTCCTCACGGCTGGCGTACGGGCCCATCCGGCTCTTGCCGGGCGACTGCGGCCCCTCCTCGACGGTGCCGGTCTCGATGTTGAAGAACCACTCTCCGGGCTTGCCGACCGTCTTGCGCTTGAACAGAGCCATGGCCTCATCGTCCCGCACCCGCGCGCCGGACGCAGCACCGCGGGGGTCGGGAGCACCCGGCGGCCCGGAACAGGATGGACGGCCCGGATTAGACTCGCGGACATGTCTGGCCAGTCACTCCTCGTTCCCGGCACGGTCTCTCCGCCCCGGGCCGTTCCCGCCTCGATCCCGCGCCCCGAGTACGTCGGCAAGCCCGCACCCACGCCCTACGACGGGCCCGAGGTGCAGGACGCCGCGACGGTGGAGAAGATGCGCCACGCGGGGCGCATCGCCGCCCGCGCCATGGAAGAGGCGGCCGAGCACATCGCCCCCGGCGTCACCACGGACAAACTGGACGAGGTGGCGCACCAGTACATGATCGACCACGGGGCCTACCCCTCCACGCTGGGCTACCGGAAGTTCCCGAAGTCGCTGTGCACCTCGCTGAACGAGGTGATCTGCCACGGCATCCCCGACTCCACGGTGCTGCGCGACGGCGACATCGTGAACCTGGACGTGACGGCGTTCGTCGGCGGGGTGCACGGCGACAACAACGCCACCTATCTGTGCGGCGACGTGGACGAGGAGTCCCGGCTGCTGGTGGAGCGCACCCGCGAGGCGCTGCACCGGGCGATCAAGGCGGTCAAGCCGGGGCGCCGGCTCAACATCGTGGGCCGCGTCATCGAGTCGTACGCGAAGCGCTTCGGATACGGCGTGGTCCGCGACTTCACCGGGCACGGGATCAACACCTCCTTCCACTCCGGGCTGATCGTGCCGCACTACGACGACCCGCGGGCCACCACGGTGCTGCGGCCCGGGATGACCTTCACCATCGAGCCGATGCTGACGCTGGGCACCCACGAGTGGGACATGTGGGAGGACGGCTGGACGGTCGTGACCAAGGACCGCAAGCGCACCGCGCAGTTCGAGCACACGCTGGTGGTGACGGAGACGGGCGTGGAGATCCTGACGCTTCCGTAGCGGACGAACGGGGCAGGGGTTTTCCGACAGGGTGTCGGCAACTGCTTGACTTAGGTAAACCTAAGTAGCAGGATCGCACCGTGTCGGAGCCCCGCACGCCCGCTGCCGTCCACCCTTGGAGTCAGCCTTGCCGTCCACCGCATCCCCCTCCCAGGACACCCCGACGGACTTCTCCGCACTCCTCCGCGCCGCCTCCCACGACCAGCACTCCGAGGTCCGGACCTCCTCCTTCATGAGCGAGCTGCTCGGCGGCAGGCTCGGCGTCGGGGCCTGGACGCGCTACACCGAGCAGCTCTGGTTCCTCTACGCCGCACTCGAGGAACCCGCCCGGACCCTGGCCGAGGATCCGGTCGCCGGGCCCTTCGTGCGCGGCGAGCTGCTGCGGCTGCCCGCACTGGAGCGGGACCTGACCCATCTGCACGGCGGCTCGGACCGCTGGCGCCGGGAGACCGCCCCGCTGCCCGCCACCGCCGCCTACGCGGCCCGCGTCACCGAGGTCGCCCGCACCTGGCCCGCCGGGTACGTCGCCCACCACTACACCCGCTACCTCGGCGACCTCTCCGGCGGCCAGATCGTCCGCGACACCGCGGAGAAGACCTGGGGCTTCGCCCGCAAGGGCGACGGCGTCCGGTTCTACGTCTTCGACGCCATCGGCAACCCCGCCGCCTTCAAACGCGAATACCGCGCCCTGCTGGACGCCCTGCCCTGCGACGACGCGGAGAAGCACCGCGTCGTGGACGAGTGCCGGCACGCCTACGCGCTCAACGCCGCCGTCTTCGAGGAGCTGGAAGAACGCTTCCCGAACGCCGCGTAGCCCGCCCCGGACCCGGGGCCCGGCCGCCGCCGGGCACCGGGCCGACCGCCCCCGGGGTCCGCACCGCGCCGCGTTCACTTCGCGGTGCAGACCTCCTCCTTCTTCTCACCGCGGACGAACGCCTTCGCGAAGCGGAGGGTGTTGCGCCGGGTGGGCTCCGCGCCTTCGCCGCCCTCGGTGAAGGAGAAGCGGAAGGACAGCGAGTCGGCCCAGTCGGCACCGCACGGCGCGGACAACTGGATGCGGCGGTCCCCCTGCACGGCCCAGTGCGTGCCGGCGACGCGCACGCTCTTCGCGTGCTCCAGGGACTTCAGGGAGACCCGCTTGTCGTCGGCGGTGAGCGGCTTGTCCAGCTCGGTGACCGTGACGTCCACGACGGCGGGACCGTCGACGACGTTCATCCCGCAGGAGGTCGCGGTCCCGTCGAGCGGCTGCCGGGACCGGTGCAGCTCCGCACCGTCCGGCAGCAGCGGCTCCACCGCCTCGGAAGGCATCCGGACCCCGCAGAACTTCTCCGGCACCGCGTACTCCCGGCCGCCGGAGCATCCGGCGACGGCCAGCAGCGAGACGGCGGCCGCGGCCGCTCCCGCCCGCCGGACGATGCGCACGTTCACTGGTCTCCCCACTCCTCGCGGGCATTGCCCTTGCCGTCGTTCGCCGCACCGTCGATCTTGTTCCAGGCACCGTGGTCCGCGGAGAAGCCGGGGGTGTTCTCGGCGTACTCGGAGTTGGTCCTGCTCCACTCCTGCTGGAGCCCCACGAGGCGGTTCTTCTGGTAGGCGGAGACGTCCTTGTTGTCGTCGGTCGCCCCCGCCTCGATACGGGCGTTCTCGTCCTCGGTGAAGTACTTGCTGAGACCGAACGCCGCGTTGGCCATATGGCCGCCTCCCGGCAGGAACGACACTCCTTCGGCAACCACCAGGTAGGTGCCCGTACCCGCGTGGCCCCAGCCCGCCGCCCTGAGGTCGTCGGCCTTCTTGTCGCCGATCGCCTGGTAGCGGGCCTCTTCGAGGAACCCCACCGTACGGCCCGCGCGGTTGAGGCTGTCCTCGGGGTCCTTCTTCTCGGTGTGGATGTCGTCGACCATCGCGGCGTTCATGGACTCGTTGAGCACTTGGTAGCTGTCCGGGTCACGGGAGATCTGCTTGCTGACCTCCAGCAGGTCGGCCCGGTCCAGCACCTGTTCCTGCGGCGACCCGCCCATCGTCATATGCGCGTCAGGGCCGTGGTTGCCCAGCAGCTTGGCCATGTCGTCGCGGAGTTCCGCGGGCATCTCGTCCTTCTGGCCGGCCAGCCGCTCCAGCGCGTTGTCGAGCACGTTGTCGTGCTCCGCGGTGTGCTCGACGTAGGTGGCCGTCGGGTCGTCCGGGTTCATGCCGCTGCCCGCCGCGAACAGGGCGTCGCCCAGGGCCTCCCGGGAGGGCAGTTTCACCCCGTCGTCGGGTCCCGTGCTGTCGGGCTGGTCCTCGTCGAACCACGTCCGTCCACCGTGGTCCATGTCCTTGAGGAAGTAGTCGGCCTTCTCCGGGTCGTTGAAGAACTCGGTCGAGGCGTCGGGGTTGTGGCTCAGTGCCTTCAGGTAGCCCGTCATCGGGTCGGCGCCGGTGGACTTGTCGCCCGGGTCCAGGTCGGTGCCCATGCCGACGAGCCCCCAGGCCGAGGGCGCGTCCGGCTTGCTCTTCTCGAACTTGTACATCTCGTCGCCGTACCGGTCGAGGAAGCCCTGGTCGAACTTGCCCTTGCCCATCAGGCTGCTCATGATCTGGAAACCGTAGGGCTTGGCCATGATGCCCTCGTGGCCGAACTGCTTGGTACCCGCGTTGATCACCTCCGTCTCCCAGGCGCGCATCCCGGGGGTGTCCTGACGGGTCGCGTTGCCCAGGGTCATGCTCAGGTTGCCCTGGATGTGGTCGAGCAGTGTGGCCCGCTCCCCCTCGGGGGTGTCGCCGTGGCCGGGGTCGACCAGGTCCCGCCAGAACTGCAGAGTGCCCTCGCCGCCCATCTCGGTCGCGAAGCGGGTGGTGAAGGCCGGGTTGTCGCGCTGGTTCTCCAGTGCGGTGTTGAAGCGCTCCAGCTGGTCGTCGGGCAGTTCCCAGACCTTGACGTCGCCGCCCTTGAGTTTCTTCGCCCAGTAGTCGGCCGCGGCCTTGCCCTGGCGCGCGTCGGCGTCCTTGACGCTGTCCGCGCCCGTGCCGGAGAAGTCGTACTTACGGTTGGCTATGTACCGCAGCTCCTGCGAGACGATGCGATCGGTCTCGCCCGCGTCCCACAGCACCCGCTGGATCCGCTTCTCGGCCGCACGGATCTGCGCGTCGGTGGGCGGTTCGATCTCCGCGTCGCCGGCGACCGCGGGCGGGGGCACCGAGGCGACGCCGAGGCCCTTGTCGTTGATGTAGATGTTGTCCTTGGCGACCTCGTCGACGATCTTCTCCAGATCGCTCTGATGGTCGGTGAAGGCGCTGTGTGCCGTCTTCAGCAGCCCGTGCACGTCCTCCGCCTCCCTGCGCAGCTCACGGAACTGCCTGGCCGTCTTCTGGGCGAACTCACCGGTCGCCGTGGCGTTGTTCCCTGCCCAGTCCGCGCCGAGCACGGCCGCCAGGAAGTCCTGTGCCGTGGTGCCGGGTGTGCCCTTGGCCGCCGGCCCCTTCCCGCTGCCGTCGTACAGGTCGCGCAGCTTCTCGACCATGGCCTTCCAGTCGGTGACCGCGGTGTGCAGCTTCCCCAGCTTCAGATCGCGCAGTTGCGCGAAGCCCATCTTCTCCGTCTCGGCCACAGTGCCGTCCCCCGTCGGGTGCCTACTTGATCCGGTCGTCCAGCGTCGCGATGGAGGACATGGCTCCGGTGATCTTGTCCTCGTCCTTGTGGTGCGCGGCCCTGGTGTAGTCGAGGTGGTCGGAGAGCTGCCCGCAGGCGTCCTTGAGCGTCTTGAGCTTGGTCTCCCACGCCTCGTTGAGGTCGCCGAGGGCCGCGCCCATGTCCAGGCCCTCGCCGGTCAGCGAGGTCGCCGCCTCGCCCGAGGCGGCCGCCGCGTGCCCGCCGTCGCTGCCCAGCTGTTGGCGCAGGCCGTAGGCCAGATTGCCGAGCTTGCCCAACTCGTCGTCCTCGACGACGAGATCCAGGGCACTGCCCGTACCGCACCCCGGATGGTCCGCCGCCGGGTAGCCGTTCAGCCGCATCCTGGTGTCGCCCGCCGCGTGTGCCTTCGCCTCTTCCCATTCGGTGAACGTCACGTCCGCACCCCCGTTCGATCTGTGCATGGTGAAGGATTCAACGTAGGGGGGCGCCCTGTGCGCAGCAACCCGGTCCGTGCGCCCGGCGACGCGAAAAACCTTTGCCGCCGCGGGGGCCTCCCGGCCCACAATGAGGGCCGGGAAGCCCGGTACGGGGGAGCGGGCTTCCCCCTCTTCTCGATGAGATCTCATCGATGTTCTGTTACGGGGGAGTTGAACAGCCATGACACACGTGGAGATGCCCGGTGCCCGGGTACCGATCCGGATGTGGGCGGATCCGGGCGCCGTGGAGGACGTCGCACTGCGGCAGCTCCAGAACGTCGCCACGCTGCCCTGGATCAAGGGCCTGGCGGTGATGCCCGACGTGCACTACGGGAAGGGCGCCACCGTCGGTTCCGTCATCGCGATGCACGGCGCCGTCTGCCCGGCGGCCGTGGGCGTGGACATCGGGTGCGGGATGTCGGCGGTGCGCACGTCGCTGACGGCGAACGACCTGCCCGGTGACCTCGCACGGCTGCGCTCGAAGATCGAGCAGGCCATCCCGGTGGGGCGCGGTATGCACGACGAGCCGGTGGAGCCCGGGCAGGTGCACGGGCTGCCGACCTCCGGCTGGGACGACTTCTGGGCGCGCTTCGACGGCGTCGCCGAGGCCGTGCGGTTCCGGCAGGAGCGGGCCACCAAGCAGATGGGCACGCTCGGCGGGGGCAACCACTTCGTGGAGGTGTGCCTGGACACCGAGGACCGGGTGTGGCTGATGCTGCACTCCGGTTCCCGCAACATCGGCAAGGAGCTCGCGGACTTCCACATCGGCCGGGCGCAGCAGCTCCCGCACAACCAGGGCCTGGTCGACCGCGATCTCGCCGTGTTCGTCAAGGACACCCCGCAGATGGCGGCCTACCGGCACGACCTGTTCTGGGCCCAGGAGTACGCCAGGCACAACCGGGCGCTGATGATGGGGCTGCTGCAGGGCGTGCTGCGCAAGGAGTTCAAGAAGGCCGGGCCCACCTTCGAGGAGACCATCTCCTGCCACCACAACTACGTGTCCGAGGAGCGGTACGACGGGCTGGACCTGCTGGTCACCCGGAAGGGTGCGATCCGCGCGGGCAGCGGCGAGTTCGGGATCATCCCCGGCTCGATGGGCACCGGCTCGTACATCGTCAAGGGGCTCGGCAACGCGGCCTCGTTCAACTCCGCCTCGCACGGTGCCGGGCGGCGCATGAGCCGGAACGCGGCCAAGCGGCGCTTCACCGAGCGGGACCTCGCGGAGCAGACCCGCGGGGTGGAGTGCCGCAAGGACGGCGGGGTCGTGGACGAGATCCCGGGCGCCTACAAGCCGATCGAGCAGGTCATCGACCAGCAGCGCGACCTCGTCGAGGTCGTCGCCAAGCTGCGGCAGGTCGTGTGCGTGAAGGGCTGACCCGCCGGGCGGGCCGCCGCCCGGCGGACCGGCTGCGGAACCGGCGAGGGGACTACGGCCGGTCCTCCGCCACGCACGCGGCCGCCAGGCGGCGCGCGTAGGCCGCGTCGAGGCCGCCGGGCCGGAAGAGGATGCGATACATCATCGGTGCCACGATCTGGTCGAGCACCGTCTCCACGTCGGGCGGCCGGTGCTCCCCGCGCGCGTCGGCCCGCCGGAGGACGACGTCGATCTGCTCGGCCGCGTAGGCCGAGCAGCGGCCCGCGTTGTCCCCGTCCGGGTCGCCGAGCAGCGCGTCGCGGAGGTAGGCCCGGCCGGGGGGCGAGTCCATCTCGTCCAGGAACTGCTCGGCCCAGGCGGCCAGATCGGCGGCCAGGGTGCCATGGTCCGCCGGGTCCGTCTCGGGCCGCAGATGCTCCACGGCGACATCGGAGAGCAGTTCCCGCAGGTCGCCCCAGCGGCGGTAGACGGTGGAGGGGGTGACCCCGGCGCGGGCGGCGATCAGCGGCACGGTCAGCGCGCCGCGGCCCACCTCCGCCTCCAGTGCGTGCACGGCGTCGTGCACCGCCTGCTGGACCCGGGCACTGCGCCCGCCCGGGCGCGCCATCGCTCTGGCCATGGGCGCCATGCTAAAGCACAGTCGTTGCGTGAGTGCCGGCTCCGCCCGGGGCGCGGCCGACCGGGGCGAGGGTGCCGGGCTGCCGGGTCCGCTCGTAGGCGTGCCCGGCGCGCAGGAGCACCGCCTCCTCCAGCGGGCGGCCCATCAGCTGCATCCCGATCGGCAGTCCGGCCCGGTCGTGGCCGACCGGCACGGTCAGCGCGGGTACCCCGGTGATGTCGGCGGGAGCGGAGAGGCGTACGTAACTGTCCGAGACGCTCTCGACGGTGCCGTCGGGCCGGCTGCGGTCCGCCCGGCCGGCTTCGGCCGCGGTGGTGGGGACGGTCGGCGCCGCGACGAGGTCGACCGTCTCCAGCATGCGCAGCCAGCTCTGCCGCATGAGGGTGCGGGCCCGTTGGGCGCGCAGGTAGTCGGCCGCGGGCAGCAGCGCGCCGGCTTCCAGGAGGATCCGCACGTCCGGGGCGTACAGCTCGGGGACGGTGCGCAGCGTCCGCTCGTGGTACGCGGTGGCTTCGGGGACCATCAGTCCCCACTGGACGGCCTGGACGTAGCGGGCCATCGGGATCTCGACGTCGACGAGTCGCGCGCCCAGCTCCGCCAGCCGGCCGATCGCCTGCCGGACGGCCGTCTCGACCTCGGGGTCGACGCGGTCGAAGAAGTAGTTGCCCGGCACCCCGACGCGGATCCCGGTGAGGTCGTGGGCGGGCCGGGGCGACAGGCCGGGGTCGCGCGGGGCGTTTCCGGTGAGCACGGCCAGGACCAGGGAGGAGTCCTCGACGGTGCGGGTGAGCGGGCCGACGTGGTCCAGCGACCAGGACAGCGGGGTGACACCGTGCCGGGGGACGAGGCCGAAGGTCGGTTTGAGGCCGACCACGCCGTTCAGCGCGGCGGGCACCCGGATGGATCCGCCGGTGTCGGTGCCCAGTGCGAAGGTCGCAGCGCCGGCGGCCACCGCCACGGCGGAACCGCCGCTCGATCCCCCGGCGACGCGCCGCTGGTCCCAGGCGTTCCGCGTCTGCGGGGTGGTGAGGCCGTAGGCGAACTCGTGGGTGTGGGTCTTGCCGACCAGGGCCGCTCCTGCGGCGGTCACCCGCGCGGTGACCGTGCTGTCGGTTCCGGCCCGGTGCCCGGAGCGCACCCGGGAGCTCGCCGTCGTCGGTTCACCGGCCACGTCGATCAGGTCCTTCAGCCCGACGGGGATGCCCGGCAGGGGGACCGCTGCGGGGTCGGCGGCGAGCCGGTGCCCGGCCTCGCGCGCGGCCCGGCGCGCCCGTTCGGCGGTGACGGTCACATAGGCGCCCAGCCGGGGTTCGGTCGCCGCGATCCGGTCCAGCACCGAGTCCACCAGTTCCAGGGGGGACAGCGCACGGGTGCGGAGCTGCTCGGCGGCGTCGGTGAGGGTGAGTTCATACGGCTGCACGGTGCTCCCCCGCGGCGTGCGTGTCCGGATGGCCGGCTTCGGGGCGGTAGTCGGCCGCGGGCGGCGTGTCGGCGAAGTCCAGTTCGCGCAGGACGGAGACGACGGCGTGGATGTGCTCGGCGGTGGCCGCCACCTGGGCGTGGCGGTCGCCGGGCAGCGGCAGTCCGGTGCGGGCGGCCCAGCGGGCCGCTTCGGGCGGGGTGAGTCCGTCGGTCGGCATCAGCGCTCTCCTCAGGTCGGGGCGGGGCGGCGGTCGGGCCCGGGGTGCGGCCGGCGGCCGGGGTGCGGCACCGACAGCAAAAGCGAATCCTTTGCGTTAGCTGCACCGTAGAAGCTACGGTGCATTAATGCAAACGGTTAGCTTTAACTCTGCCGAGGTTGTCCCCTCCTGGACCGTGGGCGAGCTCGCGGTCCACCGCGTGGACGAGGCCCCGCTGCCCGCCCCGACCGGCCGCTGGCTGCTGCCCGGCGCCACCGCCGAGGTCGTCGCCCGGCACGACTGGCTGCGACCCGACTTCGCCGACCGCGACGGCACGCTGCGCCTGGCCAGCCACAGCTTCGCCTTCTCGGTCGGCGGGCTGCGGGTCCTCGTCGACACCGGCATCGGCAACGGGAAGCCCCGCGCCAACCCGGCCTGGCACGACCTGCGCACCGACTACCCGGAACGCCTCGAAGCCGCCGGATTCCCGCCCGACTCCGTCGATCTGGTACTCCTGACCCACCTGCACACCGACCACGTCGGCTGGAACACCCGCGCACAGGACGGCGACTGGGTACCCACCTTCCCCAACGCCCGCTATGTCACCTCCCGCACCGAACGGGAGTTCTGGGCCGGACACCCCATGGACGAGGCACGGACCCGGATGTTCCGCGACTCGGTGCACCCCGTCGAGGAGGCGGGGCAGCTCGACCTGGTGGACCTCCCGGAAGCGGGCCTCGACCTCGCCCCCGGCCTGCGGCTGCTCCCCACCCCCGGGCACACCCCCGGCCACTTCGCGGTCCGGCTCGACAGCGCCGGAGAAGCCGCGCTGCTCACCGGCGACTGCGTCCACCACCCCGTGCAGCTGCCGGAGCCCGGGATCGGGAGCTGCGTGGACATCGACCCCCGGCAGTCCGAGGCCACCCGGCGCACCCTGCTGGCCGCCCTCGCCGACACCGGCACGCTGGTCCTGGGCACCCACTTCCCGCCGCCCACCGCCGGACGAGTCACCGGCGGAGCCGGCCACCACCGGCTGATCCCCGTCCCCCCGGACAACGGTCCGGGCGCCGACTGACCGGGAGCGGGGCCGGGCTCCGGCCCCCGCGGGCCGGGGAACGGCGCGGCGCCTGCGTCAGCCCGCCGCCCCTGCCGCCGTGCCGCGCAGCGCGGCCCGCAGCCGGTCGCGCACCTCGGCCTGCGCGGCGATCCGGGCCTCCAGGACGGCGAGCCGCTGCTCGGCGATCCGCAGCCCCTCCGGCGAGGGCGGGGCCGTGGCCATGTCGCCGTCCAGGCAGGCGGCGAAGCAGCCGACGTCCTCCAGCGTCAGCCCGGCCTGGAGCAGGTGGCGGATGTTGCGGACGCGGACCTCGGCGGACGTGTCGTAGCAGCGGTAGCCGTTGGGGGCGCGGCGGGAGGTGAGCAGCCCGGCCTGCTCGTAGTGGCGCAGCGCCCGCGCCGTCGTCCCGGTCCGCCGGGCCAGTTCGCCGATCCGCATGGCACCGCCACCTCCCGGAGGGAGTAGTACCACAGCGGGTGGCGGCACGGCGCGGGCAGCCGGCGCGCGCTCCCCGGCCGCCTCACGCAGCCCCCTCACGCCAGCACCGCGCCGCCGTCCACCGGCAGCACGGCGCCGGTGACGAACGACGCCTCGGGTGCGGCCAGTCCGACCACGGCCCAGGCCACCTCCTCGGGCCTGCCGACGCGGCCGAGCGGGGTGCGGGCGATCTGCCACGCGCGTATCCGGCGGCGCTGCTCGGGGTCGAGCCCCCGGTGTTCGCCGATGGGGGTGTCGACCGCCCCCGGCGCGACGGCGACCACCCGGACACCGCGCGGCGCCAGTTCCACGGCCCAGCTCCGGGTGAGCAGTTCGAGGGCGGTCTTGGAGGCGGCGTAGAGCGGGTTGCCCGGCCAGGCGCGCTGGCCGACGGAGGTGCTGACGTTGACGACAACGCCCTGCCCGGCAGCGGCCTCCAGCGCGGGGAGCGCGGCCTGGGTCAGCAGGACGGGCGCGGTGAGGTTGGTGGCGAACTGGGCCTCGACGCCCGCACGGGTGTGGCTGCCCAGGCTCTCGCCGCCGACGATGCCCGCGTTGTTGACGAGGACGTCGAGCCGCCCGGTCAGCTCCAGCGCGGCAACCACGATCCGGTCGGGCGCGTCCTCCTCGGTGAGGTCGGCCGGGTACGGGGTGATGGCACCGGCGCCGGGCTCCGCGGCGGTCTCGCGGAGCGGCTCCGGGCGGCGCCCGACGGTCAGTACATGTGCGCCGCGCGCGGCGAAGGCCCGTGCGGTGGCCCGGCCGATACCGGTGCCGGCGCCGGTGACGACGACGGTGCGGGGCTGCTGCGGGGTGCTCGGGTCGGTGCTCTCGTCCATGCCCGCATCCTCGGACCCTGCCGCCTGCGTCAAGGTCAAGCCGGGGCCGCGGCCGGGGCGTCCGGGCGGATCCCTCCGGTGCGGCGCCGGTCTCCGTGCGGCGGGCGCGGCGGACGGTGTCGCCCGGAGGGGATATTCCTCGGCGAATCACCCGCAAAATACGCGCACCGTCTGACAACCCCCTCCACACTCTCCGCACTTCTCATGGTGAAGTGAACACTCGGGCACACAGAGTGCTCATATGACTTAAGGTCTGGGTGGTCGGCGCATCCCCGTACGCCCGGGGAGGTTTCGGTGCGCTGTGGGGGTTCCGCGTACCTGGGGGGGTTCATGCGGCGCGACGCGGCGTTCGTGTCCGAGGTGGGGAGACCGGCCGGGCCGGGAGCCGGAAGAGGCGGCAGCGACACGGTCCCGGGTCGGCACGCCCTCCGCGGCGGCCGGGACGGCCGGGACGGCAACCGGAACGGCGAGCGGGACAAATCCGGCTGGTACGGGCCGGTGGCGCTGACGGTCGACACCGCGGGAATCGCTCTCCCGGTGGCGCTCTGCTTCCACCGGGCCGGGCTCCCCCACACCGGGCCGGCCACCGCGACGGCCACCCTGATGTGGCTGGCGGTACGGGCCGCCCACCGGCGGTACGGGCGCCGCTGGCTCGGCGAGAGCCGCGGAGCGCTGACCGCCCTGCACGACTGGCTGACCCTGCTGGGGCTCCTCGCCGTCGTCCGGGTGCTGACGGGAGAGGACTCGCCGCCCGCCGTCGCCCTGCTGGCGCTCGCCCCCGCGCCGCTGCTCACCACGGTCTGCCGCGCGCTGACCCACCGCCATCTCCTCGGCCGGCGCCGGGAGGCCCACGTGGTGCAGCGGGCGCTGGTCGTCGGCGAGGGCAGCGCCGTGGACCGCGTGGTCGAACAGCTCGCCAGCCGCACCGACCATCCGTACGTCGTCATCGGGGCCGTTCCGGTGGGCCCGGGCGGCAACCGGAGCGGGGTACCGGAGACCGGGCGGTTGGAGAGCGTCCCGCGCGGCCCGGACGACGGCGGCCAGGACGGCGCCGCCGTGGTCTCCGCCGCCCGGCAGCACGCCGCCGACACCGTGCTGGTCGCCCCCGGATCGCTGCTGTCCGGCCAGCGGCTGCGCACCCTGACCTGGGCGGTGCAGGACGCGGGACTGCCGCTGATGATCTCCTCGGGGCTGGCCGACGTCGCCCTGCGCAGGGTGCGCCCGTCCACCGCGGCGGGACTGCACCTGCTGCACGTCGACCCGCCGCCGCGGCGCGGCCCGCAACTCGCCCTCAAGTCGGCGCTCGACCGGACGGGAGCCGTGCTCGGGCTGGTGCTCCTCGCACCGCTGCTGGCGCTGCTCATCCTGGCGATACGGCTCGACTCACCGGGCCCCGCGCTCTACCGGCAGACCCGCGCGGGCCACCGCGGCGCGCCCTTCACCATGTGGAAGTTCCGCTCCATGGTCGTGGACGCCGATCGGCTGCGCCCGCAGCTCGCCGCCGCCAACGAGGGGGACGGGCCGCTGTTCAAGGTGCGCGCCGACCCCCGGATCACCCGGCTGGGACGCGTACTGCGCCGCACTTCCCTGGACGAGCTGCCGCAGTTAGTGAACGTGGCGCGCGGCGAGATGTCGCTGGTGGGCCCGCGGCCCCCGCTGCCGGACGAGGTGGCGGCCTACGGTGCGACGGCGCTGCGGCGGCTGCTGGTCAAGCCCGGCCTGACGGGGCCGTGGCAGGTGAGCGGACGCTCGGATCTGTCCTGGGACGAGAGCCTCGCGCTGGATCTGCGCTACACGGACAACTGGTCGCTGACCACGGACCTGGACCTGCTGGCCCGCACGGTGCGCGCCGTGGTCGACGGGCGGGGTGCGTACTGAGATGCGGCCACCGGAAGCACAGCGGGGAGGAGCGGCGGCACGGCCGTCCGCGGGTGCGCCGGCACGCCGCCGACGGACGGCGGCCGCGCCGCGCGCCGGTGCGGACCGGCCGCCGTCCGCGCGCCCGGTCGGGTGCGGACGGGAGGCGTCAGGAAGCGGCGGTGCGCAACCACCACTCGTAGGTGGAGCGGATGCCCTCCCGCAGCGGGATCGAGGGACGGAAGCCGAGTGCGGACAGCCGGGAGACGTCCAGCAGTTTGCGCGGCGTACCGTCCGGGCGGGCGGTGTCCCACTCGACGGCACCGCGGTAGCCGACCACGTCGCGGACCCTCTCGGCGAGCGCGGCGATGGTCAGATCCGCGCCGCAGCCGACGTTGACCGGCATCGCGTCGTCGTACTCCCGCAGCAGCAGCACACAGGCCCGCGCCAGGTCGTCGACGTGCAGGAACTCCCGGCGCGGCGTGCCGCTCCCCCACAGCACCACCCGCTCCGCGCCGTCCCGCGCGGCCTCGTGGAAGCGGCGGACGAGGGCGGGCAGCACGTGCGAGGTCTCCGGGTCGAAATTGTCGCCGGGCCCGTAGAGGTTGGTGGGCATCGCCGAGATGTAGCCGGCCCCGTACTGGCTCCGGTAGGCGCGGATCTGGCTGATACCGGCGATCTTCGCCAGCGCGTACGGCTCGTTCGTCGGCTCCAGGGCGCCGGTGAGCAGGGCCTCTTCGGTGATCGGCTGCGCCGCGTGCTTGGGGTAGATGCAGGACGAGCCCAGGAAGAGCAGCCGCGGCACGCCCGCGGCGTGCGCCCCGGCTATGACGCTGAGCTGGATGCGGAGATTGTCCTCCAGGAAGGGCACGGGCCGGGTGGCGTTCGCCATGATGCCGCCGACCTTGGCCGCCGCCAGCACCACCGCATCCGGGCGCAGTGCCCGCAGCCGGCGCCGGGTGTGCTCCGCGTCCCGCAGGTCGAGCGCCGCGCGGTCGAGGGTGAGCGCCTCGTATCCCTCGACGGCCAGCCGGCGGACCACGGCGGAGCCCACCAGACCGCGGTGTCCGGCGACGAACACCCGGGCACCGGGCGGCAGCAGAGCGCCTGCCGGGGCCGGGGTGCGGGCGGGCGTGGCGGGGTGCGGCGTCGGCTCCATGCTGCCGGATTCTGCCAGTCGGCACTCCCATTGCGGGAGGTGACAGACAAAAGCCTGGAAATCATCGGCCGATTCCGGCGGAAGCGACCGCTCCCCCTCCCTCTCCTCGCCCCGTCACCACCACTCACCGCCCCTCACCAGTCAGCACCACCGATCCCACCAGGACGGCAGATGGCCAAGAGCGCACTGATCACCGGCATCACCGGGCAGGACGGGTCGTACCTGACCGAGCTCCTGATCGGAAAGGGCTACACGGTGCACGGCCTGCTGCGCCGCTCCTCGTCCTTCAACACCGGCCGCATCGACCACCTGTACGAGGACCCGCACGACGAGGGCCGCTCGCTGGTGCTGCACCACGCGGACCTCGCCGACGGCGTCGCCCTGGTCAACCTGCTGCGCGACCTGCGGCCCGACGAGGTCTACAACCTGGGCGCACAGTCCCATGTGCGGGTCTCCTTCGACTCCCCGCTCTACACCGGCGACGTCACCGGCATGGGAACCGTCCGGCTGCTGGAGGCGATCCGGGCCAGCGGGATCGACACCCGGATCTACCAGGCGTCGTCCTCGGAGATGTTCGGCACGGCGCCGCCTCCGCAGCACGAGGCCACCCCGTTCCACCCGCGCAGCCCCTACGGCTGCGCGAAGGTCTTCAGCTACTGGTCGACGGTCAACTACCGCGAGGCGTACGACCTGTTCGCGGTGAACGGGATCCTGTTCAACCACGAGTCGCCGCGCCGCGGCGAGACCTTCGTGACCCGCAAGATCACCCGGGCCGTCGCCCGGATCCGGGCCGGGCTCCAGCGGCACCTGTACCTGGGGAACCTGGACGCGGTACGGGACTGGGGGTACGCGCCGGAGTACGTCGAGGCGATGTGGCGGATGCTGCAGGCCGACGAGCCCCGCGACTACGTCGTCGCCACCGGAGTCGCCGCCACCGTACGGGAGTTCCTGCACGAGGCGTTCCGGGCGGGCGGTCTGGACTGGCGGGAGCATGTGCGGTTCGATCCGAAGTACCAGCGGCCGTCCGAGGTCGACGCGCTGGTCGGCGACGCGGCCAAAGCGGAGGCCGAACTGGGCTGGAAACCGCGGGTGACGTGGGGGGAGCTGGCGCGGATCATGGTCGAGGCCGACATCTCCGCGCTCGCGGCGGAACTCTCGGGCGAGGCGGTGCGCGTCGACCGCGGCTGACGCCCGCGCCGCGGGACACCCCGCGCCCGCCGCGCACCGCGGCGGCCGGCCGGCAGAGCGCACCGCGCGGCACTGCCGAAGCCCGCGGAAGAGGCGACGGCGACGCACCGGACACCAGGCACCAGGCACCAGGCACCAGGCACCAGGCACCAGCGAACAGTGGGGAACAGCAGATGAAACGACGTACGGCCCCGCGCACGGTCACGGCGGCGGCAGCGGTCCTGGCCCTGGCGGCCGCCGCGCTGATCGGCCCGGCCCTCACCGAGCGCGGCACCCCGCAGGCGCACGCGCTCACCCCGCCGGTGGCGATGACGGCCGACGACTTACCGACCTGGCAGACGAACGGCGTCGTGTGGGCGATGGCCCAGTCCGACGGCGTCGTCTTCGCGGGCGGCACCTTCTCCGCCGTCCGGCCGCCGGGCGCGGAAGCGGGCACCGACGAGCGGCAGGCCGTCAACTTCGCGGCGTTCGACGCCGCGACCGGCGCCCCCACCGACTGCCGGCTCGACTTCACCGTGGGCAGCGGCACCGCGACGGTCCGGGCGCTGGCCGTCTCGCCGGACGGCGAGACCCTCTACGCGGGCGGCAACTTCGCCGCCGTCAACGGCACCTACGTCAGCCGGGTCGCCGCGATCGACATCCCCAGCTGCACGGTGAAGCCCGAGTTCAACGTGTCGGTCTCCGCGACCGTGCACGCGCTGGCCGCCACCGACGACACCGTCTACCTGGGCGGCGCCTTCACCTCGGTGGACGGGCAGAGCCGCGGCAAGTTCGCGGCGCTGAGCACGGACGGCGAGCTGCGGTCCTGGAAGGCGGACGCGGACGCGACGGGACGGGCCGTCGAGGTCACCCCGGACGGGCGCAGCGTCGTGCTCGGCGGCGACTTCGCCCGCGTGCGGAACACCGACTCGCACGCGCTGGCCGTCGTGGACGCGGACTCCGGCGCGCTCAAGCACGGCTACGGGCGCTCCTTCGTGCCGCGCAACTCGGTGGTCAAGGGGCTGTACGCGGACGAGACCGGGATCTACACCGCCAACGAGGGCACCGGCGGGGGTGTGTTCGACGGCCGGATCGCGCTGAACCTGGACGACTTCTCGCAGCGCTGGCGGGACACCTGTCTGGGCGCCACCCAGGACGTGACCGTCTACAAGAAGGTGCTCTACAGCAGTTCGCACGCGCACGACTGCTCCAGCATGGGCGAGTTCGGCGAACTCCACGAGCGCCAGCACCTGCTCGCCGAGTCGGTGGACGACCCCACCCCGCTGCTGTCCTGGTTCCCGGACACCGACGACGGCCCGCTGAACGTGGAGCAGGTGGGGCCGCGCGCCATGGTGGTCTCCTCCCGGGGCGGCAAGGACTACATGTGGGTGGGCGGCGCGTTCTCGCGCATCGCCAGCAACGGCAACACACCGCAGCAGGGCCTGGTGCGGTTCGCCAACGGGCCCGACACCGGCGCCCCGACCGTCCCGGAGGACGTGAACGCGGCCAACGTCCTCGGCGGCGTGCGGGTGTCCTGGCCGGCCAGTACCGACCTGGACGACCGCACCCTCACCTACCGCGTCTACCGCAACGGCGGCTCCGAACCGGTGGGCACCGTGCGGGCGAACTCCGCGTTCTGGGACCGGCCCACGGTCAGCTTCACCGACACCACCACCGACTCCGGCACGGACTACACCTACCGGGTCACCGCGAGCGACGACGGGGACGCCAACACCAGCTCCCGCTCCGCGGGCGCGGAGGTGCGGACCCCGGGCACGCCCTCGGAGACGACCGTGGAGCGGGAGGCGAGTGCCGACGCCTATGTGAACGGCTCCTCGGTCAACTCCGCCTACGGCACCCATATGCAGCTCGCCGTCCGCGGCTCCGCCCCCTACGAGAGCTACGCGCGCTTCGCGGTGCCGTCCGCGCCCGACGGAATGGAGCTGGCCAAGGCCCGGCTCACCGTCACCACCAGCGGCGACAGCTACGCTGCCAGCACGGACACGGTCACGGTCCGCCCCGTCACCGGCAGTTGGAGCGAGACCGGGGTGACCTGGGCCGAGCGGCCCTCGGTCGGCTCGACGGCACTGGGCTCGCTGGACGGCGCGCCGGAGCGGAGCACGGCCTACGACATTCCGCTCGGCACCGACGCCGTCAGCGACGCGGAGGGCGAGAACCTCGACCTGGCGCTCACCGGTACGGGCAGCGACAGCCTGTGGCTGGCGGCCCGCGAGTCCGGGGGCACCGGCCCCAAGCTCACGCTGACCTTCAGGAAGCCGTGAGCGCCCGCAGGGCGGCACCGGCGGCGGCAGCCCTCGTGGCGGCCGTCCTGGTGCTGACGGCCGGCTGCGGCGCGGGCGGCGACGACGGCGGGGAGGCCGCGAAACGCCCCCGGGCCGAGAAGAGCGCAGGAGCCGGCGAGGACACCTCCGCCGCGCCGGAGGACGAGCCGGCGCCCGGGGACGGGCGGGAGGGGCGGCCGGAGGACCCGAAGGACACCCAGGACCCGGAAGAGCCCGGGGACGAGGACGTGCCGAAGGTCCCGCGCGCCTCGCTCTCCCCGGCCACCGGCTCGTTCACCGAGAAGGAGAAGGAGTATCTGGTCGGCAGGGTGCCGCAGGGGCTGGAGCCGGCCGCGGTGCTGGAGGCCGGGCGCACCGCCTGCGCCCGGCTGCGCAGCACTGCCGAGGCGAGCAGGAAGGACGCGATCAGCGCGCTGAAGGCGGGCGAGATCGACAACGCCGGGCCCGCCGTGCACCACCTGTGCCCGCGGTTCGAGCCGCTGCTCGAGGCGGCGGGCCGGAAGTGACCCGCCGCCGGCCCCCGGATGCCACCCGAGAACCCGAGAAGTGCCGTCCCAGGAAGCTACGGAGAGAGCCCCCGTGCAGAAACTGCCCGTCGTGGTCGCGATACCGACCCGGAACGAGGCCGAGAACATCGCCAGCACCGTCCGGTCGGTGATCGACCACTTCGCGCACGTCGTCGTGGTCGACTCGGACAGCACGGACGACACCCGCGCGCTCGCCGCGGCGGAGGGCGCCGAGGTGCTGCCCTACACCTGGGACGGCGGATACCCGAAGAAGAAGCAGTGGTGCCTGGAGCACGTCCACCCGCGGACCGACTGGATCCTCTTCCTCGACGGCGACGAGACGCCGAGCGCGGAACTGCTGGCCGAGCTGCGGCAGCTCTTCAGCCCGCCGCCCGGGCGCACGCTGCGTCCGGCCGCGTTCGACATCCCGCTCGGCTACTGGTTCGCCGGACGCCGGCTCCGACACGGCCACACCATCGTCAAACGGGTGCTGCTGGACCGCACCCGCTGCCGCTTCCCCGAGCCCGACGACCTGGCCGCACCGGGCATGGGCGAACAGGAGGGCCACTACCAGCCGCTGGCCGACCCGGTGGTGCGGCTGCGCTCCCCCATCGAGCACCGGGACCTGGATCCGGTGCGTACCTGGTTCGAGCGGCACAACCGGTACTCGGACTGGGAGGCGTGGCTGGAGGCGCACCCGGTGGTGCGCGAACAGATCCGGCAGGCCAAGACGCGGCAGGGCCGGCTCTTCCACCGGGCCCCGCTCAAGCCGCTGGTGTCCTTCGCCTACGCCTACGGCTGGAAGCGGGGGTTCCTCGACGGCCGGGCCGGGCTGGACTACGCGTTGGCGATGAGCTTCTACCGCTGGCAGATCGGCCTCAAGGCCCGCGAGGCGGCCGCCGCAGGGCGGGGCGATGCCGCAGGGCCGGGCGGTCCCGGGGAGCCGGGCGCGGTCAGCGCGTCGTCGGCACCGGGCGGGCGGCGGCCCCGGCCCGGTCCCGCACCTGCCCGTACACCTCCCGCAGGGTCCCGACCACCGCGTCGAGGGTGAAGCTCTCGCGCGCCAACTGCCAGGCGGCCCGGGACGCGGCGGCACCGGCCTCCTCGTCCAGCAGTTCCAGCACGGCGCGGCCGATCCGGGCCCCGTTCCCCGGGTCGTCCGGCGCGCTGTCCACCACCCGCCCGGCGCCCGCCGCGGCCACGTCGGGCGCCAGCCCGCTGGTGCGGGTGACGACGACCGGAAGCCCCACCGACAGCGCCTCCAGCACCGAGACGGAGAAGGCGTCCTTGATGGACGGCAGGACATACACCTCGCTCTCGCGCAGCCGCGCGAGCACACCCGCGTGGTCGAGCGCGCCCACGTACTCCAGCGCGTGCCCGACCCCCAGCGAGCGGGCGCGCGCCAGCATCTCCCCGGCCAGCGCGCCGGTGTCCGGCCCGGCCAGCACGAACCGCGCCCCGGGGTACTTCGCCAGCACCGTCGGCATCGCCCCGACGAAGTCCTGCGGGCGCTTGCCCTCCTGCACCCGGGCGCAGTACAGCACCGTGGGCGGCCGGCCCGGCGCCCGCCCGGAGTCGCGGGCGGGCTGCGGGGTGACACCGTTGACCAGCCGGTACGCCGGCCCCATCGGCTCCGGCGCCACCACCGCCTCGGTCAGCTCCCGCTCCTGCCCGGTGAGGTGGAGCACGGCGTCGGCCTTGCGCAGGACCCGGCGCAGCCCCAGCACGTCCACGGCCCGGGCCACCCGCTTCTCGGTGGGGTCGATCATCCCGTGCGTCTGCAGCACCAGCGGGCGGCCCAGCGCGGAGGCCAGCAGCGCGACCGGGAGCGTGACCAGGTCGCGCATCAGGTGGACGTGGACCACGTCCGCCGAGCGCAGCATGCGCGGCGCCGCCGCCAGCAGCGCCGCCGAGGTGATACCGCTGACCTCGAACCGCGGCAGCAGATGGCGGGCCTGGAAGAGGCGGGCCGGAACCCCGTCCACGGTGCGCGGCAGCGGTCGGTCCGTGGGGAATCCGTCGCCCAGCGCCACCAGGGCCGCCCGGTCGCCGCGCGCCCGCAGCCCGCGGCACAGGTTCAGGGCGACCCGGGTGGGGCCGCCGAAGTCGTGGGTGGGCGTGTGCAGCGTGACGATGTGCAGCACCTTCAACGGTGTCCCCTCCCCTGGCCGTGCCGATGATATTAGCCGGTACAGCTGCTTTCGCCCCGGTCTTTCATGGTTTTCCCGGCCTGCGCGGCCCCCACGGGTTCCGCGGCCCCCACGGGTTCTGCGGCCCCCACGGGTTCCGCCTCCCGCCGTCGCGGGGCGGCGCCGGAGCCGGGAGCGGCGATGAGCGCGGGCACCTCGGCCCCCGCGCCGCGGCAGCGGTTCGCCGCGACGGCGCCCCGCGCGGTGCTGTCCCGGGCGCTGGCCGTCCCACTGGTGGCGGCACTCGTCGCGGTCCTGCCCGCGGCGGTCGCCACCCAGCCCGGGCCCGGACCGCACGACGCCGCCTTCTGGCTCCAGTCGGCCACCTGCGCCTACTCCGGCACCCGGCTGGCGGCCATGGTGCTGACCGCGCACCGCCGGCTCATCCAGGGCGCGTTCTGGCTGTTCTGCTACATCGCCATGGGGATCGCGCCGCTGGCCCAGACGGTGCTGGACAGCACGCCGACCCCGGTGGTCGGACCGCGTGCGGACACCGTGCTGGCCTCGGCGCTGGTGCTGGCGGGCCTCGTCGCCTTCGACGTGGGCGCCCTGCTGGCCCGCCACCGGCCGCCGCTGCGCAGCCGGATGCACGAGCGCCGCCGGCCCGCGGCGGTCGTACGGCCGCGCAGGCTGTACGCGCTGTGCGCGCTGGCGCTGGCGGGCAGCGGACTGCTGATCGCCCGGCTGGACGGGCCGGGCGTCTTCTTCAGCAACCGGCAGGAGATCAGCGAGACGCTCGGCGGTGCGGAGGCCGCCTCGCAGGCGGGCTCGGCGTTCCTGCGCGGGTTCGGCACCGTACCGGCGCTGCTGGCACTGCTCTTCCTCACCCGGCGGCTGGTGGTCTCCCGCGCGGCGCGCCGCAGACCGCTGGTCCCGGTGCTGTGGCTGGTGATGCTGGCGCTCAACGCCGTCGTCAACAACCCGGTCTCCAACCCGCGGTACTGGTTCCTGACAGTGCTGTTCTCGCTGCTGTTCACCGCCTTCCCGCGCAGCCCGGTGATGTACCGGGCCGCGCTGGCGACCGGGGTGGCGGTGGCTCTGGTGGTGTTCCCGTTCGCCGACCGGTTCCGCTACGAGGAGGGCGCCGACCGGCCGCGGCAGGCGACGGACTCGCTGCTGGAACCGCTGACGATGAAGGACTACGACCAGGCGGGCATGTTCGCCAACACCGTCACCTTCGCCGAGTCGGGCGAGGGCCACAGCTACGGGCGCCAACTGGCGGGCACCGCACTGTTCTTCGTGCCGCGCTCGGTGTGGGACGGCAAGCCGCACGACCCGGGCACCCGGGTGGGCACCTGGATGGGGATGCCCTACCCGAACCTCTCCTCGCCGCTGTGGGCCGAACTGTGGCTGGACTTCGGTCCGCTGGGCATGGCGCTGGGCTTCGCCGCCGTCGGCTACGGCGCCGCCCGCGCCGACCGGCGCTACGCACGGCGCACCGCCGAGGAGGCCGCGGCGGGCCCCGGTCCGCGAAGGCGGCGGGAGGGGGCCGGGCCGGGAAGCGTGGCGGCGGTGGCGGTGCCGCTGGTCGCCGGCTACAGCTTCATCCTGCTGCGCGGCTCGCTGCTCCAGGCCATGGGCCGGGTGGCCATCGCGGTGCTGTGCCTGCTGTTCGTCAGCTCGTTCCGGCAGGACCGGCAGAACCGGCAGGGTCCACGGGACCGGCAGGTTCCCCCGCCCCGGCGGGACCGGTTTCCGGCCCCTCGTCGGCCCGGGCCGCCCCAGGGGCCCGGTCGGGGCCGGGAGCGGACGGAGCCGGACCGGGCGCGCTGATACCGTCCGGGGCCGCCGCCGTGCGCAGCAGCCGGGCCGCGCGCAGCCAACTGGCCGTCCCCTTCGCCGCGGAGCCCAGGCACAGTCCCCAGGCCGCGCCCGGCACCCCGCCCAGCGCGTAGCCGCCCAGCAGGCAGCAGACGGAGGCGAGGGAGAAGACGAGCTGGAGGGGCAGCGTCGTGCGCGGCCGCAGCACCCGCAGCGTCAGCAGCCCGCAGGTGCCCAGGGCCATCGCCGCGTACTGGCTGCCGGTCGCGGGCAGCAGCCGGGCCGCGGAGGCCCAGGTGTCGCCCAGCAGCGCGCGCCCGTAGCCGTCCGGCAGCAGCAGCAGAACGGCCGTCCAGGCGGCGGCGACCGCGGCGAGCACGCCTCCCGCGGCGGCCGCGGCGCGGGCCGCTCGTCGTCCGCTGCCGGTCCGGTTCAGCAGCGGCGGGCCGAACCCGGTGGCGGCGTTGAACAGCACGTTCATCGGCCCGTAGAGCGTGCCGGCGCCGCGCAGCGCGCCCACCGCCAGCGGGTCGGCGAGCAGCCCCAGGCCGATGACGGCCAGCTGGCTGCCGGCGTTGCCCACCCCGAACTCGACGGCGAACCGGCGGCCCAGGTGGTCCCGGCGCAGGCAGCGGGCCGGGTCCTGGCCCGCGCCCCGGGTGTGCCGCCCCAGCAGCCACAGCGCCACCGCGAGCGCGGGCAGCGCCGAGGCCCCCCAGGCCAGCAGCAGCCGCGCCGCACCGGCCCCGGACGGCTGGGCGGCGAGCGCGGGCAGGACGGCCGCCAGCCGCAGCACGTCGGCGAGCAGCGCGTACTGGGGCCGGTGCAGGGTGGCGAAGGCGTAGCGGGTGGTCTCCTGCGTCAGCGCGAGCGGCAGCACCAGCGCCAGCGCGGCCAGCGCGGTGCCGGTGCGGCCGCCGACCGCCCACAGCACGGGCGCGGCGACCACGGCCGGGGCCGCCGCGGCCAGCGCGGTGAAGGCCACCCCCGAACGGCAGGCCCGCGCCACGCGTTCCGGCGCGCCCCGCTCCAGGACGAGGGCCTGCCCCACATAGGCGACGGTGAGGCCGAGGAGCACGGTGAAGACGGTGTAGACGAGGGAGAACGTGGCGAAGGCGTGCACGTCCGACCGGCGCGCCGCCACCACCAGCACGGCGATGTTCGTCGCCGCCGCCACGCCCTGGTCGGCGACGGAGCAGACCAGCGCGGTGCGGGCCCGCGGCATCCGCCGCTGCGGCTCCCGCGCCGGACCGCCGCCGGGGTGCTGCACCCGGATCCCCTCTCGTCAGCCGCCGGAAGCGCTCAACGGTCCAGCACCCGCAGACCGACGCCCTCGCGGACGAACTCCGCGGGGTGGGGGCGCGGTGGCAGGCCCCGGTCCGGCGGCGAGGCGGGGCCGGACGCACCGCCGCGCCCGGAGTCGCCGCCGGTGCCCTCGGAGTGCAGGAGGGCACCGAGCACGCAGCCGCCCGCGCCGGCGACCAGCTCCCGCACCCGGGCCAGGTCGTCGCGCCGCACCTCGCGCGGGTCGCAGACGAGCAGAACGCAGTCGACCCGGTCGATGAGCGCGATGGCGTCGGCGTACGACAGCACGGCGGGCGCGAGCACCAGCAGCACGGAGTCGCTGTCGTCGGCGTGCCCGATGAGCCGGCTGACGGCCGAGGAGGTGAGCGCACGCGGCACCTTGCTGACGCGGTGTCCGGGCACCAGGTCGAAGACGCCCGACTCGCCCGCGTCGATCGGGACGCGGTACCCGGCGGGCCAGCCGATGGTGCCGTGGCCGGGCGCCCGGGCCCAGCCGGGCCGGAGGCCGTCCGCGTGCCGCAGCCGCTCGGTGAGCGAGGGGGTGCGCAGATCGGCCTCCAGGAGCAGCACCTCCTTGCCCATCTCGGCGAAGGAGGCGGCCAGGTTCACGGAGGCGGCCAGCGCGGTGCCGATGCCGCCGCGCGGCGGGACGACCAGGACGCGGCGGCGCCGCGCGAAGGTCTCGTCGTAGGCGAGCCGGAAGGCGACCGAGCGGTACTCCTCGGCGAGCCGGCCGCCGGCCAGCAGCGGACGGGAGCGCGCACGGCGCTCGGCCCGCTTCTCGCGGCGGCGCCCGCGCCGGCGCGGCAGGGTGCCCAGTACCGGCGCGTGCAGGGCGCGCACCACGTCGCCGGGGGTGCGGACGGCGGGGTCGAAGACGAGCCGTACCCAGGCGGCGAGCAGGCCGAGGCCGACACCGACGGCGGCACCGAGGCCGAGCAGCAGCGGCAGTCCGGGACCGGCGGGCGCGTCGGGCGGAACGGCCTCGGTGACGACGCGGCCCGGGGTGGTGTCCTCGGCGCGCAGGTCGCTGATGCTGCCGTTGAGTTCGGCGATGCGGCTGACGACGGAGGAGTGCGCGGAGAGCGTGCCGTCGAGCGCGCCCTCCCGGCCGGAGGAGGCGATCTCCTCGGCGAGCCGGTCGCGCTCCTTCAGCAGCGGCTCGCGCTGCTTCTCGTAGGAGTCGACCATGCTCGCCGCGCGCGCCTCGGCGTCCTGCTCGCGGTTGCCGAGGTAGGCGGCGGCGAAGGCATTGGCGCCGCGCGCCGCGGCCCGCGGGCTGTGCGCGGTGTAGGAGAAGCGCAGCATCCGGGTGTCGGGCGGGTTGGTGACCTGGAGATCGGCGGCCAGCTGCTGGGGACGGCGCCCGGAGTCCAGGGCGTCCGCGGCGCGTTCGGCGACGACGCTGCTGAGCGCGGTGCGCCGCTCGGAGCCCATGCTGGTGCCGCCGGCGGCCGAGGCGGCGCCGCTGCTGTCGAGGGGCAGCGGGCGCACGGTGATCTCGGTGGTGGCGGTGTAGGAGTCGGCGCCGCTGACGCCGAGCCAGCCGCCGCCCAGGACGCCGAGGGCGATGCCGAGCGCGATCAGCCAGCGGTAGCGCAGGAGCTGGCGGAACTGGTCGCGGAGCAGGTCGGGTTCGTCGTCGGGGTGGACGGCCGGGGCCGGATCCCGCTCGTCGCCGCCGGGCGCGGCGTGGCCGCTCACGCCGGCCCGCCCTGCTGCCGGACGGCGCCCGCCGCGGCGCCCCGCCGCGGACCGGGCCGGGCGCGGGGGCCGGTGCGGTGGCCGCCGGATGCGGGGGCCAGGGCGCGGGCCTCTTCGAGCAGCGCGGTCAGCCGGACCAGCGCAGCGGTGCGCCCCAGGTGGCCGGTGGCGTACGCGCGGCCCGCGGCGCCGAGCGCGGCGGCGCGGGCGGGGTCGGCGGCCAGGCCGCGGAGGCCGTCGGCGAGCGCCGCGGGGTCCTCGGGCGGTACCAGGACCCCGGCGCCGGAGCGGCGGATCTCGCCCGCGGTGCCGCCGCTCCCGGCGACGGAGGCGAGGACCGGGCGCCCGGCGGCGAAGTAGGAGGTGAGCTTGGAGGGGACGCTCATGTCGAGCACGGAGGCCCGCTGGGTGACGGCCAGCACGTCGGCGGCGGCCAGCACCTCGGGGAAGTCCGCCTCGTCGGCGGGCGGCAGCAGTTCGACGCCGGGCAGCGGGGCCGCCAGCCGGTCGAGGTGGCGGCGCTGGTTGCCGTCGCCCATCAGGACGATGCGTAACCGCTCGCCGCGGAGCAGCCGGGCGGTCCCGATCAGCACGTCCAGGCCCTGTTTGAGGCCCATGTTGCCGGAGTGCAGCAGCACCGTCTCGTCCGGCCGCCAGCCGAGCCGGGAGCGGGTCTCCTCGCGGGGACGGGACGGGGCGGAGATGTGTGTCCAGTTGGGCACGGTACGGATGCGGGAGGCCGGGACGCCCAGCGCGGTGACCCGTTCGGTGAAGCTCTCGTGGATGACGCCGACCAGGGTGGCCGCCGCCAGCACCCGGCGCTCCACGGAACCGGCGAGGGCGGCTGCCCGGTCGCCGCCGCGGATGCCGCTCTGCGCCGCCCCGGCACCCATCAGGTCCTGGACGACCGGCACGAACGGCACTCCGGCCCGGCGGGCGAGCCGGGCGCCCAGCAGTCCGCCCGCGAGGCTGGGGAGTTGGGCGACGACGGCGTCCGGGGGGCCGCCGAGCCGGGGCGGGGCGAGCAGCCCGTGGGCGAGCACGGATGCCTCGTACAGCGCCCGGCGCGCGGCGGTCTGCCGGGGCGGGACGGTGTGCCTGCGGCGGTGCACCCGGACTCCGCCCCGCTCCTCGGTGGCCCGCCAGACGCCCCGGTAGGCGGGGTCCGTACGCCAGGCGGGGTAGTGCGGCATACCGGCCAGGACGTGCACGTCCCAGTCCGGGCGCGCGGCCCAGTGCTCGGCGAGCTGGGCCGCGTAGGGCCCGATGCCGGCCTGCTCGGGTGCGTAGTTGGTGGAGACCAGCAGCACCCGGCGCCCGGTTGCCTCCTCGCGCAGCCCACCGGGCGCGGTCCCGTCCCCGGGCACCGCGTCGCCGTTCACCATGGATCCCCCCACAGGTCCGCCGCTCGTTCCCCCGGGGCAGCGTAACGCCTGCCGTGCGTGCATTCGCCGACCTGTGCCTGATTCCCGCCGGTTGTGGTTGCATGCTGCGATGCGCGGCGGCCGGGGAGGGCCGCGGCGCGGCCAACGGCATGCGTCCTGGGGGGACTTCACATGACCCACACGGTCGGCTACGCACCCGGCGCCTACGACCTGTTCCACGTCGGCCATCTGAATCTGCTGCGGCACGCCCGCTCGCGGTGCGACTACCTGGTCGCGGGCGTGGTCTCGGACGGGATGGCCGAGCGCGCCAAGGGGCGCCCGCCGGTGATCCCGCTCGTCGAGCGGCTGCAGATCGTCCGCAGCATCCGGTTCGTGGACGCGGCGTTCGTGGAGACGGTCCCGGACAAGCTGGAGACCTGGCAGCAGGTCAGATTCGATGTGCTGTTCAAGGGGGACGACTGGCGGGGTACGCCGAAGGGCGAGAAGCTGGAGGCCGACTTCCGTACGGTCGGCGTAGAGGTCGTCTACTTCCCGTACACCATGCATACCTCCAGCACTCAGCTGCGGCGCGCACTCGACGCGCTGGCCGCCCCGTCCGGCCCGGCCGCGCCGGTCACCCCGGAGGCGGGGCGGACAGCTCCCGGAACCATTTGACCGCGAACGCGGCGAGGAAGAGCGCATAGCAGGCGAACAGGGCGGCGTACCCGGCGCGGAACAGCCCCGGGGCGCCGAGCAGCAGGAAGACGGCGCAGAACACCCCGTGGTCCACCGGGAGCAGCGCCACGGCCCGCAGCGTCGAGGGCGGCGCGGCGTCCGGCGGCGGCGCGGCAGCACGACGGTCCGGCCGGGGCCGGAGCTTGTCGGTGAGCAGCCCGCCGAAGAAGATCAGCACCGCCACCAGCTGGAAGCCCAGCGGCAGCAGCAGCCAGCTCGGGTGCGGCAGTTCCGCGAAGCGGTAGAAGGAGATCAGCACGGCCGAGTGCAGCCCGGTGATCTTGGCGCAGTCCACCACGTGGTCCAGCCACTCCCCCGCCGGGCTGCCGCCGCCCCGCAGCCGGGCGAGCTGCCCGTCGGCGGAGTCCAGCGCGAAGCCGACGAAGAGCGCGGCCCACACGGCCGCGCCCAGCGCCCAGGACGGCCGCACCAGCGCCACGCCCGCCACCCCGGCGAAGCTGCACCCCGCGCTCAGCAGGGTCACCTGGTTCGGGCCGAGTCCGGCGCGGTACGCGGCGGCCGCGAAGACCCCGCCGAGCGGCCGGTTGAGGTACCGCGAATAGAGCGAGACCCCCTTGGCCGTCTTCTGCGCGCCCTGTAACCGGCGCAGCGCCGTACCGAATGCGTCGGCCTCCGTGGCCTGGACCATGTACGCCCCCTCGGTCGTCCTGCCGCGCATACTGGGCCAGGCACCGCGCGGCATGCCAGACCCCGCAGGGTAGGGTGCCTTCGCCGACAGCACCGGGAGGGTGGGAACAGGTGAAGGGGTTGAGGGCTGGCAAGCCCCCGCGCATACCGCTGGCAGCGGCCGTGACGACCGGAGCACTGCTCGCCTCGCTCACGGGCTGTGTGACCGTGCACGGCGAGAGCGCCGTGGTCCCCGCGCTGAGCCAAGCCGAGGCGGCGAAGGTGCTCAAGACCTTCGTGGCGAAGAACAACCGCGCCAACACCGCCTACGACGCCGGGTTGAACGCCCGGATCGAGACGGGCGCCCTCGGCGCCATCGACCAGGCGGGCCTCAAGTCCCGCAAGGAGGTCCGCCCGAAGGGGAACCCGGACTACCAGCCGCTGAAGCTGACCGACACCCGCTATCTGATCCCCGAACAGGCGGGCTGGCCGAAGTTCTTCGTCACCGACTCGCGCAGCAACCGCAAGGGGCAGGGCCGCTGGCTCTTCGTCTTCCAGCGCCAGCGGGCCGACGGGCCGTGGAAAGCGTCCTACCTCTCGGTCGTGGCACCCGATCGGATCCCCCGCTTCGCGCGGGACGAACACGGCCGGGTGAAGGCAGTGCCGGTCGGCGGCGGCTCCGGGCTGACCGTCCCGCCGGACGAACTGAGCAAGCGCTACACCCGCTATCTGCAGGAGGGCGCGGGCGACGACTTCGCCGCCGGGCGGCACACGACCGCGCTGCGCGAGAAGCGGAAGAAGGCACTCAAGCAGGAGAACGTGCGCAACGAGTTCGCCGACCGGGCCGCGCAGCCGCCGCAGTACGCGCCGTTCGGGCTGCGCACGAAGGACGGCGGGGCACTGGTTTTCTTCACCACCCTGCACCACCACAAGCAGACGCTGCCGCGGGGATACAAACCGCAGATCAAGGACCCGCTGGTGAAGGCGATGATGTCGGGCACGCCGAAGCAGTCGGTGACCTTCGTGCGGGTCTCGGAGCAGGCCGTCACCGTTCCGGCCGAGCAGGCGCGGGGGAAGTCCGGCGACGGCTCCGGCGGCAAGGTCGACTTCCTGAGCCGCATCGAAGGGCTGACCGCCGCGCGCGGCGAGTGAGCCCGCACCGCCGGACCGGGGCCGCCCCCGGCCCGGGTGCGGCATGCGCACCACACCGGGCCGCGGAGCCGCGGGGCCACCGGCCGGAACGGGGTGCCGCCCGGTGGCGGTCGGCGCCGGACCTCAGCGCACCGGCCAGGGGGTGTGCTGCTCCAGACCCTCCACCGTCACGGCGTACTCCGCGCAGGCGTCGGTGAGGGTCTCCAGCAGGGCGAGGGGCTCGGGGAGCGCGTCCCCCTCCTGCGGGGGGCGCAGCCAGTGGACGCCTTCGGCCGTGTCGGGCAGCCGCGAGGGCGGCAGCAGCACATAGCTGCCCCGGCAGTGCCAGCGCAGTCCGGGGTGTTCCTCCATCGTCTCGGGGTGGCTGTCCAGCTCGCAGGGCCACCACTCGTCCTCGTCCTCGGGGGTGCCCCGGGTCTTGGTGAAGAAGAGCATCCGGTCGCCGCCGTGCAGCGCCACCGGTCCCAGCTCCGGTTCGGCGCCGGGGCCCGCCGCCCGCTCCCGTTCCTCCAGCACGGCCAGCGCCGCGTACCCCGCCTCGGCCGGGACGTCCAGCACATCGTGGGCGCGGCCGGTGGCGGTGATGAAGTTGGCCTCCGGTTCGGCCCGCAGCCAGCGTTCGACCTGGGCGCGGTCGGTGGTGGCCTGGGTCTGCCAGGCGAAGGAGACGGGGTGCCTGCCGGGCGTCGGACAGCCGATCCGCACACAGGAGCAGCCGTACCCGGACGGGTGAGCGGCGGGGGCCAGCGGGAACCCGGCCCCGGCGGCCGCGAGCAGGAGCGTTTCGCGGTCCCGGGCCGCTTCCGCCGCGGCGGCCGGCCGGTTTCCGCGGCCGCCCCAGCGCCGTCCCCCCGCGCCGCGGCCCTGCGCCGGGGAGCCGGTGCCGGACGGCTCGGTCGTGCCGTGCCCGGCCCGGCGGCGCAGCCATCGGGCGATCCTGCTCTCGCGTTCCATCTACCGCCTCACTCCGCGACCGGGAACCATGAACTCCGAGGGTACGCAGCCCCGCGGCGCGCTGCGGCGGATTCCACGGATCGCCGACGTCCCCCCGCCATCCTGCTCCTCCCGGCGGCGGCCGCGGCAGCCGGGGTCGGGACGCCACCCGGCCGGACGCGCTGCCCGGCGGTCCGCCCGCTTCGCCCCTAGTTTGGGATCATGGCGACAAAGGCGGCTCTTGCACCGATGGTCTCGTTGTTCACCCTGGCTCTCGTCGCGGTACCGGCCGCACCGGCCGCCTCGGCCGCGCCCGCCGGCCGCAGCGGTCCCTCGGCCCCCGAGCAGGGGGTCGGCCGCACGGTGGCACCGCGGCTCTCCCGGCTGTCCGGCACCACCGTCACGGCACACCGCGGCGGCGCCCTGGAGGTCCCGGAGAACAGCATGCAGGGGATGACCGCGACCCGGCGGCGCGGCTACGCACACGTCCTGGACGCCGACATCCGCCGACTGCGCGACGGCACGCTGGTGGCGATGCACGACGACACCCTGGACCGCACCACGGACCAGCACGGCAGGGTCGGCGCACTCGACTGGAAGGCGTGGCAGAAGGTGCGCCTGACCCCGAAGAGCAGCCTGCCGGGGCAGTGGCGGCCGGAGCGTCCGCCGGCCGCGCGCGAGATCCTCGACCGGTTCGGCGGGGACATCCTGCTGATGCTGGAGCTGAAGGACCCCGAGGGGCTGCCGCGGCTCGCCCGGCTGATCCGCGAGCGGCATCTGACCCGCTCGGTGCTGGTGGAGTCCAACGATCCGCGGGTGGCCGCCGCCGCGCACGAGGAGGGGCTGCTGACGGCGGTGTGGCGCTCGGCACGCCAGGCGGCCGGCGACCGCCCCGAGCGCTGGAAGGACTATGTGACGATGCTCAGCATCGACCACCGGGCCGCGGCCGGGGACGTGCGCAGGGCCGTGCGCTCGGGGATCGGCTACGTGTGGTCGCACACGGTCAACACCCGCGCGGCCCGGGACCGGATGCTGCGGCTGGGCTGCGAAGGCATCGTCACCGACCGGCCGGGCAGCCTGGCGCCCACCGGGGTGGAGCCGTAGCGGCGGCGGGTGCCGAGCCGGGAGACCGGCGGCGGGAGACCGGCGGCGGGAGTTCCGTGCGCCGTGCGGTCCCCGGCGCGGCGCGGGGTTCAGTCCGCCGCGGGCCGCGGGGTGAGCGCCCGCAGGACCAGTTCGACCAGCCCGTCGGTGAACTCGTGGGTCAGCGGGCCGGTGCGGTTGAGCCAGCGCTGCTGGAAGGGGCCGAGCAGCAGCTCGACGGCGAGGCCGGGATCCACGTCGGGGTCGATCTGCCCGGCACGCTGCGCGGCGCGCAACCGCTCCGCGTACAGCTCCCGGCCGGGGTCCTGGAGCCGGGCGGCGAACTGCTCGGCCAGCTCCGGATCGGCGGCCGAGGCGACGGCCAGTGCGCGGTAGGGCGCCTCGAACCCGGCGTCGGAGAACTCGTCCGCGGTGGCCCGCAGCACCGACTTGAGGTCGGCCTCGAGGTCTCCGGTGTCGGGGAGGCCGCCGTGTTCCTCGGTGTGGACCAGGTCGGTGAACGCCTCCAGCAGCACGGCCGCCTTGGAGGGCCACCAGCGGTAGATGGTCTGCTTGCCGACTCCGGCCCGCGCCGCGATCGCCTCGATGGTCAGCCTGGGATACCCGACCTCGCCGACCAGTTCGACACTGGCCCGCAGGATCGCGGTGCGGGAGTGCGCGCTGCGGCGGGAGACGCCGGGATTCCTCGGGGTCGGGGAGGGCATGCACCGAATCTAGCAGCGATTCGAGACGAACCGTCTTGACAGGAGGCGGCGGCGCAGGGGCTCCCGCGGGCGGGGACGACCCGTCGGCGCAGCAGCGCGAACTGCCGTGCAGGCTCCGGGAGTCCCGCAGGTGACCCGCCCGCCGCCGGGCACTCACACGTACTTGACCGGCAATCCACACGAACAGGCTCCTCAGGGAGCACCATGGGCGCACCGCATCACGCACGTTCCCCGAGGAGCCTGAGATGTACGCAACCCGTCGCTATCTGATGTGTCCTCCGTCCCACTTCCGCGTCACCTACTCCATCAACCCCTGGATGGACCCCGGCAAGCCCGTGGACCTGCCCCTCGCGCTCGCCCAGTGGGAGGCGCTGCGCGACCGCTACCGCGCCCTCGGGCACACCGTCGAACTCCTCGACCCGGTACCGGAGCTGCCCGACATGGTGTACGCCGCCAACGGTGCGACCGTCGTCGACGGCCGCGTGCTCGGCGCCCGGTTCGCGCACCCCGAACGCGCCGGGGAGGCGGCCGCACACCGCGACTGGTACCGCGCGCACGGCTTCGGCGACGTGACCGAACCCACGCACATCAACGAGGGCGAGGGCGACTTCGCCGTCACCGCCTCCTGGCTGCTGGCCGGGCGCGGCTTCCGCAGCAGTCCGCTCTCCCACGGCGAGGCCCAGGAGTTCTTCGGGCGCCCGGTCATCGGCCTCGACCTGGTGGACCCGCGCTACTACCACCTCGACACCGCGCTGTGCGTACTGGACCCCGAGGCGGAGGACGTGATGTACCACCCCGCGGCCTTCTCCCCCGGCAGCCGGGCCGTGCTCGCGCGGCTGTTCCCCGACGCGCTGCTCGCCGAGGAGCCCGACGCGCTCGCCCTCGGCCTCAACGCCGTCAGCGACGGGCGGCACGTCTTCCTGCCCGAGGCCGCCACCGGCCTCTTCGCGCCCCTGCGGGACCGCGGCTACGAGCCCGTGCCGGTGGACCTGACCGAACTGCTGAAGGGCGGCGGCAGCGTCAAGTGCGTCACCGCCGAACTGCGGTCCTGACCGGCTCCGGGCCTGCTGAGCGGCCCCGGGCCGCGGAACCGTGCCGCGCGGTCACCACGGGTCGCCCCAGGCGGCCTTGCGGGCCGCGCGGTAGTCGGCGCCCGCCCGCTTGGTGACGGGACGGCGGTGCACGGCGCCGCCGTCCTCACACAGGTCCAGCAGCACCTGCCCCTTGCGGAGCTGCGGCCTGCGGACGATCCGGGCGCCCGCGGGGGCACCCGGCACCGTCTCCCGCACCGCCGCCACGTAGCTGAACTTCTCGTCCTCGTACGGCAGCTCCCCGCCCTTCACCCGGCGGTGCAGCGAGGAGCGGGCGACCCGCACCGCGAAGTGGCACCAGTCCTGGCCGGGCACCAGCGGGCAGGCCCCGTCGTGCGGACACGGCGCCAGCACCCGCAGCCCCGCCCCCAGCAGCGCGTCCCGGGCCGCACGGATCCGCAGATAGCCCTCCGGGGTGCCGGGCTCCACCAGCACCACGGCGCCCCGCGCCGCACGCGCCGCCGCGTCCACCACGGCGTGCCGGTCCGCCTCGGCGAGCTCCCCCAGCACGTAGGAGACGGTCACCAGATCGGCGGCCGCCGGTTCCGGCAAGCCGCCACCGGCCGTACCGCCGCCACCGCGCAGCGAGCCGCGGCGCCACTCGGCCCCGCGCAGCGCCGCCACCCCGGACGCCAGCCCGCGGCCCAGCGCGAGGGCCGGCTCCGCCCAGTCGACGACGACCGTCGCACGGGCCGCCCGCTCAGTCGGCCACACGCGCTCGGCCGCCCACACCGCGGCGCCCGTGCCACCGCCCACGTCCAGGTGGCTGCCGGGCGTCCAGTCCCCGGCGCGGTCGGCCAGCTCGGCCAGCGCGGCGGAGGCGGCGGCGAAGGTGGCGGGCATCCGGTAGGCGGCGTAGGCGGCCGCGTCGGCGGCGTCCCGCAGCACGGGCGCGCCGGTGGGGGTCTCCCCGCGGTAGTGGGCGATCAGCCGCTCGACGGCGCCCGACGCCCGCCGCGCGGGCAGCCCGTCCAGCGCTGCGGCGAGCGCGCCGCGCAGTTCTTGCTCGATCACCCCTCCAGTCTAGGAAGTCCGCCGGCGGCGGGCTCCGGCGGCGCCGGGCGCCGCCGGGGCCCGGCGGGGGCGCTCACCGCACGGCGCGGGCCAGCAGGCTGGCCGCGGCGGCGCGCGGAGCGCTGTCGGGCGGCCGGCGCACCGGGTGGACGGTGTTGGCGAGGAGCACCAGGAACGTGTCCGTCACCGGGTCGAGCACCAGGCTGGTCCCGGTGAAGCCGGTGTGCCCGGCGGCCCGGGAGCCGGGCCCGGCGAGCTCGCCCATGAACCAGGGGGCGCCGGTGCGGAAGCCGAGGCCCGGCGGCTCCAGGAGCTGGGCGACCGAGGCGGGCGCCAGGATGCGGGCGGGCCCGTAGGAGCCGCCCGACAGCAGGGTGCGGCACAGGACCGCGAGGTCGCGGGCGGTGGAGAAGAGCCCGGCGTGCCCGGCCACCCCGCCCATGGCGTAGGCGTTCTCGTCGTGGACCCGGCCGTGGACCAGGCCCCGGTTGAGCTTGGCCCAGGGTCTTCGCATGTCCTCGGTCGCGGCGATCCGGGTGCGCCAGGTGCGGGGCGGGTTGAAGCGGGTGTGCCGCATCCCGAGCGGTGTGGTGATGCCCTCCCGCACCAGCACGTCCAGCGTCCGGCCCGTCACCTGGTACAGCACGCTCTCCAGCAGCAGCAGGTTGAGATCGGAGTACAGGTGGGTCGAGCCCGGCTCGGTCAGCGGCTTCTCGGCCCACAGCAGCTCCGCGTGCTCGGCGGTGTTGTGCTCGTAGAAGGGCAGCTCGGCACGGAGCCCGGAGGTGTGGGTCAGCAGCTGGCGGACGGTGATGCCGTGGTCGGTGACCGGCGCGGCGCCCGCCTGGAGGTGGTCGGCGACGAGCGCGTCCAGTGCGAGCGTGCCCCGCTCGATCTGCTGGAGGGCGGCGATGGCGGTGAACAGCTTGGTGAGCGAGGCGAGGTCGAAGACCGTGTCCACCCGCATGGGCAGCCACTCCTGGCGCGGCAGCTCGACCGGGAGCCCGGCGGCGGGATCCCAGGCGGCGTACCGCAGCGCCCAGCCGGTGGCGTGCTCCAGCGCGACGCAGGGCCCGCGGCCGGCCAGCACGACGGCACCGGCGCACCAGCCCGCGGCGGGCAGTGCGTCGGTGCTGTCGGCCAGCGCGGCCAGCCGTCCGTGGTCGAGCCCGGCCTTCTCCCGGAAGCGGCGCCGCGCCTCGGCACCGTCCAGGGAGGCCACGCTCCTCAGTCTCGTACGCGCCATGGGCGGCAGAGTGCCACGAAGGCGAGAGCGGCGAGGGCGACGGCGCCGAACTGGACCAGCGCCATCGGCACGGCGGTCTGCTCGCCCGCCACGCCGACCAGCGGGGAGGCGACGGCGCCGACGAGGAACTGCGAGGTGCCCAGCAGCGCCGAGGCCGAGCCCGCCGCGTGCGGGGTGCGCATCAGGGCCTGGGAGTTGGCGTTCGGCATGATCAGCCCCATCCCGGACATCAGCACGCACAGCGCGGTGGCCAGCGGCGCCAGCCCCACGTGCCCGAACACGCCGGTGGTCATCACCAGCAGCGCCACGGTCGCGGCGCCGACCATGCACAGTCCGAAGGCGAGCACCCGGTCCAGGGACACCCGGCCGACCAGGACCTTCCCGTTGAGCTGCCCGAAGGCGACCAGCCCGAGGGAGTTGACCATGAACAGCAGGCTGAAGGTCTGCGGCGAGGCGCCGTAGATCTCCTGGACGACGAACGGCGAGGCCGCGACGTAGGAGAACAGCGCCGCGAACGCGAGGCTGGAGGCGAGCAGGTACCCGCTGAAGACCCGGTCGGCGAGCAGTCCGCGCATGGTGCGCAGCGCGTCCGGCAGCCCGCCCTTGTGCCGGCGGGCGGCCGGCAGCGTCTCGGGCAGCTTGCGCAGCACGACGAGGACGAGCAGCAGACCGATCCCGGCAAGGATGCAGAAGACACCGCGCCAGTCGGTGAAGCGCAGCACCTGGGCGCCCAGGACGGGGGCGAGGACCGGTGCGGTGCCGGAGATCAGCATGAGGGTGGAGAAGAACCGCGCCATGGCCAGCCCGTCGTACAGGTCGCGGACCACGGCGCGGGCTATCACCACCCCGGCGGCGCCCGCGAGTCCCTGGGCGAGCCGGAAGCCGGTGAGAGTGGCGGCGGTGGGGGCCAGCGCACAGGCGAGGCTCGCCAGGATGTAGCAGCCCATGCCGACCAGCAGCGGGCGGCGCCTGCCGAAGCGGTCGCTCATCGGCCCCGCGACGAGCTGGCCCACGGCCAGCCCGACCAGGCAGGCGGTGAGGGTGAGCTGCGCGCCGGCGGCGGGGATGTGGAGCGCCCCGCTGACCTCCGGGAGGGCCGGGAGGTACATGTCGATGGAGAGGGGCGGGAGCGCGGTCAGCCCGCCGAGGATGAGGGTGAGCAGCAGCCCGGCACGCCGGCGCCGGGTCAGTTCGGGAGCGGCGGCCGCGGCGGTGCCCGACCCGGTGGAGGCGGACCCCGGGGGATCGGACTGCGCGCCCTCGGGTGCCGTGCCCTCGAGGGCAGTGCCTTCGGGTGCCGCGGCCGGGGCGGTGGCGGACGCTGCTTCCCGGACGGTGCGGGCGCCGATCGCGGACGGTGCCGCGGGGTGCGGGTGTTGCGGATGCTGCGGGTGGTGCCGGTGCTGCGGGGTGTCGGCGGGTACGGCGGCCGGTTGCTGGGGGCCGGTCTTGGTCATGCACCTCTCCAGGAGTTTGTCACGGACCCGAACATTCTCCCAGGAATTCCGGTACGGGCCCACACGTTTGTTCGCCGCTCCCCACCCCCGCTCCCCTCCTCCCGTTCCGCTCCCGGGCGCGGGACCGGATCGCCGCGCAGCCGGCGCCGCCCGCCGGGCCGGCCCGCGTACGCTGCGCCCATGACGCGCGAGAACCACCCGACCCACGGGGCACACGAGGCGGCACAGGCGGGCGACGCACCGGGCTCCCGTACCGCCGAGCGGGCCGCGCCGACCGCCGAGAGGGTGCCCCGGACCGCCGGCACGGCCGTGGTGACCGGAGCCGGCTCCGGGATCGGCCGGGCCGTCGCCCTCACCCTCGCCGACGCGGGCTGGACGGTCGTGCTCGCGGGCCGCCGCCGGGGCTCGCTGGAGCAGACCGCGCAGCTCGCCGGGGGCGCCGCCACCCGGTGCGTCCCGGCGGACGTCACCGACCCGGCCGCCGTCACCGCGCTGTTCGACTCCGTACGGGAGCACGAGGGCCGGCTCGACCTGCTGTTCAACAACGCGGGCACGTTCGGTCCCGCCGTACCGCTGGCGGACCTCTCCTTCGAGGACTGGCGCGCCGTCGTGGACGTCAACCTGCACGGCGCCTTCCTCTGCGCCCAGGCCGCCTTCCGGCTGATGAAGGACCAGCGGCCGCGCGGCGGCCGGATCATCAACAACGGCTCGATCTCCGCCCACACCCCGCGGCCCGACTCGATCGCCTACACCGCCACCAAGCACGCGATGACGGGCCTCACCAAGTCGCTGTCCCTGGACGGCCGCGCCCACGACGTCGCCTGCGGTCAGATCGACATCGGCAACGCCGCCACCGAGATGACGGCCGCCATGTCCCAGGGCGTGCCCCAGGCCGACGGGAACCGTGCCCCGGAGCCGACCATGGACGCCGACGACGTGGCACGCACCGTCCTGCACATGGCCTCCCTGCCGCTGGAGGCCAACGTCCAGTTCGCCACCGTGCTGGCCACGAAGATGCCGTACATCGGCCGGGGCTGAGCGGCTTCCGGGACCGGCCGCGGCACCGCGGGCGGCCCGCCGGCGGAGACACCGGCGGAACCGTGCCGCGCCCGGCCGCGCCCCGCGGACGTGCGCGGCTGCCGCCGGTGCCGTCCGGGGTGTGGCCATCGGCGGCCGGGGCGGAGAGACTCGGCGCGCAGCGACCCGCGAAGGAGCCCGCACGTGACCGACCCCGCGCCCCCGCCGGAGAACTTCGCCGGCTACCAGAACGAGATATACCTGCACGGCCTCGAGGACCGGGTACCGCCCTTCACCACGGACGCCACCAGGCTCGGCGCCTCGGCCCGCGCCCGGCTGGACGCGGGTGCCTTCGGTTACGTCGCCGGAGCCGCGGGCTCCGGTGCCACGCACCGCGCCAACCGCGAGGCGTTCGACCACTACCGCCTGGTCCCGCGCATGCTCACCGACGCCACCGACCGCGACCTGCGGACGCGGGTGCTGGGCACCGCCATGCCCGCACCGGTCGTCCTCGCCCCCGTCGGCGTCCAGTCGATCCTGCACCCGGACGGCGAGACGGCGACAGCCCGCGCCGCCGCCTCGCTCGGCCTGACAGCGGCCCTGTCCACCGCCTCGTCCTACTCGCTCGAGGAGGTGGCGGAGGCGGGCGGGAGCGCTCCGCGCTGGTTCCAGCTCTACTGGCCGAACGACGACGAGGTGTGCGTCAGCATCCTGCGGCGGGCGCGGGAGGCCGGCTACAGCACGCTGGTCGTCACCCTCGACACCTGGACGCTGGCCTGGCGCCCGCAGGACCTGGACCAGGCGTATCTGCCCTTCATCCGCGGGGTCGGCACCGCGATCCCGTTCTCGGACCCGGTCTTCCGGGCGGGCCTGGACAAGTCCCCGGAGGAGGACCTGGGCGCCGCGGTGCTGCGGTGGGTCCCGATGTTCACGGGGACCGACAAGTCGTGGGACCGGCTGCCGTTCCTGCGGCAGCACTGGGACGGTCCGATCGCCCTCAAAGGCATCCAGCACCCCGACGACGCCCGCCGGGCCGCCGACGCGGGCATGGACGGCGTGATCGTCTCCAACCACGGCGGACGCCAGGTGGACGGCGCCATGGCCTCCCTCGACGCGCTCCCCGGCGTGGTCCGGGCGGTGGAGGGCACCGGGCCGGAGGTCCTGTTCGACTCCGGCGTCCGCACCGGCTCCGACGCCCTCAAGGCGCTCGCGCTCGGCGCCCGCGCGGTCCTGCTCGGCCGCCCGTTCGCCTACGGGCTGGCGCACGGCGGCGAGGACGGCGTCCGGCACGTGCTGCGCTCCTTCCTCGCCGACCTGCACCTCACCCTGGGCCTGTCCGGCCACCGCACACCGGACGAGCTGAGCCCGGACGACCTCTGGCACCGCTGACCCCCGAGGCGCCGAGCCCGCGGCGCCGCGCAGGGACCGCCCGGGGTGTCCCCGGCGGTCCCGGGGCCCCCGCGCGTGCACCGCCTCCGGGCCGGGCGGCGGGTACGATGGGGCACACGGCGGACGAGCCGGCCGGGCGGCCGCGTCGGGGGTGCCGAGCACCCTCGCCGAGGAACGTCCGGGCTCCACAGGGCAGGATGGTGGGTAACGCCCACCCGGGGTGACCCGCGGGACAGTGCCACAGAAAGCAGACCGCCGGACCCGTCTTCGGACGGCAGTCCGGTAAGGGTGAAACGGTGGTGTAAGAGACCACCAGCGCCCAGGGTGACCTGGGCGGCTCGGTAAACCCCATCCGGAGCAAGGTCAAGAGGGGCCGCGACGCGGCCCTGCGCGGATGTTCGAGGGCGACCCGTCCGAGTCCGCGGGTGGACCGCACGAGGCCGGTGGCGACACCGGTCCCAGATGGATGGCCGCCACCCCGGCCGCCGCGAGGCGGCCGAGGCCACAGAACCCGGCGTACAGGCCGACTCGTCCGCCCCCACCTGGGGCTTCACCCTGGAAAGGGCCTCTGACCAGCGACGGAGGCCCTTTCCAGGCTTTCACACCCTTACTGCTTTACGCGGCTCGAAGTCCCTCACAAGTCCCTCGGACAGAGCTGAAAGTCCCTGAAAAGTCCCTGGCGGACTCCGCCTCCAGCCCTGGTGGGGAAAGGTCCGGCGCCACGCTCATCCGCCTTCCTCAGCCTGCCCGGAGGGGGCCTGGGCACGTGACTCGCTGGCCCCAGCGCGTGCCGCATCTCTGCTGCACACAGAACCTACGACCTACGCATTACGAGCACGCGGGCGTTCGTTTGGCTCGTACCCGCTCGTATCGGAGAGTGACATCATTCCTGATCAGGGTACGTGTGCACGTCCGTCTGTTTCAGTCTCGTGTTGCATCGTCCGAAGGCGTTCGTCCAACCGCCGTCTAACGACACCCCGAACCGGTGAACCTGACACGACCCGTACTCCGTGTTGTTGCCTTCCAATAGAACGATCAGCCTTGGTGTAGCGACCGACCAGGCTGCGAAGCAACAGGACTCGGTCGACGTCGTAGGGTCCATCCCCGCTGCGCGGGGAGCAGACGCCGTTGATTCCGCCCCACTGGCCGACGTGGGGTCCATCCCCGCTGCGCGGGGAGCAGCCCATCGCCTCGGCCACCTTCCGGAACTCCTTGGGTCCATCCCCGCTGCGCGGGGAGCAGCGCCGGTTCGGGCCCGGCGCGTTCGCTGCGATGGGTCCATCCCCGCTGCGCGGGGAGCAGATTTTCGTACCCGACTGACTTCAAGGTACGAAGGGTCCATCCCCGCTGCGCGGGGAGCAGAAGCCCTAGTGCCGCATCAGGCAACGTTCGCCCTGTCGACCACGGCTCGTAGGCGTTGATCGGCGGCGTGACGGTTTCGCCAGATGACGTAGCGGCGGATCATGCTGCCCTGCTCCCTGTGGCTGGCGTGGTCGGTACCGTCCAGAGCGAAGTAGCGCAGGGCGGTGAACTGGGCCTCGATGCGGTTCAGCCACGAGCTGTTCGTGGGCGTGTAGGCGAGCTCGACGTTATTGGCCGCGGCCCAGTCGCCGACCCGGCTGTCCTTCTTCGTGGTCAGGTGCGGGGAGAAGTTGTCGAGCACGATCGCAATGCGGATCTTGGGCGGGTAGAGGCTGCGCAGGTAGCGGCAGAACTCCAGGAACCTCGTCCGGTTCTTCCTCGGCTTGATGTGGCCGTAGAGCTTGTCCCGGGCAAGGTCGTAGGCGGCGAACAGATGCCTGACCCCGTGCGTGCGGGTGTAGGTCGCCCGCCGTCGGGGCCGGGGCTCCCGGTCGGGGTCCTTATGCCGTCCGCCGCGCTCGGCCCACTGCCGGCCGGGGTGGGGCTGGAGGTTGAGCGGGCCGAACTCGTCCAGGCATGCGACGACGTCGGGCTCGCCGTCCTCGGGTATGACCTCGCCGTCGGCGATCGCGTAGAGGTGTTCGACACGGGCCTTCTTGGCGGCGTAGTCGGGGTCGCGGAAGGTCTTCCAAGTCTTTATGCGTTGAAAGGACACGCCCTCCTCGCGGAGCAGGACCCGCAGGCCCTCGTGGCTGATGTCGTCGACCACCCCCTCGGCGACCAGGAAGTCGGCCAACTTGGCCAGGCTCCAGGTCAAGAACGGCAGACCGTGCTCGGCCGGCCTGGACTTGGCGATCTTTTTGATCTCGCGCCGCTCGGGGAGGGTGAACGTCCTGGGTCGACCGCCCTTGTACTTCGGGCAGAGGGAGTCGAAGCCGTCGGCGTTGAAGTTGTGGATCACATCCCGGACCCGGTCCGCGCTGGTGAACGTCACCTCGGCGATCTTCGCCACGGACATGCGCTGTGCGGACAGCAGCACCATCTGCGCCCGCCGCCAGGTCACCACCGACCCGCTGCCCCGGCGGATGATCCGCAGCAGGCGGTGCCCCTCGTCGTCATCGATCTCGCGGACGCGTACTCGCTCAGCCACCAGCACAGCTTCCCTGCCGCACGCTGCCGACGAGCGTCATTCCGTCGGCGTGCCGATCCGCAGCCGGTTGCCATCAGGGTCGCGCAGCTCAATCTCACGCGCCCACGGAGCATCCTTCGCTTGCACACCGAACTCGGAGGCGATGGCCTCGACATTACGAACGCGGAGGTAGACCAACGTGTCAGGGCGGGCATCGCCCTTGTGCTCCGACAAGAACAACCGCACCCCGCCCCAGGCGACCTCGACGAACGCGGGAAGTCCCGGTTCGAAGCGGTGTTCCCACTGCTTGGCGAAGCCCAGCCGTTCGTACCAAGCGACCGCCGCCGCAGCGTCCTCGACGCGAAGAATGGGAATGACTTCTTCGTCCATGAAGACATCGTCGCAGACCGCCCCCAGGGCGAACGTTGCCTGATGCGGCACTAGCTGGGTGAGGTGACCGAGGCTGGGGGTCCATCCCCGCTGCGCGGGGAGCAGCGGAACCTCCACGCTGGTCGTCGGCCCGCCCGGGGTCCATCCCCGCTGCGCGGGGAGCAGTGATCTTCTACGCGTTCACCTTATCGAGACGAGGGTCCATCCCCGCTGCGCGGGGAGCAGTCGGAGACGGCGCTGGTGCTGCACTGAGTGCAGGGTCCATCCCCGCTGCGCGGGGAGCAGTTGGCCCAGAAGCCGGTAGCGGAGTTCGCGCCGGGTCCATCCCCGCTGCGCGGGGAGCAGTCTTGCTGACCTGGGGTTCTAACCGGAGAAGAGACTCTTCTGAGCAACAAGTTGAGAATCAGACATTTCTCCCACCAGGTAGAAGGGAACACCCCGACGCCTCCCTCTGGAAGCAGGCAGGCGCGAGTCAGCATCGAGAAGAGCAGCACTTGATGGACACTGATCGGTAACGACTCTTATCAGCCAGATTCATCCAAGAACACAATATCGCCCTGCTCTCAAGGCTCTAATCCTCTCTATGAATAACAGGCGGCCCCAGGTGGCGCGACTGGGACAGGGGCTGTCCATGCCCGCTCGGAAGGTGTGGGCAAAATCCGACCAGCGCGAGGCCGGCAGGAGCGGGGCCTGGCTGCCGCTGTGGCGACACATGGCCGACAGCGGCGAGGTCGCCGGGCGGCTTTGGGATCACTGGCTGCCCGTGCAGGTACGGCGCTCAATCGCCGCCGCGATGCCGGGTGGTGAGGCAGAGGCGCGGCTACTGACGGTCTGGCTGGCGACAGTGCACGACATCGGGAAGGCGACGCCGGCCTTCGCCTGTCAGGTGGAGGACCTCGCAGGCGCGATGCAGGACCAGGGGCTGACGATGCCGACGCGGCGTCTACTCACCGAGCGCAGCGCGTCCCCTCATGGCCTGGCCGGACAGATCCTCCTGGAGGAATGGCTGGAGCAGCGGGGAGAGCTGCCCAAGTCGGCACGCGGGCAGTTCACCGTGATCGTCGGGGGACACCACGGCCTACCACCGGACGCGGGGCAGGTCAGGCATCTGCGTGGCAGGACTGAGTTGATCCGTACTCGCGGAACGAGCGAGGCCCTCTGGCGCAGCGTGCAGACGGAGTTGCTGGACGCCGCGGCGGCGGCTTGCGAAGTAGCAGAGCGGTTGCCGTCCTGGAGAGACGTACGGCTTCCGCAGCCTGTTCAGGTGTTGCTGTCTGCGACGGTGATCGTGGCGGACTGGATCGCGAGCAACCCCGATCTCTTCCCGTACTACCCCGATGCGCAGGGGCAGACCTCCGCAGAGCGGGTCGAGACGGCATGGGGTGGACTCGAACTCCCCCGCCCCTGGGAGGCGGTGAATCCGCCGGAGGAAGCCGACGCCCACTACAGCAGCCGGTTCGCCCTTCCGCCGGGTGCCCAGGTGCGCCCGGTGCAGGCCGCTGCGGTCCGGTTGGCCCGCGAGCTACCGGCGCCTGGCCTGCTGATCATCGAGGCGCCGATGGGCGAGGGAAAGACGGAGGCGGCGCTCGCCGTGGCGGAGGTGTTCGCCGCGCGGTCCGGTGCGGGTGGTTGTTTCTTCGCGCTGCCGACCCGGGCGACCGGCGACGCGATGTTCCCCCGGCTCACGGACTGGCTGGGCCGGTTGCCGGACGCAGACGGGAAGCGGGGTGCCCACTCCGTGTTCCTCGCTCACGCCAAGTCCGCACTCAATCCGCACTACACGGCGTTGATGGGCGCCCCGTCCCGCCCACTGGCCGTGGAGACCGACGACATGTGGGAACGGGGCTCGCACCGCGAGGGCGGGCACATCAGACACACAGCGGAGCTGGTGGCGCACCACTGGCTGCGGGGGCGGAAGAAGGGGATGCTCTCGTCCTTCGTCGTGGGCACGATCGATCAGCTTCTCTTCGGGGCGCTGAAGACCCGCCATCTCGTTCTGCGCCATCTGGCATTGGCGGGCAAGGCAGTCGTGATCGACGAGGCCCACGCTTACGACGCGTACATGGATACCTATCTGGACGGAGCTTTGGCCTGGCTGGGTGCCTACCGGGTGCCGGTCGTGGTGCTCTCGGCAACGCTTCCGGCAGCGCGGCGGAGGGAGCTGGCGCGTGCCTACGCGGGCTCGCAGGCGTACCCGGACACGCTGCGACCGGACGGGGCCGGGCATTCCTACCCTCTGCTCACTGCGGTCGCACCGGGCGGGACGGCGGTAGAGCGCGCTCCGGCAGCCTCGGGCCGCGGCACGCAGGTGCACGTCGAGACGCTGGCGGACGCCCCGGAGGTGATCGCCGACCGTTTGGCTGCGGAACTGGCCGACGGAGGGTGTTCTCTGGTTGTCCGCAACACGGTGGACCGGGTGCGGGATACTGCGGCCGTACTGCGTGAGCGTTTCGGGGCGGATGCGGTGACGGTCGCGCATGGGCGCTTCGTGGACCTGGACCGCGCTGCCAAGGACGCCGATCTTCGGGAGCGTTTCGGCCCGCCGGAAATCTGCGCCGGGAAGCGGCCTGAGGGCGCGCACATCGTGGTGGCCAGCCAGGTCGCCGAACAGTCTCTGGACGTGGACTTCGATCTCCTGGTCACCGACCTCGCGCCGGTGGACCTCATCCTGCAACGCATGGGCCGGCTCCACCGCCACGAGCGGGAGCGCCCTGCGCGGCTGCGCACCGCCCGCTGCCTGGTCACCGGCGTGGAACCCGACGACGGAGGGGGAGAGTGGACCGGGACTGTCGGACCGCCCCCGGTGCCCATCCGGGGTTCCCGGGCGGTGTACGGGACGTGGCCGCTGCTGCGCGCCGCGGCGGTACTCCGTCCGCATCTCGCCGACTGCGGAGACGCGGTGCGGCTACCGGCGGACATCGCCCCGTTGGTCCAGGATGCCTACAGCTCGGTCCCGCAAGGGCCTGCGGGTTGGCAAGAGGCGATGGCGGCGGCGGAGAAGACCGACGAGGCACACCGGGCCGAGCAGCAGAGGAAGGCCAGGACGTACCGGCTGCCCGCGCCCAGAGCAGCCGGCAGATCGCTGCTGGGCTGGATCGATGCGGGGGTCGGCGACGCCGACGACACCCCTGCCGGGCGACAGCAGGTCCGGGACACCGAGGACAGCGTGGAAGTGCTGGTCGTCCAACGCACCGCCGTCGGCGCCTTGCGCACGCTGCCGCACCTGCCACCGGACGAACGCGGCAGGGCCCGAGGGGGTTTGGAGCTGCCGACCGACGCCGCGCCGGACCCGCACCGCGCCAGAGCCGTTGCGGCCAGCGCCCTGCGGCTGCCCTACCAGTTCTGTTTCGCGACCGCGGACCGTGCGGTGGCCGAACTGGAGGAGCTGTACGTCGGGGCATGGCAGGGACGTGACTGCCACTGGCTCGCCGGACAGTTGATCCTCGCGCTCGATGAGGAATGTCAGTGCTCTCTGGCAGGCTTCGAATTGCGCTACTCGCCCGACGACGGTCTTGAGGTGACCCGTGCCCCGTGACACCCGTGCAGCGGCCCCAAGACGTGAGACGGCCTCCTTCGATTTGACCTCGCAGCCCTGGCTGCCGGTACTGCTGCGCGATGGTGCGGAGAAGGAGTTGTCACTGGCCGAGGTGTTCGAGCGGGCGGAAGAGATCCGGCGGATGCCGGGTGACCTGCCCACTCAGGAGTTCGCCTTGGTCCGGCTGCTGCTGGCGGTGCTGTACGACGCGCTCGACGGCGGTCCGTCAACCCGGGAGGACTGGGAGGAGCTGTGGGCGGCCGGACCCGAAGGCTTCCCGTCCGATCAAGTCGCGGCGTACCTGTCGCGGCACCGGGAGCGGTTCGACCTGCTGCACCCGGAGCGTCCCTTCTTCCAGGTGGCGGACCTGCGTACGGCCAAGGACGAGGTCTTCCCCCTGGACCGCATCGTCACCGACGTCCCCAACAACGAACGCTTCCTCACCATGCGGGCGCACGGCGCGCAGCGGCTGTCCTTTGCCGAGGCCGCCCGCTGGGTGGTGCACGCCCACGCCTGGGACGTCTCGGGCATCAAGTCCGGTGCCGTGGGCGACTCGCGGGTCAAGGCAGGCAAGGTCTACCCGCAAGGCGTCGGTTCGGCTGGGATGCTCGGTGGCGTTCTCGCCGAAGGGGACAGTCTGCGCGAGACGCTGCTGCTCAATCTCATTCCCCGGGAGGACGACGACCTGCTCCGGCACGACGAGGCAGACCTGCCTGTCTGGCGGCGTCCCCTGCCCTGCGGGGCAGGCCCGCTGTCGGATGCGGAATCCGGACTGCCCGGTCCGCGTGCTCTTTACACCTGGCAGGCGCGGCGGGTGCGACTGCATCACGACGGTCATGACGCGTACGGCGTGGTGCTGGCGTACGGCGATCCGCTCCCCTATCGGGACATGCACGGTCGCGAGCCGATGACCGGCTGGCGGCGCAGCGAGCTGCAGGAGAAGAGGCTGCGCAAAAGCCCGGTCTACCTCCCTCGCACACACGATCCGGCCCGCACCGCATGGCGGGGCCTGGCCTCGCTGATCACCGGCTATCCGCCCGAGTCAGTGCGGAAGGCTGGCAAGGACGCCGCCCCCGGCATCACGCCACGCGTGCTGGAGTGGCTGGGCCGCATGGCCGAAGAGAGCGAAGCACTGGGCCAGGACCGCCTCATCCGGGCCCGCCTACTCGGATGCGTATACGGCACCCAGCAGTCTGTGGTCGCCGACGTCGTGGACGACAGTCTGAGTCTGTCCGTGGTGCTGCTCTCGCAGCACGACACCGGGTTGCGGGACGCGGCGCTGCGTGCCGTGCAACTTGCCGAGACCGCAGTCTGGTTGCTGGGCAACCTCGCTGCGGGGCTGGCCCAGGCTGCCGGCGCCGACCAAGCGACACCGCGTGAAGAGGCCCGCGAGCGGGGTTTCGGCGAACTGGACGTCGCGTTCCGCCAGTGGCTGGCCGGGCTGAAACCCGGCGTGGACGCCGATGAGCGGCTGGAGAACTGGCGCCGCACCGCGCACGATCTGGTGCGCGCTCTCGGTCTGGAGCTGGTCGCTTCCTCCAGCGAGGCCGCCTGGGAGGGCCGCGTGCTGACCGCCGCGAAAGGCGGCAGGTACTGGCTGAATTCCGCGAGCGTGGAGCGCGGTTTCCGCACCGAGCTGCGCCGCCGGATCCTGACGCCGAAGGGAGACGAGCCGCCCGACGGCATCGGCGGCGCCCCGTCATCGCATCGACCCGAGGAGCCTGCGGCATGACAAGCACCAGCAGCCCGGTGCCCACCTCCCCCTGGCGGGACGGATACCAGCCAGGGCTCGTGGGCCGTACGGTGCACACGTTCCTGGAGCCGATCCAGCGTGGCTACCTGTTGCCGAACGACGAGGCGTGGGCGGTCGCCCGACTCGCTCAGCTTCGACGCGGCGCGGGCAAGGCTCCGGAAGAGGTCCCGGAGCTGTTCGGCCTGACCGGCACCGAGGGGCTCTATTCCGAGAAGGGCCCCGGCCCAAACAGCGAGCGTGCCGACACCGCCGTCCACCTGGCGGTCACGCTGTACGCACTGCACCAGCAGTCCCAGCGCAGAGTCCGGATGCACGTCCCCGGCCGTCGTCTCGGCGGCGCGGTGCGGGCGCTGATGCCACAGGGCGAGATCGACGAGCCGCTGCGCAGGCATTTCGTCCGGGTAGCCGGAGCCACGTCTACAAAAGTACTGGCCTACCGGCTGCGGGCGTTGGTCCTGCTGCTGCGGGGCGAGAGTGAACCGCTGGACTACGCCCGGCTCGCCGACCAGATCGAGCAGACCCTCGACCCGGGCAAGCGCCTGAAGGTCCGCCAGGAATGGGGCCGGGAGTTCCACTCCTGGCGTCCGCCCAGGGACGAGGTGGCTACGCACTCCTCCGACGAAGGCGGCTCGCCCGCCACCGACCAGCGCACAGAGTAAGGATTCGCCGTGAGCCGCACAATCATCGACATCCACGTTCTCCACAGCGTTCCCCCGAGCAACCTCAACCGGGACGACACAGGCACGCCGAAGACCGCTGTCTACGGCGGGGTACGCCGCTCGCGGGTCTCCAGCCAGGCATGGAAGCGCGCCACCCGCAACGGATTCAAGGAACTGCTCGCCCCGGCCGAGTTGGGAGTGCGGACCAAGAAGGTCGCCCAGGTCATCGGCGACATGATCCGGGAGTTGGAGCCGGGCGTGACGCCCGAAGCTTCCTGGGAGCTGGCCAAGGCGGTGATCGAGGCCGGCACGGGATCCAAGCTCGTCGTTTCGGAGCGCAAACCGAAGAAGGACAAAGAGAGCGCGGAAGAAGCGGAGCCGCTGCCGCCCGAGTCGAAGTACCTGATGTTCCTCAGCGCCCAGCAACGGCGCGGACTGGCCCAGCTGGCGGTCGAGGGCCGGACGGACATCGCCGGCTTCCTCAAGACCAAGGAGAACAAGGACCGCGCCCGGGAGATCGCCGACACCCGGCACTCGGTGGATATCGCCCTCTTCGGCCGCATGGTCGCTGATGGCGCCGACATCAATGTGGACGCCGCCGCCCAGGTCGCGCACGCCCTCAGCGTGCACGCGGTGGAGAACGAGTCCGACTACTACACCGCGGTGGACGACGAGAACACCGAGGAGGAGACCGGCGCCGGGATGATCGGCACCGTCGAGTTCAACTCCGCGACGCTGTACCGGTACGCCGCCCTGGACGTGGACCGGCTCGCCGACAACCTCGGCCAGGGCATGGACGAGAACGCCGATGCGGCCACTCCCGTGCGCCGTGCGGTGGAGGCGTTCGTCCGTAGCTTCGTTACCTCCCTGCCGACTGGGAAGATCAACACCTTCGCCCACCACACACCGCCGGACGCCATCGTGGTCAAGCTGCGCGAGACCCGGCCGGTCAGCTTCGCCGGAGCGTTCGAGGAACCGACGATGGCCGAGTCCGGAAGCCACGTCCGGCAAGCATGCGAACGGCTGGCGGAGCAGATTGCCGATGTGGAGGAGGCATTCGGCGAGCAGGCCGTGGCGACCTGGGTGGTACGCGCCGGGCGCAACACCGCCAAGCTCGCCGACGTCGGCACCCCGGTCACGCTGGACGGGCTGGTGGAGGGCGTCGGCGCGGCGATCACGGAACGGTGGAGCGTCAGGCGGTGAGTGTCCTGCTGCTTCAGCTCGCCGGGCCGCTCCAGTCCTGGGGCTCGGCATCCCGCCACACCCGGCGCTCCACAGAATCCGCGCCGACCAAAAGCGGAGTGATTGGGCTGCTCGCCGCCGCCCAGGGACGCCCCCGCACCATGCAGATCTCCGACCTCGCGGCGCTCCGCTTCGGCGTGCGCGTCGATCAACCCGGAACGCGCGTGCGGGACTTCCAAGCCGCGCACCATCAGGAGAGCGAGAAGGCGATGCCGATCACCGTACGCTTCTACCTCGCCGACGCGGTGTTCCTGGCCGCTGTCGAGGGCGAACGGACACTGATCGAGGATCTGCACTCCGCCGTCCGGGCCCCGCACTTCCTGCCGTTCCTCGGCCGCCGCGCCTGCCCGCCCGCACGACGGCTGGACGTGGGAGTACGGCACGAGACCGGATTGGAGGCAGCGCTCCGGGAGCACCCGTGGCTCGCCTCCGGCTGGTATCGGCGGCGGACCGCCTTCACCACCCCCATGCAGCTCCCCCTACTGCTGGAGTCCGCACCCGGCGATCCGCCCGGCGAGATCGTGGCCGACCAGCCACTCAGCTTCGACCCACGCCACCGCCGGTACGGACACCGGTCGGTGCGGACCGAGACCGTCCCGCGACCGGAGGCCGGAGCCCGGCCCACTCCCAAGATCCCGGCGCACGACCCGATGCCGCCGCTGGAGGACGGCTGATGTATCTCACCCGTTTCCGCGTCAACACCGCCCGCGCCGGTGCGCGTTTCCTGCTCTCTTCCCCCCAGCGCCTGCACTCGGCGGTACTCGCCGGCTTCCCCGGCCTCCCGACCGACCCTGCTGCGCGGCCCCGCATCCTGTGGCGGCTCGACCACAGCGACCGCACCGACCTGCAGCTGTACCTCGTCAGCCCCGACCGTCCCGACCTCACACACCTGGTGGAACAGGCCGGCTGGCCTACGCTTGCGCAGTCCGACCACCCCGGCTGGGAGAGCCGCCACTACCAGCCGTTCCTGCAGCGCCTGGCCAAGGGCGACCGCTGGGCGTTCCGGCTCACCGCCAACCCGGTGCACACCATCCGCCGCAACGCCGGAGAACCCACCAAGCGCACCGCACACGCCTCCCCCCGCCACCAGCTCGGCTGGCTCCTGCAACAGCAGACGCGGCACGGCTTCGAGCTGGCACCGGGCGCGACGCCCGAAGCGGAGGACCCGCTGCACCAGTACGCCGTGATCGTGCACGGCCGACGCGACCTCTCCTTCCGCAAACGCCCCGACCACCCGGCGCCGGACACCGAACAGCAGAACCGTGGGCGGCGGCCAGGCAGCCCGGTCACGCTCGTCACCGCCGTCTTCAGCGGCCAGCTGGAGGTCACCGACCCCGATGCCCTGCGCAGCGCGCTCACCCAGGGCATCGGCCGGGGCAAGGCATACGGCTGCGGCCTGCTTACCCTGGCCCCGGTGAGGTAGGCCAATGACCACCGTCGGCAAGCGCGGTGCCTCCTCCCCGCGCGAACTCACCCGAATCGGCGACCGGTTTTCCTTCGTCTACATCGAGCGCGCTGTCATCCACTCCGCGGACAACGCGATCACAGCCGCCGACGGCGACGGCGTACGTCACCTCCCGTCCGCGACCATCGGCACCCTGCTGCTCGGCCCCGGCATGAAAATTTCCCAGCAGGCGATCCGGCTGCTGGGAGAAAGCGGCGTGGGCATCGTCTGGGTCGGCGAGCACGGGGTGCGCTACTACGCCGGCGGCCGGGCGCTCTCCCACTCCTCCGCCCTCGCCGAAGCACAAGCCCGTCTGTGGGCAAACCCGCGGACACGGCTGAACGTCGCCCGCGCCATGTACTCCCTGCGCTTCCCCGACGAGGACCCGGCCGGATGCAGCCGCCGGAAGCTGCTCGGCATGGAAGGTGACCGAGTCAAATCGTGCTACCGCACCGAGGCAGCCCGAACCGGTATCCGATGGCGCGGTCGCCACTACGTCCAAGGCGACTTCGCCTCTGGCGACGCCCCCAACCAAGCCGTCACCGCAGCCGGACAGTGCATGTACGGCGTCGCGCAAAGCGTGGTGGCCGCCCTCGGATGCATTCCCAGGGCTGGGGTTCGTCCACTCCGGGCATGAGCTGTCCTTCGCACTCGACATCGCGGATCTCTACAAAACGGAGATCGGCATTCCGGTCGCCTTCGAGGTCGCAGCGGAGAGCGAAGAAGACATCGGCGCCCGCGTTCGCCGCGCGCTGCGCGACCGCGTGCACGCCGCACGGCTGCTGGAACGCTGCGTCCGCGACGTGAAGACACTCCTGGCCCCCGGCTTGGCCGAGAGCATTCCGGCACAGGACGACGACCCGACGCCGGACCGGATGAGGCTTCAGTCCGACCGCGGCGAAGAGTTCGAATCCGGCCGCAACCTCGGCGAAGGGCAGATCTGGTGACCGTGATCATCCTGACCAACTGCCCCACCGGCCTCAGAGGCTTCCTCACCCGCTGGCTTCTCGAAGTCTCCCCCGGTGTCTTCGTCGGCCGCCCCTCAGCCCGCATCCGGGAGACGCTGTGGGCGGAAGTACGGGAGTACGCACACGAAGGTCGAGCGCTCCTGACCTACAGCACCGACACCGAACAGGGCTACACCTTCGAGACCCACGACCACCACTGGCAGCCCCTCGACCATGAGGGCATCACCCTCATCCGTCGACCCTCCGAACAACCCACCAGCCCCACCGCCAGCACAACCCGCCCACCGCGGCAAGGCTGGAGCACCACCGCAAAACGCCGCCGCTACGGGCGTTGAGCAGACACCCTTGATGCGATTGGTGCGTTACCCCTTAACCTGGCCACACATGCCTCCTGGCAGATGGAGAGGCACCATCGCCAGCATTGCTCCCCACTCACGTGGGGATGACCCCCATCTGCATTGAGTTGAGGGCGGATTGCCTCTCCGTGCTCCCCGCGTATGCGGGGACCTCATGCTCGGTGGTCCGCCCGGGAGATGTCCCACAGGGACAACTCCCGGGCGCTCTACTTGTCGACATGCTTCGCGCGGACCACTAGGCCGTGTCTGATGATTGATCTTGTGGTGGGTCGTGGTGAGCTGACGGATGCGGCGTGGGAGCGGATAGCCCCGCTGTTGCCTGGTGTGGATGGTCGTGGGCGGCCGTGGCGGGATCACCGGCAGGTGATCAACGGGGTGCTGTGGCGGTTGCGGACCGGTGCCCCGTGGCGTGACCTGCCCGAACGGTACGGGCCGTGGCAGACGGTCTATGAACGGTTCGCCCGCTGGGAAGCGGACGGTACCTGGGCCCGCCTGCTCGAAGAGGTCCGGGTCCGTGACGACTCCGTCGGGGCCGTGGAATGGGCTGTGTCGGTCGACTCCACGATCAGCCGGGCTCACCAGCACGCCGCCGGCGCCCGCAAAAGGGGGCGGCGGCGGGGGACGAACTGGAAGATCCGGCACGCGCGTCGGCTGGCCAGGCGCTCGGGCGGTCCCGCGGCGGGCTGACGACGAAGGTCCATCTCGCCTGCGACGGCCGGGGCCTGCCCCTGGCCGTGGTCGTCACGTCCGGCAACGTCAACGACTCCACCGTCTTCGACTCCGTCATGGACGGGGTGAGAGTGCCCCGGGCCGGTGCCGGGCGGCCCCGCCGCAGACCTGATGCGGTCATCGCGGACAAGGCGTACTCGTCCCGGGCGATCCGTCAGACCCTGCGCAGGCGGGGTGTCCGGGCGGTGATCCCGGAGCGGGCGGATCAAAAGGCCAACCGCCTGCGGCGGTCGAAGGCCGGCGGCAGACCGCCGGCCTTCGACCGTGAGGTCTACAAGGCCCGCAACGTGGTCGAACGCTGCTTGGGCCGTCTCAAGCAGTTCCGCGCGATCGCCACACGCTTCGACAAACTCGCCGCCCGCTACAAGGCCGGAGTCCACCTCGCCGCACTCATCCTCTGGCTCCGCGAACCCGCCCAAGACCCTTTGTCAGACACAGCCTAGTCGCAGTCCGCGCGCCTTCCCGCAGCCGTCACACACCATGGTAAGGC
>NZ_ALAP01000082.1 GCF_000280905.1 Streptomyces sp. AA1529 | reverse complement strand
AAATCGTGCAAGTCGTGGTCCCTGAACTTCTGTTCAGGGACCACGACTTTTTTGTGTGCGGTCACCGGCAGTTCATGTTGCGTGGACATGATCCCGGCATGGGGACAACACAGCTGACCGCCGCGGGCGTTGGTGCGGGGGACGAGGTCGTGGTGCCGTCTTTCGGCGGGGCCGATGTCGCACAGGCCGTGCGGGACCTCGGCGCGCGACCCGTCTTCGCCGACATCGATGCCGACACCTACTGTCTCGATCCGTCCTCCGTGGCCCGCGCGGCGAGTCCGCGCACCGTGGCGCTCGTGCCCGTGCACCTCTTCGGCCACAGCGCTGACATGGCCGCACTGCATGCCGTCGGCGAGCAGCGCGGGATCTCGGTCGTCGAGTGGGAGCCGCTGCCCCGTACGGACGCGATCGATGCGGTCCGCCGGCGCCAGTACGCCACGTCGCTGGGGAGCCGTCTCAGGGGAGTCGTCGCGCCGTCGGTTCCCGACAGTGTCGAGCACGCCTTCACGGACTACGTGGTGCGGGTGCCGGGCAACGGGCGACCCGATCGTGACGCCTTCCGCAGGGCACTGCACATGAGGGGCGTCGACTGCGGGATACCGGTGCGGGTGCCGGCTCACCGGTTGCCGCCGTACGCCTCGGCCGTCCGGCTGCCGCAGGCCGAGCGGGCCGCGGACGAGTGCCTCTCGCTGCCGCTGAGCGCCGCCATGACCAAGAAGGAGCTGCAGCGCGTCGTGTCGGCCTGCAACGGACTGGGAGGCCTGTTGCGGGAGCGGGCCGGCTGACCCGGCGGGAGCCGTGCCGGAGTCAGTTCGATCCAGGGGCTCCGATCGGGTAAGATCTTCAACCGCTGGCCGCGCCCCAATAGCTCAGTCGGCAGAGCGTCTCCATGGTAAGGAGAAGGTCAACGGTTCGATTCCGTTTTGGGGCTCTCCACACGCAAGTCGAAGGCCCCCACCGTACGGTGGGGGCCTTCTTCGTGGGCCGAGCGCCTCCGGCCCGGCCCCGCTCGTCTACTCGGGGACGCGCATCGCCAGGATGGCCATGTCGTCCGAGGGCGCGTCGCTGGCGAACCGCTCGACCGCACGCATGATCCGGGCAGCCACCGCACCCGCGTTGAGGCCCGTGCAGGTGGACAGCACGTCGGCCAAGCCGTCGTCCCCCAGCATGCGGGTGCCCTCGCGGCGTTCCGTCACGCCGTCCGTCACACACAGCAGAACGTCACCGGGGGCGAGTGAGACCGTCTGTTCGTAGAGTTCCAGGTCCTCCATGACACCGAGCAACGGCTGGGGATCGGCGGCCGATTCGACGCTGCCGTCCTGGCGCAGCCGCAGGGGCAGCGGATGACCCGCGCAGACGACCTTCAACTCGGCGCTGCCGTCCTCCTGGGGGCGCATCTCGCCGTACAGGAGAGTGAGGAATCGGCTGCGCGCCCCCTCGTCCAGGATGGCGGTGTTGAGACGCTCCAGCACGGTGGGACCGCCCAGCCCCTCGCGGGCGAGCAGCCGCAGCGCGTGCCGGGCCAGACCGGTGACCGCGGCGGCCTCCGGGCCCGTACCGCAGACATCGCCGATGGCGAAGCCGTAGGTGCCGTCGTCGATCTCGAAGAGGTCGTAGAAGTCGCCACCGACCTCGTTGCCCTCGCCCGCGGCGCGGTAGATGACCTCGACCTCGACACCGCCCTCCACCTCCGGCAGCTCCGGCGGCAGCAGGCTGCGCTGCAGGGACTGGCTGATGGCGGTGCGCTCGGAGTAGAGGCGCGCGTTGTCCAGCGCGAGCGCGGCCCGGCGGGAGAGGTCCTCGGCCAGTTCCAGGATCTCCTGGCGGAACCGCTCGTCGGTCGGCTTGCCCAGGGTGAGCATGCCGATGACCCGGTTGCGGGCCACCAGGGGAAGCACGACGGTCTCGCCGCCCACCGCGGCCGCGGTGGCCAGGCTCGTACCGGGGGAGAGCTGCTGGGCCTCGCCGTCCAGCGAGACGTTGCGCAGCGAGGTGCGCAATGCCGCGGAGTGCGCCGCCTCGGTGGGCGCAGCCCAGACGCGCGCTCCGGGGGTGGGAACGGGCTCCGGCGGGTCGACTTTGGCGAGCAGCGCCTTGAGGTTGTCGATGCGGTCCTCGTCCTCGTGCAGGACATAGGAGAGGCGGGGGTCGGAGCCCTGGTCGGCGACCGTGTAGACGGCGCACCAGGTGGCCAGCGTCGGAACGGTCATCTGGGCCATCAGCGCGAGTGTCTGATCGCGATCGAGGGTGCCGGCGAGCAGGTCCGAGGCCTCGACGAGGAAGGAGAGCGAGCCGCGCCGCAGGCGTTCCAGCTCGGTGAGCCGGGCGCGTTCCACGGCGAGCGCGATGCGGTCGGCGGCGAACTGGAGGCGCAGGGCTTCTTCGTTCGTGTAGCGGCCGGATGCCTCGGTGGCGACTCCGAGGGAGCCGGTGAGCCGCCCCTCGACCTTGAGGGGAACGGTGACCACGGAGCGCATGCCGGTGCCGTCGAGCAGCGGGGCGGCGCCCGGGACGACGGTCAGGTCCTCGTGCACGGACGGCATCCGGGCCGAGCCGTAGCGCCCGCTGGCGGTCTCGACCGGGACGCGGGCGAACCGCTGGCGTGCCGAGGGCAGCCCGGTGGAGGCACGGACCTCCAGCTCGGTCTCGTCGTCGGTGGCCAGCAGCAGGTACGCCGCGTCGCCCTCCAGCATGTCCCGGGCGCGTTCGACGGTCCGCTGGAGGAGGCCGTCGAGGTCGTCGGGGGCCGGGGAGCCGATGAAGACCTCGAAGGGGTCGGTGGCGGACTGGTCCTGGCTGTCCGTGGCGGTGCCGGTGTTGTCGTGGGAGTGGACCCGGGGCGGTGACTGCAGAACGGCACGCTCGTGCTCCCGCACCAGCAGGCAGACCGTGGACGGTTCGCCGTCGCTGTCCCGTACGCGCAGGTGGGAGGCGTAGACCGGGATCGTGCGGCCGTTCGAGCCGCGCATGCCGTAGGACCCCTCCCAGCGGGAGAGGCGCAGCGCCTCGGCGACGCCGGTGCCGGTGCCGGGCGTGTGCGGCCAGGCGGCGAAGTCGGTGAGCGGCTTGCCGACCACCTGCTCGGCGGCGTAGTCGAACAGTTCGGTGGCGTCCTCGTTCCATGCGCTGATCGTCCCGCTGCGGTCCACCTGGACGACGGCGACCCGGATGTGGGTGTCGGTGACCGGCAGTGCCGTGTCCGGCAGCGCGGGGCCGGCCGTGCGGGTGCCGACCGGGCGTTCGGGGAGGTCGAGCCGGAACCAGACCCGCTTGTCGGACGCCGTGTAGTCGACGCCCCAGCGGGTGGCCAGCGCCGAGGCGAGCAGCAGTCCCCGGCCGCCTTCCCGGTCGGGCCCGGCGGGCTGCGGGTTGACCTCCTGGAGCGGCAGTTCCCGTTCCGGGTAGCGGTCGACGACCTCGATGCGGATCCCGTCCTCGTCGCGCAGGCAGAGCACCTCGGCGGCGGTTCCGGCGTGCACCACGGCGTTGGTGACCAGTTCGCTGGTCAGCACCACGGCGTCGTCGACGACCTCGGACAGGCCCCAGCCCTGGAGGGTGTCGCGCACGAAGCCGCGTGCGGTGGCGACGGAGCGGCCCACCGGCTCGAAGGTGGCGGCGGCGCGTGCGGTGATCACTGGTCTCCCCATGGGTGTCCTGTTGGCCGGGCGCACCGGTGTGCGCTGTGCGGTCAGGGCCGTGTGGGTCCCCGCCTCCTCGTTCGGGCCTTGCGAGCCCGTGGCGCCCAGGTGGCCGCCGCCCCCGCGCTCGGCGCTCTGCTCTTGCGTCACCGCAGCGCCCCTCCGTCGCCCTTCGTACTCACACCGCTGCCCCCTGCGAAGCCCCTACCCGTCGGACCCGGTGGAGCACCCCGCCGACATGGGGGTGAACGGACAGCCGGGTGCCAGGTTACTTACGTATCCACGGCGCGTGGCCGCCGGATGCGGGTGATTTCCCTCCGGGCCCGCGAACGCAGCGTGATATGCCATGCTGCCGAACTGTTATCGCCTGGTTCGGGCAGGGTGAAACACTGGGAAGGCTCGGAGTACAGGGCCCGGGCAGGAAGGTCGACCCGCAGGAGGGGCAGTGGAGTCTGGCACAACCGCGCGTAGCGGCAACACGCGCGCGAAGGGCGGACGGTCCCGGAGGAGCGGGACGATCGAGGTCGACGCCGCGGCCGTCAACAAGCTCCTGGCCGGGCTGACGGCGATGCGGGACGGCAATTTCCGCAAGCGGCTCACCGTGACCGGTGAGGGCCCGATGGCGGAGATCGCCGCGGTCTTCAACGAGGTCGCGGACCAGAACCTGCATCTGACGGGTGAGCTGTCCCGGGTGCGGCGCGTGGTCGGACGTGAGGGGAAACTCACAGAGCGGCTGCAGACCGGTACCTGCGAGGGGTCCTGGGCTTCGGCGATCGACGCGGCGAACTCGTTGGTCGACGACCTGGTGTGGCCCGTCTCGGAGGTGGGCAGAGTGCTGTCGGCCGTCGCCGACGGCGACCTGGAGCAGCGCATGGATCTGCGCGCCCGGGGAGCCGAGGGCGGCGGGCATCCGCTGCGCGGGGAGTTCCTGAAGGTCGGCCGCACGGTCAACGGCCTGGTGGACCAGCTCTCGGCGTTCACGGACGAGGTGACGCGGGTCGCCAGCGAGGTCGGCACGGAGGGCAAGCTGGGCGGCCAGGCGCGGGTGCGCGGGATGTCCGGCTCCTGGAAGGACCTGACGGACTCGGTCAACACCATGGCGTCGCGGCTGACCGCGCAGGTGCGGGACATCGCGCTGGTGACGACGGCCGTCGCCAAGGGCGACCTGTCACGCAAGGTGACGGTTCATGTCGCCGGCGAGATGCTGGAGCTGAAGAACACCGTCAACACGATGGTCGACCAGCTCTCCTCCTTCCAGTCGGAGGTCACCCGGGTCGCCCGCGAGGTCGGCACCGAGGGCGAGCTGGGCGGCCAGGCGCGGGTGCAGGGCGTCGCGGGCGTGTGGAAGGACCTGACGGACTCCGTCAACCTCATGGCGGGCAATCTGACCTCCCAGGTGCGCGAGATCGCCCAGGTGACGACCGCGGTCGCCAACGGCGACCTGTCGCAGAAGATCACGGTCAACGCGCGCGGCGAGGTGGCACAGCTGGCCGAGACGATCAATGCGATGACGGACACGCTGCGCACGCTCGCGGACGAGGTGACGCGGGCGGCGAGCGAGGTCGGCACGGACGGAGTGCTGGGCGGCCAGGCGGTGGTCCCGGGCGCGGCCGGTATCTGGAAGGACCTGACGGACTCGGTCAACTCCGCGTTCCGCAACCTGACCGCTCAGGTGCGCGACATCGCGCAGGTGACGACGGCGGTCGCGAACGGTGATCTGTCCCAGAAGGTCACCGTGGACGTCTCCGGCGAGATGCAGGAGTTGAAGAACACCGTCAACACGATGGTGGACCAGCTCTCGTCGTTCGGCGCCGAGGTGACGCGGGTCGCCCGCGAGATCGGTGTCGAGGGCGAGCTGGGCGGTCAGGCGGCGGTGCCCGGGGCGGCCGGTACCTGGAAGGACCTGACGGACTCGG
>NZ_ALAP01000081.1 GCF_000280905.1 Streptomyces sp. AA1529 | reverse complement strand
GACGACGACGACGACGACGACGACGACGACGACGACGACGACGACGACGACGACGACGACGACGACGACGACGACGACGACGACGACGACGACGACGACGACGACGACGACGACGACGACGACGACGACGACGACGACGACGACGACGACGACGACGACGACGACGACGACGACGACGACGACGACGACGACGACGACGACGACGACGACGACGACGACGACGACGACGACGACGACGACGACGACGACGACGACGACGACGACGACGACGACGACGACGACGACGACGACGACGACGACGACGACGACGACGACGACGACGACGACGACGACGACGACGACGACGACGACGACGACGACGACGACGACGACGACGACGACGACGACGACGACGACGACGACGACGACGACGACGACGACGACGACGACGACGACGACGACGACGACGACGACGACGACGACGACGACGACGACGACGACGACGACGCGCGCGCGTACGACGACGACGACGCGACGCGACGACGCGCGCGCGCGCGACGACGACGTCGCGTCGCGCGCGCGCGCGCGCGACGACGACGCGCGCG
>NZ_ALAP01000080.1 GCF_000280905.1 Streptomyces sp. AA1529 | reverse complement strand
CGGCGCCGACGGCCGCACCCTCGGTGCCCGGACTGCGGCATGCCGTGCGCGAACTGCTGGAGCGCCGGCCGGCCCGGGTGCCGGAGGACGTGCTCCAGGGAGTGCTGCTGATCCTCTCGGAGCTGGTCACCAACGCCGTGCAGCACGCGGCGCTGCTCTCGCCCGACATCACCGTCGAGGTCGCACTGGGCGGCGGCTGGCTCCGGGTGGCGGTGGAGGACGGCCATCCCTACCGGCCCAAGGCGCTGGAGGCCGAGCCGTTCCGGGAGCACACCGGCGGTCGGGGCCTGCTGCTGGTCAAGGCGCTCACCGCGGAGGCGGGCGGCCGCTGCGACGTGGAGCAGACGGACGCCGGCGGCAAGGTCGTCTGGGCCGCGCTGCCGCTGCACCCCGCGGCGGCGGATGCCGGGGAGCCCGGTACCCGCTGAGGAGTCCGCTCTGCGGCCGCCGCGGGCCGGGTCTTCCGCCGGGAGTCCGGCACGGCCGGTCGGCGGGGCGCGGATCCCGGCCGCGGCCCGGGTGCCGGACCTCGCGATGGCCGGGCCGCCCGCCCCGGCGGGCCGGGTCACCAGCTCCCGGCGCCGCCCGTCACCGCGCGGATCGCCGGACGCGCCGCGTCCAGCACGGTCATGAACCAGGTGGAGAAGGTGTCGACGGCGTGTCGCTTCTCCAGTTCGTCCCACGTCACAAAGGCCGTTTCGGAGATCTCCGCCGGATCCGGCCGGGGCTCCTCCCGCAGCAGTCCGGCGAACAGGTGGTTGAACTCCTGCTCGACCAGGCCCGAGGCGGGGTCCGGATGGTTGTAGCGGACGGTGCCCGCCTCCCGCAGCAGCGCGGGTGCCACCCCCAGTTCCTCGCCGACCCGCCGGGCCGCGGCGGCGAACGGGGGTTCGCCCGGATACGGGTGCCCGCAGCAGGTGTTGGACCACACGCCCGGGGAGTGGTATTTGCCCAGTGCCCGCCGCTGCAGCAGCAGCCGGCCCTCCTCGTCGAAGAGGAAGACGGAGAAGGCGCGGTGCAGCCGCCCGGGGGCCACATGGGCGGAGAGCTTCTCCGCGGTGCCGATCGTCGTCCCGTCCTCGTCTACCAGTTCGAGCATGATCGGGGCGGCTGAGCTGTTCGCCATGGTGATCCTTCGGGGTGGGCCGGGTGGGCAGCGGGTCCAGTGTGCCGCAGTCGACGCGGCAATTCCGCATTCTGCGGGATACTGCCTGCCATGTGCGCGTTTATGCCCACCAGCGCTGATCGGTGACGATCCGACCGTCAGGCCGTCGCCGGACGCGCCTCCGGATGGTGCAGCAGCCAGCCTTCCCACGCCGAGGCGACCATGTCGCGCACCCCGTGGCGGGGCTCCCAGCCCAGCTCCTCGCGGATCCGCTCCGCCGAGGCCACCACCCGCGCCGGATCACCGGGGCGGCGCGGCACCACCCGGGGCGCCGGCCCCCGCCCGCCGGTGACCTCGGCGACGAGATCGGCCATCTCCCGCACCGAGACCCCCGAGCCGGTACCGACGTTCAGCGTCAGATCGCCGCCCCCGCCCGGCCGCGGGCCGTCGCCCGCCGTCGCACGCGCCGCCGCGACATGGGCCTCGGCCAGATCCTGCACATGGATGTAGTCCCGCACACAGGTGCCGTCCGGGGTGGGATAGTCGTCGCCGAAGATCCTGGGCGGTTCCCCGCGGGTCAGCGCGTCGAAGAACATCGGGACGATGTTGAAGACACCGGTGTCGGAGAGTTCGGGCCGCGCGGCCCCGGCGACGTTGAAGTACCGCAGGCAGGCGGTGGACAGCCCGTGGGCCCGCCCCGTCGCCCGCACCAGCCACTCGCCGGCCAGCTTGGTCTCGCCGTAGGGGTTCATCGGCACCGTGGGGGTCTGCTCGGTGACCAGGTCCACGTCCGGCATCCCGTACACGGCGGCGGAGGAGGAGAAGACGAAGCTGCGCACCCCCGCCTCGACCGCGGCGCCCAGCAGTGTGACGAGGCCGTGCAGATTCTCCTCGTAGTAGGTCAGCGGCCGCTCGACCGACTCGCCCACCTGCTTCCTGGCCGCGAGATGGATCACACCGCGCACCCCGTGCTCGGCCAGGGTCCGCTCCAGCAGCCGGCGGTCCGATACCGGGCCGCGGACCAGCGGCACCTCGGCGGGCAGCCGCCCGGCCAGCCCGGTGGACAGGTCGTCCAGTGCGACGACTCGCTCACCGGCGGCCGTCAGGGCCCGTGCGACGTGCGCGCCGATGTAGCCCGCACCGCCTGTGATCAACCACGTCATGCCCGAACCCTATCGGCCCCGGTTGTGGCCGGAACCCATGATCCACCATGCTGGGGGCGCACGGGCGCCCCCCGGACAACACCGGGGCGGTGAACGCTCGGTGAAGGCTCCCTCCGGCGATCCGATACTCTCTGCCGACGTGCCGCCGACCCCTTCCGGGTGACGGCGCACGCTGCCCGCTGCCCCGGTTGTCCCCTTTCCCGCGCGGGCCTGCCAGCTTCCAAGGAGTGAGTTCGTTCTGTCGACCGCCATCCTCACCGGTCCGCCGGTTGCCGGATCGTCGCTCGAGGCCGACCTGCGCTCGCTCGGCTTCGAGGTGCGCGCGGCCTCCGGTCCGACCGCAGTCGGCACGGAACTGGCCGCCACCGCCGCCGACGAGCGGGTCGCCCTGATCGACCCCCGCTTCGTCGGCCACACCCACGCGCTGCGGCTGGCGCTGCGGGACCCGCGCTTCGCGGCCGGGGCCCTGCCCGGAGTGCTCGCCGTCGGCCCCGAGGCCCGGCACGCGCTGCCCGCGGATCCGGGCGGCGGACCGCAGGCGGTGACCGAGGCGCTGGAGGCGGCCGGAGTCCAGGTGCACCGGCCCGAGCTGGGCACGCTCGTGGCCACCGTGCCCGCCGACGACGCGGCCCGCGCCGAGGCCGAACAGGCCGTCGCCGCGGTCGACGGCGAGGCGGTCCGGCTGCGCTCCGCGGTCAAGTCCCGCGACGGCTTCTTCACCACCTTCTGCATCAGCCCCTACTCGCGCTATCTGGCCCGCTGGTGCGCCCGCCGCGGGCTGACCCCCAACCAGGTCACCACGGCCTCGCTGATCACCGCGCTGATCGCCGCCGGGTGTGCCGCCGGCGGGGAGCGCTGGGGCTTCGTGGCGGCCGGTGTGCTGCTGATCGCCTCGTTCGTCCTGGACGCGACGGACGGCCAGCTCGCCCGCTACGACCTGCAGTACTCCACGCTCGGCGCCTGGCTGGACGCGACCTTCGACCGGGCCAAGGAGTACGCGTACTACGCGGGCCTGGCCCTGGGCGCCGCGCGGGGCGGCGACGACGTGTGGGCCCTGGCCCTCGGGGCCATGCTGCTGATGACCGCGCGGCACACGGTCGACTTCTCCTTCAACGAGGCGAGCCACGACGTCACCGGGAACACCAGCCGCACCGCGGCGCTCTCCAGCAAGCTGGACAGCGCGGGCTGGACCGTGTGGGTCCGGCGGATGATCGTGCTGCCCATCGGGGAGCGCTGGGCCCTCATCGCCGTGCTGACCGCGGCCACCACGCCCCGCATCACCTTCGTCGTGCTGCTGGTCGCGGGCACGCTCGCCGCCTGCTACACCACCGCGGGCCGGCTGCTGCGCTCGCTGCACCGCAGGGCCCGCACCGACCGCGCCGCCGAGGGCGTGCGCGCGCTCACCGACAGCGGCCCGCTCGCCGAGCTCTCCGGCCGGCTGCTGCGGCCGCTGCCGCTGCCCCGGCTCGGGGTGCCGGCCGTCGCCCTCCTGGGCGGTGCGGTGATCCTCGCCACCGCGTGGGCCGCGCCGCTCGGCAGCGCCTGGCCGGTGGCGGCCGCGGCCTGCTACGCGCTGTGCGCGGGGGTCGCCCTCGCCCGGCCGCTCAAGGGCCCGCTCGACTGGCTGCTCCCCCCGACTTTCCGTATCGCGGAATACGGTACGGTCCTGGTGCTCGCCGCCCGCGCCGACACCGACGGCACGCTCCCCGCGGCGTTCGGGCTGGTGGCGGCTCTCGCCTACCATCACTACGACACGGTGTACCGCATCCGCGGTGGCACCGGAGCGCCACCGCACTGGCTGGTGCGGGCGGTCGGGGGGCATGAAGGACGGACCCTGCTGGTCACCGTCGCCGCGGCCCTCCAGCTCGGCGACGGCGGTCGCACCCAAGGCTTCACCTTCGCGCTGACCGCGCTCGCCGTGGTCATCGCGGCCGTGGTGCTCGTCGAGAGCATCCGATTCTGGGTGTCGTCGCAAGCACCCGCAGTACACGACGAAACAGGAGAACCCGCATGATCGGCCTCGTGCTGGCTGCCGGCGCCGGACGGCGTCTGCGCCCCTACACCGACACCCTGCCCAAGGCTCTGGTGCCCGTGGACGGCGACACCACCGTGCTCGACATCGCCCTGGCCAACTTCGCCCAGGTCGGTCTCACCGACGTCGCGGTCGTGGTGGGCTACCGCAAGGAGGCCGTCTACGAGCGGCAGGCCGAGCTGGAGGCCAAGCACGGCGTCACACTCCGCCTGATCGACAACGACAAGGCCGAGGAGTGGAACAACGCCTATTCCCTCCACTGCGCCCGCGAGGTCTTCAAGGAGGGCGTGCTGCTGGCCAACGGCGACACCGTGCACCCCGTCTCCGTGGAGAAGACGCTGCTGGAGGCGCGCGGCGACGGCAAGAGGATCATCCTCGCCCTGGACACGGTCAAGGACCTCGCCGACGAGGAGATGAAGGTCGTCGTCGACCCGGCCAAGGGCGTCCAGCGCATCACCAAGCTGATGGACCCCGCCGAGGCCACCGGCGAGTACATCGGGCTCACCCTGATCGAGCCGGAGGCGGGCGCCGAGCTGGCCGACGCGCTGAAGGCCACCTTCGAGCGCGACCCGCAGCTCTACTACGAGGACGGCTACCAGGAGCTGGTCAACCGCGGCTTCAAGGTCGACATCGCCCCGATCGGCGACGTCAAGTGGGTCGAGATCGACAACCACGACGACCTCGCCAAGGGCCGGGAGATCGCATGCCAGTACTGACCCGCCTCATTCCGTCGCCGGTCGTCGTGGACATCAGCCGCGGCGCACTGGACGACCTGGCGGGCCTGTTGGCCGATCAGCGGATCTCCACCAACGGCAAGCTCGCCTTCGCCATCAGCGGCGGCTCCGGGGCCGCGCTGCGCGAGAGGTTCGCCCCGCTGCTGCCGAACGCCTCCTGGTACGAGGTGGGCGGCGGCACCATCGACGACGCGGTCGAGCTGGCCGACGCCATGAAGTCCTCCGGCCGCTACGACGCGGTGGTCGGGCTCGGCGGCGGCAAGATCATCGACTGTGCGAAGTACGCGGCGGCCCGCATCGGGCTGCCGCTGGTGGCGGTCGCGACGAACCTGTCGCACGACGGTCTGTGCTCCCCGGTCGCCACCCTCGACAACGACGCGGGCCGCGGCTCCTACGGGGTGCCCAACCCGATCGCGGTCGTCATCGACCTCGACGTGATCCGCGAGGCGCCGGAGCGCTACATCCGCTCCGGTATCGGCGACGTCATCTCCAACATCTCGGCCGTCAAGGACTGGGAGCTGGGGCACGAGGTCCGCGGCGAGGACATCGACGGACTGGCCGCGGCCATGGCCCGGCAGGCCGGCGAGGCGATCCTGCACCACCCGGGGGACGTCAGCGACGACGGCTTCCTCCAGGTGCTGGCCGAGGGGCTGGTGCTCACCGGCATCTCGATGTCGGTCGCCGGGGACAGCCGCCCCGCGTCCGGCGCCTGCCACGAGATCAACCACGCCTTCGACCTGCTGTACCCGCGGCGGGCCGCCCCGCACGGCGAGCAGTGCGGTCTGGGCGCGGCCTTCGCGACCTATCTGCGCGGGGACAAGGACACGGCCAAGCTGATGGTCGAGGTGCTGCGGCGGCACGAGCTGCCGGTGCTGCCCGCCGACATCGGCTTCGACCCCGACGAATTCGTCGAGGCCGTCGCGTACGCGCCGCAGACCCGCCCCGGGCGGTACACGATCCTGGAACACCTCGACCTGTCCACCGACCAGATCAGGGACGCGTACGCGGACTATGCACAAACCATCGGTAGCTGAGCTGCGGCCGGTCGTTCACCCCGCGGGGGTGAAGGACCGGCGGAGCGGCGAGCACTGGGCCGGCCGGCTCTACATGCGCGAGCTCTCGCTGCGCATCGACCGGCACCTGGTGAACACCCGGGTCACCCCCAACCAGCTGACCTACGTGATGACCCTCGCCGGGGTGCTGGCGCTGCCCGCGCTGCTGGTACCGGGGGTCGCCGGCGCGGTCCTGGGCGTGGTCATGGTCCAGCTCTACCTGCTGCTGGACTGCGTCGACGGCGAGGTGGCCCGCTGGAAGCAGCAGTTCTCGCTGGGCGGGGTGTACCTGGACCGGGTCGGTGCCTATCTGTGCGACGCCGCGGTGCTGGTCGGTTTCGGGCTGCGCGCGGCCGACCTGTGGGGCGGCGGCCGGATCGACTGGCTGTGGGCCTTCCTGGGCACGCTGGCCGCGCTCGGCGCCATCCTGATCAAGGCGGAGTCCGACCTGGTCGGGGTCGCCCGGCACCAGGGCGGCCTGCCGCCGGTCCAGGAGTCGGCCGCCGAGCCGCGCTCCTCGGGGCTCGCGCTGGCCCGCCGGGCGGCGGCCGCGCTCAAGTTCCACCGGCTGGTGCTGGGGATCGAGGCCTCGCTGCTGATCCTGGTGGTCGCGATCGTGGACCAGATCCGGGGCGACCTGTTCTTCACCCGGCTCGGCGTCGCGGTCCTCGCCGCCATCGCGGTGCTCCAGACGCTGCTGCACCTGGTGTCCATCCTGGCCTCGAGCAGGCTGAAGTGACGGGGGGCGGGAAGGCGATGCGGCTGGGTGCCGTCGTGCTCACGATGGGCAACCGTCCCGAGGAGCTGCGCGCGCTGCTGCGGTCGGTCGCCGATCAGGAGGGCGAACCGATCGAGGTGGTCGTGGTGGGTAACGGTGCGCCGTTGCCCGCGCTGCCGGACGGTGTACGGAAGGTCGAGCTTCCGGAAAATCTCGGCATCCCCGGTGGGCGGAATGTCGGTATCGAGGCGTTCGGGCCGTCGGGCGGCGAGGTGGACGCGCTGCTCTTCCTGGACGACGACGGACTGCTGCCCTCGACCGACACCGCCGAACTGGTGCGCGAGGCGTTCGAGGCCGACCCGGGCCTGGGTATCGTCACCTTCCGCATCGCCGACCCGGACACCGGCGTCACCCAGCGCCGGCACGTGCCCCGGCTGCGCGCCTCCGACCCGCTGCGCTCCTCCAGGGTCACCACCTTCCTGGGCGGCGCCAACGCCGTGCGGACCCGGGTGCTGGCGGAAGTCGGCGGGCTGCCGGACGAATTCTTCTACGCGCACGAGGAGACCGACCTGGCCTGGCGCGCCCTGGACGCCGGCTGGGGCATCGAGTACCGCGCCGACATGGTGCTGCACCACCCGACCACGGCCCCCAGCAGGCACGCGGTCTACCACCGGATGGTGGCCCGCAACCGCGTCTGGCTCGCGCGCCGCAACCTGCCCATGCCCCTGATCCCTGTGTACCTGAGCGTATGGCTGCTGCTGACGCTCGCCCGCCGCCCCTCCATGCCCGCGCTGCGCGCCTGGCTGGGCGGTTTCAAGGAGGGCTGGACCACACCCGCGGGCAGCCGCAGGCCGATGCGGTGGCGTACGGTATGGCGTCTGACGCGGCTGGGACGCCCGCCCGTGATCTGACAAGCTCGTCCCTGCGAGCATCAGCCCCGCATCCACTTGCGCAGTGTGAGGACGAAAGTTTCCAACGTGAGCGAGAAAACCCACGACAGTGCCGACAAGTCGGTCGGCGTACTGCCTCCGCCGTCACTGGACGACCGGCTGACTCCGGCCGAACTCGCGGCCAAGTACGGGCTGTCGGTCAGCGGGGCGCGCCCTTCGCTGCCCGACTACGTACGGCAGCTCTGGGCACGGCGGCACTTCATTCTCGCCTTCTCCCGGGCGAAGCTGACGGCACAGTACAGCCAGGCGAAGCTGGGCCAGTTGTGGCAGGTCGCCACGCCGCTGCTGAACGCGGCCGTCTACTACTTCATCTTCGGCCTGCTGCTGGGCGGCCGGAAGGGCACCCCGGGCGGTCAGGAGAACTACATCCCGTTCCTGATCACCGGGGTGTTCGTCTTCACCTTCACCCAGACCTCGGTGCTCACCGGCGTCCGGGCGATCTCCTCCAACCTCGGACTGGTGCGCGCGCTGCACTTCCCACGCGCCGCGCTGCCGATCTCGGTCGCGCTCCAGCAGCTCCAGCAGCTCCTCTACTCGATGATCGTGCTGGTCGTCATCCTGCTCGGGTTCGGCAAGCTGCCGCAGTTCTCCTGGCTGCTGGTGCTACCCGCGCTGGCCTTCCAGTTCGTCTTCAACACCGGACTCGCGCTGATCCTGGCGCGGCTCGGCAGCAGGACGCCCGACCTGGCGCAGCTCATGCCCTTCATCACCCGTACGTGGATGTACGGGTCGGGCGTGATGTTCCCGCTGAAGTACATGCTGGAGAACCGGGCGCACGCACCGGGCTGGGTCAGCGATCTCCTGCAGGCAAACCCCGCCGCGGTCTACATGGACCTGATGCGGTTCTCGCTCATCGACGCCTACCCCAGCGATCAGCTCCCCCCGCACGTCTGGGCCCTCGCCCTCGGCTGGGCGGTGCTCGTCGGCGTCGGCGGATTTGTTTTCTTCTGGAAGGCGGAGGAGCGTTATGGCCGTGGCTGAGCAGACCGAGCAGAGCGGAGCACCCGCCGGCACCAAGACCGAGGCCGAGGCGGAGCAGACCCCGGGCCCCTGGGTCCCGACCGTCATCGCCGAGGACCTGCACATCGTCTACCGCGTCTACGGCGGCTCCAAGGGGAAGGGCAGCGCCACCGCGGCCCTCAACCGCCTCGTGCGCCGCAAGCCGGGCGGCGGGATGCGCGAGGTGCACGCGGTGCGGGGCGTCAACTTCACCGCCTACCGGGGCCAGGCCATCGGCCTCATCGGCTCCAACGGCTCGGGCAAGTCCACACTGCTCAAGGCCATCGCGGGGCTGCTGCCCGCGGAGAGCGGCAAGGTCTACACCGACGGCCAGCCCTCGCTGCTGGGGGTCAACGCGGCCATGATGAACGACCTGACCGGTGAGCGGAACGTCGTCCTCGGCGGTCTCGCGATGGGGATGTCGCGGGAGGAGATCCAGCACCGCTACCAGGGCATCGTCGACTTCTCCGGCATCAACGAGAAGGGCGACTTCATCACCCTCCCGATGCGGACCTACTCCTCCGGGATGGCCGCGCGGCTGCGCTTCTCCATCGCGGCGGCCAAGAACCACGACGTCCTCATGATCGACGAGGCGCTGGCCACCGGCGACAAGAGGTTCCAGAAGCGCTCCGAGGCCCGCATCCGCGAGCTGCGCAAGGACGCCGGGACGGTCTTCCTCGTCAGCCACAACAACAAGTCCATCCGCGACACGTGCGAGCGGGTGCTGTGGCTGGAGAAGGGCGAGCTGCTGCTCGACGGACCCACCGAAGAGGTCCTCAAGGAATACGAGAAGTTCACCAGCAAGTAGTCGGGGCACCGGCCCGGCGGGGCTCCGGCCCCGCCGGCTCCGGCTCCCACGGCGGCGGCCCCGTACCCGGTAGGCACCGGGTACGGGGCCGCCGCGCTGTGCTCAGTCGCGGGTCATCCTCCGGTGCGGCTCGGCTCCGGCTCCCGCTCGCCCGGCTCCTGGCGGTGCGGCCCGGCCGCTTCGGGCTCGTCCGGGGCCTCGCTCAGCCCCACCTTGGCGTGCAGTCGCCGCAGCGGGCCCGGCGCGTACCAGGCGGAGCGCCCCAGCAGCCGCATCGCGGCGGGCACCAGCACGCCGCGCACCGCGACCGCGTCGATCAGGATGGCCAGGCCGCTGCCCAGGCCGAACATCTGGATGAAGGAGACCTTGCTGGTGGCGAAGGCGAAGAAGCTGACCGCCAGCAGCCCCGCCGCCATGGTCACGATCCGTCCGGTGCGCGAGAGACCGCCGGTCACCGCCTCGCGGTGGTCGGCGCCGGCGTCGTGCAGCTCCTTGATGCGGCTGGTGACGAAGACCTCGTAGTCCATGGAGAGGCCGAAGACGATGCAGAACATCAGCACCGTCATGGAGGTGTCCATCGGCATCGCGGTGAAGCCCAGCAGCGAGGAGAGGTGGCCGTCCTGGAAGATCCACACCATCGCGCCGATCGAGGCGGTCAGGCTGACCGCGTTGAGCACCAGGGCGCGCAGCGGCTGCAGGACGCTGCCGGTGAACAGGAACAGCAGGACGAAGGTGGAGCCGATCACCCAGGCCACGGCGGCGGGCAGCTTGTCGGCGATGGCGGCCTTGGAGTCGATCAGCTGTGCGTCCTGGCCGCCCACCAGTGTCCCGGTGCCGCCCGGCCCGGCCGTTCCGCGGATCTCCCGCACCAGGTCCTGCGCCGGTCCCGAGGCCGGGGTCAGGCGCGAGGTGACGGACAGCCGGTGGACGCCGTCCTGCTCGAACGCGGGGCCCGCCTTCCCGGGGCCGCGCACGGCGCGGCCCTGCGCGTAGGTGCCCGTCGCCGCCTGGACGCGGGTGACGCCCGCCAGCCGGGAGAGCCGTGCGGCGTACGCGTCCACGGCCTGCGCGTCGGCGCGGCCCCGGGTGACCACGGAGATGCCCGCCGCGTCGTTGCCCGCGAAGTCCTGCTGCAGCGCTGTGGAGACCTGGCGGCTCTCGGCGCTCTCGGGCAGCACCCGGGTGTCCGGCGTGCCGAAGGTGGCGCCCAGCAGCGGGCTCGCGGCCAGCAGCAGTACGGCCAGTACCGGGAGTGCGGTCAGCGCCGGCCGCCGCATCACGGTGCGGGCCATCCGGCCCCACAGCGGAGCCTCCGGCTTGCGCACCGCGTCCGCCCACGGCAGCTTGCCGTTGTTCACGCGGTGCCCGAGCACCGCCAGCAGCGCCGGGACCAGGAACAGTGCCGCGAGTGCGGCGATGGCCACCACTCCGATGCCCGCGTAGGCGAAGGAGCGCAGGAAGAACGGCGGGAAGAGCAGCAGGGCGGCGAGGGCCGCCACGACGGTCGAGGCGGAGAAGAGCACGGTACGCCCCGCCGTGCGGACGGTGGTGCGGAGTGCCTGCGCCGTGTCGTCACCGGCGCCGAGCCGCTCACGGAAGCGGCTGACGAGCAGCAGTCCGTAGTCGATGCCCAGGCCGAGCCCCAGTGCGGTGGTGAGGTTGACCGCGAAGACCGAGACGTCCGTGACGCTGCCGAGGAGGTACAGCTCGGCGAAGGTGCCCAGGATCGCCACCAGCCCGATGGCCAGCGGCAGCAGCGCGGCGACGACGCTGCCGAAGGCGAGGATGAGCAGGATCAGGGTCACGGGTACGGCGATCCCCTCGGCCACCGCGAGGTCTTCCGAGACCTGCGCGTTGACCTGCTCGTTCAGCGCGGCCCCGCCGCCCGCGCGGACCGTGACCGCGCCGCGGTCGCCGCTCCATGCCTCGGTCACCTCGGTGACCCGTTCGGTGTCGTTCTGGTCCATGTGTGCGAGGACCAGCGCCTGTGCGCCGTCGCGGGAGGTGAGTGCCGCCCCGCCGGGTGCCCAGTAGGAGGTGACCTGCGAGACGCCGGGCTCGTCGCGCAGTCCGCGGGTCAGCTTCCGCCCGGCCTGCTCGGCGGCGGGCGCGTCGAGGTCGCCGCCCTTGGCGCGGACGAGGAGGACCAGGTTGTCCTCGCCGTGGAACTTCTCGTCGATCAGTGCGGCGGCGCGCGAGGAGGGCGAGTCGGGGTCGTCGAATCCGCCGCCCTGGAGTTTGCCGAAGGCGCCGAAGCCGACGGCGGCCAGCGCCACCACGGCCAGCAGGGAGAGCAGGAGCACGGTTCGTGCTCTGCGGTGGGTCAGGTCGGCTATGCGGTCGAGCACGTCGTCCCCCGGGGAGCGCAGTGGAGTGGGCAAGCGGCGCCGCGCAGATGTTCACGGCGTCAACATGAAGGATGCCAGGAATGTTATTCCTGTCAACATCGGGCAGGATGGAAGTATGCGAGCGAACACCGAAGCGACGGGCGGAGGAGCGGGGGGTGTCCCCGCGGGATCCGGCAGGGCGGCGGGTGTCCGCGGCAAGGACCGGTACCACCACGGAGACCTGCGCAACGCGCTGATCCAGGCCGCCATCGAACTGGCGGGCGAGGGCGGTCCGGACGCCGTGGTGCTGCGTGCGGCCGCCCGCAAGGTCGGCGTCTCGGCCACCGCCGCCTACCGGCACTTTGACAGCCACGGGGACCTGCTGGGCGCGGTCAAGGACCACGGCCAGCAGCGCCTGGTCGCCTGCATGGAGGCGGGCGGACGCGAGGTGCACGGCGAGGGGCCGGAGGGCGCCAGGCAGCGGATGATGGCGCTGGGCCGCGGCTACATCCGCTTCGCCCGGCAGGAGCCCGGCCTCTTCCGCACGGCCTTCTGCCGCAAGGCCCTGGGTGGTGTCGGCATCACCGAGGACGGCTCCGTCATCGAGGCCGGCGGTGCGTCGGGGTGGGACACCCGCTCGTTCGACATGCTCACCGAGACCCTGGACGAGGCGGTCGCGGTCGGCCTGATCGCCCCCGACCGCCGGCCCGGTGCCGAGCTGAGCGCCTGGGCCATGGTCCACGGCACGGCCATGCTCTTCCTCGACGGCCCGCTGGACGCCCTCACCGAGGAGGAGTCCGGCTACGTCGTCGACCGGGTGCTGCACGACGTCCTCGCCGGACTGGCCGCCGCCTGACGGGTGGCCGTGCCGCGGCCGCACGTCCGGCGGCGGGCACCGGATCCGGGCCGCTGCCGCAGCCACCCGCGTCCGCCGCCCCGCCCGGCCGCCCCGGCCGGGTGCGCTCCTGTGGCCGTCCCGGGCCCCGTCCGCACGCCGTCACCCCTCGCACGCACGGTCGATGTACGGCGTAAGCTGTTTCGGTGCTGATGCGCGGTAAGTCCGGCGAACGGAGCATCGGCCCACCTGTACCGACGGCCGCTTCCGCAGGCCAGCGCGTGCGGCGTGTCCGAAATAGGATCTTCTGGTGCAGCGGTGTAGAAACGGAGATGTGACGGCAATGGCCATGGGCAGCACGTGGTGACCCCGGAGGAGGACGCGCACGCGAGCGCGGTGCTCTCCAAGGCCGAAGCGGAGAACTTTCCGGTGGCGCCCCGCTTCCTGCCCCGCGCCTGGCGGAACGACCTGATGGCCGTCTACGGTTACGCGCGCCTCGTCGACGACATCGGCGACGGCGACCTGGGCGCCGCCGCGCCCGCACACGCCTCCTCGCTCGGCCTGGCACCCGAACGCGCCGACGACGCGCTCGCCATGCTCGACGCGTTCGAGGCCGACGTGCACCGGGTGTTCGACGGCCTGCCCTGGGGCGGTGCGACGGCATCCGCGCAGCCCGCGGACCGCAGCCGCTCCCGTGCCCCGGGACCGGGCCACCCGCTGCTGCGCGCCCTGGTGCCCACCGTCCGGCGCCACGGCCTGACCCCCGAGCCGTTCCTCGCCCTGATCGAGGCCAACAGGCAGGACCAGAAGGTCCGCCGCTACAGCACCTACGCCGAGCTGCTCGGCTACTGCGAGCTGTCCGCCAACCCGGTGGGCCGCCTCGTCCTCGCCCTCACCGGCACCACGACACCCGAACGGGTGCGCCACTCGGACGCGGTCTGCACCGGGCTCCAGCTCATCGAGCACCTCCAGGACGTCGCCGAGGACCTGGCCCGCGACCGGATCTACCTCCCGGCCGAGGACCTGGCCCGCTTCCGGGTCACCGAGGCCGACCTCGCGGCTCCGACCGCGAACGCCTCCGTGCGCGCCCTGATCGCCTACGAGACCGGGCGGGCGCTGGATCTGCTGGACGAGGGCACGCCGCTGGTGCGCAGCGTGCGCGGCAGGCTCCGGCTGCTGCTCGCGGGCTTCACCGGCGGCGGGCGCGCGGCGGCCGGCGCGCTGCGCTCCGCGCGCTACGACGTACTGTCAGGGGCTCCCCGGGCCGGCACCGCCGGCGTCCTGCGCGAGTCCTGGGCGAGCCTGCGAGGAGAGGGGTGACCGGAACGGTGGGAACGAACGCGAGGACCACCGGAGCGGACCCGGCCCCGGCCGGCCCGGTGCAGCACCTCCACCCGCAGGTGATCGCCGCCTACCGCTACTGCGAGGCCGTCACCGGGCAGCAGGCCCGCAACTTCGCCTACGGCATCCGGCTGCTGCCGCCGGCCAAACGGCACGCCATGTCCGCGCTGTACGCCTTCTCCCGGCGGGTCGACGACATCGGCGACGGCGACCTCCCCCCGGAGGCCAAACGGCAGCGCCTGGAGGAGACCCGGGAGCTGCTCGCGCGGATCAGGGACCGCGGGATCGCCCGCGACGACACCGACCCGGTCGCGGTCGCGCTCAGCCACGCCGCCGGGCGGTTCCCCATCCCCCTCGACGCGCTCGACGAGCTGATCGACGGCGTCCTCATGGACGTCCGCGGCGTCTCCTACGAGACGTGGGACGACCTGAAGGCGTACTGCCGCTGTGTGGCGGGTGCCATCGGGCGGCTCTCGCTCGGCGTCTTCGGAACCGTCCCCGGCGCACACGAATCCGCCCGCGCCTCCGAGTACGCCGACACCCTGGGGCTCGCCCTCCAACTGACCAATATTCTCCGCGACGTACGGGAAGACGCCGAGGGCGGAAGAACGTACCTGCCGGCGGAGGATCTCGAGAAATTTGGCTGTACCACGGGACTTACCACCGACACGGTGCCCCCCGGTGCCGACTTCACCGGACTGGTCCACTTCGAGGTACGGCGCGCCCGTGCGCTGTTCGCCGAGGGCTACCGGCTGCTGCCGATGCTCGACCGGCGCTCGGGCGCCTGCGTCGCGGCCATGGCCGGCATCTACCACCGCCTGCTGGATCGGATCGCGGCGGACCCCGCCGCCGTGCTCCGCGGGCGCGTCTCGCTGCCGGGGCACGAGAAGGCGTACGTGGCGGTACGCGGCCTGTCCGGCTTCGACGCCCGGCTGGTCTCCCGCCGGACGTCCCGGGGGATCGCCTGATGCCGCTGGGCGCGGGGCGCCGGACAACCCCCGGCCCCGGAGCGGCGTCCCAGCGGATGCGGGCCGTGCCCAGTGCGCCGCGCCCGGGGGAGGAGCGTCCATGACCGCGGACGAGGAGGGGTCCGGCGCCGCGCGGCGCGCGGTGGTCCTCGGCGGCGGCCTCGCCGGGACGACGGCCGCGCTGCGGCTCGCCGAGGCCGGTGTGGAGACCACCCTGGTGGAGACCCGGCCGCGGCTGGGCGGGCTCGCCTTCTCCTTCCGGCGCGACTCCGCCGCCGGGCCGCTGACGGTCGACAACGGCCAGCACGTCTACCTGCGCTGCTGCACCGCCTACCGCTGGTACCTGGACCGGGTCGGCGCCGGCGGGCTGGCCCCGCTGCAGGACCGGCTGGACGTGCCGGTCCTCGACGTCGGCGCGCCCCGGCCGCGGCTCGCACGGCTGCGCCGCGCCGCGCTCCCCGTACCGCTGCATCTGGCCGCGAGCCTGGCCGGGTACCGGCACCTCTCGGCCGCCGAACGCGCCGCCGTCGCCCGTGCGGCGCTCGCCCTCAAGGGACTCGACCCGGACGACCCCGCCCTGGACGCCGTCGACTTCGGCACCTGGCTGCACCGGCACGGCCAGTCCACGCGTGCCGTCGAAGCGCTCTGGGACCTGGTGGGGACCGCCACCCTCAACGCCCGCGCGCCGCAGGCGTCGCTGGGCCTCGCGGCGAAGGTCTTCCGGACCGGCCTGCTCTCCGACCCCGGCGCCGCCGACATCGGCTGGGCGCACGTACCGCTCGGTGACATCCACGACGGCCGGGCGCGCGCCGCCCTGGACGCGGCAGGCGTGCGCACCCTGCTGCGCACCCGGGCGCGGGCCGTCGACCCCGCCCCCACCGAGGACGGCGGCTGGCGGGTCACCGTCGACCGGGGCGGCAGCGGGGCCGCGGAGCTGACCGCGGGAACGGTGGTGTTCGCCGTGCCCCAGCGCGAGGCGTACCGGCTGCTGCCCCCCGGAGCGCTCGCCGCCCCCGGGCGGCTGCTGGACATCGGCACCGCGCCGATTCTCAACGTCCACGTGGTCTACGACCGCCCGGTGCTGCGCAGGCCGTTCTTCGCCGCGCTCGGCACCCCGGTCCAGTGGGTCTTCGACCGTACCGCCGCCTCCGGGCTCACCGGCAGCGGCCAGTACCTCGCGCTCTCCCAGTCGGTCGCGCACCAGGAGATCGACCTGCCGGTCGCCGCGCTCCGCGAGCGGTACCTCCCCGAACTGGAGCGGCTGCTGCCCGCGGCCGCGGGAGCCGGAGTGCGGGACTTCTTCGTCACCCGGGAGCGCACCGCCACCTTCGATCCCGCGCCCGGAGTGGGGCGGCTGCGCCCCCCGGCGCGCACCCTGGCGCCGGGCATCCAGCTCGCCGGTGCGTGGACCGCCACGGGCTGGCCCGCGACCATGGAGAGCGCGGTACGCAGTGGAGCGAACGCCGCGCGCGAGGCCCTCGCCTCACTGGGCCGTCCGCACAGCGCGGAACCGGTCCCCGGCACCGAAGGAAGGGCCCATGAGCACCACTGACGCAGCAGATCCGGCCGGCCCGGCCAGCCGGATCCGTACAGCCGGCACGACAGCACCGCACAGAGGAGACCCTGTGACCCCGCCGAACCGACAACTCGTGAACGAGCGCGTGCAGGGAGAAGAGGCCGGGCCCGGGGACGTGAGCGTGATGCTGGAGCGGGGCCGCACCCTCGCCACCCCCGAGCTGCGCGCGGCGGTCGAGCGGCTCGCCCCGCCGATGGACACCGTCGCCGCCTACCACTTCGGCTGGATCGACGCCGAGGGCCGCCCCTCCGAGTCCGGGGGTGGCAAGGCGGTACGCCCGGCCCTGGCCCTGCTCTCCGCGGAGGTCACCGGAGGCGCACCGGAGACCGGCCTGCCCGGCGCGGTCGCCGTCGAGCTGGTGCACAACTTCTCCCTGCTGCACGACGACCTGATGGACGGCGACGAGCAGCGCCGCCACCGCGACACCGTCTGGAAGGTGCACGGTCCCGCGCAGGCCATCCTGGTCGGCGACGCACTCTTCGCGCTGGCCGGGGAGATACTGCTGGAGCTGGGCACCCCGGAGGCCGGGCGCGCCACCCGGCGTCTGACGATGGCGACCAGGAAGCTCATCGACGGACAGGCGCAGGACATCTCCTACGAGCACCGCGACCGGGTGACGGTGGCGGAGTGCCTGGAGATGGAGGGCAACAAGACCGGTGCGCTGCTGGCCTGCGCCGCCTCCATCGGCGCGGTCCTCGGCGGCGCCGACGACCGTACGGCCGACGCGATGGAGGCGTACGGCCATCACCTCGGTCTCGCCTTCCAGGCCGTCGACGACCTGCTCGGCATCTGGGGCGATCCGCAGGCCACCGGCAAGCAGACCTGGAGTGACCTGCGGCAGCGCAAGAAGTCGCTGCCGGTGGCCGCCGCGCTCGGCTCCGACGGGCCCGCCGCGGCGCGGCTCGCGAAACTGATGACCGAGGACGCGAAGAAGAGCCAGACGGAGTTCGAGGACTTCCACGAGGCGGAGTTCGCCGAGCGCGCCGCGCTGATCGAGGAGGCCGGCGGGCGCGAGTGGACCGCCCAGGAGGCCCAGCGCCAGCACACCACGGCGCTGGCGGCGCTGGACTCCGTGGAGATGCCCGGCAGGGTGCGCGACCAGTTCGCCGCGCTCGCCGACTTCGTCGTCGTACGGCGGGGGTGAGCCGCCCGCCCCCGCAGCTCCGAGCACTCGGACACTTCGGAAGGAGAAGGGATGACAGCCACGACGGACGGACCCGCTGGACCCGGCGTCTCCGGAACGAAGCAGCACAAGCGCGACTCCGCTGTCCTGGACCCGGCCCGGAGCGGCGGCGCCGCCGCGGCCGCGGAACGCGCCGCGGCCCGTGCCGTGGACCATCTGCTCGCCCGCCAGGACGAGGCCGGCTGGTGGAAGGGCGACCTGGAGACCAACGTCACCATGGATGCCGAGGACCTGCTGCTGCGCGAGTTCCTCGGCATCGGCGACGAGAAGACCTACACGGCCGCCGCCCGGTTCATCCGCTCCCGGCAGCACGCGGACGGGGCCTGGGCCACCTTCCACGGCGGGCCGGGCGACCTGTCCACCACCGTCGAGGGGTACGTCGCGCTCAAGCTGGCCGGCGACCACCCCGAGGCCCCCCACATGGTCCGCGCGGCGGAGTGGGTGCGTGCACACGGCGGGGTGGCCAAGACCAGGGTCTTCACCCGGATCTGGCTGGCGCTGTTCGGGTGGTGGCGCTGGGAGGACCTGCCGGAGCTGCCACCGGAGATCATCTACCTCCCCAAGTGGGTCCCGCTCAACATCTACGACTTCGGCTGCTGGGCCCGGCAGACCATCGTGCCCCTCACCGTCGTCTCCGCCTTCCGGCCCGTCCACCCCGCCCCCTTCGACCTGGACGAGCTGCACCGGGATCCGGCCCGCCCGCTGCCGCACACCCCGATGGCGCCGCCGAACAGCTGGGACGGCGCCTTCCAGCGCCTCGACCGGGCGCTGCACGCCTACCGCAGGGTGGCACCCCGCCGGCTGCGCCGGGCGGCGCTCAAGGACGCCTCGCGCTGGATCATCGAGCGCCAGGAGAACGACGGCTGCTGGGGCGGTATCCAGCCGCCCGCCGTCTACTCGCTGATCGCGCTGCGGCTGCTCGGCTACGACCTCGACCACCCCGTGATGCGGGCCGGACTGGAGTCGCTGGACCGCTTCACCGTCTGGCCCGACGAGCGGACCCGGATGGTCGAGGCGTGCCAGTCACCGGTCTGGGACACCTGCCTGGCCGCCATCGCGCTGGCGGACGCCGGACTGCCCCGCGACCATCCGGCGCTGGTCAAGGCCGCGGACTGGATGCTGGGCGAGCAGGTGGTCCGCCCCGGCGACTGGTCGGTGCGCCGCCCCCGGCTGACACCCGGCGGCTGGGCCTTCGAGTTTCACAACGACAACTACCCGGACACCGACGACACCGCCGAGGTCGCGCTCGCGCTGCGCCGCATCCGGCACCCCGACCCCGAGCGGGTCGAACGCGCCGTCGGGCGCGCAGTCCGCTGGACCCTGGGCATGCAGTCCGCCGACGGCGCGTGGGGTGCCTTCGACGTCGACAACACCAGCAGGTTCCCCAACCGGCTGCCGTTCTGCGACTTCGGCGAGGTCATCGATCCGCCGTCGGCCGATGTGACAGCCCACGTGGTGGAGATGCTGGCCGCCGAGGGCCGACAGGACGACCCGCGCACCCGCAGGGCCGTCTCCTGGCTGCTGGCGGAGCAGGAGGCCGACGGCTCCTGGTTCGGCCGCTGGGGCGTCAACTACCTCTACGGCACCGGCTCCGTCGTCCCGGCCCTGGTCGCCGCCGGGCTCCCCGCCGCACACCCCGCCGTGCGGCGCGCCGTCGACTGGCTGGAGCGCGTGCAGAACACCGACGGGGGCTGGGGCGAGGATCTGCGCTCCTACATCGACCAGGGGTGGAGCGGCACCGGCACCTCCACGGCCTCGCAGACCGGATGGGCGCTGATGTCGCTGCTGGCCGCGGGGGAGCGGGAGAGCGAGGCCGTCGAGCGCGGCATCGCCTGGCTGGCCGGCACCCAGCGTGAGGACGGCTACTGGGACGAGCCGTACTTCACCGGGACCGGATTCCCCTGGGACTTCTCGATCAACTACCACCTCTACCGGATGGTCTTTCCGCTCACGGCCCTGGGTCGCTACCTGCACGGTGACGGCCTGGAGCGGGCCGTGCGGCGGGGAGCCTGATGGAGAGCCCGGCGGCCCCGGGCCCGCTGCTGCTGACGTGTGCGCTCGGCATCGAGCACCTCGCGCTGCGCCGCGGTCTGGAGCATCCGGGCGGCCGGGACCCGGACGGGGGAGCCGGCGCCGCGGACGTGCGGCTCGTGCGCAGCGGCATGGGCGCGCAGGCCGCTCGGCGCGCCCTGGCAGCGGCGCTCGCCGGGGAGACGGTGCCGGGCGCCACCGCGGTGCTGGCCACCGGTTTCTGCGCCGGGCTGGCGCCCGGCATGCGGCCGGGCGACCTGGTGGTCGCCGCGCAGACCCGCGACGCCCGGGGTCACACGCCGTGCACCGGGACCGAACTGCTGGCCGCCGCCGCGGGCCGGCACGGAACCGTCCACGTGGGCCCGCTGGTGGGCACCGACCACGTGGTGCGGGGGCGGGCCAGGGCTGTCCTGCACGAGACCGGAGCCATCGCCGCCGACATGGAGTCCGCCGCCGCCCTGGACACCGCTGCGGCGGGCACGGCCCGGCGCCCGGTTGCGGCCGTACGGGTGGTGGTGGACGCTCCCGGCCATGAACTGATCCGCATCGGGACACTGCGGGGTGGAATATCGGCATTCCGCGTGCTTCGCGGAGTCCTGCCCGCCTTTCTCGAATGGCACCGATCCCTGTTGCTCCCCTGGAGGTGAGCCAGAAATGGCCATGCCGCTCCGCCAGACACTCCGTATCGGGACGTATCTCTTCCGGCAGAAGCTCCGCAGGCGGGAGAGATTCCCGCTGATCGTGGAGCTGGAACCGCTCTTCGCGTGCAACCTCAAGTGCGAGGGGTGCGGGAAGATCCAGCACCCCGCCGGAGTGCTCAAGCAGCGGATGCCGGTGGCCCAGGCGGTGGGGGCGGTGCTGGAGTCCGGGGCGCCGATGGTCTCCATCGCGGGCGGCGAGCCGCTGATGCACCCGCAGATCGGCGAGATCGTGCGGCAGCTGGTGGCCCGGCGCAAATATGTCTTCCTCTGCACCAATGCCATGCTGCTGCGCAAGAAGATGGACGAGTTCACCCCCTCGCCCTATTTCGCGTTCGCCGTGCACATCGACGGACTGCGGGAGCGGCACGACGAATCCGTCGCCAAGGAGGGCGTGTTCGACGAGGCGGTGGCCGCGATGAAGGAGGCCAAGCGCCGGGGGTTCCGGGTCACCACCAACTCCACGTTCTTCAACACCGACACTCCGCAGACCGTCGTGGAGGTGCTGAACTACCTCAACGACGAGCTGCAGGTGGACGAGATGATGGTCTCGCCCGCCTACGCCTACGAGAAGGCGCCCGACCAGGAGCACTTCCTGGGCGTCGAGCAGACCAGGGAGCTGTTCAAGAAGGCGTTCGCGCAGGGCAACAGGGACCGGTGGCGGCTCAACCACAGCCCGCTCTTCCTGGACTTCCTGGAGGGCAAGGCCGACTTCGACTGCACGGCCTGGGCCATCCCCAACTACTCCCTCTTCGGCTGGCAGCGGCCCTGCTATCTGATGAGCGACGGCTATGTGCCCACCTACCGGGAGCTGGTCGAGGAGACCGACTGGGAAAAGTACGGGCGCGGCAAGGACCCCCGGTGCGCGAACTGCATGGCGCACTGCGGATACGAGCCGACCGCCGTACTGGCCACCATGGGCTCTCTGAAGGAGTCGCTCCGTGCCGCCCGGGAGGCGGCGGGCAGCAAGGCGGGGTAGGTCGTGTCTGCGCAGTTCCGTCCGCCCGGGTGACGGACAGCCGGGACTGCGCAGACACGACCCGGCTTCCGCCGGGCGCCGCCCCCGGCCCGGACCACCGGACCGGGGGGCCGGCCAGGGGACCGATATGCCAGAGCAGGGGGCCGACCATGTCGTTGCCGGAGTCCGCCGGCGTGCCGCACGGGGAGCAGACCCGGTGCGGGGGCGCGGCGCGGGGACGGGAGAGCCACCGGCGGGGCGCCGCGCACGCGGGCGCAGCCCGCACGGGTGAGGGGAGTACGGCGTGACCGGCTTCGACCTGACGAAGTTGCTGGCCGAACGGAGCGGCGAGCGCTACGAGCTGCACATGCGCCACCTCAACCACCAGCTTCCTCGCATGCTGCGCACCATCGGCTTCGACAAGGTCTACGACCGCGCCGAGGGCGCCTACTTCTATGACACCGAGGGCAACGCCTACCTCGACATGCTGGCCGGCTTCGGCGTCATGGGCGTGGGCCGGCACCATCCGGTCGTACGGCGGGCGCTGCACGACGTACTGGACGCACAGCTCGCCGACCTCACCCGCTTCGACTGCCAGCCGCTGCCGGGGCTGCTGGCCGAGCAGCTGCTGGCCCGGGCTCCCGGGCTCGACCGGGTCTTCTTCGGCAACAGCGGTACCGAGGCGGTGGAGACGGCGCTCAAGTTCGCCCGGTACGCCACCGGCAGGCCCAGGGTGCTGTACTGCGACCACGCCTTCCACGGCCTGACCACCGGTTCGCTGTCCGTCAACGGTGAGGACGGCTTCCGCGACGGGTTCGCACCGCTGCTGCCCGACACTCCCGTCCCGCTGGGCGACACGGCGGCGCTGGAGCGCGAGCTGCGGAAGAAGGACGTGGCGGCGCTGGTCGTCGAGCCCGTCCAGGGCAAGGGGGTGCACGCGGCGCCGCCGGGCTATCTGCGTGCCGCGCGGGAACTGCTGCACCGTCACGGGGCGCTGCTCATCGCGGACGAGGTGCAGACCGGGCTGGGACGCACCGGCGACTTCTTCGCCTACCAGCACGAGCCGGACGTCGACCCCGATCTGGTGTGCGTGGCCAAGTCGCTCTCGGGCGGCTACGTCCCGGTCGGCGCGACCCTCGGCAAGGAGTGGATCTTCAAGAAGGTCTACTCGTCCATGGACCGGGTGCTGGTGCACTCCGCCAGCTTCGGCTCCAATGCTCAGGCCATGGCGGCCGGGCTGGCCACCCTTGCCGTGCTGGACGACGAGCGCCTCACCGAGAACGCCCGCCGCACCGGGGACCTGCTCCGCTCCCGGCTCGCGGCGCTGGTGGACGACTACGAGCTGCTGCACGAGGTGCGCGGCCGGGGGCTGATGATCGGCATCGAGTTCGGCAGGCCCAGGTCGCTGAAGCTGCGCAGCCGCTGGACGATGCTCCAGGCGGCGCGCAAGGGGCTGTTCGCCCAGATGGTCGTCGTTCCGCTGCTGCGGAAGCACCGGATCCTCACCCAGGTCTCGGGGGACCATCTGGAAGTCATCAAGCTGATCCCGCCGCTGGTGGTCGGCGAGGCCGAGGTGGACCGGTTCGTGGCCGCCTTCACCCAGGTCATGGACGACGCGCACAGCGGCGCCGGGCTGATGTGGGACTTCGGGCGCACCCTGGTCAGGCAGGCGGTGGCCAATCGCTGACGGATGCCGTGCCCCGCTCGCCCAGCGGTGCGGCGCCGGGTCCCGCGGGGCGGGGCCCGGGCCTCAGGGCTCCAGCAGCCGGGACCTGAGCCGGGTGCGGGTCGGCTCGGAGAGCCGCAGGCCCTCGGCCAGGTAGGCGTCCACGCCGCCCCAGGTCTCGTCGATGGCGGCGAACGCCGCGTGGAGGTAGCCGGCCCGGGCCTCGAACAGCGGTGCGAGCAGCTCCATGACCTCCGGCGACATCCCCGCCCGGGACTTGCCGCTGCGGTGGATCCGGTAGCGCCGGTGCGGGTGGTTGGACTGGAGGTAGTCCTCCTCCACGGCGTCCCGCTCGACGCCGAGCGCCAGCAGGGTGATCGCGATCGAGAGGCCCGCCCGGTCCTTGCCCGCCGCGCAGTGCATCAGCACCGGCAGGCTGTCCTCGGCGAGCGCGTGCAGGATCCGGCTGTGCTCGGCCGTCCGCTCGCGGATCATGGTGCGGTAGGAGTCGGTCATCCGCCGGGCGGCGAGGCCGTCTCCGAGGATCGCCTGGAGCTGGTCGAGCTCGCCGTCCCGCACCAGCCGCCAGAACTCGGCTCCGTCGGCCGGGTCGGAGAGCGGGAGGTTGACGTTGCGCACACCCGGCAGTTCGATGTCCGGGCCGTCGAGCGCCCGGTCGGCGGAGTTGCGGAAGTCGAAGACGGTGTGCAGTGCGAGGGCGCCGAGCGCGGTGGCGTCCTCGGGGGTCGCGTGCGCCAGGTGCCCGCTGCGGAAGAGCACACCGGAGCGCACCCGGCGCCCGTCCGCCGTCGGCAGGCCGCCGACGTCCCGGAAGTTCCGCACCCCGGTCAGCACCGTCCCGGTGGAATCCACACTCACGCGCGCTCCTCGCCTCCGAGTCCTGTCGTCCGACCATACGGCATGGATGCCTGAGGCGATCAGTCCCTGTGCGGTGAACCGTGCGACGGCCGGCGCCCGCCCGGTCGCCCTCCCGCCGGCACCGCCGCGGGGGCCGGGCCGGCGCCGTAGGGTGGTGCGGGTGAGTGCGGAGCTGTTCCCCCGGCCCGCTGAGGAGGTCGCCCCGGGCGCCGTCCTGCTGCCCGGGCGGCTGGCGGAGGCGGCCCAGCGGGAACTGCTGGCCGCGTGCCGGAGCTGGGCGATGCCGCCCGCGGGGCTGCGGACCGTGCGAATGCCCCGCGGCGGCGAGATGTCGGTGCGCCAGCTGAGTCTGGGGCGGCACTGGTACCCGTACGGATACGCGCCGACGGTGGTGGACGGCGGCGGGGAGCCCGTCAAGCCGTTCCCCGGCTGGCTGGGGGAGTGGGCCAGGGGAGCGGTGGACGCGGCCGCCGAGGCGGCCGGGGAACCGCGGTACGGCCCGGGGCCGTGCACCGTGCGGTACGACGTGGCGCTGGTGAACTTCTACGGCGCCGGTGCGCGGATGGGCATGCACCGGGACAGCGACGAGCCCTCGGACGCGCCCGTCGTCTCCTTCAGCCTGGGGGACACCTGCGTCTTCCGCTTCGGGAACACCGAGGGGCGCGGGCGGCCCTGGCGGGACGTGCCGCTCCGCAGCGGGGACGCCTTCGTCTTCGGCGGCCCGGCGCGCCGCGCGTACCACGGCGTCCCCCGCACCGAGCCCGGGTCCGCGCCGCCCGGGCTGGGGCTGCGGGGCCGGGTGAACGTCACCGTCAGGGCGTACTGACCGGCCGACGCGGTCCTCCTGTCAAGCGAAAGCCAGGTGGGTTCACTCGTTGGGAGCTGGCGAACCCTGGCGAATCCCTTGTACGGGCCAGGGGGAGCCGACCCCCGGGGCTAGCGTGACCACGGCGCCGACACCTTTCTCCCGACTGTCCCGCGCTGTCTGTTCGACTTCTCACCTGCCTCAACTCTGCCGAGGAACCCATGGCCGAATCCCTGAGCTACGCGACCCTGAATGGAAGGGGAGTATCCGCTTCCGCTTCGCCCGCGGTCCCACCGGCCGCGCCGCGCGGCAAAAACGTCCCCGCACGCCGGCGGCACGGCAGGCCGCGGGCACAGACCCGGGCCCGGGAGAACGTGGGGGACGCCGCCGTGCGGCGCCGCCTGGTGCGGCTCGCACTGCTGCCCTCGGGGGCGGTCGCGGTCACCGCAACCCTCGTCGTCGGCTGCGTACTGGGAGCCCGCTCGGGGGCCGGACCGATCGGCGCCGGACTGTGGACCCTGCTGGTGCTCGGCGCGCTGCTCGTCGCCGCCGCGCTGGCCGGGGCCTGGCTGCTGGCCGAGTCCGAGGCGCGCGGCAGCGCCGCACGCTGCGCGGCGCTGCGGCGGAACCTGGTGCGGGGGCAGGCCGAACTGCGGTCGATGCTCTGGGCGCTGCGGCACGGCGAACGCCCCGTGACCCGCACCCGGGCCCCGGAGACCGAACCCGTCGGGGACGCGCTGGACCTCCTCGGCCACCAGGCGGCCCTCGCCCAGTGCGCCGCGGAGTCCGCCCTCGTCGAGGCGGTCGTGCTGACGGCCGAGGCACGCACGGGCGGTGAGGAGCGGGCCGAGGTCTTCGTCGGCCTCGCCCGCCGGCTCCAGTCCCTGGTCCACCGGGAGATCGAGCTCATCGACCGGCTGGAGAACGAGATCGAGGACCCCGACCTGCTCAAGAACGTCTTCCGGGTCGACCACGTCGCCACCCGCACCCGGCGGCACGCGGAGAACCTCGCGGTTCTCGGCGGCGCGACGGCGCACCGCCGGTGGACCCGCCCCGTCTCCCTCTCCGAGGCGCTCCGCTCCGCCGTCGCCGAGGTCGAGCACTACACGCGAGTGCAGTTGGTGCCCCCGATCGAAGGCACCGTGCACGGGCAGGCCGTCGCGGACGTCGTCCACCTGCTGGCCGAACTCATCGAGAACGCCACGGTCTTCTCCCCGCCGGAGGCCCAGGTGCTGGTGCGCACCCAGCGGGTGGCCGCCGGGCTCGCGGTCGAGGTCGAGGACCGGGGGCCGGGCATGGACCCGGCAGCACAACAGCGCCTCAACACGGTGCTCGCCGAGCCAGGCCGGACCGACGTGGCCGAGTTGGTGCGGGACGGCCGCATCGGCCTCTACGTCGTCGCCGCCCTGGCCCGGCGGCACGGCATCGTCGTCCAACTGCAGAACAACATCTACGGCGGGGTGCAGGCCGTCGCCGTCCTGCCGCAGCGTCTGCTGGGCCGCACCGGCGAACCCGCCCCCGGTGCCCGGCCGGAGAGCGCATCCGGCCGCGCCGCGGCGCCCGCGGCGCCCCCAGCGCCCGGCCGGCGGCGCGG
>NZ_ALAP01000078.1 GCF_000280905.1 Streptomyces sp. AA1529 | reverse complement strand
TAGGGGCGGTCCGCGGCATCGTCGCTGACGTAGCGGCCCACGCACTGGTTCGACGAGGTGAGGCCCCGCGCGCTGCACCAGGAGGCCGCCGCCGTCCCGTCGGGGAAGCCGCCCGCGGGCCCGGAGCTGTAGAACATCCAGTAGCCCCCGCGCAGCGAGGCGAAGCTGTCGCTGTCGAGATAGCGCACCCCGTCGGCCTTGCGGCTCAAGGAGGCGCGCATCTTCTCGCGTGCGCCGGTGCCGTCCGCCTTCGCGACCGACCCGAGCTGTGCCACCCAGGTGCCGGCCGGGGTGCCGGCCGGGGAGTCGGCCGGAGGACCGGAGCGGGCCGAGGACGTGCCGGGCCCCGGTTCCGGTTCCCGGCTCGGGGTCGACTCCGGTTCCCGCTCCTCCGCGGAGGGGCCGGCCTCCGGCGCCGAGGAGGCGTCCTGCGCGTCGGACACCGTCGGGGCCGGGCGCGCGCCGCCCCTGCCGCCGTCGGCTCCGGCCGCCGCGCCGTCGGAGCCGTCCGGCCGGACCAGCAGGAACAGCCCCCCGGCGGCGAGTGCGGCAGCCAGCACTCCGCCCGCGGCGGCCCACCCGGCCCGCCGCCGGCGCGGCGCCGTCCCGCCCGTGCCGCCGGGTGCCGCGCCGGGCGCCCCCGGCTCCGGTACGGGCGGCGGCACCGGAGGTGCGCCCGGGGAGCGGACCGGGACCGATGTCTCGGTCGGCAGATACGGCGTCGCCGCCCGGCCCTCCGCGACATCCGCCAGCATCCGCTCCAGCTCCGCCCCGTCGGGCCGGGCCGCGGGGTCCTTGACGAGCACCGCGGCCAGCACCGGCGCCAGCGCGCCGCTGCGCACCGGCGGCGGCACCGGATCGTCGAGCACCGCCGCGATGGTGGCCAGCGTGGTGGCGCGGCGCAGCGGACTGCGGCCCTCCGTGCACACGTACAACGTCAGCGCCAGGGACCACAGATCACCGGCCGGGTCGTCGTCCACCCCGCGGACCCGCTCCGGCGCGACGAACTCCGGTGACCCCAGGAACTCGCCCGTCGCCGTCACCGCGGCGCAGTCCTGGAGCGCGGCGATGCCGAAGTCGGTGAGCACCGCCGAACCGTCCGCGCGCAGCAGCACGTTGCCGGGCTTCACATCACGGTGCTGGATACCCGCGGCGTGCGCCGTGCGCAGCGCCGAGAGCACCTCGCGGCCCAGCCGGGCGGCGGCCCGCGGCTCCAGCGGCCCCTCCGCCAGCCGCTGCTCCAGCGAGGGGCCGTCCACCAGCTCCATCACGAGCCAGGGGCAGGGCCCCTCGTCCACGATGTGGTGGATCGTCACCACGTGCGGATGGCTGAGCCGGGCCAGGGCCCGGGCCTCGCGCAGCACGCGCTCGCGCAGCGCCCGGGACCCCTCCGACCCCTCCAGGGCCGCCTCGGGACCGCCGGGTCCGGCCGACGGGGGCCGGACCTCCTTCAGTGCCACCTCGCGGTGCAGCGCGACGTCCCGCGCCCGCCACACCGTTCCCATGCCCCCGGCCCCCAGCGTCTCCAGCAGTTCGAAACGCCGGTCGACGAGGTGCCCCTGCTCCCCCTGCTCGCCCCCTGCCATGGGGTCAGCGTACGGCGGCGCGGCTCAGCTCAGGGGCCGATACGTCCGTTCGATCCGCTGCGAGCCGGAATCCGTGCGGTACGAGCGGCGCAGTGCGGCCGTCGCGTTCTTGTCCGCCTTGTCGGACAGCACGAAGTAGTCCATCTGCGCCCGGTGCGCGTCCACGTCCAGCACCCCGAAGCCGTGCGAGTCCATGTCGACCCAGCGCACGTGCCGGTTGGCGGCCCGGACGGCCGCCTCGGCCAGGCCCGAGAGGGTGTCGGGCGCCACGTGCAGGGTGTCGTCCAGGTTGTCGGAGGTGACGGAGGTGATGACGAACTCCGTTGCCAGCGGGGCCTCGTGCGGGTAGTCGGCCGCGTGCAGCGGTACCTCGTTGGCCCAGTTCATATGGATGTCACCGGTGAGGAAGACGGTGTCGGTGATCCGGTTGTCGCGCAGATGGGTCAGGAGCTCCCGGCGGTCGTCCGTGTAGCCGTCCCACTGGTCGGTGTTGACGGCCAGCCCCTCCTCGGGGACGCCGAGCAGTTCGCCCAGCGGCCCGAGGAACTTGGCCGGGACGGAGCCGAAGGCCACCTGGGAGATCATCACCGGGTTGCCCACGAGCTTCCAGCGGGCCCGCGAGCCCGCCAGGCCCTTCTTCAGCCAGTCCAGCTGCTTGCGCCCGGTCAGGGTGCGGTCCGGGTCGTCGATGTCCCGGCCGTGCCCCACCTCGGCCTGCGCGTCCCGGAACGAGCGCAGGTCCAGCAGATGCAGCTCGGCCAACTGCCCGAACCGCAGCCGCCGGAAGGTGGTGCCCGCGGTCGAGGGCCGTACCGGGAGCCACTCGAAGTACGCCTGCTTCGCCGCCGCGACCCGCTGCGTCCAGCCGCCCTCCGTCTCCGGATCGTGGTTGACGGCCCCGCCCGACCAGGCGTTGTCGGCGAACTCGTGGTCGTCCCAGATCGCGACGAGGGGGTGCGCCGCGTGCATCGCCCGCAGGTCGGGATCCGCCTTGTAGTGGCCGTGCCGGGTCCGGTAGTCGGCGAGCGAGACGATCTCGTGCTCGGGCTGGACGGTCCGCACCACGGCGTCCCCGGTGGGGTACTCGCCGTGCCCGTACTCGTAGAGGTAGTCGCCCAGGTGCAGTACCGCGTCCAGGTCGGAGCGGGCCGCCAGATGCCGGTAGGAGGCGAACCAGCCGCCCTCGTAGTTGGCGCACGAGACCACCCCGAAGCGGAGACCGGCGACCTCCGCGCCCTCGGCGGGGGCGGTGCGGGTGCGGCCGGTGGGCGAGTGGACGCCGCCGGCGGTGAAGCGGAAGAAGTAGGTGGTGGCCGGGCGCAGTCCGCGCACATCGGCCTTGACGGTGTGGTCGGAGACGGCCTCGGCCCGCACGCTGCCGTGCGCCACCCGGTCGGTGAACCCGCGGTCGGTGGCCACCTCCCACGCCACCTCGACCGCCGCACCCCGGCCCGAGCCGGGGACGGCGCCGGGCTCCGGGGTGACCCGGGTCCACAGCAGGACCCCGTCGGGGAGCGGATCGCCCGAGGCGACACCGTGCACGAAAGAGGGGGCGGCGTCGGCCGCGCTCGCCGCCGGAGCCGCGCCCGCGAGCAGCGCGGCACCGGCCGCACCGGCCGCACCGGCGGCGACCACGGCGCGGCGCCGCGGTGCGGGCAGCGCGGCGCCGGGCAGGGACTGTTCGGATCTCGAGTGAGGAGAAGTCACGAGCGGTCATGTTACGCACGAGTACGGGCGAGGGGCAGACCTCGTACGGTCCGCCCCTCGCCGCTCCCGGCCGCCGCCGGTTACTTCTTCTCGTCCTTGCCCGACTTCAGGTCCACACCCAGCTCCTTGAGCTTGGCGGGCACGTCCTGGGGCTGCACCTGCTCACCGTCGATCCGGACGGTGGGAGTGCTCTGGACGTCGGCGCCGTTGAAGCTGGCGATCATGTCCTTGGCCCACTTGGTGTACTTCTTGCCCTTGACGGCCTTCTCGAACGCCTTGTTGTCCTTCAGCTCCGGGACCGTGTCCGAGACCTTGAGCAGATAGTCGTTGTCGGCGAACTTGTCCTCCTGCTCGTCCGGGTGCCACTTGGCCGAGTACAGCTTCGCCTTGTAGTCCGCGAACGCCTCGACGCTCACGGCCTTGGCGGCGCCCAGCGCGCGGGCGGCGTTGCGGGAGCCGGAGCCGCCCATGTTGCCGTCGATGATGGCGCCGAGGTGAACGCGCAGCTTGTACTTGCCCTCCTCGGCGCCCTTCTGCAGCGGCTCGCCCATCGCCTGCTCGAAGCTGGCGCACGCCGGGCAGCGCAGGTCCTCGTAGACGTCCACGGTCTTCTCCGCCTTGGCGCCGGCGGTCGTCACGGACATCCCGTCGTCGCTGGCGTCCTGGCTGTTCAGCTTGGCCACGAAGATCCCGATACCGGCCACCACGGCCAGCACTCCGACGACCGAGAGGGCGACCAGCAGCTGCCGCCGGGTCCGCTCCTTCTTGGCCTGCTTCTCACGCTCGATGCGCAGCCGCTCGCGGGCCGCGCGCTTGGCTTCCTGGCTGTTGCGCTTGCTCATGGCTGTCTTCTTCTCCGATGTCCGTACGCGGGGGAATCCTTGCCTCAGACCGCCGGTGCCACGGCGGTCCGGGCAGGCGGCGGCCCGCGACGGTGTACGGAGTGGGTCAGCAGCGGCAGCGCCGGCGGGGCGCCGGGCCCGGAGGGCCGGGGCGGCAGCACCGGGCCGGGGTCGCGGACGGCACCGACCGCGGCGACCGCGATCCGCAGCGGACGGAACGCACCGGTGGCGGCGGCGCGCAGCAGCCTTGCCGCGGCCGCCTCACCGCGGCGCAGCCACAGGGCGGCCAGCAGGCCCGCGGCGACGTGCGCCGCCAGCAGCAGCCAGGGGAGTGCCGTGCCCGGCACCCCGTGCACGCCGGCCGGGTAGGCGGCTGCCCGGCCGCCGTGCGCGGTCATCCGCGCCAGCGGCGTGCCCACGCTGCCGCCGCCGCACAGCAGATCGACGCCCACCGAGCGGAGCGGCCCGGTGACCGGCCCGCCCGCCTGCCCGTAGCAGGCGTGCCGGCCGGTGGTGAAGACGGTGTCGGCCGCCAGCTCCAGCGGGACCAGCAGCGCCGCTATCCGGGCGAAGCCGCGCTCCCGGCCGGCCAGCGCGAACGCCGCCGCGAAGACCGCCGCCGTGACGAGCAGGAAGGGGCGCAGCGGAACGGGGGAGCCGGAGAGCAGTACATGGGCTCCGGAGGACAGGGCGACGCAGAGGGCGGTGAAGATCCCCGCCCGCACCGTCCGTACTCCTGCTGTTCCCATGGGGTCCGAGTGTGCCATGGGAGCGGGCGGGCAGTCTGCGAAGGGCCGGAACCGGCCACGGGCGCATCGGCTGCCCCGCCCGGCCGGGGCCCCGGCCGGGCGGCCGGCGGAGCCCGTGGCAGCCGCTGCCGGGCCCGCCCGGGCCCCGGGGGGTGCCGCAGCGGCCCCAGGGGTTCCCGGACGTCCCCGGGAGCCTCACATCCCGGCGATGCGGCCGTTGCGGAAGAGGTCGACGAAGATCTGGTGGTCGTGCCGGGCCCGGGCGCCGTAGGTGTGGGCGAAGTCCACCAGCAGCGCGCGGAAGCCCTCCTCGTCGGAGGAGATCGCCTCGTGGATGGCGCGCTCGGTCGAGAAGGGCACCAGGCTGTGACCGCTCTCCGCCTCGTCGGCCGCTGCGTGCATCGTCGCCGTCGCCCGGGCGAGATCCGCTGTGACCTGCGACATTTCCTCCGGGTCCGACAGCTCCGACCAGTCCAGGTCCACCGCGTAGGGCGAGACCTCCGCCACCAGCTGGCCCGCGCCGTTCAGCTCCGTCCAGCCCAGCCAGGGGTCGGCGTGCGCCTGGAGCGCGCGCTGCGAGATGACGGTGCGGTGGCCCTCGTGCCGGAAGTAGTCGCGCACCGCCGGGTCGGTGATGTGCCGCGAGACGGCCGGGGTCTGCGCCTGCTTCATGTAGATGACCAGGTCGTTCTCCAGGGCGTCGCTGTGCCCCTCCAGCAGGATGTTGTACGAGGGCAGGCCCGCGCTGCCTATCCCGATGCCGCGGCGGCCCACCACGTCCTTGACCCGGTGTGCGCCGTGCTGCTCGCGGTCCGCGCTGTGCGGAAGCGTCTCCAGGTAGGAGTCGAAGGACGCCAGCACCGCGGCCCGGGTCTCCTCGTCCAGCTCGACGGAGCCGCCGCCCGGGGTGAAGCGACGCTCCCAGTCGCGGATCTCGGTCATGGTGCCCAGCAGCCCGAAGCGGGTGTTGGCGCGGGCCGCGCGGAGCGCGTCCAGCACCGGGCCCCGCGCGGTGTCCAGGGTGAGGGCGGGCGGCTCGTTCTCCGAGGCGCCCTCCACCAGGTCCCGGATGCGCTCCCGGTAGGCGTCGGCGTAGGTGGTCACCAGGGCGGTGATCTGCTCGTCGCTGAGCGCCTTGCTGTAGCCCAGCAGCGCCACGGAGGCCGCGAAGCGCTTGAGGTCCCAGGTGAAGGGGCCCACGTAGGCCTCGTCGAAGTCGTTGACGTTGAAGAGCACCCGGCCGTGGGCGTTCATGTAGGTGCCGAAGTTCTCGGCGTGCAGGTCGCCGTGTATCCACACCCGGCTGGTGCGCTCGTCCAGGAACGGGCCGCTGTTCGCGCCCGGTCCGTAGGGGCTGCCGGGTGCCGTCAGGTCGGCGTAGAAGAGGCAGGCGGTGCCCCGGTAGAAGGCGAAGGCGGAGGCCGCCATCTTGCGGAACTTGGTCCGGAAGGCCGCCGGGTCGGCGGCGAGGAGGTCGCCGAAGGCCGTGTCGAAGACCTCCAGAATGGTCTCGCCGCGTTCTGCTGCCTGGCCTGCCGTGGTCATGGGTGCGCTCCGTAGGGCGGTAGGGAACCGAAACCGGTGTATGACGAACCGAGTGTCCAACCTACGCCGACGCCGCCGGGGGCCAGGATGGTTCTGCGCGCGTGCGGAACGGTCGTGGACCGGACGCCGAACAGCCGTGGACCGGACGCCGAACAGCCGCGGGCCGGATACGGAACAGCGCTCCGCGCGGCCCCGGACGGCTCGTCGGGGACTGTCGGTGCCGGGCCGTAGACTTCCCACTCGCCCCTGAAGACCCGCGCCCGGAGGTGGCCTCGTCGTGAGTGACAACCCCTTCACTCATCTGCATGTGCACACGCAGTACTCGCTCCTCGACGGTGCGGCCCGGCTCAAGGACATGTTCAACGCCTGCAATGAGATGGGCATGTCGCATATCGCGATGACCGACCACGGCAATCTGCACGGGGCCTACGACTTCTTCCACTCCGCAAAGGACGCCGGGGTGACGCCGATCATCGGCATCGAGGCGTACCTGGCCCCGGACCACCGCAGGAACACCCGTCCGGTCAAGTGGGGCACCCCGCACCAGAAGCGGGACGACGTGTCCGGCAACGGCGCCTACACCCACATGACGATGTGGGCCAGGAACGCCACGGGGCTGCACAACCTCTTCCGCGCCCAGTCGCGGGCCAGCCTGGAGGGCTTCTTCCGCAAGCCCAGGATGGACCGCGAGCTGCTCGCCGAGTACGCCGAGGGGCTGATGGCGACCACCGGCTGCCCCTCCGGCGAGGTGAGCACCAAGATCCGGCTGGGGATGGAGGAGGAGGCGCTCCAGGCCGCCGGCGAGTACCAGGACATCTTCGGCAAGGAGAACTTCTTCGTCGAGCTGATGGACCACGACATCCAGATCGACAAGCGGGCGCGGGACGGCCTGGAGCGCATCGCGCGGAAGCTCGACGCGCCCTTCGTCGTCACCAACGACTCGCACTACACCTATGCGCGTGAGTCGGCGGCGCACGACACCCTGCTGTGCATCCAGACCGGCAGCAACCTCTCGGACCCGGACCGCTTCAGCTTCGACGGTTCCGGCTACTACCTCAAGACCGCCGAGGAGATGTACGGCATCGACTCCTCGGAGGCCTGGCAGTCGGGCTGCCGCAACACGCAGCTCCTGATCGCCGAGCGCATCGAGACCGAGGGCATGTTCGAGCCCAAGAACCTGATGCCGAAGTTCGACGTGCCCGAGGGGTACGACGAGATCTCCTGGTTCCGCGAGGAGGTCCGGCGCGGGATGGCCCGCCGCTTCCCGGGCGGGGTGCCGCAGGACCGCCAGGAGCTGGCGGACTACGAGATGAAGGTCATCATCGACATGGGCTTCCCCGGGTACTTCCTGGTGGTCGCCGACTTCATCAACTGGGCCAAGGACAACGGCATCGCGGTCGGTCCGGGCCGCGGCTCGGCCGCGGGCTCGATCGTCAGCTACGCCATGGGCATCACCGACCTCGACCCCGTCACCCACGGGCTGATCTTCGAGCGGTTCCTCAACCCCGAGCGCGTCACCATGCCCGACGTCGACATCGACTTCGACGAGCGCCGGCGCGGTGACGTGATCCGCTACGTCACGGAGAAGTACGGCGCCGACAAGGTCGCCATGATCGGCACCTACGGCACGATCAAGGCGAAGGCCGCCATCAAGGACGCCTCCCGGGTGCTGGGCTACCCCTACGCGATGGGCGACCGCATCACCAAGGCGATGCCCGCCGACGTGCTCGGCAAGGGCATCCCGCTCTCCGGCATCACCGACCCGAACCACCCCCGCTACAGCGAGGCGGGCGAGGTGCGCGGGATGTACGAGAACGAGCCGGACGTCAAGAAGGTCATCGACTCCGCCATGGGCATCGAGGGCCTGGTGCGCCAGATGGGCATGCACGCGGCGGGCGTGATCATGTCCAGCGAGCCGGTCATCGACCACGCGCCGATCTTCTCGCCGAAGAACGACGGCACCGTCGTCACCCAGTGGGACTACCCGAGCTGTGAGTCGCTCGGCCTGCTGAAGATGGACTTCCTGGGGCTGCGCAACCTCACCATCATGGACGACGCGGTCAAGATGATCCGCAAGAACAAGGGTGTCGACCTCAAGCTCCTCGACCTGCCGCTGGACGACCCCAAGGCGTTCGAGCTGCTGTGCCGCGGCGACACCCTCGGCGTCTTCCAGTTCGACGGCGGCCCGATGCGCTCCCTGCTGCGGATGATGAAGCCCGACCACTTCGAGGACATCTCCGCGGTCTCGGCCCTCTACCGACCCGGCCCGATGGGGATGAACTCCCACATCAACTACGCGCTGCGGAAGAACGGCCAGCAGGAGATCACGCCGATCCACCCGGAGCTGGAGGAACCGCTCAGGGACGTCCTCGACATCACGCACGGCCTGATCGTCTACCAGGAGCAGGTGCAGAAGGCGGCCCAGGTGCTCGCCGGCTACTCACTGGGCCAGGCGGACCTGCTGCGCCGGGCGATGGGCAAGAAGAAGAAGGAGGTTCTCGACAAGGAGTTCGTGAACTTCCAGAAGGGCATGCGGGACAACGGCTACTCGGACGGTGCCATCCAGGCCGTCTGGGACGTGCTGGTCCCCTTCGCCGGGTACGCCTTCAACAAGGCGCACTCCTCCGCCTACGGGCTGGTCACCTACTGGACGGCCTACCTCAAGGCCAACTACCCCGCCGAGTACATGTCCGCGCTGCTCACCTCCGTGCGCGACGACAAGGACAAGTCGGCCGTCTATCTCAACGAGTGCCGCAAGATGGGCATCAAGGTGCTGCCGCCCAACGTCAATGAGTCGGAGGCGAACTTCACCTCCAAGGACGACTCCACGATCGTCTTCGGCCTCACCGCCGTGCGGAACGTGGGCCAGAACGTCGTCGACTCGATCGTCAAGTGCCGCAAGGCGAAGGGCAAGTACTCCTCCTTCCCGGACTTCCTGGACAAGGTCGAGGCCGTCGTCTGCAACAAGCGCACCGTCGAGTCGCTGATCAAGGCCGGCGCGTTCGACGAGATGGGGCACACCCGCAAGGGCCTCACCGCGCAGTTCGAGCCGATGATCGACAACGTGGTGCAGGTCAAGCGGAAGGAGGCCGAGGGGCAGTTCGACCTCTTCGGCGACCTCGGCGGGGACGACACGGCGGACTCCGGCCCCGGCTTCGGCCTGGACGTGCAGTTCTCCGAGGAGGAGTGGGAGAAGACCTATCTGCTCGCCCAGGAGCGGGAGATGCTCGGCCTCTACGTCTCCGACCATCCGCTCTTCGGCCTGGAGCACGTGCTCAACGAGAAGGCCGACGCGGCCATCGCCCAGCTGACCGGCGGCGACTACTCCGACGGCTCCATCGTCACCATCGGCGGCATCATCTCCGGCCTCCAGCGCAAGATGACCAAGCAGGGCAACGCCTGGGCCATCGCCACCGTCGAGGACCTGGCCGGATCCATCGACTGCATGTTCTTCCCCGCCACCTATCAACTGGTCTCCACCCAGCTCGTGGAGGACGCCGTCGTCTTCGTCAAGGGGCGGCTGGACAAGCGGGAGGACGTGCCCCGGCTCGTCGCCATGGAGCTTCAGGTCCCCGATCTGAGCGAGGCGTCCGCCACCGCGCCGGTCACCATCACCATCCCCACCGTCAAGGTGACGCCTCCACTGGTGGAGAAGCTGGGCTATGTGCTGACCCAGCACCGCGGCGCCAGCGAGGTGCGCGTCCGGCTGGAGGGCGCGCGCAAGACCACGGTGCTGCGGCTGGACCGGCACCGGGTCACCCCCGACCCCGCGCTCTTCGGCGACCTGAAGGAACTGCTGGGCCCCGCCTGCCTGGCGGGCTGAGGCCCGCCGGACGCACCGGGCGGGCTCCCCGGACCCGCGCTCCGACCGGGGGGCGCGGTCGTCGGGACTCCCGGCCCGCGCCCGCGCCCCGGCCCGCGCCCGGACACCCCGGACAGCCCGGACCCGGGGCCCCGCGTCCGGGAACCCGGCCGGGCGTCGGTCCGGGCGTCGGCCGGCCGGTCGCCGGGCGGCCTGCCTCGGGCACCGGCCGTGGTCACCGCGCGTGCCCAGTCCGCGGCCGACGCCGCGGACTGGGCATCGAGGGCGTGCCCGGGCGGACCCGGAGGGCCCGGTGCGCTCAGTTGTGGCCGAAGCGGCGTTCCCGGCCCTTGCGGGCCGCTCCGGTGGGGGGCGTCCGCTCCGCGGCGGCCGACTTCGCGCGCTCCCGCTCCCGCTGCTGCTCCTCCGCGGTGCGCGATTCCCGGGCCGGCTGACGGTTCTTGTTCTTCGCCATGTTCGCCTCCTGCGACGGAGGTCCGTCTCCGAACGAGAGGGTCCTCCCGTTCAGATTCGCACGACCGGAAATGCCGTGCATGTCGGACAATTACCGCGAGTGGGCGCCACGCCGATGATCGAGTTCCGGCTGATAACCCCCGCGCGGTCGGGCAGACTCGAAGGACACGGGGAACGGCCGGCACGCGAAGGCACAGCCTCGGCTGGATGTCATGACCGAGAGTGGGTGGAACGTCGTGGACCGCTGCGTCGTCCTGGTGGACGCCGGATATCTGCTGGGCGCCGCCGCCAGTCTGCTGGCCGGGGAACCCACCCGCTCGCGGATCACCGTCGACCACGCAGGTCTGATCCGCTCCCTCCGGCGGCAGGCGGAGGCCGACACCCAGTGCGCGCTGCTGCGCATCTACTGGTTCGACGGCGCCCCGGACCGGGTGCCGCAGCCCGAGCACCGCAGGCTGCGCGTGATGCCCCGGGTGACGGTACGGCTGGGGGCCCTCACCCGCAGCGACGGCCGCTGGGCGCAGAAGGGCGTGGACGCCGCCATGCACGCGGAGCTGACCGAACTCGCCCGCAACCGCGCCTGCTCCGACATCGTGCTGGTGACCGGCGACGGTGATCTGCTGCCGGGGCTGATGTCCGCGAAGGAGCACGGGGTGGCCGTCCACCTGTGGGCGGTCCAGGCCGCCGACGGGGACTACAACCAGTCCGAGGACCTGGTGGCCGAGGCCGACGAGCGGCGGGTGCTGGACCGGACCTGGATCACCCCCGTGGTCCGGGCCAAGGACCTCTCCGCGCCCTGCGCCCCGCAGCCCGCACCCCGTCCGGAGATCGCCGCGATCCTCTCCGCACCGCTGCCGGAGAGCGGCAAGAACGGCTCCGTGGGCCACCGTGGGCCCGCCCCCTCCGGCCCGGCCGCCGCTCCCGCCGACCGGCCGCCCGAGGAGGACGAGCAGGCCGAGCCGCAGCCCGCGGCGGAGGACGGCGGCGAGGAGGCCGGGCGGCCCGCGTCCGGGACTCCGCAGCGGAGCGAAGGCGTGCCCACCCCCAAGGACCTGGCCGACCTCGGCCGCCAGGGGCAGCAGGCGCATCCGCCCGCCGGGCCGCCGGGGGCCACGCTCCGCTGGTCGTCGGACCGCGGCTGGGTCGAGCGGTCGGCTCCCGGCGGCGAACCGCCCGAGACCGCGGCCCTGCCGATGCTCGCCCAGCTCACCACCGCCGAGCAGCGCTGGGCGGACCGCGAGGAGGACATCACCGCCGTCAGCGGCGACCCCTTCGAGGTCGGCCAGGTCTTCGCGCGCCGCTGGACCGAGCGGCTGATCAGCGAGCACCATCTGAACCAGCTCTCCGCCGAGTACCCCCGCATCCCGCACCGGATCGACGGCGAGCTGCTCCGCTACGCGGCCCGGTTCGGCCTGCTCGCACACAAGGACGACCAGATCGACGAGCACGACCGCTACGCGATCCGGGCGGGGTTCTGGCGCGAGGTGGACGCCCGCTCCGGCGCCTCGGCCGAGCACGCGCCGGCCGGTGACTGACCTCCCGGTGCGTCGCGTTCCGGCGGCCGGAGCGGCCGCGTACCCGGCGTGGCCTGCCACCGGCTCCGCACCCGCACCGCGCCCCCGCCACCGGCCGCGCCGGGAGCCCGCAGGGGTCGGAGCGGGGCGGCGGAACCCGGACGCGTACCCTCATAGGTCGTGAGAACGGGCACTCGGCAGGCGGTGGACAGCTCGGTGGCAAGCGCGACGGCACCGGCCCGCACCGCTGTGCGTGTCGAGGACCTGGTCAAGACCTACGCACCGGTGCGGGCCCGGCGCGGCGCAGCGGCGGCGCCCGCGGTCCGGGCGACCGACGGCGTCTGCCTGCGGGTGCGGCAGGGCGAGATCTTCGGACTGCTGGGCCCCAACGGAGCCGGGAAGTCCACCCTGGTGCGGCAGCTCACCGGGCTGCTGCGGCCCGACTCCGGAGCGGTCGAGGTGCTCGGCCATGATCTGGTGCGCCACCCCGAGCGGGCCGCCCGGCTGCTGGCCTACCTCGGGCAGGAGTCGACCGCGCTGGACGAGCTGAGTGTCGCCCTCGCCGCCGAGACCACCGCGCGGCTGCGCGGGATGGACACCGCGGCGGCCCGCGTCGCGCGCGACGAGGTACTGGCCGAGCTGGAGCTGACGCAGCTCGCCTCGCGGCCGCTCAAACGGCTCTCCGGCGGGCAGCGGCGGCTGGCATGCGTGGCCGCGGCACTGGTGGGGGACCGGCCGCTGCTGGTGCTGGACGAGCCGACCACCGGCATGGACCCGCACGCACGGCGCGCGGTGTGGGCGGCCGTGGACCGGCGGCGCGCCGAGCGCGGGGTGACCGTGCTGCTGGTGACGCACAACGTGATCGAGGCGGAGACCGTGCTGGACCGGGTGGCGGTGCTGGACCGGGGCCGGGTGATCGCCTGCGACACCCCCGGCGGGCTGAAGGCGACGGTCGGCGACGAGGTGCGGCTGGAACTGGTGTGGCGGGAGCGCGCTCCGGTGGAGATCCCGGAGGTGTCCGCGCTCGCCGCCGGCGCCGCCGTCACCGGCCGCCGCTGGACGCTGCGGCTGCCACCCGCCGCCGCGCGGGAGGCGGTCGCGCTGGTCACCACGGGCGAGGCGTTCGCGGCCCTGGACGACTTCCGGCTCGCCACCCCGAGCCTGGAGGACGTGTATGTGGCCCTCGGCGGCCGCGCGGCGGGCCAGGACGGCGCCGAGGGCCTGGTCAAGGCATGAGCGCGCGGACGGGATGCCGGAGCGTACAGGGCCCGGCGCGGCCGACGAGGCGGGACGGGACGGCATCGGACCCTGCACCGACGGTGCGGGACGTGAGGGGCGGGCTCGGGTGAGGACGACGGTGGGCAGCCGTACGCGGACCGGCGGCGCCGCGGAGCACGGCGCGGCCGGCGAGCGGGAGCGCGCGGGTGCGGGTGCGGCCGCGGCCTCCGCCACGGACAGCGCAGCCGGGGGCGGCACGCTCCGCGCGGCGGAGCCGGGCGCCGGTGCCGGGGCGGGTGCGGGCACGGCCCGGATGCCGCTGGCGCCGCGCGCCCGGCTGTGGCCCGCGCTGGGCGCCGTCTACCGGGCCCAGCTCTCCCGGGCCCGGGTGGCGCGGATCCCGTTGCTGTTCGTGGCGACCTTCCAGTCGTTGGGGATCATGGTCCTGATGCGCGGAGTGGTGGACGGCGGCGCCGAGGCGCGGGCCGTGGTCGCCGGGTCCAGCGTGCTGGTGGTGGCCTTCGTGGCGCTGAACCTGCTCGCCCAGTACTTCGGCCAGCTGCGTGCGGGCGGCGGCCTGGACCACTACGCGACCCTGCCGGTGCCGGCCGCCTCCGTCGTGCTGGGCGCGGCGGCCGCCTACGCGTCCTTCACCGTCCCCGGAGTGCTGGTGACGGCGGTGGCGGGCAGTGTGCTCTTCCAGCTCCCGCTGGGCGGACTGTGGGTGCTAGCGGCCGTCGTCCCGCTCGCCGGTGCCGCGCTCGCCGGGCTGGGCGCGGCGCTGGGGCTGCTCGCCCCGCGCCCCGAGCTGGCCACCCTGGGCGGCCAGCTGGGGATGTCGGCGGCGCTGCTGCTGGGCGTCCTGCCCGCGGGCGGGCTGCCGCCCGCGGTCGGCTGGGTCCGGGACCTGCTGCCGTCCACCTACGGGGTGGAGGCCTTCGCGCGCACTTTCGCACCGCACCCGGACTGGGCGCGCGTCGTACTGGACCTGGGGGTGTGCGCGGCGGTCGGGGTGCTCTCGCTCGCTCTCGCCACCCGGGCCTACCGCTGGGCGGCCACCCGCTGACACCCGGGCGGACCCCCGCTGCCCCCGGCGGCCGCACCGAGGGCGGGCCGGGGGCGGGCCGGGGCCTCCCGCATCGCGCGGGCCTGGCACGATGGCGGGGTGACCGTACCGACGCCCTCCTCTCCCGATCCGGACTCCTCCCACTCCTCCGCATCCGCGGCGGGAGCGGGCGACCAGCCCGGCGGCGGCGCCTCGGGCCCGCCGCCCGCGCCGTCGTACGCGGTGCACACCGGCTACGGGGGGCAGGCCGGGCCGGTCCTCTCGCGCGAGCTGCTGCACGCGGCCGTCTGCGCGGCGGCCGTCGCCGTCCTCGGTGTGCTGATGGGACTGCTGTGGCTGTGGCTGGCGCCCCGGGTGCCGCTGTACACCAGCGGCAAGCTGGTCCTCTTCCGGCACCCCGAGGGCGAGGAGGCCATCGGCGCCGAGGGTGTCTTCACCCTGCTCGGGCTGGGATTCGGGGTGGTCACGGGGCTCGCCGTCTTCCTGGTCCGCAGGAGCGGCGGCGTGGGCCTGGTGGTGGGCCTGTGCCTGGGCGGGGCGCTGGGCTCCGTACTGGCCTGGCGGACCGGCGTGTGGCTGGGCCCCGAGACGGACCTGTCGGCGGCGGCGCGGGCGGCCGGCCAGGGCGCCACCTTCGACGCGCCGCTGGAGCTGCACGCGTACGCGGTACTGCTGGCCTGGCCGTTCGTAGCCGTGCTCGTCCATCTGCTGGTGACCGCGCTCTTCGCCCCCCGCGACGAGCCCGTCGCCCAGCTCGCCCCGGCGCCGCAGCGCTGGGAGAGCTGACCGGCGCCCGGGGCGGCGGGCCGGCCGCGGGCGACCGGGGTCCGGGGAGTCAGCCGCGGGCGACCGGGGCGAGGACGGCATCGGTCAGCGTGGCCAGATCCGCGGGCGCCAGTTCGATCTCCAGGCCGCGGCGGCCCGCCGAGACGCAGATCGCCGGATGGTCCTGCGCGGAGGCGTCCAGCACCGTGGGGAGCCGCTTGCGCTGCCCGAGCGGGGAGATGCCGCCGCGGACGTAGCCGGAGGAGCGCTCGGCGGCGGCCGGGTCGGCCAGCACCGCCCGCTTGCCGCCCACGGCGGCCGCCAGCGCCTTCAGGTCCAGCGACGCCGACACCGGGACGACGGCGACCGTCAGCGCACCGTCCACCTCGGCCACCAGGGTCTTGAAGACCTGCTCCGGCGGCACGCCCAGCGCCTCGGCGGCCTCCTCGCCGTAGGAGGGTGCCGCCGGATCGTGGGTGTAGGCGCGCGTCTCGAAGGCGATGCCCGCCTCGGTGGCCGCGACGATGGCCGGGGTCGCCGACCCCTGCCGCTTGCTCTTCCTCGCCATGTGCTCCGCTCCGGGGAGGTCAGTTCCGGCTGGTCGGATTCCGCGTCAGGTCGGCCGCGGGCAGCGACGGCAGCTTGCCGATGACGGCCGCCTCCCTGCGCAGCAGCTTCAGCTCGTCCGCCAGCCGGGTCGCGGTGTCCGGGGCCTGGAGCAGCCGCTGCTTGGCGGGGGTGTCCAGCACGGTGGCAGCCGCCACCAGGTACGAGACCACCGACGGGTCGTCCGGCAGGTCCTGCTCCTGCCCGGCGGCCAGGGTCCGCTCCCGGGCGCTGGCCAGCCGCTTCTGGTACGCGCGGAAGGCCCGCAGCACACCGGAGGCGAGCGCGCCCGCCTCGTCGCCCTCCTCTTCCGGCAACTCCTCGATCTCGCCGGTCAGATAGGGGCCGGAGGCGTCGACCGACAGCAGCCGGAACCGGGTGGTGCCGGTGGCCAGCACCTCGTAGCCGGTCGGGCCGCCGTGCGGATCGGTGTCCGGGGCCGCCTCCTCCGGCTCCTCCGCGGAGTCCGCCGCGCCCGTGCCCGTGACGCGTTCGCGGATGGTGGAGGCGTCGGCGATGCAGCCGACCGTGTAGAACGAGGTGATCGGGTCCGGACCGAAGCCGGCCGTCGGGTCCGTGCCCTGGGGCGGTGCGGAATCGGGCATTCCGGTGTCGGCGGGGGCGACCTCGCGGCCGTCCCGGATGGCGACGACACCGAAGCGGCGAGGCGCGTCCTCGGGCAGTGCGAGCAGGTCCCGCATCAGCGCGCGGTACCGCGGCTCGAAGATGTTCAGCGGCAGCACCAGCCCCGGGAACAGCACCGAGTTGAGGGGGAAGAGCGGAAGCGCGGTTGTCACAACCGGTAAGCCTAAAGCCTCCGGCCCCCGGCGCGGGCCCCGGTGCGCCCTACGGACACCCCCGAGGTACCCCCGAGCCACCCCCGGGGGACCCCGCGGCTACTGCCGTCGCAGCAGCCGGGTGGCACCCGCCGCCACCGTGGTCGCCAGCACCCAGCCCGCCAGGATCATCGCGGCGGCCAGCCACTGGTAGCCGCCGCCCGGGTCCCAGGCGGTGTCCTGGCCGAAGGAGATCACCGGCAGCAGCAGGTCCAGCGCGTACAGGGTCGCGTTCCAGTGCGGCGCCTCGTCGCCCTTGAGCGCGGGCGGCCGGTGCGCCTGGAACAGCACCGCGCCCGTCAGCCACAGCAGCGCCATCCACAGTGCCGCCTGCGCGGGCCGGTAGCCGTAGGCCACCGTCCAGTCCTGCAACACCCCCCACAGCTTGCCGGGCAGCGGCAGGGTCTCCCGCCGCCGGCGCTGCTTGGCCAGCAGCACCTGGCGCGCGTTGGTGTCCTCGCCGCTGTTCCGGTACATCGCCGCGAGCTGCTCGTAGGGCTCCGGTGCGTACTCCGCGGTCGCGGCGTTGATCCACTGGAGCCGCTCGCGGACGTTGAAATGGCCCTCCTTGGGGATCGCGTGCTGGTAGGTGAAACCCGCCATCCACAGCCGGTGGTCGCCCGGCCAGCTGGAGGCCCGGTCCATCAGCTTCTCCACCGACGCGCCGGAGAGCACCACCAGCCCCCGCTCGGGCAGTTGCGGGGTGAAGGTCAGCTCCGGGGTGGTGATGCGGCGCAGCGACAGCTCCTGGTCGCGCTGCATCTGCAGCCGGGCGTTCTCGATCACCAGCGAGGAGCCGAAGCGCCCGTCGTCCAGCACCATGCCCCCGGTGCACTGGAAGTGCTTGGTGCGATGCGGGTCCCATCCGGTGCGCGGCAGGCCCGGCGCCCAGGGATGGGTGCCCCCCTGGCCGCCGAAGTCGTAGCGGGTGCCGGTCGGCGGCGTCGTGCCGTAGATGTGCGGAGCGCTGCCCCGCCCCGCGTCGCCGAAGCTGGCCACCTGCTCGACGGTCATCTGCGGCGCGTACAGCGCGAAGCGCCCGCGCGGATTGCGCAGCACCGAGCCGAACATGTGCAGCGAGCTGCCCACCGAGGCGCCGCGCAGACTCACCTGCCCGTCGGTGACCAGCAGGCTGGCCTGGAGCTCCTGGGAGACGCTGACCCCGTCGGCGGCGATCGCGCGGTTGCGCGGGCCGCTGCCCACGGTGGCCGCGTTGAGCAGCAGGTCGGTGCCGATCGAGGCGTCCGTCAGCCGCACGCCTTCGGGGATGCTGCACCGGGGCAGGTGCAGATCCCCCTCGGTGGTCAGCCGGGCCGCCTCCAGCCGGGGGAGGTAGCAGTCGACGAAGCGCGCCGTGTTGACGCGCGCCTCCGGCATCCGCACCTCCTCCTCGAAGCGGCACTGCCGCAGCTCGAAGTACGTCTCCACGGTGCCGCCCGCCAGGTCCAGGCAGCCGCTCACCAGCGCCCCGGTCAGGTGCAGCGACGCCACCCGGCCCAGCAGCGGTGGCGGCCCGTGCAGCAGCAGCAGCGCTATCACCCGGGCGCGGACCGTGCGCTCCGGGCCCCAGACGTGATCGCCGTTCGGATCGTCCAGCTCGGCCTCGCCGTGCCGCAGATCGTGCTCGGTACCGTTGCGGAACGCCTGCCAGAGCCCCCACTCGGCAGTCGTCAGCCGCAGTCCCGGCGGCGGCTCGCCCGAGTCCACCGGCTCGCTCACGCTTCCTCCCCCTCGATTCCTCGTGTCCCGGCAGCCCGCCGCGCGTCCCGGTCACCCGGCCCCGGCCTCTCCCGGTCCCGGCCCTCCGTCGCCCGGTCTCCCGGTGTCCGAACCGGCGGCCTGGCCGCGACACGTTCGGACCAACTGGTCGTACCGGTCCCTTTCCCGCTCCGTGACCGGATGAACGCGGGAGGCGACGTTCGTCGCGTGTGGCCTGTATCAGCCTCTGATACGGGCGGCCGGGGCGCGTCGCGGGTCTGAGAGACTTGAGTACGTGATCTCCCGAATCGATCTGCGCGGCGCCGCCCTCGCCACCGCGGCCTCCGGCCCGGCGAACGGCGCGCTCGACCGCGACCTGCTGCCCCGTGCCGAGCTCGACGTCGAAGCCGCCCTGGAGAAGGTGCGGCCCATCTGCGACGACGTGCGGCATCGCGGCGCGGCGGCGGTGATCGAGTACACCGAGCGGTTCGACGGAGTGCGCCTGGAGCAGACCCGGGTGCCCGCCGAGGCGCTGCGCACGGCCCTCCGGGAGCTGGATCCGGCCGTGCGCGCGGCCCTGGAGGAGTCCATCAGGCGCGCCCGGACCGTCCACCGCGACCAGCGGCGCACCGACTCCACCGTGCAGGTGGTGCCCGGCGGCACCGTCACCGAGCGCTGGGTCCCCGTGGAGCGGGTGGGGCTGTACGTCCCCGGCGGGCGCGCCGTCTACCCGTCCTCCGTGGTGATGAACGTGGTCCCCGCGCAGGAGGCCGGCGTCGGCTCGCTGGCCGTGGCCTCGCCCGCGCAGGCCGGGTTCGGCGGCCTGCCGCACCCCACCATCCTCGCCGCCTGCGCGCTGCTGGACGTCGACGAGGTGTACGCGGTGGGCGGCGCCCAGGCCGTGGCGATGTTCGCCCACGGCACCGCGGAATGCGCCCCGGTCCAGTTGGTGACCGGCCCCGGCAACATCTACGTGGCCGCGGCCAAGCGGCTGCTCAAGGGGGTCATCGGCATCGACTCCGAGGCGGGCCCGACCGAGATCGCGATCCTCGCCGACGACACGGCCGACCCGGCCCACGTCGCCTCCGACCTGATCAGCCAGGCCGAGCACGACGTGGTCGCCGCAGCGGTGCTCGTCACCCCCTCCGAGGAGCTCGCCGAGGCCGTCGAGCGGGAGCTGAAGACGCAGGTGCCCGCCACCAGGCACAGCGAGCGCATCACCGAGGCGCTGTCCGGACGGCAGTCGGGCATCGTGCTCGTCGACTCCCTGGAGGCCGGGCTGGCCGTGGTCAACGGCTACGCCGCCGAGCACCTGGAGATCCAGACCGCCGACGCGGCGTCCTGGGCCGCGCGGGTGCGCAACGCGGGCGCCGTCTTCGTCGGCCCGTACGCGCCCGTCTCGCTCGGCGACTACGCCGCCGGCTCCAACCACGTGCTGCCCACCGGCGGCTGCGCCTGCCACTCCTCGGGTCTGTCCGTCCAGTCCTTCCTGCGCGGCATCCACGTCGTGGACTACACCCGGGACGCGCTCGCCGAGGTCACCCACCATGTCGTCGCCCTGGCGGAGGCGGAGGACCTGCCCGCGCACGGCGCGGCGCTGAAGGCACGGTTCGACTGGAAGGTACCCGAGGCCCCGTGACCGGCAACAGCTCCGTGTCCTCGCTGGACGAGCTCCCCATCCGGGACGAGCTGCGCGGCAAGTCCCCCTACGGCGCGCCCCAGCTCGACGTACCCGTCCGGCTGAACACCAACGAGAACCCCTACCCGCTGCCCGAGGCGCTCGTGGCGCGGATCGCCGAGCGGGTCACCGAGGCCGCGCGGCACCTCAACCGCTACCCGGACCGGGACGCGGTCGAGCTGCGCACCGGGCTGGCCGACTACCTCTCCCGCACCGCCGGCCACTCCGTCGACCACCGGCAGGTGTGGGCGGCCAACGGCTCCAACGAGGTGCTCCAGCAGCTCCTCCAGGCGTTCGGCGGGCCGGGCCGGACGGCGCTGGGCTTCGAGCCGTCGTACTCGATGCACGCGCTGCTCGCCCGCGGCACCGGCACCGGCTGGCTGTCCGGCCCCCGCAACGGCGACTTCACCATCGACACCGAGGCCGCCGTCCGCGCCATCGCCGAGCACCGGCCCGACGTCGTCTTCGTCTGCTCGCCCAACAACCCCACCGGCACCGCCGTCTCGGAGGAGACGGTGCTGGCCCTGCACGACGCCGCACAGGCGGCCCGCCCCGCGCACGGGGCGCTGGTGGTGGTGGACGAGGCCTACGGCGAGTTCTCGCACCACCCCTCGCTGCTCCCGCTGATCGAGGGCCGGCCGCGGCTGGTGCTCTCGCGGACCATGTCCAAGGCGTTCGGCGCCGCCGGGCTGCGGCTGGGCTATCTGGCCGCCGCGCCCGCCGTGGTGGACGCCGTGCAACTGGTGCGGCTGCCCTACCACCTGTCGGCCGTCACCCAGGCCACGGCGCTGGCCGCGCTGGAGCACACCGACACCCTGCTCGGCTACGTCGCGCAGCTGAAGGCCGAGCGCGACCGGCTGGTGAGCGAGCTGCGCGCCCTGGGCTGCGAGGTCACCGACTCGGACGCCAACTTCGTGCAGTTCGGCCGCTTCGACGGCGCGGCCGGATCGCACGCCGTGTGGGAGGCGCTGCTGGCCCGCGGCGTACTGGTCCGGGACAACGGCGTCCCCGGCCGGCTGCGGGTGACGGCGGGCACGCCGGAGGAGAACGACGCGTTCCTCGACGCGGTGCGAGCCGTGCTGAAGGAACTGAAGGAGAAGAGCGACTGATGACGCGCAAGGGCCGGGTGGAGCGCACCACCAAGGAGACCTCTGTCGTGGTGGAGATCGACCTCGACGGCACCGGCGAGGTGGATGTCTCCACCGGGGTGGGCTTCTACGACCACATGCTCGACCAGCTCGGCCGGCACGGCCTGTTCGACCTCACCGTGAAGACCGAGGGCGATCTGCACATCGACAGCCACCACACCATCGAGGACACCTCGCTGGCGCTGGGGGCCGCCTTCAAGCAGGCGCTCGGCGACAAGCGCGGCATCGTGCGGTTCGCGAACGCCTCGGTGCCGCTGGACGAGTCGCTCGCCCAGGTGACCGTCGACCTGTCCGGCCGCCCCTACCTCGTGCACACCGAGCCCGAGGGCATGGCGCCGATGATCGGCAGCTACGACACCACGATGACCCGCCACATCCTGGAGTCCTTCGTCGCCCAGGCGCAGATCGCGCTGCACGTCCACGTGCCCTACGGCCGCAACGCGCACCACATCGTGGAGTGCCAGTTCAAGGCGCTGGCCCGGGCCCTGCGGTACGCGAGCGAACGCGACCCGCGGCAGACCGGCATCCCGTCCACGAAGGGTGCTCTGTGACCGGCCTCGCGGCGCTGCTGATCTTCGTCGGGCTGTTCCTGGCCGGCGGGGCGATCTCCTTCTGGAAGCAGCAGCTCCCCAAAGGGGTGATCGTGTTGCTCGCCGTGGCCTCGGTGATGTGCCTGGCGGCGGGGATCCTGCGAGTGGACTGGTGGGCATGACGATGAGCGCGGTGAACGGCAGGAAGAGCGTCGTGGTCTTCGACTACGGCTTCGGCAACGTGCGCTCCGCGGAGCGCGCCCTGGAGCGGGCCGGCGCCGACGTCGAGATCACCGGCGACTACGACAGGGCGATGGCCGCCGACGGCCTGCTGGTGCCCGGCGTGGGCGCCTTCGCCTCCTGCATGGAGGGGCTGGTCCGGGCGCGCGGCCACTGGGTGATCGGGCGCCGGCTGGCGGGCGGCCTGCCCGTCATGGGGATCTGCGTCGGTATGCAGGTCCTCTTCTCCCGCGGGATCGAGCACGGCCGGGAGGCCGAGGGCCTGGACGAGTGGCCCGGCACGGTCGGCCCGCTCGCCAACGACGCCGCGCACCCCGTCCCGCACATGGGCTGGAACACCGTCGAGGCGCCCGCCGACTCGCGGCTGTTCGCCGGGCTGCCCGCCGACGAGCGGTACTACTTCGTCCACTCCTACGCCGTGCACGACTGGGAGCTGGAGACCGCCAACCCGGCTCTGAAGCCTCCGGTGGTGAGCTGGACCGCGCACGCCGACCGGTTCGTCTCCGCCGTGGAGAACGGCCCGCTGTGGGCCACCCAGTTCCACCCCGAGAAGTCCGGCGACGCCGGAGCACAGCTACTGAAGAACTGGATCGAGTCCCTGTGAGCCGAAAGAGCGAGGAAGCCGTGAACGTGGCGAGCAACCGGCTGGAACTGCTGCCCGCCGTCGACGTCCGGGACGGGCAGGCCGTCCGCCTGGTGCACGGTGAGTCCGGCTCCGAGACCTCCTACGGCGACCCGCTGGAGGCGGCGCTGGCCTGGCAGCGCGCCGGAGCCGAGTGGCTGCACCTGGTCGATCTGGACGCCGCCTTCGGCACCGGCGACAACCGGGAGCGGATCGCCGAGGTCGCCCAGTCCATGGAGATCAAGGTCGAGCTGTCCGGCGGCATCCGCGACGACGCCTCGCTGGCGGCGGCGCTGGCCACCGGCTGCCGCCGCGTCAACCTCGGCACGGCGGCGCTGGAGGCCCCCGAGTGGGTCGCCGGGGTCATCGCCGAGTACGGCGACCGGATCGCCGTCGGCCTCGACGTGCGCGGCACCACGCTGCGCGGCCGCGGCTGGACCCGCGACGGCGGCGACCTCTACGAGACGCTGGCCCGCCTCGACTCCGAGGGCTGCGCCCGCTACGTCGTCACCGACATCGCCAAGGACGGCACCCTCAAGGGCCCCAACCTGGAGCTGCTGCGCACGGTGTGCGGCGCCACCGACCGGCCCGTGGTCGCCAGCGGCGGCGTCTCCTCGCTCGACGACCTGCGGGCCCTCGCGAAGCTGGTGCCCGAGGGCGTCGAGGGCGCGATCGTGGGGAAGGCCCTCTACGCCAAGGCGTTCACCCTGGAAGAGGCGTTGGAGGCGGTTTCCTGATGGCTTCGATACGGCGGATCGGGTCCGGTGCCCCCTGGGAGGAGCCGTTCGGCTACGCGCGCGCCGTCGAACTGCCCAACGGCCTGGTGCTGGTGGCCGGCTGCACCTCGGTGGTGGACGGTGTGATCGCCGAGGGCGGCCCCTACGACCAGACCGTCACCGCCTTCGGGGTGGCGCTGGACGCCCTCAAGTCCCTCGGCCTGGGCGCCGACAGCGTGGTGCGCACCCGGATGTACCTGACGCACGCGCGGGACGTCGAGGAGGTGGGACGCGCGCACAAGGAGCTGTTCGGCGAGGTCCGGCCCGTCTCCTCCATGATCATCGTGTCCGGTTTCGCCGACCCGAGCCTGGTGGTCGAGGTGGAGGTCGAGGCGTACCGGGACCCGCAAGAGGCCCCAGGAGCACCCGGAGCACAAGGAGCACACGGAGCATGACCCTCGCGGTCCGAGTCATCCCCTGCCTGGACGTGGACGGCGGCCGGGTCGTCAAGGGCGTCAACTTCCAGAACCTGCGCGACGCCGGCGACCCGGTCGAGATGGCCAAGGTCTACGACGCCGAGGGCGCCGACGAACTGACCTTCCTGGACATCACCGCCTCCTCCGGCGACCGCGAGACCACCTACGACGTGGTGCGCCGCACCGCCGAGCAGGTCTTCATCCCGCTGACCGTCGGCGGCGGGGTGCGCACCCCGGAGGACGTGGACAAGCTGCTGCGGGCCGGGGCCGACAAGGTCGGCGTCAACACCGCCGCCCTCGCCCGCCCGGAGCTGATCCGCGAGATCGCCGAACGGTTCGGCAGCCAGGTCCTGGTGCTGTCCGTGGACGCGCGCCGCCGCGCCGGAGGCGAGGGCTTCGAGGTCACCACGCACGGCGGCCGCCGCGGCGCCGACGTCGACGCCGTCGAGTGGGCCCACCGTGCGGCCGAACTGGGCGCCGGGGAGATCCTGCTCAACTCGATGGACGCGGACGGCACCAAGGACGGCTACGACACCGAGATGATCGCCGCCGTCCGCAAGCACGTCACCATCCCCGTGATCGCTTCCGGCGGCGCCGGGCGCCTCGACCACTTCCCGCCCGCCGTCGGCGCCGGCGCAGACGCCGTACTGGCCGCCTCGGTCTTCCACTTCGGCGACCTGCGGATCGGCGAGGTCAAGCAGACCCTGCGCGGCGCGGGCCACCCGGTCCGCTGACACCTGGCCGGCGGGGCCCGGACTGGCGGAGCCCGGACTGGTGGGGGCCGGGCCCCGGCCCGGCCCCGGCCGCCTACCGTTCCTCCGGCGACCGCGCGGGGGCCGGCCCGGAGACGGTACCGCCGTGGCGGCGGAGATAGGCCAGAACGGCCCGGACCCGGCGGTGGCCGCTGTCGCCGGCCGACAGGCCCAGCTTCATGAAGACGTGCCCGATGTGCTTGTGCACGGCATTGTCGGTGATGACGAGCCGGCGGCCGATGGCCGCGTTGTCGTGGCCCTCGGCCATCAACGCCAGGACTTCGCGCTCGCGTGCGGTCAGCGTGTCCACGGGATCGCCGCCGGCGAGGAGCTGGGCGACGACCTCGGGATCCATGGCGGTGCCGCCGTCCGCCACCCGGCGCAGCGCGTCGGTGAACTCCGCGACGCGGCTCACCCGGTCCTTGAGCAGATAGCCGATGCCGCCGCGGGCGTCCGCGAGGAGACGGCCCGCGTACTCCTGCTCCACGTACTGCGACAGCACCAGCACCGGAAGGCCCGGATGTGCGCGGCGGGCCTCGACAGCGGCGCGGATGCCCTCGTCGCGGAATGCCGGGGGCAGCCGCACGTCCACGATGGTGACGTCCGGCCGGTGGGCCTCGACGGCGGCGCGGAAACCGGGTGCGTCGGTGGCGATCGCGACGACCTCGAAACCCCGCGAGCCGAGCAGGAGCTCCAGCCCCGACGACAGCAGGACGTTGTCCTCGGCGAGCACTACGCGCACGGCAGCTCCACGGTGAGCGCTGTAGGCCCGCCGGGCGGGCTGCTGATCTCCATGGTGCCGTCCAACGCGGCGGCCCGGCGCCGGATTCCGTCCAGTCCGGAACCCCGGGCGGCCTCCGCTCCGCCCGTCCCGTCGTCGGAGATCTCCGCACGGAGCAGCACACCGCTGCGGGCGACCCGCACGGCAGCACGCGTGGCGCTGCTGTGCCGGGCGATGTTCGCCAGTGCCTCGGTGACGGCGAAGTAGGTGACCGCCTCGACCGCGGCGGGGACCTCACCGAGCGGACCGACGTCGAGGCGGGTCGGCACCCCGGCCCGGGTGGCCAGGGTGCTCAGCGCGCCGGAGAGGCCCTGGTCGGCGAGGACCGGGGGATAGATGGTGCGGATGACGGAGCGCAGCTCGGTCATCGCCTCCTCGGTCTCGGCGTGGGCCTGCCGCACCAGGGCGGCGGCCGGGCCGGAGTCGTCGGCGAGGCTCTCACCGGCCACGGCGAGCCGCATCGCGAGGGCCACGAGACGGGCCTGGGTGCCGTCGTGCAGATCGCGTTCGATGCGGCGCAGCTCCGCGCTGTGCGCCTGCAGGACATCGGTCCGTGTCCGGGTGAGTTCGGTGACGCGCTCGACCAGGCGTTCCGCGGGCGAGGGCGCCAGGACCGCCAGGCAGCACCGGGCGTGCGCGCGGGCGAGCGGCGGGAGGAGGAGGGCGGTCAGTACCGCCAGGCACACCAGATTCACCAGGCCCAGCGACAGCGCGGTCCCCCAGTCGGTGAGCGGAAAACTGACCACCGGCAGCCACGGCGCCGTCGGGAAGGCCCACCACAGCGCCGCGACGACGGGGGTGAGGGCGAGGCAACCCAGGCAGAGCAGGGCCAGCGCACCGGCCGGCAGACCGGTGGCCACCTGCGTCACGAGCCACACCAGGTCCCGGCGGGCGGCGCGCGGGCGCGGCTCGACCGGCTCTGCCAGCAGCCTCCCGGCACGCCGTCGCTGCCGCTCCGCCCAGGGCCGCAGCAGCGACGCAACGCACAGCAGCGGCAGTGCGGCGCCGAGCGTCACCGCCGCGGCCACCAGAGTGCCCAGCAAGTAGCGCCCGCCGCGCCATGTCGTGCGCCAACGCGTGCGGGCCGCGCCGAATAGGGTAGGCACCTGTTTTCGCTTTCTCCGTCGTACGGGCCGTACGGGGCGTGGGCCCGTCGGGGCTCACGTGAGGCACCCTAGGCACCGGGCACGTGCGCGGCACTACAGGCAGCTGTACCTTTCATCGGGGAGTACGCGGTAACGCTCCGCGGTCGATGGCTGCCTAGCGTGACGGGTATGAGATTCACGGCTCCGAGGTCCGCGCCCCGCCCTTCACATGCCTCTCCGCATTCCTCTGCGACCGACCGGCCCGGTCGGCGGCGCCGCGGTGTCGGCAGACGGTGGCCGGCCGCCGCAGCCGCCACTCTCGTCATGGCCGGAGCGGCCGTCGCCGTCCCACTGTCCGCCGACGCACGGGAGACAGCCGCTCCCGGATACCGGCAGCAGGACCTGCGCCGGGACACCGACGCCATCCGGGCGCTCGGGATCACCGGCGTGCAGGCCCGGGTGGGCACCACCGGTCCCGGCCGGGACCTGGTCGCCACCAGCGGCACCGCCGAGGCGGGCTCGCACCGTCCGGTACCCCGCAACGGCTACTTCCGGATGGCCAGCACCGGCAAGGCACTTGTGGCCACCGTCGTCCTGCAACTGGCCGACGAGGGCACGTTGTCTCTCGGCGACACGGTCGACCGCTGGCTGCCCGGCCTGGTACGCGGCAACGGCAACGACGGACGCCGCATCACCCTCCGCCACCTCCTCCAGCACACCAGCGGCATCCACGACGACGAACTCCCCGGCTACACCACGCCGCAGCAATACACCGAGCGCCGCCACGACACCTACACACCCCGGCAGATCGTCGCGCTGGCGATGCGGCACCACCCGGACTTCCGGCCGGGCAAGGGGTGGAGCTACTCCAACACCGGCTACGCGCTGCTCGACATGGTCATAGCGAAGGCCACGGGCCGCCCCTGGCACCGGGAGGTGGAGGACCGGATCCTGAAACCGCTCGGCATGGACCGCACCTATCTGCCGGACACCCCCGGAATCCGCCGTCCACACGCCCACGGCTACCAGGTCTTCCCCTCCGGCGACCGGGTCGACGTCACCAGGGTGATCCTTCCCGCCCCCGGCAACTACGTGTCCACCGCGGCGGACGTCAACCGCTTCTTCCGGGCCCTGCTCGGCGGCGATCTGCTGCCGCAGGCACGGCTGGCCGAGATGCAGGACACTGTCGAGGTCGACGAGGGGACCCAGCGGTTCTGGCCGGGTGGCCGGTACGGGCTCGGTCTGGTCAACCGCCCGCTGTCCTGCGGCGGCAGCTACTGGAGCCACGAGGGCGGCGACGGCGGCTACATCACCCTGAACGGCGCCACCGACGACGGCAGCCGCACCGTCACCGTCTCGATGTCCACCGCCCTGGCAGACTCGCCCGACAACGCGCTCCGGCAGGAGAAGGCCGCCGGCGACCTCGTCGACCACGCCCTGTGCGACACGCCGGGCACCGAAGGGGACACCTGACACCCTTTCCCGGCGCCGCGGGGATGGACGGGGCTATGCTCGCTTTCGTATGAGGCCCCGTACGCGCATCACCGTCAGCCTGCCTGCCGATCTCCTCGCCCACGCCCGAGCCGCCTCGGGCGGCGACCTCTCGGGCCATGTCGAGTACGCGCTCGGAGCCCGGCAACTGCGCGACGCGACGCCGGTTCTCCGGGCCTGGCGCGCAGGGGCCGGGGATGACGCGGAGGAGCTGGCCGATCTCTTCGGCGAGGAGATCCTGTGACGCCGCCGGCTCTTGGCCCGTGTCGGGGTTCCGTCGGTGGACGCGAAGGGAGCATCTCCGAACCGGTACCCGCCCCGTCGGTCAGGCGGTGCCGAGGTCTCCGCTCTTGATGCCCGTCACGAAGGTGGAGAACGCCTCGGTGGTCAGGTCCAGCACCGGACCCGCGGGGTTCTTGGAGTCCCGGACGGGAACGGTGCCGTGGCTGGCGGCGAGGTTGGTGGCGACCTCCACGCAGGCGCCGCCGTTGTTGCTGTAGGAGGACGTGAGCCAGCGAGGGGTTTCGGTCGTCACGGCGAGCCCTTTCGTAACTGATCGATCATGGCGACGGATTCCGTCTGGGAGGGCGCTGCGGCCTGTAGTTGATGGTAGGCCGTCAGTTTGGGCAGCACGAACCGGTCTGGAGCGCGACCGCGAAGCCGCGCGCACGGTGGGCGACTGGAGCCGGGCCACCGACTGCGTCGTACTCCTGCGACGGCACCCGGAGCACGGAACGAAGTCCGCTCGAAGGCCCTGAAGTGGCTGCTGCCGGACGGGTGGTGGTCGTTGTCGAGCCGCTGCGTCTTGCGCCGGTGCCGCCGGAAGAGAAATCATCCTCAAGAGTGTGGTTGCGTCATTGTCCTCTGCGTGCGAAGGAGATCCCCGACGTGTCGGAGTCCTGGAGCCTGGCTCAAAGCGAGTGGTTCTGCGTTACGTTTTCGCGGGGGCGCACCCAGGAGGAAGTCATCGAAATATACGGTGCGAGAAGGGGTGCCGGACAGGTGTCGCCCCTCGATGAAGAAGGGGATGTCATCGGGGGTGCTGGGGAATCCGGTCGTCGGCTGGACGAAGTGTTGGTCGGTAAGCTGGGCGACTGGGCCTTCGCCGTCGAGTTCGACAGTTCCATCGGTTGTCTTGACGGAATTCTCGCCCCTCTTTCGAAAGCCACGGAAACCATCCTTCTGTTCCTCAACGCGAAGGGGCTCTCAGGATTCGTCTATATAGTTGACGGCCGAGTCGTCGAATCTTTCGAACCCGGCGATGATTCAGGGAACCGTGGTTCGAGTGAGCGTGATTTTTTCGGGGAAGTTCTGGGGCTGACGGTGGCTGGTTGCCGCGGCGTGGAAGCTGCCTTGACGGTGATCGCCAACTACATCGGGAACCCCCTCACGCAGGAGATGCTGCGGGGCGCACTGTCGACTGCCGTGGTACCCGTCGACGACCGGCGAACACTGGAGCATGCGGACCCACCCCTTGAGTATCCGCCGCTGGCGGATCCGCCGCCGTCGCGACCACTGGGCCGATATCTGGGACCGCTTTTTCCTGCCGAAGATCCACGAGTGGTTGAGCAGTCTCGGCAGCGTGCTGCGGTACGTCTCGAACAGGCCCGAGGTGGGGGAGCGGGAATGAGACCGGTGATCGGTGACCACGACGCGGAGGCAGCACTCGTCGTGCGGACCAGCTACGAGGACGAATCCAGATGGCGGGCCATAGTGGCAGAACTGAGGCAACCGTGGGGTGAGGACGACGAGCACGAAGCCCGCGTGCACCTCGTGGACGATCCGGCCTGGTCCGGCGCGACGACAGGAGAGGTGCGGGCGGCGGTGCGGGCGGCCACGCCGGCCGGCCATGTCTTCGTCGTCGACTCCACCGCCGTTCGCCACTCGCACTTCGCCATGCTGGCGGTCGACCTCGATCCGGACGCTCATCCCGCCCGCGACGCCACCGAAGGCTCCGCGTCGGCGGAGGACGCTTTCCGCCTGGAGCCCGCAGCGGTCGGGGACGTGCATATGCTGCTCTCCCTCGGCGAGATGGGGTTCGACGAATACGTCGAAAGAGCTGACCGGGACCCGGACAAGGTCTATTGGTCCCCCTTCTGACGTCTGGTCTCCGGCCAGGCGCGGGTCTCCCTCCTGAGCGAAAACAGTGCAGGGCCCCCGACTCGGGCCCGTCGACTCACCCCGGTGCCCACGCCCGGACCGGTGACACCCGACGCGTGGCCGGTGCGCCTGCCGCGTCACTTCCGGTCGGCGGTGCTCTCGCGGGCGGTCGCCGCTTCCGGGGCGTGTGGCACGACCACGATCTGTGCGGCGTCCTCGTAGACGACCCGTCCCGGGCCGACGGAACGCAGAGCCCGGCAGTCGATGCCGTGCGCGGACAGAATCTCCAGATAGCCGGGGACACGGTCGAGGAGATGAGTGGCCGACGGCTTGAACCACGCCGCCGCGCCGGGGTTGATGTCGTCGTCGTAGATGTCGGGGTCGACGGTCGAGGGGTTGGGATACGCGGCGTCGTACCACCGGTTGTTGCGGCGGCGGAAGGCTTCTTGTTCCTCCGAGAGCCTGCCCTCCCTCGCCAGATTGTTGACGAGACCGAAAACGCCGGTGAAATGGCCTCGGCTGTTCCGGTGCGGCGATTGGAACCGGATGTACCGGACGGACTCGCTGTCGCGCTCGATCGACCCCATGAACGACATGTGCCACGCCCGTGGCCCCCGCACACGGCCCGCTGACGGCCGGCTCCGCGAACTCGCGCGCCGGGACGGGGTGCCGGCGGCACGGCGCGGCGAGCGATCCGGGAGTGATCCGTCCAAGTGCTCGAATGACGCCGGTCTCCGTGCTGCCGGGACTACGATCGGCGGTATGAATCGACCTTCAGCGGGACGTCTCCTCCAGGCCGTCGCGGTCGGCCACGGTGCCATCGGTGCGATGGTCCACCGGGAGGCGCTGGCGGAGCTGGCCCGCCGTGGTGTGGTCGACTCCGTGCCCGAGCGCGGCGACCGGGCGGCGGCCTTCTGGTTCATGGCGGCGGCGCCCGCCCTGTGGGTGGGCGGCCGGTTGCTCCGCTCGGCGGAGGAGCACGGCGACGTCGCCGCACAGCGTGCCGCGGGCGCGGTGCTGGCCGGTGTCGGTGCGGTGGGGACCGCGGCCATGCCCAAGGGCGGCTTCCCGGCGCTGGTCGCGATCGGCGGCATGCTGCTGCGCAGGCCCGTGCGGCGCGGGTAGGCGCTCAGCGCTTTCTGGCCAGGACCAGCCGGCAGCGCGGGGCGCCGTCGTCGCGGCGGCCCAGCTCCGCGAGGGGCTCCAGCGTTACGTCGAAGCCCGCCGCCTCCAAGTCCCGCCGGACGTCGCCGAGCGGCCAGGTGCGGTAGTACATGACGAAGGGCGGCCGCCACACGGTGTTGCGCACCCGCATCGCCGCGTCGAACCCGAGCAGCGACCAGTACGCGGCGGTGCCCGGGCGCGGCGGCGCCGCCATCGGGAACGCGAAGGTGCCGCCGGCCCGCAGCACCCGGTGCACCTGGCCGAAGAGGTGCGGGCGCTCGGCGGGCAGGAAGTGGCCGAACGCGCCGAAGCTGGCCACCAGATCGAAGGTGCCGTCGCGGAACGGCAGGGCGTGCGCGTCACCCCGCACCCAGTGCGGGGCGGGGTGCGGGGCGGTGGCGTACGCGAACCTGGCCTCCGCCAGCATGCCCGTGCTGAAGTCGGCGCCCACCGCCCGGCCGGTGCACACCTCCTCCAGCACCCGCAGGCCGGCGCCGGTGCCGCAGCACAGGTCGAGCCCGTCGGCGAAGGGGCCGTGGCCGCCGAGGGCCCGGGCGGTCGCGTCCAGCACCTTCTCCGGTGTCCGGTAGGCGGTGTGGTCGAACTTCGGCGCCAGCAGGTCGTAGCCGTGCTGGACGGACGAGAGTGCCTGCCGGGCCAGTTCGGGCAGGGTGGGGCGCTGGTCGAGGAGCCGGTTGGGGGACATCGGGTCACTGTAGAGGGTGCGGCGGGCCGCCCGGCTCCCCGGCATCGGCGCGGGCACCGGCCCCGGCATCGGCGCGGACGTCCGGCCCCGGCACCCGGGCGTCCGGCCCGGTGACCCGAGGCGCCCGGCGCCACCCGCCGCGGCGCCGCCCCTCCCCCCCGGGGGGGGCTATCTCTTCGCCGTCGCCCGCAAATACTCCCGGTTCATCGCGGCGATGGACGGCATCGGGATGCCCTTGGGGCAGGCCGTGGCGCACTCGCCGGTCAGGGTGCAGCCGCCGAAGCCCTCGGCGTCCATCTGCGCGACCATGTCGAGCACCCGGGTCTCCCGCTCGGGCGCTCCCTGCGGCAGCGCGGCGAGGTGGTTGACCTTGGCGGAGGTGAACAGCATGGCCGACCCGTTCGGGCAGGCTGCCACGCAGGCGCCGCAGCCGATGCACTCGGCGTGGGTGAACGCCGCGTCGGCGGCGGGCTTGGGCACGGCCGTCGCGTGGGCCTCGGGCGCCGCGCCGGTGGGCGCGGTGATGTAGCCGCCCGCGCCGATCACCCGGTCGAACGCGGACCGGTCGACGACCAGGTCCCGTACGACGGGGAAGGCCGCGGCGCGCCAGGGTTCGACGTCGACGGTGTCGCCGTCGGCGAAGTGCCGCATGTGCAGCTGGCAGGTGGTGGTGCGTTCGGGGCCGTGGGCCGCGCCGTTGATGACCATCCCGCAGGCGCCGCAGATGCCCTCGCGGCAGTCGTGGTCGAAGGCGACGGGTTCCTCGCCGCGGGTCAGCAGCGTCTCGTTGAGGGTGTCGAGCATCTCCAGGAAGGACATGTCGGGGGAGATGTCCTCGACCTCGTACGTGCGCATGTCGCCGGGCGACTCGGCATCCGGCTGCCGCCAGATCCGGAGGGTGAGGTTCATGTGTAGCTCCGCTGGGTGGGGTGTACGTGGTCGAAGTGCAGGGCTTCCTTGTGCAGCACGGGGGCCGTGCCGGTGCCGGTGAACTCCCAGGCGGCGGCGTAGCAGAACTCCTCGTCCTCGCGGGCCGCCTCGCCGTCCGCCGTGCGGTGCTCCTCGCGGAAGTGGCCGCCGCAGGACTCGGCGCGGTGCAGCGCGTCCAGGCACATCAGTTCGGCCAGCTCCAGGTGGTCGGCGACCCGGTTGGCCTGCTCCAGCGACTGGTTGAGCGCGGCGCCGCTGCCGGGCACCCGCACCCGCCGCCAGAACTCGGCGCGGAGTTCGGGGATCCGCTCCAGCGCCTTGCGCAGCCCCTCCTCGGTGCGGGACATGCCGCACTCGTCCCACAGGAGGGCGCCCAGTTCGCGGTGGAAGGACTCGGACGAGCGGTCGCCGTCCGCGGACAGCAGCGCGTCCAGCCGGTCGGAGACCGCGCGGACCGCCTCGTGCACGGCCGGATGGTCCGGGTCGGCGGGCTGGTGCGGGGTGCGGGCCAGGTAGTCGCCGAGCGTCGCGGGGAGGACGAAGTAGCCGTCGGCCAGGCCCTGCATCAGCGCGGAGGCGCCGAGCCGGTTGGCGCCGTGGTCGGAGAAGTTGGCCTCCCCGACGGCGAAGAGGCCCGGCACGGTGGTCATCAGGTCGTAGTCCACCCACAGCCCGCCCATCGTGTAGTGGATGGCCGGGTAGATGCGCATCGGGCGGGTGTAGGGGTCCTCGGCGGTGATCCGCGCGTACATCTCGAAGAGGTTGCCGTACTTCTCCTCGACGGCCTTCCGGCCCATTCTGGCGAGGGCGTCGGCGAAGTCGAGGTAGACGCCCTCCCGTCGCCCGCCACCGCCCTCGACCGAGGAGCCTTCGGCTCCGCCTCCGTGGCCGACGGGGCCCACGCCGCGGCCCTCGTCGCAGACGTTCTTCGCGGCGCGGGAGGCGATGTCGCGGGGGACGAGGTTGCCGAAGGAGGGGTAGAGCCGCTCCAGGTAGTAGTCCCGCTCGTCCTCGGGGATGTCCTGCGGGGCGCGGTCGTCGCCGGGTTCGGCGGGCACCCAGACGCGGCCGTCGTTGCGCAGCGACTCGCTCATCAGGGTGAGTTTGGACTGGTGGTCGCCGGAACGCGGGATGCAGGTGGGGTGGATCTGGGTGAAGCAGGGGTTGGCGAAGTGGGCGCCCCTGCGGTGCGCGCGCCACACGGCGGTCGCGTTGGAGTTCTTGGCGTTGGTGGACAGGTGGAAGACGTTGCCGTAGCCGCCGGTGGCCAGCACCACCGCGTCGGCGAAGTGGCTCTCGATCCGCCCGGTCAGCAGGTCGCGGGCGACGATGCCGCGGGCCCGGCCGTCGATGACGATCAGGTCCAGCATCTCGGTGCGCGGGTGCATCTCCACGGCGCCGGTGGCGATCTGCCGGGAGAGCGCCTGGTAGGCGCCGAGCAGCAGTTGCTGCCCGGTCTGGCCGCGGGCGTAGAAGGTGCGGGAGACCTGGACGCCGCCGAAGGAGCGGGTGTCCAGCAGCCCGCCGTACTCGCGTGCGAACGGCACGCCCTGGGCGACGCACTGGTCGATGATCTCGGTGGAGATCTCCGCCAGCCGGTGGACGTTCGACTCGCGGGAGCGGAAGTCGCCGCCCTTGACGGTGTCGTAGAAGAGCCGCTGCACCGAGTCGCCGTCGTTGCGGTAGTTCTTCGCCGCGTTGATGCCGCCCTGCGCGGCGACGGAGTGGGCGCGGCGCGGGGAGTCCTGGTAGCAGAACTGCACGACGCGGTAGCCCGCCTCGGCCAGGGTCGCTCCGGCCGAGCCGCCCGCCAGGCCGGTGCCGACGACGATGACGGTGTGCTTGCGGCGGTTGGCCGGGTTGACGAGCTTCGCCTCGAAGCGCCGCCGGTTCCACCGCTCGGCCACCGGTCCGTCGGGTGCCTTGGTGTCGACGGCCGGTTCGCCGGTCCGGTAGTCCTGGTAGGAGGTGCTGGGGCTGCTGGGGCTGCTCATGTCAGTTCACCACTCCGGTCATGACGCCGATGGGTACGGAGACGAATCCGGCGGTGATGGCCGCCGCGAGCACGGTCGCCCCGGCTCTGAGCAGGCGCCCGGTGCCGGGCCGGGTCACCCCGAGGGTCTGCGCCGCGCTCCAGAAGCCGTGCCGGATGTGCAGCCCGACGGCGAGCATGGCGACGAGGTAGATGACGTTCGCGTACCAGGTGCGGAACGCGGCCACGATGTTCTCGTACGGGTGGCCTTCCTGGCCGCGCGGGTTGACGGTGCCGGTCGTCAGGTCGAGCACGTGCCAGACGAGGAACAGGGCCAGGATGATCCCGCCCCAGCGCATGGTGCGGGTCGCGTAGCTGCTGCCGCGCCTGCGGTGCCGGTATCCGACCGGCCGGGCGGCGAGGTCGCGCCGGCTGAGCTGGTAGGCGCTCACGCCGTGCAGGACGACGGCCGCGAGCAGGACGGCCCGTGCGATCCACAGGAACCAGCCGTACCGCAGCAGCGGCTCACCCAGGGTGCGCAGCCAGTGTGCGTAGCCGTTCATGTCCTCGGGGCCGAAGAAGACCTTCAGGTTCGCGAACATGTGGACGAGCAGATAGGCCAGCATCAGCAGTCCGGTGACCGCCATGACCGCCTTCTTGCCGATCGTCGAGCCCCACAGGGTGCGCAGCCGGCCCCGCCGGGGGCCCGGCCCCGGCGGGGCGGCCGAGCCGGTCCGGGGCCGCTGCGGAGTGGGGGTGCGGATATCCGTCGCCATGACCATGCACGGTAGGGACGGCCTTCGCTATCAGTCCAAGACATAGAACAGCTGCGAACGATAGGTGTGGCCTATCGACGCGTCGTATGCTTGCCGTATGCAGCTCCAGCAGCTCCGCTACTTCACCGCCGTCGCCGACACCCGCCACTTCACCCGGGCCGCGCAGCAGGAGCACGTCGCCCAGCCCTCCCTCTCCCAGCAGATCCGCTCCCTGGAGCGGGAGCTGGGCGCCGAGCTCTTCCACCGGGCGCGCGGGCACATCTCGCTCACCGACGCGGGCGAGGCCCTGCTGCCGCTGGCCCGGCGGATCCTGGCCGACACCGAGACGGCCCGCCGCGAGGTGCAGGAAGTCGCGCAGCTCCGCCGCGGGCGGGTCCGGCTCGGGGCGCCGCCGAGCCTGTGCGCCGGACTCGTGCCGGACGTGCTGCGCGCCTTCCACGACCGCTACCCCGGTGTGGAGCTGATGGTCCACGAGGACGGCTCCCAGGACCTGGTGCGGGCACTGGCGGCGGGGGAGCTGGACCTGGCGCTGATCATCACCCCGCTGCCGGGCCAGGGGCCGGTGCTGGCCACGGCCGAGCTGCTGAGCGAGGAACTGGTCGTCGTCGCGGCCCCGGACGCGCCCCCGCTCCCGCGCCGTGACCGCATCCGCGTCGAGGACCTGCGCGGCCGTCCGCTGGCGATGTTCCGGCGCGGCTACGACCTGCGGGAGCTGACCGTGGCCGCCTGCCGGGACGCGGGCTTCGAACCCGTCTTCGGCGTGGAGGGCGGCGAGATGGACGCCGTGCTCGGCTTCGTCCGCGCGGGCCTCGGACTGGCCGTCGTCCCCCGGATGGTCGCGGCCCGCTCCGGCCTGCGGATCACCCGCTTCGCACCACCCGGGCTGCACCGCACCGTCGCGGTCGCGCACCGCGGCGACGTCTCCCCGACCCGCGCGGCCCGGGAGCTCCAGCGGATCCTGACCGAGCGGGTCGCCCTCGAAGACGGCGGCCCCGGTCCCGACAGCCGGTCCTCGACAGCCTCGCCGGGCAGGGCGCAGGAGGCGACGGCGGCGCCGGGGAAGCCGTCGCCGCCACGCTCGTCGCGCTCAGAGTGAGCGCCGGCGCCTCCAGGTCACCAGAGCCGCGACGAGGACGAACAGCCCGAGGGTAATCCCGGCAGTCGCGAGGAGGCCGGGCGTGGCCCAAGCCGGACCCGGCCACACGGACACCGTGACCTCGGCGCTGTCGTCGGCGGTCTCCGGGTCGTTGCTCGGGTGGTGGCTGTCGCCATCGGCGACGGTGACCCGCCCGCCACGCTGCGCCGACTCCTCGTCGATGCGGAGGGTGAAGGGGAAGGTCGTGGTGGCTCCCGCCTTCCCCGCGTCCGTTCTGCACACGTACCGGCGGGCGCTCGGCTGCCTCACGGACGCTTCGGCAAGGGGCGAGCCGTCGGCGGCGAGAGCCCGGCAGTCCTGGTCGATCACCTCCTCGTCCAGCTCGGGATCGTAGGGCGACGACACGACGGTGGTGCCCGCCGGAACCACGAACTCGACCTCGACCTCGGCCGGAAGCGACCCCGGGCCGTCGTTGCGTACGCCGACCCGCACCTCCGCCCGGCTGCCGACGGGCCCCCTCGCGGTGTCGGCGAGCGCGACCAGGTCGCTGGTGTTGCGCACGGCGAGCTGGAGGCGTGCCGCGCTCTCGCCCGTCGCGTGCGGTGCCCCCGCGTCCTCGCGGTCCTCCGGGCCGGCCCCGGGCAGGTAGCGGAGCGCCGGTCCCTGTCCGGACTCGTACTGCCCGGCGGTGTCCTCCGGCGAGACCTGGTCCGTGAGGGGAGCGGCCTCGAAGACGACGGTCGGGTAGGTGGCGTCGGCGGCGAGTGTGAAAGCCTCGGGAGCGGCGAGGCGGTAGGTCCCGCCGGGCGGGATGACGACATCGTCGGCGGGCAGCCGGCACCAGGCCGATGTGGTGCCGCGATAGAGGCAGTTGCGGTGCTCGCCCGCCATCCGGAGACCGTCGCGGGTGCCGATGTGGAGCGAGACCCCGCGAGCGGGGACGTCCCCGGTGTTGCGCAGGTTCAGCGCGACGGCGACCCGTCCGCCCGGCTGCACGTCGTCCCGGTCCGCCCGGGTCTCGACGGTCAGCACCGGCTCACCGACGACGATGCGGGTGCTCGCCGTGACGCTCGGCAGGCCCGGCGAGGTCAGCCGGTACCGCAGCACCGCCGAGTCGCCCGCCTCGGCCCCGTCCGCGGGACTCACACGGAAGGACTGCCCGCTCCCGCCGTGCCGCCGGTCGACCGGTTCGCCATCGCAGTGGAACGTGGGCAGCCGGACCGGGCAGTTGTCCTGACCCGTCTTCAGGACGGCGACGCCCCTCAGATCCGCCGCGTCGACGGCCACTGTGTAGTGGCCCGTTCCGCGCTCCCCGAACAGCTCCCTGATGCCGAACCTCGACTCCGGGGTGCCCGCGGGATCGCGCGGGACGTAGAAGACGGAGGGCACATCGAACTCGGGACGGGGCCGGTCCGACGAGGCGGAGCAGCCGAGGAGCCCCGCCGACACGCCCAGAACGAGGACCACCGCCGTCACCGCCGCCCGGAAGGACCGGATCGGGCGCGAGGTGCCGCTGCCCGGTATTCGCTGCCACGTGGTGGTGACGCGCTTCGACGTGTGCACGGCGGTCACTCTGCCATGGCGCCGGAGCGAGCGGACGCTTGCTGCCGGAGGGTGGCACGGCCCGGCTCACGCCGGCGTCCGGGACGGCAGGCCGGGGGATACCCGGATCGTCCGACGGAGCCCGGGAACCCGTCCCGGGGCCGGCCGGACCGCCCTCGCGGATGTCTCCCCCCGGGTCCCGGACGATCCGGACGCAGGGGCTCAGCTCCCGGCCGTGGCCGCCTCGGCGATCCGCCGGCTCATCGGCGAGGGGTCCGCGCCCGGCTCGACCGGGGTGAACGTCCACACCAGCCGCCGCTGCTGGTCGCGGGTGGCGAACATCCCGGTCGCATAGCCGTGCTGCTCGCCGGTCTTGCCCCACAGCTCCACCCCCTCGACGGTGACCGTCTGCAGCCCGGTGCTGTAGCGCGCCGGACTCCCGTCGAGCATCCGCACCTGCTTCGGCGGCAGCGTGAACATCCTGCGCAACTGCCGCTGCGGCAGCAGCGCCCCGGAGAACAGCGCGGACAGGAAGCGGTGCAGATCGCCGGTGCTGGTCACGATCTCGCCGTCCGCGTGCGAGGCGGACATGTCGAACTCGGTGACGTCCGCGAGCGTGCCGTCCTCCCTCTCCAGGCCGCCGTGCATGTGCGGGCCGCGGATCCGCCGCGGGTACCCCTCCGCCGACGGGAAGGAGGTGTGTCCCAGCCGCAGCGGGCGCAGCAGCCGGTCGCGCAGCTCGATCCCGTACGGACGTCCCGTCACCTGCTCGATGACCAGCGCCGCCAGCACGTAGTTGACGCCGCGGTACTCCTGCCGGGTGCCCGGCCGGAACTTCAGCTCGCCGCCGGTGGCGCTCGCCACGATCCGCTGCGGGGTCCACCGGTCGAAGCGGTGCCGCAGCACGGCCTCCGCCGTGCTCATGTCGGGCAGTCCGACGTGGTCGGGCAGCCCGCTGGTGTGGTCGAGGAGCTGCGCCACCGTGACGGCCCCGAAGCGCTCCGGCAGCAGGTCGGGCAGGTGGTGCCGGACGGGCGCCGCCAGGCGCAGCCGCCCCTCGTCGGCGAGTTGCAGCGCCGCGGTCGCCACGAACGCCTTGGTGACGCTGCCCGCGCGCACCTTGTCGTTGAGCCCGACCGGTCGCCCGGTCGACGGGTCCGAGACCCCCGAGGTGCCGTACCACCGTCCGGCCGACCCGCTGACCCGCAACTGTGCCCCGGAGGCGCGCGGGTGCGCCAGATCGTCCAGGGCGGCCCGCAGCGCGCGGGCGTCGGGCGGCGGGAGCCTCCGGCCCCCGCCCGCGTCCGGGCGGCCGGCCTCGGGGGTGTCCGCGGCGGCCACCGGCACCGGGGTACCGACGGCGGCCAGCGCCGTACCGGAGGCCACCCCGGCGAGCAGATTCCGGCGGGCGGGGCGGCCGGCGGGCCGGCGGAGGGGGCGGACGGCGGGGTGGGTGCGGCTGCGGGAGAGCGGCGAGAAGGTCATGACTCCACCCTCGCGGCGCCGGCCACGCGCTCCATCCGGGAACACCCTGAGCCGTCCCGGTACCCGCCCCCGCCCCGCCTTGGGGGCGGCGCCCGGCGCGGACCGGGGGCGCACACCGGTGCGCTGCCGGTTCCGGCTCCGGGATCGCGCCCCACGCGGGCGGAGGCGCGGCGGGCCGGCCGGAGCATGTCCCGGTGCCGGGTCCCCGGCGCGGGCACCCGCTACGTGCCGAGGCCGGCCTCGGCGAGGCGGGCGAGCGCCTCCTTGTCGCCGTCCAGTTCCACGTCCGCCTGCTCGGTGCGGCCGGAGACGAACAGCAGCAGCTCCGAGGGGGCGCCGACGGCGGTCACGACCGGGGTGCCGCGCCGGGCGACCGCCGTCTGGCCGTCGGGGCGGCGCAGCACCAGGCCGACCGGAGCCTTGCGCCCGTACATCCGGGCGGCCGTCTCCAGCCGGCGCCACAGCGCGTCCTCGAGGACGGGGTCCAGCTCGCGCCGCGCCCAGTCGGGCTGTGCACGGCGTACGTCCTCCCCGTGGATGAAGAACTCGACCGTGTTGGCCGCCTCGTCCACCTGCTTCAGCGCGAAGGGCGACATCCGGGGCGGCCCGGTGCGGATGAGGTGGATCAGCTCGTCGTACGGTTTGGCGGTGAACTCGGCCTGCACCCGCTCCAGTCGGGGCGCGAGCTGTTTGATCAGCAGGCCGCCGGCCGCGTCTCCGCGGCGTTCGCGCACGACGACGTGCGCGGCCAGGTCCCGGGTGCGCCACCCTTCGCACAGAGTGGGCGCGTCGGGTCCGTTGGCCTCCAAGAGGTCGGCGAGCAGCAGACGTTCACGCTTGGCATGGGTCGACATACCGCAAGCGTACGGCGCGCGGGGCGCGGACGGGGGAGCTGTCGGTGCCCGGGCGTGTGCGCGGCGTGTCCGACACCGTGCCGCGTGCCGCCGCACCGGATGCGCGGCGGCGGCCCCGCGCAGCGCGGTACGCGGAGGGCGGGACGGGTGCGGGACAATGGAGCCATGTCCCAGGAGAGCTCCCTCGACCCCGCCGTCGCCGCCAGGCTCAAGCGCAACCCGGACGGGCTGCTGCCCGCCGTCGCCCAGCAGTACGACACCGGGGAGGTGCTGATGCTGGGATGGATGGACGACGAGGCCCTGCACCGCACCCTCACCACCGGACGCGCCACCTACTGGAGCCGCAGCCGCGGCGAGTACTGGGTGAAGGGCGACACCTCCGGGCATGTGCAGCGGGTCAAGTCCGTGGCGCTGGACTGCGACGCGGACACCGTGCTCGTGCGGGTCGACCAGACCGGGGCCGCCTGCCACACCGGCAGCCGCACCTGCTTCGACGCGGACGTGCTGCTGGCCCGGGAGCCGTGACGCCGACGGCCCGCCGTCGCACGACGGGTGGCGCCGGCGCCGGGCCGTCCCACGTCCGGTGACCTGGACGCCGTGCCGCCGCCGGACCAGTAGGGTGAGGCGCCATGACGGCGCCTGACCTCGCAACCTTCCGGACGCTCGCCGAGAACCGGCGGGTCATCCCGGTGACCCGCCGCCTGCTGGCGGACGGCGACACCCCCATCGCCCTGTACCGCAAGCTCGCCGCGGAACGCCCCGGCACCTTCCTGCTGGAGTCCGCGGAGAACGGCCGCACCTGGTCGCGGTACTCCTTCGTCGGGGTGCGCAGCCACGCGGCGCTGACCGTGCGCGACGGCGAGGCGCACTGGCAGGGCACCCCACCGGTCGGCGTCCCCACCGACGGCGACCCGCTCGTCGCCCTCCGCGAGACCGTCGAGGCCCTGCACACCCCGCGCGACCTGCACCGGGGCGGCGAGCTGCCGCCGTTCACCGGCGGCATGGTCGGCTACCTCGGCTACGACATCGTCCAGCGGCTGGAGAAGGTCGGCCACCACCCCGGCACCGCGGACGACCTCGGGCTGCCGGAGCTGACGATGCTGCTCACCTCCGACCTGGCCGTCCTCGACCACCGCGACGGCACGGTGCTGCTGATCGCCAACGCGATCAACCACAACGACCTGGACACCGGTGTCGACGAGGCGCACGCGGACGCCGTGCGGCGGCTGGACGCGATGGCCGCCGATCTCGCGCGCCCCGCCCCCGTCGACCCGGTGGCGCTGCCCGCCTCCGAACTCCCGCCCGTCGAGGCCCGGTCGGGCGGGGCGACCTACCGGGGCTGGGTCGAGGACATCAAGGAGCGGATCCGCGGCGGGGAGGCGTTCCAGGTGGTGCCCTCGCAGCGGTTCGAGGCCCGCTGCGAGGCGAGCGCCCTGGACGTCTACCGGGCGCTGCGGGCCACCAACCCGAGCCCGTACATGTACCTGCTGCGCTTCGAGGGCTTCGACGTCGTCGGCTCCAGCCCCGAGGCGCTGGTCAAGGTCGAGGACGGCCGCGCGATGATGCACCCCATCGCCGGGACCCGGCCGCGGGGCGCCACCCCCGGCGAGGACACCGCGCTGGCCGAGGAACTGCTGGCCGACCCCAAGGAGCGGGCCGAGCACCTGATGCTGGTGGACCTGGGCCGCAACGACCTGGGGCGGGTCTGCGAACCGGGCAGCGTCGAGGTGGTCGACTTCATGTCGATCGAGCGCTACAGCCACGTGATGCACATCGTCTCGACCGTCACCGGGCAACTGGCCCGGGACCGTACCGCGTTCGACGCGCTCACCTCCTGCTTCCCGGCCGGGACGCTGTCCGGGGCGCCCAAGCCGCGCGCCCTGCAGATCATCGAGGAGCTGGAGCCCACCAGGCGCGGTGTCTACGGCGGATGTGTCGGATATCTCGACTTCGCGGGCGACTCCGACACCGCCATCGCCATCCGCACCGCACTGCTGCGGGACGGGACCGCGTATGTCCAGGCGGGCGCCGGAGTCGTCGCCGACTCCGACCCCGAGGCCGAGGACACCGAGTGCGCCAACAAGGCCGCGGCCGTGCTGAGGGCGGTCCGGACGGCCGAACGCCTCGGGGGTAGCGTGGAGGCGTGACTTCTTCGACCCCCGCGCCGGACCCGGACGGCACCGAGGGGGGCCCGCACCCCGGCCGGCCGGAAGCGGAGCCCGCCCCGGACGCCGGGCGCCCGGGCACGTCGCGCTCCCGTGCGGCCCGCACCGCGCTGGCGGTGGCCCTGCTGTGCGGCGCGGTGGGCGCGGCCCTCGCGCTGATCTCCGCAGGCCAGACCTGGAGCACGTCCACGGCCGAGTTCGCCCGGGGCCAGGTGCCGGTCAGCGCCGAGGGCGGCGACGTCACCGGCCTGCCCAGCGCGCTGGCGCTGGTCGGCCTCGCCGCGCTCGTCGCCGTCTTCGCCGTACGCCGGACCAGCCGCCGGATCGTCTCCGGGCTGCTGGCGCTGTGCGGCGCCGCCGTGCTGGCCTCGGCGCTGCTGGGAGCCGACGACACCGGCGCGCTCTCCGCCGAGGCCGCCAAGACCAGCGGCCTGACCGACAGCGGCATCGGCGCCGTCGATGTCAGCGCCTGGCCGTATGTGTCGGCGGTGGGCGGCGCGCTGCTGCTGGTCGCCGGGCTGCTGGCGCTGCGGTACGGCGCGGGCTGGCCCTCGATGTCCGGCAGCGCCCGCTACGAGCGCACGCCGCTGCGGCAGCGCGCCGCGCGCAGTACCCGGCGCGTCGATCCCGACCGGCCCGAGGACCTGTGGAAGGCCCTGGACCGCGGCGAGGACCCCACGCACGGCACCGCCTGAGCCGCGGCCCCGCGGCGTCCGCGCCCGTGCCCGGCACCTCCGCGCGGCCCGCCGCGGCCCGTACGGGCGACCCCCGTGCCCCCGCGCGGGCGCGGAAGGGGGAGAATGGGCGGTGAACGGGCCGGGTGGCCCCACCTCATGTTGTGACTCAAGGAGCATTCATGGCGCACAGCCACGGACACACCCCGGCCGCCTGGACCGGCTCGATCACCGCCTTCGTCGGCTTCTGCGTCGCCTCCGTCTTCACGGTGCTGGCGCAGCCCGTCGGTGTGATCGCAGGGCTGGTCGTCATCGGGGCGGGTGCTGTGATCGGCGGCATCATGCGGGCGGCGGGGATGGGGCAGTCGAAGTCCCCCGGTCTGACGGCCGAGCAGGCGCGGGCCCACAAGCTGGCGCACGACCGGGCGCACCGGCCGGTCGCCGACAAGGCGCACTCCTGAACGACCGGCAGGACGCCGCGACCGCGCGGCACCGCCTCACCGCAGCGGTGCCGCGACTGGCCGTGCCCCTCGGCAGTCTCGCCGCGGTGGGCGCGGCCTTCGCCGTTGTGGCCGTCGTCGACCCCAACGAGCCCGGCCACTATCCGGCCTGCCCCTTCCTGACCGTCGCCGGCCTGTACTGCCCCGGCTGCGGCGGGCTGCGCAGCGCGCACGCCGTCACCCAGGGGGACCTGGGCACCGCGCTGGGCTCCAACGTCCTCGCCGTGCTGCTCTTCGCGGCCTTCGCGCTGGGCTGGCTGCACTGGGCCGCCGGCGCGGTCCGGGGCCGCCGCTACTCCTTCCCGGTGCGGCTGCGGGCCTGGCACTGGTGGGCCCTCGGGGCGCTGGCGGTCGCCTTCACGGTTGTCCGGAATACGCCCCTCGGAGTCGGCCTGGCTCCCTGAGCAGCCGCGTCCGCACGGCCACCGGGGCGGTGATTTGTCCGCTATATGGGACTGTGATCAACCGGATGCGGGACCTCCGTGCCGGGGCGGATACCATCACAGTGGCCCACCCGACCATCCCCTGCCCCGCCTCCGAGGAGCGCCCCGGAAGCAGTTTCCGCCGCCGGCCCGGTGCCGACCCGTATCCAGCCCGAACCCAGCCAGCAAGGAGGCCGCTCGGTGAGTGTGCTCGACGAGATCATCGAAGGCGTGCGGGAAGACCTCGCCGAGCGGCAGGCGCGCGTCAGCCTCGAGGAGCTCAAGGAGCGCGTCGCCCGGGCACCCCAGGCCAGGGACGGGCTCGCGGCACTCAAGGGCGACAGCACCGCCGGGGTGCGGGTGATCTGCGAGGTGAAGCGCTCCAGCCCGTCCAAGGGCGCGCTGGCGGCCATCGCCGACCCGGCCGGGCTCGCCGCCGACTACGAGGCGGGCGGCGCCGCCGTCATCTCCGTCCTCACCGAGCGCCGCCGGTTCGGCGGCTCGCTCGCCGACCTGGAGGCCGTCCGGGCCCGCGTCGACATCCCCGTCCTGCGCAAGGACTTCGTCTTCTCCTCCTACCAGCTGTGGGAGGCCCGTGCGCACGGCGCCGACCTGGTGCTGCTGATCGTCGCCGCGCTGGAGCAGGAGGCCCTGGTCTCGCTGATCGAGCGCGCCGAGTCCATCGGTCTCACCCCGCTGGTCGAGGTGCACGACGAGGACGAGGCGGAGCGGGCGCTGGCTGCCGGGGCGAAGATCGTCGGCGTCAACGCGCGGAACCTGAAGACCCTCGAGGTGGACCGCGGCAACTTCACCCGGATCGCCCCCGAGATCCCCGACCACGTCGTCAGGATCGCCGAGTCCGGTGTCCGCGGACCGCACGATCTGATCGCCTACGCGAACGAGGGCGCCGACGCCGTTCTGGTGGGGGAGTCGCTGGTGACGGGCAAGGATCCGCGCACCGCGGTCTCCGACCTCGTGGCCGCGGGCGCGCACCCCGCGCTCCGCCACGGCGGGAGGGACTGACACGCGATGACGGCTGTGGTCTCCCTGTGCTCCCTCGCGCTGGCGCGCGGGTGCCGTCCGCGCGGGTGCCGGGCGCCCGCGCGCCGGGTGCGCGGCCGGTCCGTCCGGTACCACATCGGATGCGAGCCGGGCGTGATCCGCGGCCGCCGATGGCGCTGACCCGCCCCTGCCCGTACGCACCCCGCTGAGGGGAGCGCCCCTGCCCGCCCGCCGCCGCGCGGGCGCACCTCCGGCTGCCGGCCGGAGCCCGGGCGAGGGGCCGGGGCCCGGAGCCGTCACATCAGCCCACTCGCAAGGAGCAGCGTTCGGTATGCCGTCCGACTACTTCATTCCCGATCCCGAGGGTCAGAGCCCCAGCGCCGCCGGTTACTTCGGCGCGTTCGGCGGCAAGTTCATCCCCGAGGCCCTGGTCGCCGCCGTCGACGAGGTGGCCGCGGAGTACGAGAAGGCGAAGGCGGACCCCGCCTTCGCCGCCGAACTCGACGGCCTGCTGGTCGACTACACCGGCCGGCCCAGCGCGCTGACCGAGGTCAAGCGGTTCGCCGAGCACGCGGGCGGTGCCCGGGTCCTCCTCAAGCGCGAGGACCTCAACCACACCGGCTCGCACAAGATCAACAACGTGCTGGGGCAGGCCCTGCTCACCAAGCGGATGGGCAAACCCCGGGTCATCGCCGAGACCGGCGCGGGCCAGCACGGCGTGGCCACGGCCACCGCATGCGCCCTCTTCGGGCTCGAATGCACCATCTACATGGGCGAGATCGACACCGAGCGGCAGGCCCTGAACGTCGCCCGGATGCGGATGCTCGGGGCCGAGGTCGTCCCCGTCACCTCGGGCAGCCGCACCCTCAAGGACGCCATCAACGAGGCGTTCCGCGACTGGGTCGCCAACGTCGAGAGGACCCACTACCTCTTCGGCACGGTCGCCGGACCGCACCCCTTCCCGCAGATCGTGCGCGACTTCCACCGCGTGATCGGCGTCGAGGCGCGGCGGCAGGTGCTGGAGCGCACCGGACGGCTGCCGGACGCCGTCGCCGCCTGCGTGGGCGGCGGCTCCAACGCGATCGGGCTCTTCCACGCCTTCCTGCCGGACACCGGTGTGCGGCTGGTCGGCTTCGAGGCGGCGGGGCACGGTGTCGAGTCCGGCGAGCACGCGGCCACGCTGACCGCGGGCGAGCCCGGCATCCTGCACGGCTCGCGCTCCTACGTCCTGCAGGACGACGAGGGGCAGATCACCGAGCCCTACTCGATCTCGGCCGGGCTCGACTACCCGGGAATCGGCCCCGAGCACGCCCACCTCAAGGACAGTGGCCGGGGCGAGTACCGGCCGGTCACCGACGACCAGGCGATGCGGGCGCTGCGGCTGCTCTCCGAGACCGAGGGCATCATCCCGGCCATCGAGAGCGCGCACGCGCTGGCGGGCGCCCTGGACCTGGGCAGGGAGCTGGGCCCCGAGGGGATCGTTCTGGTGAACCTCTCGGGCCGCGGCGACAAGGACATGGACACGGCCGCGCGGTACTTCGGCCTGCTGGACGGCGCGGAAGGGGAGCGGGCATGAGCGGGCACACCGAGGAGACGGGAACCACCGCGAACTCCGGCGGCGCGGGCGGCAACGTCCGGCTGCTGGACGAGACGCTCGCACGGGCCCGGGCCGAGAACCGGGCCGCGCTCGTCGGCTACCTGCCGGCCGGCTTCCCCACCGTCGACGGCGGCATCGCCGCCTGCACGGCGCTGCTGGAGAGCGGCTGCGACGTGGTCGAGGTGGGGCTGCCGCACAGCGATCCGGTGATGGACGGGCCCGTCATCCAGACCGCGGACACCATCGCGCTGGAGGGCGGGCTGCGGATCGCGGACGTGCTGCGCACGGTCCACGAGGCGCACGCGGCGACCGGGAAGCCGGTGCTGGTCATGACGTACTGGAACCCCGTCGACCGGTACGGCGCCGAGCGTTTCGCCGAGGAGCTGGCGGCGGCGGGCGGGGCCGGCTGCATCCTGCCCGACCTGCCGGTAGAGGAGTCCGAGGGCTGGCGGAAGGCGGCCGAGCACGCCGGGCTCGGCACGGTCTTCGTCGTCGCGCCCAGCAGCCAGGACGCGCGCCTCGCCCGGATCACCGCGGCGGGCAGCGGCTTCGTCTACGCCGCCTCGCTGATGGGAGTCACCGGGACGCGGGAATCGGTGGGCGAGGAGGCCCGCGAACTGGTCGAGCGGGTCCGCTCCACCACCGACCTGCCCGTCTGTGTCGGCCTCGGGGTGTCCAACCCCGCGCAGGCGGCCGAGGTCGCCGAGTTCGCCGACGGGGTCATCGTGGGCTCCGCATTCGTCAAGCGGCTGCTGGAGGCCGACACCCCGGAGGCCGGGCTGGACGAGGTGCGGCAGCTCGCCGCGGCCCTCGCGGAGGGCGTCCGGCGCTGAGGCGCGGGCCCGGGCGCGGGCCGCCTCCGGCGGCGGTGCCGGAGGCCACGCCTCCCGGGGCTTCCGGCTCCGGGAGGCGGCTCCCGGCAGGCTCCCGGTCACCGGCCCCGGTCCCGGCCCGGCGGTCCGCCCGCCTCCCGGAGGCGGGCGGAGCCGGGGAACCGCCGGGGGCATGCCGGCATGCTGTCCCCGCGCCGCCGAACGGCTCTTTCGGGTGAAAAAGGGCGCAGCGCGTCCGTCGGTGAGCGGCCCCTCTCGTTGGGTCGGGCGTGATGAGCCAGAACAGCAATGACGGCGGCAAGCGCTCGGCCCGCGAACGCCTGCGGGCCGAGCGGGAGCGGGACAGGGCAGCCGAGCGCCGGTGGCGCTCGCTCAAGGTGGGTGCGGTGGTCGCCGGGGTGCTGGCCGTCGCCGCCGGGGTCGGGATCACCGTCGCGGCCCGGGGCGGCGACGACCAGGGCTCGCAGTCGGCGAAGCCCGTCACCGTGGGGCAGCGCAGCGCACCGGCCCGGCTCACGGTCTACGAGGACTTCCGCTGTCCGGCGTGCGCCCAGTTCGAGAACTCCTTCCGGGACACGATCAAGAGCCTGGAGCGGGCGGGCAGGCTCCGGACCGAGTACCACCTGGTGACCCTCATCGACGGCAACATGGGCGGCCGGGGCTCGCACGAGGCGGCCAACGCGGTGGCCTGCGCCCGCGACAAGGGGAAGTTCGGCCCGTACCACGATGTGCTCTACCGCAATCAGCCCCGCGAGCAGGAGGACGCCTTCGCCAGCACCGAACGGCTGATCCGGCTGGCCGGCAAGGTGGAGGGGCTGGTCGACCCCGAGTTCCGCTCGTGTGTGACCGACGGCCGGCACGACGACTGGGTGAAGCGCTCCGACGAGGACTTCCGCAAGTCCGGTCACCAGGGCACCCCCACCGTCCTGCTGAACGGCAAGGACGTCTTCAGCGACCAGTCCGACCCACTGACCCCGGACGGGCTGCGGAAACTGGTGGAGCGGAAGAGCTAGCCCCCGTCCCTCGGCGGCCGGTGGCGGCCGCGGGTGCGGCCCTCGCCGTGCCCGCGGGGTCCGGCAGGGCCCCGCGGTGTTATCCAGCCGTTGTGCCGGCTGATTGTCCGGCGTGCGGCCGGGCACGGTACCGTCAGGGGCGCCATGGAGACCCTTGCCTTTATCCCCAGTCCGTCGGCCGGTGAGATTCACCTCGGGCCGCTCCCGCTGCGCGGCTACGCGCTCTGCATCATCCTCGGCGTCTTCGCCGCGGTCTGGCTCGGCGGGCGCCGGTGGGTCGCTCGGGGCGGGCAGCCGGGCACGGTCGCCGACATCGCCGTCTGGGCGGTTCCCTTCGGCCTCCTCGGCGGCCGGCTGTACCACGTCATCACCGACTACCAGCTCTACTTCGGCGAGGGCCGCAACCCCGTCGACGCCTTCCGCATCTGGGACGGCGGGCTGGGCATCTGGGGCGCCATCGCGCTGGGTGCGCTCGGCGCCTGGATCGGCTGCCGCCGCCGCGGCATCCCGCTGCCCGCGTACGCGGACGCCGTGGCGCCGGGGATCGTGCTGGCGCAGGCGCTGGGCCGCTGGGGCAACTGGTTCAACCAGGAGCTGTACGGCCGGCCGACCGATCTGCCGTGGGCCCTGGAGATCGACCCGGCGCACCGGCCGGTCGACACGCCCGATCTGGCGACCTATCACCCCACCTTCCTGTACGAGTCGCTGTGGTGCATCGGGGTCGCCCTGCTGGTGATCTGGGCGGACCGCCGCTTCAAGCTGGGGCACGGCCGGGCGTTCGCGGTCTACGTGGCCGGCTACACGGCGGGGCGCTTCTGGACCGAGTACCTGCGGATCGACGACGCGCACCACGTGTTCGGGATGCGGCTGAACAACTGGACGGCGATCCTCGTCTTCCTGCTGGCCGTCCTCTACATCGTCGTCTCCGCGAAGAAGCGGCCCGGCCGCGAGGAGGTCGTCGAGCCGCAGCCGGACGAGCCGGACGGGGGCGCGGACCCGGAGGCGGAGTCGTCCGACGAGCACCCGGCGGACGAGGAGCCGGCCCGGAAGCGGGGACCGGCCTCGTAGCCGAAGGCGGAGGCCGCGGCGGAACCGGACGCGAGGACGGCCGCGGACGGCGGCGGCCGGGACGCGGCGGCCGGTGCGGCGCCGGAGGGCGAGCCTGCCGAGGACGGGCCGTCCGAGGAGTCCTCGGAGTCCGAGAAGGGGGCCGGGGAGGCGCGGTCGGCGGCGGAGACCTCGCGGTCGTCCCGGAAGACGGCCGACGGACCGGCTTTCTGACCCACCCGCTCGCCGGGGCCTTGACGAGGCAGGGGGCGAGCCGCCTGTCCGAATTGGGCGACTATGTATGCAATTCTCGGTGAGTGCTGTGGTTGATCGTCGTCCACGTCGTGGCCGCGTGCTGTGCCGCGCCGCTGGTGCGGCGGCTCGGCCCGCGCGCGTTCCTGCTGCTCGCGGCGGCACCCGCCGCCGCGGCCGGGTGGGCGGCGGCCCACTGGGACCAGGTGGCGGACGGCGGCGCGCTCAGCGAGCACACCTCGTGGATCCCGGCGCTCGGGGTCGACCTCGCACTGCGGTGTGACGCGCTCGCCCTGGTGATGGTGCTGATCGCCGGGGGCATCGGCGCCCTGGTGATGCTCTACTGCGCGGCCTACTTCGCGCCCGGCACCCCGCAGCTGGGCTCCTTCGCCGGAGCACTCACCGCCTTCGCCGGGGCCATGCTCGGCCTGGTGCTGGCCGACGACCTGATCGTGCTGTACGTGCTGTGGGAACTCACCACGGTCTTCTCCTTCCTGCTCATCGGACACAGCTCCCAGTACCGCACCAACCGCCGCGCCGCCCTCCAGGCCCTGCTGGTCACCACGCTGGGCGGACTGGTGATGCTGGTCGGCTTCCTGATGCTGGGGCACGCCGCGCACACCTACCGGATCTCCCGCATGCTCGCCGACCCGCCCGCGGGCGGAGCACTGGTCGCGGGCGGCCTGGTGCTGGTGCTGGTGGGAGCGCTGTCCAAGTCCGCCGTCTGGCCGTTCAGCTTCTGGCTGCCCGGAGCGATGGCCGCGGCCACCCCCGTCTCCGCGTATCTGCACGCCGCCGCCATGGTCAAGGCCGGTGTCTATCTCATCGCGCGGCTCGCCCCCGGGTTCGCCGACGTGCCGCCCTGGCGGCCCATGGTGCTCGTGCTCGGCAGTGCGACCATGCTGCTCGGCGGCTGGCGGGCGCTGCGGGAGACGGACCTGAAGCTGCTGCTGGCCTTCGGCACCGTCAGCCAGCTCGGCTTCCTCACCGTCCTGGTCGGCGACGGCACCCGGGACGCCGCGCTGGCGGGCGCCGACGTGATCCTGGCGCACGCCCTGTTCAAGGCACCGCTCTTCCTCACCGTCGGCGCCATCGACCACCTCACCGGCACCCGCGACCTCACCAGGCTCTCCGGGGTCGGCCGCGCGCTGCCCGCACTGGCCGCCGTCGCGGCGCTCGCCGGGCTCTCGATGGCGGGGCTGCCGCCGCTCCTCGGGTTCGTCGGCAAGGAAGCGGCCGTCTCGGCACTGCTGGCGGCCGGGCCCGGCGAGGCATGGGCCCTGGCGGCCGTCCTCCTGGGCTCCGCACTCACCACCGCCTACACGCTGCGCTTCCTGTGGGGCGCCTTCGCGCGCAAGAGCGGCGCCCCGCCGCTGGCACCCGTCACCGTGGCGCCCGGCACCCGCGTGGCGCCGCTGCTGCTGGGCCCGCCCCTGCTGTGCGCGCTGGCCGGGCTCCTGCTCGGCCCCGGCTCCCAGTGGCTCGACCCGCTGCTGGCCCGGTACGCCGACACCTTCCCCAGCGGCGCCGCCCCCTACCACCTCGCCCTCTGGCACGGCTGGGGCCCCGCGCTGGGCCTCTCGGCGGTCTCCTGGGTGCTGGGTGCGGCGCTCTTCCTGGCCGGCCGGCCGCTGGCCGCACTGGGCGGCCGGCTCTCGCTGGTCGACGGCGACCAGGTGTTCGCCCGTTCCCTGTGGGGCCTGGAACGGCTCTCCCTCCAGGTCACCGGAGCCGTGCAGCGCGGCTCGCTGCCCGTCTACCTCGGCACCGCCCTGGTCGTCCTGTTCGGCTTCCAGACCGCGCGGCTGGTGGCGGGCGCGCCCTGGCCCGACGCGGACACGCTGCGCTGGTACGACTCGGTCCCGCAGCTCGTCGTCGCGATCGGCGTCGCCGGGGTCGCGGTGCTGTGCGTCCTGGCCCGGCAGCGGATGAAGGCGGCCGTCCTGGCCGGGGTCACCGGCTACGGCGCCGGACTCCTCTACGTGCTGCACGGCGCGCCCGACCTGGCGCTGACCCAGTTCGCCGTCGAGACGGTCTCGCTGACCGTCTTCGTCCTCGTCCTGCGCAGACTGCCCGCCCGCTTCCCCGACGGCAGCCGCAGATGGCGCACCCGCCGGGGCGTGCAACTCGTCCTCTCCGTCGCCGCCGGGGGACTCCTCGCCGCACTGCTGCACCTCTGCCTCGCGGCACGCACCGGCCCGCCCTCCGGACCCGGACTGTTCTCGGCGACGGCCCACGAAGGCGTCCGCAACGTGGTGGCCACCACCCTGGTGGACCTGCGTGCCTGGGACACCATGGGCGAGTCGGCCGTACTGGCCGCCGCCGCCGTCGGCGTCACCAGCCTCGTCTATCTGCGCCGCCGCGTCCGGGTGCCCGTCGCACAGCCCGTACCGGGCACCGAGGAGACCGGCGGCCCGCCGCCGACCGCGCCCGTCGCCGGACCCGGAGCGCCCACCGGGGCCGTCCCCGGCTCCGCGAGCATCGCCCTGGACCGCTCGGCGGAGGCGCCCGGCACCGGCGGGGAGACCGGAGCGCGCGCCGGGCGCCGGGACGCCTGGAAGCTGCCCGGCCGCCCCGGTGCCCGGCCGCACCGCGGCTCGCCCGTCGCGCCCCGCCGCACCTGGCTGGCGGCCAGCTCCACGCTCGCGCCCGAAGGCCGCTCGGTGATGTTCGAGGTGATGGCCCGGCTGGTCTTCCACCCCATCGTGGTGCTCTCCCTCTACCTGCTCTTCTCCGCCGAGAACCAGCCCGGCGGCGGCTTCACCGCAGGGCTGGTGGCCGGTCTCGCGCTGGCCGTGCGCTACCTGGCCGGGGGCCGCCTGGAACTGGCCGCCGCCGCCCCCGTGGACGCGGGCTTCCTGCTCGGCCTCGGACTGCTGATCATCACCGGCACCGGCCTGGCGGGCCTGTGGCTGGGCGGCAGCGTGCTGGCCTCCGGCAAGGTGACCGGCGACTTCTGGCTGGTCGGCCCCTTCCATGCGGCGAGCCCGGTGCTCTTCGACACCGGGGTCTACGTGCTGGTCCTCGGCGTCGTCCTGGACGTGCTGCGCAGCCTGGGCTCGGAGATCGACCGCCGCCTGGAGCGCGAGCGCGCCACCGGCCCGGCCGGTGGCGGGGAGGGCCGCCCATGACGACCGGGTCGATCGCCCTGGTGGGCTGCGGCGGCGTGCTGTTCGCCTGCGGTACGGCCCTGCTGCTGGCCCGGCCGCTGACCCGCATCGTGCTGGGCGCGGTCCTCATCGGCAACGGCATCAACCTGCTGGTGCTGGCCACCTCCGGACCGGACGGCGACGCCGCGCTGCTCTACCCGGGCACCTCGCCGCGGACCATGTCCGACCCGCTGCCCCAGGCGTTCATCCTGACCGCCATCGTCATCACCCTCGCGCTGACCGCGTTCCTGGCGACGATGGCCTACCGCGCCTGGCAGCACTCCGGCAACGACGACGTCCCCGACGACACCGAGGACATCCGCATCGTGCGCCGCGCCACCTACGCGGAGGAACGCGAACGGCTGCGCGCCGCCTACCACAAGCGGCGCCTGGAGTACCGGGCGCTGGCCCGCAGCGAGGAGGAGCGCGAGGCGCGGGAGCACAGCGCCTACGAGCGGCTGGGCACCGCCCGCGACCGCTACCGGGAACTGCGCCGGCGCGCCCGCGCCGACGCGCGCGCCTTCCGCGTCCGGCAGGCGCGCGCGGAGGAGACGGCGGACGAGATCGTAGGGGAGGACGACCCGTGGCAGACCATCCTGGGAGCCGACCGGTGAGCGGCCCGCACCCGGTGGGGCGGCGCCCCGCTCCAGGACCGGGTCCCGCGTCCGGTCCGCGCCCCGCACCCGGCGGGGGCCGCGCCGGGAGCGGGGGCGCACGGTGAGCGGGGGAGCCGGACCGGTCGGCGGGGCGGCCGCCGCCGGACTGCTGGTGCCGCTGCCGGTCATCCTGCCGCTGTGCGCGGCCGGGCTGAAGCTGGCCATCGGAGCCCGGCTGGAGCGGGTGCAGCGGTTCATCAGCGCCGCCGTGCTGCTCGCCGTCCTCGTCGTCGCACTGCTGCTGCTGGTGGCCGCCGACCGGCACGGTCCGCAGGTGATGTTCGCGGGCGGCTGGGCGCCGCCGGTCGGGATCGTGCTGGTCGCCGACCGGCTCGCGGCGCTGATGCTGGTGATCTCCTCGTCGGTGACGCTGGCCGTCCTGGTCTACTCCGTGGGCCAGGGCCTGGCCGACAACGACGAGGCGACCCCGCTGTCCGTCTTCCACCCCTCCTACCTGGTGCTGGTGGCCGGGGTCTCGGACACCTTCCTGGCCGGGGACCTGTTCAACCTCTACGTCGGCTTCGAGCTGATGCTGACGGCCAGCTATGTGCTGATGACGATCGGCGGCACCCTGGCGCGCATCCGCGCCGGCGCCACGTACGCGATCGTCTCGCTGCTGTCCTCCATGCTGTTCCTGGCCGCCGTCGCCATGGTGTACGCGGCGGCGGGCACCGTCACCATGGCCCAACTGCCCTCCCGGCTGGACGCCCTGCCCGAGAGCGTGGCCATGATCCTGCAGATCGCGCTGCTGGTCGTGTTCGCCATCAAGGCGGCCGTCTTCCCGCTGGCCGCGTGGCTGCCCGACTCCTATCCCACCGCCCCGGCGCCGGTCACCGCCGTGTTCGCGGGACTGCTCACCAAGGTCGGCATCTACGCCATACTGCGCACCCGCACGCTGCTCTTCCCCGGCGACGGCATCGGCGACGCCCTGATGGTCCTGGCCCTGCTCTCGCTGCTCGTCGGCATCCTGGGCGCGGTCGCGCAGACCGACCTCAAACGGCTGCTCTCCTTCACCCTGGTCAGCCACATGGGATACATGGTCTTCGGGATCGGGCTGGGCAGCCCCGCCGGGATCTCCGGCGCGGTGTTCTACGTCGCCCACCACATCACCGTCCAGACCACCCTCTTCCTCGTCGCCGGACTGATCGAGCGCCGCACCGGCACCACGGACCTGCAGAGCCTCGGCGGTCTCGCCCGCCTCTCCCCGCTGCTGGCCGTGCTGTTCTTCGTCCCCGCGCTGAACCTCGCCGGGATCCCGCCGCTCTCCGGGTTCCTCGGCAAGCTCGGCCTGCTGCGGGCCGGGGTGGACGACGGCGGGGCGCTGGCCTATCTGCTGGTGGCGGGCGGAACGGTCACCAGCCTCCTCACGCTGTACGCGCTGACCAAGGCGTGGAACGTGGCCTTCTGGCGCGCCGCGACACCGGAGATGTGCGCGGCCGGCACCGTGCTGGAGTCCCGGGAGGAGGACACCCCCGAAGAGGGCGCCGGGGACGCCGCCGGCTCCGGCGCGCCGACCGGTGGTGCGGGATCCGGCGCCGGACCGCCGCGGCGGCAGCCCGGTGCCGCCGGAGGGTGGCCGACCGGCGGCCTCTCGGTGCTGATGCGGCGCCGGGTGACCACCACCTTCGGCGGCCAGGAGATCACCACCACCAGCTCGCTCCCCGCCAGCATGGCCGGAGCCACCGCGGCCCTCGTCCTGTTCGGGCTCGCCTTCACCGTGCTCGCGGGTCCCCTGTTCGGACTCACCGGCCGCGCGGCGGACGAAATGCTCGCCCGCAGTCCCTACGTCGAGGCGGTGATGCGGGAATGACGGCCCCTCAGCGGCTGCCGGAAGCCAGCCGGATGCGCGCCACCCAGTGGCCCATGGTGTGCGGCCTCACCCTGCTGTGGCTGCTGCTGTGGGGCACCCCCACCCCGGCCAACATCGTGACCGGAGTGCTCGTCGCGCTCCTGGTGGTGCTCGTCTTCCCGCTGCCTCCGGTGGAGAAGCAGGCCCGCGCCCACCCGCTCGGCATCCTGCGCTTCGCCGTCCGGTTCGTGCTGGACATGGTCGTCTCCAGCTGGCGGATCAACCGCTACATGCTCGCCTTCGGCCGTCCGCGCTGCGCCGTGCTGGCGGTGAAGATGCGCTGCCCCGGCGACCTGATGCTGACCGTCACGGCCGTCGCGGTCACGGCCGTGCCCGGCAGCACCGTCCTGGAGGTCGACCGCCGCTCGGGAACCCTCTACCTGCACGTGCTCGGCGGCGAGAGCGAGGAGGAGCAGGCCCGGGCCCGGCGGGACGCGCTCCGCCTGGAGACCCGGGTCGTGGAGGCGTTCGGCACCCACGCCGACGTCGCCGCGATCCGCGCCTCCGAGGCCGCCGAGGAGGTGTTCGGCCGGTGGCGGTGACGGTGCGGCAGCTGTGCGCGGCGCTCCCGGCGGAACCGGCCCGGGTGCTGACCGCCGCCGTGCACGACGCCCCGGTCTTCGAGATCACCGCCTCGGTGATCGCCGGGCTGCTGTTGGCCGCCGGACTGCTGGTCACCTTGCGGCTGGTGCGGGGGCCCTCGACGCTGGACCGCGCCGTCGCGCTCGATGTGCTGGTGGCCGTCGTGATGGCCGGGATCGGCCTGCAGTCGGCGATCCGCGGCAACGCCTTCTACCTGCCCGTCCTGCTGGTTCTCTCCTTCCTCGGCTTCACCGGCTCGGTCGGGGTCGCACGCTTCATGGCGCTGCGGGACGAGGCCGGAACCGAGGACGTGGACGAGAGCGAGGGCACCGGTGAACCCCCGGCCGGCCCATCGGCCCCCGCACCCGGCGGCGGCCCCGAGGAGCCCGGCCCGCACCGGGGGACGCCGTGAGCGGCCGGACCCGGAAGGAGCGCCGATGAGCTGGACGGCCGTGGCGGACGTGGCGGGCGCCGTGTGCATGCTGGCGGGCGGGCTGCTCTGCCTGCTGGCCGGGATCGGCATGGTGCGGCTGCCGGACGTGCTGGCCCGGATGCACGCCGCGACCAAGCCGCAGTCCTTCGGCCTGCTGCTGGTCCTGCTCGGTGCCGGACTGTGGCTGCGCAGCCTCATCGACCTGTGCACCCTGCTGCTCGTCGGCCTCTTCCAGCTGCTGACCTCCCCGGTGGCCGCGCACATGGTGGGCCGGGCCGCCTACCGGACCGGGCGGCTGGACCGCGAGGACCTGGTCCGCGACGAGCTGGCGGCGGCACTGCGGGCGGCAGCCGACCAGGGCCCGGAGGAAAACCCCAGGTCAACGGGGTAAGTACGGCCTTCCTTGCTGGCAGCGGACGGCGCTTCGTGCCTACGCTTCGAACAGGAGGGCGCGCCGTGCGCCCGCTGTTCGAAGTGAAGGAGCCGTACCGGCCATGTCCCTCGCCGGAGTCACCGACCCGACCCACGTCGCGCACCGCGACAACCACACGCACCGCGATGTCAACGGCGGCTGGCTGCGGCCCGCCGTGTTCGGAGCGATGGACGGGCTGGTCTCCAACCTCGGTCTGATGGCCGGCGTCGCGGGCAGCGCCGCCTCCTCCCAGACCATCGTCATCGCGGGCCTCGCCGGACTGGCGGCCGGTGCCTTCTCCATGGCCGCCGGCGAGTACACCTCCGTCGCCTCGCAGCGCGAACTCGTCCAGGCCGAACTGGAGATCGAGCGGCGCGAGCTGCGGCGCAGTCCGCGCGCGGAGATCAAGGAACTGGCCGCGCTGTACGAGTCCCGCGGAGTCGACCCCGAGCTGGCCGGGAAGGTCGCCGAGCAACTGCACCGCGACCCGGAGCAGGCGCTGGAGATCCACGCCCGGGAGGAGCTGGGCGTCGACCCGGGCGACCTGCCCTCCCCGACCGTCGCCGCCGTCTCCTCCTTCTTCTCCTTCGCGGTGGGCGCCGTGCTTCCGGTGCTGCCCTACCTCTTCGGGATCACCATGCTGTGGCCCGCGGTGCTGTGCGCCCTGCTGGGGCTGTTCGTCTGCGGTGCGGTCGTCTCCCGGGTCACCGCCCGGAGCTGGTGGTTCAGCGGCCTGCGCCAGCTCGCCCTCGGCGCCGCGGCCGCGGCCGTCACCTACGGCCTGGGCGCCCTGTTCGGAGTCGCGGTCGGCTGACCCCGCGGGGCGCCGCGGGCGGGCGGGGCCCGAGCCCGGCGCCGTCCCCGCCGCCCCGGCGCACCGCGCGCCGTCTCCTGCCGCCCCGGCGCACCTGCGCCGGGGCGTAGCTGGGTCGGAACGCATCAGTGCGTCGAACGGTCACCGATCGTCGGGAACGGTCCCCACTGATCGGGAAACTGCCTAGGCTGTGCACGAAGTGACACCTGAGACCACCAAGTGCCACCGCCCGCAGGGGAGTTGCGACCTTGACCAGTCAGCCCCAGTACTACGACCCCGCACACGGCCCACCGGCCTCCGGCGCCCCTCCCGCAGAGCCCCGCGGCTGCCCCGCCGCCGCGGGCGGCCGGGCAGCACCCGGCGCCGTACCGCTCATGGGCCCCCGCTTCCACACCGACCTGGAAGCCGTCTACCGGGACATGCGCCGCGACCACGGGCCCGTCGTCCCCGTCACCCTCCCCGGCGACGTACCCGCCTGGCTCGTCATCGGCTACCGCGAACTCCACCACGTCACCGGCGACCCCGTGCTCTTCCCCCGGGACCAGGGTCTGTGGAACCAGTGGAAGAACCTCCCCGAGGACTGGCCGCTGCGCCCGATGATCGGCACCCCGCAGCCCTCGGTCTACTTCACCGTCGGCCAGGAACACCGCCGCCACCTGGCCATGGTCCAGCAGGCGCTGGAAGGCGTGAACCACGTCGAACTCCGCGGCACCACCGAGGAGATCGCCGACCGGCTCATCGACAGCTTCTGCGGCGTCGGCGAGTCCGAGATCGTCTCCGCCTACGCCAAACCGCTGCCCCTCCTCACCCTGGCCCGCATCCTGGGCTTCCCCGACTCCGACGGCCCGGAACTGATCCGCTCCCTCACCGACATGGCCGACGGCGGCCCCCACGCACTCGCCGGGTTCGAACACGCGCTCTCCCTCATGCGGCGGCTCGTCGCCCGCAAGCACGCGGCGCCCGGAGCCGACGTGCTCTCCGCCATGCTGGCCCACCCCGCGGAGTTCACCGACGAGGCATACGTCCTCAACCTCATGGCCGTCACCTCCGCCGGGTTCCTGCCCACCGCCGACTGGATCGGCAACTCGGTGCGCCTCATGCTCACCGACGACCGCTTCGCCGCCTCGCTCTCCGGAGGGCGCCACACCGTCCCCGAGGCCATGAACGAAGTCCTCTGGGAGGACACCCCCACCCAGATCCTCGCCGGCCGCTGGGCCGCGCGCGACACTCGGCTGGCGGGCCGCGCCGTCGCCCGCGGCGACCTGCTCCTGCTGGGACTCGCCGGCGCCAACCGCGACCCGGCGGCACACGCGCCGCACGGCGCGGACCGTCCACGCGAGCGCAACTTCGCCCACTTCGCCTTCAGCCACGGCGAATACCAGTGCCCCTTCCCGGCACAGGAGATCGCCGAAGTCATCGCCCGCACCGGCATCGAGGTGCTGCTCGACCGGCTGCCCGACCTCGACCTGGCGGTCGCGCCCCGCACCCTCGCCCGCCGCCCCTCGCCCTTCCTGCGCGGCATGACGGTGCTGCCCGTCCGCTTCGCGCCCACACCCCCGTACGGAGGACGCTGATGAACGGCGACGCACAGTCCCCGGCGAGCGAACCCCGGACCGCCGGTGCCGCCCCCGCGGGCTGCCCGGCGGCCGACGGGGGAGACGCCCCCGGCACCGCGGGGTGCCCGCTCACCATCGACCCGCTGGTCGGCAGCCTCGCCGCCGAGACCGAGGCGCTGCGGACCGCCGGACCACTCGCCCGGATCGACCTGATGGGCGCCGAGGTGTGGACGGTCACCACCCACGCCGAGGCCCGCCGGCTCCTCACCGACACCCGGCTGGTCAAGGACATCACCCGCTGGAACCTGTGGCGCGACGGCGAGATCGACGAGAACTGGCCGCTGATCGGCATGGTCGACGCGGGCCGCTCCATGTTCACCGTCGACGGGGCCGAACACCGGCGGCTGCGCGTCAAGACGGCGCAGGCCCTCACCCCGCGCCGGCTGGAGGAACTCCGCCCCGTCGTCGAACGCGTCACCGCCCGGCTGCTGGACGCGATGGCCTCCGACGCCGCCGAGGCGCCGGACGAGCCGATCGACCTGAAGTCCGCATTCGCACAGCCGCTGCCCATGTCGGTGGTCTGCTCGCTGATGGGCGTCGACCCCGCGCTGGAGCCGCGGCTGCACCACCTGTACGAGGCGTTCTTCTCCACCCTGACCCCGCAGCAGGAGCGGCTCGCCGTCCTGCGCGAGCTCGACGAGCTCTACCACGACATGGTCCGGCACAAGACCGCGTCCCCCGGCGACGACCTCACCAGCGCCCTCATCCTCGCCGACGAGGGCGGCGAGCCGCTCACCGCCGAAGAGGTACGGGGCAACCTGGAAGCCATGGTCGCCGCCGGGCACGAGACCACGGTGACCCTGATCCTGTGCGCCGTGCGGGCCCTGCTCACCCATCCGGACCAGCTGCGGCTGGTCCTCGACGGCCAGGTCGGCTGGGACGCCGTCATCGAGGAGACGCTGCGCTGGGAATCGCCCTCCACCCACCTGCTGCTGCGGTTCGCGACCTCGGACATCGAGGTCGGCACCGGCGGCGCCGTCATCCGGGAAGGCGAAGGCGTCGCCATGTCCTACCGGGCCATCGGCCGCGACCGGGCGCAGCACGGCCAGGACGCCGACCGCTTCGACGTGCGGCGTCCCGCACCCATCCGGCACCTCGCCTTCGGGCACGGGCCGCACATCTGCCCCGGCGCGGGGCTGTCGCGACTGGAGGCGTCCGTCGCGCTGCCCGCCCTCTTCGAGCGGTTCCCCGCGTTGTCCGCGGTCGCTGCCGCGGAGACGCGTCATCGGCCGGTGCTCACCCAGAATGAGCTGGAGTGTCTTCCGGTGCGGCTGGGTGTGGGCTGACGGTGCGTCCTTGCGGGGGCGCCGCCTCTTTTTTCTGCGGGCGGGGTGCGGTTCCCCCCGTCGGTTGTTCGCCGGGTGCGGCGCCGTTGTCGGGGGCTTCGCCCCCGAACCCCCTTGTCCTCGCCGGACGGGCGTCGGGGCGGCGCTTCCCCCAGACTTCGTCCGGGGGGACCCCCACCCGACGGCCCCCCGCCAGTGGGCTCTGCCCCCTGGGACCCCCGGCCGCAGTGGTGTGAGCCCTTGCGGACCTTGCTCCGGGTCTTTTCTCGGGCCCGTCGGGTGCGGGAGGAGTCCTGATGCCGTCCGTCACAGCCCAAGAGCGCTCCCGCAGTCACACGACCCGCTCGGCGGCAGCCGATGTGCTTCTGCGGAGCCAGGCCATCCGCGGAGGGGGAAACCCACCCGGCGATACGGCCCCAGCGAAGGGAGTCGTGTTACTCGGCGGTTTCATCTTGCGTGAGGCGGGGCAGTAGTCCGTAACGCCGCCGGCAATGACGCCTGCGTGCGAGAGAGAGCCGCTTGTCACTCGGGGTCACCTACCCCGAACCCCCTGTGCAGGTCTTTTCCGGCCCCATAAGGGCCATCCGCGTCGGCGCGCTGACACGGTCGCGCCCGGTGTTCGTATGGTGAGATGCGTCTTCCGCTTTCCGGGAAGTGCGCCACCATGTAACCTGCACGAAAATTTTTGCCACATGAGGGCCAACGTCGTCCCTCGGTACGTACCACATGCCACGAGACGACGGGAGTGCCGATGCGTGCTGTGCCGACAGCGGATTGGGCCGCCCACCACCCTGCCAAGCAGGGGATGTACGACCCCCGATACGAGCACGACGCCTGCGGCGTCGGCTTCGTGGCGACCCTGACCGGTGAGCCCAGCCACGAGCTGGTCGAACAGGCGCTGACCGTGCTCCGCAATCTCGAGCACCGGGGTGCCACCGGCTCGGACCCGGACACCGGTGACGGCGCCGGCATCCTGCTGCAGATCCCCGACGCCTTCCTCCGCGAGAGCGTCCCCTTCGCACTGCCCGAGCAGGGCTCCTACGCCGTGGGCATCGCCTTCCTGCCCGGTGCGGAGGAGGATGGCGAGGCGCAGGCCACCTCGGCGGCCGTCTCGCAGATCGAGACGCTCGCGGCCGAGGAGGGGCTGACCGTCCTCGGCTGGCGCGAGGTGCCGGTCGCACCCGAGCTGCTCGGCCCGGGCGCACGTGCCACCATGCCCACCTTCCGCCAGCTCTTCGTCGCCGCGCAGGGCGGGGCCGAAGGCGTCGCCCTGGACCGGCTCGCGTTCGTGCTGCGCAAGCGTGCCGAGCGCGAGGCGGGGGTCTACTTCCCCTCGCTCTCTGCGCGCACCCTGGTCTACAAGGGCATGCTGACCACCGGGCAGCTCGAACCCTTCTTCCCCGACCTGTCGGACCGCCGGTTCGGCACCGCCATCGCGCTGGTGCACTCCCGCTTCTCCACCAACACCTTCCCGAGCTGGCCGCTGGCCCACCCCTACCGGTTCGTCGCGCACAACGGCGAGATCAACACCGTGCAGGGCAACCGCAACTGGATGCGGGCCCGCGAGTCCCAGCTCCGTTCCGAGCTGTTCGGCTCCGTCCGCCGCGAGGACGGCGGGGACCAGGGGAGCCTGGAGCGGATCTTCCCCATCAACACCCCGGGCGCCTCCGACTCGGCCACCTTCGACGAGGTGCTGGAGCTGCTGCATCTGGGCGGCCGCTCGCTGCCGCACTCGGTGCTGATGATGGTCCCCGAGGCGTGGGAGAGTGCCGAGTCGCAGGACTCGATGGACCCCGCGCGGCGCGCCTTCTACCAGTACCACTCCGCCATGATGGAGCCCTGGGACGGCCCGGCCTGCGTCACCTTCACCGACGGCACCCAGGTCGGCGCCGTGCTGGACCGCAACGGGCTGCGTCCGGGCCGGTACTGGGTCACCGACGACGGCCTCGTCGTCCTCGCCTCCGAGGTCGGCGTCCTGGACATCGACCCGGGCAAGGTCGTGCGCAAGGGCCGCCTCCAGCCCGGCCGGATGTTCCTGGTCGACACCGCCGAGCGCCGCATCATCGAGGACGACGAGATCAAGGCCCAGCTCGCCGCCGAGCACCCCTACCAGGAGTGGCTGGACGCCGGGCTCATCGAACTCGCCGACCTGCCCGAGCGCGAGCACATCGTGCACACTCACGCCTCGGTCACCCGCCGCCAGCAGACCTTCGGCTACACCGAGGAGGAGCTGCGCGTCCTGCTCGCCCCGATGGCCCGCAGCGGCGCCGAGCCCATCGGTTCCATGGGCACCGACTCGCCGATCGCGGCGCTCTCGGACCGGCCCCGGCTGATCTTCGACTACTTCACCCAGCTGTTCGCGCAGGTCACCAACCCGCCGCTGGACGCCATCCGTGAGGAACTGGTCACCTCGCTGCACTCGCCGCTGGGCCCGCAGGGCAACCTGCTGGAGCCGTCGGCCGCCTCCTGCCGCAGTGTCACCCTGCCGTTCCCCGTCATCGACAACGACGAGCTGGCCAAGCTCATCCACATCAACGCCGACGGCGACCTGCCGGGCTTCAAGTCCGCCACGCTCTCCGGGCTCTACCGCGTCGCCGAAGGAGGGGACGGCCTCGCGGCCCGCATCGAGCAGATCTGCGCGGAGGCCGACACGGCGATCGAGTCCGGGGCCCGGCTCATCGTGCTGTCCGACCGGCACTCGGACGCCGAGCACGCGCCGATCCCGTCGCTGCTGCTCACCTCGGCGGTGCACCACCACCTCATCCGCACCAAGCAGCGCACCCAGGTGGGGCTGCTGGTCGAGGCCGGGGACGTCCGCGAGGTGCACCACGTCGCGCTGCTCATCGGGTACGGCGCCGCCGCGGTCAACCCGTACCTGGCCATGGAGACCGTCGAGGACCTGGTCCGGGCCGGCACCTTCCTGCCCGGCGCCGCGGAGCTGCCGCCCGAGGAGGCCATCCGCAACCTGATCTACGCCCTGGGCAAGGGCGTGCTGAAGGTGATGTCCAAGATGGGCATCTCCACCGTCGCCTCCTACCGCGGCGCGCAGGTCTTCGAGGCCGTCGGCCTGGACGCCTCGTTCGTCGACGCGTACTTCCACGGCACCACCACCAAGATCGGCGGCGCCGGCATCGACGTCGTCGCCAAGGAGGTGGCCGCCCGGCACGCCAAGGCGTACCCCTCCTCCGGCATCGCCCCCGCGCACCGGCTGCTGGACATCGGCGGCGAGTACCAGTGGCGCCGCGAGGGCGAACCGCACCTGTTCGACCCGGAGACCGTCTTCCGCCTCCAGCACTCCACCAGCCGGCGCCGCTACGACATCTTCAAGCAGTACACCCAGCGGGTCGACGAGCAGTCCGAGCGGCTGATGACCCTGCGCGGCCTGTTCGGCTTCAAGAGCGACCGCCCCTCGATCCCCGTCGAGGAGGTCGAGTCGGCGAGCGAGATCGTCAAGCGGTTCTCCACCGGCGCCATGTCCTACGGCTCCATCTCGCAGGAGGCGCACGAGACACTGGCCATCGCCATGAACCAGCTCGGCGGCAAGTCCAACACCGGTGAGGGCGGCGAGGACCCCGAGCGGCTCTACGACCCGGCCCGGCGCTCCGCGATCAAGCAGGTCGCCTCCGGCCGGTTCGGCGTCACCTCCGAGTACCTCGTCAACTCCGACGACATCCAGATCAAGATGGCCCAGGGCGCCAAGCCCGGCGAGGGCGGCCAGCTCCCCGGCCACAAGGTCTACCCGTGGGTGGCCAGGACCCGGCACTCCACCCCGGGCGTCGGCCTCATCTCGCCGCCGCCGCACCACGACATCTACTCGATCGAGGACCTCGCCCAGCTCATCCACGACCTCAAGAACGCCAACCCGCGGGCCCGCGTGCACGTGAAGCTGGTCTCCGAGGTCGGCGTCGGCACGGTCGCGGCGGGCGTCTCCAAGGCCCACGCCGACGTCGTCCTCATCTCCGGCCACGACGGCGGCACCGGTGCCTCCCCGCTGACCTCCCTCAAGCACGCGGGCGGCCCCTGGGAGCTGGGCCTGGCCGAGACGCAGCAGACGCTGCTGCTCAACGGGCTGCGCGACCGGATCGTCGTGCAGACCGACGGCCAGCTCAAGACCGGCCGCGACGTCGTCATCGCCGCACTGCTGGGCGCCGAGGAGTTCGGGTTCGCCACCGCACCGCTGGTGGTCTCCGGCTGCGTGATGATGCGCGTCTGCCACCTGGACACCTGCCCGGTCGGCATCGCCACCCAGAACCCGGTGCTGCGCGACCGCTACCGCGGCAAGGCCGAGTACGTCGTCAACTTCTTCGAGTTCATCGCCGAAGAGGTCCGCGAACTCCTCGCCGAGCTGGGCTTCCGCACCCTGGACGAGGCCATCGGGCACGCGGAGCTGCTCGACACCTCGCGCGCCGTGACCCACTGGAAGGCCCAGGGCTTCGACCTGGCGCCGCTGCTGCACGTCCCCGAGCTCCCCGAGGGCGCCGTGCTGCACCAGGCCACCGCACAGGACCACGGTCTGGAGAAGGCGCTCGACAACCAGCTCGTCAAGCTGGCGGCCGACGCGCTGCAGGCCGACACCGCCGAGCAGGCCCAGCCGGTCCGCGCCCAGGTCGCGATCCGCAACGTCAACCGCACCGTGGGCACCATGCTCGGCCACGAGGTCACCAAGAAGTTCGGCGGTGCCGGGCTGCCCGACGACACCGTCGACCTCACCTTCACCGGCTCCGCCGGCCAGTCCTTCGGCGCCTTCGTCCCACGCGGCATCACGCTGCGGCTGGAGGGCGACGCCAACGACTACGTCGGCAAGGGCCTCTCCGGCGGCCGGCTGATCGTCCGCCCCGACCGGGGCGCCGACCACCTCGCCGAGTACTCCACCATCGCCGGCAACACCCTCGCCTACGGCGCCACCGGCGGCGAGATCTTCCTGCGCGGCCGCGTCGGCGAACGCTTCTGCGTCCGCAACTCCGGTGCCCTGGTGGTCTCCGAAGGTGTGGGCGACCACGGCTGCGAGTACATGACCGGCGGCGCGGCCGTCGTGCTCGGCGGCACCGGCCGCAACTTCGGCGCCGGGATGTCCGGCGGCACCGCCTACGTCATCGACCTGGACCTGGCGAACGTGAACGCCGGACTGCGCGGTGCCGTGGAGGAACTGACCGACGAGGACAGGACGTGGCTGCACGAGGTCGTGCGACGCCACCAGGAGGAGACCGGCTCCACCGTGGCCGCCAAGCTCCTCGCCGACTGGGACGGCCCCGACGGAGCGCTCAGCCGCTTCAGCCGGGTGCTGCCCGCCACGTACAAGGCTGTGCTCACCGCCAAGGACGCCGCCGAGCGCGCGGGACTCAGCGAGTCCGAGACCCACGAGAAGATGATGGAGGCGGCGACCAATGGCTGACCCCAAGGGCTTCCTGCACACCGACCGCGAGGTCGCCGAGACCCGTCCCGTCGAGGAGCGGGTCAAGGACTGGAACGAGGTCTACGTCCCCGGCTCCCTGCTGCCCATCGTCAGCAAGCAGGCCGGGCGCTGCATGGACTGCGGCATCCCCTTCTGCCACAACGGCTGTCCGCTGGGAAACCTCATCCCCGAGTGGAACGACTACGCCTACCGCGGGGACTGGGAGGCCGCCTCCGAGCGGCTGCACGCGACCAACAACTTCCCCGAGTTCACCGGGCGGCTCTGCCCCGCCCCGTGCGAGTCGGCGTGCGTGCTGGGCATCAACCAGCCGGCCGTCACCATCAAGAACGTCGAGGTCTCCATCATCGACAAGGCGTGGGACAACGGGGACGTGACCCCCCAGCCGCCCGAGCGCCTCTCCGGCAAGACCGTCGCCGTCATCGGCTCCGGCCCCTCGGGCCTGGCCGCCGCCCAGCAGCTCACCCGGGCCGGGCACACCGTCGTGGTCTACGAGCGGGCCGACCGCATCGGCGGACTGCTGCGCTACGGCATCCCCGAGTTCAAGATGGAGAAGCGGCACATCAACCGTCGTATCGAGCAGATGCGTGCGGAAGGCACCAAGTTCCGGACCGAGACGGAGATCGGCCGCGACATCGACGCGAAGACGATCCGCAAGCGGTACGACGCGGTCGTCGTGTCGGCGGGCGCCACCACCGCCCGCGACCTGCCCGTCCCCGGCCGCGAGCTGAACGGTATCCACCAGGCGATGGAGTACCTGCCGCTGGCCAACAAGGTGCAGGAGGGCGACCTGACCGTCTCCCCGATCAGCGCCGAGGGCAAGCACGTCGTCGTCATCGGCGGCGGCGACACCGGAGCCGACTGCGTGGGAACCGCGCACCGTCAGGGCGCCGCCTCCGTCACCCAGCTGGAGATCATGCCCAAGCCGGGCGAGGACCGGGACCCGGGCCGTCAGCCGTGGCCGACGTTCCCGCTGCTCTACAAGGTCACCAGCGCCCATGAGGAGGGCGGCGAGCGGGTCTACTCCGTCAACACCACCCACTTCGAGGGCGATGAGGACGGCAACGTCCAGTGGCTCCACTTGGTGGAGGTCGAGATGGTGGACGGCAAGCTGGAGCCCAAGCCCGGCACCGAGCGCCGGATCCCCGCCCAGTTGGTCACCCTCGCCATGGGCTTCACCGGCGTCGACCGCGAGAACGGGCTGGTCGAGCAGTTCGGTGTCGAACTCGACGCCCGCGGCAACATCGCACGGGACGGCGACTACGCCACCAATGTTCCCGGTGTCTATGTCGCCGGGGACGCCGGCCGGGGCCAGTCCCTGATCGTCTGGGCCATCGCCGAGGGCCGCTCGGCCGCCAAGGCCGTCGACCGTCACCTCACCGGCGAGCACAGCACCCTGCACGCCCCCGTCCGCCCCACGGACCGCGCCCTGGCGGTCTGAGGGCGGGGAGCCCCCCGAACTTCCGTACAAGGGCGTACGGACGAAGCGGCGCCTGCCAGTCCCCGACCGGGTTTGTGGCAGGCGCCGCACTGTGTCTGCGCTGACCGCTCAGTCACGCACGATGGACTGGATCTCCTTCACGGTGAGGTTCTTCGTGGTGCTGAAGGTGCCCGACGGGAACGTGCCCCCCGGGTCCTCGGTGCTCTTCCACTCCACCTTCCAGGTGAGCGTGGCCTTCAGCGTGTAGGAGCCGTTCTCGCCGGTGGCCCTCAGATACCGGATGCCGCACGGCGGGGTCCGGTTCTTCTTCCCGGCGGAGTACTTCTCACCCAGTGCGCCGTTCTCGAACTCGCACTTTCCCGAAGCGGGGTAGGTCTTCGCGTCGCCGGTGCCGGGCTCGAGCGTCAGCGACTCGGGCGTGGCGGTGGTGGTCGCGGAGAGCCTGGTCCCGTCGATGAGGTCGAGTTCGGCGATCGCCTTCACCGGCTTGAACCTGCTCCGGTCCAGCCAGACCCAGGTGTCGAGGTTGACGGTCTGCTTGCCGTCGGGGTTCAACGACAGTTCCGTTTCCGGGATGGGGAGCTGCTCGTAGGCGTACTGCGCGAGGATCTTCGGACTGACGGCCAGCGGCATGTCCTCGGGCGGGTCCCCCTTCGGCACCCAGATGGCGTGTTCGCTGCACGCGTCCGCCTCGGGATCGTCCGCCCGGTCGGGGTTGCGCACGCCTTCCCAGAAGTAGCCTTTGCCCTGCTGGTCCATGTTGTAGTCGTCGTACTTGTCTGTCTGGTAGTAGTTCTCGTAGAGGTGGACGACCTGCTCCGAGAGCGCGTCCGCCGCCTTCTGGTTGCTCTTCTCGAGATCGTCGAAGATCGTGCCGGAGTCCTTCTCGTCCTTCTCGTCCTCGTCCCGCTTCTCCGGCTTGGCGTCCTCGATCTTCTTCTTGAGCTGCTTGGGCGTCGTCTTCGGCTCGTACCAGCACGCCGGGGCTTCCCAGTCGGGATCCTTCGGGTCCAGCTTGACCGTCTTCCCGCCACCCGTGCTGTCGCCCTGGACGATCCGGATGTGCGAGACCTCGGCAGTGATGTCGGCGCCGTCGGTTCCGCCCGAAGCTCTGCTCGCGCCGGAGCCCTTCGGGTCCGCGTGCGCGGTGGCGGAGGCCGCCAGGAGAAGTCCCGTCGTCAGCACGATGATCGAGTTCTTCCGACTCACTCCATGCATTTCTTGGCCTTCGCAGTCTCGTGACCTGAGGTCGCCTGCCACACTCCGTCCTTGTTCCGCTCCATCCGGAGTCGGGTGAAGATGTAGTTCAAGTCGCCCCCGTTGTTCGGTTCGAGTTTCCCCGTCTTGAGAAGCTTGTTCTTGGCCTTGCTTTCGTCGATGCAGAAGTAGATCTGCGCTACAGTGTCGCTCTCCAGTTCGACCCTCTGGTCGTAGTAGCGGGTTACACCGGCCCAGCTCTGCTGGTCCTTCTTCGCTTCGAGGATGTACTTGTTCGAGGCGAGCAGTGACTGCCCCTTGGCGTAGACCTTCACCAGGTTCGGATCTTTCCCCGTGGTGATGACCCGGTCGATCGCGTTGATCCGTGCCTGGTTGTCGGCCAGGACCGCGTCCTTCTCTGGGCTGCCCGTCTGGGTGTCCTCGAAGACGTTCTTGGCGTCCTTCGCCAGTTTGATGTCCTCCGGTGCCTTGTGGCCGGGGGTATCCGAACTCTGAGACGGGGAGGGGGACTTGCTCGTCTTCTTGGTGCCGTCGTCGGCGCCGTCGATCTTGCCGTCCGATCCGCCGTCACTCCCGCACGCGCCCAGGAGGAGGGACGCGGCGAGGGCCGCTGCGGTCCACATCGCCGTGCTGGCCTGCTTGTTCATGCGCACGTTCTCTCAGCTCTCTGTCCGTGGGCGACGGCGGTTCGAATCACCCGCAGTTTTGATCACTTAAAGTTACTACAGTGAATGGAGTGCCGACAGTCTCTGTTGGTCACCGCGGTTCTCTCGGTTCTCTCGCCGGTGTCAATCGGTGATCATTCAACCGGTGTGGTGTGTCATGCAGGAGAACACGCAGCACGTCACTCGACGGGTTCCCGCTCCGGGCCGATAGGTGGGCGGGGATCCGGCAACCGGTCCGACCTGCGGGCCGATCGGGCGGTCTGCCAGGCCCAGGGCAGAGGCTCGGGTGGGGCCTCGGGGGCGTCGTCAGGGGCATACGACGCAGTGTGGCTGCCGATCGTGGCAGTGCGGTGGACCGACGACCTCACGCGACACCCGACTGACAAGATGATCAGCGAAGCGGCACTCTGTGGTATTGAACGTGCTGTTCGAAGAAGGACCTGAGCACTTCTGTGCTACCCCTGCTTCCTCGATCTCCGAGGAGCCGGCCTGGTGACAGCTGTGGCCGGATCCGCCATGGGACAGCGGTTCTGCGGTGGGTCAGAGGGCGGGGAAGAGCCTGAGACGGGGGCGGTGCGGCCGTGAGTGGTTCGGAGCCGAAGGGCGACAGCGAGCTCCCGGAGACGGCGTTGGGCCCGCCGGTTCCGCCGGGTGAGCAGGGCATGCTCGAACCGCCGCGTGAAGAAGGCGCTCTCCTTCCCCTGCAGCCGGAGGGTGGCTCGATCCTCAAGCCGCGGTTGAACGTTTCCCACAGCGTGCTGGCCAAGGGCGCCACCAGCGCTGGGGAGATCCACACGGCCTTCTACGAGGCTGCGGCTTCGCTGGAGACGCCGACGGGCACGGCGGCGACTGAGTTCGAGGGCTGGACGGCCGCCCAGGGGCTGCGAAAGTCACACGAGCAGTGGGAGATCCAGGCCGGGAATGTGGCTGCGTGGCTGGCAGGTATCGAGCAGAGCCTGCGGGACGCCAAGAGGGCGTACAGGACTCAGGACCACGGTGCCAAGACCGACCTGGAGAAGCTGTTGAAGCAGCAGGGGCAGCAAGACGTCCCCTCATGTGGCCCTGCCGACCCGGCTCCGCCGCCTGTGGCCCCGCGTCGTTCGGCGATTGACGAGTACGACCGATGAGGGGCGAAAAGTTCTATCACGAATTGATGACCACTGACTTCTCGGTTCTTACGGACCTGGCGGAGAAGTGGAAAGAGGTCATCACCGCCATCGACGGTCTGTCCGGCCGGATCCACAAGGAGCTGATGAAGCCCTTGCGGGACGAGGGTTACTGGGAGGGGGCGGCCGCGCCCTACGCATGGCAGATGATCGACGACATGGCACGCCAGGTCAGCCGGGCGACCGAGGTGGCCCGCACAATGAAGAAGGTCCTTGAGGACGGCGAGTTGGACCTGACCACGCTGCGCGGTGAGGTGAAAGAGATCGTCCGACGGATCGAGGAGGACAGCAAGGGGGCAGTGGAGGTGACCTCCAACGGGGTGGTGCGCGCCACCACGAGCGGCGAGGTGGACACGGAGACCGCCAAAATGGTCAGGGACGGGCAGCGTGACGTAACGGCTGCCTTGCGTGGCGGGCTGTTCATCGACAACAAACTCGCCTATGCACTGCTGGCCGATGTCGGCCTCGGTCAGTGGTTCAACGCCAGGCCCCAGCACACCGATCTCGACAGCACGGGCAGCATCAGCCCCGACGAATTCGACGCCTACACGCGTGTCCTGGGTGGCGAGAGTCCGCACGCGGACCCGAACAACGCGACACCGCGATCCACAGGTTGGGGCTGGCTCCTCGGCAAGGGGACATTCGAGCCGAACCGGCAGTTCCACCAGGGCGACCCGTTCGTCAAGCAGCTGCAAAGGAGCGACAGCATGGCGTCGATCCGCGACCAGACGTTGCAGAAATGGCGTGCGGGAGAGCTGTCCGGACGGGTGAAGCACAAGATTTCCGGAGAGGGGCGCGGCGACCAGATCAAGATGTTCGCCAAGGACATGGCGGGCCTGAGCGGACTCGACAACCTTTGGGACGGAGACACCAACGAGGCCCAGTCCCTCCTCGGCTCCTACGACGTCGACTACACGGTCGAATCCGAGGAACCGGACGGCTCCATCGTGGTGCAGTACACGCTCAACAACGACACGGACGTCGAATCCTTCCTCCCCGGCTACCCGAAGTGGCAGGAGAAGCTCAACCGCTCTGCGGGCCCCGGCACGGGCATCCACGAAAAGATGACATGGACGGAGCGGATACACCCGCCCCGCTTCGAAGCTCCGGATGAGCACTGAAACGATGGCTTCCATGACGACGCACGGCTCGGCTGTCCCCACACGAAGGCCGAGCGGCACGGTGTCACGCAAGGCGGCAGGAGTGGCCGCCTGCGCTCTGGCCACTCTTGCCTCGTGCACTGTCCTGGACGACGCTTCGAGCCCGTGTCCGAGGTCGAGCACCACGGTGCGCGCGAGTGACCTGAACGGCGACTACCAGGGCCCGCACGGCATGCGCGTCAGTCTCGGGCACACCTCCACCCGGTATCCCGAAGGGCGTACGGCTCAGGTCGGCACAGTACGGGTGAGGAATTGGGCGATCTCGCTGGAGGAGCTGGGCGGGAACGGCCCTGCCGGCAGCGGGTTCCAGGGTGCGGGGACCTGGGAGTTCCGCCAAGAGGAAACCACCGGTGGTGAGGGGTTCCGCCAGATCAAGCTCGACTTCCTCCGCGGTACCCCCGAGCGACGAATGCCCGCCGACCCGCAGTATCTGGAGATCGGCGGCACCCGGAGCGAACCCGAATTGTTCGTGGAAACGGACCCCGACACCTGCCCGAGCATCGTCTTCCACCGATAGCCGCCCCGCCGCGCCGCACGTTGCCTCGAGCCCGTCTTCGCCCCGGCGATGCGGTGACGGCCGGCGGGCAGCCCCCGTGAGTCCGGCCGGATCGATCCGGCGGTGTGGCCGTCCGCGTCGCTGCGGCCCGCGGCGCTGTCGCGACGGAGCGTCCGGCTCACGCCTCCGCGTGCCGGTGCTGGGGCCGGTGCCGGTGCCGGTGCCGGTGCCGGTGCCGGGGCAGCGTCAGGGTCGCGCCGGTGGTCAGGACGAGTCCGGCTGCCGCTGTCAGCATGCTCCAGCGCATGCCGGTCAGGAACGTGTCCGCCCCTGCCAGCAGCGCGCCGAAGGCCGCCACCGCGAGAGCCCCGCCGACCTGGCGGCCGGTGTTGAGCACGGCGGACGCGGAGCCGGCCCGGTCTCCCGGCACCGCGTCGAGCAGCATCGCGGTCAGCGCCGGTACGGTCAGCGCCCCGCCGAGGCCGACCGGCACCATCAGCGCCGCCACTGCCCACGGGTCGGTGTGCGGGCCGACGGTGAGCAGGGCCAGCAGTCCCACGGCCCCGGTCAGTTGTCCTGCCACCATCGGCACGCGCGGGCCGAACAGTGCGGCGAGTTTCGCCGAGGCCAGGTTCATCGCGGCGACGAGTGCCGTCATCGGAATGAACAGCACACCGGCACGTAGGGCCGATTGGCCGCGCTGCTGCTGCAGATACAGGCTGAAGACGAACACTCCGCCGTAGTAGGCGGCGTTGAGCATGAAGCCGACCACCAAGGACACCGCCACCACTCGGGAGCGGAACAGCGGCAGCGGGAGCATCGGATGCGAGCCCGTGGCCTGCGCGGCGAGGAAGACGGCGGCCGCGACGGCGGCCACCAGCAGCGACATCACCACGGGCGGCCGGCCGAAGCCCTGGTCGCCGCCCTCGATCACGCCGTACGTCAGCGCACCCATCGCGACCACCGCGGTCACCTGGCCGACCACGTCCAGTCGCGCGGGCAGCCGCGGCGACGCCGGTACGCGGGTGAGCAGGGCGAGCGCCAGCACCCCTGCGGGCAGATTGACGAAGAAGATCCACCGCCACCCCGCGGAAGCGGTGAGCGCCCCGCCCAGCACCGGTCCGGCGGCCACCGCGACGGCCCCGCCCACGGTCCAGACGGCGATGGCGCGCGCCCGCTCGGCCTGGTCGGGGAAGCCCTGCCGGACCAGCGCGAGCGAGGCGGGCATCATGACCGCCGCCGCTGCTCCCTGTATCAACCGCGCCGCCACCAGCACCCCGAGGCCGGGGGCGAACCCGCACGCGGCCGAGGCCAGCCCGAAGAGTACGAGGCCGCCGCCGTACGCCTGCCGGGCCCCGATGCGGTCGGAGACGGCGCCCGCGGAGAGCATCAGGGCGGCGAAGGTCAGGGTGTACCCGTCCACCACCCATTGCAGGCCGGACATGCCACCGCCGAGGCTGCGGCCGATGTCGGGCAGTGCGACGGTGACGATCAACGCGTCCAGCGAGATGAGGAAGAAGCCCAGCAGCGCCGCACCGAGCACCACGGGGGAACCGCCCCGGCCCGTTCCCGGCGCCGCGGCTGCGGCACCGGAGGTGGGAGAGGGCCTGAGCAGGGATTTCATCGCGACGCTCCTGGGACGTTCGGGAAGAGGCGTGGGCGGGACCGGGATGGCTGCCGCCGGGGCGGGCCGGTGGGTGCTGCCCCCGCACCGACCGCCCCCGTCTGTGCCGCGCTTGAGAGCCGGCACGCCGGGTGCGGGCCCGCCGCGACCGCGCGGGCGCGTCGGGCGGGACGGCCGCTGCGGGAGGGCGGGTTCGGCGGCCGGGCGGACCGGTGGCCGGAGGTGTCAGTCGTCGAAGTCGGTCGAGCGGATGAGCTTCTCCCAGGACCGGAGTTCGGCGCCGGCCCGGTCGAGATGGTCCGTGATCGCGTCGGCGGCGTCGTTGCCGAGCGGCAGCCGCAGCGGCGGTTCGTCGGCGTCCAGCGCGGTGAGGACGGCGGCTGCGGCCCTGGCCGGGTCCCCGGGTTCGCGGCCGCTTCCCTCCGGCAGTCCGGAACGGACGGGACCGACGGTGTCCTGGTAGGCGTCCAGGGCGGAGGAGGGATGCAGCGTCGCGGGGTCGGCGAAGCCGGTACGGAATGCGCCGGGTTCGACGATCAGTACCCGGATGCCGTGCGGGGCGACCTCGGCGGCCAACGCCTCGGAGAGCCCCTCCAGGGCGAACTTGGTGGCGCAGTAGGCGCCGACCCCGGCGAAGGCGAACCGTCCGCCCATGCTGGTCAACTGCACGATCGCGCCCGAGCCCTGGCGGCGCATGTGCGGCAGCGCGGCCCGGGTGAGTGCGGCCGGGCCGAAGAAGTGCAGGTCCATCAGGTCCCGCAGCTCCGTGTCGGTGCTCTCCTCCACCGCACCCACCATGCCCCGCCCGGCATTGTTGACCAGGACGTCCATCCGGCCGTGCCGCGCCACCACGCCGTCGACCGCGGCCTGACCGGCTGCGCTGTCGGTGACGTCCAGCGGCAGCGCCTCGACCTGGTCCGGGTGTGCGGCGACCAGGTCGTCGAGCAGCGCGGTGCGGCGGGCGGCGGCGACCACGATGTCGCCCGCGGCCACCGCCGCTTCGGTGATCGCCCGCCCGAACCCGCTGCTCGCTCCGGTGATCAGCCAAACCTTGTGCATGCCTGTCTCCTCTGTGCCAAACGGCCCGCCTGTGCGGAGCGGTCCGTGTAGGTCTGTGTGTGAACCACCGTGCAGGGCAATCCAGTTGTCGGTCCAAGATCTGCTGTGATAGCCGATGGTTATGGATGTTCACGGACGGGACCTGCGCTACTTCGCCGCAGTGGCCGAGGAACTGCACTTCACGCGCGCGGCAGAGCGCCTGTACGTCTCGCAGCCCGCGCTGAGCAAGCAGATCAGGATGCTGGAGAAGCAGGTGGGGGCCGCGTTGTTCGAGCGCGATCGGCGCGAGGTGCGCCTGAGCGCGGTCGGCGCCGCGCTGCTGCCGCATGCCCAGCGCATCCTCGCCGAGTGGGAGGAGGCGCAGACGGCGGTCGCCCGGGCCGTCGCCGGCCAGGCGGCCGGTCTCGTCGTGGGGATGAGCACCAGCCCGGGGCGCGGGGGCGTGCTCCCGGCGATCCGCTCCCGCTTCACCGCCGCGCGCCCCGACGCGCGGCTGCGGCTCCGCCAGGTCTCCTGGCACGACCCGAGTGCCGGGCTCGCCGACGGCACGTGCGACGTGGCGTTCGTCTGGCTGCCGCTGCCCGATCCGGACCGCTACCGGTGGGTGGTGGTCGCCGAGGAGCCCCGCCTGGTCGCCATGCCCGATACGCACCCGCTCGCCGAAGCGGAGAGCGTCGATTTCACCGACCTGCTGGACGAGCCGTTCCTCGCGCTGCCCGACAGCGCCGGGCCGCTGCGGGACTACTGGCTCGCCACCGAGGCGCGCGGCGGAAGACCGGCCCGCATCGGCGCCGAGGTGGCGAGCACCGAGGAGACGTACGAGGCCCTGGTCGCCGGTCTCGGGGTGGTGCTGTTGGCGGTCGGGAACAGTCCGCTGATCACCCTGGGCGGGGTCGTCACCCGTGCGGTCCGGGGCATCTCGCCCAGCCGCTTCGCGCTGGCCTGGCGCGCCGACGACCGCCGCCCGCTGGTGCGGGAGTACGCGCATGCCTGCGAGTTGGCGGCCGGGACGGCGGACTGAGCGTGCGACGCGGATGCGGGAGGTCCCGGGACCGCTCCCGGGACGCGGGAGGGACCGATGGTGCCCCGAGTCCGGTCCTCGGGCCGGGGCCGGGCCGGAGCCCGGCCGGTGAGAAGGCTAGTCCTGCCACCTCCCGTCGCGCATGATCACCCGGCCGCGCAGTTCCGGCTCGCCGCGCCACGCGCGCACGGTCCTCGGTGCCACGCGCAGGTAGACGAAGGGCTCCTCTTCCCTTCGCGGGTCCCAGCCGAACTCGGTGGCGAAGGCATCGGCCGCGTCGCCGGGGACGTCGTGGACCGGGAAGCACTCCGCCGCACCCTGGAGCAGCACCACGTCGAAGGTGTCGGGCAGCGCCAGGCGCACCCGCGGCTCGGCGCGGACGTTCCGCGCCGTCGCGGACGCGGCACCGGTGCACATCCACACCGCCTGCCCGTCCCACGAGAACCACAGCGGCACTTGGTGCGGGCCGTCATCGGGATGTGCTGTCGATACCCAGATGTCCCGTTCGGTGGCCAGCCGGTCCAGAGTGTCGCGCCTGCGCTCCGCCGTCTCCCGGCGAGCCGTTCCCGTGGTCTGCATGGGCGGCGACTCCAGCCAGCGGCAGCGAAGCGCACCTGAGGCGAGGGGCCTACGTCCGTGGACCGAGGTCCCTCCCTCTCGGTCACCGGCCCGGGCGTCCCCGGCGGGCCCCCGGCGCCCTCTGCCCGCGCCGACGGTCGCCCGGGACGTCCGCGGTCGGGCGCGTTGTGAGAGGGCGCTGAAAGGGCACTGGTGGGTGGGTGACCCCTGGTGGGTCAGTAGAGTCGCCAGCATGGCGCACCCAATGCTGCGGGCAATCGAAGACGACGGGCGTGCGGTGGACGATCCGAGCGAGGAAGTTCTGCACGATCTGCTGGCGGACATGAACCTGCGCCACCGGTTCGTGATCTTGGAAAGGCTCGACCTCGAGCCTGTGGACCAGCACTACATGCAGGTGTATCTGAACGACGACATGAGCTACCAGGTGGAGTACCGCGAAGGCAGCGCGGACAAGCACTTCCAGGCCCATGTCCCCAGGCCGCACGAGATGATCGGCCCGGCGCCGGTCGCCAAGGTGATGATCGACTGGGCGTACGACCGCGGGGGATGGCGTGAGGCGATGCCCTGGGTCCAGACAGCCGTCTGAGAGCGGCAGCGGACGGGGAGCCGAGTGATCCCGCCCCGCCCGTGAGGCGCTCCTTGCGGCCGGTCGGCCCTGTCGGACGCTGCCGACCTCTCTCCTCGCCGTGATCGGGCGGGCCTGACGTCAGTCCGCGCTCGTGGATCAGTACACCTGGTCGCGCGCGACATCACCGCGCAGGTGCTCAACGTCAACGGCGGGGAGCGAGGCACCCGCTGACCGCCCGAGCCCGGGTCCCGTCCTCGGTGCGGGTCCGGACGGACGCCCCGCCTCTGGCGGGCTCCGCCGCACCGTGAAGCGCTGCTGATCCCACGGGTTCACGGCAATTGAATGGTCCCGCGGGCGGCGCGGCCGCACACTCCTGGCATGCCGAACTCCACAGGCCCCTTCGGGCGCGTCGCAGCTGCCATGGTCACCCCCTTCGACGAGGCCGGGGAGCTGGATGTCGAGGGCGCGCGGCGGCTCGCAGTGCGGCTGGTCGACGAGGGGGGCTGCGACGCTCTGGTGCTCAGCGGGACGACGGGGGAGTCGCCTGTCACCTCGGACGGGGAGAAGAGCGCGCTGGTACGTGCCGTGGCGGCGGAGGTGGGGAACCGGGCCCGCATCGTGGCGGGGGTCGGTTCGAGCGACACCCGCCACACGGTCGCGCTCGCCCGGGACGCCGAAGCGTGCGGTGCGGACGGCCTCCTGGTGGTGACGCCGTACTACTCGCGGCCCACGCAGGAGGCCGTGGTCCACCATCTCCGTACTGTCGCCGACGCCACCGGGCTGCCCGTGATGCTGTACGACATCCCCGGCCGGACCGGGACCGCGCTCGCCACCGGGAGCCTGCTGCGGCTGGCGGCGCACCCGCGGATCCGGGGCGTGAAGGACTGCGCCTACGACCTGCTGAAGTCCTCCCGGGTGATGGCGGAGACGGGGCTGGCCTACTACGCCGGCTGCGACGAGTTCGCGCTGCCGCTGCGGGCGATCGGCGGCGCGGGGTGCGTGAGCACGGTCGCCAACATCGCGGCGCCGCTGGTGTGCGGGGTGCTCGACGCGTACGGCGCGGGGGACCGGGTCCTGGCGGCCCGCCGCCATCGCGCGCTCGCCCCGTTGACGGAGGCGGTGATGACCGGGCAGCCGGGTACGGTCGCGGTGAAGGCGCTGCTCAACGCGCGGGGTCTGCCCGCGGGGCCGGTGCGCGGCCCGCTGCTGGACGCGGATGCCGGGCTGACGGCGCGCCTGCTGGAGCTGCTCGCCTGCGCCGAGGCCGGAGCCGGGTCGCCGGGCCGTGCCGCTGCCGACGCACCCGCGGCCGTACCCGGACCCGCCGTCGGCGCCGGGGCGGCGGCCTCGCACGTGGCCGGCCCGTGACACGTCCTGCCGCGAACGTCGCTCGGCTCAGCCCAGCTCTCGTTCGGCGAAGGCGGTGAAGGTGCCTGCCGGGCGGCCGGTGAGGCGCTGCACGGTGTCCGTGGTGCGGTCCTCTGCGCCCTCGGCGATGGCCCGGTCCAGTTCGGCGAGCAGCGTGGCGAAGGCGGCGGGCAGCGACTGGGCGAGCCGGTCGCGCAGTTGGCCGCCGGTGAGCTTCCGGTGGGTGACGGTGCGGCCGGTGACGCGGCCGAGGACGGCGGCGACGTCGTCGTAGGAGAGCGCCTGCGGGCCGGTGAGGATCAGGTCGGTGTTCGGGGAGCGGGTGTCGGTCAGCGCGTGGACGGCGACCGCGGCGATGTCCTCGGCGTCCACGAAGCCGACCCGTCCGTCGCCGGTCGCGGTCAGGAGAGTGCCGTCCGCACGGAGGGACTGCGCGTGCGGGTGGTCGCCGGTGAAGTTCTGCATGAACCACGAGGGCCGCAGCACCGCCCACTCGGCGAACAGTTCGGGGAGTTCCCGGTGGATGCGGCCGGTGGCCGGTCCGCCGGCGGGGATGGCCGAGGAGCTGAGCAGCACCGCGCGACGCACCCCGGCGCCGCGGGCCCGGTCGAGGAAGGGCAGGACGACCTCGGCCGGCTCCGGATGGCCCGGCGGCGGGGTCACATGGACCCGGTCCGCGCCGCGCAGGGCTTCGTCGTGGGTGGCCGGGTCGTGCCAGTCGAAGCGGACGGCCGCGGCGCCGGGTACGGCACCGGCGCCGCGCGAGGCGGCCCTGACGTGGTGTCCGGCGGCTGCCAGCCGGGTGGTGACGCGGCGGCCGGTGGTGCCGGTGGCCCCGATGACGAGGGTGGTGGAGGGGCTGTTCATCGGGGGTTCCTTCCGGTGAAGTCGCTCGCCGGCTCCTGGAGCAGCACGAGCGGGTTCCAGTAGTCGCGGTAGTGGGTGAAGAGCCCGTTCCGCACGGTCACCACGGCGATGTAGGTCATGTCGAAGGGGGCGCCGCTGTGCACCAGTCGGCCCACCCCGCGCATCTCGACGACGACGGTTTCCGCGGCGGTGGTGCGGTGGATCTCCACGCGGGGGAAGTCGTGGAGGTCGATGTGGTCGGGGTATCCGCGCATGTAGGCGGCGACCGCGGCCTTGCCCTCCAGCCGTGCGGGCCAGCCGTCGGGGGCGAAGGGGAACTCGAACACCCCCTCGGGGTCCCACAGGTCGACCCAGGCCGGGATGTCCTTGTCGAGCAGCAGGCGCAGGCCGTGGCGGTACACGTCCTCGGGTGCCGTGAGGGTGGGCATGGGCGCTCCGTCCAGTAGGATGCGGACCCGTGGTCCGTTTCGATAGACGATACGGACCGCTGGTCCGTTTCGCAATCTGGAGTCACCGCATGCCCGAACGCAAGCCACGCAAGGACGCGGTCCGCAACCGGGCGGCCGTGCTCGCGGCGGCCGACGCCCTCTTCGCCGGCTGCGAGCGCCCCGAAGCCGTCACCATGGCCGACATCGCGGAAGCCGCCGGTGTCGGCAAGGCGACCCTGTTCCGGGCCTTCGGGGACCGCACCGGCCTGATCCGAGCGCTGTTCGAAACCCGCCTCGAACCGGTCAGGGCGGCAGTGGAGGAGGGGGAGCCGCCGCTCGGACCGGCGGCACCGCCGCTGGAGCGGGTGCCCGCGCTCCTGGACGCGGTCCTCTGCCTCAAGCTCGACAACCGGCACCTCGCCCTGGCGCTGGAGGGAACCGGGGGCGACAGCCCCTACCTGGCGCCGCACTACGCGAAGTGGCACCACACGCTCCGGGAACTGCTCGCCCAGGTGCCCGGACTCACCGACAGCGGATTCACCGCCCATGTGCTGCTCGCCGCCACCCGTGCCGACCTCGTCGAACATCTCGTCGGACAGGAGGGGACGGGGCGCGAGCGGGCGCGGGCCCAACTCGCCGCCTTCACCACCAGGTTCCTCGAACCGGGGAGCGCCGGCCGGTCGACCGGCCCTGCCGACGGTGGAACGCCCGCCTCCGGATGACCGGCGCCCCGACGGCCGCGCCGCCCGCCTCGCTTTGCCCCCATCGCGGCCCGTCCCGCACGGCACCGCCCGGAAAACCCGTGGAGCGCGGTGCCCCGCACGGGTACAGTGCCGGCATGTCCAGCCCCGAGGCGTCCAGAAGCTAGCCACCGGTTCTCCGGTGGCTGTCCGCGCCGTCCGCGTCCGCCGCACGCCACCGGATCGCCGTGTCCCGCGCTGTTCCGCGGCAGTGCCGCCATGCGCCCGGCCGGGCCGACTCCCCCCTGACCCGCGCACCTCCGCACGAGGTGCCGTGCAGCCTGCTCAGGCTGCCTCCGTCCTGCCCCGCCGCCGGTGCCGCGCGCCCTGCCGCCGTCCTTTCCGATCCGAGTGAAGGATTGCGGGTTCCATGCCTTTCGTGCTGTACGTACTTGCGCTGGCGGTATTCGCGCAGGGGATGTCGGAGTTCATGCTGTCCGGGCTCGTACCGGACATCGCCGCCGGAATGGGGGTGTCTGTCGCGGCGGCCGGGTCGCTGACCTCGGCGTTCGCCGTCGGAATGGTCGTGGGCGCGCCGCTGACGGCGGCCCTCGGCAGCCGCTGGGACAGACGCGGGGCACTGCTGTGCTTCCTGTGTGTGTTCCTGCTGGCCCATGTGGTGGGCGCGTCCACGACGAGCTTCGCCGTCCTGGTCGCCACCCGGGTGGTCGGGGCGCTGGCCAACGCCGGGTTCCTCGCCGTCGCGTTGGCCGCCGCGGCGGCGGCGGTGCCGCCCGACGCCAAGGGGCGGGCCGTCTCCGTGCTGCTCGGCGGGGTCACCCTCGCCTGCGTCGCCGGAGTGCCCGCCGGAGCCCTGCTGGGGCAGGCATGGGGGTGGCGCGCGGCGTTCTGGGCCGTGGCACTGCTCTCGGCACCGGCCCTCGCGGCCCTCGTCCGCTCGCTGCCCGGACCGCGCCCGGACGCACCGCGGCCCGCGCACCCGGCGGCCGCACCGACCACCGGCGTCCGCCGGGAACTGCGGGCCCTGCGCCGGCCACGGCTGCTGGTGACGCTGCTGCTGGGCGCCCTGGTCAACGGCGCCACCTTCTGCTCCTTCACCTACCTCGCTCCGCTGAGCACCGAAGTGGCCGGGTTCGCGGACGGCCGGGTGCCGGGGCTGCTGGCCCTCTTCGGCCTCGGCTCCTTCCTGGGCACCGCCGCCGCGGGCCGGCTCGCCGACCGGTACCCGCTGCGGCTGCTGGTCGCGGGCGGTGCCGTCCTTCCGCTCGGGTGGGCCCTGTTCGGGCTGACGGCCGGGCACCCGTACGCGGCCGTCGTCCTCGTGCCGGTCCAGGGCGCGCTGTCGTTCGCCGTCGGCTCCACACTGATCTCCCAGGCGCTGTACGCCGCCGCCGAGGCACCCTCCCTCGCGGGCGGTTTCGCGACGGCGGCGCTCAACGTCGGCGCTGCGCTGGGCCCCTGGGCCGGAGGCCTCGCGCTGAGCCACGGGTCCGGCTACCGCGCCCCGCTGTGGATCAGCGCCCTCCTGGTGCTGCTCGCATGGGCGCTGTGCGGGGCGGCGAAGGCCGTCGCCGCCCGGGGCACGACCCGGCGGAGGCGGGCAGCGGCAGCGGTCACGGCCGGAACACCTCCCGCCAGCGGTGCGCCACGGACACCTCACCGCTGAGGGTCAGCTCCGAGAGCGGGAGCCGGTTCCACAGGGCGAGGTAGAGGTCCTGGGCCGTTCCCTCGTACACGCAGTCCGGCGCGGCCGGCGGCGCGGTGGCGCGCTCCGCCCGCGCCGGGTCGCCCAGGACCGCGGTCCAGGCGGCGCCGGCGACGTCCGTCGCCCGGAGGTGCAGGGTGCGGGGATCGGCGGCGAAGCCCTCCGGCGTGCCGCGCCGCGGATAGAAGCCGCACAGCAGCTCGTCGACCCCGTCGGCGGCGAACCCGGCGGGCAGCGGGGAGAGGGGCGCCCCGAGCGCCGCCTCGGCGTCGACCCGGTGCACCGCCGTCTCGTGCGCCTGCCTGCGGGTCCAGAAGGCCGCGGCGGACCGGGAGGGCAGGAACGTCCAGCAGTCCAGGTCCTCCGGCGCCGCCTCCAGCACCTCGACCAGCAGTTCGGCGCCCTCCCGCAGCCAGGGCGCGAGCGCCTCGTCGGCCAGTCCGTCCGGCGGCGAGGGCCGTACGGGTTCCGTGCGGCCCTCGCGCACCATCCCGGCCGCCCAGCGGTGCACCGTACCCAGGTGCAGGGCCAGGTCCCGCACGGTCCACTCCGGGCAGGTCGGCACCGGCGTGCCGGGCTCGGCCCGGCCGACCGCGTCGGCGAACAACCGGGCCTCCGTGCTCAGGACTTCGATGAACTCAGGTCTCTCCATGGCCCGAGCCTGCCCGCGGGGCACCGCCTTTGTCACGGCGTTCCGCTGCGGGCGATTCCGCCGTCGGCGGACCGCCCTGTCGCAGTGCGAGAGGCCTGGCGGACCGACGTGGCCGAGCCACCAGGACCGATCCTGGTGGCCGCCCCAGCCATGCTTCGCGGCCGGAGCCATACGGCGCGAGTTGCCCCTGTCGGACTGCCGAGTCGGTCGATCTTCTCCTATCCTTCAGGCCAGTGCCCGGTGCCGGGCTCAGGGGGGGCGTATGTACTCATCCGACGCTGATCTGTCCGTCGAGGATTTCCTGTGCTTGCCCTTCCGCACTCTGAGCGGAGGCGGTTTCGCCGCAATGATGTTCCTGCTCGCCCGCTCCGCCGATGCCCCGGACCTGCAGAGAGGGTTCTTCCAGCACTGGAGCGACATCGATGATCTGACTGGCCGCTGCATCGCTGTCTTCTCGCCGTCGCCGAGGAAGCTCCAGCTCTCCGCGGAGCACCCCCGCCTCTTCTACAGCCCCGAGACCATCTGGGTGCGCGGCATGGCAGAAGCGGGCGGTGCCCGCAGCCGGCTGTACCTGTCGTCCCGCGAGTCATCGGCGGCCGTCCGGATGGGCAGGAGGCAGCCGGGCAGGGCGACATGGCAGGCGACCGGCACCGAGCCGTCGACAACGGGGCCTCCGCGGCTGGTCGCCGCGGCAGCCGCCGTCCGACCGCATGATCTGGAGGAGCACCAGCGCGCCCTCACGCTCACGGTCTCGGCCATGCAGCGCTTCTTCGGGATACCCGGATCCCTCGTGCCGTGTGCCGTGTTCGTCGATCTCGAGCAGAGGAGCGCATCTGCCGTCGCGCTGAAGGACGCCACCAGCGTGTACGACCTGTTGAAGCGGATCACGACGCGGATCGAGCACGTCCTCCCCCGCATCGATGAGGCGGAAGCGGAGCGCGTCGCGGCGCTCGAAGCCCGCCACCGCGATCGCGACCTTGTGGGCCGGTTGCGCTCGCCCGCGGGCAACGCGCGGGCGCACTGGACGGCACACAAGCGTCGCCTGATCGATGACCTGCAGGCTTTCTCCGCCCGTCTTGCGCCACCCGAGGCCGATTTGTGTTCCTGGATGGCTCGGCGGCTCGAACGCGATGCGCCGGTGGCGGACGATGAGTGGACCTCGGTACGGTCGCTGCTGCACGTCCTGGCTGCGACGGAGCCGCACGGCAGGCTGCCGAGAAGGCTGCGCCGGACGCTGGCCGGAATGAACAGCGGTCGGCCTGAGCAGGACGAGGCCCCGCGGAGGCTGGCGGTGGCCCGGGCCGAAGCGGAAGCCACCGAGCGGCGGATCGGCCGGGCGAAGGCCCGGCTCGACGCACTCGGCCGGGAACTGGGGCTCGACGCGGCGGTCGTCGGTGCCGCGGAGGATCTCGGCCTGGTCGTGCTGCAGGAACCTCGCCTCCACTACCCGCGGGGTCTGGACTGGCCGCTCAAGGTCCTGGACGAGCCAGCACCCCCCGCCCTGAACCATGGGTACGAGCGGGCATGACGGCCGCTTCTGCCGCCCGCCGTGCGTCCGCACGAGTACCCGAGGGCCCGGGGAAGACTCGGTCATGAGCCACGAAACGCGTATCCAGCACAAGTCCTCTTTCCTGACCGAGCAGCTGGTCGAGGAGCGGGCCAGGAAGACGTCGTTCGAAACGCGCGGCATGGCGGTCATCTCGGCCTCGGGCACGCTCGTCGGGATCACCACCGGTGCCGTCGCACTGGCCGCGAGCGGCCGGTCCGTGACGTTCCCGGAATCGGCTCGGCTTCTGCTGGTCGCGGCCATGGTCATGCTGGTCCTCGCTGCTGTTCTCGGACTGCTCATCAACGTGCCGGTACGGCTGCCACAGGCCGACACAGGGGACCTCACCCAGTTGCTGGAGCCCACGGCCCGTTTCGGCCCGGATGACTGGAACCGCGTGAAGAGGGACACGATCGTGGCCCTGCGACATGTCAACCGAAGGCGTGCCCGGTCCCTGTTGGCCGCCCTGCTGCTCGTGGTGGTTGCCCTGGTCCTGATGATGGCGAGTGCTGCGTTCGCCCTGCGGCTCTTCCCTGCATGACTCCAAAGCGGGGCGCGAAGCACCACGGCGTGGACCGCGAGTGACCGACCAGTGAGGCGGCGGACCATGTGGTCACAGCGCTAGAGGACGAAGCCGTGCGGGAAGGGGTCCCGCGGGTCGAGCAGATAGGTGGCCATACCGGTGATCCAGGCGCGACCGGAGAACTCCGGTACGACCGCGGGCACCCCGCCGACCTCGGTGGTCTCCAGCAGCTGTCCGGTGAACCGGGTGCCGATGAACGACTCGTTCACGAACTCGGTGCGCAGCGGCAGCGCGCCGCGTGCGTGCAGTTGCGCCGTCCGCGCCGAGGTGCCGGTGCCGCAGGGCGAGCGGTCGAACCAGCCGGGGTGGATGGCCATGGCGTTGCGCGAGTGCCGCCCGTCCGAGCCCGGCGCCAGGAACTGCACATGCTTGCAGCCGCTGATCGCGGGATCGGCCGGGTGCACCGGCCGGTTGTGCTCGTTGACGGCGTCCATCAGGGCGAGTCCTGCGGCGAGGATGTCGTCCTTCCGCGCCCGGTCGAACGGCAGGCCGAGCCGGTCGAGTTCGGTGATGGCGTAGAAGTTGCCGCCGTACGCCATGTCGTAGCCGACCTCGCCCAGCCCCGGCACCCGGACGACGGCGTCCAGCTCCAGCGCGAACGCGTCCACGTTCCGCAGCGTGACCCGCTCGGCCGCCCCGTCCCGCACGGTCACCCGCGCCTCCACCAGACCGGCCGGGGTGTCCAGCCGGACCGTGGTCTCGGGCTCGGTCACCTCCACCATGCCGGTCTCCACCAGCACCGTCGCCACTCCGACGGTGCCGTGGCCGCACATCGGCAGGAAGCCGCTCACCTCGACGTAGACCACACCCCAGTCGGCCTCCGGGCGGAGCGGCGGCTGCAGCAGCGCGCCGCTCATCGCCGGGTGTCCGCGCGGCTCGTCCACCAGGAATCTGCGCAGCTCGTCCAGGTGCGCGACGGCCCAGCGGCGGCGCTCGGCCATCGTGGCACCCGGGATCGGCGGCACCCCGCCGGTGACGACCCTGGTCGGCATGCCCTCGGTGTGCGAGTCGACGGCACTGAGCGAACGGACCGAGCGCATTCAGGCCTCCCGCCGTGCGAGTGCGGCGACCGCGCGCGCCATGTCGGCCTCGACCTGTTCCCGCTGCGCCGCGCTCAGCGGTCCGCGCGGCGGGCGGCACGGGCCGCCGAACCTGCCGACCTGCTCCATGCCGAGCTTGATCGCCTGGACGAACTCGGTGCGCGAGTCCCAGCGGAAGGCGGCCACCAGCGGCTCGTACAGGGCCCGCGCCTCCTCCAGCTTCCCCGCCGCGGCCAGCTCGAACAGCCGCGCCGACTCGGCCGGGAAGACATTGGGGAACCCGGCGAACCAGCCGGTCGCACCCATCAGCACACTCTCCAGCACCACGTCGTCGGCGCCGCCGACGACCTCCAGCCCCGTCCCCGCGGTCCGCTCCCGGATCTCCAGGACCCGCCGTACGTCCCCGGAGAACTCCTTGACGGCCACGACGTTGTCGATCTGCGCGATCTCCGCGACCAGTTCCGGGGTCAGATCCACCTTGGTGTCGATCGGGTTGTTGTAGACCATCACCGGGAGACCCACGGCGGCCACCTCGGCGAAGTGGGCCAGCACCTCGCCCCGGTTGGCGCGGTACATCGTGGGCGGCAGGCAGAGCACCCCGTCCGCGCCGTCCTCCGCGGCCGCCTCCGCCCAGCGGCGGGCCTGGTGCGAGCCGACGCCGTGCACCCCGACGACGACGCTGCCCCTACCGTCCACCGCCTCGATCGCGGTGCGGGCCACCTCCCGGCGCTCCCGGTCGGTGAGGGAGGAGTACTCGCCCAGCGAGCCGTTGGGCCCGACGCCGTCGCAGCCGCTCTCCACCAGCCACCGGCAGTGCGCGGCATAGCGGTCGTGGTCCACGGCCAGGCCCGCGGGAGCCGAGGCGTCCTCGCGGTAGGGCAGCGCGGTCGCCACCAGCACACCGCCGAGACCCTGCGGGGTCCGCTGCGGCCGCGGGGGGCGGGCGGCTCGGTTGTCGCCGGTCATGAGCGTCTCACCTCTGGTCGGTCGGGTCGGACGGGTCCTCCGGAACGGCGAACGGCTCCGACGGAGCGGCCAGTTCGCCGAGCCGGAGGGGCTGGGCCAGCGGTCTGCGGTGCAGGGCGTGCTCGGGCGGCTCCGCGGCCGTACCGCGGCCCGCGGACCCGGCGGCGCCGGAACGCGCGCGCAGTTCGGCGACGGTGGGGCCGCAGACCCGGGCCTGGCACGGGCCGAGCCCGGCCCGGGTGCTCAGCTTCGCGACCCGCGGCGCCGCCTGCGCCGCGTCGCCGAACGCCGCGCACAGCGTGCCGTAGTCGGTCTCCTCGCAGCGGCACACGACCGTGTCCTGGCGCAGCCAGCCGGGCCAGCCCGCACCGATCGGGTGCGCCCGGGCCAGCCTGCGGGCGAAGGCCCGCCCCTCGTCCCGGCTGCGCCGCAGCACCCGTAGTGCCGGTACCGCACGGTCGCCTCCGGCGGCCGCCCATCCCGCGACGGCGCCCTCGGCGCGGGCAGCCGGAGCCCCGGCGACACCGGTGATCTCCCCGGCGGCGAAGACGCCCGGCACGCTGGTGCGCTGCTCCCCGTCCACCACCACGAACGGCCCGGAGCCGCTCCCGGTACCGGCCGGGCCGTCCCGCAACGCGCAGCCGGCGGCCAGCGGAAGCTCCAGCCGCGGACTGAACCCGTGGCCGACGCAGAGCGCGTCCACCGGCACCGTGCGCTCCGTCCCGGCCACGACCGACCAGTCCGGGCGCAGCCGCGCCGTGACGACCTCCTCCACTCGGCCGTCGCCGCGCGCCTCCACGACCGCACGGCCGAGCCGGTAGGGCACCCGGTGGCGGACCAGCGCCGCCGCGCTGCGGGCGAGTTCGGCTGTCTTGCCGAGTTGCGCCGCCAATTCCCAGGGCCGGTCGAGCCAGTTGCGGCCCAGGGCGGGAGGAGTGCCGGCCTCCAGCACCTCCTGTACGCCCGCACCCGCCTCCAGCAGCGACGCGGCGACCGCGAGCAGGAAGGGTCCGCTGCCCGCGACGACGACGCGGTCGCCGATCACCAGGCGTTCCCCCTTCACCAGCGCCTGTGCGGCCCCGGCGGTGCAGACGCCCGGCAACTCCCAGCCGGGGAAGGGCAGCACCCGGTCATGTGCGCCGGTCGCCAGCACGAGCGCGTCCGCGTCCACCGTGCGCCGGGCGCGTCCGGCGCCGTCCGCGGGGCCGCCGCACAGCAGGTGCACCCGCGGCGGCGGTCCGAAGCCTCCCGTCGCGGGCGTCCCCGCAGCGGGGACGCCCGCGACGGGGCCGGTAGGCTCCAGCGCCCACACCGAGGTCTCCGGCAGCCAGCGGCAGCGCGGATGCGTCAGCACCCGGCGGCGCCGCCGCAGGAAGGCGGCCCGGCCGTGCCGGAGCGTGCCGGGGTGTTCGGTGTGCGCCTCGGGCGGCATCCGGTGGTACTGGCCACCGGGCTGTTCGGCGGTGTCGACCAGCGTCACCCGGGCGCCCGCCGCCAGCGCGGCGTACGCGGCGGCCAGCCCGGCCGGCCCGGCGCCGGTCACCACGACATGACGGCGGGTCATCCGGCCGCCTCGCCGTGCTCCGCGGAGCCGCCCGCTCCGGTGCCCGCCGACCGCGCCCCGCCGGTGCCGCGCCGGTCCCTGGACTGGGTGCGGACCGCATCGCCGTCCGCGGCGCGCCGCAGACAGGCACGTACGTCGCGGTCCCCGTTGACGGTCACCAGGCAGTCGAAGCAGACACCGATGCCGCAGAACACTCCGCGCCCGGCGCCGGAGGGCCCGCTGCGCCACGCGGTGCGGCCGGCGGCGAGCAGCACACCCGCCACCGTCTGCCCCGCGACGCCGTCGACGGGCCGGCCGTCGACGGTGATCCGCAGCGGGCGCTCCCCGCGGCCGTCGGCGGCACCGCGGGCCGGTACACGTCTCGGACTCATCTCTCCTCCTGTCCCTGCTGCTCCTGCTCCTCCTGCTGCCGGGAGGCCGGTGCCGCCAGTACGGCCGGGCGGTCCACCCGGAAGGCATGGCTCCCGATCCCGGCCGGCTCGCCCAGCACGAGCTGCCGCAGCAGCCGCCCGGTGCCCACCGACAGCCCGATCCCGGCCCCTTCGTGACCGGTCGCGTGCCAGAGCCCCGGCAGCCGGGGGTCGGCACCGATGACCGGCAGATGATCCGGCACGTACGGCCGGAATCCGCCGTACGCGCGCATCACCGGTACTCCCGCCAGGGAGGGGAAGAGCCGCAGTGCCGTGGCGGCGACCGCCGACAGCACCTCGGGCCGCAGCCGGTCGTCGAAGCCCGCCCGGCGCCGCGAGGAGCCGATCAGCACGCTGCCCGCCGCGGTGGACTCCACCACGGCGGCGGTCTGCAACTCCTCCTCGCTGCTGCCGACCGCGCCCACGTAGTCCGCGTCGTACACCTTGTGGAAGACGGTCGGCGGCAGCGGCGTCGTCACCAGCACCTCGCCCCGGCGCGGTGCCACGGCGACCGGCGCCCCGAGCCGGGCGGAGAGCACACCCGACCACGGTCCGGCCGCGTCGACGAACAGATCGGCCTCCAGCAGCCCGGTGCAGGTGCGGACCCCGGTCAGCCGGCCGCCGCGCACGACCCCGGCCAGCACCTCCTCGCCGGTGCGCAGTTCGGCGCCCGCCGCGCGCGCGTCCGTGAGCAGTGCCGCCGCCGCGCCCGCGGGCTGCACCTGGGCGTCCTCGGGATAGTGGACGGCCGCCGTGTGCGCGGAGGTGACGAAGGGTTCGGCCGCGCGGAGCGCGTCGGCGGTCAGCTCCTCGGCCCGCACCCCGGCGGTGCGCTGGGCCGCGGAGAACTCCGTCAGGCCGCGGGCCCCGGCGGCGGTGGTGGCGACGACGACACCGCCCTTCGGGTCCCATTCGGCGGTCTCGACCGCCCGCCGCCCGGCCCGGGAGCGCTCCGCGACGGCGGCCAGCACCTCGGGCCACAGCCGCCGGGAGAACTGGGCCAGCCGCAGCTCGGGGCCGGGGCCCTTGTCGGACACCAGGATGTTGCCCTCGCCGTGCGAGGTGGTGGCCGCGCCCGCGCCGCCGCGGTCGAGCAGCGTCACCTCCAGCCCGGCCAGGGCGAGTTCCCGCGCGCAGGCCACTCCGATGATGCCGGCGCCGAGCACCGCGACCCGCGTTCGGTCCATCGAACCTCCCTGTTCGGCAAAGCGAACGATACGGACGCTATGCCAGCGCCCGGGGCGTGTCAACGGATCTGCATCCGGGCGCCGGAGGGCGGAGCCGGGAGGCCGCGGTCCGGGCGGCGGGCCTGCCGCCCGGGCGGGGGCTCACGCGCCGTGCGGGGCGTCCGCTTCGGGCAGCGGGTGCGGGGCGCTCGGGTGCAACCGCTGGTCCGTCCGGTACTGGAGGAGCAGCACCGAGCGCACCGTGCCCTCCGCGGCGGCGTAGCTGTGCGGGAGTGCGGCGTCGAAGGCGACGTAGTCCCCGGCCGTCAGCTCCACCTCCTCGCCGTCGACCGCCACCTCCAGCCGCCCGGCCTGCACCACGGTGTGCTCGATGCCCACATGGCCCGGCGAGTCCCGCCGCTCACCGGCCCGGAACTGCTGGTCGTACACCTCGAAGACGGCCTCTCCGGACTCGATCCGCTGCAGCGGGCGCAGGTCGACCCCCTCGCCGCTGAGCACCTCGACGTCCTCGCCGCGGACCACGCGCAGCCCCGCCGGCCGCTGGGTGTCCAGCAGGTCGGAGATCGGCACCTCCAGGACCCGCGAGAGGCTGAAGACCGTCTCGATGGTGGGATTGCCGGTGCCCGACTCCAATTGGGACAGCGTCGCCTTGCCGATCCTCGACCGGCGGGAGAGCTCGGAGATCGACAGTCCGCGCCGGGCCCGCACCCGCTTCAGGTTGAGTGCCAGCATGCTCCGGATCGACCCCTGGGGACCGCTCACGGCCCCTCCTTCCTCGCGATGCTCTGTTCGGTATACGGAACGACCGCCGCGCGGCCCCGGTCATTATCCCGAACGGCGGCGCGGCCGAGGCCGGGGCCGTCGCCCCCACCGGATTGCAGCCGTCGGCCGCCCGTCGCCTGTTCGCCGCCTGTTCGCGTCGTCCGCTCCTGCCGGCCCGCGTACCCGCCGGGCCGCCGGTCAGCGCTCCACGAGGGTGATCTCCGTGGCCTTGACGCTGGTGAACACCTCGGCACCGTCCGCCAGCCCGAGTTCGGCCGCGGCCTCCGCGGTGATCTCGGCCACCAGATCCGGGCCGCCGGCCGGGCCGTCCGCCGGGCCGCCCTCGACCGCCGGGCCGCCCGGGCCGGGCTCCGCCGCCACCAGCACCCGCAGTCGGCTGCCGACCGCGGTGATCTCGCGTACCGTTCCGCGCCGTACGTTGCGGGGGCTGCCGTGCGGCCGCTCGCGGTGCAGGGCGACCGCCTCGGGGGCGATGACCGCCAGCACGGCAGCGCCCTCGGGCACCGGGTCCGCGGCCACCAGGGTGCCCCCGTCGTCCAGGTCCAGGGTGCTGCCGCCCGCTCCGGTGCCCGGCAGCGCGTTGCGGCCTAGCATCCGTGCCACCCACGGCGAACGCGGATGCCGGGTGACCTCCGCGGGCGGAGCGTCCTGGAGAGCCCGGCCGTCCTCCAGCACCAGGACCCGGTCGGCCAGCGACACGGCCTCCACCGGATCGTGTGTGACCAGCATGCACACCCCGCCGAAACCGGAGAGATGGCCGCGCAGCGTGTGCCGCACCCGGGCGCGCGTCGTCTGGTCGAGCGCGGCCAGCGGCTCGTCCAGCAGCAGCAGCCGGGGCCGGGCGGCCAGCGCGCGGGCCAGCGCCACCCGGCCCGCCTGCCCGCCGGAGAGCTGGCCCGGTCTGCGGTGCGCCAGATGCCCGACCCCCAGCCGCGACAGCCACTCCTGCGCCTGGTGGCGTGCCTCGGCGCGGCCCGCGCCCTGTGCGCGCAGCCCGTAGGCCGTGTTCGACAGCGCGGTCAGATGCGGGAAGAGCGCGCCGTCCTGCGGGACCCAGGCCACTCCGCGCCGGTGCGGGGGCAGTGAGCCGACCTCGCTGTCGCCGAGCGCCAGTTCGGCGCGGGCGCGCGGGGTCAGGCCGAGGAGGGCCCGCAGCAGTGTCGTCTTGCCCGCTCCGTTGGGGCCGACGACCGCCACCGTGGTGCCGGGCGCGGCCTCCAGGGTGAGCTCGGTGAATCCGGTGACCCGGGCGTGCAGCGGCCAGTTCCCGCCGCGGACGCCGGGGCCCGGGACGTCACCGGGCACGCGGGCCCCGGGGACCCCGGACCCGGGGGCGCCGGTGCCGGGTGGCGTCGTGCTGCCGGGGGCCGGTGCGACCGGTGGCGCATCCTGCGGCCCCTCCGGTGCCGGCTCGTTCCGCCGCCCCGGGAGGCGGCGCCGTACGTTCCCGCGGGAGGAGCCGCCGGTGCCGGTCCAGCGGCCACGCAACCCGACCAGCACCGCCATGGCGATGGCGAGCAGCAGCAGCGAGACCGAGGTCGCCGCCTCCGGCTCGTTCTGGAGCAGCAGGTACACCTGGAGCGGCAGGGTCTGCGTCGATTCCGGCAGATTCCCCGCGAAGGTGATCGTCGCCCCGAACTCGCCCAGCGCCCGGGCCCAGGTCAGTGCCGCCCCCGCGGCCAGCCCGGGGGCCACCAGCGGCAGCGTCACGGTGCCGAACACCCGCAGCGGCCCGGCCCCCAGCGAGGCGGCCGTCTCCTCGTAGGCGGGGCGCAGCCCCGCGAGGGTCCCCTCCAGGCTGATCACCAGGAACGGCATCGACACGAACGTCGCCGCGACCACGGCGCCCGAGGTGTGGAACGGCAGGACGACACCGAAGGAGTCCTCCAGCCAGGGGCCCAGCAGCCCCCGCCGGCCGAAGCCGAGCAGCAGTGCCACTCCGCCCACGGTCGGCGGCAGCACCATCGGCAGCAGCACCAACGACCGCACCAGGGCCTTGCCCGGGAAGTCCACCCGGGCCAGCAGCCAGGCCAGCGGCACACCCAGCAGCAGGGAGAGCGCGAGCGCGCCGAAGGAGACCAGCAGCGAGAGCCGCACCGCCTCGGTGACGCCCTCGCTGCCCAGATGGGAGCCGAGCGCTCCCCACTCCGTGCGCGCCAGGATGCCGAGCAGCGGCACCAGCAGGAACCCCGTCGCCAGCAGCGCCGGCACCGCCAGCGCGAGCGGTGCCCGGGTCCCGGTGCGGCGCCTGCCGCTGTGCGGACGCCGGTCCGGACGCGGGCCGGGCGCCGACGCGGGCGGGTGCGGGCCGGGCCGGGATCCGGGCGCGGCCGGGTGCGAGCCGGTCACGGGTGCTGGAAACCGGCCTTGCGCAGCAGCTTCTGCGCCGGAGGAGTGCTCAGCCAGTGGACGAATTCCGCCGCCTCCTCGCGGTGTCCGGAACTCTTCAGGGTGGCGGCGGGATAGGAGGCGATGGCGTTCTGCCGGTCGGGTATGTCGACGGCGTCGACCTTCCCGGGCACCGTGGCCGCGTCCGTCTTGTAGACCAGTCCGGCGTCCGCCTCGCCCAGTTCCACCTTGCTGAGCACGGCCCGCACGTCCGGCTCCTGCGAGACGGGCTCGACCTTCAGCTTCTGCGCCTCCAGCACCTGCTTGCCGTAGCGCCCGACGGGCACCTCGGGCGCGGCCAGCACCACCTTGAGCGAGCTGTCGGTCAGGTCCTCCAGGCTCTTCACCTTCTTCGGGTTGCCCTCGCCCGTCGCGATGACCAGTCGGTTCCTGGCGAAGACCGCGGGCTTGCCGGTCTCGCTGCGCACGCCGCGCATGGTGGTGGTGTCCGCGGTGGCCAGCACGTCCGCCGGCACGCCCTGCTCGACCTGCGCCGCCAGCGCCTGCGAACCGGCGAAGGAGAACTTCACCCGGGTGCCGGGGTGCTCCTTCTCGTACGCCTTGCCCGCCGCCTTGAAGACGTCGGTGAGGGACGCGGCGCCGAGCACCGTCAGTTCGGTCCTCCCGCCGCCGCTGCGCTCGTCGCTGTCGTCGCCGCACGCGGCGAGGGGGAGGAGCAGGGCGGCGGCGCCGAGCGCGGCGAGTGCCCGGCGGGGTGTCGGGAGGGGGAAGGCGGCTGAACGCATACGGCAACTCCTGATGCGGTGCGTGCGGCGGCGGGGTGCACGGGTGCGGCGGAACGGACGAGGACGGTGCGTGGGGGCGGCGGACGCGGAACGGACGGAGGCGCGGAACGGACGGGGACGGGGGAGGGGGAGGGGCTGCGGGCGCGGCCGGGACGGCGGCCTGCGCCCGCAGCGCTCAGGGGCGGTCGATGTGCACGTTCGTCGACTTCACCCGGGCGGTGGCCTGCATGCCGACCTCCAGTCCCAGCTCCTCCACCGCCTCCCGGGTCAGCAGCGAGACCAGCCGGTGCGGCCCCGCCTGGATCTCGACCTGGGCCGCGACGTCGCCCAGCTTGATGGCCGTGACGATGCCGGGGAACGCGTTGCGGGCCGAGGTGTAGGGGGCCTCCTCGTCCTCGCCGGTGTGCTGGCCGAGGGCGACGGAGAAGGCCGCCAGGTCGCGCCCCTGGATCACTCGGCGCCCGCTCTCGTCGCGGTGGGTGGCGACCCGCCCCGCGTCCGCCCAGCGTCGGGCCGTGTCCGGGCTGACGCCGAGCAGGCGCGCGGCCTGCCCGATGGTGTACGACTGCATGTGCGTCAACGTATGGGTTATGCGCTCGCATCTGCAATGCGTGAGTGCTGTTCCTATAGCATCTGCCAGGACCGGCTGGAGGAAGTGCCAACCCGTCGGCCTCTCCTGCCGAGGGCGTCAGCGGGGTCTTCCGCCGCGCTGCGCTGCCGCAGTACCGGCGGGGCGGCCTAGACTCGGTGACAGCTCCAGTGCAGCCGTCGAGTGGAGGGCGCCAACGTGAGCGAACGCAGCGACCCGCCGGGAGAGCCGCCCCCCGTCGCGCACGTCGCGCAGAACGCCAGGGTGTGGAACTACTGGCTGGGCGGCAAGGACTACTACGACGTCGACCAGCAGGTCGGCGACCACATCACCACCATGTACCCCAGCATCCGCGAGGTGGCCCGCGCGGACCGCGCCTTCCTCGGCCGCGCCGTGCGGTACCTGGCGGGCGACGCGGGCATCGGCCAGTTCCTCGACATCGGCACCGGCCTGCCCACGGCGGACAACACCCACCAGGTGGCGCAGCGGACGGCGCCCACCGCGCGGATCGTCTACGTCGACAACGACCCCACCGTCCTCACCCACGCCCGCGCCCTCCTCGTCGGCTCCCCGGAGGGGGTGACGGACTACATCGCGGCCGACGCCCACCAGCCCCGGGCGATCCTGGACGCCGCCGAGGACACCCTGGACTTCGACCGGCCGGTCGCCGTCATACTGCTGGGCGTCCTCAACTTCGTCGCCGACACGGACGAGGCCGTGCAGATCGTGCGGACCCTGATGTCGGCCGTGCCCTCCGGCAGCTATCTGGCCCTCACCCATCCCACGCTCGAACTGGGCGGTGAGGCCAACGTCGAGGCGATGGAGTTCTGGAACGAGAACGCCACGCCTCCCATCACCGCCCGCACCCGCGCCGAGGTCGCCCGCTTCTTCCAGGGGCTGGAACTGCTGGCGCCCGGAATCGTCTCGTGCGCGCGCTGGCGCCCCGGACACGCGGCGGAGGACGAGAAGAGCGTCGCCCAGTTCGGCGCCGTGGCCCGCAAGCCCTGACCGGTGCCCCGGCGCGGCGCCCGTTCCCGGCACGATCCGCTGCGTCCCTCCGGTCCTCGGCCCCCACGCCCCCTGGCGTGCTCGACCCCTCTCGGGAGGGTCTAGGTTGGGCGGATGGACGGGTCCGGAGGCCAGGGGAGCGGGCAGCGGCTGCGGGCCGACTGCGAACAATGTGCGGGGCTGTGCTGTGTGGCGCTGCCGTTCACCGCCTCGGCGGACTTCGCCGCCGACAAACCGGCCGGACAGCGGTGCACGCACCTGACCGCGGAGAACCGCTGCTCGATCCACGCGGGGCTGCGCGAGAGCGGCTTCACCGGCTGCGCCGTCTTCGACTGCTACGGGGCCGGGCAGCGGGTGACCGCGCGGCCCGGGCTGACCCCGGGGCCGGAAATGTTCGCCGTCTTCCGGGTGACGAGACCGCTGCACGAACTGCTGTGGCTGCTCACCGAGGCCGAAGCCACCGGGCACGGCGCCGCGGCACGTCCGCTGATCGCGGAGATCGAGGCGCTGGTCGACGGGGACACCGCGCGGCTGCGCGGCGTGGACGTGGCCGCCTGGCGGGCACGGGTGGGGCCGGTACTCGAACAGGTCAGCGAGCGGGTCCGGCACGGCCTCGGTGGCCGCGACCTGCGGCGCGCCGATCTGGCGGGCGCGCGGCTGCGGGACGGGCAACTGCGCGGAGCCACACTGCGCGGCGCACTCCTGATCGCCGCCGACCTGAGCGGAGCCGATCTGCACCGGGCCGACCTGCTGGGCGCCGATCTGCGCGACGCCGATCTGCGGGGCGCCGACCTGGCAGGCGCGCTCTTCCTGACCCAGCCGCAGCTGGACGCCGCCCACGGCGACGGGACCACCACCGTCCCCGGCGCACTGACCCGCCCCGTCCACTGGCCGTCCGGATCTTCACCCGCGCGGCACGAGGCACCGCGGCAGGCACGGGGTATGCCGCGGGGGAAGGCCGCCCCGGTCGGTGGGGGCGGCGGTCTCGGCGGGAGGAGCGGCAATGGGCGGCGTACCGGGCGCGGGGGACGCAGGAGACGCGGCGGGCGGCAGGACGGCACGGACGGCGGCCACGGCAGCGGAGGGCCCGGAGGCCGCACCGGCTGACGGGGCGTCGGCCGACGCCGTACGAGTCGGCGTGCTGCCGGCCGACGCCCTGCAGACCGGGGCGGTGCCGGCCGACGCCGTACGGCGCGAGGCGGTAGCGGCTGACGCACGCGCCTCGGTCTCCTCCCGCGCGCACGGAGCGAACGGAGCTGCCGCCGGGGGCCGCCCCTCCGGGCGGCGGGACCGGCACGGGCTGGAGATGAGCGGCCTCGGCAGCGGCGCCGCGGGTGACGCCGCGGCCACCTGGTACGAGAGCGCCGTCGACTCGCTGCTCTTCTTCCGCGGCGATGTCGCGGAGTCCGTCGCCGAGCTGCGCCGGCTGGCGCCCGGTGCACCGCTGGGCCAGGTCTTCGCCGCGTACCTCGGGCTGCTCGGCACCGAGCAGAGCCAGGCGGCCGCGGCCCGCCAGGAGTTCGCGCGCTTCCGGGCCGCGGCGGACGACGGGGCCCGCACCGCACGCGAACAGGCGCATCTGACCGCCGCTGCCGCCTGGCTGGACGGGAACATCGCGCGGGCCGGCGCCGTGCTGCGCGAGATCGCCGTCGCCTGGCCCCGGGACGCCCTGGCGCTGGTCGTCGGACACCAGATCGACTTCTTCACCGGGAACGCCGCCGCGCTGCGCGACCGGATCGCCGGCGCGCTGACGGCCTGGGACGAGGAGGATCCGCACCACGGCCCGCTGCTGGGCATGCTCGGCTTCGGGCTGGAGGAGTCCGGCCACTACGCCCGGGCCGAGGAGACCGCCCGGGCGGCAGTGGAGCGGCACCCGGGCGACGTATGGGGCATCCACGCCGTCGTGCACACCCTGGAGATGCAGGGCAGGTTCGCGGAAGGCATCCGGTTTCTCGACGCCCGCAGGCCGGAGTGGGGCGCCGGCAACATGATGGCGGTGCACAACTGGTGGCACTATGCCCTCTACGCGCTGGAGGCGGGCGACACGCGCCGGGTGCTGGAGGTCTACGACGCCGCGCTCGACCCTGCGGTCACCAGCGGCCTCGCCCTCGAACTGCTGGACGCCTCCTCGCTGTTGTGGCGGTTCCACCTGGGAGGCGACGACGACCGCGCGGCGGTCGGGGACCGGTGGGCCCCGCTGGCGGACGCCTGGGCCGCCCGCGGCGACGGACCGCACTACGCCTTCAACGACACCCACGCCGTCATGGCCTACCTCGGCGCGGGGCGGGTGCGCGAGGCCGAAGCGCTGCTGGCCGACCGGAAGGAGTGGGCGACGCATTCGCATCCGGGCGTCACCAACCACGCCATGACGGCCGAGATCGGGTTGCCGGTCTGCCGGGCGCTCCTCGCCTTCACCCAGGAGCGGTACGAGGACGCCGTCGACCTGCTCTTCCCGCTGCGCGGCCGGTTCGCGACGTTCGGCGGCAGCCATGCGCAGCGGGACGCGGTGCAGCGCACCCTCCTGGAGGCGGCGCTGCGCGCCCGGCGGCTGGACCTGGCCCGCGCCCTGCTGAGCGAACGCCTCGCCCTGCGCCCCACCAGCCCCTACAACTGGCTCGGCCAGGCCCGGCTCGCCGACGCGGTCGGCCGGTCGGCCCTGGCGGCCACCGCACGCGAACGGGCCGCCGCCCTGGCGGCACCCGGCAGGAGCAGCACACAGGACGTCGGGCCCGCGGCCGCCGAGGGCGCCGTTCCCGGAGGTGAGGTGGCGCGCTGAGGCGCTCTCTCCGGTGACGGGTGCTCTCGCCGGTGCCGGGTGGTCTGGTCTGCGCCGGGCGCTGCCGGTCCGGGTCGGGTGTGCGTCGGTGTGACGGGTGCTCTCGTTCCGGTGCAGGATGGCCGGTTCTGTTCTGTGTCGGGTGCTCTCGTCGGAGCCGGGTGCTCTTGCACACGTCGGGTGCGCTCGCCTGCCTCTTGCGTTCTCACCCGCGTCCGGTGCTCTCGCCTGCGTCCGCCGACCACGCCTCCGTGGGTGTGCCGGCAGCGGTGAGCGCACGCGCCCGCTTCGGGCGCCTTGCACCGGCCTCGGGCGCCGCCCGCGCCGCGGTCGGGTGCTGCAAACGCTCCGGCGCCCGCTGCCCCGCTGCTCTGCACCGGCGTACAACTGCCGGTCATATGAAGAATATGGGGCCGTCGTTGGATGCTCCCGAGGGCGGGCACCTCCTTTCCAGGACGTGATCGCGGGCGGCGCGGTCACCGGTGAAGGGGGCGGGAATTGCCCGAGGGTTGGTATCTGCTGCGTCCCGGGCGTGCCCGGCCCGCAGTCGTGGGGCGGCTGCGGGAGCTGCGGTCGCGGGGCCGGGCGGCGCTGTCGGCGGGGATCACCGCCGGGCTCGCCGCCGCCCGGGACGCCGGGGCCGGAGCGCCCTGGGCGCAGGTCAATCTGACCGTGGCACGGGACGCGCGGGCCCGGGCCGAGTTCTGCGCCGAACTCGGCGTGGTGGCACGGGAATTCCTGGGCGCGGAGCGGGCGCGGAACTTCTTCTTCACGCATCAGGATCCCGCGGTCCGGGTGCGCTTCCAGGCGTTCGGGCCGCAGGACGCCGCCGAGTTGCGTACCGCGCTGCTGCACCGGTTCGCACGGTGCCAGGGGGCGCGCACCCGGCCCGTGCCGGTGGTCTACGAGCACGAGCACTACCTGTTCGGCGGTCCGGCCTCGATGCCGTACGCGCACGATCTCTTCAGCATCGACTCCTTCGCCTGGCTGGATCACCACGCCCGGCATCCCGGCGGGGAGGACCGGTCCGCGGCCTGGCGGCACTCGCTGCTGATCCTGCGCGAGCTCTTCGCCGGACTGGGCATCACCGGCCGGGAGCACCGCGGGGTGTGGCACGCGTTGAGCCGCCAGACCGGCCACGGCCCCAGAGGCTTCGCGGCGGCCGGCGCCCGGGCGGCACGGGAGCAGGCCGCCGCCCGTATCGCCGCGTACTGGCGCATCCCGCGCGAAGAGGCGCTGCACGCCTTCCCCGAGGAGCACCGCGCCGCGCTGGCCCGGCACGCCGAGGCGGTGCGCAAGGTGGCGGCCCGCTGGCGGGACGGGTATTTCGAGGCGGGCCGGGCCACCGTCGGACCCCGGACGGCCGCGGCCTGCTTCACCGCCTCGCACTGGAACCGGGGCCGGCTCTCCCCGGCCCGCCAGCGGCTGCTCACCCATGTCCTGGCGGCCGAGGAGGGCGCCCCGCACGCGCCCCCGCCGCCCAGCCGCTGACCCGTGCCCGGCCCGGTGCCGGCCCCGGCACCGGGCACCGCACTTCCCACCGCAGCCGCGGACCGGCGCCCCCGGCCGGCCCGGGCGCCGCGGGCCGCACCGGTACCGCTGCGACCGCACCCCAGCGGTGCTCCACGGCGACGGTCTGTGCTGGTGGGGCCGTGGAGCCGCAGACGGTTTCGGGGAGCCCGGGTGGCGACACTGATCGAGGAGCATGCGCTCATCGGGGCATGCGGACCGCTGCGCCGGTGGCCCGAGACCGGGCTCGAAGGGCTGGCTGTGCCTGCCGTGGTCCGCCCCCGGCGGTCTCACCGGTCTCCTCGGCACCGGCGACAACGGGTCGGGGGCGCGCACGGTGGGGCGGCGCGGGTGCCGCGGATTTCTGGAGCCGTCGTCGAGCGGGCGCGCGCATCCTGGGCCCCCGTTTCGGAATCCCGGGAGGCCACGGTGTGGGTGCGCAAGGTGTTGGCGGCGGTGTGGCGGGCGCTGTCCACGTACGGACTGATCTGGGTGGTGCCGCACTTCGACGTGACGGAGCAGGAAGAGGAGGAACAGGCCCGGTCCACGCTGAATAAAGGGGGACTTGAGAGAACCACGTCAAGCTCTCGCCAGAGATGACACGTTCGCGGTCGTCTGCAAAGGCCCGCCCGTCGGGCGGGTCGCCAACGGGGCTATGGGGGCGATGATTGCTGTGCCCAGGAACTTCACGCAACTCGCACTGCGCAGGATCCACGAGCGGCCCGACGCGACCGCCTACCAGTTCGTCCGGGCCGGGCACGACGACCGGCTCGAGGCCGACTCCCTCAGCTACGGGGAGGTGGGTGCGCGCTCCCTGCGTCTGGCCGCCTGGCTCCAGGCGCGCGGCTGCCACGGCCAGCGGGTGCTGATCCTGCACACCGACGGCGCCCAGTTCGTCACCAGTTTCCTCGGCTGCCTGTTCGCCGGAGCGGTGGCCGTCCCGGCGCCGCCGCCCGGTGGCGCCCGGCAGAACGTGGAGCGGGTCGCCAACATCATCAAGGACGCCGCCGTCAGCTATCTGATGACGGACTCGGCCAACGCCTCCGCGGTCTCCCAGCTGCTGGCCTCCATCGGCCACCCCGAGGTCGTCTGCCTGGCCACCGACCGGGCGGTGGCCGGTGCGGCGGGCACCCAGGAGGCCGGTGGCGGCGAGCCGCAGTGGCACGAGCCCGGGCTGTTCCCCGACGACGTCGCCTACCTGCAGTACACCTCCGGGTCGGTCAGCGACCCCAAGGGGGTCATGGTGACCCACCGCAATCTGCTCGCCAACCAGGAGGCCATCCAGCAGGGGATGCGGACCACGGCGGACTCGGTGGTCGGCGGCTGGCTGCCGTTCCACCACGACATGGGCCTGGCGGGCCACCTGCTGCATCCGCTGTGGCTGGGCAGCAGAGGCGTGCTGCTGCCGCCGATCAGCTTCGTCAAACGCCCGGTCAACTGGCTGCGGATGATCGACACCTACGGCATCACCACCGGCGGGGGGCCGAACCTGGGCTACGACCTGTGCCTGCGCCGCGTCACCGACGAGCAGTCGGCGGGACTGGACCTCTCCCGCTGGACGACGGCCGTCAACGGCGCCGAGCCGGTGCGCGCCGAGACCATGGACGCGTTCGCCGAGCGGTTCGCGTCCACCGGCTTCCGCCGCGAGGCGTTCTACCCCTGCTACGGGCTGGCCGAGGCCACGCTGCTGGTCTCCGGCGGGTCGCCCGGAGCGCCGGCGCTGGAGCGCACCGTGGACAGCGCCGACCTGGAGCACCACACCGTGCGCGCGGCGCGGCCGGGCAGGCCGAGCCGCACCCTGGTCAGCTCGGGCATCCCGCGCGGCTGCGAGGTGCGGATCGTGGACCCGGAGAGCCACGCGCCACTGCCGGACCGCCGGGTCGGTGAGATCTGGGTGCGCGGGGAGAGCGTGGCGCACGGCTACTGGAACCGGCCGCTGGACAACGCGCACGCCTTCCGCGCCACCCTGGCGGACGGTACCGACGGCTTCCTGCGCACCGGGGACCTGGGAGTGCGCGAGGGCGGGGAGCTGTTCGTCACCGGGCGGCTCAAGGACATCATGATCGTCTCCGGGCGCAATCTGTACCCGCAGGACATCGAGCGCAGCGTGCAGCAGGTCAGCGCCCTCTTCGGGTCCAGCGCCGCGTTCTCGGTGGAGTCGGAGCGCGACCATGTGGTCGTCGTCCAGGAGGTGCGCACCAGCCGCAGCTACGACACCCGGCTGGCGTCGCTGGCGGCGGACGTGCAGCAGCGCGTGGCCAGCGAGTTCGAGGTCGCCGCCGAGAACGTGCTGCTGGTGCGCCCCGGCACGGTGCGCCGGACCACCAGCGGCAAGTTGCAGCGCCGCGCCATGCGGCAGATGTTCCTGGAGGGCCAGATCCATCCGCTGCACGAGGTGGTCGCGCCCGAGGTGCGCAAGCTCGTGGAGGCCGCGGCCGACGCGCGGGCCGACAGCCGCCGCGGCGCCGGGGAGCGAGGGTGACGGTGGTGCGCGGGCGGCGGACGCCGCAGCGTGGACCGTCCGCCGCGGGCTCCTCGCCCCCCGCACCCGCGGCGTCGTCCGGGGCCGCGGAGGAACCGGAGGAGCCGGAGGAATCGCCGGAGCCGGCACCCGCACCGGTGCACCCGGAACCGGCCGCGGGGCTGCCGCTGGCCGAACGGCTGGACGCCCTGCTCGGCGACCCCGAGGACGCTGCGGGCCCGCTCGGCTACGCGGCCGCCGCCCGCCAGGACGCCGCCGAGGAGTTCCCGGCGGCCGTCTGCGCCGCACTCGACCGCATCGGCGTGCCGCACTACTACGTGCCCGCGCGGTACGGCGGCGCGCTCACCGGGCTGCCGCAGCTCCTGGAAGTGGTCCGCGCCCTGGCCCGGCGGGATCTGACGAGTGCCGTGGCACACGGCAAGACCTTCCTGGGCGCCGTCTGCGTCTGGGTCGCCGAGGAGAGCGCCGGGACCGCGCGGCTGGCCGACCTGGTGCGCGCCGGGGAGCTGGTCTCGCTCGGGCTCACCGAACGCGCCCACGGCAGCGACCTGATGGCGGGCGAGGTCGTCGCCGAGGCGGCACCGGAGGGCTACCGCATCACCGGCGAGAAGTGGCTGATCAACAACGCCACCCGCGGCCGGCTGGTCTGCCTGCTGGCCCGCACCGCGCCGGAGGGCGGGCCGCGCGGCTTCAGTCTGCTGCTCGTGGACAAGACCCGGCTGCCGCACGGGACGTGGCGTCCGTTGCCCAAGGTGCCCACGCTGGGCATTCGCGGCGCCGACATCAGCGGCATCGCCTTCGACGCGGCGCCGGTCGGCCGGGACGGGCTGGTCGGCCGGGAGGGCGAGGGCCCCGAGACCGTGCTGAAGGCGCTGCAGATCACCCGCTCGCTGTGCACCGGGCTGTCGCTGGGCGCCGCCGACCACGGGCTGCGGCTGGCCTACGGTTTCGCCGCGGGGCGCGAACTGTACGGGCGGCGGATGCTGGACCTGCCCCTGGTACGGCGGACGCTGGCGGAGTGCTACGCCGACCTGCTGGCCGCCGAGGCGCTCAGCCTGGTCGCGGCCCGCAGCATCCACACACTGCCCGAGGAGCTGAGCGTCACCTCCGCGGTGGCCAAGTACCTGGTGCCCACGACGGTGGACCGGATCCTGCTGCGGCTGCGCGGTGTGCTGGGGGCGCGCGCGTTCCTCAGCGACCACCACGCGCACGGGCGCTTCCAGAAACTGGAGCGCGACCACCGGATCGTGGGGATCTTCGACGGCAACACGATGGTGAACCTGTACGCGCTCACCGCCCAGTTCCGCACGCTGGCCCGCGGGTTCGCGGCACCGGCCGGAAGCGGCGCGGTCCGGCACCGGGACTGGGAGGCCGCCACCTTCTCCGCGGACCGGCCGCTGCCCCGGCTGCGGCCGGAGGCGCTGAGTCTGCTGGCCCGGCACGGCAGCACGCTGGCCGCCTCGCTTCCCGGCAGTACCGCGGTGCTCGTCCGCGCCGCCGCGGACGACGTCCGGCTGGTCCCGGCGGCGCGTGCGGCCCGTACCCTCACCGCCGCCTGCCGCGGGCTGCACACCCGGATGGGCGCGGCCCGGCTGCTGCCCGGCGGGGCGCCCGTGGAGAGCTTCGACCTGGCCCGCGGCTACAGCGGCTGCCTGGCCGCCGCCTGTGCGCTGGGGCTGTGGCGGTACGGCGGGGACGGCGGGAGCGCCGGAGACGCCGGAGACGCCGGAGACGGCGGGGGCGGCGGGGGCGGCGCAGGGAGGGCCGCTCCGTCGCCGCTGTGGCTCCATGCGGTGCTGGACCGGCTCTCGAGCGGGCTGGAGGAAGCTGTACCCGGCAGTACGGGGCCGTTGCCGCGGCCCCGGGGGGTGGAGGAGGAGGCGCGGGAGCCGCTGTACGAGCGGCTGCTGGAACGGATGGCCGCACAGTACGCGGCGGGGGAGCTGTTCTCGCTGTTCCCCTGCCGCACAGCGGAGGGACCGCCATGCTGACGCCGACCGAGCGCAAGGCCGAGGGCGAGGCCACCGGGGCCGACGAGGAGCTCCGGATCCAGCACCGGATCGCCGATCTGGAACGCCGCTTCGGCGCTCCGGACGATCCGGGCAATCCGCTGGGCACCGCAGCCCTGCTGGCCGCCGACGAGCGCGGTGAACTGCTCGCCGAGGCGGAGGACGTGCTCACCGACTTCCGGCTGAACGCCGAGTTCGTGCCCCGGGAGCGGGGCGGGCGGCTCGACCGGGTCGACACCCTGGGACGGGTGCTGCGCACCGTCTTCCGCCGGGACGCCAGCCTGGGCCTCGGCTACGGCGCCACCACGTTCCTGGCCGCCGTGGCGGTCTGGGCGGCCGGGACCGAGGAGCAGCGCCGCCGGGTCGCCGAACTGCTGCTGAACGGCGGCCGGCTGGCCATCGCCTACCACGAGCTGGCGCACGGCAACGACTTCGTACGCAACGAGTTCCGGGCCACCCCCACCGCCGACGGCGGGTTCCGGCTCGACGGCGTCAAGCAGGTCATCAACAACGTCGTACGGGCCGAGGCGCTCGTCCTCTTCAGCCGGACCGACGAGGCGGCGGGCAGCCGCAGCCATTCCGTGCTGCTGGTCGAGAAGGACCGCCTCCCCGCCGGACGGCTGCGCTATCTGCCGCGCTACCACACCGTCGGGGTGCGCGGCTGCCAGAACGCGGGCATCGAGTTCACCGACTGCCCCGTCGACGGGGACGCGCTCGTCGGAGAGGTGGGCGACGGCGTCGAACTGGCCCTCAGATCCTTCCAGATCACCCGCAGCGTCGTTCCCTCGATGATCCTGGGCGGGGGCGACACGGCCCTGCGCACCGCGGTGGGCTTCGCCCTCGACCGGCAGCTCTACAACCGCTCGGTGCTGGAGATCCCGCACGCCCGCGCCACCCTCGTCGGCGCCTTCACCGACCTGCTGATCTGCGACTGCCTGGCGCTGGCCGCCACCCGCGCCGTCCATCTGCTGCCCGCCGAGACCAGCGTGTACGCGGCAGCCGTCAAGTATCTGCTGCCCAAGCTGCTGACGGAGACCACCTACGACCTGTCCGTCGTGCTGGGCGCCAACTTCTATGTGCGCGGCGGCGAGTACGGGGCCTTCCAGAAGCATGTACGGGACCTGCCGATGATCAGCCTGGGCCATGCGGGCACCGCCGCCTGCCAGGCGACGATCATCCCGCAGCTGCCTCGGCTGGCCCGCACCGCGTGGTGCGGCGGCACACCCGCGCCCGACGGGCTGTTCCGGATCCGGGACCCGCTGCCCCCGCTGGACCCGGCGCGGCTCGCCCTCGTGGCGACCTCCGACTCGCTGGCCTGCTCCCTGGTGGGAGCCGCCGGGGAACTGGCGGCCGACGGTGCCCGCACCGGCGTCCACCGCCCGGCGCTGACCGCGCTGGCGGGCGAGCTGGAGGCGGAGCTGCGCGCCCTCCAGGAGGAGTGCGCGGCCATGCCCGCCAGGGACCGCACGGTACTGGCCAGCCCGCGCGCCTACGCGGGCGCGGACCGCTATGCGCTGCTGCTGGCGGCCGCCGCCTGCCTGGGAGTGTGGCGCCGGCAGAGCCGGGACCCGGACGGGGGCCGGCCCCCGGGTTCCGCCGGGAGCGCCGGGCCGCAGCCGGCCGGTGCCGGTTTCCTCGCCGGCCCCGGGTGGCTGACCGCCGCCCTCGCCCGGCTCGTCAGGCGGCTCGGCCGCCCGCTGCCCGAGCTGCCCTCCGAGGTGGAAGGGCACCTGCTGGACGAGGTACTCGCGCGCTACCACGAGGGACGCAGCTACGACCTGTACGACACCCCGCTCGCCGGCTGAGGAGCATGCCATGATGCCGCAACCGACCGGGGCCCGGGTCCCGGATCCGCCGGGGAGCCGTCCGCCGGGCCCGACCCGGGCGGCGCTCCCCGCGGCGCTGGGGGAGCGCGAGTTCGCGCGGTGGCTGACCGACCGCCTCGCGGAGTTCCTGGGCCGACCGGCCGAGGACATCGATCCGCGCACGCCCTTCGCGGAGTACGGGCTGGACTCCGTGGCCGCGCTGAGCCTCTACGGCGACATCGAGGACGAGTTCGCGCTCTTCATGGAGCCCACCGTCGCCTGGGACCACCCGACGGTCGAGGCGCTGGCCCGCTGCCTGGCCGACGAGTACGCGCGCGGCGGACCCGCCCGCACCGACGGACCGGCGGAGGTGTGACGATGCCGCACCAGGAAGCCGCGCCGCACCAGGAAGCCGTCCTGCCCGAGGAAACCGTCCCGCTCCGGGGCGCCGCGCCGCAGCCGGACGCCGCGACCGGTGCCCCGGCGCCCGGGACGAACCCGCCGGCCGTCGCCGTGGTCGGTCTGGACTGCGCCTTTCCCGGGGCGCCCGACCCGCCCGGGTACTGGCGGCTGCTGAACGGCACCGCGCACGCCGTCGGCGCCCCGCCGCCCTCCCGTTTCCGGGGCGCGGCGCCGGGCGCTTTCCTGGCCGACGCCGACGCCTTCGACCCCGGATTCCTCGGCATCCCCATCGCCGAGGCGACCGCCATGGACCCGCAGCAGCGGCTGCTGCTGCAGTGCGCGTGGCGGGCGGTCGAGGACAGCGGGCTGCCGCCCTCCCGGCTGGCGGGCAGCCGCACCGGCAGCTACGTGGGGGCGATGTCCGACGACTGGGCCCGGCTGGCGCTGGCCGACCCGGACGGGATCACCCCGCGCACCGGAACCGGCAGCGGGCGCTCCATGCTGGCCAACCGGCTCGCCTACCAGTTCGATCTGCGCGGCCCCAGCCTCACCGTGGACACCGCCTGTTCCTCGTCGCTGGTGGCCGTGCACCTGGCGTGCACCGCGCTGCGGGCCGACGAGTGCGACCTGGCGCTGGCCTGCGGCGTCAACATCGTCATCGGCACCGCGCTGGACCGGATCTACCGGCAGGCCGGACTCGCCGCGGCCGATGGCCGGTGCAAACCGTTCACGGCCGCGGCCGACGGCATCGGCCGCGGCGAGGGCGTGGGCGTACTGGTGCTGCGCAGGCTGGACGACGCGGTGCGGCGCGGCGACCCGGTGTACGCCGTGCTGCACGGCAGCGCCGTCAACCAGGACGGCCGCAGCAACGGCATCATGGCGCCGCACCGCGCCGCGCAGCGGGACGTGGTCACCGCCGCGCGGCTGCGCGCGGGCGCCGAGCCCGGGCAGATCCGGTACGTCGAGGCGCACGGCACCGGCACCGCGCTCGGCGACCTCATCGAAGTGCTCGCGCTCGACGACGCGCTGGGCGCCCGGCAGGGCCCCCGCACGGCGCCCCTCGCGGTCGGCTCCGCGAAGAGCGCCGTCGGCCACACCGAGGGCGCCGCGGGGATGGCGGGACTGGTGAAGGCGGTGCTGGCGGTGCACCACGGCATCGTGCCGCCGGGACCGGCCGCGGGCGCCGAGAACGAGCGACTGGGCCTGGCTCGGCGGCGGATGGAGCTGCTGACCGAGCCGCTGGAGCTGGCCGCCCACGGGCCCGGTCTCCGCGTCGGCGTCTCCAGCTTCGGCATGGGCGGCACCAACGCACACCTCGTCCTGGGGCCGCCGCCGCACCCGCCGCACCCGCCGCACCCGCGACCGGCGGCCGGAGAGCCGTCCGCCGTGGGGGTGTTCACCCTCTCCGCCGACACCCCGGACGCGCTGCGCGACAACCTCCGCGTCCAGGCGGCCGCGGCCGCGGACCTGCCGGAGCGGGACGTGACGGCGCTGTGCCGGACGAGCAACCGGGTGCGGGCCGCACGGCCGGTCCGGTGCGCTGCGGTGGCCGGCACCCCGCGGGAACTGGCCGGGCAACTGCGGGCCGCCGCGGAGGCCGCACCGGGCCGGACCGCCCCGTCCGAAGAGCCCGCGGTGGCCTTCGTCTTCTCCGGTCACGGCTCCCAGCACCCCGGTATGACGGCCGCGCTGTACGCGGGCTCGCCCCTCTACCGCGGCTTCCTGCGGGAGGCGTCGGCCGCGCTGCGCCCCTGGACGGGTGAGCCGGTGCACGAGCTGCTGCTGTCCCGCGGCGCCCGCGTGCACCGCACCGGCCTCGCCCAGCCCGCGCTGTTCGCCGTCGAGTACGCGCTCGCCGCCGCCCTGCGGGAGCTGGGGGTCCGGCCCTGCGCGGTGCTCGGGTACGGCATCGGCGAGTTCGCGGCCGCGGTGGTCGCCGGAGGGCTGGAACTGGCCGACGCCGCCCGCCTGGTGGCCCGGCGGGCCGCGCTGCTGGAGGCGCTGCCCGAAGGTGGCGGGATGCTCGCCACCCGGGCCTCGGCCGCCGAGGCGCAGGCAGCCGTGGAGGCCGAGCCGCGGTGCGCGGTCGCCGCCGTCGAGGCTCCCGGCGCCACCGTGCTCTCCGGCACCCTGGCGGGCCTGGCCCGGGTCAGGGAGCGGCTGGGGCGGCGCGGCCTCGGCTGCACCACGCTGCCGGTCGTGCACGCCTTCCATTCGCCGCTGATGCAGCCGATGCTGGCCGCTTTCGCGGACGCCGCCGAGGGGGTGCCCGCCGCGGCGCCGCGCATCCCGTTCCACTCCACGGTGCACGGCGCACCGCTGCCTGCGGGGGCCGCGCCGGACGCTGCGTACTGGACGGCGCAGATCACGGCGACCGTCCGGTTCGCCGACGCCGTCGGCTCGCTGTGCGCCGACCCGCCCACGCACCTGGTCGAGATCGGCCCCGGCCCCGTACTGGCCCCCGTGCTGGGCCGGATCGGTGCCGCACGCGGTCTCCCGGTGCTCACCCCCTGCCGCGGCGCCGACTCCGGCCCGCGGGACCTCGCCGAGCTGGTGGCCCGGCTCTACGAGGACGGCCTCGACCCGCGCTGGGAGCGGCTGTACGCGGCCGCCGACCGGCGCACCGTACGGATGGCACCGCACGTCTTCGCCACCCGGTGGCGCTCCTGGCGGCAGCCGCCCCCGGCCCCTGCGCCGGTACCGCACCCCGACCACGCCGACCACCCCGACCACGCCGAGCCCGCCGAGCCCGCCGACCACGCCGACCACGCCGGGCCCGGCCCGGGTCCGTACCCGGACGACGGCACCGGCCCGCGCACCGCCACCGGGACGAGCACCGGCACCGCCACCGGCCCGGGCCCGCACGGCACGCCCGGGCAGCCGTCCGGCCCGGAGCCGTCCGGTGCGGCGGCGCCGCCGGACTTCGGGGCCGGGGTCCGCGCCGTGGTGGCCGAGATCACCGGCAGCGCGCCGGAGGAACTCGGCGAGGACGTGCGCTTCCACGACGACCTGGGCTTCGACTCGGTGATGCTGATGGAGCTCAAGTACCGGCTGGAGATGCGCTTTCCCGAACTGGGCGAGCTGTCGCTGCCCGAGATGATCGCCGGTCTGGTGAGCATCGGTTCCCTCGCCGCGTATCTGCGCGGCCTGCCGGCACCGGCGGCCGTGTGAGGGCCCCGGGGGCGGGAGAGCCGCCCGTGCATCTGCTGGGCACCGGAACGGCGCTGCCCGGTGAACCGGTCGGCAACGACCGGCTCGCCGAGCGCCTGGGCATCCCGTCCGCCTGGGTGGAGACGTTCATCGGCACCCGGACCCGGCACTTCGCCGTCGACCTGGACACCGGCCGGGCGCGCTGGACACTGGAGGACCTGTGCACCGACGCGGCGGACCGGGCCCTGGCCAACGCCGGTGCCGACCCGTCCGAGGTGGGGTTCATCGTGCTGGCCACCGCCACCCCGGACGCGCTGATGCCCAGCACCGCGGCCCTGCTGGCCGACCGGCTCGGCATCCGTGGAGCCGCCGCCTACCAGCTCCAGTCCGGGTGCGGCGGTGCGGTCCAGGCGTTCGCCGTGGCCCGCGCCCTGCTGTCGCTCGGCCCGGCCGGGCTGGGCCTGGTGGTCGGCGGCGACGTGTGCAGCAAACACCTGGACCTGGGCCAGGACTTCCGGGACCTGCCGCCGGCCGCGCTGGTCAACTACGTACTGTTCGGCGACGGCGCGGGCGCGGCCGTCGTCAGCGGCAGGCCGCGGCCCGGCGCCCGGGCAGCGCTCACCCACCTCGAACACCGGCTGGCCGGGCTCGGACTCCCCCCGGGGCAGCGCGTCGAGTGGTTCGGCGCCGCGGATCTGCGGTCCGGCACGGCCCCCCGCACTCCGGTGAGCGAGGACTACAAAGCTGTCGAGCAGCGGGTGCCGGAACTGGCCCGCGAGTTGCGGGACGCGCTGCTGACCGCGGCGGACTGGCCTCCCGAGAGCGTCGACTATCTGCTGCCGCCCCAGCTGGGCGGCCGGATGACCGAGCGGATCACGAGTGAGCTGGGGCGCGGGCTCGAGTGGGAGCCGGTCTCCTGTGTCGCGGAGACCGGCAACACCGGCAACGCGCTGGTCCTCCACCAACTCGACCGCCTGCTCCCGCTGCTCACCCCCGCTCAGCGCGCCCTGGTCCTCTCCGTGGAGTCCAGCAAGTGGATCCGGGCCGGCTTCACCGTGGAGGCGTCCGATGCCTGACCGAGACCCCGCACCGGCCCCGGGCGCCGCGCTGCGCACCCTGCACGCCCGGGGCAGGCTCGCGGCCGAGTACCCGGCCGTCCGGGAACTGCTGGCCGGCGCGGACCGGGACGCGCTCGACTTCGCCGGCCGGGTGCTCGCCCCCCTCGACCCCGAGGAGGTGCTCGCCCACCACCCGGACACCCCCGTCGTCCGCGTCGCCGTCACCGGACGGGGCACGGTCGGGGAGGTGGTGCCCGCACTGACCGCGCAGCTCGCCCGGCACGGCATCCTGGCCCGCACCCGGGTGTGCGGCAGCGGCGGCTACCTGGGCGACCTGGCCGACCCGAATTCCCCGCTGTACGCGCACGCGCCCGAGGTCACCCTGTGCGTGCTGGACCCGCTCACCGTCTGGGACAAGGTCGAGGTGCCGTGGCAGCCGCTCGAGGTGAGCGTCGCCGCGGAGCGCCGGCGCAGGGTGCTCGGCGAGCTGGCCCAGGCGCACGCGGCCTCCGCGCCGAGGGGAGCGACCCTGGTGCTGAACACCGTGCCGCTGCTGCGCCGCTTCACCCACCAGCTCACCTCCCTCACCCAGCGCGCCGAACTGAGCGGCCTGTGGAAGCAGTTCAACGCCGACCTGCTGCACATGGCCCGGCCGTCCGCCGGGCTCGCCGTCCTGGATCTGGAGCCGGTCACCAGCGCGGGCGTCCGCGCCGACGAGCCGCGCCTGGGCGCCTACGCCGACGCGCACTGCACCGCCGAACTGCTGGCCCACTACGCCCGCGAGGCCGCCCATCTGATCCGCGCGCTGCGCGGCGAGGCCAAGAAGTGTCTGGTGCTCGATCTGGACGGCACCCTGTGGGACGGCGTGCTGGCCGAGGACGGGCCCGAGGGCGTCACGGCGGCCGGTACGCTGCGCGGCGCGGCCTTCGGCGCCTTCCAGCGGACCGTCAGACAGCTCGCCTCGCAGGGTGTGCTGCTCGCCGTCTGCAGCCGCAACGACGCAGGGGCCGTCCGCCGCGCCCTGGCCGAGCACCCCGAGTTCCCGCTGCGCCCGGACGACTTCGCGACCGTGGTCGCGGACTGGGGCTCCAAGGCCGAGGGCGTGCGCACCGTCGCCGAGCGGCTGGGTCTCGCCCCGGAGGCGGTGGTCTTCGCCGACGACACGCCCTTCGAGCGGGCGAGCGTGCGCGCGGGAGTGCCCGGCGCCGCCGTGGTCGAGCTGGACGCGGAGCCCGCGCTGCACACCGAACATCTGCTCGCGGACGGCTGGTTCGACACCCCGGCGCTCACCGACGAGGACCGGCTGCGGCCGGTGCGCTACGCCCGGCGCGCGGCGCGGGTCGGCTCCGAGGCCGCCTCCGCCGACCACCGCGCCTTTCTCGCCACCCTGGAGCTGCGGGTGGACGTCTCACCCGCCCGGGAGCACGAACTGGCCCGGCTGGCCCAGCTCACCCTGCGCACCAACCGGTTCAACCTGACCGGGGAGCGGCTGGGCACCGAGCAGGTGCGGCAGTGCGCCGCCGCGCCCGGCGCCGCGGTGCTGGCGGTGCGGGCCGCCGACCGGTTCGGGGACGAGGGCGTGGTCGGTGCCGTCTTCGCGCGGATCGACGGCGACCGGCTGCGGGTGGAGAACCTGCTGCTGAGCTGCCGGGTGCTGGGCCGCGGTATCGAGGAGGCCCTGCTCGGCGGGCTGCTGGCGGCGGCGCGGGAGGCCGGGCTGACCGCCGTGCACGCCGTCTGGCGCCCCACCCGGGCCAACGCTGCCGTGCGGACGCTCTGTCCCCGGCACGGCTTCCGCGTGGTCGGCGGCCCCGGTGCCCGGCCGGGCGGCGACCGCGCCACCGGCCCGGCCCCCGCCCCCGCGGCGGAAGCCGGTCCTGAGAACGGTGCGGAGTCCCGCGCGGGCGAGGTGCGGTTCGCACATCCGCTCCGGACGCTCCCGCCGGTCCCCGGGCACGTCACGCTGCGGCTGCAACTGACCGACGAGCCTGTACAGCCGACCGAGCCGACCGAGCCGACCGAGCCGACCGAGCCGACCGCTGACGGGGCGGAGGTGGCGACATGCACACCGTCGAGGAGCTGATCCAGCTCGCCAACACCCACCTGGGCACGGCACTGGCACCCGCCGACGCCGAGCGGGAGCTGACCGAACTGGCCGGGTGGGACTCCGTGCACCTGCTGCGGCTGATCGGGCTGCTGGAGCGGACACTCGACCGCCCGGTGCCGGTGGACGCCGTACTCCAGGCGCGCAGCCTGCGCGACATCTGGTCCGCGGCGGTGGCCGCGTGAGCACCCCGACCGCCCGGCAGGCGCCGCCGGGCATCCGTGCGGCGGGCCCGGCGGGCCACCGCGCGGTGGACGCGACCGACGGCGCGGCGACGCGTCTGGAGGGCTGGCATGGCGATCACCCTGGGCCCCGCGCCGGACGGCAGGACGGCGGAGCCGTTCGCCCGGCCGGTGCGGATGGACGGACCGCACGGACCCTGGGAACGGGTCCGTGACGCCGTCGCACGGCACGGCAGCGTCGTCGTGTACGGGCGGCTGCCGGAGTGGCTGCCCGCCGACCTCGACCACCCGCGGCTGCGCCCGCTGCTGGGCCGGGACCACGCCCGCTTCCGCGCGATGGGCCACCCGCAGGTCCGGGCCCGCTTCGTGGCCTCCCGGCTGCTGCTCAAACACGTCGCCTGCGCGGTGATCGAGGCCGCACCCGAGGCCGTCGAGCTGGCCTACAAGCCCGGTGGCCGCCCCTATCTGCGCGGCCTGGACCAGGTCGACATCAGCCTCAGCCACACCGAGAACCTGCTGCTCGTCGGCCTCACCCGGCGCGGCTGGATCGGGGTGGACGCCGAGGCCAAGGACCGCCCCATGCTGGGACTGGGCACCGAGAAGCAGGTCTGCACCCCCCACGAGCGCAGCGCCCTCGCGCAGATCGCCGAGGAGCGGCGCAACGCGGCGCTGGTGCGGCTGTGGACCCTGAAGGAGGCGTACAGCAAGGCCATCGGGCAGGGCATGCGGTTCCGCTTCACCGAGTTCGGCTTCAGCCCGCAGGACCGCAACGTGCAGGTGCTGCGGCCCGACGGGGAGCCCGGCACCGGCTCCGAATGGGCCTTCCACACCTGTCTGGTGGACCGCGCCTACACCGTCAGCGTCGCCCACTTCGACGCCGGCTTCGGCGACACCAGCGACACCGCGGCGGCCACCATGCTGGACGACGGGCTCATCGCGGCGCTGGTCGACGGGACGGGGGAGGGGCACCGTGCCCGGTGACGGGACAGCCGCCGGGAGCGCGCTGAGCGCCGACGTGTGCGTGGTCGGCGGCGGCCCCGGCGGCCGGGCCCTGGCCCTGGCCCTGACCCGGCTGGGCCTGGACGTCGTGCTGCTGGAGAGGCGCGACCCGGCCCGCGGCGCGGGCCCGGCCTTCCGCGGCGAGTCCGTCTCGCCGGACGGCGTGCGGCTGCTGGCCGGACTCGGCGTCTGGGAGCGGGTCCGCGGGGCAGCGCACCGGGTGGACCGGCTGGAGATCCAGGACGCGGGCCGCCGCGTACTCGACCTGCGGTTCGCCGACTTCCCCTACCGCTACCGGCACCCCGCCGAACTGCCGCAGGACGCGCTGCTGGCGGCGCTCGCCGAGCGGACCGCCCGACAGCCGGGCGCCTGCACGGTGCTGGAGCCCGCCACCGCGGTCGGACTGCTGGCCGAGGGCCCGGCCGTGACCGGCGTACGGGCGCGCACCCCCGCCGGCACCGTGCGGGTCGAGGCGCCGCTCACCGTCGGCGCCGACGGCCGCCACAGCGCCGTGCGCCGGCTGTCCGGACTCCAGGAGCGGGTGCGGCACCGGCCGCTGGAGCGCGACGTGGTGTGGCTGAAGCTGCCCTTCCCCGCCGGCTGGGACCGCCGCGTCTACCGGGTGCGGATCGCCGGGGACAGCCACGGCCTGTTCCTGCCCTGCGCCGACGGCACCGTCCGGGTCGGCCTCAACATCCCCAAGGGCGGGCTGCGGACGCTGCGCGCCGGCGGCCTCGACCGGCTCTGCGCCCGCATCGGCCGGCTGGCCCCGGAGGCCGGGGAAGCGGCCCGCGGCAGCCTGCGCGCGTGGTCGGACACGGCGCTGCTGGACATCTTCACCGCCGAGGTCCCGCACTGGTCGGCGCCCGGCGTCGTCCTGGTGGGCGACGCCGCGCACACCCTCTCGCCCGTCCTCGGCCAGGGGGTCAACCACGCGCTGGCGGACGCGGTCGCGCTCGCGCCGCTGGCCGCCGAGGCGCTGGGCCGCGACCGGCGGGCCCGCGGCAGCGCGCTGCGCACCGCGCTGGACCTCTTCCAGCAGCAACGGGAGCCGGACGTGCGCCGCTCGCGCGCGCTCCAACTGCGACAGGAGCGGATGTTCGCGCTCACGGCACCCGCCGCGACAGCGCTGCGCCGGACCGTCTACCGCGCGCTCGACGCGAGCCCCGTGCTGCGCCGCCGGGTACTGGCCCCCGCCTACTTCCCCGGCCGGCGCCCCGCCGCCCGGCGGGAACAGCCGCCCACGCCCAGCGAGGTGACCCCCGTATGAGCGACACCGCCGCACTCACCGGCCCGCCCGGTCTGGCCGAACTCCGGGCGCTCGCACCACTGCACGCCCGCGCGCAGGGCATCCCGGCCGACCGCTGCCGCGCGGTCCTCACCCGCGTCCGCAGCGCCCACGGCGAGGGCCCCGACGCCTGGCCCGCCGTCTGGAGCCGCGCGGGCGACGCGCTCGCCGCGCGCGGCAGACACCTGGACGCGGTCCGCCACTACGCGCTCGCCCGCTTCCCCCACCCGGACGGTCCGGCGCGGGAACGGGCCCAGCGGCTGTGCGTGAGCTCCTTCGACCGCTGGCGGTCCACCCGCCCGGACATCGGCCGTGCGCAGATCGAACCGCCCGGCGGCACGGGCCGGTTCACCGCCTGGACGGCCGGGCTCTCCCGCAGCGACCCGCGTCCCCTGATCCTGGTGTGCGGCGGCATCGTCTCGGTCAAGGAGCAGTGGGCCCCGCTGCTGGCCCGGGCCGCCGCGCTGGGCACCGCCGTGGCCGTCACCGAACTGCCCGGCGTGGGGGAGAACACCCTGCCCTACGACACCGCGGCCCCCGCCATGTTCGGTGCCCTGCTCGACCATCTCGCCGACCGCGCGGACGTCGGCCGTACGCACGCCGTGGCGCTCAGTTTCGGCGGCCATCTGGCGCTGCGGGCCGCGCTGAGCGACCCCCGGATCACCGGCGTCTCCACCGTGGGCGCGCCGGTACGGCACTTCTTCCGGGACGCCGGCCGGCACGCCCGCATCCCGGCCACGACGGTGCACACCCTCGCGCGGCTGACCGGGCACCCGCCCGCCGATGTGCTGTGCGCACTGCGGGACTGGGCGCTCGCACCGCCGGAGCTGGCCCGCCTCGCGCACCTCCCGCTGACCTACGTCGCCGCGCTGCGGGACGAGATCGTGCCGCTGACCGACGCGGCCGCGCTGCTGCGGGACCCCGCGGCGCGCCGCAGGCTGCTCGTGGTCGACGACGCGCACGGGGCCCCGGCCCATCTGGGCCGCGTCCGCCCGCTGCTGCTCGGCTCCGCGCTCCGCGGCCTGGGCGTCCATCCGGTGCGGCGGGCGGTACTGGAGGCGGTCGCGGGAGTGCGCCGGGGCGGCCGGGGCCGGGTGCGGACATGAGGGGCTGGACGTGGTGCACCCCGCGGGGGCGGATGCTGAGCGGCACGGTCGGGGCCGCGGCGCTGTACGCGGGCGCCCGGCTGGGCGGGCCCCGCAGCCGCGTGCTGTGGACCTCCGCCGTGCTGCCCGACCTCGCGCTGCTGCACGGCATCGCCGCGGCCCCCGCGTTCGATCCGCTGCCCCGGTACGCGGTGCGCTCCTACAACGTGCTGCACTCACCGGGCGTGCCGCTCCTGCTCCTCGGCACGGCGCGTGCCCTGGACAGCCGTCCGCTGCGCGTCGCGGCCTGCGGATGGCTCGCCCACATCGCCGTCGACCGCGCCTTCGGATACGGTCCGCGGGCCCGCGACGGCTCCCGCATCCGGGGCCCGGCTCCCGCCGGACCCCGCGGCGCCGCGCTCAGTCCCACCGGACGGGCAGCTCCGTCAGCCGGTTGACCAGCAGCCCCCGGTGCATGGTGACCGACTCGACGGGCACCGCCGGCCGCAGCGCGGGGAACCGGCCGGCCAGCACCCGCAGCGCGACGGCCAGTTCGGCGCGCGCCAGCGGCGCGCCCAGGCAGTAGTGCGGACCGTGCCCGAAGGCCAGGTGCGGCGGCTGGGCCGGATCACCGGTGCGGTCCGGGTCGAGGCGGTCCGGATCGGTGTACCGGCTGCCGTCCCGGTTGGCGGAGCAGACGGACGCGATCACGGCGCTGTTCGGCGGCAGCACCCGGCCGGCCACCTCCACCGGCTCCGTGGTGACCCGCAGCGGCCCGCCGTCCCCGACCGGGTTGAGCCGCAGCAGCTCCTCCACCAGGGCGGCCGTCGCCTCCTCCCCGTCCGGCACCAGGCCGAGCCGCTCCGGCTGCCGCAGCAGGGTCAGCACGGAGGTGCCCAGCACCCCGGCCGTCGTCTCGTGCCCGGCGACCAGCAACGTCATCGCCAGCACCAGCAGTTCCCGCTCGTCCGGCCGGCCCTCCTCGTCCCGGACGCCGACCAGCGCGCTCAGCAGGTCGGTGCCGGGAGCGCGCCGCTTGTCGGCCACCAGGTCCGCCAGATAGGCCAGCAGCGCCTGCTTGTGCCGCAGCATCTCCTCCGGCGGATGCGCCGTCAGCGACAGCACGGCGTCGGACCAGGTGCGGAAGCGCTCCCGGTCCGCGAAGGGCACCCCCAGCAGCTCGCAGATGACGGCCATCGGGAACGGGAAGGCGAAGGCCGTGTTCAGATCGGTGGGGCCGCCCCCGGCACCGTTCCCGGCGGCCATGGCGTCGGCCAGCTCCCCGGCCAGTTCTTCCAGCCGGGGCCGCATCCGCTCCACCCGGCGCGGGGTGAAGGCGCGGGCGACCAGCCCGCGCAGCCGGGTGTGTTCGGGCGGATCCATGGTGAACAGGCCGCCCGCGTCGAACGGGACGGCCGTGAGTTTCGGCGCCTCGGGCGCCACCGTCGCGGCCCGCGAGCAGCGGGGGTCGGCGAGCAGGGCCCGCACGTCGTCGTAGCGGCTGACCAGGTGGCCCGGATCGCCGCTGGGGAGCGTGACGGCGGCGACGGGTTCCTCCGCGCGCAGCAGCGCGTAGTCCTCGGGGACCTCGGTCGCCGAGCGGCGCGGCGGGGGGTAGGGACGGACGGGCGTGGGTGTGGCGGAATCCTGAGCCATGTAACGGACTGTTGAACTATGGACTCGAATCGTGGTCGAGTCGGTGTTGCATGTGACGGGGCACGGTATTCTCGCCTCGCTAACGCCAGTCCGGCCGGCCGAGTCCGCGGGGGAACTCGACGATGATCTCAGTGGTGCTCGCCGAGGACATGCACATGGTGCGCGGTGCTCTGGTGGCGCTGCTCGACATCGAGAAGGACATCGAGATCGTCGCCGAGATCGACTCCGGCAGCGCCATCCTGCCGGCCGTCCTCGCGCACCGCCCCGACGTCGCCGTCATCGACATCGACCTGCCGGGCGTGGACGGACTGACCGCGGCCGCCGAGGTGCACGAGAAGCTGCCGGCCTGCCGCACCCTGATCCTCACCAGCCTGGGCCAGCCCGGCAACCTGCGCCGCGCCCTGGAGGCCCATGTCTCGGGCTTCCTGCTCAAGGACGCGCCGCCGAGCAAACTGGCCGACGCCATCCGCCGGATACGCGCCGGGGAGCGGGTCATCGACCCCGAACTGGCCCTGGACGCCTGGTCGGCCCGGGAGAACCCGCTCACCTCGCGGGAGACCGAGGTGCTGCGGCTGGCGGCCGAGGGAGCCGAGGCCGCCGACATCGCCGGGCGGCTCTTCCTCTCCGTGGGCACCGTGCGCAACTACCTGACGGCCATCGTCATCAAGCTCGGGGCCCGAAACCGGGTGGACGCCCTGCGGATCGCCCGGGAGCAGGGCTGGCTGTAGCCGCACCGGAGGCCGCCGCCCGGGCCGGGCCGTGCGGTCCGCCCGGCCCGCGGTCCGCGCACCTCCCGGGCCCGTCCCGGCCCGCCGGACGCCCGGGGGCCGGGGGCGGGATGCGCGCCTCCAGCCGGAAGCAGCCGTCCTCGCGCAGACCCGCCCGCAGGGTGCCGCCGATCGCGTCCACCCGCGCGGCCAGATTGCCCAGCCCGCTGCCTCCTTCTTCGTCCGGGTGCGGCGTCGTGGGGTCCCGCGGATCGGGCAGCGGCTGCACGCCGTCGTTGACCAGCCGCAGCACGGCGCAGTCCGCGTCGCCGCACACCGTGATCTGGCAGCGGCGCACCTTGCTGTGCCGCAGGATGTTGGTGACGCCCTCCCGCAGCACCGTGGCCAGCACGGTGCCCACCGTCTCCGGGACGCTCTCCAGCGTCGAGTCGACCTCCGCGTCGATCCCGGCGGCCTCGAAGACGGACACGGCCGAGGAGATCTCGGCGGGCAGCGAGATGTTCCGGTAGCTGCGCGCCACCGAGCGGACGTCGGCCAGCGCCTGCCGGGAGATCTCCAGCACATGCGCCACCTCGCCCTGGGCGCGCGGCGGATCGGCGTCCACCAGCCGGTGTGCCAGCTCGCTGCGCAGGGTGATCGCCGACAGGCTGTAGCCCAGCAGGTCGTGCAGGTCCCGGGCGAAGCGCAGCCGCTCCTCCTCCACCGCCAGCCGGGCGATCTCCTGTTGCGCCGCGCGCAGTTGGAGGACGATCTCGGACAGCTTGGTCAGCCCGTAGACGACGGCGCACGTCGTCAGCGCCGACACCCCGTTGTAGGCCACCCGCAGCGGTGCCCAGCCCGAGAACCAGGTGACGGCCAGGACGCTGGCCACGCACCCGGCGACCCCCAGCCAGGACCAGGGGGGCCGCAGGGTGAGCAGCAGCGAGCCGGCCAGCAGCCCCGGCAGCCCGACCCAGGCCGTGCCCATCAGCAGCATCGGCAGGAAGGTGCAGACGATCTGCACGCCCAGCACCCAGAACTGGTAGGTGCGGTGCAGCCGCATGCCCCGCTGGGTGGTGCGGGCCACCTGGGTGCAGAACATCACCGCGATCGCCGCCGCGCCGACCAGGATCTGCATCGGCGAACCGCCGACGGTCAGCAGGTGCAGCACCGCGGCACCCAGGATGCCGGCCATGGCGACGACGAAGACCACCAGCACGATCCGGGGCGCCATGGCGGCGTCGACCCCGTAGGCGAGTGGCTGCCGTGTCCCGTTTCGTCGCCGGTGTAAAGAGATTCGGTTGCCCCCTGAGCTCACTCGCGCTCTCCCCTCGCCCCGCCGAAGGTGTGCACAGCATAGGCGAGGGGATCGGGTGCCACCATCGGCTAGACGAACACCGGGATGGGGTTCAGCCCGTCGTAGTCGACCGGCTCGGCGCGGCGTCCGAGCCGGACCGGTACGTCGTAGAGCCTCCCCGGTGCGAACCGCGCCCAGAAGTGCCGCAGTCCGGGCACCAGCACCTTGACCACCGGGATGCCCAGGTCGGGCCGCGTCTGGTCCAGCACCAGCAGTTCCATCCCGTGCCGGCGCAGCAGCCCGACCGCGTCCTCCACGTCCTCGCGCAGATCGGCGCGGGGCGTGTGGCCGAAGTCGGCGGCCCCCAGGGTGCGGGCCTCCGGGTCCGGTGCCAGATAGGGCTGGTCGGCGAGGGTGCGCCGGGTGCACCAGTCGCGGAAGACCGGGTCCTCGAAGCTGTTGCGGGTGTCCAGCACCGCGGGCAGCATCTGTGTCATCTCGGTCAGCGCCCGGCGCAGCGCCAGGGCCGGGTCCGGATGGCAGCCGAAGCCGAACACGATGTCTTCGCGGTTTTCGCGGTCTTCGCCGTCCTCGCACCCCGCCCCGCCCCGGCGGGTGCGCCGGGAGACCGCGCACATCACCGGGATGCCCAGGTCCGACGTCACATCCAGCACCCAGAACTCCCGGCCGAGCGCGGCGTAGGAGGCACGCATCCGGCTGATCCACTCCTCGCCGAAGGACTCCGGGTCCACCTGCGGCTGGAGGGTGCGGTTGTACCACCACAGGGCAACCGCGTCGCGCTCCACCAGCTCGTAGAAGCCCTGCAGGACGGCGTCCTCCAGACTGCTGCCCGCCGCGTTGCCGTTGGAGTCGGCCCGCACCGGCACCGGGTCACCGGCCCGCCGCGGAGTGGCGAAGTAGAGCATCCCGGTGGGCAGCAGCCGGTGCCGCCGCTCGGTCAGCGACCACACCGGCGTCCAGTCGACCACCGCGTCCTCGTCGAACGGGTCGCAGACGAACTGGAACGGCGAGTGCAGCGCGTTCCACTCCTGCCGCCGGGCGAACTGCCGCTCGTCGTACAGCTGGAGGGCGTTGGGATGCACCGCGGCGCCACCCAGCTCCGCGTACCGTCCCGGGACCCGCTCCTCGTCACCCTGGAAGGTGCCGGAGTACCGCTCCACCGCCTCGCACAGCGCCCCGACCTTCGCGTCCAGCTCGGTGACGCCCTTGCCGGCGCTGTGGCTGCGCAGCGCCGAGCGCAGCGTGTGCACCCCGTCGCCGAGCAGCGCCGGGTTGCTGCCGGACACGAAGGCGTTGAGGTCCTCCGGGCAGCGCGGGTCCCGGTTGAGCAGCCGCACCACCCCCGTGACCTCGCTCACCAGGTGCTCGTGCCGCCGCAGCATCTCCCGCGCCGGAACCGACCGGTGTCCGCCCCCGGTGGGCACCTTGGGGCGGGAGCGGAGCTCCACGGGCTGCCGCGCCCGGGCCGCGACCAGCGTCGGATCGCCGCAGACCGGACACTGCGGGCGGCGCTCCACCGGATGGTGCCGGCCCTCGCCGCGCAGGCTGTCCAGGGTCCACACCGACGACTGCCGGCCGTCCCGGAAGCCGCCCAGCCAGGTCGCCGCCTGCAGGGCCAGCAGGTGGAGCGCGCTGGCCCGGCTGGCGGCGATGTGTGCGCGCGGCGGGGTGACCGGCGCCGCGAGACCCAGTGCGCGGCCCACATAGCTGTGCGCGGAGCGGTGGTGGCGCAGCCGGTGGTGCAGGCAGTGCCAGCAGGCGCCGGTGCCGGGCTGGAAGATCGGGCCGAGCCACGGCTGGACGCCGGAGGGCTTGGCCAGCAGCCAGGGCCGGCCCGTGCGGCGCTGGGCCGCGTCGATGTCGGCCAGCGCGGGGGAGAGGTAGTCCTCGCACAGCACCACGGTGAGGGTGTGCGCATCGCTCTCGCCCGGCCGGGCCGGTGCGATCCCGGCCGCCCGGAAGGCGTCCCGGGCGGCCCGCCGGTCCTCGTCGGCGCCGACGGTCAGCAGCCGGACCCGGCCGGCGGACAGTTCGGCGTCGGCGCGCGTCCCGTCGAGTCCGGCGGACTCCCAGAACGCGGAGGTGGCGTCGGAGTGCCCGGGGCAGTCGGCGGCCGGGCCGTCCGCCGGGGCGAAGTCGGCGACCAGGTCGGCCCGGGCCAACTGCCCCAGAATGCTGCCGAGCTGGCCGGGCGAGAGCACTCCGCGGGTCTCCCGGGCCAGCTGCGCCAGGTCCCGGCTGCCGTCGAGCAGCGGTGCCAGGGCGGCCATCGCCGCGCCCTCCACGGCGGTGACCCCCTGTTCGGAGACGAGGTAGGTGGCGTCGCCCGGTACGACGGCGGGCCGCAGGTGCTTGCGGAACCCCGGTCTCGATGGTGTGGTGCCGGTCTCCATTCCGTCTCCCCCGTTCGGTCGGCTCGGGCGCGGCTCAGCGTGTCGATGCCGCGGGGGAGACCGGAACGGCGGCCGGTGCCGGCTCGTTCGGCGGTGCGTAGGTCCAACTGGAGCAGTCGGTGGTGTGCCCGACGGTGTCGCGCGGGTTGAGGCTGGTGATGGTCACCTCGCTGCCCAGCCCGGCGGGCAGGGCGGGGACGGGGGTCGCCGCGTCGGTGGCGATCCCGAACTCGGCGAGCACGCCGCGCGGTTCCACCGCATAGCGCAGCGCGAGGGCGGGGTCGAGGCAGCATTGCGCGGTCAGTTCGGCGAAGCGCCAGTCCTGGTCGAGCGAGTGCGCGGCCCCCGGGGTGCGGGGGGTGGTGACCTTGGCGAGCGCGTGACCTGACATCGTGGTCTCCCGTCTGGAGAGAGAGGAACCCATGGCCCCCGTGGACTCATGGGGCGACGCGGTGCTGTGGGGAGTGGCCCGATCGTGAGGGTCCGATGCGCAGGACAGCAGTGTGAGCGGCCCGTGGGGCTCGGGCCAGTGGAGGCTTCACGACCCTCCATGTGAAAATCTCATGCCCCGGTTCCGCCGGATATCCGCGCCAAGATCGTGAGTTACTCACTGTCGCACGGCGCGTACGGATGCGATTCTCCCAACCGTACGCAGTGACCGAAGCAGCGACACCCACCAGCGGGAACCGCCAACGGGGAGGCCCGGATGCGCATCAGGGTACTGGGAACTCTGCACGCCGAGACGGCGGGCGCCTCGATCGCGCCGAGCGCGGCCAAGCCGCGGCAGATCCTGGCCCTGCTCGCGCTCCGCAGCCGGCACATCGTGCCGGTGTCCGACCTCATGGAGGAGGTCTGGGGCGCCGGGCCCCCGCGCAGCGCCCCCACCACGCTCCAGACCTACATCCTGCAACTGCGCCGCAGGCTCCGTGCCGCCCTCGGCGACCAGGGCACCCTGCCCGCGGCCGGTGCCGCGCCGCGCGACCCGCTCCGGCCCGGGGACAAGCACATCCTCGCCACCCGGCACGCCGGCTACCAGCTGGAGATCGCCGACGCCGACGTCGACGCGCTGCAGTTCGCGCAGCTCACCCGCAACGGGCACGCGGCCTACGAGGCCGGGGACATGGCCAAGGCCGCGCGGCTGCTGGACGAGGCACTCGCACTGTGGCGCGGTCCCGCGCTCGCCGACCTGCCGCACGGCAAGCACCTCGCCATCGAGGCCACCCGGCTGGAGGAGAGCAGGCTGGGCGCGCTGGAGCGGCGGATCGACGCGGATCTGCGGCTGGGCCGGCACCGCGAGGTGCTGGGCGAGCTGTGCGCCCTGCGCGGCCGCTACCCGCTCTACGAGAACCTGCACGCGCTGCTCATGGTCGCGTTCCATCAGGACGGCCGCTCCTCCGATGCGCTGGTCGCCTTCCGGCGGCTGCGCGCCACCCTCGTGGAGGAGCTGGGCCTGGAGCCCTCGCCCCGGATCGACCGCCTGCACCAGGCCATTCTCCGGGGCGAGGACGCACTGGCCGCCTGGCGCGGCGCCGAGGCCGGCGCGGCAGCGGGCCTCGCGGGGTAGCGGCCCTCCCCGGCCGGTTCCACCCCGCTTCAAGCTGTCGTCCAGCGCCAGTCGTGAACATCTGGCCCTCGACGACCGGCCCCGTCACCGGGACGGGGGAAGGGGGGAGGGATGAACGCGTATCTCGCGGCACCTCCCGAACCACGCACGACGGACGGCTCACCCGCCACCGGGCGGGAGCCCGCCGACGGCGGACTGCGGCTGTTCTGCTTCCACCATGCGGGCGCCGGCGCGCTCACCTTCGCGCGCTGGCGCCGCGGGTTCGACCCGGGCGTGTGCGTGCTGCCCGTCCGGCTCCCCGGCCGGGAGACCCGGCTGCGTGAGCCGCGCATCACCGAGGCGCCCGTGCTGCTGGACGAACTCGACGCGCAGCTCGGCCCGCTGCTGGACCAGCCCTACGCGCTCTACGGGCACAGCCTCGGCGCGCTGGTGGCCTACCGCTTCGCGCAGCGGATACGCCGCGCGGGCCGGGCGGCGCCGGTGCTGGTCGGGCTGGGAGCCTGCCCGCCGCCGCACCTGCCGACCCCGCTGACCGACCAGCACGACCTGCCCGACACGGCGCTGCTGGCCGCGCTCAACCGGTACGGCACGCTGCCCCCGTACATGTTCGAGCGTCCGGAGTGGCTGCGCACCCTGCTCTCCACGATGCGCGACGACCTGCGGCTCGCCGCCAGTCTGCGCGCGCTCGGCGGCGCGGCGGACCCCGCCTGGGACACCCCGCTCGACTGCCCCGTGCACGTGTTCGCCGGCACCCGGGACGAGGCGGCCCCGGCCGCCGCCGTCGCCGAGTGGCGCCGCTGGGCGAGCGGGCCGTTCGCGCAGCACCCGGTCCCCGGAGGCCACTTCTTCGTACGCGACACCGCGCTGCCCGGCCTGCTGGCGGCACAACTGCGCCGCAGCGGCCCGAAGCAGGGCGCCGCACCACTGTCCGAGCCGTCCACCTAGCCCGAAACAGTCCGAGAACGCACCCGAAGGGAGCGAGAGATGGACATCAGTGTGCTGGGACCCTGCCGGGTCGTCCAGTCGGGGGTCTCCGTCGTCCCGACCGCGGTCAAACCGAGAAAGGTGCTGGCCCTGCTGGCGCTCTACCCGGACCAAGTGGTCTCCGTCGCCTCCCTGGTGGAGGAACTGTGGGGGGAGGCCCCGCCGCGCAGCGTGCAGACCACGCTCCAGACGTACGTGCTCCAGCTGCGCAACCTCATAGCGGCCGCCCTGGGCGACCGGCACCACCCCGATCTGCCGCACGGCGCCAAGAGCGTGCTGATCACCGAGTCCGGCGGCTATCTGCTCGACACCCAGGGCGGGATGGTCGACGTCTGCGAGTTCGAGCGGCTCTCCGGCGCCGGACACCGGGCGCTGGAGGCCGGCGACTGCGTCGGCGCCTCCGCCTCCTTCCGCCGGGCCCTGGAACTGTGGCGCGGGCCCGCACTGGTGGACGTGCAGTGCGGTCCGCTGCTGGAGATCGAGGCGACCCGGCTGGAGGAATCCCGGCTGGGCATCCTCAACCAGCGCATCGAGGTCGACCTCAGCCTGGGCCGGCACCACGAGCTGGTGGGCGAACTCTCCGGGCTCGCCGCCCAGCATCCGCTGCACGAGGGCATCCAGGCGCAGCTCATGCTCGCGCTCTACCGCTCGGGCAGACGCGGCAACGCACTGGAGGTCTACCAGCGGCTGCGCGGCGTCCTCTCCCGCGAGCTGGGCCTGGACCCCTCACCCGACCTGCAGCGCCTCCAGTGCGCCGTGCTCGACTCCTCGGTCGAACTGGAGCTGACCGGCGCCGCACGCGACGCGGCCTTCAGCGGCAGCGGGGGGCCGCTGAGGGCGCTGCGCGGCGGCTGACGGTCTCAGCCGGACGTCTCCCGGCCCGCCAGCACGGCGTCGGCCGGGAGACGGGAGGGGCCGGCGCCGGACGCCGGGACGCCGGATGCCGGGAAGCTGACCCGGCACCCGCCCGGCCGCCCGGCGAACAGCAGCGGGCTGAGCACGGCAGCGGCGCCGTGCACGGTCCGCACGGCAGCGCCGTCGCTCAGCTCCACCGGGTGGGGCGCCGGTCGCACGTACTCCTGCACCACGCTGTCGCCGAGGCCGAAGGCGCGCCGCACCGCCGCCGCCCAGACCTCCGGCTCCGTCGCGTGACCGGCCACGACCGGCCCGGTTCCCGCGACCGCCCGCTTGAGCACGAACCGTTCGGGCTCGGCGAGCACCAGGCCCGGCAGATCCCGCTCGGTGCCGTGCCAGGTGGTGCGCCCGGCCAGCGTGATCCGGGTCCACGGCAGCCGGCGCTCCACCAGCCGCCGCTCGCCCCGGGTCATCCAGGGCAGTCCTTCGGAGACCAGCGCGAGGGCCCGCTTGTCGGCCAGCAGCCCGCTGCTCGGCTGCGGCAGCAGCAGGCCCGCCCGGTGGGTCCGGGGCAGGCCGGAGGCCCCGCCGCCCGCCGGGTGCGCGCCGCCGAGCAGCCCCAGCGCGTAACTCTGCCGGCCCGGTCCGTCCCGGGGGCCGGCGCAGGACAGCAGGTCGGCGGCGAAGCCGTGCGCCCGCAGCTCGCGCTGTTCGTCGGGGTGGAAGCCGGGACCGATGAGGGCCACCGTGCGCGGCAGTCCCCGCCGGGCGCAGAAATCGGCGAGCGCGGCGGCACGCACCGTCAGCGGATCGTGCCCGAACAGCGGCGCCTCCGGCAGCCCGGCCGCGGCGCGCTGCCACGCGCGGGTGAGCACCCCGGTCTCCCGCGGGCTGCCGGGCGTCCCGCCGGTGTCCAGGCCCAGCAGCTGCGGCCCGCCCGCACCGACCAGGAAGTCGGCACCGGCCAGCAGGGCACAGCAGTCGGTCTCCACCCTCTCCAGCCCCGAGTACGGGGGATGGTCGGCGGGGTCGGCGCCGAGCGCGACGAGCCGTTCGGGCCAGGTGGGTCCGAGCGCCAGCACCGCCCGGCGCACCAGCGCCAGCAGCGCCGCCGCGGTCCGGAAGAGCTCGTCGTAGCGGCCGCGCGGCAGCACGAACGGCCGTGCGGGCAGCGGTCCCTGCGCGGGGAGGCCGGCGGCGGCCCGCCGGGCGCGCACCGCCTCGCCCGGCACCGGGGCGGTGGGCCGCCGGCCCGGCCCGCCGGTGGCGGGCCGGCTTCCGGCGCCCGTCACCGCGACCGCCCGCGGTCGTCCAGCGCCCCGGTCAGTACGGCGTGCAGTTCGTCCGCGGAGTCCGCGTACCGGGCCAGCGCGCCGGGTACCGGGGCGCGGTCCGCCGCGCCGTGCGCGGCGGTGCGGTGCACCACCACCTCCGGACCGGCCGGCAGGCCGCGCTCCGCCGCGTTCAGGGCTCCGGTCAGCGCCATCACCAGCGACCAGTCGGCCAACCGGGCCGGGTCGGCGGGCAGGGCGACACCGGCCGGGGCCAGCAGGGCGCGCAGGGACGGATAGCGGGCCAGGCACTCGTAGCGGGAGACGACGATCCCGGTGCCCCCGTGGGCGCGCAGCAGCGCGCTCACCTCCGGCGCCGTGCCGGGTGCGCGGGTGAAGAAGGCGGGCTCGACGACCTCTTCGGGGTGGTGCGCCGTGCGGGGGAAGTGCGGGTCGGGGCTGCCGGCCGCCTGGTGGTGCAGGCGGCGCGCCGCGTCGTACCGGTACCGGGGTGCGCCCTCCCGGGAGCACGATCCGGTCAGCAGATGCAGCGCCAGGCCGCAGGTGCGCGGCTGCTGCACCAGCAGCGGGCGCGGCCCGGCCGCGTCGGCGGCGCCGTCCGCCGCCAGGGCGCTGCCCGCGCGGTGCCCCAGCGCCGCGGATCCGGTGTCGGCGGTCTGCGCGTGCACCCGGCCGGCCGCGGGCGCCGCGCCCAGCGCGTCCCGCTCCACGAACGCGCGCAGCGCGGCCGCGGCCCGGTGCTCGACGGGGTCGCGGACATACCACAGCGCGGTTCCCGTCCCGGTGCGCAGCGCCCGGGCGTGCGCCCGGCAGTAGGCGGCGGCCAGTTCGTGCACCGCACCCGGCTCCGCACCGTGGTGGACGACCAGGGGGTTGCGCCGCCGCAGCTCCGGGTGGCGGGCCAGCGGCGAGTCGGCCACTTTGTGCCGGGCGGCGGCGGGCACCAGCGCGATCACCCGCACCTGGTCCGGGTGGGCCAGTCCGTACCGGTGGGCGCGCAGCAGCGCGTCCCGCAGCGTGCTCGCCAGGTTGCCGGACGAGGGCGCCAGCAGTGCGATCCGCCGGCCGGTGCGCCGCGTGTGCTGCACGGCCCGCGCGACGAGCAGCAGTGCCGTGTCCGGTTGCGCGGTGCGGCTCCCGGCGGCGGCGCAGTGGTCGAACAGCTGCCAGCGGACGCCGCGGTGGTCGGGCAGCCGGGTGACCCGCGTCCCGGCCGCCGCCAGGTAGCCGCGCAGCGGGCCGTCGAGGGCGGGGAGTTCGCCGTCCGGTGCGAAGCCGGCCGGATCCGCGCCGGCCGGATCCCCGTCGCCGGGGGCCGGTCCGGCTTGACGCGGGTGCGCGTCGCGCACCAGGGCGCGGACGGTGTCCCAGTGGTCGGTCAGCGGCCGCCCCTCCCAGGGCGCGGTCTCCCCGGATGGTTCCGCGGTTCCGGTGCGGTCGGCGGGTCCGGTGCGGGTGGTCAGCGTCATGGACGGGTCCCCTCCTGGTCCGGCCGCCCGGTCCGAGGCGGCCCTCTCGACACCCCGCCTCCGTCCCCCCTACGCTGAAATCACCGTCACAGAGCTGACATACACGAAATCGGTGATTCCTCGGAAATGCGGCGGTGAGCCGCAGGGAAAGGTAACCCGGCGGGGTCGAGCGCCGGTTGAAGCAGCCGGTGGGAGCGGACCCGCCCGTGCCCGAGGAGTCCTCCATGACCCAGCCCTCCATGCCCGTGCTGGAATCCGTCACCCGCCCGTGGCCCGATCTCGAGGCGGCGCACGAGAGGGCCACCGGCGCGGCGGCCGCGCTGCTGGACGGCCGCGCCGAGCTGCTGGCCGCCCTGACCCGGCTCGCCACCTGCGCCAGTGCCCGCGACGAACTGCTGCGCTCGCTGCGTGCGGTGGCCGGGGCGCCGTGGGAGCTGGCCCGTACCGGAGTGCCGCAGCTGGCCCGGGTCTCGGTCGTGCTTCCGCAGGACACCGCGCTCTACTCCTACGTCCGCCACTGCCTGGTGCCCGCGCTCTACTGCGACGAGGTCGTCGTCCGGCCCACGCCCCGGATCCGGGAGACGGCCCTGGAGGTGCACCGCACCGTCAGCCGCGGCCTCGACCCCGCGCTGGCCGCCCGGATCCGCTTCACCGACGCCGCGCAGCACGACTTCACGCCGGTCTGCGCGGAGTCCGACGCCGTCGTCTTCACCGGCTCCGCCACGGCGGCCGGCAAGCTGATGACCGAGATCGGCGACGGCCCGCTCTTCCTGCTGTCCGGGCCCGCGCCCAATCCGCTGGTCGTCGGCCCCCGGGCCGAACCGGACGCCGCCTGCCGGGCGGTGCTGCGCGCCCGGCTCTACAACTCCGGTCAGCACCGGCTCTGCCCCGACGTGCTGTTCGTCCACCGGCTGCGGCTGGACGCGCTGGTCGAGCGGTTGCGTGCCGAACTGTCCGTGCTGACGGTGGGCGCCCGCAGCTGGCCCGACGCCGTGCTCACCGCCCTCACCTACGGCGAGGCCGTGGAGGGCGCGGCCCGCTTCCTGACCGAGCACGCCGACCGGGTGGTGGCCGGGGGCGGGGCGGACCCGGAGCGGATGCAGGTCGAGCCCTCCCTGCTGGTCTTCGACGAGGACCCCGGCTTCCATCCGCCCGCCCTCTCCGGGCCGCTGTTCTGCGTCGTCCCCTACGAGGACCCGGAGATGCTGCGCTGCTGGGCCCGGCACCCCCTGGAGCTGGAGCGCGGGATGTACGCGGCGGTCCTCGGCGAGCCGCGGCTGACCGGGCGGACGCTGGGCACGGCCGTCGTGCTGCGCGACGCCACCCCTTTCGACACCGAGGACGGCAATCTGCCCTGCGGCGGATACGGCGCGCACGCCAGCGGTGTCCGCCGGGCGGGCCGGATGGTCGGCAGGCCGCTGCTGCTCTCGCAGGAGGCGGCGCTGCGGAACACGGTGGCCACCGGCCCGCTGCGCTGACCGCGCCGGACCGGGCGGCCCGGCCCCGGCCCCGCGGGAGGCGGACGGCGCGGGGCGGCGGGGCGCGCACCGGGGTCGCGGCGGGATTGAGCGGGGCTCCAGAGGCCGCTGGCACGCTGCCCGCCAGGCCCGCCGACCGACCGGGACGGGCTGCTCCACACCTTCCCCAAGGAGGCCGACGGTGGCACACCGGACGCTCATAGTGGCGCGGATGGAGCCGGGCAGGGCCGACTCCATCGCCAGCATCTTCGAGGAGTCGGACGGGACCGAGCTGCCCCACATGGTGGGGGTCGCGCGGCGGACGCTCTTCAGCTTCCACGACCTGTACTTCCACCTCGTGGAGGCGGACGAGGACATCACCCCCAACCTCTACCGCGCCCGCAGTCACCCTCTCTACGACGACATCAACACCCGCCTCGCGCAGTGCGTGTCGCCCTACGACCCGAACTGGAAGGAACCCAAGGACGCGATGGCGAACCCGTTCTACGTGTGGACGAAAGACGGAGGGAGGATCCAGTGAGCGAGTTCACCCAGCGTGAGCTGGCCGAGAAGCTGCTGGAGTGCGCGGGCGAGGCCGAGGACGCGGACGTCTCCGACGAGGCGGTCCTGGACACCCCGTTCCTCGAACTGGGCTACGACTCGCTCGCGCTGCTCCAGGTGACCGGCGTCATCAAGCGCGAGTACGGCGTCGAACTGTCCGACGACGCCGTGGTGGAGGCCGAGACGCCGCGGCTGCTGCTGAAGATGATCAATGCCAACCTGCCCGATGCGGTATGAGCGCCGCCGGTACGGCCACCGGTGTGCTGCCGGGGCCGGGGCTGGCCGGCAAGCGGGTCCTGGTCACCGGCGGCACCCGGGGCATCGGCCGGACCACGGCCCTGGCGTTCGCCGAGGCGGGCGCCCGGACCGTCGTCGCCCACCGCACCACCGGTGACGACGCGCGCAGCCTGGCGGCCGCGCTGGCGGCCCGGGGCGCCGGACACCACCTGGTGGCCGCCGACGTCACCGACGGGCAGGACGCCGCCCGGCTCGCCGAGGAGTGCCACACGCACCTGGGCGGCCTGGACGTGCTCGTCAACAACGTCGGCGTCGACGGCCACAGCAAGTTCGCCGACCTGGACGAGGCCGAGTGGCACCGGCTGATGGACTCCAACGTCACCTCCGCCTATCTGGTCACCAGGGCGGTGCACGACCTGCTGGCCGACGGCGCCTCGATCGTCAACGTCGGTGCCTCGGTGGCGCTGCGCGGGCGCCCGCTGGGCACCCACTACTCCGCCTCCAAGGCGGCGCTGGTGGGTTTCGGCCGGGCGCTGAGCAAGGAGGTCGGCGACCGGGGGATCCGGGTCAACACCGTCGCGCCCGGCGTCACCGCGACCGAGGACGAGCCGGGCGCGGGGCTGCCCCCGCAGCTCGTCGAGCGCCTCGCCGGAATGACGGCACTGGGCCGGCTGGGCACCGCGGCGGACGTGGCCGGCGCGGTCCTCTACCTCGCGGGGGACACCGCCCGCTATGTCACCGGTGCCACGCTCACAGTCGATGGAGGAATCTGATGCCCTACGCGGCGATCACCTACCGGGTCAAGCCCGGGTACGAGGACGAGATCGCGGAGATCTTCGCCCACTTCAAGCGCGTCGACACACCCGACCTGGCCGGCGACGACGGCGAGGCGGCCGGACGGCTGCTGGGCACCGGCGTCTTCATCAAGGACGACGTGATGGTGCGCGTCATCCACTACGAGGGCGACTTCGCCGCCGTCGGTGCCCACATGGCCCGGCAGAAGGGCGTCCACGTCCTGGAGGAGAAGCTCCAGCCCTACCTCGCCGAGCGGCGCGACACGGCCTCTCCCGAGGCGTTCGCGGCCTACTTCCGCGACGCCACGATGCGGTCCGTCGCGCAGTTGACGGTGGACACGCACCCCGCCGGGAGCTGACCCGATGAGGGTGGACGCTGTCCTCGGAGTGGCCGTCCTCCTCGGCAGCGGCGTCACGGCGGGGGTCCTCTTCGCCGTGGCGCTCAGCGTCCTTCCGGCGCTGTTCGCCATGGAGACCGGCACCTATGTGCACGCCCACAAGCTGCTGGGCCGCAACTGGGACCCGACGATGCCGGTCGTCGTCCTCTCCTCCACGGGGCTCGCCGTCGCGCTGGCCCTGATCGCCGACGACGGTGCGGCCCGGGGGCTGTTCGCCGCCGCCGCGGTCCTGCTGCTGGGCGTCTCCGCCGTCTCCCACCTGTGCAACGTCCCCATCAACCGCCGGGTCAAGGCAGTCGACGACCCGCGGGTGCTGCCCGCGGACTGGGAGGACCCGCGGCCGCTGTGGCGCCGCTGGCATCTGCTGCGCACCGCGCTGGCGGTGGCGGCGCTGCTGCTGAACGCGGTGGCGGTGACGGCGCTGTGACCTTCGGCCGCGGCCCGGACCCCCGGGTCGCGGCCTCCCGCCTCCCCGGCCGCGGCCCGCCCGGCGGCCCCGCGCCGGGCCGGCGTCCGTCCGGAACCGGAATCCCGCAGCGCCCCGGACCTCGGTCCGGGGCGCTGCGGGCGTATCGCGGGTGCCGGGGCCGGGAGGATCCCCGGAGGGCACCGTCAGCGGACGATCTCCATCTGGCCCATCATGCCCATCTGCGCGTGGCTGAGCATGTGGCAGTGGTACATGTACAGCCCCGTGTGCTCGGTGAAGCGCACCTGGATCCGCACCGACTCGCCCGCGGGCACCGCGACCACGTCCTTCAGTCCGGCCTCGCCGGCCGCGGGCGGCTTCCCGTTCCGGTCCAGGATCCGGAACCCGTCCAGGTGGGGATGCATCGAGTGCGGAATGCCCAGTTCGCCGTCGCCGTTGACGATCTTCCAGGTCTCGGCGACACCCAGCCGGGGCCGGATGTCCACCCGGTGCATGTCGAACGGCTTGCCGTTGATCAGGTGTTGGCCGGTCGTCGGATCGAAGGCCATGACGAACTCCCGCTCGACGGCGGAGGTCCCCAGGTCCGGTACCGGCCGCAGCGTCTCGGGCACCTCGCTGGGGTCGCCGGCCCGGCGGACCACGTCGAACCGCATCACCTCCGGCGCCTCGCCCTCGTAGGGGTGGGCGTTGCCGAGCACCAGCCGGCGGCCCACCCCGTAGCGGGCGAAGTCGACGACGATCTCCTGCCGTTCGCCGGGCCACAGCTGCAGCATCCGGGTGGGGACGGGCGCGGGGAGCAGCCCCCCGTCGGTCCCGATGTGGGTGAACTCCTCGTCCTCGCCCAGCCGGAGGCTGAAGACCCGCTCGTTGGAGGTGTTGACCAGCCGCAGCCGGTACTTGCGTGCCGCCACCTCGAAGTAGGGCCGGGGCCGCCCGTTGACCAGCACCGTGTGCCGTTCCCGGAAGCCGTGCAGATCCCACACCAGCGCACCGTCGTCCGCGAACTGCGCGTCGCGCAGCTGCAGCGCCACGTCGTAGCGCCCCTTGGGCAGCGGGAGGCGCCGCTCGAACTCGTCGGTGAGCAGGTAGGTCGCCGCCAGCCCGCGGTAGATGTTCTCCGCGTGCTGCTCGTGCGAGTGGTCGTGCAGCCACAGCGTCGCCGCGTCCTGCTCGTTCGGGTAGCGGAAGATCCGCCGCTCACCGGGTTCGAGCTGGTACATGGGGTGCCCGTCGTGGCGCTGCGGGGTGTGCCCGCCGTGCAGGTGCATCGAGAAGGGCACGTCCATCCGGTTGACCTGCTCGACGAGCACGGGCCTGCCCCGTTCGGCCATGATCAGCGGGCTGATCCGGCCGTTGAAGGAGCGGATCCGGGTCGCGGTGCCCGGCAGCAGACCGACGTCCGCCTCCCGGGTCGTGAGCCGGTAGAAGTCGTGGCCCGCCAGCCGCAACGGCCGGATGGGCCGCTGCACTTCCAGCGGCACGGTGAACGGCGCCCCGGCCGACGGGGCCTTCCCGGCCGTCCGGCCGCGCAGGCGCGGGGCCGCGGCCTGCGCCCCGGTGGCGGGACCGCCCGGTGCGGCCGCCAGCACCCCGGCCGCGGTGGCGGCCCGGAGCAGGTTTCTGCGTGTGGGCACGGAGAGTTCCTCCCGTTGTACGTCTCGTACGTCGTGTGGGTCGCATGCGGGTCGAAGCAGGTCCCGGGCGGCCGGATCAGGAAGCGGGGAGGTCCCGGACCGACATCTGCGCCATGCAGGTCAGCAGGGAGCGGCGGAACGTGGCGACGAAGCCCTCGACGGTGTCGGTCGTACGGGGCCGGGACAGGTACGGGGCCAGCTTCTCCTCCACTTCCCGCACCCCGGGCTGGGTGGCCATGTGGCGGGCGACGGCGTCCAGGTCGCCCTCGTACTCGATGACCCGCACCATCGTGGCGTCCCGGATGAAGACCGCGGTGGACAGGATGCGCGCGGTCTCGCCGCCCGCACCGTCCCGCACCACGGGTGAGCTCACCCGCCGGAAGTTGCCGAAGATCTCCGAGATCTCCTTCTCGTGGCCCGCCTTGATGTCGTAGGTGATGGCGGCGAACGGCATGGGCTGCTCCTCGCAGGTCGCGGACGCGGGGAGTCCCCCGCGGGCGCCATCTCGCCGCACCGCGCTCGCCGGTGGCTCGAGGGCTCCTCGCACCCGCCGGCACCCCCGCGCGGCTCCACCGCTCTCACCCCCGTGCGGCTCCGCCGCGTCGACGCCGGTTCGAGCAGCCGTCTAGGCCCGGCTGCGACGGTGCACCGCGCTGCGGACCCGCGGGACGCCGGGGGCGAGACACCGGCCGCCAGGCGGAACGCCAGCCCATGACAGCCGATGAGGAGGCGGGGTCAGTGACCACCGAGATCACGCGCACCGTCCGGGTGCACGCCGACGACGTCGAGGCCAACACCCGGCGCGGCGGCGACATCAGGACCACGCTCAGCCCGAAGACCACGGGATGCACCAGCGGATTCGGCGGGGTGCTGAACCTGGCGCCGGGCGAGCACGTCACCGAGCACTACCACCCCTACTCCGAGGAGTTCCTGCACGTCGTCACCGGGCGGCTGGAGATGACGATGGACGGGCAGGTCGTGCAGCTCGGGCCGGGCGACTCGCTGCTGGTGCCCATCGGGGTGCGCCACCGGCTGGTGAACACCGGCACCGAGAGCGCGCACGCCGCCTTCCACCTCTCGCCGCTGGCGCCCCGCCCCGACCTGGGACATGTGGACACCGAGCAGGTGGCCCGGCCCCAGCAGCCCAACCCGCCGGTCGGCGGTGCCTCGTGACCACCGGGACAGCCGCCGGCCGCCGCGCGGTGGTCACCGGGGTCGGCGTGGTCGCGCCCGGCGGAGTGGGCCGGGAGGCGTTCTGGAAGCTGCTGTCCGACGGCCGCACCGCCACCCGCCGGATCTCTCTGTTCGACCCCGCCGGCTTCCGCTCCCGGATGGCGGCCGAGGCCGACTTCGACCCGGTGGCCGCCGGGCTGGACGCGCGGCAGATCCGGCGGATGGACCGGGCCGCCCAGTTCGCCGTCGTCAGCGCCCGGGAGGCCGTCGAGGACAGCGGATACGACTTCGCCGCCGCCGACCCGGCCCGCACCGGGGTGAGCATCGGCAGCGCCGTGGGCTGCACCATGGGCCTGGAGGAGGAGTACGTCCTGCTCAGCGACGCCGGGAAGCACTGGCTGGTCGACCACACCTACGGGATGCCGCACCTGTACGGCTACATGGTGCCCTCCACCCTCGCCGTGGAGGTGGCCTGGGAGGTCGCCGCCGAGGGGCCGGTCGCGCTGATCTCGACCGGCTGCACCTCGGGTCTGGACTCCATCGGGCACGGCGTGCAGCTCATCGAGGAGGGCAGCTCCGACGTGGTGCTGGCCGGGGCGACGGACGCGCCGCTCTCCCCGATCACCTCCGCCTGCTTCGACGCCATCAAGGCCACCTCGCCCAACAACGACGATCCCGAGCACGCCTCCCGCCCCTTCGACGCCCAGCGGGACGGCTTCGTCCTGGGCGAGGGCGCCGCCGTGCTCGTCCTGGAGGAGAAGTCGGCGGCCGAGGCGCGCGGGGCGCGCGTCTACGGGGAGATCGTCGGCTACGCGGGCCGCAGCAACGCCTTCCACATGACCGGGCTGAAGGCCAACGGACGCGAGATGGCCGAGGCCATCCGGGTCTGCCTGGACCGGGCCCGGCTCGATCCGACCGCCGTCGACTACATCAACGCGCACGGCTCCGGCACCAAGCAGAACGACCGGCACGAGACGGCCGCCTTCAAACGCAGCCTCGGGGAGCACGCCTACCGGATCCCGGTCAGCTCCATCAAGTCCATGGTGGGCCACTCGCTGGGCGCCATCGGCTCGATCGAGGTGGCGGCCTGCGCGCTGGCGCTCGACCGGCAGGTCGTGCCGCCCACCGCCAACCTGCACCACCCCGACCCCGAGTGCGACCTGGACTACGTCCCGCGGACCGCACGCGAACACCCCATGGACGTGGTGCTCAGCGTCGGCAGCGGGTTCGGCGGCTTCCAGAGCGCCACCGTGCTGGCCCGTCCCGGAGTCGTCGACCACCAGGGGGAGGGGAGAGCGGCATGACCCCTCCGACCGCCACCAGCCAGGCGCCGGTCTCCGCGACCGGCGTCACCACCCCGGTCCGCGCCCCCGTGGTCACCGGGCTCGGCATCCTGGCGCCCACCGGCATCGGCACCGAGGAGCACTGGAGCGCGGTGCTGGCAGGCCGCTCCGCCATCGACCGGATCACCCTGTTCGACCCGGCGCCCTATCCGGTGAAGCATGCCGGCCAGGTGCCCGGGTTCGTGGCCAAGGAGCGGGTCCCCAGCAGGCTCATCTCGCAGACCGACCGCTGGACGCACCTGGGACTGGCCGCCGCCGAGGCCGCCATCGCCGATGCCGGGGTCGTCCCCGCCGAACTGCCCGAGTACGAGATGGCCGTGGTCACCTCCAGTTCCTCCGGCGGCACCGAGTTCGGCCAGCACGAGATGGAGAACCTCTACCAGCACGCCCCCGACTGGGTGGGCGCCTACCAGTCCATCGCCTGGTTCTACGCGGCCACCACCGGCCAGATCTCCATCCGGCACGGGCTGCGCGGACCCTGCGGGGTGCTGTGCTGCGAACAGGCCGGCGGGCTGGACGCGATCGGGCAGGCCCGGCGGCTGATCCGCACCGGCGCCAAGCTGGTGATGACGGGCGGCACCGACGCCTCGCTCTGCCCCTACGGGCTGACCGCGCAGCTGACCACCGGCCGGCTGTCCACCGTGCAGGATCCGGCGCGCGCCTATCTGCCCTTCGACGCGGAAGCGTCGGGATATCTGCCCGGCGAGGGCGGAGCGCTGCTGGTCGTCGAGGACGCCGACGCGGCCGAGGCCCGCGGCGCCGGACCCGGCTACGGCCGGGTGCTGGGCTACGCCGCCGCGTTCGACCCGCCGCCGGGCTCCGACCGCGGACCCGTACTGGCCCGCACCGTGCGCTCCGCGCTCGCGGACGCCGGGCTGGACGCGGCCGCGGTGGACGTGGTCTTCGCCGACGCGCTGGGCGTCCCGGACGCCGACCGTGCCGAAGCCGCGGCGCTGGCCGAGGTGTTCGGGCCGCGCGGGGTGCCGGTGACCGCGCCCAAGACGCTGACCGGACGGCTCTACGGCGGCGGTGCGGCACTGGACGCCGCCACCGCGCTGCTGGCGCTGCGCGACCAGGTCGTCCCGCACACCGTGGGCCCCGCGGCACCCGCGTCCGGATACGAGATCGACCTGGTGCTCGGCGAGCCCCGCCGGGCCGGACTGCGCACCGCGCTGGTCGTCGCGCGCGGTCACGGCGGCTTCAACGCGGCGCTCGTGCTGGGCCACCCGCAGCAGGACGTGCCGGGAGACAACGAGAAGTGAGGAGGGACCGCCATGGCGGGCCACACCGACAACAGCATCGTCATCGACGCGCCCATGGACCTGGTCTGGGAGATGACGAACGACCTCAGGTCCTGGACGCAGCTCTACAGCGAGTACGCGGCTGTCGAGGTGCTGGAGGAGAAGGACGTGGACGGGGGCCGGGAGTTCCTCTTCCGGCTCACCATGCACCCCGACGAGAACGGCAACGTCTGGAGCTGGGTCTCCAAGCGGGTCGTCGACCCCGCGGCGCGCCAGGTGCGGGCCCACCGGGTGGAGACCGGGCCCTTCGAGTACATGAACATCTACTGGGAGTACCTGCCCGAGGGCGACGCCGTGCGGATGCGCTGGGTCCAGGACTTCCACATGAAGGACGCCGCTCCCGTCACCGACGAGGGCATGACCGAGCGCCTCAACCGCAACACCCCGGTGCAGATGAACCTCATCAAGGGGAAAGTCGAGAAGGCGGCGGAAGCGGCGAAGGCGGCGAAGGCGCCCGGAGCGAAGGCAGCGGCGGAGCGGAAGTGATCGCCTACCTCGCACCGCTCGTCGTCCTGCTCAACGGGCTGGCCGCCGGCGTGCTGTTCGGTACCCAGCTCGGCGGCTGGCCGCTGCTGGCGGCGCTGCCCGCCGACCGGTACGTGCACGCGCACGCCTTCTTCGCCACCCGCTACGACCCGGCCATGCCGATCTGCCTGCTCGGCACCCTCGCCGGGGACGGATGGCTGCTGGCGGCCAGTCCGCACGCGGCGGCCCGCGGCCTGTTCGCCGCGGCCGCCGTACTGGCGGCCATCACCGTCGTCATCTCGCTCACCAAGAACGTCCCCGTCAACCGATGGGTGCGCACGCTCGACCCGGACAACCTGCCCGCCGACTTCGCCGAGCGGGATCCGCGGTGGCGCTGGGGCGCCTGGAACCAGCGCCGCAGCGCGCTGACCGTCCTCGCCCTGGTCGCCAACTGCGCCGCCCTCACGCTGCTGCTGTGACATCCCACCGTCCGACCCGTTCAAGGAGGAACCCATGGATCTCGGCCTCAAGGGCAAGAAGGCCCTGGTCACCGGAGGTACCAGGGGAGTGGGGCGGGGCGTCGCGCTCGCCCTGGCCGAGGCCGGCGCCGACGTGCTGACCTGCTACCGGAACGAGAGCGAGGCCGTGGCCTCGCTGGAGGCCGCGCTCAAGGAGACCGACGGCGACCACCACGTGGTCTGCGCCGACGTCTCCGACCCCGACAGCGTCGGCGCGCTGATCGACGAGGCCCGCACCCGCTGGGGCCGCCTCGACCTGGTGGTCAACAACGCGGGCGCCATCAGCCACATCCCCTACACCGAACTGCCGCTGGAGGAGTGGCGGCGCATCGTCGACACCAACCTCACCGGCGTCCACCTGGTCATCCAGGCGGCGCTGCCGCTGCTGGACGAGGGCGCTTCGGTGGTCAGCATCGGCTCCAAGGCCGTCGAGGCGGGCATCCCGCTGCGCTCCCACTACACCGCGACCAAGGCCGCCCTGGTCGGCCTGAACCGCTCGCTGGCCAAGGAGTTCGGCAGCAAGGGCATCCGCTTCAACGTGGTCGCGCTCGGCGTCATCGAGACCGAGAACCTGCACAAGATGCCCGAGGAACAGCAGAAACTCATGATCGAGCGGTACAGCGCCAAGACCGCGCTGGGCCGGCTCGGCACCCCCGACGAGGTCGCCGGCGCGATCCTGTGGCTGGCCAGCGACCTCTCCCGCTACGTGACCGGCGCCACCATCGGCGTGGACGGAGGGATTTCCTGATGAGCACGGAAGCCAGGACCGAGGGCCAGTTCCGGGTGCTGCTGCGGATGCAGATCAACCCCGGTATGGAGGCCGACTTCGAGAAGACGTGGCGGGGCAGCACCGAGGCCGTCACCGGCCACCCCGCCTGCCTGGGCCAGTGGCTGTCCAAGTCGGCAGACGAGGAGTCCACCTACTACATCGTCAGCGACTGGGTGGACGAGCCCGGGTTCCGGGAGTTCGAGACCAGCGACGCGCATCTCGCCCACCGCGAGCGGCTGCACCCCTTCCGCTCCCAGGGCTCCTTCAACACGATGACCGTCGTCGCCCACGTACCGGGCAAGGCGGGCACGGATGCCCACTGAGGTCCGTGTACTGGTGTACCAGGCGGCCTACGACGACGAGCAGCTGGCCGCGGTGCGTGCCGCGTACCACCGGGTCAGCAAGCGGATGGCGGAGGTGCCCGGGATGCTCGGCAACGAGCTGCTGCGCTCCCCCGCCGACCCCACCGCGCTCGTCGTCGTCAGCCGTTGGTCGGACACGGCGGCCTTCCGGGCCTGGGAGGAGGGCGCCGGGCACAAGGACGACACGGCGCCGCTGCGCCCCTACCGGGACACCCGCCTGCAGGTCCCGTTCGGCATCTACGAGGTAGAGGCCACCTACTGACCGCCGCGCGCCGCCGCGAACGCAAGGGACACCCATGACAACTTCCACCGCGCCAACCGGCGCGCCGCCGACGGAACGGCCTTCCTGGGTCTCGTGCACCAACTGCCGCTCCCTCGTCTACGGAAAGCGGTACACGCGGCTGCTGCACGTGTGCCCCGAGTGCGGAGCGCATGCCCGCCTGGACGCGCCCGCGCGGATAGCGCAGCTCTTCGACGAGGGCAGCGTCCAGCATCTCGACGTCCCCGCGACCCAGCACAATCCCCTCGACTTCGTGGATCAGCGCCCCTACGCCGAACGTCTCCAGCAGGCCCGCCACCGCACGGGCCAGCAGGACGCGGTCCTGGCGGTGCGGGGCAGGATCGAGGGGCGTCCGCTGACCGCCGCCGTCATGGACTTCCGCTTCTTCGGCGGCAGCCTGGGCGTCGCGGCGGGCGAGGCGGTCACCACCGCCGCCGAGCACGCGCTGCGGGACCGCACCCCGCTGCTGCTGGTCACCGCCTCCGGCGGGGCCCGGATGCAGGAGGGGGCGCTGTCCCTGATGCAGATGGCCAAGACCAGCAACGCACTGGCCCAGTTGGACGAGGCCGGGCTGCTGACCGTCACCCTGGTCACCGACCCGACCTACGGCGGGGTCGCCGCGTCCTTCGCCACGCTCTCGGACGTGGTGGTCGCCGAGCCCGGCGCCCGGATGGGGTTCGCCGGGCCGCGCGTCATCGAGCAGACCATCCGCCAGCAGCTGCCCGACGGGTTCCAGACCGCCGAGTTCCTGCGCGAGCACGGGCTGGTGGACGACGTGTGGGAGCGGGGCGAGCTGCGCGCCCGGCTCGCCCGGCTGCTGACCGTCACCGACCGCCCGGCGGCGGCGTGGGGGAGCGGCGAGGAGGATCCGGTGGTCCGCGACAGCCAGTTGCTGGACCAGCTGCCCGCCTGGGACTGCGTCCAGCTCGCCCGGGAGTCCGGGCGGCCCACCGCGCTGGAGCACATCGGCTTCTGGCTGGACGGCTTCGTCGAACTGCACGGCGACCGGGCGGGCGAGGAGTGCCCGGCGATCGTCGGCGGGATCGGCTGCCTGGACGGCCTGCCGGTGATGGTCGTGGCGCACCAGAAGGGCCACACCACCGCCGAGCTGGTCGGCCGCAACTTCGGCATGCCCTCGCCCGCCGGTTACCGCAAGGCGGGCCGGCTGATGCGGCTGGCGGCCAAGCTGGACCTGCCCGTCGTCACCCTGATCGACACCCCCGGCGCCTACCCGGGGCTGACCGCCGAGGAGACCGGACAGTCCGGCGCCATCGCCGAGAACCTGCGGCTGATGGGATCGCTGCCGGTGCCCGTCGTCGCCGTCGTCACCGGGGAGGGCGGCAGCGGCGGGGCGCTCGCGCTGGGCGTCGCCGACCGGGTGCTGATCTGCGCCAACGCGACCTACTCGGTGATCAGCCCGGAAGGCTGCGCGGCCATCCTCTGGAAGAACGCCGCGGAGGCCGCCGTCGCCGCCGACGAGTTGGCGCTGGACGCGGCCTCGCTGCTGCGGCTCGGCGTGGTGGACGGGGTGATACCCGAACCCGAGGGCGGCGGCCACACGGACACCGCGGCGCTGAGCGACTCGGTGCGGCGGGCCGTCGTCGCGGCACTGCGCGAGCTGCGGACCGCGCCGGACGCGGCCGGGACGGCCGACCCGGTGCCCGCGCGGCGGCGCCGCTTCCGCTCCTTCGGCCTCGCGGACGGCTAGCGGTGTCCGGCGGGCCACTCGAACGCGCCGGGCACGACGGCCGGGACGGCTCCCTCGGGCCCTGGCCGGGCGGCGCCCTCCACCCGCCGCCGCCGTGGCCCGGCCCCATCGCGGCGCACACAGGTCGCAAGGCAACGTACTACCGAGAGGCACTCATGAGTGAACTCACCCAGGACAGTCCGCGCGCCCAGACCGACGATGCGCTCGCCGGCCTGGACTACGACAACAGCGGCCTGGCCCTGACCGACATCTGCCGGAGCCTCGCCGAAGTGGTCCGCGTAGGGCCCGACAAACCCCGCCGGGTGCGGATCGCGCTCGGTGCCGCCAGCGTCGAGGTCGAGTGGGACAACGAACGGGCCCCCGCGGCGGCCCAGGCCGTGCTCGGTCCGCACGGCGACCCCGGCGCCGCGGGGGGCGCCGGGGAGGAGGTCCTGGAGGGGCACCGGGAGTGCGCGCCGCTCGTCGGCACCTTCTACGCCGCTCCCTCGCCCGGCGCACCCGCCTTCGTCCAGCCGGGCGACCATGTGGAGGAGGGCCAGCAGCTCGGCATCATCGAGGCGATGAAGCTGATGAACCCGCTGGCGGCCACCCGGCGCGGCCGGGTGGTGGAGGTGCTGGTCGGGGACGGCGAGCCCGTCGAGTACGGCGAGCCGCTGGTACTGATCGACCCCGACGACACCGCCGCCGACGGCTCGGACGAGGGGGTGTGACGGTGGGATTCGGCACCGTCCTGGTGGCCAACCGGGGCGAGATCGCGATCCGTGTCATGCGGACCTGCCGCGAGCTGGGTATCCGCACCGTGGCCGTGCACTCGACGGCCGACCGGGACAGCAGCCATGTGCACGCGGCGGACGCCGCCGTGCAGATCGGGCCCGGGGCGCCGCGCAAGTCGTACCTCTCGGCGCCCGCCGTGGTCGAGGCGGCGCTGCGCACCGGCGCCGACGCGGTGCACCCGGGGTACGGCTTCCTCTCCGAGGACCCGGACTTCGCGGAGATCTGCGCGGAGAACGGGCTGACCTTCATCGGGCCGCGTCCCGAGGTGCTGGCCAGGCTGGGCGACAAGGCCGTCGCGCGGTCTCTGATGACGGACGCGGGGCTGCCGGTGCTGCCCGGCAGCCCCGGCACCGTCGACAGCGCCGCCGAGGCGTCCGACCTGGCGTCCCGGATCGGCTACCCGCTCATCATCAAGGCCGCGGCCGGGGGCGGCGGGCGCGGGATGACCGTGGTGCGCGGCGCCTCCGACCTGCTGCCCGCCTACCGGCAGACGCGGGCGACCGCGCAGGCCGTCTTCGGCGACAACCGCGTCTACATGGAGCGGTACTGCGACAGTGCCCGCCATATCGAGGTGCAGGTGCTGGCCGACGGGCACGGCACGGTGCTGCACCTGGGCGAGCGGGACTGCTCGGTGCAGCGGCGGCACCAGAAGCTGGTCGAGGAGAGCCCCGGGCCGGGGCTGCATCCGCAGTTGCGCTCGGCCATGGCGCGTGCCGCGGTGCGCGGGGCCCGGGCCATCGGCTACACGGGTGCGGGGACCTTCGAGTTCCTGGTGCACGACGAGGGCTTCTCGTTCATGGAGATGAACTGCCGCATCCAGGTGGAGCATCCGGTCACCGAGGCGGTGTACGGGGTCGACCTGGTCGCCGAGCAGATCCGGGTCGCCTCCGGGGAGGCGCTGCGGATGTCCCAGGAGGATCTGGTGCCGCGCGGCGTCGCGGTCGAGTGCCGGGTCAACGCGGAGGATCCGGCGCGGGACTTCGCGCCGGCGCCCGGCACCCTGGCGGAGTTCGTCCCGCCGGGCGGCCCGTTCGTGCGGGTGGACACCCACGGCCGGGCCGGTTGGAAGGTGCCGCCGCAGTACGACTCGCTGCTGGCGAAGGTCGTCTGCTGGGCACCCGAGCGCGACGAGGCGCTGGATCGGATGGACCGGGCGCTGGCCGAGTTCCGGATCGCCGGACCGGGGGTGCACACGACCATCCCGCTGCTGCGCGAGATCGTCGCCGACCCGGTCTTCCGGGCGGGCCGGCACATCACCTCCTTCCTGGACACCCGCGCATGAGGCGCCGCGCCGCGCGCGGCTGACCGCGTATGCCGGGAGCCCCGGCCCCCGATCCGCCGATCGGGGGCCGGGGCTCCCGCATGTTCCGGCCGCGGGAGCCGTGCCGCGGAGTGCGGCGTACGGTCCGGTGTTCCGGTCCGGCGGTGCGGCTCCGTGGCCGGGTGCGGCGGTCGCCGGGTGCGGCCGCCGCCTTCCGCGTGCGGGCTCAGGCCGTGACGTGGAAGATCAGATGCTGGCCGTGCGCGGCCATCGGCCGGCCGTCCTCCAGGCTGCTGACCCAGGAGGCGGCCACATAGCGGCCGGGCTCGGTCGGCATGGTGACCCAGAGGTCTCCGCCGGGGGAGATCGGCGGTGTGCCCAGGGGGGCGTCGATGCCGAACGGAGGTGTCATGCTCATGTCACTATTGAAGAACGCGTGTACGTCCTCCTCGGTGACCGAGTCGTCCCGGACGCGGTAGATGATCGCCTCGTCGGGCTGTGTCACCTGGTTGACGCACCGGACCGTGGATCCGGCCCTGGGCTGTCCGTGCAGTTCGAACCGCGGCCCCTCCGCGGTCTCCCGGGTGGTCAGCGTGGCCGCGCTCCCCGCCGCCGCGGCGGCGTCCGTGGCGGTGACCGGCTCCGTGACGGTCAGCGTCCGCACGTGCTCCCGCCCCCGCTCCGGCTGGCGGCCCAGCGGCCCCTGGAAGTCCCGGTACTCCAGCACCAGATAGCTGCCCGGCTCCAGCACCGGGGTGATGTAGGAGACCGCACCCGGATGGACGGCGGCCCCGCCGTACAGCTCGGCGGTGTCCATCAGGCCACGGGTGGCCTCGATGCTCTCCTGCGGGGTCCGCGCCGAGAAGAGCGCGTACAGCAGTTCGCGGAAGGCGCTCTCCTCGTGCCCGTCACGCAGCCGGACCAGTCCGAGGAACCCGGTCCGGTAGCTGGTGGCGGTCACCTGGAAGACGGTCGCCCCCGGGGGAGCCGTGCTCGGGCAGACGAAGTCCTCCTCGCCGGTCACGATGCGGAGCGGTTCGGCCGAGTCGGCCTGCTGGGCCGGAGCGGCGGCGGCCGGTGCGGCCCCGGCGAGCAGAGCCGCACCGGCCGCCCCGCCTGCCGTGCTGATGAACCGACGCCTGTTCCAGTTGCGCATACGGACACTTCCTCGTGTCGAACGGGCAATTCCGGTCCCCAGCGAACAAGTGACCGCCCGCGACGGGCTCAAGGATGTGTCAAATGTGATGGCAGAGGTGGCATCGGCCCCCGGATGGGCAGCGCAACCGGCACCGAAACGGGCAGGAAACGGGCAGCGCTACCAGCCGATGACGGCGTCCCGGCGGAAGAACACCCCCGAGGGCCCGCCGTCCGGCAGCGTCGCGGCGCGCAGCACGTCCCGCGCCGCCTGCTGCGGACTCTGCTCGGCCGTCGGCCGCATCCGGGTGCGCACCAGCCCCGGGTTGATCGCGTTGACCAGCACCCCCGTGTCCCGGGTCTCCTCGGCGAGCATCACGGTCAGCGCGTTCAGGGATGTCTTGGAGACCGAGTAGGCCGGGCACATCGCGGCGATCCCGTTGCTGAACGAGCCGGTACCGCTGGAGATGTTGACCACCCGCCCCCAGCCCCGTGCCACCATGCCCGGGACGAAGGACTGGCAGACCCGCCAGGTGCCCAGCAGGTTCACCTCCAGGGTGCGCTCGACCAGCGACAGGTCCAGCGCGGAGGGCCGCTCCCCCCAGTCCAGCTGCACGCCCGCGTTGTTGACCAGGATGTCGACCGGGCCCAGCCGCGCGGCGGCCCGCTCGGCCGCCCCGGCATCCGTCACGTCCAGCACCGCGGACCGTACCCCCTCGCCCAGTTCGGCGGCCGCCTTCGCGGCGGCCTCCGCGTCCCGGGCGGCGACCACCACGCGATGCCCGGCCTCGTGCAGCGCGGCGGCCACCGCCTGCCCGAGTCCGCGGTTGGCCCCGGTCACCAGCGCGGTGCGCGGTCCGGGCGGGGGAGTGCTGCTGCTGTTCATCTCGGCCTCCGGGATCTCGACGGATGCGCGTGCCGCGGCCGGTCGCCGCGGACGCTCTGCACGTGGTCAGTGGTGGTCGGAGATCCAGCGCGGGGCCTGGGACTCGGAGCCGGGCCGGGCGATCGTGAACTGCCCCATCATGCCCTGGTCCTCATGGGTGAGGACGTGGCAGTGGTACATGTAGGGGTACACGGTGTCCACCCAGCGCGGCAGCGGGACCGCGAGCCGCACCGTGCCGCCGGCCGGGACGTGGACGGTGTCCTTCTGCCCCCGCAGTCGCGCGGGCGGCTTCCGCCCCCGGTACTCCAGGACGTTGAAGCCGGTGCCGTGCACATGGATGCTGTGCATCCCATCGCTCGAACCGGTGAACTCCCACACCTCCACCGCTTCGGCGGGGGCGACCACGTCCACCCGCGCCATCTCCATGGCCTTGCCGTTGATCTGGGTCCCGTTCATCCGGAACCTGCGCACGGTCGCGCCCTTCGGCACCTCGACCGGGCGCGGCACGTCCCGCAGCCGCTCGGGCAGCGGCTGCGACCTGGTCAGCTTCGCCGCGGGGCGCAGCTGGAGGATGTCGAAGGTGTCCTGGCCGCCGTCCATCCGGTCGGTGGGGAAGCCGAGCCCCAGGTCGGGCGGGAAGCTGCGCAGCAGCGCGGTCCTGCCCGGCTCCATCCGCACCACGATCTCGGCGCGCTCGGCGGCCATGAGCTGCAGCCGGCGCAGCGGCACCGGCCGCTCCAGCAGCCCGTTCTCCTGGGCCACCAGGTGGAACTCGCGGTTGTCGGTGAAGCCGAAGTTGTAGACGCGCGCGTTGGAGGCGTTCAGCACCCGCAGCCGCACCAGCGTGGTGCTCACCTTCAGATGCGGGTCGTGCACCCCGTTGACCAGGATCGTGTCGCCCAGCACGCCCACGCTGCCCACCCCGGCGAAGCTCTCCAGGGTGGAGGCCCCGCGCAGCTCCATCGTGCCGTCGTCCGCGAAGCTGCGGTCCTGCACGATCAGGGGGATGTCGTCCACCCCGTAGTCGCGCGGCAGTCCCGTGCGCTCCTCGGCGTCCTTCTCGTCGTCCACCAGGAACATGCCCGCGATGCCGCGGGTCACGTGCTCGGCCGTGGCTCCGTGCGGATGGGGGTGGTACCAGAGCGTCGCGGCGGGCTGCTCGATCTTCCAGTGCGGCTTCCAGACGGCGCCCGGCTGCACCGTCTGGTGCGGGCCGCCGTCCATCACCGCCGGCAGGTGCATGCCGTGCCAGTGCAGTGTGGTGGCCTCCGGCAGCCGGTTGTCGTAGGCGACCCGCACCGTCTCCCCGCGCCGGGCCCGCAGCGTGGGCGCCAGGAACGGCCCGTTGATGCCCCAGGTCGGGGTCTGCCTGCCGGGCAGCAGCTCGCTCCTGCCCGGCCGCGCCGTGAGCTCGAACAGCCGGTCCCCGCCGCTCCTGCGCCCCTCCAGCAGCCGGGGGACGCGCAGCGGGTTCTCGAACGTCAGCTCCCCGACGTTGGTCAGCTTGCGGTTGCCGTAGACGACCGCGAAGTTGACGGCATAGGCACCGCCCACCACCACTCCCGCGCCCAGCGTGCCGCCCGCGGCCAGCAGGGCGCGGCGGCGGATCCGCCGGCCGCGCGAGGGCGGTCGGCCGTCGGCGTCGCGCTTGTTCTTCCCGGCCCGGCGCGGCCGCTGCTCGTTGTCCGGTTCGCTGGTCATCGGACCATGGTGGCCGGTCATCCGGCCAGCGTCCGGCCGTTGACTCGACTGTCCCTGGAGTGGCGGTGGAGCGCGTGCCGCTGCCCCTTGCCCGGCACGTCCCGGAGCGGCTACAACCTCGCTCGAGCCGTTCTCCAGCGGCTCTGGCCAGGCTGTACGCACGGCCGCGGACCAGCCGACCGCGTGCCCGAGGAGGAACCGTGACCGGCACGCCACCCCGTACGCACTCCACCGCCCCGGCAGCGCAGCCGGACAGCGGTGGACTGTTCGCCAGATCCGCCGTCTTCGCGCACCGCCACCGATGGACCGCGCTGGTCCTGTGGGCCGTGGTGCTCGCCGGGATATGGGCTGCGGCCTCCAGCGCCGGGGACCGCTACCGGGACGACTACTCCATCCCCGGGACCGAGACCCAGCGCACCGTCGAGCTGCTGGAGGAGCACGGTTCCGGGCAGGGCGGCGGCTCGCTGGAGATCGTGCTGCACGACCCGGACGGGCTGCGCGGGAAGGCGGTCCGCCAGGCGGTCGGCGCCATGGAGGCGAAGGTCGCCGGCCTGCCCGCGGTCGACGAGGTGCGCGGCGCCTTCGCCGACCCCTCCTCGCTCTCCCCGGACGGCACCACGGCCTTCGCCACCGTGACCCTCGACCGGCCCGCCGAGGAGATGGAGGTCTCCGACACCCGGCGCATCCTGGACACCGCCCGGACCGCGGCGGGCGACGGCGTGCGCGTCGAGCTCGGCGGCGAGGCGGCCGGCGAACTGGCGGCCGACTCCGGCGGTGCGGCGGAGGGAGCGGGCATCCTCGCGGCGCTGGTCATCCTCGTCTTCATGTTCGGCACCGTGGTCGCCGCCGGACTGCCCGTCATCACCGCGCTGTTCGCCGTGGGCACCACCCTCGGCGCCATCGTGCTCGTCTCCCACCTGTTCACCGTCGCCACCTGGGCGCCGTACGTGATGATGCTCGTCGGGCTCGGCGTCGGCATCGACTACGCGCTGCTCGTCTTCGCCCGGTACCGCACCGAACTCACCAGCGGCGCCGAGACCGCCGAGGCGGCGCGGCGGGCCCTGCAGACCGCCGGGCGGACCGTCGCGGTCGCCGGCTGCACCGTGATCATCGCTCTGCTGGGGCTGGTCGCGCTGGGCCTGGGCGCGCTGCGCGGGGCCGCCCTGGCGGTGGCGCTGACCATCCTGGTCACGATGCTCGCCTCGCTGACCCTGCTGCCGGCGCTGCTGGCCGTCTTCGGCAAGCGCTTCGAGCGGCAGTTCCGGGCCCGCGCCGCCAAGCGCGCCGAGCGGGGCAAGTCCGAGGAGGGCGCGGGCTGGCGCCGGCTGGGCGCGGCCGTGCAGCGCCGGCCGGTCGCGGTACTGGTGCTGGCCGTGGTCGCGCTCGGCGCGCTGGCCGCGCCGATGCTCGGCATGCGGCTCGGCTTCGCCGACGCGGGCAACGACCCGCAGGGCAGCACCAGCCGGGAGGCCTACGACCGGCTCGCCGACGGATTCGGCCCCGGCGTCAACGGCCCGCTGGTGATCGCCGTCGCCCCGCCGGAGGACGGCGACGTCCGGGCGGCGGCCCGCTCCCTGACGACGGCACTGCGCGACACCCCCGGCATCGCGGGCAGCAGCGGGGTCATCCCGACCGGGGACGGCGAGGCGGCCACCGTGCTGGCCTATCCGAAGACGGCGCCGCAGGACGAGGCGACCACCGACCTGGTGCACCAGCTGCGCGAGGAGGTGCTGCCCGGCCTCTCGGAGCGCACCGGCGCCGACTATCTGCTGGGCGGCGCCACCGCCTCGGTCATCGACTACTCCGACACGGTCGCAGCGCGGATGCCGCTGTTCGTGGCCATCGTCGTGGGGCTGTCCATGCTGCTGCTGGCCGCCGTCTTCCGCTCGCTGCTGATCCCGCTGAAGGCCGCGCTGCTCAACCTGCTGTCCATCGGCGCCGCGCTGGGTGCCATCACCCTGGTGTTCCAGAACGGCTGGCTGGGCGAGCAGGCGGGGCCCATCGAGGCCTACCTGCCCGTGATGATCTTCGCGATCGTCTTCGGGCTCTCCATGGACTACGAGGTCTTCCTGCTCTCCCGGATGCGCGAGGAGTGGCTGCGCACCGGCGACCACACCGCGGCCGTCCGCGAGGGACTGGCCCGCACCGGCGCCGTCGTCACCGCGGCCGGAGCCATCATGATCGTGGTCTTCGGCTCGTTCTTCCTCAGCGACGACCGGATGCTGCGCCAGTTCGGCTTCGGGCTGGCCGTCGCGATCTTCATGGACGCCGTCGTCATCCGCTGCCTGCTCGTCCCCGCCGTGCTGCGGCTGCTGGGGCCGCGCGCCTGGTGGCTGCCGCGTCCGGTGGAACGAATCCTGCCACGTCTGGATATCGACTGACGGACGGGCATCGATCGGCGACACTCGAAACCTGCACGACCGCACCGACCCGCACATCAACGCACCCCGCAGAGAACGAGGTTGATCCATGAGCGGCACCCAGTCCGTACGACCCCGCAGAGCGCTGCTGATCGGCTGCGGTATCGCCGGGCCCGTCCTGGCCATGTTCCTCCAGCGCATCGGCGTGGACGCCGTCGTCTACGAGGGCAGCGAGAAGCCGAGGGACGACGCGGGGGCCTTTCTGAACCTGGCGCCCAACGGGATCGCCGTCCTGGAGACCCTGGGCATCGCCGAGGAGGTCTCCGGCAGCGGAACCCTCACCCGCAACACCGCCTTCCTCAACCACAAGGGCCGGCAGCTCGGCCAGAACCCGGCCGAGACCGTGCTGCTGACGCGGGGACGGCTCAACCAGGCGCTGCGCGAGGCGGCCGTCGAGCGCGGCGTGCCGATGGAGTTCGGCAAGTTCTTCGAGAGCGTCACCGAGACGGACGAGGGCGTGTCGGTCCGCTTCCGCGACGGCACCACCGCCGAGGGCGACTTCCTCGTCGGCTGCGACGGCATCCACTCCAAGACCCGCTACACCGTGCTGCCCAACGCCCCCAAGCCCGCCTACACCGGAGTGATCGGCACCGCCGGGTACACCCATTCCCGGCACGGGGCTCCCGAGGACGGCACCATGCGGATGTCGTTCTGCCTGGAGGGGTTCTTCGGCCACCAGACCACCCCCGGCGGGGAGATCTACTGGTTCGAGAACTACCACCACGAGCGGGAGCCCGCACGCGGTGAGATCGAGGCCGTCGAGCACCAGGAGTGGCAGCGCCGGCTGCTGGAGCGGCACCGCAAGGACCACTACCCGGTGCCGCAGCTGATCGAGGACACCGCCGACGGCATCATCGGCTACCCCATCTACGACATGCCCTCGCTGCCTACCTGGCACAAGGGGCGGGTCTGCCTGGTCGGCGACGCCGCGCACGCCACCTCGCCGCACGTCGGCCAGGGCGCGTCGATGGCGATGGAGGACGCGATCGTGCTGGCCAAGTGCCTGCGGGACATCCCGCAGGTGGAGCGGGCCTTCGCGGCGTTCCAGGACATCCGCAAGGACCGGGTCGAGAAGATCATCAAGGAGGGGCGCCGGACCGGCAACCAGAAGGCGGCGGCCAACGGCTTCCAGCGCGCCCTGCGCGACCTGGTGCTGCCGTTCTTCCTCAAGCTCGGCGTCAAGGCGACCGAGCCGGTCTACTCCTACCGCGTCGACTGGGACGAGGAGGTCCGGCCCGCGCCCGCGGGCCGCGCGGCCTGAACGTGCGGTCCCGGACAGCCGGAGGGGGTACGCCCGGTCCGCGTACCCCCTCCGCCGCTGTCCCGGACCGCGCGGCGCGGATCAGGACTCGTTGTGCGTGGAGAGCTGCACCAGGTTGCCCTCCGGGTCGGCGACGTAGGCCGAACGCTCGCCCCACGGCTGGTCCTTGGGCGCCATCAGGCCCCGCGCGCCCGCCTGCCGGGCCTTCGCGTACAGCGCGTCCACATCGCTGGTGATCACCACGATCTCGGACTGCTTGCGCAGCGACCGGCCGATGTGCCGCAGCGGCGTGGACTGCTTGATCACGTCGTAGGTGGCGAAGGTGAGGTAGTAGCTGTCGCCGAGGCTGACCGTGCCGAAGACGGCGTCCCCCTCGGCGGGGAAGCGGAAGTCGACCTGGAAGCCGAACGCCTCGTGGTAGAAGTCCAGCATCTTGTCGATGTTCCTGGTGTAGAGGCTCGGCTGCCCGTACCGCACGATCTCGGCCGTCGACGGCGCCTCGGCCGCCGCCGGCTGCGCACCGCTGCTCGGGGCGCCCGCCACCAGCCCGACGGACAGCACCGCCGCGCTCGCCGTGCTGACGGCCAGGGTGCGGATGGCTCTTGCACGCATGGTGGTCTCCTTCGCTTCGACTGACCCGGGCCGCTCCCGGGCGCCGCCCAGCAGACTCCACCCCGCTCGAGCCCCGCTGGAGCGGCCCCGCTCCGCCTCCACCGGCTCTCGAACCGGTTGTGCCCGACCGCGGCACCCGCGCGGTGCGGGGGAACGCCCGGGATCGCGGGGCGCGCGGTGTCGCGGGGGATGCCGCCGGACATTGAGGCCGTCTCCACCGCTCCTCCGGCAGCCCGGCGCACCGTGCCCGGGAGGGTCCGAGCCTTCCACCCGATCTGTCCTGGGCCCCGGAGGAATGGAGAAGTTCATGCGCGGTTCCACCCAGATCCTCGTCATCGGGGGCGGGCCTGCCGGGTCCACGGCGGCCGGACTGCTGGCCAAGCAGGGCTTCGAGGTCACCCTGCTGGAACGGGACCAGTTCCCCCGCTACCACATCGGCGAGTCGATCCTCCCCTCGTGCCGCCCGATACTCGAACTCCTCGGCGTCTGGGACAAGGTGCAGTCCCACGGCTTCCAGCCCAAGGGCGGTGCCTACTTCTTCTGGGGCCCGGAGGAGTGGGAGGTCAAGTTCGACAGCCTGGGCGACGACGGCACCAACGCCTGGCAGGTCGTCCGCTCCGAGTTCGACGAACTGCTGCTGCGGCACGCCGCCTCGCTGGGCGTCGAGGTGGTGGAGAACGTCACCGTCAAGGAGCTGGAGTTCGCGGGGGAGCGGCCGGTCGCCGCCCGCTGGGCCGGCACCAAGGACCCGGACCGGAGCGGCCGCATCGCCTTCGACTACGTCATCGACGCCTCCGGGCGCGGCGGCGTCCTGGCGGCGCGGCACGTCAAGAACCGCCAGTACCACGAGATCTTCCGCAACGTGGCCGCCTGGTCGTACTGGAAGAACGTCAAGCCGCTCGACCGGGGCCCCGAGGGCGCCATCGCCGTCTGCTCGGCACCCGACGGCTGGTTCTGGGTGATCCCGCTGCACGACGGCACCACCAGCATCGGCCTGGTCACCGGGCGGGACATCTTCAACGAGAAGCGCAACCGCCTCGGCGGCGTCCAGGAGGTCTACGACCAGGTGCTGGCCGACTGCCCGGCCGTCACCGACCTGCTCGGCGGCGCCGAGCAGGTCGGCGAGATGAAGGTCGAGCAGGACTACTCCTACACCGCGCAGGACTTCGGCCGCCCGGGCTATCTGATGTGCGGCGACGCCGCCTGCTTCCTCGACCCGCTGCTGTCCACCGGAGTCCACCTGGCCACCTACAGCGCGATGCTGGCCAGCGCCGCACTCGGCAGCGTCATCCGCGGCGAGGCCGAGGAGGAAGAGGCCTGGCAGTTCTTCAACACGGTCTACCAGCACGCCTACGAGCGGCTGCTGGTGCTGGTCTCGGTCTTCTACGAGAGCTACCGCGGCAAGGAGCACCACTTCTACAACGCGCAGAAGCTCACCTCCGCGCAGCGCGAGAACCTCAACCTCCAGGACGCCTTCGACCGGATCATCACCGGTATCGCCGACATGGAGGACGCGCAGGACGTGTACTCCAGCGTGCACGCCCATCTGAACGGCGCCGAGAGCGGCGACCCCAACCCGCTCGCCAACCTGAACAAGGTCCACGAGCAGAAGCAGGCCCCGATGAGCGAGCAGAACGCCGTCGGCGGCCTCTACCTCGCCTTCCACCCTCAGCTGCGGCTGGCACGCGCCGGCGCCGCCGAGGCGGCTCCGCAGGGAGGCCCGACGGCATGACGGCACAGCAACCGGCCCCCGCGGCGGACGGCGCACCGGCCGCCACCACCTCGCTGCGGCCCTGGCCCAACTGGTTCCGCACCCTGTTCATGAGCGACCTGTGGGAGCGCTTCGGCTTCTTCGGCATGCAGGCGATCCTCGTGCTGTTCGCCGTCGCGCCCCGCGACGAGGGCGGGCTCGGGCTCGCCAAGACGGACGCCGCCGCGCTGTTCGGCGCCTGGATCGGGCTGGCGTTCATGCTCTGCCTGCCCGGCGGCTGGGTCGCCGACCGGCTGCTCGGCCCGCGGCGCACCCTGGTGCTCGGCGCCGCCGTCACCACCGCGGGCCACTTCGCGCTCGCCACCCCGCTGCTGTGGCTGACGCCGCTCGCGCTCGTCCTGCTGGCCGTCGGCATGGGCCTCTACAAGCCCAACCACCAGGCCCTGCTCAACCTGATGTTCAAGGACGGCGGCCGCCGCGAGGCCGGCATCTCGCTGATCTACGTCGGCATCCAGGTCAGCGCGCTCACCTCGCCGCTGATCGCCGGATTCCTCGGCGAGCGCGTCGACTGGCGGCTCGGCTTCGCCGTCTCGGGCACCGCGATGCTGATCGGCACCATTCAGGTGGCGCTGGCCCGGCCGCAGTTCCAGGGGGTGGGCGACCTGCCCGGCCGGCCGCTGGACGCGGCATCGGCCCGCCGCGTCAAGCGCCGGACCGGCGCCGTCGCGGCCGTCCTCGTGCTGCTGCTGTCCGGGATGGCCGCGGGCGGAGCGCTGACGGCGGGCAGCGGCATCGCCCTCGTCGGCATGGTCACCATCGTCGCACCCGTCGTCGCCTACACCGTGCTCTACCGCAGCCCCGAACTGGGGCCGCCGGACCGCAGGAGGCTGCGCGCCTTCCTGTGGATCTTCCTCGGATCGACGCTGTTCTGGTCCCTCATCGCCCAGGACGGCTCCTCGCTCACGCTGTTCGCCAAGAACTCCACCGACCGCGACGTGCTCGGATTCGAAGTCCCGGTCAGCTGGCTGCAGTCGGCCACCCCGCTGTTCATCCTGGTGCTGGCGCCGGTGTTCGCCTGGCTGCTGCTCAAGCACAGCGGCGGACGCGGCGGCGTCCCGGCCAAGTTCTCCGCCGGCCTGCTGCTGACCGGCGTCAGCTTCCTGATCATGGCGGTGGCCGCCGGGCTGGCCTCCGGCGACACCAAGGTCTCCCCGCTGTGGCTGCTGGTGGTCTATCTGATGCACGCCTGCGGCGAACTGATCGTCGCCGCCGTGGGCATCGCCGCCGTGGCCGACGTCCTGCCGCGCCGGTTCATCGCGCACATGCTGGGACTGCTCTGGCTGTTCGCGGCACTCGGCGGCGGCGCCGGCAGCGGCCTGGTCCGGCTGATCGACGTGATTCCCGAGGCGCTGTACTACCTGCTGCTCGCGGTGCTGGCGCTGTCCGTCGGCGGCGCCCTGGCCCTGCGGCGGCACGCCGTGGCCCGCGGCCTGGCCCCCGAGGGCGCGGACACCGAGGAACCGCCCGAGGGCACCGCGCCCGCGACCGTCAAGGAAGGAGACCGCGCATGACCTCGCTGCCCCCGGCACCCGAGTCCGCCACCCTCGACACCCCCCAGACCTCGGAGCTGGCCCGGCTGGGGCTCGGCTTCGCGGCCTCCAAACTGCTGCTGAGCGCGCTGGAGCTGGGCGTCTTCTCCGCCCTCGCGCAGACCGCCGACGGCAGTGCGGAGGCCGAGGAACTGCGCGCCGCGCTGGGTCTGCACCCGCGGGCCGCCTCCGACTTCTTCGACGCGCTGACCGCCGTCGGCCTGCTGGAGCGGCAGTACGGCCGCTACCGCAACAGCGACACCGCCCAGCGGCACCTGGTCCGCGGCCCCGACTACCAGGGCGGCTTCCTGGAGGGCGCGGGGTTCGTCCTCTACCCCGCCTGGGGGCGGCTCACCGAGGCGCTGCGCACCGGGGAACCGCAGGCCGAGGGCGACTTCGAGGCCATGCTCAGCGACCCGCAGGCCCGCCGGATGTTCCTGGCCATGCAGGACTCGCTCAGCCAGCCGCTGATCCCGCATCTGCTGGCGGCGCTCGACTGGTCCGGATACGCCACCCTCACCGACGTGGGCGGCGCCCGCGGCAACCTGGCGGCGCGCATCGTGCGCGAGCGCCCCGGGCTGACGGCCACCGTCTTCGACCGGCCGCAGAACGCCGGACCCTGCGCCGAGCACACCGCGGACCTGGGGGTGGCCGACCGTACCGGCTTCGTCGGCGGCGACTTCTTCACCGACCCGCTGCCGCCCGCCGACGTCGTCGTCATCGGCCATGTCCTGGCCGACTTCTCCCGCGACGAGCGCCGCGCGCTGATCGAAAAGGCGTACGCGGCCGTGCACGCGGGCGGGGCGCTGCTCGTCTACGACCCGATGAACGGCGACAAGCCCGAACTGGCCTCGCTGATCGCCAGCCTGCACATGCTGGTCATGACCCCGGCGGGAGCCGGATACCACCCGGACCACTGCGCCGGGTGGATGGAGCAGGCCGGATTCACCGGGGTGACCTCCCGGCCGCTGCCGCTGGGCAACACGCTCCTGGCCGCCCGCAAGCCGACGGCCGTCACGTCCTGACGACACAAGGAGACCGACTGTGGAGATCGGAGTGGGTCTGCCCACCACCGTGCCCGACGTCGACGGGCGGCGCCTCGTCCGGTGGGCGGCCCGCGCCGAGGAGCACGGCTTCTCGACGCTGGGCGTCCTGGACCGGCTCGTCTACGACAGCTACGAACCGCTCACCGCGCTCACCGCGGCCGCGGCCGTCACCGAACGGATCCGGCTGACGACCAGCGTCCTGCTGGCCGCCTACCGGCCCGGCACCGCGCTGCTGGCCAAGCAGCTCGCCACCCTGCACGAGATCTCCGGCGGCCGGCTGGTGGTCGGCGCCGCGGCGGGCGGCCGCGAGGACGACTTCCAGGCGACCGGTGCCGCATACCACGACCGGGGGCGCCGGCTGGACGCGCTGCTGACCGAACTGCGCAACGTCTGGGACGGCAAGCAGACCGACACCGGTGTCGCGGGCATCGGGCCCTTCCCGGCGGCGCCGGGCCCGGAACTGATCGTCGGCGGCCACACTCCGGCGGCGATGCGGCGGGCAGCGCGGCACGCGGGCGGCTGGATCGCGGGCGGAAGCTCGGCCACGGCCTACGCCGACCTGGCGCAGCAGGCCCGCGCCGCCTGGCGCGCCGAGGGCCGCACCGACAGTCCGCGACTGGTCGCGCTGGTCTACGCCTGCCTGGGTCCGGAGGCACGCGCCACCGCCGAGCGCTATCTGCGCGCCTACTACGCGTTCATCGGCCCCAAGGCCGAGATGGCGGCCAAGGCCGTCCTCACCGACGCGGACTCCCTGCGCGAGACGGCCGCCGCCTACGCCGCGGCCGGCTGCGACGAGCTGCTGGTCTTCCCCTGCACCGCCGCACCCGAACAGCTCGACCTGCTGGCGGAGGCCGCACTGGGCTGACGCCGCGCTGCCTGCTCGGGCCCGTCCCCGGACCCGGGACGGGCCCGAGCAGGCTGACCGCCGTCGGCCCGGCCGCACCGGCAGCCCCTCAGCTCCGCGACGCCTCGGCGACCGCCGTCAGGAAGGCGAACTGCTGCTCCCGGGCATCAGGCGGCGCGCACGTGCCGGTCTGCACGTCGAATGTCGCGTTGCGGGCCTCGGTCGCGAGCCGGAGGATGCGTTCGTCCTGCGTGGCCAGGAGCAGCCGGTTGATGGCGTAGTTCACCCGTGACCGGGCCGCCCAGCTCTCGTGGGTGGCCTCCTCCTGCTCGGGCGTCCCCTCGTCCTGCGTGGCCAGACGTGTCTCCCAGTAGAGCCGCCCGCGATAGTCCGTCAACGCGTCCGCCAGGCTGGTCGCAGCGTCCTGAAGTCTCTGGATCCGGGCCGTGTGCTCGGCACGGGAGGACACCCAGCGCTGCAACAGACCAGTGGTGAGGGCCCCCAGCAGCGTCCCGATCACTGCGACCACACTCGCCCACACAGCGTTCACACCTGTTCCCCCCCGGTCTCAGGCCGACTCCGCGGCCAGTCTGGCAGGAAGAGCGGGACGGAACCATGGCCCGCGATCCGCCGAGGGCGGGCGGCGGGGATCGGCGGCCGACCTGGAGGACATCACCCGCTCAGCCTTTCCGGGCGGTCGCCGGGGTGGCGCGGGTGCGCCGGGGGCGCTCCGCCGGGTGGTCGAAGTCGCCCAGCGCCGTCGGGCCGCCGCGGCGGCGGCCGAGCAGCCGCAGCAGCGGTCCCGTCATGACGGTGGTGAGCAGGGCCATGACGACCAGCAGGCCGTACAGCTCGCGGTCCAGGACGCCCAGTTGCAGTCCTACGGTCAGGATGACGAGCTCCGTCAGGCCGCGGGTGTTCAGCAGCGCGGCCAGCAGTCCGCTCTGCACGGGCGGCACCCGGTTGAGCCGGGCGCCCGCGTAGGCGCCGGCGAACTTGCCGGTCACCGCGGTCAGCAGGATCAGCCCGAGTTCGCCCAGGCCGCGGACTCCGGTGCGGGAGAGGTCCACCTGGAGCCCGGCGACGACGAAGAAGGCCGGCAGCAGCAGGAGCCGGGTGAGGTATTCCAGCCGGTCGGTGAGCTGGAGGCGCAGCTGCCGGGAGGTGTCGCGGGGCAGCACGGCGCCGAACAGGAAGGCACCGAAGGCGAAGTGGGCGCCCAGCCAGGCGGTGGCCAGGGACGAGAGCAGCAGCCCGGCCAGGACCACGACGAGCTGGTCGGCGGTCACATGGTCGCGCGTCCACCCCTGCCACCCGGCCCGTCGCGCGGTGCCGGGCCGGTGGAAGAGCCACCGCAGGCCGGGCCGTACGACGCACAGCATGAGGGCCAGATAGCCGGGCGCCAGCAGCATCCGCCACTGGCCGCCGCCGCCCGCGACGGTGGCGACGACCGCCAGCAGGGACCAGGCGAGGACGTCGTCGAGCGCGGCGCAGGCGAGCGCGATGCCGCCGATCCGGGTACGCCCCAGCCCGCTGTCGGCGAGGATGCGGGCCAGCACGGGGAAGGCGGTGACCGCCATCGCGGCGCCGAGGAAGAGCACGAACGCGGCGCGGCCGCCGGTGGCGTGCCGGTCGGCGAGGTGCAGCGCCAGCAGCCCGCCCAGCAGCAGCGGCACCAGCACCGAGCACAGGGACACGGAGACCGCGAGGCGTTCGGTGCCGCGCAGCCGGGTCAGGTCCAACTCGTAGCCGACCAGGAACTTGACATCCTCCCCTCCCTGAAGGGAGGGGATTCCTACGGCTCGCGCCGTGGGGTTTTCTGCTTCGCCGCCGACTGCCCGCCCGGAGAACTCCGTTGAGGTCTTACACCAGCTCCACAGACAGACACGGCCAGCCCGGCCGCCAGCAGGTTCTTCGCCGCGTTCACGTCGCGGTCGTGGGTGATTCCGCAGCCGCACGTCCAGGTGCGGACGTGCAGGGGCATCTTCGATGCGATAGTGCCGCAGGCGGAGCACAGCTTGGAGGAGGGGAAGAAGCGGTCCACCGCGACCACTTCCCGCCCGTACCAGGCAGCTTTGTACTCCAGCATGTTCCGGAAGTCGGACCATGCGGCGTCGGAGATGGCGCGGGCCAGGCTGCGGTTCTTGACCATGTTGCGCACGGTCAGGTCCTCGATCACGAGCGTTTGGTTTTCACGCACGAGTCGAGTGGTCAGCTTGTGCAGGTGGTCACGGCGCCGGTCGGTGATCCGGGCGTGGATCCTGGCGACCTTGCGCCGGGCCTTGGCCCGGTTGGCGCCGTCGCCCTTGGCCTTCTTCGCCAGGCGGCGCTGGGCCAGGGCGAGACGTGCACGGTCGCGGCGCTCGTGCCGGGGGTTGGCGAGCTTCTCGCCGGTTGAGAGGGTCAGCAGGTGGGTCAGGCCCACGTCGATGCCGACCGCCGCACCTGGTGGCGGGCAGCGGCTTCACGGCCGGGTCGTGGCACAGTATCGACACAAACCAACGTCCCGCGCTGTCCTGCGACACGGTGACCGTGGACGGAGACACACCCTCGGGCAGTGGCCGGGACCACACGATGTCCAGTGGCTCGGTCATCTTGGCCAGGGTGATCCTGCCGTCCCGGTACCGGAACGCACTGGTCGTGTACTCGGCGGACTTCCTGGACTTCTTGCGGGACTTGAAACGCGGGTACTTGGCCCGCTTCCCGAAGAAGTTGGTGAACGCCACCTGCAAGTGCCGCAGCGTCTGCTGCAACGGCACCGAGGACACCTCGGACAGGTAGGCCAGCTCCTCAGTCTTCTTCCACACGGTCAGAAGCGCCGACGTCTGGTTGTAGTTGACCCGCTCACCCCGCGCCCACGCCTCGGTGCGGGCCGCGAGCGCCAGGTTGTAGACCTTCCGCACACACCCGAAGGTGCGCGACAGCTCTGCTGCCTGCGCATCCGTCGGGTAGAAGCGGTACTTGAACGCCCGCTTCACGTGAGCCGTGGTCATGGCTCACAAACTAGCCAGACGCAGGTGGAGATCAAACCTGCGGGTCAGAGCACTGCGGTCCGCCCTGGGGGCGAATCACAGCCCGTTGCCCTGCTTCGCAGGTGCTCCGCTTCCTCCCCACCTGAAGGTGGGGATATCCACGAAGGAGTCACGATGAACAGCACCAGCCCCAGGTCCGCCAGTGCCGCGAGCAGGGGCCGGATGTCGGCCGGGAAGAGGAAGCGGGCCGCCGCGCCGTCGAACAGGGTGGGCCCCAGGAGCACCCCGGCGAGCAGTTCGCCCACCACCGGGGGCTGTCCGAGCCGGCGCGCCGCCGCGCCCAGCAGCCGGCCGAGCACCAGGACGGCGGCGAGCGCCGCGAAGAAGGACTGGACCTGCTCCGGAGTCATGCGGGCGCCCCCTGCGCGTGCCGGGCGGTACCGGGCGGTACCGGCGATGCGGCCGGTCGTCCGGACGACCGGCCGCACCCGCCATGACCGGCAGGTTCCGGTGCCGGAGGGGCAGGCTACGGGCGCGTGCTCGAGGGCGGTTGGAGAGCTCGGGCCGGCGGGCTCGTCCGCGGCCCGCGCTGGTGCCCGGTCTACGGTGTCCCGTGCTCCTTGCCGGGGTCGGGCAGTACCGGTTCGGTGCCGTCCCGGTGCGCGGTGCGGGCGTCGTCGAGGAACTCGCGGGAGAACATCGCGCTGAGCGTGGCGACTCCGCCGCGGGCGACGCGGATCTCGCCGTGCTGGAGCGTCCCGGTGAGCCGCACGACGCGGCCGCGGTGCTCGTTGTGCCGTTCGCGGTCCTTGACCTTGCAGCGTCCGACCAGGGTCAGCTCGGACTCCTGGAGGACCGCGTCCTCGGGGAGCAGGAGCTTGAGGGTGCTGCGCTCGCTGTGCAGCCGCAGCTCGATCTCGCCCTCGGGGAGCTGGGCGGAGCGCAGGTCGAGGTGGACGGAGGAGCGCCGGGTGCGCACCTCGATGGTGCGGGACCGGGTCCAGTGGCCCAGCCGCTTCACATTGGTGTAGAAGGCTTCGACCTGCTCGACCTGCTCCTCTGGACGGTCCGGTGTGTGTTCCGTGTGCTGGTTGCTCATCGCAGTGTTCCTCTCTGGAACCCGGGCAACAACCCGATGGTGGGAATACCTTGGAAACCGGTTATCTTGGAAGCCAAGGTAACCGGACGCCTTTAGTTTGAGAGTCGAGATACTTGTATGTCAAGTGACCAGGACGCTCCGCCGCGCGAACCGAAGGAGAACGCGCTGCGACAGCAGCTCGGCGCCGAGGTCCGCGCCCTGCAGGGCGCGACCGACGCGGTGGACGCCGCCGCCGCCGACCGGCTCGGCATCAACCGCACCGACCTGCACTGCCTCGACGTCCTCACCCAGCGCGACAGCGCCACCCCCAGCCAGCTGGGCGCCGCGCTCGGCCTGACCACCGGCAGCGTCACCGCGATGCTCGACAGGCTGGCCCGGCTCGGCTACCTCACCCGCGAGCCGGACCCGCGCGACCGCCGCAAGTCCGTCGTCCGCGCCACCGAGCGGACCCAGCGCGGCGCCGGCGACCTCTACGGCCCGCTCGCGCAGGAGGGCGCGGCCCTCCTGGAGCGCTACTCGCTGCCCGAACTGGAGCTCCTGCTGGACTTCGCCCGGCGCAGCCGCGAACTCCAGGAGCGGCACCTGCGGCGGCTGCGGGAGGAGGCCGACTGAGCCCCCCGCCGGCCCGGAAGCCCGCCGGTCGGAGACGACCGGTGCGGAACCCGGCCGGCGGGCATGGGAGGAGGCGTGCCGGGAACGCGGGGCGGGGAGTTCCGTTCCCCCCACGCACAGGAAGCAGGTGCTCGCCATGCCCGAGGCCATCGCCTTCGCCGCGTACGGCGGCCCCGAAGTGCTCCGGCTCACCGGTATCGACGTCCCCGAACCGGACCCCGACCAGGTCCGCGTCGCCGTCCGGGCCGCGGGCGTCAACCCGCTGGACTGGAAGCTGCGCAGCGGCGCCCTGGCCGCCGTCATGCCGGTGCCGCTGCCGCACATCCCCGGGTCGGAGTTCGCGGGCACCGTCGAGGCGGTCGGCGACGGCGTCAGCAGCCTGGAGCCGGGCGACGAGGTCTTCGGCCACGCCTCGCAGGCCTACGCCACGCTGCTCGTCGCCGACCTCGACATGCTGCGGCTGCGCCCCGGCGACCTGGACGTGCACCGCGCCGCCGGGCTGCCCTCCGCCGCGGAGGCCGCCTACCGCGCCCTGGAGGAACTGGACGTCGCCGCGGGGGAGACCCTGCTCGTGCACGGCGCGGGCGGCGCCGTCGGCAACCTCGCCGTCCAGTTCGCGCTCGCCCGGGGCGCGCAGCTGGTCGGCACCGCGGCGGAGCGGGTCCACCAGCGGCTGAGCCGGCTGGGGGCCGTACCCGTCCGCTACGGCGAGGGCTGGCCCGAGCGGGTGGCGGCCGCCGCGCCGCACGGGGTGGACGCGGTACTGGACGTCTCGGGAGCCGACGTGCTCGGTGACTCGGTACGGCTCGCCCGCGGCGGCGCCGCACGGGTCCTCACCCTCGCCTCCCCGCAGGCCGCGCAGGCACACGGGGCCAGGTTCTCCGGCGGCGGGGACGGCCTCCGGCGCACCGGAGCCGCGCTCGACCAGGCCCTGGCCCTGCTGCGGCGCGGCACCCTCGAGGTGCCGCTCCACGCGCCCTTCCCGCTCGCCGAGGCGGCCGAGGCGCACCGGGCCGGGGAAGCCGGCGGACTGGACGGCAAACTGGTGCTCACCATGGAGTGATCCAGCCCAGCCCAGCCCAGCCCAGCCCAGCCCAGCCCAGCCCAGCCCAGCCTCGGACCCCCGCGAGCGCGCACGCCCGTCCGCCCGCCCCCGGCGCACGGGGGGCGGGCGGACGGGCGAGGACCGCGGGTCAGCCGCCCTTGTGGGCGATCACCAGGGTGACGTCGTGGCCCAGCGAGCGGTGTTCGACCCGGGCGAAGCCCGCGTCGTGCATCCACCCCGTGCACTGGGCCAGCGTGTACCCCTTCCCGTGCGGGGTCATCAACTGGAGGTTGAGGCTGCGCAGCAGATTGCGCAGATAGCTCTCCTCACCCGGGACGATCACCGGGTCCCACACCAGGAAGGCGCCGCCGGGGCGCACTCCGGCGAAGGCGTTCTTCACCAACTGGGCGCGCTGGTCGTCGTTCCAGTCCACCAGCGCGTGCCCCAGCATCAGCACATCGGCCTCGGGCAGCGGCCCGGCGAAGAAGTCACCGCCGTGGAAGCCGAGCTTGCCGGTCGTCCCCAGCGCCGCCATGTGCGCGTCGAAGTCCTCCTCCAGCTGCGGCAGGTCGAAGACCCGCGCCTCCAGATGCGGATGCGCGCCCACCAGACCGGCCAGCACATTGCCCCGGCAGCCGCCCAGCTCCAGCACCGAGCCGTAGGACGCCCAGTCGAAGACCTCCGCCAGCGCGGGGATCAGCGGCCTGCTGGCGTCCTCGGCCATCCGCACCAGCCCGTCCTTCTTCTCCTCACTGTCGTAGAGCTGATCGAACATGTCCTCGCCGGAGTAGGTCGCCGCCTGCGGCTCCTCGCTGCGCAGCCCCTCGGCCAGCCGGTCCCACGCCGGATACATCACCCGGTCGGCGAGCTGCAGGAACCCGCTGAGCGAGGCCGGATCGCCGGGCACCAGCAACTGTTCCGACACCCGCGCGTTGGCCCAGGCGCCGTCCGCCGTGCGCTCCAGGAAGCCGAGTTCGGCCAGCGCGGCGAGGAAGTGGTCGCAGCCGCGCCGGCCCAGCTCCAGCCGCTCGCGGAGCCCCTCCTCCGGCAGCGGCCCCTCGGCCAGCGCCGCGAACAGCCCCAGCCGCACCCCGGCCAGCACCAGCTTCGCCGGCTGGAAGGCCATGGCCTGGCCGAGCACCTGTCCGGCCCGGGCCGTCACCTCGTCAGTCATCGGCCCGCTCCGCCCCGGTCACGAGGCCGCCGCCGAGGCGCGCGCCAGCACGTCGTCGAGCACCGCGTCCGGGTCCGCCACCGCCGCGGTGCCCTCCGCCGAGCGCCAGGCCACGAACGCGTCCGGCCGCACCAGCACGGCGCCGCCCGGCCCCACCCCGTAGGCGGCCGCCCAGTCGCGGTCCTCGGGCCGCAGCTCCTCCTCCGGGCCCACCGCGTGGGTGCGCAGCGGCACGCCCAGCCGCTCGGCGGCCTTGACCGCGGCCTTCGCCCAGGCACCGCCGTCCGGGCCGTGCAGCAGGACGAAGCCGTCCCAGAACAGGTCGATGGAGGAGATCCGCTCAGCGCCCTCGGCGCCGTCGGTGCCCGAACGGGTCAGCCACACGTGCGGCGCACGGGTGCCCGGCTCGCCCGTCAGCTCCAGATCGGGGGTGAGCACCCTGGAGCCCTCGGCGCCGACGACGGACGCGGAACGGTACCGGTAGCCGAGCGTGATGATCACGTCGTCGACGAAGTCCTTCCGGTCCTGCTCGGTCGCGTAGCCGTGCCGGATCCGGTTGCGCACCAGGGCCTGCTCGGACATGGCGGTGCCCAGCGGACGGCGCTCCGCGTCGTAGGTGTCCAGCAGCGCGTCGGTGCCCCAGCCGTCGTGCACGGCCGCCAGCTTCCAGGACAGGTTGTGCGCGTCGTGGATGCCGGTGTTGGCCCCGAAGCCGCCCGCGGGCGGGTGCACATGCGCGGCGTCGCCCGCCAGGAAGACCCGGCCCACGCGGAAGGTCTCGGAGACCAGCTGGGCACCCTGCCAGGGCACCTTGTCCATGATCTCGACGTCGATGTCCTTGCCGGCCGCGCGGCGGACGATCTCCACGCAGCGCTCGTCGGTGTAGTCGTCCGGCGTCTCGCCCTTCTCCGGGTAGTAGATGGGTGCCGCCAGCCACGGGTCGCAGCCGTGCAGCCGGGAGAGGCCCATCAGCGAGCCGCCCGCCGAGGCGTAGCACAGGATGAACTTGCGGTCCTTGAGCAGCGTCTCCAGCTCCGGCGCCCGGAAGTAGATGCTCAGCGCGTTGAACACGGTCCCGCGGCCGGTCCGCTCGACACCCAGCGCCTTGCGGACGCGGCTGCCCGCGCCGTCGGCGCCGACCAGGTAGTCGGCGCGGATGGTGATCCGGTTCCCCGTCGCGGCCTCCTCGGCCACGGCGGTGACGCCCTCCTCGTCGGCCTCGAAGGAGACCAGCCTGGTGTTGAAACGGACATCGGCGCCGTACTCCCGGGCCTTGGCGACCAGCACCTTCTCGTACCGGTCCTGCCCGCAGCCCATCACCCGCTCCGGGCTGACCGTCGGGCCGTCCAGCGACGGGGACTCCAGCAGTTCCGCGTTGTCGATGTCGGAGAAGGTGTCGACCTTGATGATCCCGCCCTCGAAGTAGGCGTGCGAGTTCCCCTTCTCCAGGGCGCGGATCTCCTTCCCGAGCCCCGCGGCGCGGAACAGCTCCATCGTGCGGGCCTGCAGGCCCGGGGCGCGGGGGAGCATGGAGGTGCTGTCCCGCTTCTCCAGCAGCATCGTGCGGACGCCGCGCCGCCCGCTGAACAGCGCGGTGGAGAGCCCGACGGGACCACCGCCGACGATCAGCACCGGGATCTTCACGTCATACATGCATGTCCCCTCTGAACAACTGGGCTTGGCCGGTTTCGGCACCCCTGATGAGTAGCCACGGCCCCTTGAGGGCCACTGGAGATCCGGCGGGGGCGCACGGCTCCGACGCCGTCCCCACCGCGGTTCGAGGGGCGCTCAACTTCGCGGTGTGACCCTCCCGGAGCGGCCCTGGCGCCAGGCCATGTGCCGTTTCGGAAGGAGTCCTGCGCATGACGCACACCAGCCTGGATGTCAGCACCCCGGCCGGAATCATCCGGCTGAGCAACGCGTTCTGCGACGCGAAGGCGCTGCTGACCGCTGTCGAACTGGGTCTGTTCACCACCCTCGACCAGAAGGGCCCCGCGACCGAGGAGGAGATCCGCAAGGAGCTGGGCCTGCACGGCCGCGGACTGGGCGACTGGCTCGACCTGCTGGCGGCGCTGGGCCTGCTCACCCGCGAGGAGGGCGGCAGGTTCGGCAACGCGGAGGGCGCCGGCACCTACCTGGTGCGCGGCAGCAACCGCTACGTGGGCGGCTTCCTGGAGCGCTCCAACCGCAACCTCTACCCCGCCTGGGGCAAGCTCACCGAGGCGCTGCGCACCGGTGAGCAGCAGTCGGGCAGCGACTTCGAGGAGGTCACCCGCAACCCGCACATCCTGCGGCAGTTCGTCGGCATGATGGACGCGCTCACCCACGTCGTCGGCCCCGAACTGGTGGGCAAGTTCGACTGGAGCGGCCACGACTCCGTGCTCGACATCGGCGGCGCCCGCGGCAACCTGTGCTCCATCATCGTCAAGGCGCAGCCGCACCTCGCCGGGCACGTCTTCGACCTGCCGCCGATGGAGCCGCTGTTCGAGGAGCACGTCGCCTCCTACGGGCTGACCGGCAAGGTCACCTTCCACGGCGGCAGCTTCTTCACCGACCCGCTGCCCAGCGCCGACGTGGTCACCCTCGGGCACGTGCTGCACGACTGGGACGAGCAGCAGCGCGGCGAACTGGTCACCAAGGCCTTCCACGCCGTCAATCCCGGCGGCGCGCTGCTGATCTACGACCGGATGCTCGACGACCAGCCCGACCACGTCGAGAACCTGGTCATCAGCCTCGACATGCTGCTGGTCACCGACGGCGGCTCCGAGTACCCGGTCTCCGAGGCCGTCGCGCACGCCGAGCGCGCCGGGTTCGCCTCCACCGAGGTACTGCCGCTGAGCGACTACGACACGCTCGTGATCTGCCGCAAGGCCGCCTGAGCGGGCCCGTCCGAGAGAGGAGTCCGTACCCATGAGCGCTAACCAGCAGGCCCCGCAGCAGGTTCCGGTACTGATCGTCGGAGGGGCGGTGACAGGGCTGTCCACCGCGGTCTTCCTCGGCTGGCACGGCATCCCCTCGCTCGTCGTCGAGCGCCACCCCGACACGCTGAGCCACCCGCGCTCGCGCGGCGTCAACCCGCGGACCGTCGAGCTCTACCGGCAGGTCGGGCTGGAGGGGCCCATCTGGTCCGAGGCCAGTCTCGCCACCGACTTCAGCAAGCTGCTGATGATCCGGGCCGAGACCCTCGCCGGGCCCGAGATGTTCAGCGGCCCCACCGACCAGCCCGACCCCACCGGCGGCGTCAGCCCCTGCGAGTGGGCCCCCATCGACCAGGACCGGCTCGAGCACCTGCTGCGCGGCCGCGCCGCCGAACTCGGTGCCGAACTGGCCTTCGGCACCGAACTGGTGTCCTTCGAGGAGAGCGGCGAGGGCGAGGACGGCGGAGTCACCGCCGTGCTCCGGGACACCGCCAGTGGCGAGGAGCGCACCGTGCGCGCCGCCTACCTCGTCGCGGCCGACGGCAGCCGCAGCCCCGTCCGGCGCGAGCTGGGCATCGAGACTGACGGACCCGGCGAGTTCGCCACCACCCTCTCGGTGCTCTTCGAGGCGGACCTGAGCCGGGCCGCCCGGGGCCGCGACGTCGGCGTCTGCTACCTCGACAAACCCGCGCCCTCCACCATCCTGTTCGCGCACGACGGCAAGCAGCGGTGGATCTTCGCCACCGCCATGCCCGAGGGCGAGACACTGGAGACGGTCACCGAGGAGCAGGCGGTCGAACTGGTCCGCGCGGCCATCGGCCAGCCCGACCTGGACGTGCGCATCGTTCCGCAGCTCCCGGCCGGCGGCGCCAAATGGCTGAGCTTCATCATCGGCGCCCAGGTCGCCCGCGAGTACCGGCGCGGCCGGGTCTTCCTGGTCGGCGACGCCGCCCATCTGGTGCCGCCCACCGGCGGGTTCGGCGCCAGCCTCGGCATCCAGGACGCCGGAAACCTGGCCTGGAAGCTGGCCGCCGTCCTGGACGGCGAGTCCGGGCCCGAACTGCTGGACACCTACCAGACCGAGCGCCACCCGGTGGCCTGGATGACCCTCCAGCAGGCCCTCGGGATGATGCAGGAGCGCACCGGCCCGGACGGCGACGGCGAAGGGGAGGGCCCGGACCCCGCCGAGGCGTACAGCACCACCGTCTTCGGCTACCGGTACGGGGACGGCCCGCCGGTGCCGCCGCACGCGCTGCGCGGCGAGCCGGGCACCCGCGCCCCGCACATCGGGCTGGACCGGGCCGGGGAGGACATCTCCGCCCTGGACCTGTACGGGCGGGCGCCGGTGCTGCTGACCGCGCAGGACGGCCAGGCGTGGGTGGAGGCGGCCGCGGCCGTGTCCGCGGACACCGGCGTGCGGATCGACGCCCACCGGGTGGGCGGTCCGGGAGCCACCCTGACCGCGGCGGACGACCGGGCCGTGGCCGAGCAGCACGGCATCGCGGCCGACGGCGCCGTCCTCGTCCGCCCGGACGGGTTCGTCGCCTGGCGCTCCGAGGGCGCTGCCACCGACCCGGCGGCGGCCCTGCGGACGGCGGTGCGGGAGCTGTACCCGCCCCGCTGACCCGGCCCGCGGCGGCGGGACGCGCACCGGGCCCGGCGGCCGGAGAGCCGCCGGGCCCGTTCGCGTGCCCCGACAGCCGCCCGAGCACGCGGAAAACGGGGAACCGCGCGGACCCGGCCCCTCCGCCGGGGCCCGCCCCGGCGCCGCGCGCCACCCATTAGGGTGTGCGCAGTTCGAATCTCGACGTCGCATTCGGACGTCCAGGCATTCAGTTATCCAGGGGGACCGCATGACCACCACGCCGAATCCAGCGAGCAGCGACCGGGAAGCCGCCCGGGGGCGGCGGCGCAGGCTGCGTTCCTCGACCGTGGTGCTCGGCAGCATGGGCGCGCTGGCCGTCGCGCTGTCCGGATACTCCTCGGAGCCGGACCGGCGGTGCGTGGACCCCGACAGCTACGACGCCGTGCGCGGCTACCGCATCCTGCCCCCGAGCCAGTGCGGCACCCGGGGCGCGGCCACCGCCGCCCTCCCCGCCGCCCGGACCGCGGGGCAGCGGGACGGGCGCGCGGGCAGCGTCTGGTACTACGGCGGCCGGGAGGACGAGGGCCGCGCCAAGGGCGGCACCTTCGTGCACGCGGCGGCCGTCGAGCGGGCCGGCTTCGGCTGCGACGACGACGATGACGGCTACGGCACCGGCGGCGGGTACGGCGGCTGAGGCGGGCGCGGACGAGAGGAGCAGGCCCGCGTGGAACGCCACACCCTCACCCCGCGCCCCGGCTGGCAGCAGACCGTCGAGGAGCAGGGCTGCATCTACCCGCTGACCCGCTACCCGGACGGCTCGCTGCGCCCCTACTGGGACGAGAGCGCCTACTACGCCCTCACGCTGCCCGAGGTGGAGGACCTCGAGGAGGTCGTGGAGGAGCTGCACGCCATGTGCCTGCGGGCCGCGGAGCACATCGTGGCCGCCGACCGGTTCGCGGACCTGGGCATCACCGACCCGGCCCTGGTGCACCGGGTGTCCGAGAGCTGGCGGCGGCGTGCCGAACTGCCCAGCCTCTACGGCAGGTTCGATCTGCGCCACGACGGGCGCGGCGGGCCGGCGAAACTGCTGGAGTACAACGCGGACACCCCCACCTCGCTGGTGGAGGCGGCGTCCCCGCAGTGGTTCTGGATGGAGGACCGCTTCCCCGGCGCCGACCAGTGGAACTCGCTGCACGAGCGGCTGGTCGGCGTATGGCGCAAGCAGGCCGCGCTGCTGCCGCCGGGCGCTCCGGTGCACTTCGCCCACTCGGCCCGGGACGAACTGGGCGAGGACCTGATGACGGTGGCCTACCTCCAGGAGACCGCCGAGCAGGCCGGCCTGGAGACCGTCGCGATACCGGTGGAGGAGATCGGCTGGGACCGGCTCGCGGGCCGGTTCGTCGACCAGCGGCTGAAGTTCGTCCGGGCCTGCTTCAAGCTCTACCCGTGGGAGTGGCTGGCCTCCGACCGGTTCGGTCCGCACGTGCTGGAGACCCTCGACAACGGCGGTGGCACCGGCAGCACGCTGTGGATCGAACCGGCGTGGAAGATGCTGCTGTCCAACAAGGCGCTGCTGGCGATCCTGTGGGAGCTCTTCCCCGGCCATCCGAATCTGCTGCCCGCCTATCTGGACGGGCCCCGGGAGCTGGCGGGCACGACCGGGTGGGCGGCCAAGCCGCTGCTGGGCCGCGAGGGCGCCGGCGTCACGCTGCACGAGCCGGGCACCGAGCCGTCGGTGCGTGACGAGCCGTGCTGCTACCAGGCGCTGTGCCCGCTGCCGGAGTTCGACGGCAACCGCACGGTGCTGGGCACCTGGGTGGTGGACGGGGAGGCCGCCGGTCTGGGCATCCGCGAGTCCGCGGGCCCCGTCACCGACGAGTACGCGCGGTTCGTACCGCACGTCATCCGCTAGCCGCAGGTCCGTGACCGTCGGCCCGCCGCGGAGCGGCCGGTCCCGGTGCGCGCGGGGAGGCGGGCGCCGGGACCGGTCCGGGGGTCACTCCTCGGTGACGTGGATGGACTTCGTCGGACAGCCGCGGGCCGCCCGGCGGACCTCCTCGTGCAGCCGCCCCTCCGGCGTCTCGTCCAGGACGACGACCAGACCGTCCTCGTCCTGGTCGAAGACAGCGGGGAGCCGGTACACGCACAGGCTGCTGACCGCGCAGGTCTCCGGATTCGCGGTCACGCGGAGCATGCTCACCACTCCACGGGGATCTCGGTGAAGCCCTCCATGAACCCGCCCAGCGCCCGCGGCAGCTCCTCGGCCGGGGCCGCGAGCCTGATGTCGGGGAAGCGCCGCAGCAGCGATTCGGTGGCCACCTGCAGCTCCATCCGCGCCAGTGCGGCGCCCACGCAGTAGTGGATGCCGGCGCCGAAGGTCATGTGGTGGTTCTCCTGGCGGCGGATGTCCAGCTCGAAGGGCTGGTCGAAGACCTCGGGGTCCATGTTGGCCCCCTCCTCCGACAGCAGCACGCTGGTGCCCTTCTTGATGACCGAACCGTCCGAGAGAGGAATGTCGTCGACGGCGTACCGCATGGTGCCCACCGAGGAGCCCATGATCTGGGTGCGCAGCAGCTCCTCCACCGTGGAGGGCACCAGCGACCAGTCCGCCTGGATCTCGCGCACCAGCTCCGGGTGGTGCAGCAGCACGGCCGTGCCGGTGCCGATCTGGCTGGCCGTGGTGACGTACCCGGCGATCAGCAGCCCCTGGCACCAGAAGTGCAGCTCGTGGTCGTTGAGCCGGTTGTCCTCCTCGTCGCGGACCCGGATCAGCTCGCTCACCAGGTCGTCCCCGGGCTTCTCGCGCTTGGCGTCGATCAGGTCGCCCAGGTACTTCCACAGGTTCTGCCGGCACTGCCCGACCTCCTCGGGCGGCAGCTTGGTGACCGACAGGAAGCCGTCGACGTACTCGCGGAACTGGTCGCGGTCCTCGGCCGGCACGCCCAGCAGCTTGCAGATCACCATGATCGGCAGCGGGAACGCCAGCGCCTCGTTCAGCTCCACCGGGCGCGGCCCGGCCGCCATTTCGTCCAGCAGCTCGTCGGCGACACGCTGCACATACGGCCGCAGCGCCTCGATCCGGCGGGCGGTGAACGCCTTGGTCACCAGCGAGCGCACCTGGGTGTGCTTGGGCGGATCCGGGTCGATCTCCGGGTCCATGAACAGGTCGTTGTCCGCGGAGATGCGTGCGCAGTCGGGGCGCGCGATGTTGCGCGAGAGACGCTTGTCCGCGAACAGGGCGCGCACGTCCTTGTAGCGGGTCACCAGCGTCGCCACGTCCCCGCTCGGCAGCGTCACCTCCATCGCGGAGCTGCTGTGCACATGCCGCAGCGCTTCGGGCACCTGCATGGGCGGGGTCCAGGCGAACGGATACCTGGGCGGGGTCTGAGTGCTCACGGTTGTCCCTTCGGGTTGCGGTGATCAGGTGGGGGAGACGGAAGCGGGCCGGTCACACCGGCCACTCGGGGCGGTCCCAGGCGGCCTCGGCGAACGCCCACTCGTGCCGGATGCCGGTGCGGAAGTGCTCGACCAGCCGGTCGCGTCCGGCCGGCGACGACGTCTCGCCCAGCTCGTCGGCCAGCCCCAGGAAGGCCCGCACCGCGTAGCCGTATCCCGCGCCGGGGTGGTACGCCTCGATCCACTCCGCGTACCGGGATCCGGCGGTGTGCCGCTCCAGCAGGTCGTCGGAGACCCGGAAGTTGAACCACACCATCGGCAGCAGCGCCCCCACCCCGGCGGTGAAGGAGGCGGCGCTGGAGGCGTTGAAGAACGCGCAGTGCGCATGGGTGACCGGACTCGCCTGCGGCGTACCGGCCGCGGGCAGCCCCGCACCCGCCGCCCATTCGGCGTACTTCTGGCGCAGCCGGTCCCGCGCCTCCAGCGTCCCGGTGATCGAGCGGCCCAGCAGCGCGGTGTGCGCGTCCGCCTCGGCGGCGGCGGCGGTGCGCGCCAGCGCCCGTGCGTAGGCGGGCAGCAGGTGCCCGGTGTCCTGTTCCACGAAATACGCCAGTGACTCGCCCGGCAGGGAGCCGTCCCGCAGCCCCGACCAGAACGGGTGGGCCTGCACCTTCTCCAGCACCGGCGCGGCCAGCTCCTTGAGCTGATCGCTCAGCAGCATCGATTCTCGCCCCTCTCCGTTCGCTCTCACAGATCCAGCCGGACGCGGTAGTGGCGCAGCCACGCGTCGAGCTGGAGGACCATCTCGACGTTGCGGCGCTCGCCCCACCCGTCGACCGCGATCGGCCGGTCCTCGGCGGCCAGTTCCGCGCAGGCGGGGCCGTCCAGCAGCGGCCGCACCGGGCTGGCGGGGTCGGCGACGACCGCGTCGAAGCGCTGCCGCAGCACCTGCCCGTAGCGCGGGTCCTGGGTGATCGGGAAGGGACTCTTGCGGCGCTGGGTCACCGAGTCGGGCAGCAGATCGGCGACGGCCGAGCGCAGCACGCTCTTCTCACGGCCGTCGGCCGTCTTCATCGACCAGGGGATGTTGTAGACGTACTCGACCAGCCGGTGGTCGCAGTAGGGCACCCGCAGCTCCAGGCCGACCGCCATGCTCAGCCGGTCGTCGCGGGAGAGCAGCAGCGGCAGCCAGCGGGTGAGATGCGCGTGCCCGACCCGCCGCATCACCCGCTCGGTCTCCGACTCGCCCGGCACCGCGGGCACCTCGGCCACCGTCTCCGCCCAGCGCTGCGCCGAGTAGCCCGGCACGTCGATCTTGCGCAGCAGACCGGGGTCCAGCAGCCCGGTGCTCATCCCGTGCGGCGCCACCCGCAGACCCATCGTCACCCAGGGGAAGTTCGCGGTGTCCACCAGCGTCGGGTCGCGGAAGGACTGGTAGCCGCCGAACAGTTCGTCGGCGACCTCGCCCATCAGCGCCACCGTGGAGCGCTGCCGTACCGCCCGCAGCAGCAGATACAGCGAGCGGTCCATGTCCGGGATCGGCCGGGGCAGGTCCTGGGCCCGCAGCGCCGCCGCGTCGACGACCTGGTCGGCCAGGTCCGCGGTGCGCAGCACCACCGGTTCGTGGTCGGTGCCCACATGCCGGGCGACCTCGGCCGCGTAGGGCGCGTCCGGGTCCTCGTGCCAGAAGTCCTTGCGGAACCGCTCCGTGTGCCCTTCGAAGTCCACCGCGAAGGTGCGCGGCCGCCCGCCGCCGGCGCGGGCGGCGAACGCCGCCAGCGCGCTGGAGTCCACCCCGCCCGACAGCAGGGTGCACAGCGGGACGTCCGAGACCAGGTGGCTGCCGACCGCGTCCTGCAGCAGCCCGCGCACCGTCTCGACGGTCCGCTCCAGCGTGTCGGGGTGTTCGCGGTCGGGCAGCGACCAGTAGCGCGACTCGGTCAGCACCGCACCGCCGGCACCCTGCTTGAGCAGCGCCGTGTGCCCGGCGGGCAGCTCCCGGATCCCCCGGTAGACGGCGTGCCCCGGGGTCGCGATGTAGGCCAGCAGCTCGGCCAGCCCCTCCGCGTCCACCACGCACTCCAGCGACGGGTGGGCCAGCAGCGCCTTGGGCTCGGAGCCGAAGAGCAGACCGTCCGCGGTCCGCGCGTAGTACAGCGGCTTGATCCCCAGCCGGTCGCGGGCCAGCAGCAGCTGCCTGCTGCGCGGATCCCACACGGCGAACGCGAACATGCCGTCCAGCCGCTCCACGCACTCCGGACCCCACTCCAGGTAGGCGCGCAGCACCACTTCGGTGTCCCCGGCCGTACGGAACCGGTGGCCCAGAGCCGTCAACCGGGAACGCAGCTCCCGGTAGTTGTAGATCTCGCCGTTGTGGACGAGCACGGCCAGGGTGCGCCCGTCGTGCTCGGCGGTCATCGGCTGGACGGAGTCGTCCACGTCGATGACGGCGAGCCTGCGATGCCCCAGCGCGGCGTCCGCGTCGGTCCACACCGACTCGTCGTCCGGCCCGCGGTTGGCGAGGGTGGCGGCCATCGACCGGACGACGCTGCCCTCCTCGCGCATCTCCCGCGCGAAGTCGATCCAGCCCGCTATGCCGCACATGCGACCACCCGCTCCTCCAGCTCGCCGACCAGCGACGCGGGCGCGGGCTGCGCCAGCATCCCGTCCCGCAGCGTCCATGCCGCCGCGCGCCGCTCCGCACCCCGCTCGGGGTCCAGCAGCCCGGCCGCGGCGTCCCGCAGCCGCTCCGCGTCCGCCTCGTCGCGGGTGAGGACCTCACCCGCACCGGCCGCCAGCACCCGGGCGGCGTGCCCGGCGTGGTCCGGCAACTGCGGCACCAGCAGCAGCGGTGCGCCCGCGCGCAGCCCGGTCAGCACCGTGCCGGCCCCGCCGTGCGCGACCACCAGGTCCGCGTCGCCGAGCACCGTGTGCAGGGGCGCGTCGGTGACCACCCGCACACCGTCGGGCACCTCGCCCAGCAGCGGCCGCTGCGCCGCCGTGACCGCCAGTACCGTCTCGGTCCCCGGCAGCGCGGCGAGTGCCCGCGCGGCGTGCCCGGCGAGGAACAGCGCCGGGTCCAGCCGCGCCATCGTGTGCCCCCAGGTCACCACGGCCCGGCGGATCCCGGGTGCCGGTGGCGGCAGCGGCGGATCGGGCGGCGTGCCCGGCCCGTTGAACGGCACGTACCGCATGGGCAGCCGCGGATGCCCGGCCGGGTCCGGCGCCTGGAACCCCGGCGGACACGGGTCGATCGTGACCGCGCCGAACGGGTCGTAGCCCTCCGGGTCCACGCCCACCCGCTCGGCCAGCGGCGCCAGCGCCTCCGGCAGCAGCGGGCGGGCCCGCGCCATCAGATCGGCGCCGTACAGCAGCCGTACCGCGGGAATCCCGGCAGCGGCGGCGGCCAGCGGACCGGCCAGCGCGGTGGGTTCGGACACCACCACATCGGCCCGCCAGCGCCGGGCCGTCTCGGCGGTGCCCTCGACCATCGAGTCGGCGTGCGCGGTGAACATCCGCAGCGCCCGCGGCCCCTTCCCGGCGCGCGGCGCCCGCCGGTCGGCCGTGGGGTCGTCCTCGCTGGGCAGCACATAGCCGCGCACCATGCCGGCCCCGTCGACGTCCTTGCCGACGGCGGCGCCCGGCAGCCCGGTCCGCTCGATGAGCGGCAGCAACTCCGGCTGGCTGACGACCAGCACCTCGTGCCCCGCGCTGCGGCAGGCCCAGGCCAGTGGCACCAGCGCGTACAGATGAGAGGGCCAGGCCCAGGTCGTGAACAGTACCCGCATCGCAGCCCCAACCCTTTCCGCCGCCAACCTTGACGTGGCCGACGGTGCCGGAGGGGGCTAGGGGGCGGGTCGCTGCTCGCTCGAGGCGCCGCCGTGCCAGGCGCGGCCCGCTGTCCCGCACTCCGCTCCGCGGGCGCTTCGATGCGCAGGCAGCGGGGCAGCGGGGCAGCGGGGCAGCGGGGCAGCGGGGCAGCGGGGCAGCGGGACGGCGGGGGAGCGGGCAGCCGGAAGCCCTCGGGGCCGCCCGCCTACGCGGGGGCCCCGAGGGCTTCGGCCGGCCGGTCGGCCGGGTACCGGGCCCGGGGCCCGGCGCCGGTCACACGATGCGGAAGTCCGCCATCATGGCCATGTCCTCGTGCTCCAGGTTGTGACAGTGCAGCATGTACATCCCGCGGAAACCGGCGAACCGGATGAGGACGTCCACGACTTCGAACGGCCGCACGTCCACCGTGTCCTTCCAGCCCGCGTCCGAGTCCAGCGGCGCCTTCCCGCTGCGCGACAGCACCTGGAAGTGGGCCAGATGGACATGGACCGGATGGTGGAAGTCGCTGGTGAAGCGCCAGCGTTCCACCGAGTCCAGCCGGGGCGAGGCCAGCGGCGCCCCGGGATCGTACGGCTTTCCGTTGACGGTCCACATCCGCATGCCGTGCACCTGCTTCTGCCGGAAGTCGAACTGCCGGTCGACGACCGCCTGCCCGGCCTTCAGCCGCTGCACGTCCGCCAGCCGCCGCGGCACCCGGGGAGCGCCCGCACCCCGCTTCGCCCGCCGCGTCACCCGGAACCGCATCACGTCGCGGGTGCGGCCCTGCCCCAGCGTGTTGACGAGCCGCACCTCCGAACCCACCGGGAACGCCGCGAAGTCGATGACGACGTCGAACCGTTCGGCGGGCGAGACCGGCAGCTCCTCGTGCTCGCGCGGCGCGTCCAGCAGCCCGCCGTCGCTGCCGACCTGGACGAACGCGGCGCCCTCCCGCGGCCCCGGATCCAGCGCGAGCCGGAAGCGGCGCGCGTTGGAGGCGTTGAGGACACGGAAGCGGTACCGCTCGGCGCTGACCTCCAGCTCCGGCCAGGGCGCGCCGTTGACCAGGATGACATCGCCCGTCACCCCCTCCATGTACTGCGCGCGCACCCCGGGCTTCCCCGCGAGCGAGGGGTCGAGCGACGGGTAGCGGAACGAGCCGTCCTCCTCGAAGGCCCGGTCGCAGATCATCAGCGGGATGTCCCGGGAGTCCTCGGGCAGCGGCAGCCCGCTCTCCTCGTCGTCGTGCACCAGGAACATCCCGGCCAGACCGCGCCACACCTGCGGGGCGCTGAAGTCCATCCGGTGGTCGTGGTACCACAGCGTGGTCGCCCGCTGCTTCAGCGGATAGACGTACTCCTTGTGCCCGCGTGAGACCGTCCACTCCGAGGGCTTCACCATCTCCGAGCCGCTGTACTCGCCCTTCCCGGCCTGCTCGGGGTGCCGCGGATCGGGGAAGCCGGAGGGCAGCACCAGATCCGTGGGATGCCCGTCGGACTCCGGCCGCTGCACACCGCCGTGCAGATGGGTGGAGGTCGGCATCTCCAGCGCGTTGCGCACCCGCAGTCGCAGTTCGCGCTCCGACTCGCCGACGAAGGTGGGGCCGGGGAACCGCCCGTCGTAGCCCCACACCTCGGTCCTGAGGCCCGGCAGGATCTCCTGCCGGACGGCGCGCTGCTCCACCTCGTACACCGCGGCACCGCCCCGGGTGCGCACCGGCTCGGCCACCGGCGGCACCGGCAGCGGCACCTGGAACGGCTCGGGCAGCCGTGCGGTGCTGCGCAGCAGTTCGCCGGAGATCCCGTCACCGGCCCGCGGCGCCCCGCAGCCCGCCGCCCCGCCCAGTGCCGCGGCGGCGCCCGCTCCGCCGGCCAGCGCCAGCAGCCGCCGCCGCCCGGGGCCGCGGCGCGGCGCGGGAGGCCCGTCGCCGCTGCCCTCGTGCGGCGCGCTCATCCCCGCCTCCCGCGGCCCGGGCGGTACGCGTACGCCCAGTGGACGAGCGCGGTACCGGCGGAGACGAGGAACACGCCCATCGGGATGTGCAGTTCCAGCTCCCGCGCGTACCCCCAGCCCGCCTGCATCGAGATGACGAAGCTCAGCAGCAGCGCCAGCACCGCCGGCCACAGCGGCCCGCGTCCGGGCCGCCACACCAGGACCGCCGCGAGGACCAGGACCCAGCCGGTGAAGGTGATGGTGTGGGAGTTGATCTCGTGCAGTTCGAGCAGGTCCACGTCGCCGCTGATGAACATGCCCGCCAGCACCGGCTGCACCAGCAGCAGGAGGAGGAAGAGCGTCACCACCGCGCGCATCAGCACGATCGGCCAGCGGCGCACCCGGGGCGCGGCGGCTCCGGCGGCGGAGCCGTCCGGCCCGGGCGCGGGGGAGGGAGGCGGGGCCGGTCCCGGGGCGGGCCCGCGAGCAGCGTCCGGGGCGCCGGCGAGGCCCCCGTCGGGATTGTGTGCCATGGCGTGATCTCTCCGGGGTCGGGGTCTGGCCCGAGCGTAGGCAGACGCCGCTCGAGCAGGACTTGAGCCGCCGTCTCCGCGCGGCCGACGCGCACCCGTCCGGGCTCCTGCGGGAGGCGCCGCCCGCAGGTCCCCCGGCCGGGGCGGCACCGGGCGCCGGCCCCCCGCCGGAGCGGACCTCGATCGGATGTCGAGCGCGGATGGTGACCGTGGGGGCCGTTCCCACGCATTGGAGGCGGACACCATGCAGGCTGATTCGCGGCCACCGTTCCGCGTCATGCTGCGGATGGAGATCCATCCCGGCAAGGAGCAGGAGTTCGAGGAGACCTGGCGACAGGTGGCCACCGGCATCGCGCGCGAGCCCGCCAACCGGGGCCAGAAGCTGCTGCGTTCGGTCGAGGACAAGAGCGTCTACCACGTCCTCACCGACTGGACGGACGAGCCCTCCTTCCGCGCGTTCGAGCTGAGCGAGGCGCATGTCGAGAACCGGCGCAGGCTCCAGCCGTTCCGCAGGGGCGGGGAGATGGCCGTCACCGAGACCGTCCACGAACTGCCGCCGGCCTCCGCGCCGGCCCGGCACGAGACGCCCGCTGCCGCCGCCGGAGGAACCGCCGCCCCCGGGCCCGCCGCCGCGGACCGCGAACCGCCGGCCTTCATCGGACTGGGCAACATGGGCGGCGGCATGGCCCGCCGCCTGCTGGACGCGGGACATCCCCTGACCGTCCACAACCGCACCGCGGCCAAGGCCGTGCCGTTGGCCGAGGCGGGTGCCACCGTCGCCGCGAGCCCCGCGGAGGCCGCGGCGGGCCGCTCCGTGGTGCTGCTCAGCCTGGCCGACGAGGCCGCCGTCGAGGACGTGCTGTTCGGACAGGTGGCCCCGGTGCTGGTAACCGGCGCCGTCGTCGTGGACACCTCGACGGTCTCCCCCGCCTACGCCCGCGAGTGCGCCCGGCGGCTGGCCGGGCTCGGACTGCGCCGGGTGGAGGCGTGCGTCGTCGGCAACCCCTTCCAGGCCCGCGAGGGCAAGCTGCGCGTGTACACCAGCGGCGACGAGGCCGACATCGCCCGCGTCGGCGACCTCCTGGAGACCCTCGGCAGCCAGGTCGTCCACCTCGGCGAGCCCGGCACCGCCGCCACCCTCAAGCTGATCTTCAACCTGCTGCTCGGCGCACAGGTGGCCTCCCTCACCGAGGCGGTCGCCTACGGCGTCGCCGCCGGGCTGGACCGCGACCAGTTGCTGGCCTCCGTCGCGGAGAGCGGCTTCAGCTCGGTGGTGCTGCGCTTCCGCGCCGACCTGATGCGCAAGGGCGCCTACGAGCCCGCCTTCTTCCGGTCGACGCTGATGGAGAAGGACCTGCGCCTGGCCCTGGGCGACGCGGCGGAGGCCGGGGCGCCGCTGCCCGTACTGGACGCGGTGCGCGAACGCTTCGCCGCCGTCAACGCGGCGGGCGACGGGGACAAGGACGCCTCCGTCCTGCTGGAGCACACCGTCCCGCACGACGGCACCCGGGACGCGTCGTGACCGGGCGCGAAACGGCCCCCCACCGGCTCCGCGATCCCGCCCGCACCGGCGGAACCGTCGAGGTCCTGCCGCCCGAGGCGACCGAGGCGCTGCTGGACCTGGTCTTCGAGTGCTTCCGCGCCCGGTTCGGCCCCCGGCGCGCCGCACTCGCCTCCGGCGTCTTCCACTACGAGATCGACACCCCGCACGGCGTCCGGCACCGTTACGTGGCCGTCGGCGGCGGAAGCTGCACCACCACCTCCGCCGCCCTCGACGGCCCCGCGGACGCCACGATCGGGGTGACGCTCGCGGACCTGGTGGCGCTGGCGGCGGGGGAGTCGAAGGGCACCGACGCCTTCGTCGGCGGCCGGCTGAAGATCTCGGGCGACGTGTTCTTCGCGATGAGCTGGATCGAGTGGTCCGGCGCCCGCAGCGGTTCCGCGTCCGGACCGGACGCGGAACCGGCGTGATCTCCCGTCAGGAGGCGAGGCGGGCGGGGAAGCCGCCCGTGGCGATCGGGCCCCAGCGCTGCGGCGTCACCCGGATCAGCGACTTGCCCTGCTTGACCATGGCCGAGCGGTACTCGTCCCAGTCCGGGTGCTCGCCCGAGACGGCGCGGAAATACTCGACCAGCGGCTCCACCGCCTCCGGCACGTCCAGCACCTCGGCCGCACCGTCGACCTGCACCCAGGGCCCGTTCCACTCGTCGGACAGCACCAGCACGCTCACCTCGGCCTCCCGGCGCGCGTTGTGCGTCTTGGCGCGCTCCGGGTAGGTCGCGACCACGATCCGTCCCGCGGAGTCGACCCCGCAGGTCAGCGGTGACGCCTGCGGAGTGCCGTCCGCGCGGCGGGTGAGCAGGATGGCCCGGTGCCGGGGCCGTACGAACTCCAGCAGCTCGTCGAGTCCGACCCGGGTGTTGGTAGCGATCGAGGGAGCCATACCCCCGAACCTACGCCATCGAAGCGCCCCCGGGAGCGCTCGGCGCCCCGCGGATCCGACGAGCGGATCCGACGAGCGGATCCGGCCGGCGGAGCGGAGCCGGGTTCAGGTGTCGCAGGACCACACCGCGCCGCACAGCCGGCACCGGGCGCGGACCCGGCCGCGTACCGGAACCCGCAGCCGCACCCGGCAGGTGGGGCAGGGGAAGGACACCCGCGGTCCCTGGCCGCCGCCCGGCTCGAAGGCGTACCCCGCCGTGCCGCCGCGCGCCGCGCCGTGCCGCCGGTCCCGCACATAGCGGCGCCGCTCCACCCAGGGGGCCGCTGCCAGCGGGGGCATCTCCTCGTCCCGGTCCGCGACGCGGCGGCCCCGTACGTAGGCCTCGTATGCCTGCGGGCTGGTGAACTTCACCGCCGGGTCCTCGCCGCAGACCTGGGCGCGCTTGGCCAGCACGTAGCCGAACTCCTCCGGCGTGAGGTAGCCGAGCTTCTGCGAGGTGAGGGCGTCCTGCCGGAAGGCGTCCAGCAGCAGCCAGCCCGCGCCCAGATAGGCGGCGGCCGTGTCGGTGAGGATCTCGTTGGCCCGGGTGCCCTCGAAGGCCAGCCCCAGGCGGTGCAGCCACACATGCGTCACCTCGTGCGCGAGGGCGGCCCCGATGTCCCGGCGGTGCTGCTTGAACCGGGCGTTCAGCTCGACGAAATACTCCGGCCCGGCCTCCAGTTCGACGTTCGCCGCGTGGGTCATCCCCTCCCGGAAGCTGACGATCACCCGGGCCTCCGGCAACCGCAGGTGCGCCACCATCACCCCCGCGATGCGCTGCGTGCCCGGGTACAGGTCGTCGGCGTCGGCGAAGGCCACGTCGCCGGGCGCGACATCGGAGGCGAAGCCGCGCACCCCCTCCGCCGACAGCCTCCGGTAGAGCGCGGTGATCGCCTCGCGCACCGTCTCCAGATGCGGAAAACCCCGTTCCACGGGGTCGGTCGCCGGTCCGCCCATCGCCACACCCCCACAACCCGCGGCACCCCGGCACACGGCTCACCGCCACCATAGCGCCGCACCGGGTCCCGGGCGGGGCAGCGACGGGCCCGCCCGGCGAGTGGGCCTCACAGCCGGGGTTTGCGGCCCGAGGTGTCGGTAATACGAGATGCCAAGTGCTTGGGAGGACAGGCACATCCGCGGGAGGTGGTCGCGCAGACCACCACGGGTGTGCCACCCGAGTCGCTTCCCGCGGTCGCCGGACAGCCACACCACGACTCGGAGGAGCGAGTACCCATGTGCGCAGCACCCCACCGCCACATCCACGACCGTGTCCCGTACGCGCACCCGCACCCCGGGACGGACGCGCTGCGCGAACAGCCGGTCGAGCTGCGCGACCGGGTGCGCGCCGCCGTCCTGGAGCTGACCGGCGCCCCGGGCACCGCCGCCACCGTGCAGCTGATCGCCCGGCACACCGGGCTGACCGGGGAGGAAGTGCGGGCCGGACTGCAGGCCCTGCACGGCCGCTGCGCCGTGGGGCGGCACCGCACAGCCGGGCACCGCACCGGTTCGCGGCCCCACGCGACGGGACGGGTGTCCACCCTCTGAGAGACTCCCGCTGCGGGGCGCACACGGCCCGGCCCCCGCACGCCCCGCGGACCGCGCCGGGGCGGGACGCGGCCGGCCGGAGGTCCGAAGTGCGCGTGGGGGTTCTCGACGTCGGCTCCAACACCGTACGGCTGGAGATCGCCGACGCCGGAGGCGCGGTCCCGCTCCCCGTGCACACCGTCAAATACCGGCTGCGGCTGGCCGACGACGTGGACAGCACCGGACGGCTGCCCGAACCCGCCGTGCGGCGGCTCGCCGAGGCGGCCGCCGCCGCCCGGCAGGAGGCCGACGACTGGGGGGTGGCCCGGCTGACCGCCTTCGCCACGGCCATCGTGCGGGAGGCCCCCGACCGCGCCCGCATCCTCGCGGCCGTACGCGAACGCTCCGGGCTGGAACTCCGCCTGATGTCCGGTCGCCGGGAGGCGGAACTGACCTTCCTCGCCGCGCGGCGCTGGATGGGATGGCGGGCCGGGCCCATGGTGCTCCTCGACATCGGCGGAGGTTCGGCCGAAGTGGCCTTCGGCCGCGCCGGAGTACCCGATCTGGCCTTCTCGTTCCCCCTGGGTGCCGGCCGGCTCACCCGCGAGTACCTCGGCACCGCCGACCCGCCCCCGGCCGAACAGCTCCGGACGGTACGGCGGCTGGTGCGGCACGAGCTGCGCGACGTCGCCGCCCGCATCCGCTGGGAGCGGCCGCACACCGCCGTGGCCACCTCGCGCACCCTGCACCAGCTGGCCCGGCTGTGCGGGGCACCGCCCGGACGCGAAGGCCCCTTCACGCCCCGCTACCTGCACCGCGCCCGGCTCCGCGGCGAACTGCGCAGGCTGGCGCGGCTGCCTGCGGCCGAACGCGCCGCACTGCCCGGCATCTCACCGTCCCGCGCGGGCCAGGCCCTGGCCGGAGCCGTCGTCGCGCACACCACCATGGCGCTGCTGGAGCTGCCGACACTGGAACTGTGCCCCTGGGCGCTGCGCGAGGGCGTCCTGATCCACCAGCTCGAACGCGACGCGCTCCGCGGCCACTCGCCCGGCGCCGACCACTCGCCCGGCGCCGGCCACCCGCCCCTGCCGGACCCGCCCGCCGCGGTGGGACGTCCAACACCCCCGCACGCTCGTCCGTAGGCAGCCGCCCCGCACCGAGGCCCGGACGCCGGACCCCGACCGCGTGCGGCACCGGTGACCGGCGCGGTGCGCTCACCGTACGCTGCTCCCCTGGACGAGTGAGGGGAGTGCGTGCGGTGGCCGAGCACCGGTACCGGTCCTGGATGCGGTACTTCACCCCGGGCCCCGTCCACCACCGGCTCGGCCTGGTCTGCCTCGGCGTCGGGATGCAGCACGGCGCGCTGCCCCCGGTCGGCCCCCGCACCCTGGACCACCACGTCGCCGTCGTCATCAGCGGCGGCCGCGGCTGGTGCACCGACCCCGGCGCACCGCAGGGTCCCCGGCACGAGGTCGTCGCCCCCGCGCTGCTGTGGCTCACCCCCGGAGTGCGGCACCACTTCGGCGCCGGCCCCGGACGCGGCTGGGACGAGAGCTTCGTCGACTTCACCGGCTCCGCCGTGACCGCCTACACCGAACTGGGCTGCATCGAACCCGACCGCCCCCTCGTCCCCCTCACCGACGCCGAACCGGCCCGCGCCGCCATCGCCCGCGTCGCCCGGGCCGCGCGCCCCGGCAACCCGCTGCTGGAGGTGGAGGCCGCGGCGGCGGTCCACGAACTCCTCGTCGCCCTGCGCCGGGCCCGCGCCGACACCACCTCCGGCGGCGCGCCCGTGCTGGAGGCCCTGGCCCGGGACGCCTTCCGCCCGCTCTCCGTCGCCGACCACGCCGCCCGGCAGGGCATGACCCCCGCGACGCTGCGCGCCGCCGTCCGCCGCAGCGCCGGATGCAGCCCCAAGGACTATCTGCTGGGCATCCGCCTCGGCCGCGCCAAGGAGCTGCTGACCGCGACGGATCTGCCGGTCGCCACCGTCGCCCGGCGCGTGGGCTACGACGACCCGGCCTACTTCTCCCGGCTGTTCACCCGCCGGGTGGGCACGCCCCCGGTCCGCTTCCGCGCGATCCAGTCCCGTACGGTCCCCGGCGGATACGCCGGCCGCGTCCCCGACCCGGACCGTCCGCCGATCCTGTCCCGCGGACGGGATGCGGCCCCGCACCGTCGGCCGCCCGCGGCCCGGACCACCGCGCCGGACCACCGCTGAGACCCGCACCGGCGTGTGCTGCCGTCCGGCCGGGCCGCGCAGTGCCGGGCGCCGGTCCCCGAACCGCGCCCCGGCGCGGGCCCGGTACCGCGGCCCGGTCCGCCGCCGCGGACGGATGCGGCGGACGGATAGGGTCGGGCGATGACCAGCAGCAGCAACCCCGGGCCCGACGAGGCCGTGCGCGCGGAACTGAGCGCGCTCCGCGACAGCATCGACAACATCGATGCCGCTGTGGTGCACATGCTCGCCGAGCGGTTCAAGTGCACCCAGCGGGTCGGCCGGCTCAAGGCCGACCACCGGCTGCCTCCCGCCGACCCGGCCCGCGAGGCACGGCAGATCGCCCGGCTGCGGGAACTCGCCCAGGACGCGAAGCTGGATCCGGCCTTCGCCGAGAAGCTGCTGAACTTCATCATCGCCGAGGTGATCCGCCACCACGAGCAGCTCGCGGGCGGCACCCGACAGCGGACCGACTGACCGCTCAGCGGGCCGACCGACCGCTCAGCCGGCCGGCGGAACCGGGCGCCGCAGCCCGGCGGGCATGCCCTGCCGGGCGGCGCCCGCCGACATCCGGCCCCGCCCGCGCCCGGCCGGGACCGGACCCGCGGACGCCGGGCTCAGGAATCCTCCTCGCCCAGCCGGTGCACCCGCACCAGGTTCGTCGAGCCGGACACGCCGGGCGGCGAGCCGGCGGTGATGACCACCAGATCGCCCTGTTCGCAGTGGCCCAGCTTCAGCAGCATCTCGTCGACCTGGTCCACCATCTCGTCGGTGCTCGACACCATCGGACCGAGGAACGCCTCCACGCCCCAGGTGAGGTTGAGCTGCGCGCGGGTGGCCGGGTCCGGGGTGAAGGCCAGCACGGGGATGGGGGAGCGGTAGCGCGACAGCCGCCGCACCGTGTCCCCCGACTGGGTGAAGGCCACCAGATATTTGGCGCCCAGGAAGTCGCCCATCTCGGCGGCGGCCCGGGCCACGGCGCCGCCCTGCGTCCGGGGCTTGCCGCGCTCGGTCAGCGGCGGCAGCCCCTTGGCGAGAATGTCCTCCTCGGCCGCCTCGACGATCCGGCCCATCGTGCGCACCGTCTCGATCGGATACTTGCCCACACTCGTCTCGCCCGAGAGCATCACCGCGTCGGTGCCGTCCAGCACCGCGTTCGCGACGTCCGAGGCCTCCGCCCGGGTGGGCCGGGACGCGTCGATCATCGAGTCCAGCATCTGGGTCGCCACGATCACCGGCTTGGCGTTCCTGCGGCACAGCTTGACGGCCCGCTTCTGCACCAGCGGCACCTGCTCCAGCGGCATCTCCACACCCAGGTCGCCGCGGGCGACCATGATCCCGTCGAAGGCGTCGACGATGGCCTCCAGGTTCGCCACCGCCTGCGGCTTCTCCACCTTGGCGAGGACGGGCAGCCGGCGGCCCTCCTCCGCCATGACGCGGTGCACCTCCTTGATGTCGTGCCCGCTGCGGACGAAGGACAGCGCGATCAGGTCCGCGCCCGTGCGCAGCGCCCAGCGCAGGTCCTCGATGTCCTTCTCGGAGAGCGCGGGCACCGAGACGGCCACCCCCGGCAGGTTGAGGCCCTTGTGGTCGGAGACCATGCCGCCCTCGACGACCTTCGTGTGCACCACGGGCCCCTCGACCCGGGCCACCTCCAGGGTGACCCGGCCGTCGTCCACCAGGATGCGTTCGCCCGCCGTGACGTCGGCGGCCAGACCCGGATAGGTGGTGCCGCACATCGCGCGGTCACCCTCCATGTCCTCGACCGTGATGGCGAACTCGTCGCCCCGTTCAAGGAATACAGGGCCTTCCTGAAAGCGGCCCAGCCGAATCTTCGGACCTTGAAGGTCCGCGAGCACCCCCACGTTCCGCTTCGTCTCCTCCGAGGCGGCGCGCACCCGGTGGTAGCGCTCCTCGTGCTCGGCGTGCGTGCCGTGGCTCATGTTGAACCTGGCGACATCCATTCCCGCCTCCACGAGCGTCTTGATCTGCTCGTACGAGTCGGTGGACGGGCCCAGGGTGCTGACGATCTTTGCTCGGCGCATAGCCCGAGCCTAAGACTTACCGACGCGTAAAGAACCGCCGCCGGAGATTTGTGCAACCGCCCTTTACCGAATAGCCATTGAATCCCGAGGACAACTAATAAAGTGGGCGTGCATTCGCTCTGATGAGCGTCCGCCAGGCCCTTCCGTCCCACCCGTCGAGACGGAACACCCCGGCGGACCTCGCGCGCTCCTCGCGCCTCAGCCCAATTGCGGCGGACTCATCACGAACCGTGCATTCACCTGCGCCGACACCGTCTGCACCTGCGGCTCCAGATCCAGCTCGGGCGGCGGACCCGCGGGCGCCCCGGAGAACCCCCGCATCCCGCCCGGCGCCGCCGGAAGCCGCGGCGGACCACTGCCCTCCGCGCCCAGATCGGCCAGCTCCACCAGCGCCACCAGACGCGCGCCCAGCGCCTCCGCGTACTCCCGCGCCCGGGTCACCGCCTCCCGCACCGCCTGCTGCCGCGCCGAACGGTGCGCGGGCGAGTTCCGCCACAGCCCCCACCACGGCCCCTCGACCTGCGTCAGCTCCAGGTCGGCGAGCCGCGTGGTCAACTCGCCCAGCACCGTGAAGTCCGTGACGGTGGCCTGCAGCCGCACCCGCCCGTGGTACGCGTGCACCCGCTCCCGCCGGCTGCCGTCCACCATCTCGGGCTGCACACTGAACGCCCCCGTCGACAGCTTCTCCACCGCGTCGCCGTAGCTCCTGACCAACTCCAGCGCCTGCGCGTTCCGCCGGGTCAGATCCTCCAGCGCCCCGCGCCGGTCCCGGCCCCGCGCCGAGACCAGCACGCCGATCCGCGCGTACTCCGGGTCGAACTCCAGGCTCGCCTCCCCGCGCACCGCCACCCGCGGCGCCTCGGGAGTGCCGAACGGCGCCGCCCCCGCATCCCCCGGCACCGGACCGAAACCCGCACCCGCCTCCGGGCCCGCACCCGGACCGCCGGAGTCCGCACCGTGCGGCGGCGGGGGCGGCGGCGGAGGAGGAATCGGCGGAGTCCCGGGTATCTGCGTCATACGGACACTGTGGCAGACCGCCCCGCGCCGCCCGCGCCGCCGTCCGCCGCAGCCGGCCCCGCCCGCAGCCCGAACGTGGTGAAGGCCGTACGGCGCGGCAGCGGATAACTCTCCCGGCCCGTCACCGCGTTCAGGATCACCGCGCTGCGGTGCGCCGCCAGCCCCAGATCCGGTGCCCCCACCCCGTGCGTGTGCCGCTCCGCGTTCTGCACGAACACCGAACCTTCCACCGCGGGATCCAGCACCAGCCGAAAGTCCTCGTCCACCAGCGGACGCCCCGAGCCGTCCCGGCGCACATATCCCTCCAGCGCCGCCAGCAGCCCCTCCGCCGGACGCTCGGCGTAGCCCGTCGCCAGCACCACCGCGTCCGTCGTCAGCACGCCCCGCTCCTGCTGCTCGGCATGCTCCAGCCCCAGCTCCAGCCGCGCCCCGCCGCCCCGCCCCGCCGTCCGCACCCGCACCCCGGGCGTCAGCACCACATCGGGCCACCCGGCACTCCCGCCGTCCCCGCCCCGGTCACCGGCACCCCGGTCCAGCTCCAGCGTCCTGCGGTACAGCTCGTCGTGCACGGCCGCCAGCGTCCCGGCGTCCACCGCCTTGTGCAACTGCCCCTGCCGGGGCAGCAGCCCGTCCCGGACCGGCTCGGACAACCCGTGGAAGTAGCGGGTGTAGTCCGGGGTGAAGTGCTCCAGCCCCAGCTTGCTGTACTCCATCGGCGCGAACGCCGGGCTGCGCGTCAGCCAGTGCAGCCGCTCCCGGCCCGCCGGCCGGCCGCGCAGCAGATCCAGGAACACCTCCGCACCCGACTGCCCCGACCCGATCACCGTCACATGCCCGGCCGCCAGCAGTTCGGCCCGCCGCTCCAGATACTCCGCGGAGTGATACACCGGCACCGCCGGATCCTGGGCCGACGGCCGCAGCGCACGCGGCACGTGCGGCGCCGTACCGATTCCCAGCACCACGTTGCGCGCGTACGACCTGCCCGGCGCCGACATCCCGCCCAGCGCGTCCAGCCGGGTGAAGTCGACCTCGAACAGACCCCGTTCGGCACTCCAGCGCACCGCGTCCACCCGGTGCCCGAAGCACAGTCCCGGCACCCGCTCGCTCACCCAGCGGCAGTACGCGTCGTACTCCGCCCGCTCGATGTGGAACCGCTCGGCGAAGTAGAACGGGAACAGCCGCTCCCGCTCCCGCAGGAACCGCAGGAACGACCACGGGCTGGCCGGATCCGCCAGCGTCACCAGGTCCGCCAGGAACGGCACCTGCAGCGTCGCTCCCTCGATCAGCAGCCCCGGGTGCCAGCGGAACTCCGGCCGCTGCTCGAAGAACGCGCACCGCAGCCCGGCCACCCCGTCGCCCAGCGCGGCCAGCGAGAGGTTGAACGGACCGACCCCGACCCCCGCGAGATCCAGCGGCTCCACCGCCTCCCACTCCCCGCCGCTGTTCCCGCGGCCGTTCCCGCCGCCGGTTCCGCCGTCGGCCCGCCGTGCCCGCGCCACGCCCCTCACGCCTCCACTCCCGCGCCGGACTCGCCCGCCGGGCTCCCGTCCGCCGGGCTCCCGTCCGCCGGGTCCTCGCTCCGGCCGCCGGAGTCCGCCCCCGCCGCCTCCACCACCAGCTTCAACAGCGCCGCCAGATCGCTGCCCCGCACCGCCGGATTGAGCACCGTCACCTTCCACCACAACCGTCCCTCCACAGCGGCCCGGCCCAGCACCACCTGCCCCCGCTCCAGCAACTGCCGCCGCACCCGCGCCACCAGCGCGTCGTCCCCGCCGGCCGGACGGAACACCACCGTGGAGACCGACGGCCGCGCATACAGTTCGAACCGCTCGTCCCCCGCCACCCGGTCCGCCAACTCCCGCGCCGCCGCACAGGTACGCTCCACCAGCCGGGCCATCCCCGACCGCCCCAGCGCCCGCAGCGTCACCGCCACCTTCAGCACATCCGGACGCCGCGTGGTCCGCAGCGACCGCCCCAGCAGATCCGGCAGCCCCGCCTCCGTGTCGTCGTCGGCGTTCAGATAGTCGGCCCGGTGGTCCAGCACGCGCAGCGCCGCCCGCTCCGGCACCGCCAGAAAACCCGCCGCCACCGGCTGCCACCCCAGCTTGTGCAGATCGAACGTCACACTGTCCGCTTCCGCCAGCCCCGCCAGCCGCTCCCGCAGCGCCGCACTGAACAGCAGCGGCCCCCCGTACGCCGCGTCCACATGCAGCCAGGCACCATGCCGCCGCACCACCTCGGCCACCCGCGGCAGCGGATCGACCGCACCGGTGTCCGTCGTCCCCGCCGTGGCCACCACCAGCGCCCGCGCCCCCGCATCCGCCCGCGCCAGGCCACCCAACGCCGCCTCCAGCGCAACCGGATCCAGCACCCCGCGCGGCGCCGGCACCACCAGCGGCGGCTCCAACCCCAGCAGCCACGCCGAACGGTGCACACTGTGATGCGCGTTCGCGCCGCACACCACCCGGGCCCGGCCCCCCGCGGCGGCCTGCCGCTCCCGCGCCAGCAGCAGCCCCAACTGGTTCGCCTCCGTACCGCCGGTCGTCACCAAGGCGTCCGGCACCGCCTCCGGGCACCCGGCCTCCGGACCTGCGACCGCAGCCGCGCCCGCGAAGACCAGCCGCGCCAGCTCCCGGCACACCAGCGCCTCCACCTCCGAGGCGGCCGGCGCCTGGTCCCAGGAGTCCAGCGACGGATTCAGCGCACTCACCGCCAGATCAGCGGCCGCCGCCACCGCCAGCGGCGGACAGTGCAGATGCGCCGCGCACAGCGGCTCCGCCGGATCGGCGGCACCCCGCGCCACCGCACCGACCAGCACCTCCAGCGCCTCCCGCGCGCCGGCGCCCTGCTCCGGCAGCACCGCACCCACCGCGGCGCGCAGCCGCGCCGCGACCACCTCGGGACCCCCCTCCGGCAACGGCCCGCCGCGCTCCACCGCACCGCGTGACAACGCCCCCAGCACCGCGCCGAGCAGCGGGCGCAGCGCGGCCGGACCGGCCGCACCACCCGCCAGCGCACCGTCCGGCACCCCGGACCCCGGCTCCCCGTCCTGCCCCGGCTCCCCGCCCGGCTCCGGACCGGCCCGGCCCCCCGGAACGGGAAAGACATCCTGCAGGCCATCGACGACGAACGCGGACACGGCGGCTCCTTCGGACACGGCGGACCGACACGACGGCGGCCACGGGTGGTTAGGGCGACCTAACTTAGGCGCCGTGCGCCCCGCTGCCCGCCGATCCCCGCGCTACTTCGCCCGAACGAAGTAGCGCGCCCCGGACGACCCGGCGGATCTGATAAGAGCCCCGCACCCACCCGGGCCGGCCGGGACGGCCCGCCTCACGCCACCGCCGCCCGCACCCCCAACGCCCGCCGCAGATCATCCAACTGATCCTCCAGCCGACGCCGCAGCGCGGGCACCGGCTCACCCGAGGTCAGACACTCCTCGCCACGCGCCAGCGTCGCCTCGTCCACGAACGCCGCAGGAAACGCATACCGGCCCGCTGCCTCCGCCATCGCCGCACCTCGCCGCTCGGCCAGCGGCACCACCTCGGCGAAATACCGCTCCACATAACCCCGCAGCAGCTCCCCCTGCTCCGGCTGCCAGAAACCCTGCGCCGTCGCCGTGAACAGATAATTCGACAACGCGTCCGCCGGGCCGAACATGGCCTCCCAGGCCGCCTCCTTCGCCTCCGCACTCGGCAGCGCCGCCCGGCACCGGGCAGCGGCCTCCGCACCCCGCGCACTCGGATCCGCCGCACGCGCCTCCTCGATCTCGTCCACCCCCACCGCACCCAGCACCGACAACCGCAACAGCAGCCGCCACCGCAGCTCCGCGTCCAGCACCGGCCCGCCCCCCGGCACCCGGCCCGCACTCCGCCACGCCAGCAGCTCGGCCGGATCGGTCGCACAGTCGATGAAATACCGGGCAGCCGTCAGCCGCACCCCCGACCCCGCAGCAGCCGCACCACCGGCACCCTCCCCGGCGCCACCACCGACACCCAGCAGCTCACCGCACACCTCACCCAGCAGCCCCAGCGCCTCCCGCCGCTCCGCACCCACCAGGAACCGCTCCGCCGCCTGCCCCCGCGCGAACGCCAGCACCCCCTGCACCACCGCGTTGTCCACCTCACGCGGCAGATGCGCCCGCACCGTGCGCACATACTCCAGCGGCTCCAGCTCCCCCTCCCGCACCATGTCCCGCGCCGCGTTCCACACCACCGCACGCGACAACTGCCCCGGCAGCCCCGACAGCGCCGCCCGCACCGTGCCCCACGAGACCGGATCCAGCCGCACCTTCGCGTACGTCCAGTCCAGATCGTTGACCAGCACCAGATCCGGCCGCGGCCCCTCCAACGTCACCGTCAGCCGTCCCCCGCCACCCGGCACGTCCCGCTCCAGCCGCTCCCGCAGCACCAGCCGCGACGCGTCCGCCGGAGCCCGGTCGTACAACCCCAGCGCCAACCGGTGCGGACGCTCCCCCCGGTGCTCCACATCCACGTACCACTGCCGGGCCTCCGACTCGCCCACCCGCGGCACCAGCGTGTCCACACCCGTCGTCCGCAGCCAGCTCTCCGCCCAGCCCCGCACATCCCGGTCCGACGCACGCGCCAGCGAGTCCAGGAACTCCGCCAGCGTCGCGTTCCCGAACCGGTGCCGCGCGAAATGCTCGTTGATCCCCGCCAGGAAACTCTTCTCGCCCAGCCACACCACCAGCTGACGCAGCGCCGAGGCACCCTTCGCGTACGAGATCCCGTCGAAATTGCCCCGCGCCGCCGCCGTGTCCGGCACCGAGTCCGGATCCGGCGCCACCGGATGCGTCGAGGGCCGCTCGTCCGCGTCGTACCCCCAGCTCTTGCGCGCCACCGCGAAGTCCGTCCAGGTGTCCGTGAAGTGCGTCGCCTCGCCCAGCACCTGGTAGCCCATGTACTCCGCGAACGACTCGTTCAGCCAGATGTCGTCCCACCAGCGCAGCGTCACCAGATCGCCGAACCACATGTGCGCCATCTCGTGCGCCACGACCATCGCACGCGTCTGCCGCTCGGTGTCCGTGACCGCCGAACGGAAGACGAACTCGTCCCGGAACGTCACCAGACCCGGATTCTCCATCGCCCCCGAGTTGAACTCCGGCACGAAAGCCTGGTCGTAGGAGTCGAACGGATACGGCTCGTCGAAGATCTCGTGATAGCGGTCGAAACAGCGCCGCGTCACCTCCAGCAGCTCCGCCGCGTCCGCCTCCAGATGCGGACCCAGCGACCGGCGCACATGCAGCCCGAACGGCAGCCCGGCGTGCTCGGTGCGCACCGAGTGGAACGGCCCCGCCGCCACCGCCATCAAATACGTGCTGAGCGGCGGCGTCGGCGCACACTCCCACCGGCCGCCCTCCCCGTCCACCCGGGCCGCCACCCCGTTGCCCAGCACGGTCCACTCCCGCGGCGCCGTCACCGACACCGCGAACTCGGCCTTCAGATCGGGCTGGTCGAAGCAGGCGAACACCAGCGGCGCGTCCGCCATGCAGCACTGCGTGTACACATAGGCACACCCGTCCTCCGGATCGGTGAACCGGTGCATGCCCTCACCCATCCGCGAGTACGGCATCACCGCCTCGACCCGCAGCTCGTGCTCCCCGGCCGCCAGCCCCCGCAGCGGCAGCCGCCCCTCCCGCAGCGCACCCGGATCCAGCGCCGCACCGTCCAGCTCGGCCCGCAGCAGCTCCCGCGGCCGCACCTCCACGAATGTGTCGGCGCCCCCCTCCAGCACGGCGAACCGCACCACCGTCGTGGACCCGAACACCTCCTCGCCCCGCGTCAGGTCAAGATCCACGGCATACCGCCGCACCCGCACGACCCGAGCCCGTTCCTGCGCTTCCGCACGCGTCAACACGACCATGCGCGCCATAGTGCCCCACCCGGATGCGCCGGGCACCGGGACCTCAGTATTTCGGGCCCACGTGCGCGTCCATCAGCGCCACGGAGGCGCGCCGGGCGACGGAGACGTTGCGGGCGCCCCGCGGATGCCTGGCGGCCGTCCACGCGACGCCGAGCGCGTCGAGCGTGCGGGTGTAGAGGTCGACGATGTCGGGGGACTTGTTGGTGAAGAAGTACCGCGGGTAGGTGTAGCGCTTCCGCCGGCCGCCCACCGTGCGTGTGGTCCAGTTCGCGATGCGGCAGCCGTCCGAGTGCACTAGGCCCCGGATCAGCTCCCAGCGGTGGGCGCCGGTGATCTGCTGCTGCCAGGGCACCAGCTCGATGCGGCGCTCGTGCTTCCTGCCCGGGCCGTGCTGGGGGAACAGGCAGGGCCAGTGGTTGGAGTAGGAGGTCACGGCCACGCAGCCGGGCGCCTGGACGCGGTGGACGCTGTTGCCCGGGCGCACCGCGCGCATCGCGTCCTCGCAGGCGTCGATCAGTCCGGGCCAGGCGTCGGCGCAGGAGACCCGCAGCGTCCAGGAGCGCCCCGTCCTGCTGACGCAGCCGTCTCCCAGGTACAGGCCCAGCAGGTAGGCGTAGGAGGACGGGTCGTCCGGCGGGCGCGGCGGTGTCGCACAGCGCTCGCAGGTGGCTCCGGAGCGGGTCCCCGGATGCAGGCGCTGCTGCCAGGTGCGCAGACACCACCGGGATATCCCCGTCTGCCTGCTCACCGCGTTCAGGCTTCGTCCTTGCGCGACGAGTGCGAGGGCCCGCTTGCGCGTTTCCAGGTCGTACACGGGTTCAGCATGTGCCGACCTGTGCGAGCTGAGGGCCGTATGGCGTCCCTCTCACCTGAACCGGCGAAGCCGACGGCGAGGGGTTGCAATCTTGAAATCGAAGGTAGAGTGCCCCGGGTCGGACTCGAACCGACACTGTATGGGTTTTGAATCCATCATCTCTGCCAATTGGATTACCGGGGCCCTTCGAACTGAAGGATTGCGGTCACCCGCTGTGCCAACACTTTACAGGACCTGGGTAGGCTCGTGTCTCCCACCCGTGGCGGAAACGAGGAGCCAAGTGAGCGCGGCGGACTTCCCCGAGCCCGAGAGTGCCCAGAGTGCAGAGCCTGTCGAGGAACCGACCCCGGCGGGCGGGAGTGAGCATGTGCCTCCGGCGACGCGGCGGGTCGTGATCGCGGAGGACGAGGCCCTGATCCGGATGGATCTCAAGGAGATGCTGGAGGAGGAGGGCTACACCGTCGTCGGCGAGGCCGGCGACGGCGGGCGGGCCGTGGAGCTGGCCCGCGAGCACCGGCCCGATCTGTGCATCTTCGATGTGAAGATGCCGGTGCTCGACGGCATCTCCGCGGCCGAGAAGGTCGCGGAGGAGGGCATCGCGCCGGTGCTGATGCTCACCGCGTTCTCGCAGCGCGAGCTGGTGGAGCGCGCCCGGGACGCCGGGGCCATGGCCTATCTGGTCAAGCCGTTCAGCAAGACCGACGTGGTGCCGGCCATCGAGATGGCGGTCTCCAGGTTCACCGAGCTGAAGGCGCTGGAGAAGGAGGTCGCGGACCTCTCCCAGCGGCTGGAGACGCGGAAGCTGGTGGACCGGGCCAAGAGCGTGCTGCAGACCCAGTACGGGCTCACGGAGCCGGCCGCCTTCCGCTGGATCCAGAAGACGTCGATGGACCGGCGGCTGTCGATGCAGCAGGTGGCGGAGGCGGTCATCGCCGACGCGGAGGAGCGCCGCAAGCAGCAGTGAGCACCGGGAGGGGGCGGGTCCGGTCCGGATCCGCCCCCTCCGCTGTGCGCGGTCAGTCCTCGCCGAGGTACGCCTTGCGGACGGACTCGTCGTGCATCAGTTCCTCGCCGGTGCCCGAGAGGGTGATGCTGCCGGTCTCCATCACATGGCCGTGGTCGGCCAGCGAGAGCGCGGCCTGGGCGTTCTGTTCGACGAGGAGGATCGTCGTCCCCTGGGCCCTCAGTTCGCCGATGGTCGACATGATCTTCTGCATCATGATCGGGGAGAGGCCCATGGAGGGCTCGTCGAGCATGAGCAGTTTGGGGCGGGACATCAGGGCGCGGGCCATGGCGAGCATCTGCTGTTCGCCGCCGGAGAGGGTGCCGGCGGCCTGTCTGCGGCGTTCTCCCAGGATGGGGAAGCGTTCGTAGGCGCTGCCGATGTCGTCGGCGACCCCGGCGGGGTCCTTCCGGAGGAAGGCGCCGAGCCGCAGGTTCTCCTCGATGCTGAGGCGGGGGAAGATGCGGCGTCCTTCGGGCGAGTGGGCCAGCCCCATGGCGACGATCTTGTGGGCGCCGACGCCGTCGAGTGGCCGCCCGTCGAAGCTGATCTTCCCGGTCGCCGGTTTGAGCAGTCCGGAGAGGGTGCGCAGGGTGGTGGTCTTCCCGGCGCCGTTGGTGCCGATGAGGGTGACGACCTCGCCTGCCTCGACGGTGAACGAGATGCCTTTGACGGCTTCGATCTTGCCGTAGGCGACGCGCAGGTCCTCGACTTCGAGCAGGGCCATCAGTCCGTCCGTCCTTCCTGACGTCGGTCCGCCGGATCGGGCTCCGCCGCGTCCGGGGCCGCGTCCGCCCGGTCCGCGCTGCCCCCGGCGTCCGCCGCGCTGCCCCCGTCCCCGTCTCCCTCTCCGTCCCCGTCGCCGCTGTCCGCTCCGCCCGCCGTGTCCCGGTGGGCTGCGGCTTCGGCCTCCTCGGCGGCCTGCACCTCGGCCGCCTCCGCCTGGCCGGGTTCGCCCTCGAAGGGGGTGCCGAGGTAGGCGGCGACGACGCGTTCGTCGCGCTGCACGGTCTCGGGGGTGCCTTCGACGAGTTTCTCGCCGCGGACCAGGACGGCGACGCGGTCGCAGAGGTTGAAGATGAACCGCATGTCGTGCTCGATGACCAGTACGGCCGTGCCCTGTTCGCGGATGGCGAGGACGAGTTCGCGGGTGGCGGTGGTCTCGACGGCGGTCATGCCCGCGGTGGGCTCGTCCAGCAGCAGCAGTCCGGGCTCGCTGGCGAGGGCGCGGGCGATCTCCAGTTTGCGTTGTTCGCCGTAGGGGAGGTTGCGTGCGAGGTGTTCGCGTTTGGCCTCCAGCCCGGTGAAGCGCAGCAGGTCCATGGCGCGCTCCTCGGATTCCCGTTCGGCTCTGCGGAAGCGGGGTCCGCGGACGAGGGCGGAGAAGAGGCCCTCGTGGGTGCGGGTGTGCCGGCCGACGAGGACGTTCTCCAGGACGGTCATGTTGGCGAAGAGGCGGATGTTCTGGAAGGTGCGGGCGATGCCTGCCTGGGTGACCAGGTGGGAGCGGTGGGGCAGGACGGTGCCCCGGTAGCGGACGGTGCCCTCGGTGGGGATGTAGAGCCCGGTGAGGCAGTTGAAGAAGGTGGTCTTGCCGGCGCCGTTGGGCCCGATGAGGCCGACGATCTCCCCGGCGTGCACATCGAGGTTCACGTCCCGCACGGCGGTGAGGCCGCCGAACCGCATGGTGACGCCGGAGGCGTCGAGCACGGCGCGGCCGCTGCCGGTGCCGGGGGGCGGGGCGCCGGGCGTGGTGGTCGTGGTGGTCATCTCGTCTCACGCCTCCGTCTTGCCGAGGCCAAGGGCCGCTGGCGTGGGGGTGCTGGGCTGTTCCGGCTCGTGGAACTCGAGCTGCTTGCGGCGGTCGGCGATCAGGCCCTCGGGCCGGAAGCGCATCAGCAGGACGAGTGCGATGCCGAAGAGCAGGAGCTGGTAGTCGGCCATGAACTGGAGTTTGGCCGGGATGAGGTAGAGGAGTGCCGCGCCGATGAGGGGTCCGCTGACGGTGCCCATGCCGCCGAGGATGACGGCGATGAGGAGGAAGGCGGAGTTGGGTGGTGCGGTGTGCACGAACTTGTAGGACTCGGGGGTGACGGAGAACTCGACGTGGGCCAGGACGGTGCCGGCCATTCCGGCGAGGGTGGCGCCGAGGGCGAAGGCCATGAGCTTGAGCCGGAAGGCGTTGACGCCCATGGCGCGGGCCGCGGTCTCGTCCTCGCGGATGGCGATCCAGGCCCGTCCGATGCGGGAGTTGTCGGAGCGCCGGAAGACGGTCACGACGATCGCGGTGAACAGCAGCATCAGCAGGTAGTAGTTGCCGAAGCGGCCGAGTTCGAAGCCGAGGACGGTGTGCGGCTGTCCGAGGTCGAATCCGAAGATCTTCAGGTCGGGGATGTTGGGGATGCCGTTGGGTCCGTTGGTGATGTTGGGGCCGGAGTCGCCGTCGAGGTTCTGTACGGAGATGCGGAAGATCTCTCCGAAGCCGAGGGTGACGATGGCGAGGTAGTCGCCGTGCAGGCGCAGTGAGGGGAAGCCGATGAGGAGTCCGAAGACGAGGGCGACGGCGGCGCCGATGAGGACGGCGGCCCAGAACGGTACGTGGATGCCGAGGGAGGAGGTCTCGGCTCCGGAGACCAGGGCCGCGGTGTAGGCGCCGACGCCGAGGAACGCGACGTAGCCCAGGTCGAGGATGCCGGCGAGGCCGACGACCATGTTCAGGCCGAGTGCGACGGTCGCGAAGATCAGCACGCTGACGGCGATGTTGGTGTACGCCTCGTTGCTCTGGGTGATCGGGAAGAGGAGTGCGGCGGCGAAGGTGGCGGCCAGGGTGACGGTGCGGTGTGCGACGGTCAGCGCGGAGAGCCGCCGGGGCAGCCCGGCCCGGGCGAGTGCGGGGAAGGCGAAGGCGGCCAGGATCAGGAAGCCGATGAACGGCGGGCCGCCTTCGGCCTCGATGCCGTAGGCGAAGACGTAGAGGCCGGCGGCGCAGGCGGCGCAGATCACCAGGATCTCGGCCCAGCCGGGCAGGGGCGCTGCCGGTCCCGGCGGGGGTGCGGCGACGGCCCGGCGCAGCCGCTGCCAGGGCGCGCCCTGCCGGGTGCCGGGTGCGGGCCGGTCCGCGTCGGCGCCCGCGGGCGGGTCGGCGGGCAGGTCGGTGGGCAGGGCGAGGGCGCCGACGACGGCCAGCAGGGTGCCGGCGGCGGCGATCCACATGCCGGGTTCGAAGTTGACGACGCCGCCGAGTTCGACGGCGATGGCGGCGGCGGTGTACCAGGTGGCGGCGAGGTTGCCGAGGGTGAGCAGGAGCAGGGCGCTGTGTCTGCCGCCCGGGGTGAGCCAGCGCAGTCCGGGGACGCCTGCGGTGGCGAGGAGCATGGCCGCGGTGAGGACGGCTGCGGTGAGGGTGAGGAGTTGGAGACCCGCCGGATACAGCGCGATGGTCAGGTTGCCGGGGAACGCGGAGGTCCAGGTCCAGGGGAGCATGGTGCTGGCGAAGGCGGCGAGGGCTCCGGCGCCGACGAGGGTGCGGCCCCGGGTGCGGCTGGTGTGCGGGTCGGGGCTGAGCGGGAGGGGCGGTGGGCCCGCGGTGGCGGTGGTGGCGGCTGCCGCGTCGGGGGCCGGGGTCGTGGTGTGCTGTGTGGTCATGGGTATCACGCCCGATCCGCGAGGCGTTCGCCGAGGATTCCTTGGGGTCGTACGAGGAGGACGAGGATGAGCAGGATGAACGCCCATACGTCCTTCCAGGAGCCGCCGCCGAACTGTTCGAGTCCGGGGATGTCGCCGATGTAGGCGGTGGCCATGGCTTCGCCGACGCCGAGGACGAGGCCGCCGACCATGGCGCCGTAGATGTTGCCGATGCCGCCGAGGACGGCGGCGGTGAACGCCTTGAGTCCGGCGATGAAGCCCATCCGGAAGTTGACCTCCCCGGTCTTGAAGCCCTGGGCGATGGCGGCGACGGCGGCGAAGGCGGCTCCGATGGCGAAGGCCATCACGATGATGCGGTCGGTGTTGACGCCCATCAGTTTGGCGGTGTCGGGGTCCTGCGAGGTGGCCTGCATGGCGCGTCCGGTGCGGGTCTTGGCCACGAACAGGCCGAGCGCGAGCATGCACACGGGTGCGGCGACGAAGATGAACAGGTCTTCGCGGGAGAGGGCGACGAAGCCCAGGTCGAGGTCGCCGCCGCCGAGTTGCGGGAAGGGGCGGGCCTTCTTGGCCTCGGGGTAGAAGGCCCAGACGGCCTGCTGGAGTGCGAGGGACAGCCCGATCGCGGTGATCAGCGGCGAGAGCCGGGGTCCGCCGCGCAGCGGCCGGTAGGCGAAGCGTTCGGCGCCGACGGCGACGAGGACGGCGCACACGACGCCGAGGAGGATCATCAGGGGGAGGGCGACGGCCATGCCGGTGCCGGCGGGCAGCCACAGGTGGGCGGTCAGCGCGCCGAAGCCGCCGATCATGAATATCTCGCCGTGGGCGAAGTTGATGAGCTGGACGATGCCGTAGACCATCGTGTACCCGATCGCGATGAGGCCGTACAGCGCGCCGAGTGCGAGTCCGTTCGCCAGCTGATCCGGCAGATCTTGCACCGGGACTCCTTGAGGGGTCAGATACGGCTGCGCGGGGGCGCGTCGGGCGCCCCCGCGCAGCCGTGCGGTACCGACTGGGGCAGTGGTGTGCGGGTCAGTCCTCGCCGAAGGTGCCGGTCCGCACCGGCTCGTGCTTGCCGCCCTTGACCTCGTAGACGGAGAGCTGCTTGTTGGTGGTGTCGCCGTACTCGTCGAAGGCGACGTCTCCGGTGACGCCCTTGAACCGGACGTCCTGCATGGCCTCGGTGATCTGCTTGCGGGTGTCGTCCATGGAGCCGGGCAGTTTGCCGTCGTTCTTCTCCGCCACGGCCTTGACCGCCTGGATGATCGCCCAGGTGCTGTCGTAGGCGTAGCCGCCGTAGGCCTCGTAGGGCAGCTTGTAGTCGGCGGCCCGGTAGTTCTTCATGAACGTCTTGGCGGTGTCGAGGGTCTCCAGCGGTGCTCCGACGGAGGTGGCCAGGTCGCCGTCGACGTTCTTCTTGCCGAGCTTGATGTACTCCTCGCTGTAGAGCGCGTCACCGCCGACGACCGGCGCGTCGGAGCCGGCCTTGGTGATCTGTGCGCTGAGCGGGGCGCCTGCCGGGTACTCGCCGCCGTAGTAGACGAAGTCGGCCTTGGACTTGGCGACCTTGGTGGCGACGGCGGAGAAGTCCCGGTCGTCGGGGTTGATGTGGTCGGTGCCCACGACCTTGCCGCCGAGCTTCTTGAACTCGTCGGTGAAGGTGCCGGCCAGTCCGGCGCCGTAGGTCTTCTTGTCGTCGATGATGTACGCCTTCTTCAGCTTCCGCTTGTCGAACAGGTACTGGGCGGCGTACGGGCCCTGTACGGCGTCGGTGGTGGAGGTGCGGAAGTAGGTGTCGAACAGCCGCTTCTTGTCGCCCTTCTGCCAGTTGGGGCCCTGGCTGAGCTCGGGGGCCGTGTTGGCGGGGGAGACCTGCACCAGTCCGGCGTTGCCGAAGACCTTCTGCATGGACTGGCCGACGTGCGAGTTGAGGGGGCCGACCACCCCGACGACCTCGTCGTTGCCCACCAGTTTGGTGGCGTTCTGCTGGCCGGTTCCGGCCTGGGCCTGGTCGTCCAGCGCCTCCAGTTTGAAGGTGACGCCCTTGACCTCGTTGTTCTTGTTGGCGGTTTTGACCGCGAGGTCGCTGGAGTTCTTGATGCCCTGCCCCAGTGCGGACAGGTCGCCGGTGAGCGGGGCGTCGACGCCGATGACGACGGTGGTGCTGGAGCCGCTGTCGCTGCCTCCGCTCTTGTCGTCGCGCGAGCCGCACGCGGACAGGGTGAGGGCTCCCACCGTGGCGGTGGCGGTGAGTATGAGCAAGGAACGGTGACGCACGATCAGTCCTTTCCCCGAGGCGCGGCCCCCCATGGAGTGAGTGGCCGTATCGCGCGCCGGGCCGTACGAGTCGTACAGAACGGTGCTGTCGTGCGCCCGGCGGCGCGTGACTGGCGGTGACTCTATGGCGCTGCCGGTGCCGCCGGGCAGAGGGCGGATCCAGGATGTGACTTTCTTGTTATGACCGTCACGGAACCGGTCGACCGGTGGCCGCTCCTCCGCGGGCCGCCCGGTGTGACGGGCGGATGGCGGACATGTTGCGCGGCCGGAAGCCGCAGTTGGTCCGGCGCTTCGCCGGCCGGGGCCGCGCGGCGGGTCCGGATACCGTACGGGCCGCGCGGGCGCACGCCCGGGTGCGGCGGGCCCCGGGGGACGCGATGGGCCCTGTCGTGCCTGCTTGTCACGCAATGTGACGCCCGGGTGGCGCCGCCGCACCGGGGGCGGCCGGCTCCGGCGGGCGCCGATGCGGCGGCCGGCGGCGCGGGGGTGGCGGTATCGGCAGGCGGCGGTACGGCGGCCCCGCCGTACCGGGGGAGCGGATGCGGCCCCGGTGCCGGGGTGCTGCGGTGGTCCCTACGCGTCACGCAGCAGGCAGGTCAGGCGTGCCGAGCACACCCGCCGGTCCTGCTCGTCGGTGACGACGATCTCGTAGCTGGTCATCGTCCGTCCCCGGTGCGCCGGGGTGGCCACCCCGGTCACCAGGCCCGAGCGCGGCCCGCGGTGGTGGGTGCAGTTGAGGTCCACCCCGACGGCGGCCTTGCCCGGTCCGCCGTGCAGCATCGCTCCCACCGAGCCGAGCGTCTCGGCGAGCACGGCCGAGGCGCCGCCGTGCAGCAGCCCGTAGGGCTGGGTGTTGCCCTCGACCGGCAGCGTGCCCACCACCCGCTCGGGGGCCGCGTGCAGGATCCGCAGCCCCATCCGCTCGCCCAGCTTCCCGGCCGAGAACAGCGCGGGCAGGTCGACCCCCGATCCCTTCCACTGGTCCAGGATCTCCTGGGGGAACTCGGTGGTGGTCTGCTCGCCCATGTGCCGCTGCTCCGATCCTCCGTCGTCCGCCGGTGCTCCGTCTCCGACCGGCCGATCCGAGCCTATGCCCGCGCGGGCGTCAGTCGGCCGCCGCGGGAGTGAGCCTGATCACGATGGACTTGCTGGCGGGTGTGTTGCTGGTGTCGGCGGTGGCGCCGAGCGGCACCAGCACGTTGGTCTCCGGGTAGTACGCGGCGGCGCATCCGCGCGCTGTCGGATAGTGCACGACGCGGAATCCGCGGGCGACCCGTTCCCGCCCGTCCTCCCACTCGCCGGTCAGATCGGCGTAGCAGCCGTCCGCCAGTCCGAGCGCTGTCGCGTCCGCCGGGTGCACGAGCACCACGCGGCGGCCGTCGCGGATGCCCCGGTAGCGGTCGTCCAGCCCGTAGACGGTGGTGTTGTACTGGTCGTGGGAGCGCAGGGTCTGCAGCAGCAGCCGTCCCTCGGGCAGCCGCGGGTATTCGACAGGGGCTGCCGTGAAGTTCGCCTTCCCCGTCGCGGTGGGGAAGTGCCGCCGGTCGCGGGGCGCGTGCGGCAGCGTGAAGCCTCCGGGGCGGGCCGCCCTGGCGTTGAAGTCCTCGAAACCGGGCACCACCCGCGCGATGCGGTCGCGGACGAGCCCGTAGTCGTCCGCCAGCTCCGCCCAGGGGACGGCGGATCCGCTGCCCAGTACGGCCTGCGCCAGCCCGGCCACGATCGCGGGCTCGGACCGCAGCAGCGGGCTCGCCGGCTCCAGCCGCCCCCGTGAGGCGTGCACCATGCCCATGGAGTCCTCGACGGTGACGAACTGGTCGCCCCCGGGCCGGGAGTCGCGCTCGGTCCGCCCCAGGGTGGGCAGGATCAGCGCCCGAGCGCCCGTCACGCAGTGCGAGCGGTTCAGCTTCGTCGAGACGTGCACCGTCAGCCGGGCCCGGCGCATCGCGGTCTCGGTCACCCCGGTGTCCGGGGAGGCGGCCACGAAGTTGCCGCCCATCGCGAGGAAGACCTTCACCTGCCCGTCGCGCATCGCGCGGATCGCCCGGACGACGTCGTAGCCGTGGGCGCGCGGCGGCGCGAAGCCGAACTCCTGCTCCAGCGCGTCCAGGAAGGCGGGCGCGGGGCGCTCGAAGATGCCCATCGTGCGGTCGCCCTGCACATTGCTGTGGCCGCGCACGGGGCAGACCCCGGCGCCCGGGCGTCCGATGTTCCCGCGCAGCAGCAGGAAGTTGACCACTTCGCGGATGGTGGGCACCGCGTGCTTGTGCTGGGTCAGACCCATCGCCCAGCACACCACGGTGCGCTCCGAGGCCAGCACCAGTTCCGCGGCGCGCTCGATCTCGGCGCGTTCCAGCCCGGTGGCGGCCAGCGTCGAAGCCCAGTCGGTGGCCCGCGCGGCCTGCGCGAACTCCGCGAAGCCGTGGGTGTGCTCGCGGACGAACTCCTCGTCGACGGCGCCCTCCCGCTCCAGGACGATCCGGTTCAGCGCGCGGAAGAGCGCCTGGTCGCCGCCGAGCCGGATCTGCAGGAACAGGTCGGTGAGCGCGGTGCCGCCCGCCGCCAGGCCCTTGGCGGTCTGCGGGTTCCTGAACCGCTCCATGCCCGCCTCGGGCAGCGGGTTGACGGTGATGATCCGCGCGCCGCCGGCTTTGGCCTTCTCCAGCGCGGAGAGCATCCGGGGATGGTTGGTGCCCGGGTTCTGCCCCGCGACGATGATCAGGTCGGCCCGGTGGAGATCCTCCAGCAGCACGCTGCCCTTGCCGACGCCGAGCGTCTCGGTCAGTGCGGAGCCGGACGACTCGTGGCACATGTTGGAGCAGTCCGGCAGGTTGTTGGTGCCGAACTCGCGGGCGAAGAGCTGGTAGAGGAAAGCGGCCTCGTTGCTGGTGCGGCCAGAGGTGTAGAAGACCGCCTCGTCGGGCGAGGCCAGGCCGCGCAGCTCCTCGGCGATCAGCGCGAAGGCCGCGTCCCAGCCGATCGGCTCGTAGTGCTCGCCGCCCTCGGGCAGGTACATCGGTTCGGTAAGCCGGCCCTGCTGGCCCAGCCAGTAGCCGGACCGCCCGGCGAGGTCGGCCACCGGGTGCGCCGCGAAGAAGTCCCGGGTGACCCGGCGCGTGGTGGCCTCCTCGGCGACCGCCTTGGCCCCGTTCTCGCAGAACTCCGCGGCGTGCCGCTTCTCTCCCTCCGGCCAGGCGCAGCCCGGGCAGTCGAAGCCGTCCTTCTGGTTGACGCGCAGCAGCGTCAGTGCTGTGCGCTTCACGCCCATCTGCTGCTGTGCCATCCGCAGCGAGTGGCCCACGGCGGGCAGTCCCGCCGCGGCCCGCGCGGGCTCTCCCACCTGGGGTGCGTCCTGGACCGGGTCACTGGAGGGAGCCTTCCGAGTCATACCCCGGATGGTGCCACTCATCGGCCGCCGTGGGCAGCCCCGCGGCGCGGCGGCCGGCCCGCACCCCGTGCCCTGGCTGGGTCCGGCCCTGCCCCCCGTCCCGCGGTGCCTCACGCGCCCCCGTCCCGCGGCGCCTCACGGCGCCGTGTCCGGCGATTGTCGGACCCGCATGGGAGGATCGGCACCGTGGCTAAGAAGGCATCGAAGACGGCACCAGAAGCAAACCCTCGGCAGAGCGGCGGGGCGCAGCCCCGGCTTATGCTCATGGACGGGCATTCCCTCGCATATCGGGCGTTCTTCGCACTCCCGGCGGAGAATTTCAACACCACTTCGGGGCAGCCCACCAACGCGATCTACGGCTTCGTCTCGATGCTGGCCAACACCCTGCGTGACGAGGCGCCCACGCACTTCGCCGTCGCCTTCGACGTCTCCCGCAAGACCTGGCGCTCCGAGGAGTTCTCGGAGTACAAGGCGAACAGGTCCAAGAGCCCGGACGAGTTCAAGGGCCAGGTGGAGCTGATCGGCGAGCTGCTCGACACCATGCGGGTGCGCCGCTACGCGGTCGACGGCTTCGAGGCGGACGACGTGATCGCCACGCTCGCCACCCGGGCCGAGGCCGAGGGCTTCAAAGTGTCCATCGTCACCGGCGACCGGGACACCTTCCAGCTCGTCAGCGACGACGTCACGGTGCTCTACCCGACCAAGGGCGTCTCGGAACTGACCCGCTACACCCCGGAGAAGGTGCAGGAGAAGTACGGCCTGTCCCCGGCGCAGTACCCGGACTTCGCCGCGCTGCGCGGCGACCCCTCGGACAACCTGCCGGGCATCCCCGGGGTCGGGGAGAAGACGGCCACCAAGTGGATCACCCAGTTCGGCTCGCTGGCCGAGCTGGCCGAACGGGCGGGCGAGGTCAAGGGCAAGGCGGGCGAGAACCTGCGGTCCCACCTGGAGTCGGTGCTGCTCAACCGCAGGCTCACCGAGCTGGTGCGGGACGTGGAGCTGCCCGACGCGCCGGAGGACCTGGCCCGAGCGCCCTACGACCGCGACGCACTCGCCGTCATCCTGGACACCCTGGAGTTCCGCCACCAGAACTTCCGCGACCGCCTCTTCGCGGTGGACCCGGCTGCCGCGCAGACCGAGGAGCCCGCGCCCGCGGAGGGCGTCGAGGTGGAGGGGACGGTCGCCGCGGCCGGTGCGCTCGCGCCCTGGCTGGAGCAGCACGGCACGGCCGCCCTCGGTGTCGCCACGGTCGACGTGTGGAAGCAGGGCACCGGCAGTGTCAGCGAGGTCGCGCTGGCCACCGGCACCGGCCCGGCTCTGTGGTTCGACCCGGCCGAACTGCCGGAGGAGGACGAGCGGGCGTTCGCCGACTGGCTGTCCGACCCGGACCGCCGCAAGATCATGCACGACGCCAAGGCGCTGATCCGGGTCTTCGCCGACCACGGCTGGCGGGTGGACGGCGTATGGATGGACACCGCGCTCGCCGCCTACCTGGACAAGCCGGGCCGCCGCTCCTTCGCGCTGGACGCGCTGTCGGTGGAGTACCTGGGCCGCGAGCTGGGCCCGGCGGCCGAGGCCGACGGGCAGCTCACGCTCGGGGTGGACGAGCAGGCCGAGGCGCAGGCCCTGATGGTCGAGGCCCGCACGGTGCACGACCTGGGCAGCGCCTTCGAGGAGCGGCTGGAGCAGGTGGGCGCCGCCGACATGCTGCGGGAGCTGGAGCTGCCGACGTCCGAGCTGCTGGCCGGGATGGAGCGGGCCGGTATCGCGGCGAACCGGGAGTGGTTCACGGGCCTGGAGCAGCAGTTCGCCGGGGCCGTGCAGCAGGCCGTCGAGGAGGCGCATGCCTCGGTGGGCCGCGAGTTCAACCTGGGCTCGCCCAAGCAGCTCCAGGAGGTCCTCTTCGGCGAGCTGGGGCTGCCCAAGACGAAGAAGACGAAGACGGGCTGGACCACCGACGCGGACGCGCTGGCCTGGCTGGCCACCCAGACCGAGCACGAGCTGCCGGTCATCATGCTGCGCTACCGCGAGCAGCAGAAGCTGCGCACCACGGTCGAGGGACTGATCAAGACGATCGCGCCCGACGGCCGCATCCACACCACGTTCAACCAGACGGTCGCCGCCACCGGCCGGCTCTCCTCGACCGAACCGAACCTGCAGAACATCCCCGTCCGCACGGACGAGGGCCGCGCCATCCGCCGCGGCTTCCGGGTCGGCGAGGAGTTCGAGTCGCTGATGACGGCCGACTACAGCCAGATCGAACTGCGGGTGATGGCCCATCTCTCGGAGGACGCCGGGCTGATCGAGGCGTTCACCTCCGGCGAGGACCTGCACACCACGGTCGCGGCGCAGGTGTTCGGCGTCGAGAAGAGCGGCGTGGACGCGGAGATGCGCCGCAAGATCAAGGCGATGTCCTACGGGCTGGCGTACGGACTGTCCGCTTTCGGGCTCTCGCAGCAGCTCGGCATCACCCCCGACGAGGCGCGGAAGCTGATGGACACCTACTTCGAGCGCTTCGGCGGGGTGCGGGACTATCTGCACCGTACGGTCGAGGAGGCCCGCGCCACCGGCTACACCCACACGATCATGGGGCGCCGCCGCTATCTGCCCGATCTGACCAGCGACCACCGGCAGCGCCGCGAGATGGCCGAGCGGATGGCGCTCAACGCCCCGATCCAGGGCACGGCGGCCGACATCGTCAAGGTCGCCATGCTCAAGGTCGACGCGGCGCTGCGGGCGGCCGGGCTGCGCTCCCGGATGCTGCTCCAGGTGCACGACGAGATCGTGCTGGAGATCGCCCCGGGAGAGCGGGAGCGGGTCGAGGAACTGGTGCGTTCCGAGATGTCGACGGCGGTCTCCCTGCGGGCGCCGCTGGACGTGTCGGTGGGCGTCGGCCTGGACTGGGAGTCGGCGGCGCACTGAGCCGCGCGGGAACCCGGGCGGTCGCGCCGGGACCCCGGGCGGGGGTGTGCGGGGCCCGGCGGCGCGCGATGCGCCGGCTCGCGGCCCTGCCGTCCAGCGACCCCGCGGCCGCGGATCCCCGGGCTTCCGGCGGCCGCGACGCGGGCGGCGGGTGCCGACCTCCCGGCTGCCGTTCGCCTACCGGTTCCTGTGAAGGACATGGGGGAACAGCGGGGCGAACATCGGGAAAACCGGCGTCCTAAGCGGGTCATAAACGCCAGAAGCCCCGCAGGGCCGCTGACTTGGGGCGGGCTCTGCCGTAAGGTCGCGGTGACTGCGTCCGATGGGGAGAGGACGGGACTGACCTATGGCGCGAATCCGGGGCCGGCACGCCGCACGGCGGGCGGCCACCACAGCGGCGGGACACCGGCGCCGCGGCGGGCTGCGCAGTGCCAGATACCGCAGGGGGCTGGGCGGCACGGCCGTCGCGGCCGTCGTCATGGCGGCGCTGACCGCCTCGCAGGCGCCCGGGGTGGAACTCGCCGGCGACGGCGGTGCCGACCGGCCGGGCTCCGCGGGCGACCGCACGCCGGGCGACGACGAGTACGCCACGGAGCTGCCGCCGTTGGAGTCCCCGCATCCGCCCGGTACGTCCGAACCCGGCGGCTCGGAGAACACCTCCGGCATCCCCGCCTCGGTGCTGGCCGCCTACCAGAAGGCCGCCCGGTCGCTCGCCTCCCGCACCCCGGGCTGCGGGCTGCGCTGGGAACTCCTCGCGGGGATCGGCAAGGTCGAGTCCGGCCACGCCCGCGGGGGCGCCGTCGACAAGGACGGCACGACGCTGCGCCCGATCCTGGGTCCGGTGCTCAACGGCAACGGCTTCGCCCGCATCAAGGACACCGACGGCGGCCGCTGGGACAGCGACACCACCTACGACCGTGCGGTCGGTCCGCTGCAGTTCATCCCCTCCACCTGGGACCGCTGGGGTGCGGACGGCAACGGCGACGGCCGCAAGGATCCCAACAACATCCATGACGCCGCACTCGCCGCGGGCGGCTATCTGTGCGCGGACGGGCGCGATCTGTCCACCGGCGCCGGGCTGGACCGGGCCGTTCTCAGCTACAACAACTCCAGTGACTATCTGCGGACCGTCCTGGCCTGGTTCGAGTACTACCGCAAGGGCACCCACGCGGTGCCGGACCGCGACCTTTCCGTGCTGCCGACCACCCCCGGAGTCGGCGAGTCCGGGAGCGGTTCGAGCCCGGGCGCGGGGCGCCGCGGCGCGGACCCCGCGGACGACAGGCCCGGCAAGCCGAACAGGCCCGGCAAGCCGAACAGGCCCGGCGAGCCGAGCAAGCCCGGCAAGCCGGACAAGCCCGGGGACCCGGACGAACCCGGCGACGGGGACGACGACGGCGGCAAGCCCAGCCCCGAACCGACCGGTCCGCACGCCATCGAGCGGGTCGGCGCCGGGAAGTTCACCGCGGTCGCCGGTGAGGACTTCACCGGGCACCCCGTCGTCCGGGTGGAGACCGCCAAGGGCAAGGGCGTCAAGGGCGTCGAGGTCCGGTTCGAGGTCCGCGGCGAGACCGAAGCCGCCTTCGAGGGCGGCGCCAGGAGTGCGACGGTCACCACCGATGCGCAGGGCGACGCGACGGCGCCCGCACTCGGCGCGGGCGGCCGGACCGGTGACTTCACCGTGCGCGCGACGGTCCCCGGCAAGAAGCTGGGCAGCGTCGATTTCACGGCCTCGGTCACGGCCCCGCGGGCCGACACCCTGGCGCGGACGAGCGATGTCGCGCTGGAGGCCGGCAAGGGCGGAAAGTTCGCCGAGGCCGTGGAGGTCAAGGCCACCCGCAAGGGCAAGGCCGTCGCGAACACCACGCTGACGGCCACGTTCGGCGACGAGGAGGAGGCCGGCCCGTACTTCGGCAAGGACGAGCAGGGCACTCCGATCCGCCGGCTCGCGGACCTGAAGACCGGCGCCGACGGTGTCGTCGCGCTGCCCGAGCTGTTCGCCGGCGACCGGCCCGGCACCTACACGCTGACGCTGACGGCCGAGGGCGGCGCCGGCGTGCAGGTGAAGGTCGTCGTCAAGGGCTGAGCACCACGGCCTCCCGCCGCCCCCGGTGCCGAGCACCGGGGGCGGTCCGGTGTGCGGCCGGCCCCGGCCCGGCGGCAGCGGCGACGCGTGCCCCACGGGCGACCGGGGCGTCCGGCGGAACGTCCTCCACCGGGGCGTCCGTCCGGCCCTCGCCCGCCCGACGGGCTCACCCCGGCCGCCCGCGAGCCTTCGTGCGGCCGGTGGGTTCGGCCGCGGCGGGGTCCTCCGGCCAGGGGTGCTTGGGATAGCGGCCGCGCAGCTCGGCCCGCACACTCCGGTAGCCCTCCGCCCAGAAGGACGCCAGATCGGCGGTGACGGCCGCGGGACGCCCGGCGGGGGAGAGCAGGTGGAGCAGCAGCGGCACCCGCCCGTCCGCCAGCCGCGGAGTCTCCAGCGCCCCGAACATCTCCTGGAGCTTCACGGCCAGCACCGGCTGCTCCGGTGTGTAGTCGACCCGGATCCGTGCCCCCGACGGCACCTCGACCCGCTCCGGCGCCAGCTCCTCCAGTCGCGTGGCCGCGCCGGAGGCCCACGGCAGCATCCCCGACAGCACCTCACCCGCCTCGATGCCGGCCAGGTCGGCGCGCGAGCGCACCTGTCCCAGCCGGCCCTCCGCCTGTGCCAGCAGTGCCTCCTCGGAGACGTCCGGCCAGGGTGCGCCCAACGCCCGGTGCAGGAAGGCCAGCCTGCGGCGCAGCGCCACGGCCCTCGGTGACCAGCGCAGCAGATCCGTTCCGTGCTGCCGCAGCCCCTGCAGCGCGGCCTCCCGCAGCGCCTCGGGCGGCGGGTGGGGCAGCGGGCGCACCGACAGCCGCACCGCCCCCAGGGACTCCACCCGACGGGCCACCACGTCACCGGGCGCGTCCTGCGGACCCTGCCCGGGGTCCCAGCGGACCTCCTCGCGCACTCCGTACAGCGCGCCCGCCGCGGCCCGCGCCGTCGCCTCGTCGATCGCGGCCGCCATCCGCACCCGGGCCGAGGCGTCGCCCACCGGCCGGTCCGCGACGGCGACGGCCAGCCACCGGGCCCCGCGCAGCGCGCTGTCCGCGGCGAGCTCGGCGCGGGTGCCGCCCGCCATCAGATACGCGCTGCCGCTCTGCGCCCGCGCCACCCGCTCCGGCTGCGCGAGTGCCACCACCGTGCCCACGGCCAGCTCGTGGGTGAGCCCCTCCGGCGGCTCCGTGCGCGCGCCCAGCAGCGACCGCAGCCGCCGCACCTCGGCCGCCCAACGCGTCCCGTACGGGTCCTCGCGCGGCGCCGCGCGGGCCCGCCGGACGGCTTCGGCCGCGTCGTCCCCGTACGCCCGCGGGGGCTCCTCGCCCAGCAGCGCCACCGTCTCGCAGGCCGCGTCGCTGCCCACGGCCGCGGCGCCGTCCAGCAGCGCGCGGGCCAGCCGCGGGTGCACCCCCAGACCGGCCATCCGCTGCCCCCGCCGGGTCACCCGGTCCCGTTCGTCCAGCGCACCGACCGTCCGCAGCGTCCGCCGCGCCGCCGCCATGGCGCCCTCCGGCGGCGCGTCCAGCAGCGCGAGCCGCGCCGCCCGCGGATCGCCCCAGCAGGCGGCCTGCAGGGCGAACGCCGTCAGATCGGCCACCGCGATCCCGGGGGACGGATCGCGCGGCCGCCCCGCCTCGTCGGCCTCCGCCCAGCACGCGTAGGCCACGCCCGGTGCCTCACGGCCGGCCCGGCCGCGGCGCTGCTCGGCCGCCGCGCGGGAGACCCGCACCGTGGTCAGCGAGCCGAGCCCCCGCGCATGGTCCGTGCGGGGCTCCCGGGCCAGCCCCGCGTCCACCACCACCCGCACCCCCGGCACCGTCAGACTCGACTCGGCCACCGCCGTGGAGAGGATCACCCGGCGCTCCCCGCGGGGCCCGCCGCCCAGCACCTCGTCCTGCACCCGCGCCGGTGCCCGGCCGTGCAGCGGGAGCACCCGCGCCGCCTGCCCCGACAGCAGCTCGGCCACCCGGGCGATCTCGCCGACGCCGGGCAGGAAGCAGAGCACGTCGCCCTCCGGCTCGGCCGCCAGCGCCTGCCGGACGGTCGCCGCCACATGGCGCAGCAGCCCCGGATCGACGCGCATGCCGTGCGGCGGGCGCAGCCCGGCGGGCGGCGGCGCGTACCGCACCTCCACCGGATGGCTCGTACCCCGGCCGTGCACGACCCGCGCGTCCAGCAGCCGCGCCCACGCCGCGCTGTCCTGGGTGGCGGACGCGGCGATCAGGTGCAGGTCGGGGCGGAGCGTCTCGCGCACGTCCAGCAGGAAGGCCAGCGCCGTGTCGGCGTCCAGATGGCGCTCGTGGCACTCGTCCATCAGGACGGTGTCCACACCGGGCAGCTCCGGGTCGCGTTGCAGTCGCTGGAGCAGCACGCCCGTGGTCACCACCTCCACCCGGGTGCCGGGCCCGGCCCGGCGCTCGCCCCGCACCGTGAAGCCCACGCTCCCGCCCGGCCGCTCGCCCAGCAGCCAGGCCATCCGGCGCGCCGCCGACCGCGCCGCCATCCGGCGCGGCTCGGCCACCAGGACGGTGCGGGCCGGTGCGCCGTCCGGCAGCAGCCCGGCCAGCGCGAGCGGCAGCAGCGTCGTCTTGCCGGTGCCCGGCGGGGCGTGCACGACGGCCGCTCCGCACCCGGCGAGCGCGTCGCGCACCCGGGGGACCGCCTCGGCTATGGGGAGCTGCTGCAACTGGTCGTCATGGCGCACCAGCCGATTGTGCCCGGCCGGCGCCTCCGGTGTGCCTCCCGGGGCGGGGGTGCCGGGGCGCGGGGGACACGGTGGCGCCGGATGTCGTGCGGTGCGGGCCACCGTGCACCGGGCCCCGCGCGGCGACGCGAGGTGCGGAGGGCCGTACGGCCCTCCGCCGCGGCGCCGCGGCGGTCAGGCGAGCGTGCACACGAAGACGGCCGTGCCGGGCACCAGCCGTCCGCGCAGCGGCGACCAGCCGCCCCATACCTGCTGGTTCCACTCCGGCCACTCCGGCTCGACCAGATCCTCCAGCCGGAACCCGGCCCCGACCAGCTCCCGCACCCGGTCCCCCAGGGTGCGGTGGTGCTCCGCGTACACCGTCCGCCCCGCGCCGTCCTCCTCCACGTAGGGCGTGCGGTCGAAGTAGGAGGCGAGGACGGTCAGCCCCTCGGGCCCCGGTTCGTCGGCCAGGGACCAGCGCAGCGGGTGGGTGAGGGAGAAGACCCAGCGGCCCCCGGGGCGCAGCACCCGGGCCACTTCGGCGAACACCCGCTCGGGGTCGGCCACGAACGGGATCGCGCCGAAGGCCGAGCAGGCCACGTCGAAGGACCCGTCCGCGAAGGGGAGCGCCCGGGCGTCCGCCTCGACCAGCGGGAACTCCGGCCGGCCCGGCTCCCCGCCGCCGATCCGCAGCGCGTGCTGCAGCTGCCGGTGGGAGAGGTCGAGTGCGACGGGCCGGGCGCCCTGGGCGGCCAGCCAGCGGGAGCACTGCGCGGCCCCCGCGCCCACTTCCAGCACGTCCAGGCCGCGGAGCCGCTCCGCGGGGCCGAGCAGTTCCGCCTCGGCCTCGTCCAGGCCCTCGGGGCCCCAGACGAAGCGGGCGTCGCCGAGGAAGTCGCCGTGGTCGTTCTGGTACTCGTCCGCGTTCCGCTCCCACCAGCCGCGGTTCGCCCGGCTGGTCTCCCGGTCCCCGGCCGGCCGCCGCACGGCCGCCGCGTCGTCGGTGTCGTCCGCGGTGTGTCCGGCGGCCCCGGTGTCCCCGGTCTGCTGCCCGGCGTGCCCGGCGTGCCCGGAGCCGGCCCGCGGGCCGGGCGCGCCGCAGGACCGGGCCCCGGGATCACCCTGGGTCAGGGGGTGGACACCCTCGCCGACCTCGTGCTTTTGTTCCATTACGGCGCTCCCCGTACTCTCGGTTTCTCGGTGTCCCCGCGGCGCGCCCCGGGGTGCCTTCCGGAGCTCGGCCGGGCGGCCCGGGTCCGGCGGACCGGCTTCCGGCCACGGCCATCCGGCCGTGCGGAGCGGCGAGTTCTGCCGGGTATGGGGTGTTGCATCCCAGGTGTGCTCTTTCGCGCATTGACCATGCCCAGCGGCCCCCGTATGCTACAAGTTGCGCTGCGGGCCTGCGTGCCTCGGACCGAGCAGGCCGCGCTCGCATCGACTGTATGTCCCCTCGGGTTCCGGGTTTTCCAGGCTGTCCGGCTGACTTGCATGTGTGGTGCGTTCGAAGGGTCCTCGGCGTAGCAGTACCTACGACTTCATGTCCGTACCGGAGACCCTTTTCCACATGACGAGCAGCACCGAGACTTCCGCCACCACTCCGCAGGTTGCGGTCAACGACATCGGTTCCGAGGAAGCCTTCCTCGCCGCGATCGACGAGACGATCAAGTACTTCAACGACGGCGACATCGTCGACGGCGTCATCGTGAAGGTCGACCGGGACGAGGTCCTGCTCGACATCGGTTACAAGACCGAAGGTGTCATCCCTTCCCGAGAGCTGTCGATCAAGCACGACGTCGACCCGAACGAGGTCGTCGCCGTCGGTGACGAGATCGAGGCCCTCGTCCTCCAGAAGGAGGACAAGGAGGGGCGCCTGATCCTCTCGAAGAAGCGCGCCCAGTACGAGCGGGCCTGGGGCACCATCGAGAAGATCAAGGAAGAGGACGGCATCGTCACCGGTACCGTCATCGAGGTCGTCAAGGGTGGTCTCATCCTCGACATCGGCCTCCGGGGCTTCCTCCCCGCCTCCCTGGTCGAGATGCGCCGGGTGCGCGACCTCCAGCCGTACGTCGGCAAGGAGCTCGAAGCCAAGATCATCGAGCTGGACAAGAACCGCAACAACGTGGTTCTCTCCCGCCGCGCCTGGCTGGAGCAGACCCAGAGCGAGGTCCGCCAGACCTTCCTCACCACCCTCCAGAAGGGCCAGGTGCGCTCCGGCGTCGTCTCCTCCATCGTCAACTTCGGTGCCTTCGTGGACCTGGGCGGCGTCGACGGCCTGGTGCACGTCTCGGAGCTGTCCTGGAAGCACATCGACCACCCCTCCGAGGTCGTCGAGGTCGGCCAGGAGGTCACCGTCGAGGTGCTGGACGTCGACATGGACCGCGAGCGCGTGTCCCTGTCGCTCAAGGCCACCCAGGAAGACCCCTGGCAGCAGTTCGCCCGCACCCACCAGATCGGCCAGGTCGTCCCCGGCAAGGTCACCAAGCTGGTGCCGTTCGGTGCGTTCGTCCGCGTCGACGAGGGCATCGAGGGCCTGGTCCACATCTCCGAGCTGGCCGAGCGCCACGTGGAGATCCCGGAGCAGGTCGTCCAGGTCAACGACGAGATCTTCGTCAAGGTCATCGACATCGACCTGGAGCGCCGCCGCATCAGCCTCTCGCTGAAGCAGGCCAACGAGTCCTTCGGTGCGGACCCGACCGCGGTCGAGTTCGACCCGACGCTCTACGGCATGGCCGCGTCCTACGACGACCAGGGCAACTACATCTACCCCGAGGGCTTCGACCCGGAGGCCAACGACTGGCTGCCGGGCTACGAGAAGCAGCGCGAGGAGTGGGAGGGCCAGTACGCCCAGGCCCAGACCCGCTTCGAGCAGCACCAGGCGCAGGTCATCAAGTCCCGCGAGGCCGACGAGCAGGCCGCGGCCGAGGGCACGACCGGCGGCGGCGCCAGTGCCCCGCAGGGCGGCGGCCAGGGCGGCGGCCAGGGCGGCGGCTCCTACTCGTCCGAGGGTTCGGACGAGGACTCGGGCGCGCTGGCCTCCGACGAGGCGCTTGCCGCGCTCCGCGAGAAGCTGGCCGGCGGCCAGAGCTGATCGCTCGCCGCGAGGCGAGGAGCACACGAGCGGAACCGAGGCCCGCACCCTTTCGGGGGTGCGGGCCTCGGCCCGTTCCGGCCTGCCGTCGGCCACCCGCGGAAGGCGCCCGGTGGCGCGTCGGCTGTCCGGAAGCGCCGCACGCCGCCCGGAAGCGAAACGGCCGATCCTCCGAAAGGGGAATGCGGGCGCGGGGGCGGGGCGTTGGCAGGGGTATGGCACAGAAGCGGGAAGCGATGTACTCCTGGGACCAGGCGGGACTCGACGCGGTCGACGCGATCGTCGACGAGCCGGACAGCGCCGGGCTGGTGATGCTGTACCACCTCGAGGGCTTCATGGACGCAGGCGACACCGGTGAGCAGATCGTGGAGCGGCTGCTGGAGAGCCAGCCCGCCCGCACCGTCGCCCGTTTCGACGTCGACCGCCTGCTCGACTACCGGGCGCGCCGGCCGATGATGACCTTCCGCCGGGACCGCTGGGTGTCCTACGAGACGCCCCGGCTGGAGCTGCGGCTGCTGCGCGACGCCACGGACGCGCCGTTCCTGCTGCTGTCCGGCCCGGAGCCGGACAGCGAGTGGGAGGGCTTCACCGCGGCACTCCGCGAGATCGTGGAGCGGCTGCGGGTCCGGCTGTCGGTGACCTTCCACGGCATCCCGATGGGCGTGCCGCACACCCGTCCGGTCGGGCTGACCCCGCACGGGAACCGCACCGACCTGGTACCCGGCCAGGGGTCCGCCTTCGACGAGGCCCAGGTCCCGGGCAGCGCGGCGGCGCTGACGGAGTTCAGGCTGGCGGAGAGCGGACACGACGTGCTCGGTGTGGCCGCCCACGTCCCGCACTACATCGCCCGCTCGACCTATCCCGACGCCGCGCTCGTCGTGGCCGAGGCGATCACCTCGGCGACGGGTCTGGTCCTCCCGGAGGTGGCGCACGCGCTGCGGACGGAGGCGCTGCGCACCCAGAACGAGATCGAACGGCAGCTGGCCGAGGGGGACGACGAACTGGTCTCGGTCGTCCGCGGCCTGGAGCAGCAGTACGACGCGGTGGCGGGTGCCGAGACGCGCGGCAATCTGGTGGCCGAGCCCGCCGAGCTGCCCTCCGCCGAGGAGCTGGGGGCGGTCTTCGAGCAGTTCCTCGCCGATCGTGAGGGCCAGCAGGGTCCGGGCTCCGAGGGCGGGCGCCAGGAGTGAGCCGGGCCGCTCCCGCGTGGGCCGCCCTGTCCGGTTCCGGAACCCGGCGGCGCCCGGCGGATACGGGCTGCCGCCCGGGTGCGGTCACCCGATAGCGTGGGGCGCATGGTGAAGGTGGGTCTGACGGGCGGGATCGGCTCGGGCAAGAGCGAAGTCGCACGGCTGTTCGCCGAGTGCGGAGCGGTGGTCGTGGACGCGGACCGCGTCGCGCGGGAGGTCGTCGAGCCCGGCACCCCGGGCCTGGCGGCGGTCGTCGACGCGTTCGGTGCGGAGGTCCTGACCCCGGAAGGACGCCTGGACCGGCCGCGGCTGGCCGCCCTCGTCTTCGCCGACCCGGAGCGGCGGGCGGCGCTCAACGCGATCGTGCACCCCCTGGTCGGCGAGCGCTCCGCGGAACTGGAGCGTGCTGCGCGGGAGGCCGACCCGGACGCGGTCGTCGTCCACGACGTGCCGCTGCTGGTGGAGAACGGACTCGCGCCGCTCTACGACACGGTCGTCGTCGTGGACGCCGCCACCGAGACCCGGCTCGACCGCCTGGTGCGGCTGCGCGGCACGGACGAGGACGAGGCGCGCGCCCGGATGGCAGCGCAGGCGAGTCGTGCCGAGCGGCTCGCGGTCGCCGACATCGTGATCGACAACAACGGGCCGCTGGCGGAGCTGGCGCCCCGGGTCCGCGAGATCTGGCACGAGTTGCACGGCTGACCCGCCGCCGGGTGTCCCCGTCCGCCACCGGCCACCGGCCGTCGGCTCCCGGGAGGGGATCCGCGACCGCCGCGACCGCCGGCGCCGCGGCGGGCATTTCCCCGGGAAGGGGCACACCGGCCGTATTCCGTTCGTCTTGCCCGGCCGAGGGGCATATGCTCCCCAGTCCCCGGCCGGCGGACCGCCCCGGGAATGGCCGCGGGCGGTCCGGCGTTGTGCCGAGGCGTCAGCCGACGGAAGGGCAGTGCTGTGACGAGCCCCGAGACGAACCTCATCCAGTTCCGCGCGGCGGAGCAGCTGCTGGCAGCGCGCGACCCGCGCGGCGCGGTCGACCTGCTGGACAACGTGATCGACGAACACCCCGAGCACCGGGGTGCGCGGCTGCTGCGCGCCCGCGCGTACTTCCTGGAGGCCCGGCTGCGCTCGGCCGAGCAGGAGTTCCAGTGGGTGCTGGAGCGCGAGCCGGACAACGCCTTCGCGCACTTCGCCCTGGCCCGTACGCTCCAGCGCGGCTCCCGGGACGAGGAGGCACGCGCCCACTTCAAGCTCGCCGCCGCACTCGACCCCCGGCCCGACTTCGTGGAGGCCGCCGGTTTCGAGAGCTTCGAGCCCCCCGCCCCCGGGGCGACGGACCTGGGCAACTGACCCGCGGAACGCGGCCCGGACCCGGACCCGGGCCGGTCAGTGCGGCCCGGGCACCGTCTCGGCGGCAGCCGCGACGGCCAGCAGCTCGGCCTCCCGGCCGTGCGCGGCCACGAGTTGCAGCCCGACCGGTTCACCGGCCCCGGTCCGACCGGCGGGCAGGCTGATCGCCGGGTGCCCGGTGATGTTGAAGGCCCAGGTGAGAGCGACACTCATGTCCTCACCCGGCCCGTGGTGACCGTGCGGCGGGTTGGGAGTGGTCGGAGTGGCGAGCAGATCCACCGCGGCGAAGACCCGGTCCAGCTCGGCCGCGAGCTCCGCGCCCGTGCGGTCGGCGGCCGCGGCGGCTGCCGGACCGGCCGCGGTACCGCCTTCCGGGCCGGCGGCCGTCCCCGGAGGGCGGCGGGCGCGGAGCGTGCGCCAGCAGTCGGCGGCATCCGGCAGCCGGACGGCTGCGGGCCGCGGGGCGACGGCGCCGGTCCGGGCCAGCTCGTCCAGGAAGGCACGCGCCGTCGCGGCGACCGGCTGCCGGGTGTCGGCGCAGCCCAGGGTGGCCGACCACGCCGTGCGCAGCGGGCGCTCCGGAGGCCCGGGGGCGGATGCGGAGGTGCCGGTGAGGGCGGCGAAGCAGGCGGCGGTGTCGGCCGCGGTGCGCGCCAGTGGTCCGGGCACGCTCCGCCGGGGGCGTCCCGGCGGGCTGCCGGGCAGGGGCAGCAGCCCGCCCGTCGGCTTCAGGCCGAGCACCGCGCACCACGCGGCCGGGATCCGTACGGAGCCCGCCCCGTCGCTCCCGGTGGCCAGGGGGACCATCCCGGCCGCGACGGCCGCGGCCGAACCGGCCGAGGACCCGCCCGGACTCAGGTCGGGCCGCAACGGGTTGAGGGTGCGGCCCCGGTCGGTCATTCCCCAGGTCTGCCACGGGGTTCCCGGGCCGGGGGTCGCCGTGGCACCGACGGGCACGCAACCGGCCGCGACCAGCCGGGCCACGCAAGGTGCCGAGAGCCGCTGCGTGGCCTTGACCCCCAACGGCACTCCGGCCAGCGGCAGCCGCTCGCCGTCCCCGACGGCCCGGTCGACGGCCGCCGCGTACTCCAGCGCCCGCGCGGGCCACACCGAGTCGAACGCTCTGACCGACGGGTCGGCTTCCGCGATGCGGGCCAGCGCTTCCCGCACCACCTCGCGCGCCGTGACGCGTCCCGCGGCCACCTCGGCGGCGATCCCGGCCGCCGACAGCGGACCGCGGGCGGGACCGGGCGGACGCGCCGGGGCGGCGGCTGCTCCACGTGCGTTCGGACCGCTCACGGGGAAACGGTACAACCGGACGCGGTCCGGCGGCTCCGTCCCCGGCCGAACCACCGTGAGACGCATGGACGCTGCCACCGTGTTCGGCCTCGCCGGCACCGCCGCTGCCGCCGCCGGCGGTGCTGCCGACGCGGCCGGGCGGTCCGCCCGGGAATTGCTGCTCTCGCTCGTGCGCAGGGTGGGCGGCCGCCGCGGCGACCCCGGAGAGGGGCGGCTGCCGGCCGTCGCCCCGGCCGACGGCCGGCAGGTCGGTGCACTGACCTGCCGGCCGGCCGAGCAGGCACGAGGTGACGAGGAGTTCGCCGCCCTGCTGTGCGGTTGGGCCGCGCGGCACGCCCCGGCGCTGCGGGCCGAACGCTCCGAGGTCCGCAGCACGGCCGCGGGCCCGGCGCGGGTGCGGGGGCCGGTGATCCAGGCCGGGACATCCACGGCGGCACCGGCCTGGGCCGAGCCCCGCCCCGCTGCCCGGCGTGCCGCCGGTCACCGTCCCGGCCGGGCATCCCTCGAGTGCCGGAGCCTTGTCAGTGGGCGCTCCTAGACTCGTTCCACGAGTGCGGGCCGGGTGTGCGGCCCGCCGGCCCGCTGTGGGCCGATGCGGTCGAGGAACGAGGGCGGAAGCGAGGCGCGGATGGGTCCGGGGAGCGGTGCGGGCCTCCTGAGGTGCGCCGCGGTGTTCCTGCCGGGCGAGGTGCCCCGTGAGGGGCGCGTGGCGTTCTGGCGGGAGGACGGGGGCGAGCTGCCCGAGCAGGGGGTGCCGGGAGAGCTCGCGGTGGTGCGGCCGCACGGCGGGGGCGTGCGGCGGCGCGTGGTGCCGGCCCGTCGGCTGTCGGTCCGCGAGGCCCTGCCCGTGTTGATGCGGGCGCGTACGGAGAGCGGTGCGCACCCCGCGGCCGCCTGCTGGGGCGCGGCGGCGCTGCACGGACTGCGGCTGGTGGCCCGCGGACGCCTGGTGCCGGGTCTGGGCGAAGGGGACGAGGACGTGTGGCGGGCGGGCCCGCTGGACCCGGAGGACGTGGCGCAGCTGCGGGCGGTCGCCGCCGCCATGCCCCCCGGAGGCGCACGCGGTGCCGGTCCCGCGGGATGCGGCGGACCCCGGAAGCCGCCCGGCGGACGCCCCACTGCGGGTCCCGGAGCCCGAGGCACTCGTGCGGGACTTCCTGGACGCGGTCGCCGACGTGCTGCCCCGCACCCCCGCCGGGTCCGCGGTGGCGGGGCCGGCCTTCGCGGACCCGGGGCGGCGACGGCTCACCGAGCAGTATCCGCGGCTGCGGGAGTGGGCGGGTGAGGTGGCCGCGGGCGCCGAGCCGGGTGTCCGGGTCTCCCTGCGGCTCGATCTGTCGGCGGACCGTGTCTTCGACGGCGGCCCCGAGCCGGAGGGCCCGCGGGACCACCGGCCGGTCGCCGGCCGGGAGGGCGCGGACGGGCGGCACGGCCCGGAGGTGCTCGGCGAGCGGAGTGGCCGGGAGCGGACCGAACCGGAACCGATCGCCCCTCGGTGGACCGGCCCGGAGCGGCACGGCCCGCAGCGGACCGGCCCCGCGGCGGAGCCGTATGTCGCGGCGGCGGTCGTCCAGGCGACGAGCGCCGCGGATCCGACGCTCGTCGCGGACGTGGCCGCGCTGTGGCAGGGCGAGGCGGAGTACCTCGGGCCGCGGGCCCGGGTGGAGACGGTGCTGGCGGTGCGGCGGGCCGCGCGTGCCTGGTCGCCGCTGGGACGGTTGCTGGAGCGGCCCGCCCCCGACGTGCTGCCGCTGACCGGGACGGAGCTGGACGACCTGCTGGGCCGGGCGGCCCGGGAACTCGCCGCGGCCGACGTGGCCGTGCACTGGCCGCGTGCCCTGGCCCGGGAGCTGCTGAGCGCGACGGCGGTGGTGCGCCCGGGCCCGCAGTCGCCGGGTTCGGCGGCCGACGGGTTCGGCTTCTTCAAGGAGCAGCAGCTGCTGGAGTTCCGCTGGCAGCTGGCGCTGGACGGCGATCCGCTCACCGAGGCGGAGATGGACGAACTGGCGGAGGCGCACCGCCCGCTGGTGCGGCTGCGCGACCAGTGGGTGCAGGTCGATCCGGAGCTGGTGCGCAAGGCGCGCAAGCGGCACCTGGGGCTCCTCTCGCCCGGTGACGCACTGGCCGCAGCCCTCTCCGGGGAGGCGGAGGTGGACGGGGAACGGGTGGAGGCGGTGCCGGTGGGCGCCCTGGCGGCGCTCCGGGACACCCTCCGTACCGCCACCGACCCGGACCGGGCCGCGGTGGCCGCCCCCGCCCGGCTGCACGCCCGGCTGCGCGGCTACCAGCGTCAGGGGCTCGGCTGGCTGGAGTCGATGACGTCGCTCGGACTGGGCGGCTGCCTCGCCGACGACATGGGGCTGGGCAAGACCGTCACCCTCATCGCGCTCCATCTGCGCCGCGCCGAGCACGGCGCGACGGCGCCGACGCTGGTGGTCTGCCCCGCCTCGCTGCTGGGCAACTGGCAGCGGGAACTCGCCCGCTTCGCGCCCGATGTGCCGGTACGCCGCTACCACGGTCCCGGACGCACCCTGGAGGGGCTGGCGCGCGGCGGCCCCGGAGCAGCCGGGGAACCGGAACCGGACGCGGGGTTCGTCCTGACGACGTACGGCACCCTGCGCGGCAGCGCGGAACAGCTCGCCGGACAGGCGTGGGGACTGGTCGTCGCGGACGAGGCCCAGCACGTCAAGAACGCGGGCTCCGCGACGGCGCGCGCGCTGCGCACCCTTCCGGCCGCCGCCCGGATCGCCCTCACCGGCACCCCCGTGGAGAACAACCTCTCCGAGCTGTGGGCCCTGCTCGACTGGACCACGCCCGGACTGCTCGGCCCGCTCAAGACCTTCCGCGCCCGGCACGCCAGAGCCGTGGAGGGCGGTGAGGACCCGGAGGCGGCGCAGCGGCTGGCCCGGCTGGTGCGGCCCTTCCTGCTGCGCCGCAAAAAATCCGATCCGGGCATCGTCCCCGAGCTGCCGCCCAAGACGGAGACGGACCACACGGTCGAGCTCAGCCGGGAGCAGGCGTCCCTGTACGAGGCGGTGGTGCGCGAGACCCTGGCGCGGATCGCGGAGGCGACGGGCATGGAGCGGCGCGGCCTGGTGATGAAGCTGCTGACCGCGCTCAAGCAGATCTGCAACCACCCGGCGCAGTATCTGCGGGAGGGAGCGGCCGGACGCCTCCCCGGCCGCTCCGGCAAGCTCGGGCTGCTGGACGAACTGCTGGGCACGATCCGGGCCGAGGGTGGTTCGGTGCTGGTGTTCACCCAGTACGTGGAGATGGCCCGGCTGCTCCGGGCGCATCTCGCCGAACGCCGCATCCCGGCCCAGCTCCTGCACGGCGGGACCCCGGTGGGCCGCAGGGAGGAGCTGGTGGACGCCTTCCAGTCCGGTGCGGTCCCCGTCTTCCTGCTGTCGCTCCGGGCGGCGGGCACCGGTCTCAACCTCACCCGGGCCGGACACGTCGTCCACTTCGACCGCTGGTGGAATCCGGCAGTCGAGGAGCAGGCCACCGACCGGGCCTACCGCATCGGTCAGACGCAGCCCGTTCAGGTGCACCGGCTGCTCACCCGGGGCACGGTCGAGGATCGCATCGCCCGGCTGCTGACGGCCAAGCAGCAGTTGGCCGACGCCGTGCTCAGCGGGGGAGAGGCCGCGCTGACGGAGCTGACCGACCGGGAGCTGGCGGATCTGGTGGCGCTGCGGAGGCAGCCGTGAGCGGCACCGCACCGCATCCGGCGGGGAGTTGGGGCGCCGGCTGGCTGCGGGCGATGGAGGGCGCGGCGCTGGACACCGCCCGGCTGGCGCGCGGCCGGGCCTACGCGGACCCGGACGGGGCCCGGGGCGCCGCCGGTGCGGTGTCCGCACCGCGGGTGGGGCCGGGACGCGTCCTGGCGTATGTGCGCGGCAGCCGCGCGCGCCCCTACCGGGCCGAATGGCGGCTGCCCACGCTGTCCGAGGAGGAGTGGACGGCCTTCCTGACGGCTGTCGCCGGCCGCCCGGTGCTGGCGGCGGCGCTGCTGGACGGTGAACTCCCCTGGGACGTGGTGCCCGTGGCGCAGTCGGCGGGGGTCCGGCTGCTGCCCGGCTCCGAGGATCTGCTGCCCGCGTGCAGTTGCCCGGACCGCGGACACCCCTGCAAGCACGCGGCGGCGCTCGGCTACGGGACCGGGGCGCTGCTGGACGCCGACCCCTGGGCGCTGCTGCTGATGCGGGGCCGCAGCGCGGAGGCGGTGCGCGCGGAGGTCGCGCGCCTGGGTGCGGCCCGCACCGGCCCCTCCGCGGAGCGCCCCCGCACGTGCGGAGACGGGACGTCGCCGCGCCGGTCCCGCGGGGATGCCGACGGCTCGCCGGGCGACGGGCGGGGGCCGCGCGTCACGCGGCTCGCCACCGAGGTGTTCGCCGCCTCCGTGCGCCCTCCGCTCCCCGAGCCGCAGCCGCTGCCGGACGTCGCGAGCGGGCCGGGGGCCTATCCCGAACTACCCGGCGCACCCGACGCCGACGCTCTCGCCTTCCTGGCGGCCGACGCGGCGGTCCGGGCCCGGTGCGCGCTCTCCGCCGTGCCGGTGGAGCACGACGGCGCGGGGCCGCGTGGCGTGGGCGAGTACGATCCGCTGCCCGACCTGTCGCGCTGGCACGACACCGTGCGCCTCGCCGCCACCCACCCGCAGTTGACCGGTCGCCGCACCCTCTCCGCGCGCTTCGCCGGTCTGGCGCGGTCGGCCGGCCGGGACCCGCTGGAGCTGGCCCGGGCCGCGGCGGCCTGGCGGCAGGGCGGTCCGGCCGGGCTGGCCGTGCTGGAGGCCGCCTGGGATCCGCCGGCGGGCGACTTCGACCGCGGGCGCAGCGCCCTGGCGGGCCTGGGGATAGCGATGACCATCCACCGCAACCAGCTCACCCACACCACGCGCCCCGTCCAGCTCCGCTTCGGGGGCGACGGCCGCTGGTATCCCTACCGGGACGCTTCCGGCCCGGGTTCCGCGGACCGCGGCGGCTCCGGCCCGGACGGCCGCGCGGACGCCGCCGACTGGTGGCCCGAAGGCCCCTCCGCGGCCGACCCGGTGCAGGCCCTCACCGGGCTCGGGCAGCGGTGACCGTCGCGGCCGGGACCGCGCTCCGGGGCGGCCGGTCCGCCGCCCCGGGAGGGGCGCTGTCACCCGGAGCGAGTACTCTGCGCCGAACGCAGAGACAGCGCCGTATCCGCGGCGAACGGAGCGAGGAGCGGTCCGATGGCCTTTCGCAAGGCGACGATGAAGAAGCAGGTGGCCGAGGCCATAGCCCAACAGGCTCCCGGAGACCGTCCGCTGGTGTCGGTCGGGACCGTTGCGGGGCCCACACCGTGGCTCAGTGTCGGATTCCTCGGCCTGATCGGCCAGTTCCTCATCAAGTACTACTTCATCACGGTCACCGAACAGGCCTTGCTGGTGCAGCGGATGTCCCGGTTCTCGCAGCGCCCGAAGGAAATCGTGCACGCGATCCCGCGGGAGCAGGCCCGCTCGCTCTTCGGCGAGATCCAGCTCAACCCCCTGTGGAGCTTCTACCACATGGCGCTGCCGGGCGAGGCGAAGCCGGTGCGCATCAATGTGCACCGCATCTGGCGGAACGAACTGGAGGAGCTGCTCGCGGTGGTCGGCGGCGCGCAGGGCGCCCCGCAGGGCTACGCCCCGCAGCAGTACGCCCCCCAGCCGCAGCAGGGTTACGCGCCGCAGCAGGGATACGCGCCCCAGCAGGGTTACGCGCCCCAGCCCCAGCAGGGCTATGCGCCGCAGCAGCCCCCGCAGGCCCAACCCCAGCCCGGAGGCCAGCCGCAGCCCGGCCCCTACCACGGCCAGTCCCAGGCCCCCGGAGCCCCGGCGGCCCCGCCCCAGCAGCCCCCGCAGCAGCCGGGCCCGTACTACGGCAACCCCGGCCCGCAGCAGGGCGGTGCTCCCGCCGACCCCCGCGGTAACCCGTACGGCTGATCCCGCCCGCCGTTCCGGCGCGGCAGTTCCCCGCGCCGGGCCGGGCCGCCGAGGTGCCGACCGGCCATCCGGCTGGAACCCTGGAACCATCCGGAGTGCCGCCGGTCGGACCCGGCGCCGCGCGTACCACCGGCGCCGGCGGGGGCCCGGGGGTGCCGGGACCGTGGGGACACGGCCGGTCACCGGGGAACAAGCGCCCGGCGACCGGGAGTTGCCCTGGAGGAGCGGCGCCGACGACGGCGCGGGCGACGAGAGGCGGAGCGGACATGACGGCCACAGCGCGAGGCGCCGAGGAGCAGGGTGCGCGGATGCGCCTGGCGGCGATGCCGCAGGACTGGACCCGGGCCCTGGCGGTCGTCGCCCATCCGGACGACATGGAGTACGGCGCCGCCGCGGCCGTGGCCGAGTGGACGGCGCAGGGCAAGGACGTCGCCTATCTGCTCGCGACCCGCGGCGAGGCGGGTATCGAGACCATGGACCCGGCGGAGGCCGCCGGGGTCCGCGAGGCCGAGCAGCGGGCCGGCTGCGCACACGTGGGCGTCACCGGGGTGGAGTTCCTCGACCACCGGGACGGAGTGCTGACGGAGGGACCCGCGCTGCGGAGCGACATCGCGGCGGCGATCCGCAGGCACCGCCCCGAACTGGTCCTCACCCTCAACCACCACGACACCTGGGGCGGTGGTCCCGGCAGCCCGTGGAACACCCCCGACCATCGCGCGCTGGGCCGCTCGGTCCTCGACGCGGTGGGGGACGCGGGCAACCGGTGGATCTTCAGCGAACAGTTCGACGTGGAAGGTGTCCTGCCGTGGGACGGAGTGCGGTGGGTGGCGGTCTTCGCCTCTCCGGCCGTCACGCACGCGGTGCCGGTGGGGGAGGAGGCGACCCGCAAGGGAGTCGCCTCACTGCTGGAGCACCGTGCCTATATCGAGGCGCTCACCGACGAGGACCCCGAGACGTACGCGCGCTCGATCGTGCACGGGGGCCTGGATCTGCACGCCGACCGGACCGGTGGGCGGCGCGCGGTGGCCTTCGAACTCCACGCGCGCTGATCGTCGGCGGAGCCGGCGGCGTGCCCGCCGGCTCCGCCTCCGGCGTGTGGCGACGGACCCGCCGTGCGGCCCCGCCCCCGGGGACATCCGTTGCCGTCGGCGGCCTTCCTCAGCGCCGTACCGCGACCGTCACCGTCAGCGCCGTGACGGGGATCAGCAGCGCCGCTGCCAGCAGGTTGAGCCAGCCGTAGCCGGCCTGGGCGACCACCAGTCCGGAGAGCGCGCCGCCGACACCGGCGGCCGAGTTCATGATCAGGTCGGAGAAGCCCTGCACGGCGGCGCGGGCCCGCTGCGGTACCGAGTCGGTCAGCAGCGCGGACCCGGCGACCAGCCCCGCGGACCAGCCCAGCCCGAGCAGGAACAGCCCGACCGCGGACTGTGCGTGGTTCCCGTCCGCCGTCCCGGCCAGCGCGGTGGCGCACCCGAGCAGCGCCGCGCCCACCAGGATGACGCTGAACCTGCCGATCCGGTCCGCGAGCCAGCCCATGACGGGCGAGAAGGCGTACATCCCGGCGATGTGTCCGCTGAGCACGAGCCCGATCAGTTCCACCCCGGCGCCGTGCCCGCCCAGGTCCACCGGGGTCATCACCATCACCGAGACCATGACCGTGTGCGAGCCGGCTATCGCGGCCAGCGCGACCCGGGCGGGCGCTGAGGCCGTCACCGCGGCCAGGCCGGCCCGCAGCGACCGGTCACCGCCGTCCTCGTCCGACTGCCGTCCCCCGTCCGCTCCGGGCTGCCCGCCGCCTTCGTCCGGCCCGCCGCCGGCCGTCGCCTTCCGGGCCAGCGCGCGGGCCGTCAGCAGCGGGTCGGGCCGCAGCAGCACCTGCAGCAGCCCTCCGGCGATCAGGAAGACCACCGTGCCCCACAGGAAGGGGCCGGCCGTCTCCGGCACCCCGAGGCCGGCCACGCTCCTCCCGGCGGGCCCCGCGATGTTCGGACCCAGGACCGCGCCGACCGTGGTCGCCCACACCACCGTGGAGATGGCCCGCGCCCGGTGCAGCGGCTCGGCCAGGTCGGCGGCGGCGAAGCGGGCCTGGAGGCCGGCGGTGTTGCTCCCGCCGAAGGCGGCCATGCCCACCAGCAGCAGCGGGAAGTTGCGCAGCGCGGCTCCGGCCACCACGACGAGCCCGCCGACGGCCGCCACGGCGTAGGCGGACGTCAGCCCGACGCGCCTCCCGCGCCGCGCCATCAGCGCCGCGCACGGCAGGGACAGCAGTGCCGTCCCGATGACCGAGGACGTGGACGCCAGTCCCGCCACGGCCTCGGAGCCGCCGATGTCCTCGGCCAGCACGGCGGCCAGCGCGACCGCCGTGGAGACGCCCAGCCCGCCGAGGATCTGGCTGAGGACCAGGGCCAGCCGCACCCGTCGCCGCACGGCAGGCAGATCGATCCCGCCGTCCGCCGCCGGTTCCCCGGCCGGCTGCCGCGGGCCGCGCACGGCGAGTCCCCCGGGCCGGGTGCCGCGCTGTGCGAGCCCGCCGGGCGCTTCCGGCGGGCCGCCGGTCCGCTCCGGCGCCGTGCCCACCGGTCCGTCTCCCGCGGCTTCCGGGGTGTCATCACCGTCGGCCGTGTCGCGAATGTCAGTCACGCCGTGCAGTCTGGCACCCGGCGCCGTGCGCCACCACGGACTTACGGCCGGTCCCGCAGGGCTCAGAACAGCGGCTGCGGCAGCACGCCCTCCAGCGCGAGGAGCGCCCGCTTGGTCTCCAGCCCGCCCCCGAAGCCGCCGATCGCGCCGGAGCTCTCCAGCACCCGGTGGCAGGGCACGACCACCGGCAGCGGATTGGCGCCCATGGCGGCGCCGACCGCGCGGGCCGCACCGGGGTCGCCCGCGCGTACGGCGAGGTCCTGGTAGCCGACCGTCGTCCCGTACGGCACACCGGTCGCCAGCTCGCGCAGCACCCGCGCGGGGAAACCCTCCGTCAGCGACCAGTCCAGCGGCACGGTGAAGGGCGCCGGAGAGCCCGCGAAGTAGTCGTCCAGCGCCGCCGCGGCCGCATCGAGATGCCCGGCGGCGGACGCCGGGGCCTGCGCCGCGGGCAGCGGTCCGGCGCCCAGCCGGGCGTGCAGCCGGGCGAGGGCCCGGTCGAGCGTGCGTCCCCGCGCGTGGAAGACGACGTTGACCAGGCCCTCCGCGGTCGCCGCGAGCAGCAGCGGTCCGATGGGCGTCTCCCGCGGCCTCCAGGCCGCGGGCCGCACCGGGGTGTCAGTCATACCGGCACCCTAGAGGTGCCCACCGACAGCCGACGCCCTTCCGGACCGTACCGGCGGGCCGGTCAGCCGGTCGGCCCCGACCCCTGCACGGCGTCGCTGACCACGTCCGGCTTGTTCGAGATGATGCCGTCCACCCCGGCGTCGGCGACCTTGCGGGCGGTCTCGGCGTCGTTCACGGTCCAGGTGAAGATCTCCATTCGCTTGTGGTGCGGCCCCTTGAGGGCGTGGACGGCCTTCACGTAGTCGGCGGTGGCATCGGCGTGGGTGGGGTTGATCTGGTCGGCGAACGCGGCGTAGTCCTTCAGCTCGGCCGCCTTGGGGGTGCCCAGGAAGCCGGTCTTCACCTCGGGGCGCTGCTGGTGCACCTTCTGCACCGCGCCCTTGTCGAAGCTCTGGACGATGAGCCTGCTCCTGGTGTGCCGGCGGTCCAGCCAGCCCTGCCGGTCGAGCTCGTCGAGGGTCTCGCGTTCGATGCCCGGGTAGAGCGCGGGGGACTTCAGCTCCAGCAGCAGGTCCTGCCCGTTCCTGGTGAGCCGGTCCAGGTATTCGCCCAGGGTGGGGATCCGCTCGCCGGCGAACTTGCTGTCCAGCCAGCTTCCGGCGTCCAGCGTCTTGATCTCCTTGAGCGTGAAGTCGGAGACCTTCCACGGGCTGCGGTCCGGGAAGCGCTGTTCGACGTCCGTGGTGCGGGAGAGCGTGGTGTCGTGGATGACCAGCAGCTTGCCGTCCTTGGTGCGCTGCACGTCGTTCTCGACCCAGTCGATGCCGAGATCGTGTGCCTTGTCGACCGCGGCCAGCGTGTTCTCCGGTGCGTAGGCGGACGCCCCGCGGTGGCCCACGGGGAGCGGGGAGCGGTGCGGCTTTCTGGAGTCGGAGGGGGACTGCTGCAGCTCCGGGTCGGGGTCCTCGTCGTCGCCGAAGCCCAGGAAACCGGAGAAGTCTACGACCGGATCCGGCGTCTGTCCCGCCGGGCGGGGTGAGGCCGCCGCGGAGGGCGTGGCGGTGAGGAAGAGCGCGCTCATACCCAGCAGCGCACCTGTGGCGGCAGCGGTCAGCGGGCGTATCGACATGCGGGACTCCTCGCTTGTACCTGCACGGACTGCCGAGACAGTTCCCGATGCGCAATACAACCAAGCCAGGACAAAGTGACGGGGTGCTGAACGGAGCGTGGTCAAGTCGCTGACCTGCGACGAAGGAAATTGGCAGCTATCTGCCAGTGGGGCGTAGTTTGCGCGCGGAACCCCGTTGTCAGTGCTGAGTCGTACCGTGGTGGACATGCGGCCCAACACCGAGATCGAACGCAAGGTGGCGCCCTTCGAGGTCGTCAGTCCGTACCGGCCCAGCGGCGACCAGCCGACCGCCATCGCGGAGCTCGCGCAGCGGGTCACCGCAGGTGAGAAGGATGTCGTACTGCTGGGTGCCACGGGCACCGGCAAGTCGGCCACCACAGCGTGGATGATCGAGAAGTTGCAGCGCCCGACGCTGGTGATGGCGCCGAACAAGACCCTGGCCGCACAGCTCGCGAACGAGTTCCGGGAGCTGCTGCCGAACAACGCGGTCGAGTACTTCGTCTCGTACTACGACTACTACCAGCCGGAGGCGTACGTCCCGCAGACGGACACCTACATCGAGAAGGACTCCTCGATCAACGAGGAGGTCGAACGGCTGCGCCACAGTGCGACGAACTCACTGCTCACCCGGCGTGACGTCGTGGTGGTCGCCTCCGTCTCCTGCATCTACGGCCTCGGCACCCCGCAGGAGTACGTCGACCGCATGGTGCCGCTGAAGGTCGGCGAGGAGATCGACCGGGACGCGCTGCTGCGGCGCTTCGTGGACATCCAGTACCAGCGCAACGACATGTCGTTCACCAGGGGCACCTTCCGGGTCCGCGGCGACACCGTCGAGATCTTCCCGGTGTACGAGGAGCTCGCGGTCCGCATCGAGATGTTCGGGGACGAGATCGAGGCCCTCTCCACCCTCCATCCGATCACCGGCGAGGTGATCACCGAGGACCGGGAGCTGTACGTCTTCCCCGCCTCGCACTACGTGGCCGGTCCGGAGCGGATGGAGCGCGCCGTCGCGGCCATCGAGGCCGAGCTGGCCGCGACGCTGGAGTCGATGGAGAAGCAGGGCAAGCTCCTGGAGGCCCAGCGGCTGCGGATGCGGACGACGTACGACATCGAGATGATGCGGCAGATCGGCACCTGCTCGGGAATCGAGAACTACTCGCTGCACATCGACGGCCGCGACCCCGGCACCGCGCCGCACACCCTGCTGGACTACTTCCCCGAGGACTTCCTGCTGGTCATCGACGAGTCGCACCAGACGGTCCCGCAGATCGGCGCCATGTACGAGGGCGACGCCGCCCGCAAGCGCACACTGATCGACCACGGCTTCCGCCTGCCCTCCGCGCTGGACAACCGGCCGCTGAAGTGGGAGGAGTTCCTGGAGCGCACCGACCAGACGGTCTATCTGTCGGCCACCCCCGGCCCCTACGAGCTGGCCCGCTCCGACGGCTATGTGGAACAGGTCATCCGCCCCACCGGGCTGGTCGACCCGGAGGTGGTCGTCAAGCCCACCGACGGGCAGATCGACGACCTGGTCCACGAGATCCGGCTGCGCGAGGAGCGCGACGAGCGGGTGCTGGTCACCACCCTCACCAAGAAGATGGCCGAGGATCTGACGGACTACTTCGTCGAACTGGGCATCCGGGTCCGCTACCTGCACAGCGACGTGGACACCCTGCGCCGCATCGAACTGCTGCGAGAGCTGCGCGCGGGCGAGTACGACGTGCTGGTCGGCATCAACCTGCTGCGGGAGGGGCTCGACCTGCCCGAGGTCTCCCTGGTGGCGATCCTGGACGCCGACAAGGAGGGCTTCCTGCGCTCCGGCACCTCGCTGATCCAGACGATCGGCCGTGCGGCGCGCAACGTCTCCGGCCAGGTCCATATGTACGCGGACAAGGTCACCCCCGGCATGCAGCGGGCGATCGAGGAGACCAACCGGCGCCGCGAGAAGCAGATCGCCTACAACCAGGAGCACGGCATCGATCCGGAGCCGCTGCGCAAGAAGATCGGCGACATCGTCGCGGACATCGCCCGCGAGGAGGTCGACACCGAGGCGCTGCTGGACACCGGTTACCGCCGGCGGGACGAGTCGGGCAAGGCCGGCAAGGGGAAGGCCCCCACCCCCGCACTGGGCAAGGGCAAGGGCGCCGGCTCCGGTGAGCTGACCGACCGGCCCGCCGCCGAACTCGCCCAGACCATCGAGGATCTGACCGAGCGGATGCGCGCCGCCGCCGCGGAGCTCCAGTTCGAGGTCGCCGCACGGCTGCGCGACGAGGTCGGGGAACTCAAGAAGGAGCTGCGCCAGATGAAGGAGGCCGGACTGAAGTAGCCGGGCACGGCGCCCGCGGCCGGGGCCCGCCGCGCGGAGTGTGTTGCAAGACCGACACAAGTCGCGGACGGCCTCCCGGGCGCTCCGCGCTCTTGCGTAGGGTGCTGAATCTGGTGGCCGTCGGCCTGTGGCGGCCCCGGTTCAGAGAGGGGACGCACGTGTCGGTCAACTTGTCCAAGGGCCAGGGCATCAGCCTGCAGAAGAGCGACGGGGCCAGCCTCACCGCGGTGCGCATGGGCCTGGGCTGGAAGGCCGCACCGCGGCGGGGGCTGTTCGGGAAGCGCACCAAGGAGATCGACCTCGACGCCTCGGCGGTGCTCTTCGCCGACAAGCAGCCCGTCGACGTCGTCTTCTTCCGCCATCTGGTGAGCGACGACGGCTCGGTCAAGCACACCGGTGACAACCTGGTGGGCGGGTCGGGCGAGGGCGGCGACGACGAGGCGATCCTGGTGGATCTGCAGCGCGTCCCGGTCCACATCGACCAGATCGTCTTCACGGTCAACTCGTTCACCGGCCAGACCTTCGCCGAGGTCGAGAACGCCTTCTGCCGCCTCGTCGACGAGACCACCGGCCAGGAGACGGCCCGCTACACGCTCACCGGCGGCGGCCAGTACACCGCGCAGATCATGGCGAAGGTCCACCGGCAGGGCAGCGGCTGGCAGATGACCGCCATCGGCGAGCCCGCCAACGGCCGTACCTTCCAGGACCTGATGCCGACGATCCTGCCGAAGCTGTGAGCTGTGCGCTGCCGCCGAGGCGGTGACCCCTCCGGTCCGCCCGGCGCGGTGACCCGTCCGGTCCCGCCGACGCGGTGACCGGTCCCGGACCGTCGATGCGACAGCCCCGGGCCCGCCCGAGCGGCAGCGGTCCCGGCCCGCGGGGGTCCCGGGCGGCCCCGTCCGCCGAGTACGAGAGCCGCAGGGGAGAGGCACGACGATGACGGCCGAGCTGGTCCGGGGGCAGAACCACCCGCTGCCCGGCACCCGGATGGAGATCCGGGTGACGGCGGGTACCCCGGTCGTCGCCGCGGCGACACTCAACGACGCGCAGGGGCGGATCCGCGGCGCCGAGTGGACTGCCCACCCGGCAGCCCCGCGGCTGCCCGGGGTCGAGGTTTCCCGCCGGGCGGCGGCGGTGCACCACCTGGCCCTCGACCCGGGGGCGTTGCCCCAGGGCGTCGAGCGGGTGAGCATCCTGCTGGCCCTGCCCGCCGGGCCGGGCGCTCCCCCGGGCTTCGCCGGCCTCCCCGCGCCTTTCCTCGCCGTCACCGGCCCGGACGGCACGGAGCTCGCCAGCTACACGGTGACGGGACTGGCCACCGAGTCCGCCGTCGTCGCCCTGGAGCTGTATCTGCGCCGGGGCGCATGGAAGGTGCGGGCTGTCGGACAGGGGTATGCGGACGGCCTCGCGGCCCTGTTCGCCGACCAGGGGCTGGCCGAGGCGCACACGCTGGCCGCCGCCGTCCAGGAGGCGGTCACCGCCGGCGCGGACGACGCGGTCGCACCCCCTCAGCAGAGCCCGGCCCCGCACGCCGCCGCATCCCGCGGTGCGGCCGGCGGCGCCTCCGCCGGGGGCCCGGTCGACTACCGCCATCCGCGCCGCGCCCCGGCGGCCACCGGCGCCGCGCCACCCGCGCCACCCGGGCCTGGACCGGGGACCGGGGAGGATGCGGGGGCGCAGCCGGTGGCGGGCGACGCCGCCGGCTGGTCGCTGGAGGAGCGGCTCCACAACCAGGTGTGGGGCATCTTCGAGGACCTGGCCCGCAGCGTGGCGGCCTACCGTTCGGCCGTCGACTTCGCCGACGCGCGCAGGGAGCGCGAACTGGACGGGGTGCTCGCCGATCCGCAGGCCCGGGTCGGCGCTGCCGCGGCGGAGGCCCGTGCCCGGGCCGAGGCCAGGCACAGCACGCTGGTGGAGCAGGCCCGTGCCGTACTGGAGCGGGACGCGGCGCAGCTCGAGGCCGAGGCGGAGGTGGTCGAGCCGGCCCTGCCGCCTGCGATGGCCCGCTGGGACAACCCTGTCTGGCACGCCTACCGGCCGCCCACCGAGCGTCCCCTGGCGCTCCGGGTGGGCGATGTGAGCCTCCCGGAGCGCGCCGGGCTGCGGGTTCCCCTGCTGGTGCGGCTGCCGCTGGAGCGGGGCCTGTGGATCGACAGCGGCCGCCCGCGGAGCCGGGAGGCGGGAGCGGCGGACGCGGACGAGCTGCGTCACCTCGCGCGGACGACCGCCGCCGCACTGGCCGCCCGCGTCCTGGCCGTGCATCCGCCGGGCGAGGTGACCCTCCGGATCATCGACCCTGCGGGCGCCGCGGCCACCGCGCTCCTTCCGCTGGTGGAGTCGGGCGTACTGGCGGATCCGCCCGCCGCGGGCGCCTCCGGTGTCGCCCGCACCCTGGAGCGGCTGACGCAGCGGGTCGACCTCGTCCGGATGGCGGTGCGCAGCGGGGCGACCGACGCGCTTCCGCCCGACCTGGACCTGGCCGACCAGCTCCTGGTCGTCCACGACTTCCCGCACGGCTTCGACGACCGGGCCGTCAACCAGTTGCGCTACCTCGCGGACGAGGGGCCCGCGGTCGGCGTCAGCCTGCTGCTGGTGGCCGACCGGGACGAGGCGCGCGGCTTCGGGCCGCTGCTCGATCCGCTGTGGCGCTCGCTGCTGCGGCTGACCCCGGTCCCGGACGACCATCTGGCCGATCCGTGGGTGGGCCACGCCTGGACGTACGAGCCGCTGCGGGTGCCCGCCGGCAGCCGGGTCGTGCCGCAGGTGCTGCGGCATGCCGCAGCCGCGCGCCGCACGGCCGGCGGCTGAGAACCGCTCCCTCCGTTCCCCGAGCCCGGGAGTGGAATCCCGCACCCGGGAGACCGGGCCCGACTGTGCCCGACTGTGCCCGACCGCGCCCCCGACCGCCTTGGCGGGGCGGGGCGCGGGGCCTGCCCGACCATACTCTTTACCTTTACATGGTTTTACTTTACTCTCTCTTGTATCGGAGGGGAGTATTCCCAGCCATGCGGTGATCCCGTCAGTACGGGCCGGACAGGACGGCCCCGGGGCACCGGCCCGGCCCGCTGCGGGCGGCGGCCCCGGGTGGAAGAGACCTCCGGCCCATGCTCGAATGCAAGCCGGAGGATCACGCATGGACATATCCATGACCACCTGGGCGCTGACCATCGTCGGTCTGTCCGCCCTCATCGCGGTGGACTTCTTCATCGGCGGCCGCAAGCCGCACGAGGTCTCCCTCAAGGAGGCGGGCATCTGGACGACCGTCTGGATCGTCCTCGCCGCACTCTTCGGACTCGGCCTCTTCCTGTTCGGGAACGGCCAGGCATCCGGCGAGTTCTTCGCGGGCTTCATCACCGAGAAGTCGCTGAGCGTCGACAACCTCTTCGTCTTCGTGCTGATCATGGCGAAGTTCGCGGTGCCGTCGATCTACCAGCAGCGGGTGCTGATGGTCGGCGTGCTCATCGCGCTGGTGCTGCGCGGTGCCTTCATCGCCGCCGGGGCCGCGATCATCTCCACCTTCTCCTGGGTCTTCTTCCTCTTCGGCGCCTTTCTGATCTGGACGGCGTGGAAGCTCGTCCAGGAGGCCCGCTCCGGTGACGACGAGGAGGAGTTCGAGGAGAACCGGCTGCTCAAGGCCGTCGAGCGGCGCTTTCCCTCGACGGACAAGTACCACGGCACCAAGCTGTTCGTCGTCGAGAACGGCAAGCGGCTGATGACACCCATGCTGATCGTCATGCTGGCGATCGGCACCACGGACGTGCTGTTCGCGCTGGACTCCATCCCGGCGATCTTCGGCCTCACCCAGGACCCGTACATCGTCTTCACCGCCAACGCGTTCGCCCTGATGGGGCTGCGGCAGCTCTACTTCCTGATCGGCGGCCTGCTGCAGAAGCTGGTACACCTCTCCTACGGGCTCTCGATCATCCTCGGCTTCATCGGCGTCAAGCTGGTGCTGCACGCGCTGCACGAGAGCGGGGTCCACGTTCCGGAGATCAGCATCCCGGTGTCGCTCGGCGTCATCTGCGCCGTGCTGATCATCACGACGATCACCTCGCTGGCGGCCTCCCGCAAGCAGGCACGGGCCGCGGCCGACGCCGAGCGCGACGAGCGGACCCGTACCGGTTCCTGACCTCCGGGCCCCTGACCGGTCACCGGTCTCCGGGCCCCTGACCGGTCACCGGACTCCGGTCACTGACCGGCCTCCGGCAGCGCCGGAGCCCCCGTCCCCCGGCCCCGCCCCACCACTCCTTCCGGTAGGGGGCGGGGCCGGGACCGCGCCGGGAGCCTGCGGCCGCCGGATCAGCGGCCGACGGTCACCCGCTGTGCCGCCCGCTCCCCGTTTACCAGCACCGCAAGGGTGACCGTGCCCGGTCTGCGCCCGGTCAGGGTGCCGTCCGCCGGATCGTAGGAGGCCACACAGCGTCCGCGGGGCACCGCGCCCTTCACACACAGCCCCGGTGAGCCGGGCCAGTCGGCGCTCACCGGCCAGCCGACCGGAACCCGGCGCGCTGCCGGTCCGCTGCCCTGCCGGACGGTCGCCGACGCGGTGGCCTGCCCGCCCACCGCGAGCCGCTCGGGCGCGTCCAGCAGCAGTGCGTCCACATGGGCCCGGGTCTGCACCGAGAGCCAGTCCCCGTCGCGCGGCCGCCCCTGGTCCACACCCAGCAGCGACCAGCCGGTGAAGCCCCCCGCGCCCGGCGGAGCGGCCGGTGCCTTGGCCGAGTTCCCGTTCACCAGATACGGCACCCCGTCCACCCGGGAGGCGTCGAAGACGCCGACATGCCCCGCCACCAGGGCCGCGCCCTTGCCCGAACGGGACCGGAAGTCGGCCAGCCAGCCCTCCAGCAGATCGGCCTCCATCCGGTCCGTGAGCCGGCTGGCCCGCGCCGGGGTGGGGTCGCGCGGCGGTACGTGCTCGATGACGGCGACGGAGTCGATGCCGCGGTCCCGGGCGGCCGCGTCCAACTGCCGACGCAGCTCCCGGAACTGGGCGAAGCCGCCGCCCCGCACCGTCAGCGACGAGGTGTCCAGGGTGATGAACCGGGTGCCGCGGTGGTCGAAGGTGCGTTGCGCGGGTCCGAACTCCTGGACGAAGTGGTCGATCGAACCGCCCATCACCTCGTGGTTGCCCGGCACGTAGTACCAGTCGACCGCGTCCCCCAACTCCTCCTCCAGCACCGTGCGCGCGAACGCCAGATCCGCCGGGGTGCCCTCGTCCACCAGATCCCCGTCGACGATCAGGAAATCGGGCCGGGCGGCCCGGATCTCGCGCAGGGTCCGGCGTGCCTGCCGCACGGCCTCGCTGTCCGGATCGCGCGCGACGAACTGCGCGTCCGACAGCACCGCGAACCGCCAGTCGCGCCCGGCGGTGTCGGCGGCCGTGGAGATCAGCGGATCGTGCGGGCGCCCGGTCTCCGGCAGGTCGATGTCCGGCGGCGTCCTGGCGACCAGTTCGTCCAGCACCACCGAACCCTCGTACTGCGCGGCGGGCCGGGTCTCGGCCAGGTAGAAGCGGTGCAGCGTGAGCGGATAGGCCACTCCTTCGGGGACCTCGAAGGTGACCTGGCGCCAGTCCCGCCACTCCACCAGCGGGCCGCGCAGCACCTGGTCGGTGCCCGCCGCGTCCTTGAGGTGCAGCGAGGGCCAGGCACCCGAGCCGTCCCCTCTGATCCACAGGGTGAAGCTGCGCGGCTGCCCGGGGATCTCCCGCTCGGCGGGCGGGTTCGCGTAGGCGGCACGGGTGGCCGTGGAACGGGTGAAGTCGTAGCTGAGCTCGAGCCCGCCGCCGTCCTTGCCGCTCGGTTCGGGAGCCACCGAGCCGGTGGCGCGGGCCGCGCTGAACGTCCAGTCGGACGCGTCGCCGAAGTCGGCCACCGGCTGCTCGCGCAGCCCCACGGTGACGGCCACCCGGGTCGTGTGCCCCCGTACCGTCACGGTCACCGTGCCGGACGCGGACTCCTGCCCGGAGCGGGTCCTGACGGTGAACCTGCCGTCGGCGGCGTCCTCGTCCGCGGTGACCGAGAAGAGCGCGTGGTCGTAGGACAGCCGCGCGTCCGCGGGCTCGACGGGTGCGCTGTTGCCCTCCGCGTCGTATCCGACCAGCCCGAACGATCCGTCGGCGGCGCCGTCGGCCAGACCCACCCGGTCCGTGGTGGCGCGGACCCGCTCCAGCGGCCCCAGGACCCGCAGCTTCGTGGTGCCCTCGGCGGCGCCGGCCCGGGCGGTGACCGAGGTGCTGCCCGTCCGGCGGGCCCGGAAGACGCCCTGCGCGTCCACCCGGCCGACGTCCGGCCGCGCGGCCCGCCACCGGGGGCGCGGTGCACCCTGTGCCGGGCCGTAGGTCTCGTCGTACGGGGCGGCGGTCAGCGACCGGGTCAGCCCGGGGAAGACGCGGTCGGGGTGGCCGCCCGGCACGGTGTCGGCCGTGGCCGCCTCGCGCGGGTCGAGAGCCGTCTCCACCCAGAAGCCGGACAGCCGCCCCGACCCCTTCGGCGCCGTCAGCGCCAGCGCGTCCGCGACCTCGCGCTGCTCGCCGTCGGAGGGCGCGTTCTCCAACCGGAGCGCGGTGCCGCCCGGCTTCCGGGCCAGCAGTGTGGAGGAGCCGCCGCCGTCCAGGTTGAGGGCGTTGTAGGCGCCCAGCTTCTTCATCATCCGGGCGAGTTCGGTCAGCGTCACCCCGCCCGAGGCCGCCTGCCTGCCGTCCACCGTCAGCACGTGCATCGTGCCGCCGTCCTCGGAGAAGCCCACGGCGGTGCGCGGCGCCGCCGCGTTGTTCGGCCTGCCGTCCCAGTTCTGCGGAGTACCGTCCTCGACCAGCACGCCGCGTCCGCCGACCGCCGTGCGCGGCAGCGGGGAGCCGTCGTCGGTGCGCATCCGGTAGGCCACCTCGACCGGGTCGCCCGGGTGCAGCGCGGCGAGCCGCTCGGCGCCGTCGCCCCGGCCCAGCAGGACGTTCACCCCTTCCGGGATCGCGCCCCTGCCGGGCTTCCGGGCCACCGAGGTGACGTCGCCGTCCCGCACGGCCACCTCGGTGACCTCGGGATCCTGGTCGACCGTCAGCGCCCGGTCGGCGTCGCCCCAGTCCGCGTCGTACAGCCCGATGCCGTCCTCCGCGACATCGGCGGCGTCCCTCCCGGCGAGCGGCACGTCGCCCGCCGGGAGGGTGACCGTGCCCTCGAAGTACAGGTCCAGGATGCGGCCCGCCGCGTCCGGCCCGATGCCGACCGCCTCGGAGACCCCGGGCGCGGGGGAGTGGACGGGCTTGCCGTCGCGGACGCCGGGGCCGAGTGGGGCGCCGGTCTCGTTGATGTCGAAGAAGTCGGCGTTGAGCGCCGCGATGGTGCGGCGGCCCGGCCCGGGATCGTGCTCCGCGGCCAGGTCGCCGACGGTCCGGCGTTCGGTGACCTGGCCCGAGGAGAGGTAGTCGGCACTCGTGCCCGTCCGGGCCCGGCCCAGGTCGAGGGTGAGCGCGTCCGCGCGCAGCCAGCTGTCCGGTTCGAGCCGGTCGAAGGAGGTGAGCCGCGCACCCGGCGCGAGGGGCCGGGTGGTGCGGGAGAGTTCCATGCCGCCGCCGGCCGGCCCGGGGGCGGCCCGGTCTCCGGCGCTTTCGGCCGCGGCCGGCCGGGAGGTGTGCTGCTCCACCGCGGCCCGGGCCGGGCCGGCCGACAGCAGACCGGCCAGCAGCGCGGCGGCGGTCGCCACCGGGAGCAGCGGAGCGGTGAGTCTTGCGCGAGCGTGGACTTTTCTCACAACGTCCCCCACAAAGACCAGTGTTCTCGGCACTTTCTGCGCACAGTGCCGCACAGGGTCCCAAGGGGGACCGGTCCACACCAGAGGTGCGGAGCGAAGTCGGGGGAAACGCCGCGTATCTTCCACCGGTCGGCCGCAGGGTTCCGCGCCCGGCCGGGCCCGTTCGCGCCACGAGCGGCTCAGCCCGCGACGAGCTTCCCCTGCTCCACCTTCACCGGTACCGCAGGCAGCGCCTCGGTGGCGGGACCCTGTGCGACCTTCCCCGAGTCCACGTGGAAGCGGCTCCCGTGCAGCGGGCAGACCGCCACCTCGCCGTCGATCTCGCCCAGGACACTGCCCTGGTGGGTGCAGATCGCGCTGAATCCCTTGAAGTCGCCCTTCTCGGGCTGGGCGACCAGCACTTTCTGCTCGGCGTACAGCTTCGCACCACCCACCGGTACGGCTTCCGCGTCGCCCAGCTCGACCGGCTCGTCCGGGCCGGACCCCGACGTGCCGTTCCCGGAGTCACCGGCGCACCCGGCGGCGGTCAGTCCCAGTGCGGCCAGCGCGGCCCCGCACAGTACGGTGCGGCGCGTGGCCGGCGATTCCTTGCTCGTCGTCACGCGCCGCACTCTACGTCCGGCCCGCCGCCCCGCGCACCCGGCCGCCGGGCGCCCGGCACGGCCGCACACCGGGTCAGGACTTGCGGGCGGCCTTCCTGGCGGTGGCCTTCTTCGCGGGTGCCTTCTTGGCGGCCGGCTTCTTCGCGGCGGTCTTCTTGGCGGCCGGCTTCCTGGCCGGCGCCTTGCCCGCCGCGGGCCTCGCCGGCACGGACGCGTCGCTGACCCGGTCGCCCAGCACGTCGCGGAGGAACTTCCCGGTGTGGCTGGCGGGCTCCGCCGCGACCTGCTCCGGGGTGCCCTCGGCGACCACCAGGCCACCGCCGTTGCCGCCCTCCGGGCCGAGGTCGACGACCCAGTCCGCGGTCTTGATGACATCGAGGTTGTGCTCGATCACCATCACCGAGTTGCCCTTGTCCACCAGACCCTCCAGGACGCCGATCAGCTTCCTGATGTCCTCGAAGTGGAGGCCGGTCGTCGGCTCGTCCAGGACGTAGACGGTCCGTCCGGTGGAGCGCTTCTGCAGCTCGCTGGCGAGCTTCACCCGCTGCGCCTCACCGCCCGAGAGGGTCGGTGCGGACTGCCCGAGCCGCACATAGCCCAGGCCGACGTCGTTGAGCGTCCGCAGATGGCGGGCGATGCCGGGCACCGCCTCGAAGAAGTCCAGGGCCTGCTCGATGGGCATGTCCAGGACCTCGGCGATGTTCTTGCCCTTGAAGTGCACCTCCAGGGTCTCCCGGTTGTAGCGCGCACCGTGGCAGACCTCGCAGGGGACGTACACGTCCGGCAGGAAGTTCATCTCGATCTTGATGGTGCCGTCGCCGGCGCAGTTCTCGCAGCGGCCCCCCTTGACGTTGAAGGAGAACCGGCCCTGCTGGTAGCCGCGCACCTTCGCCTCGGTCGTCTCGGCGAACAGCTTGCGCACGTGGTCGAAGACGCCGGTGTAGGTGGCCGGGTTGGACCGCGGGGTCCGGCCGATGGGCGACTGGTCGACGTGCACGACCTTGTCCACGAGGTCGTCCCCCTCGACCCGGGTGTGCCGGCCGGGGACCGCCTTGGCGCCGTTCAGCTCGCGGGCGAGATGCGTGTAGAGGATGTCGTTGACCAGCGTCGACTTCCCGGAGCCCGAGACGCCCGTGATGGCGGTCAGCACGCCGAGCGGGAAGGAGACGTCGACGTCGCGCAGGTTGTTCTCCCGCGCCCCGCGGACGGTCAACTGCCGAGCGGGGTCGGCGGGGCGGCGCACCTCGGGGGTGGGGATCTCGCGCTTGCCGGTCAGATAGTCGCCGGTCACGGAGTCCTCGTTGGCCAGCAGCTCCTTCAACGGTCCGCTGTGCACCACCTTGCCGCCGTGCTCGCCCGCGCCCGGACCGATGTCCACCACCCAGTCGGCCGCCTTGATGGTGTCCTCGTCGTGCTCCACGACGATGAGGGTGTTGCCCAGGTCGCGCAGCCGCACCAGGGTCTCGATCAGCCGGTGGTTGTCGCGCTGGTGCAGCCCGATGGACGGCTCGTCCAGCACGTACAGCACCCCGACCAGTCCGGAGCCGATCTGGGTGGCGAGCCGGATGCGCTGCGCCTCCCCGCCGGAGAGGGTGCCTGCGGCCCGGTTGAGCGTCAGGTAGTCCAGGCCGACGTCCACCAGGAAGCGCAGCCGCTCGTTGACCTCCTTGAGCACCCGCTCGGCGATCTGCTTGTCGCGCCCGGTCAGGGTCAGCTCGCGCAGGAAGTCGGCGCACTCGGTGATCGACATCGCGGAGACCTCCGCGATGGACTTGTTCTGCACGGTGACGGCCAGCACCAGCGGCTTGAGCCGGGTGCCCTCGCAGGCGGGGCAGTTCACCTCGCGCATGTAGCCCTCGAAGCGCTCCCGGCTGCTGTCGGTCTCCGCCTCGGAGTGCCGCCGCCTCACGAACGGGACCACGCCCTCGAAGGCGGTCGTGTAGGCGCGCTCGCGGCCGTACCGGTTGCGGTACCGGACCTCGACCTGGGTCTTGTGGCCGTGCAGCAGGGCCTTCTTGGCGCGGGCCGGGAGGCCCGCCCACGGGATGTCGGTGCGGAAGCCGAGCGCGTCGGCCAGCGCGCCGATCAGCCGGCCGAAGTACTCCTTGGTGTGGCCGTGCGACCACGGGTGCAGCGCACCCTCGTCCAGCGACTTGTCCTCGTCCGGGACGATCAGCTCCGGGTCGACCTCCATCCGGGTGCCGATGCCGGTGCACACCTGGCAGGCGCCGAAGGGCGAGTTGAAGGAGAAGGAGCGCGGCTCCAGCTCCTCGAAGGAGAGGTCGTCGTAGGGGCAGTACAGATGCTCGGAGTACATCCGCTCGCGCTGCGGGTCGTCCGGCTCCAGGTCGACGAAGTCGAGAATGATCATGCCGCCGGAGAGGCCGAGCGCCGTCTCCACCGAATCGGTGAGCCGCCGCTTGGCGCTGCCCTTGACGGTCAGGCGGTCGACGACCACCTCGATCGTGTGCTTCTCCTGCTTCTTCAGCTTCGGCGGCTCGGACAGCTGGACGGTCCGCCCGTCGACCCGGGCGCGGCTGTAGCCCTTGGTCTGCAGTTCGTTGAAGAGGTCGACGAACTCGCCCTTGCGCTCGCGCACCAGCGGCGAGAGCACCTGGAAGCGGCTGCCCTCCTCCAGGCCGAGCACCTTGTCCACGATGGCCTGCGGCGACTGGCGGGCGATCGGGCGGCCGCAGACGGGGCAGTGCGGCTTGCCGATCCGGGCGTAGAGCAGCCGCAGGTAGTCGTAGACCTCGGTGATGGTGCCGACTGTCGACCGCGGGTTGCGCGAGGTCGACTTCTGGTCGATGGAGACGGCGGGGGAGAGCCCCTCGATGAAGTCCACGTCGGGCTTGTCCATCTGCCCGAGGAACTGCCGTGCGTAGGCGGAGAGCGACTCCACGTAGCGCCGCTGGCCCTCCGCGAAGATCGTGTCGAAGGCGAGCGAGGACTTGCCCGAGCCCGAGAGCCCCGTGAAGACGATGAGCGAGTCGCGGGGGAGGTCTATCGAGACGTTGCGGAGGTTGTGCTCGCGAGCGCCACGGACGAGAAGACGGTCGGCCACGCCTGTTGGCACCTTTCGTGTGGGAAGGGGGAGCCCGCGTCGAGCGGGAGTCCCCGACCAAGAGTAGGACGGCGCCGCCCGGAGTGTCGTTCGCCTCGGGTTCGGGAGCCGGGCTCGACCATATAGCACGTTCATTCGAATCGCGGCGGATCCGGCTGTCTTCCCCTCGAACGAGGGACGCCAGTAGCTTTGGATCATGACCACGCCTGCGACCACGCCCGTCCACGACACCGAACTCCTGCGGAGTGCGACCGGTCACCTGCTCGCCGCTGCCGCCGGGCTGACCGCGGCCGGGGCGGCCGAGCCCTCCCACCTCCCCGGCTGGACCCGCGCCCATGTGCTCACCCACCTCGCCCGGAACGCCGACGCGCTCGTCAACGTGCTCGCGGGCGAACCCATGTACGCCAGCGCCGAGGCCCGCGACGCGGACATCGCGCACGGGGCCGGCCGCTCCCCCGAGGCGCTCGCCGACGACGTGCGCACCAGCGCGGCCCGCCTGGAGCGCGCCTTCGCGGCCCTCGGCGACGAGGAGTGGAACCGCACCGTCACCCTCCGCAACGGTGTGACGGACCTCGCCTCCTCGCTGCCCTTCCGCCGCTGGATCGAGATCGAGCTGCACCACGTGGACCTCGCGGTCGGCTACACGCTGGAGGACCTGCCGGGCGCCTTCGTGGACCGCGAGCTGGCCAACATGGCCCGCCGCTTCGCCGGACACCCCGACCTCCCCGTCGCCGTCGAGCTGCGCGCGGAGGACGGCAGGAGCTGGCGTACCGGCGCCGCGGAACCGGGCGCCGAGGGCCCCTTCGTCGTCGCCGGGAGCCCCGTCGCGCTGGTCGGCTGGCTGACCGGCCGGACGAACGGCAGCGGCCTCTCGGCGCGGGGTTCGCTGCCCGCACTGCCCGCGCTCTAGGGTTGGCGCATGCCTTACAGCGGAACGGTACAGGTCGGCGGCCCCGCGGACGTGCACGAGCTGCGGGACCTGATGATCTCCAAGGTCGCCGTCGGCCCCATGGACAACAACGCGTACCTGCTGCGCTGCCGGGCCACCGGCGAGCAGCTCCTGATCGACGCCGCGAACGACGCGGGCACCCTGCTGGAGCTCATCGGTGACGACGGCATCGCCTCGGTCGTCACCACGCACCGGCACGGCGACCACTGGCAGGCGCTCGCGGAGGTGGTGGACGCCACCGGAGCCCGCACCTGCGCCGGCCGGTACGACGCGGAGGGCATCCCGGTCCCCACGGACGTGCCGCTGGAGGACGGCGACACGCTGCGGGTGGGCGAGGTCGAGCTGACCGCGCGCCATCTGACCGGGCACACCCCCGGCTCGATCGCCCTGGTCTACGACGACCCGAGCGGCCACCCGCACCTGTTCACCGGCGACTGCCTCTTCCCCGGCGGGGTGGGCAACACCTTCGGCGACGCGGACAACTTCGTCCGGCTCATCGACGACGTGGAGACCAAGCTGTTCGCCCAACTCCCCGACGAGACCTGGGTCTACCCCGGCCACGGCGGGGACACGACGCTGGGCGCCGAGCGCCCGCAGCTGACCGAGTGGCGCGAGCGCGGCTGGTAGCCCGCGCGGCGGTGCCGGGACGGGCGCCCGGCACCGCCGCCGCACGCCCGTCCCCGGCAGCCGCGCGCTGATCGCTGTCACCCGGCGCCAGTAGGGTGGGTCACATGGCAGACCCCTCCACCTACCGTCCCAAACCGGGAGAGATCCCCGACTCGCCCGGGGTCTACCGCTTCCGCGACGAGCACCGCCGGGTGATCTACGTCGGCAAGGCCAAGAGCCTGCGCCAGCGGCTCAACAACTACTTCCAGGACCTCGCCGGACTGCACCCGCGCACCCGCACGATGGTCACGACGGCCGCCTCCGTCGAGTGGACCGTGGTCGGGACCGAGGTGGAGGCCCTCCAGCTCGAGTACACCTGGATCCAGGAGTTCGCGCCCCGGTTCAACGTCAAGTACCGCGACGACAAGAGCTATCCGTCGCTCGCGGTGACGATGAACGAGGAGTTCCCCCGCGTCCAGGTGATGCGCGGCCCCAAGAAGAAGGGCGTGCGCTACTTCGGCCCGTACGGGCAGGCCTGGGCCATCCGCGAGACGGTCGACCTGATGCTGCGGGTCTTCCCCGTGCGCACCTGCTCGGCGGGCGTCTTCAAGCGGTCGGCGCAGATCGGCCGGCCCTGCCTGCTCGGCTACATCGGCAAGTGCTCGGCGCCCTGCGTGGGCCGGGTCGGTCCCGAGGAGCACCGCGAACTCGCCGAGGAGTTCTGCGACTTCATGGCCGGGCACACCGGTTCCCACCTGCGCCGGCTGGAGCGGCGGATGCAGGAGGCGGCCGAGGAGCTGGAGTACGAGCGGGCGGCGCGGCTGCGCGACGACATCGACGCGCTCAAGCGCGCCATGGAGAAGAACGCGGTCGTGCTCGCCGACGCCACCGACGCCGACCTGATCGCGGTGGCCGAGGACGAGCTGGAGGCGGCCGTCCAGATCTTCCACGTCCGCGGCGGCCGGGTGCGCGGCCAGCGCGGCTGGGTCACCGACAAGGTCGAGGCCGTCGGCACCGCCGAGCTGGTCGAACACGCGCTGCAGCAGCTCTACGGCGCCGAGCAGGGCGACGCGGCCACCGGCGGCGGCAGCGGCGGTGTGCCCAAGGAGGTGCTGGTCCCGGCGCTGCCCGAGCCGGCCGGACCGATAGCGCAGTGGCTCTCCGAGCGCCGTGGGGCGCAGGTGAGCCTGCGGGTGCCGCAGCGCGGCGACAAGCGGGCTCTGATGGAGACGGTCGACCGCAACGCGCAGCACGCCCTGGTGCTGCACAAGACCAAGCGCGCCTCGGACCTGACCACCCGCTCGCGGGCCCTGGAGGAGATCGCCGAGGCGCTCGACCTGGACTCGGCGCCGCTGCGCGTCGAGTGCTTCGACATCTCGCACCTGCAGGGCGACGACGTGGTGGCCTCCATGGTGGTCTTCGAGGACGGGCTGGCGCGGAAGAGCGAGTACCGCCGTTTCCAGATCAAGTCCTTCGCGGGCCAGGACGACGTGCGCGCCATGCACGAGGTCGTCAGCCGCCGCTTCCGCCGCTACCTGGTGGAGAAGCAGCGGACCGGCGAGTGGCCGGACGAGGAGCTCGGCGGCGAGCTGGAGTCCGGGCCCGTCCCGGAGCCGTCCGGGGGCGACGCGGCCGTAGCCGGGCCGCCCGGGGGAGCGGAGCCGGCGGCCGCGCGGCAGCCGGCCCGGGGGACCGGCCGGGACGAGGACGGCCGCCCCAAGAAGTTCGCCTACCCTCCGCAACTGATCGTGGTCGACGGTGGCCAACCGCAGGTGGCGGCCGCACAGGCGGCACTCGAGGAGCTCGGCATCGACGACGTCGCCGTCTGCGGCCTGGCCAAGCGGCTGGAGGAGGTCTGGCTGCCGGGCGAGAGCGACCCGGTGGTGCTGCCGCGCAGCAGCGAGGGCCTCTACCTGCTGCAGCGCGTCCGTGACGAGGCGCACCGCTTCGCGATCCGCTACCAGCGGGGCAAGCGCGGCAAGCGGCTGCGCGGCAGCCCGCTGGACGCGGTCCCCGGACTGGGCGAGACCCGCAAGAAGGCCCTGCTCAAGCACTTCGGCTCGGTCAAGAAGCTGCGGGCGGCCTCGGTGGAGGAGATCTCCCAGGTCCCGGGGGTGGGCCGGAAGACGGCGGAGGCGGTGGCGGCGGCGCTCTCCGGCGCCGCCGCCGGCCCGGCGGTGAACACCGCGACCGGTGAGATCGTTGAAGATGAGTGAAATGTGGCGCCGAGACCGCCATCGGTACGAAGATCGACACATCGGGGGATGACAGCATGAGCGCGGAACGCGAGCAGCGCGGAGACGGAGCAGTGGTGAGTACCCTCAACCCGGCCCAGCCGGAGGAGGCGGGCGCGACGATCCCGGAGCTGGTGATCATCTCCGGGATGTCGGGCGCCGGCCGCAGCACCGCAGCCAAATGCCTGGAGGACCTCGGCTGGTTCGTCGTCGACAACCTGCCGCCCGAGCTGATCCCCACGATGGTCGAGCTGGGGGCCCGCTCCCAGGGCAATGTGGCGCGGATCGCCGTCGTGGTCGACGTGCGCGGCCGCAACTTCTTCGACAATCTCAAGGGCGCCCTGGCCGATCTGGCGGCCTACCACGTCTCCCGGCGGGTCGTCTTCCTGGAGGCGTCGGACGAGGCCCTGGTGCGCCGCTTCGAGTCGGTGCGCCGCCCCCACCCGCTCCAGGGCGACGGGCGCATCGTGGACGGCATCGCGGCCGAGCGCGACCTGCTGCGCGAGCTGCGCGGCGACGCCGACCTGGTGATCGACACCTCGGGGCTGAACGTGCACGAGCTGCGCGCCAAGCTGGACGCGCGGTTCGCGGGCGAGGAGGAGCCCGAACTGCGTGCCACGGTCATGTCCTTCGGCTACAAGTACGGCCTGCCGGTGGACGCGGACCTGGTGGTCGACTGCCGCTTCCTGCCCAACCCGCACTGGGTCCCCGAGCTGCGCCCCTACACGGGCACCAGCGAGGAGGTCTCCAACTACGTGTTCAACCAGCCCGGTGCCAAGGAGTTCCTGGACCGCTACACCGAGTTGCTGCAGCTGATCGCGGCGGGCTACCGCAGGGAGGGCAAGCGGTACGTCACCGTGGCCGTCGGCTGCACCGGCGGCAAGCACCGCAGCGTCGCCATGTCCGAGAAGCTCGCCCGCAGACTCTCCGACGGGGGCGTGGAGACGGTGGTCGTCCACCGTGACATGGGGCGTGAGTGACGCCCATGGCCCGGAGGAGCCTGCGGCATCTGGTGGGGCGGCGTGCGACGCTGCGCGGTCTGAGCTCCCAGCAGCCCAAGGTGGTGGCGCTCGGCGGCGGCATGGGCCTGTCGGCCTCGCTGACGGCGCTGCGCCGGATCACCGGCGACCTCACGGCGGTGGTCACCGTCGCCGACGACGGCGGCTCCAGCGGGCGGCTCCGCGACGAGCTGGGGGTGCTGCCCCCCGGGGACCTGCGCAAGGCGCTCGCGGCGCTGTGCGGCGACGACGAGTGGGGCCGCACCTGGGCCCAGGTCGTCCAGCACCGCTTCGAGAGCCGCGGCGACCTGCATGAGCACGCGGTCGGCAATCTGCTGATCGTCGCGCTCTGGGAACAGCTCGGGGATCATGTCCAGGCGCTCGATCTGGTCGGCAAGCTGCTGGGGGCGCACGGCCGGGTGCTGCCGATGTCCGCCGTGCCGCTGGAGTTGCGCGCCAGCGTGCGCGGCCATGACCCCGCGCGCCCCGACGAGCTGTCGATCGTACGGGGCCAGGCCACCGTCGCGCTCACCCGCGGCGAGGTCCAGGAGGTGCACCTGGTCCCCAGCGACCCGCCGGCCGTGTCCGAGGCCGTCCGCGCGGTGCTGGACGCCGACTGGGTGGTGCTGGGGCCCGGCTCCTGGTTCTCGTCCGTCATCCCGCACCTGCTGGTGCCGGAGCTGCTGGAGGCGCTGACCGAGACGAAGGCCCGAAAGGTCCTCTCGCTCAACCTCGCTCCGCAGCCGGGGGAAACGGATGGTTTTTCCCCGCAGCGTCATTTGGAGGTTTTGGGGCGACACGCCCCTAAACTCACCTTCGACGTGGTGCTGGCCGACCAGGATGCCGTGCCCGACCAGGACTCCCTGAGCGAGGCCGCCGATCAGCTCGGCGGGAGGGTCGAGCTGGCGCCCGTAGCGGCAGCCGGGGGCGCCGCCCGGACGGAGTCCGGGGAGGGGACTCCCCGGCACGACCCGGAGCTGCTGGCCGCCGCGTACGACCGTATTTTTCGGATGCATGGAAGGATCGGCCCATGGCGATGACGCCTGCGGTGAAGGACGAGATCTCCCGGCTCCCCGTCACCCGGACCTGCTGCCGGAAGTCAGAGGTCTCGTCGATCCTGCGCTTCGCGGGTGGGCTGCACCTGGTGAGCGGGCGGATCGTGATCGAGGCGGAGCTGGACACCGGGATCGCCGCCCGGCGGCTGCGCAAGGACATCCTGGAGATCTTCGGGCACTCCTCGGACCTGGTGGTGATGGCCCCCAGCGGGCTCCGGCGCAACAGCCGCTACGTCGTCCGGGTGGTTGCCGGCGGTGACCAGCTGGCCCGGCAGACCGGGCTCGTCGACAGCCGGGGGCGCCCGATCAGAGGGCTGCCCCCGCAGGTGGTCTCGGGTGCCACCTGCGACGCGGAGGCCGCCTGGCGCGGCGCGTTCCTGGCGCACGGCTCGCTGACCGAGCCGGGGCGCAGCTCCTCGCTGGAGGTCACCTGCCCCGGCCCGGAGGCGGCGCTGGCCCTGGTCGGCGCGGCCCGCAGGCTGCAGATCGCCGCCAAGGCGCGCGAGGTGCGCGGGGTGGACCGGGTGGTCGTCCGGGACGGTGATGCGATCGGCGCGCTGTTGACGCGACTCGGTGCCCACGAGTCGGTACTGGCGTGGGAGGAGCGGCGGATGCGCCGCGAGGTGCGGGCCACGGCGAACCGGCTCGCCAACTTCGACGACGCCAACCTGCGCCGCTCGGCGCGCGCCGCGGTCGCCGCGGGCGCCCGGGTGCAGCGGGCGCTGGAGATCCTCGGCGAGGAGGTCCCCGAGCACCTGGCCGCCGCGGGGCGGCTGCGGATGGAGCACAAGCAGGCGTCGCTGGAGGAGCTGGGTGCCCTCGCCGACCCCCCGCTGACCAAGGACGCGGTGGCCGGGCGGATCCGGCGGCTGCTGGCCATGGCGGACAAGCGTGCGCAGGATCTCGGAATTCCGGGAACGGAAACGAATCTGACCGAGGAAATGGTCGGCTGATGAGCGGGGAAATGCTCGTCTGAGAAGCGTGGAAAAGCTCGCCCGACGAGCGGGAAAATGCTCGACTGAGCGGCGGGTTCACGCGGTTTCCGGTCCGTGCGGCCGATGTGAGTCCAGCCCTGCCGGAGAGGTAGGGTCGGAGTCGGTCGGGGACATCCCCAACAGCCCTCGCCGGTTTCCTGACCGGCGTACCTAGCGAGGAGATCGGTTCGTGACGATCCGCGTAGGCATCAACGGCTTCGGCCGTATCGGCCGTAACTACTTCCGCGCGCTGCTGAACCAGGGTGCGGACATCCAGATCGTCGGTGTCAACGACCTGACCGACAACGCCACCCTGGTGCATCTGCTCAAGTACGACACCGTTCTCGGCCGTCTGCCCTACGAGGTCAGCCACACCGAGGACACCATCACGGTCGGCGAGCAGACCTTCAGGACGATGGCGGAGAAGGACCCGGCCAACCTTCCGTGGGGCGAGCTGGGCGCCGACATCGTGATCGAGTCCACCGGTATCTTCACCAAGCGCGACGACGCCGCCAAGCACCTTTCCGCGGGTGCCAGGAAGGTCCTCATCTCGGCTCCGGCCAAGGAGGAGGACATCACCGTGGTGATGGGCGTCAACGAGGACAAGTACGACCCCGCCCGGCACGACGTGATCTCCAACGCCTCCTGCACCACCAACTGCGTGGCGCCGATGGCCAAGATCATGGACGAGAGCTTCGGCATCGAGCGCGGTCTGATGACCACGGTGCACGCCTACACCAACGACCAGCGCATCCTGGACTTCCCGCACAAGGACCTGCGCCGCGCGCGGGCCGCCGCGGAGAACATCATCCCGACCACCACCGGTGCCGCGAAGGCCACCGCGCTGGTCCTCCCGCACCTCAAGGGCCGGCTGGACGGCATCTCCATGCGGGTGCCGGTCCCCACCGGCTCGGTCATCGACCTGGTGCTCGACCTCAAGCGCGAGACCACCAAGGACGAGGTCAACGCCGCCTTCAAGAAGGCCGCCGACGGCCAGCTGCGGGGCATCGTCGACTACACCGAGGACCAGATCGTCTCCTCGGACATCGTCAACCAGCCGCCGTCCTGCACCTTCGACGCCTCGCTCACCATGGTCGACGGCAACCAGGCCAAGATCATCGGTTGGTACGACAACGAGTGGGGCTACTCCAACCGGCTGGTCGACCTCACCAGCTACGTCGGCTCCCAGCTCTGAACCCGGGCGGACCGAGGTGACGGACAGGGCTCGTGCACTGCGCACGAGCCCTGTCCCATGCCTCGTGCGCAGTGCACTCCCGGGGCCGGTGCCCCGGGCCCACGACAGGAGCCATCCATGAAGACGATCGACGAACTCGTCGGCGAGGGCGTGTCCGGCAAGCGGGTCTTCGTCCGCGCCGACCTCAACGTCCCGCTCGACGGCGACACCATCACCGACGACGGCCGGATCCGGGCCGCCGTCCCCACGATCCGGAAGCTCACCGAGAGCGGTGCGCGCGTGGTCGTGGCCTCCCACCTGGGACGCCCCAAGGGCGCCCCGGACCCGCAGTTCTCGCTGGCGCCGGTCGCCGCGCGGCTCGGTGAACTCCTCGACACCCGAGTCGCCTTCGCGGCCGACACGGTGGGGGACAGCGCGAAGGCCACCGTCGGCGGGACCGCCGACGGCGGGGTCACGCTGCTGGAGAACCTCCGCTTCAACCCCGGCGAGACGAGCAAGGACGACACCGAGCGGGGTGCCTTCGCCGACGAGCTGGCCGCGCTCGCGGACGCGTACGTGGGCGACGGCTTCGGCGCCGTGCACCGCAAGCACGCCTCCGTCTACGACCTGCCGGCCCGCCTCCCGCACGCCGCCGGGTATCTGATCGCCACCGAGGTGGGGGTGCTGCGGAAGCTCACCCAGGACGTCGAGCGGCCCTACGCCGTGGTCCTGGGCGGCGCCAAGGTCTCCGACAAGCTCGGTGTCATCGACCATCTGCTGGGCAAGGCCGACCGGCTGCTGATCGGCGGCGGAATGGCCTACACCTTCCTCAAGGCCCAGGGACACGAGGTCGGCAGGTCGCTGCTCCAGGAGGACCAGATCCCCGCGGTCAAGGGCTATCTGGAGCGCGCCGAGGAGCTGGGTGTGGAGTTCGTGCTGCCGGTGGACGTGCTGGCGGCCGCGGAGTTCCCCGACCTGAAGACCAAGGCGCCCGCCGATCCGGAGGTGGTGGCGGCGGACGCCATCCCGGCCGGGCTGGAGGGGCTGGACATCGGCCCGGAGAGCCGTAAGCTCTACGCCGCGAAGCTCGCCGACGCGGCCACCGTCTTCTGGAACGGTCCGATGGGTGTCTTCGAGCACCCGGACTTCGCGGAGGGCACCAGGGCCGTCGCGCAGGGTCTGCTCGACTCCCCGGCCTTCACCGTCGTCGGCGGCGGTGACAGTGCCGCCGCGGTGCGTCAGCTCGGCTTCGACGAGAATGCGTTCGGACACATCTCGACCGGCGGCGGCGCCAGCCTCGAGTACCTCGAGGGCAAGACGCTTCCCGGCCTGGCCGCACTGGAGGACTGACGCCGTGGGCGTCGCACGCGCGGCTGCCGGGCCGCGGGCAACTACGAGACTGGCACCGCGCCGCGCGAGCGGAGAAGCGAACATGGACATGGAAGGAAGGGCATGACGACACCGCCCACCCGCACCCCGCTGATGGCGGGCAACTGGAAGATGAACCTCAACCACCTCGAGGCCATCGCCCATGTGCAGAAGCTCGCCTTCGCGCTGACGGACAAGGACTACGAGGCCGTGGACGTCGCGGTCCTGCCGCCCTTCACCGACCTGCGGTCGGTGCAGACGCTGGTCGACGGCGACAAGCTGCGCATCCGGTACGGCGCGCAGGACCTGTCCGCGCACGACTCCGGGGCCTACACGGGTGAGATCTCCGGCCCGATGCTGGCGAAGCTGAACTGCACCTTCGTCACCATCGGCCACTCGGAGCGCCGCCAGTACCACGGTGAGGACGAGCCGCTGGTCAACGCCAAGGTGAAGGCCGCGCTCAAGCACGGGCTGACCCCGATCGTCTGCGTCGGCGAGGAGCTGGCCGTCCGCGAGGCGGGCGACCACGTCGCGCACACCCTCGGCCAGCTCGACGGCGCCCTCCAGGACGTCCCGGCCGAGGCCGCGGCCGGGCTGGTCATCGCCTACGAACCGGTCTGGGCCATCGGCACCGGCAAGGTCTGCGGCGAGGAGGACGCCCAGGAGGTCTGCGGCGCGATCCGCGGCCGGCTCGCGGAGCTGTACGACGACGACGGGGCGACGGCCCAGCGGGTGCGCATCCAGTACGGCGGCTCCGTCAAGGCCGGCAACGTCGCCAAGATCATGGCGCAGCCCGACATCGACGGTGCGCTGGTCGGCGGGGCCTCGCTGGACACGGACGAGTTCGTCAAGATCGTCCGCTTCCGCGACCAGTGATCCGTCCGCGGGCGACCCGCGGCGTGTGACGCCGGGCCGTCGCCCGTCGTAGTCTTGCGGGGACCGGACCTGCGCTCCGGTCCCCGCAAGCGTTCGTAACGTCAAGTGTCCAGCCACGATCCGAGAGAGTTGGTCCAGCCGTGGTCATGGGGTTCTCAATCGCCCTCATCGTCTTCAGCGCCGTGCTGTTGCTGCTGGTGCTGATGCACAAGGGCAAGGGAGGCGGCCTCTCCGACATGTTCGGTGGCGGTATGCAGTCCTCCGTCGGCGGCTCGTCGGTCGCCGAGCGCAACCTCGACCGGATCACGGTCGTCGTCGGCCTGGTGTGGTTCGCCCTCATCGTCGTACTCGGCCTGCTGATGAAGTTCAACAACTGAGCGGCCGCCCGCCGCGGCACCGTCCCGGCCCCCGGCCCGCGATTCCCAGATGCCGCCTGCACAACGGCTGACAGGGTGTCGTACCCCCTGCCTATCATGAGGGCCCGCGTCCGGTACCGACGCAGTAACTCCGGTCCCCGGGCGCGCGTTGGGCCCTACGTACACTAGGGCGCCCGCAGCGGAGCGCGCAGTGCCGACGCTCCGTGGCACCGTGAGGCAGGGAGTTACGACCGTGGCAAGTGGCAACGCGATCCGGGGCAGCCGGGTCGGAGCGGGCCCCATGGGAGAGGCCGAGCGAGGCGATTCCGCGCCCCGCCTCCGCATCCCCTTCTGGTGCTCCAACGGGCACGAGACCCAGCCGAGCTTCGCCAGCGACGCGCAGATCCCGGAGACCTGGGACTGCCCCCGCTGCGGCTTCCCCGCCGGGAAGGACCCGGACAACCCCCCGGACCCGCCGCGCACCGAGCCCTACAAGACCCACCTCGCCTACGTCCGGGAGCGGCGCAGCGACGCGGACGGCGAGGCCATCCTCGCCGAGGCGCTCGCCAAGCTCAGGGGTGAGGTCTGACGGACCCGCCCCGGTGACCCGGGGAGGAGCGCGGATCCCGTGACACCGCGGAGGCCGCCGCCGGCCGCGCGCCGGACGGCCGGGCCGACGCTGCCATGACACCGAACGATGGACGGCTCGGCAACGCACCGAGGGGCGGTGCGTTGCCGAGCCGTCCATCGTCTAGGTTGGGGGCGGCGGTGTTCGTGGCGAGAGGAGCGGAATGGGCCGGTTTCGCTCGGTCCCGGAGCGCGCCGCCGGCACGGCTCCCGGCCCCGGAGTGCGGCGGCCGCCCCTCCCGCCGGGTTCCGCGGGCAGCGCCCCGCTCGCGGGAGGCGAACCCGCCCCAGGCCCCGGACACTTCGGACACTTCGCGGCCGTACCCGCCCGCCGCCGGCCCCGGTGCGCCCGCTGCCGGGGCCCGCGCGCCGGCTGCGGCAGCCGCCGTCCGCACGCCGGCGCGGAGCGCGGGGCCGCCCGGCCCGGCGAGTCCTCCAGGCCGTGCCGCCGGCCGGAGCCCGGCGCGGGATGCCCGCGTCAGCCGGGCGACCGCCACCTCGGACAACCGAACATGCCGGCTCCCGGCCCACCGCGGGCTGCGACGCGTAACGGGTCACTTCGCCGGTGAACCGGTTCCCGCCGCGCCGCTCCGGCCGGAGCCCGATCCTTCCCCGCTCCCGACGGGCGGGACGACCCAGAGGAGATGCGATGAACGCTGAAGGCCGCACCCGACCCGATCAGCTGCCCGAGTGGCAGGAGCTGTCCCGGCACCGCGACGCGTTCCGGGGCACCCACCTGCGGCAGCTCTTCGAGGACGATCCGGAGCGTGCCGAGCGGTACTCCGTACGCGTCGGCGACCTGTCCATCGACTACTCCAAGCACCTGGTCACCGACGAGACGCTGCGGCTGCTGCGGCAGCTCGCCGAGGCAGCGGGCGTGACGCGGCTGCGGGACGCGATGTTCGACGGCGAGAAGATCAACGTCACCGAGGACCGCGCCGTGCTGCACACGGCGCTGCGCACCCCCGAATCGGCCACCGTCCGGGTGGACGGCGAGAACGTGATGGGCAAGGTGCACCAAGTCCTCATCAAGATGGGCACCTTCGCCAACAAGATCCGCGAGGGCCACTGGCACGGCCACACCGGCGAGCGGATCGAGAACGTCGTCAACATCGGCATCGGCGGCTCCGACCTCGGCCCCAAGATGGCCTACGAGGCGCTGCGCCCCTACACCCGCCGCGACATGACCTTCCGCTTCGTCTCCAATGTGGACGGCGCGGACCTGCACGAGGCCGTCCGGGACCTGGACCCGGCCCGGACGCTCTTCGTCGTCGCCTCCAAGACCTTCACCACCGTGGAGACCATCACCAACGCCGAAGCGGCCCGGGAGTGGCTGCTGGCCGGTCTCGGAGGCGACCGCTCCGCCGTGGCGCAGCACTTCGTGGCTGTCTCCACGAACGCCGAGAAGGTCGCCGAGTTCGGCATCAACACCGACAACATGTTCGAGTTCTGGGACTGGGTGGGCGGCCGCTACTCCTACGACTCGGCCATCGGGCTCTCCCTCATGGTGGCCATCGGGCCGGAGTGCTTCGGCGACATGCTGGCCGGCTTCCACCTCATGGACGAGCACTTCCGCTCGGCGCCCCTGGAGGCCAACGCGCCCGTGCTGCTCGGCCTGCTGGGCCTCTGGTACGGCAACTTCCACGACGCCCAGTCGCACGCCGTACTGCCCTACAGCCACTACCTCTCCCAGTTCACCGCCTACCTCCAGCAGTTGGACATGGAGTCCAACGGCAAGTCGACCACCCGCGGCGGCGAGCCCGTCGACTGGCAGACCGGACCCGTGGTGTGGGGCACGCCCGGCACCAACGGCCAGCACGCCTACTACCAGCTCCTGCACCAGGGCACCAAGATGATCCCCGCCGATCTGCTGGGCTTCGCCGAGCCGGTGGCCGAGCTCGGCGGCCTGCGCGGCCAGCACGACCTGCTGATGGCGAATCTCTTCGCGCAGGGCCAGGCGCTGGCCTTCGGCAGGACGGCGGAGGAGGTGCGCGCCGAAGGTGTGCCCGAGCACCAGGTCCCGCACCGCACGTTCCCCGGAAACCGGCCCACGACCACCATCCTGGCCACTGCGCTGACCCCGTCCGTGCTCGGCCAGCTGATCGCGCTCTACGAGCACAAGGTCTTCGTCCAGGGCGCGATCTGGGACATCGACTCCTTCGACCAGTGGGGTGTCGAACTCGGCAAGGCGCTCGCCAAGCGGCTCGAACCCGCCCTGACCGAAGGTGCGCAGGTGCCGGGACTGGACGCCTCCACCTCCGCGCTGGTCGCCCGCTACCGGTCGCTGCGGGGCCGAACCCCCTGATCCGCGCCCTCCCCGGCCGGCCGCCGGGGTGCAGCGCCCGGACACACCACAGGGGCCCGCCTCCCGGAGGCGGGCCCCTGCGGCGTCGGCGCGGTTACGCTCCCGTCGCCGGGAGGCCGGCGGCCGCCGCCTCGTCCAGCAGCCACAGCGTCCGCGAGCGCCCGTACGCCGCGGCGGCCGGCGCCTGGAGCGGTCCGGGTTCCGCGGCGAGCGCGAGGGCGACCGCGTCGGCCTTGTCGTCGCCGGCCGCGAGCAGCCACACCTCCTCCGCCGAGCGGATCGCGGGCAGCGTCAGCGACAACCGGGTGGGCGGCGGCTTGGGTGCCCCGTGCACGCCCACGACCGTGCGCTCGGTCTCCCGCAGCGCGGGGTGCTCCGGGAAGAGCGAGGCGACATGCGTGTCGGGCCCCACGCCGAGCAGCAGGACGTCGAACACCGGGACCCGCACGGTCGGGTCGGCGCCCGCCGCCGCCGCGAGTTCGGTCGCGTACGCCTCTGCCGCGGCTTCGGCGTCGCCCGCGTACCGGCCGTCGGAGGGCGGCATCACATGCACCCGCGCCGGGTCCAGCGGCACCGCGTCCAGCAGCGCCTCCCGGGCCTGGGTGTGGTTGCGGTCCGGATGCCCCTCGGGAAGGAAGCGCTCGTCGCCCCACCACACGTCCAGCCGGGACCAGTCCGGCCGGGCCCGGGGCCCGGCCGGGTCGGCGAGCGCGGCCAGCAGCGCGTTGCCGTTCCGGCCCCCGGTCAGCACCACCGATGCGGTCCCGTGCGCGGCCTGCGCGTCGGCCAGGCGGCCGGCCAGCCGCTCAGCCGTGGACCGGGCCAGTTCGTCCTTGCCGGCGTGCACGACCACTTCGCGGGCGCCCGTCATGACTCCGCCTTCCCCGCGGACCGGGACGGGGCCGACTGCGCCGCGGCGCTTCCGCGCTTGGCGGCGGCCGCCTTCCTGGTGCCCTTCCCCGCGGTGGCCGCGGAGCCCGCGGCGGCCGGTTTCGCCCGGGCCTCGGTCGGTGCCGGGGCCGGTGCCGAGGGGGTGGGATGCGCCGGGTCCGGGCCGGAGATCCGGTTGACGCCGAAGTGGATGGCTTCGGCGTATGCCTCGTCCGGGTCGAGCCGGCGCAGTTCCTCGGCGAGCAGCTCGGCCGTGCTGCGCCGCTGGAGGGCGACGTGCCGGTCGGGCTGGCCGGGGACGGCGAGCTCGGCGAGTACGCCGTTGGCGCGGTCGAGGCAGATCTGGCCCTCGCCCGTCTCCAACTGCACGCCCGTGATGCCGGGGCCCTCGGAGATCCGGCGCTCGACCGGGATCCGCAGCCGTTCGGCGAGCCAGAGGGCGAGCAGTTCGCTGGAGGGGTTGTACTCCTCGCCCTCGACGACGGCCGACTTGATGGTGAGCTGCTTCTGGTCCACCGAGGCGGCGAGCATGCTGCGCCAGGGCGTGATGCGGGTCCAGGACAGGTCGGTGTCGCCCGGCGCGTAGGTGCTGGCGCGCAGGCTGAGCGCGCCGACCGGGTCCTCGGTCGCGGCGGCGTCGGTGATGCGCCGCTGGGCCAGCTTGCCCAGCGGGTCCTCGGACGGGTTCTCGGGCGCGTCCTCGGGCCACCACACGACGACCGGGGCGTCCGGCAGCAGCAGCGGCAGTACCACGCTGTGGGCGTGCGCGGCCAGTTCGCCGTGCAGCCGCAGAATGATCGTTTCTCCGGAGCCCGCCTCGCGCGCGTCGCCGCCGACCCGGACCTCCGCGTCGAGCCGGTGCTGCGCCCGGTCGCGCGGGGAGCGGCCGGGACGGCGGACGACGACGAGGATCCGCGAGGGATGCTCCTTGGAGGCGCCGCTGGCGGCCTTGAGCGCGTCGTAGTGATTCCCCTCGTCGGTGACGATGACGAGGGTCAGCACCATGCCCATGGCGGGCGAGCCGAGGGAGCGGCGCGCCTTGACCAGTTCGGCGTTGATGCGGCTGGACGTGGTGTCCGTCAGATCGATGTTCATGGCCGCCGCCAAATCCGTCCGTCGCGTGCGAGCATCTCGTCGGCGGCCTGGGGTCCCCAGGTGCCGGCGGGATACTGCTCGGGCTTGCCGTGTTTGTCCCAGTACTCCTCGACGGGGTCGAGGATCTCCCAGGAGCGTTCGACCTCCTGGTGCCGGGGGAAGAGGTTCGCGTCGCCCAGCAGGACATCCAGGATGAGGCGTTCGTACGCCTCCGGGCTGGACTCGGTGAAGGATTCGCCGTAGGCGAAGTCCATGGTCACGTCCCGGATCTCCATCTGGGTGCCGGGCACCTTGGAGCCGAAGCGGATGGTCACGCCCTCGTCCGGCTGGACGCGGATGACCAGCGCGTTCTGGCCCAGTTCCTGGGTGTCGGTGGCGTCGAAGGGGGAGTGCGGGGCCCGCTGGAACATCACCGCGATCTCGGTGACCCGGCGGCCCAGGCGCTTGCCGGTGCGCAGATAGAACGGCACCCCGGCCCAGCGCCGGTTGTCGATCTCCAGCTTGATCGCCGCGTAGGTGTCGGTCTTCGAGCGCGGGTCGATCCCGTCCTCGTCGAGATAGCCGGGTACCTTCTCGCCGCCCTGCCAGCCCGCCGCGTACTGGCCGCGCACGGTGTGCTTGCCCAGGTCCTTCGGCAGCCGCACCGAGTTGAGCACCTTCAGCTTCTCGGTCAGCAGCGCCTTGGCGTCGAAGGAGGTGGGCTCCTCCATGGCGGTCAGGGCGAGCAGCTGCAGCAGGTGGTTCTGGATGACGTCCCGGGCCGAGCCGATGCCGTCGTAGTAGCCGGCCCGGCCCCCGATCCCGATGTCCTCGGCCATCGTGATCTGCACGTGGTCGACGTAGCTGCGGTTCCACAGCGGTTCGAACAGCGTGTTGGCGAAGCGCAGGGCCAGGATGTTCTGGACCGTCTCCTTGCCGAGATAGTGGTCGATCCGGAAGACCTCGCTGGCGCGGAAGACCTCGTGGATGACGGCGTTCAGCTCCTGCGCCGACTTCAGGTCGTGGCCGAAGGGCTTCTCGATGACGGCGCGCCGCCAGGAGTCGGGGCCGGCGTCGGAGAGTCCGTGCTTCTTGAGCTGGGAGACCACGGTGGGGAAGAACTTGGGCGGTACCGAGAGGTAGAAGGCGAAGTTGCCGCCGGTGCCCCGGGACTTGTCCAGTTCGTCGATCGTGGTCCGGAGGGTCTCGAACGCCTGGTCGTCGTGGAACTCGCCGGGGACGAACCGCATGCCCTGGGCCAGCTGCTGCCAGACCTCCTCCCGGAACGGGGTGCGGGAGTGCTCCTTGACCGCGTCGTGCACGACCTGCGCGAAGTCCTCGTCCTCCCAGTCGCGCCGGGCGAAACCGACGAGGGAGAAGCCCGGGGGGAGAAGTCCGCGGTTGGCGAGGTCGTACACCGCGGGCATCAGCTTTTTCCGTGACAAATCGCCCGTGACGCCGAAGATGACCAGGCCCGACGGCCCCGCGATGCGCGGGAGCCGTCGGTCCTGAGCGTCACGCAGCGGGTTGGCTGTGCCGCTCGCGCTGCTCAATTCGGTTACGCCTCCTTCGGGGCCAGGCGCTGCAGTTCGGCCTCGGTGGACTCCAGCAGGTCGTTCCAGGAGTCCGCGAACTTCTGGACGCCCTCGTCCTCCAGGACCGCCACGACGTCGTCGTAGGAGATGCCGAGCTTCGCGATGCCGTCGAGCACCGCCCGGGCCTCCTCGTAGGTGCCGCGGACCGCGTCGCCGCCGATCTCGCCGTGGTCGCCCACGGCCTGCAGGGTCGCCTCCGGCATGGTGTTGACGGTGTTCGGTGCGACCAGCTCGGTGACGTACAGCGTGTCCGGCAGCCCGGGGTCCTTCACGCCGGTCGACGCCCACAGCGGACGCTGCTGGTTGGCACCGGCCTTCTCCAGCGCCTGCCAGCGGTCGGAGGCGACGACCTCCTCGTACGCCTCGTAGGCCAGCCGCGCGTTGGCGATGGCCGCCTTGCTCTTCAGCGCCGCGGCCTCGTCCGTGCCCAGCGCCGCCAGCCGCTTGTCGACCTCGGTGTCCACGCGGGAGACGAAGAAGGAGGCCACGGAGTGGATCTGCGACAGGTCGATGCCCAGCGCCTTGGCCTTCTCCAGGCCCGCCATGTAGGCGTCCATGACCGCGCGGTAGCGCTCCAGCGAGAAGATCAGCGTGACGTTGACGCTGATGCCCTTGCCGATGGTCTCGGTGATGGCCGGGAGGCCGGCCTCGGTGGCCGGGATCTTGATGAACGTGTTCGGACGGTCCACCAGCCAGGCGAGCTGCCGGGCCTCGGCGATGGTGGCCTGCGTGTTGTGCGCCAGGCGCGGGTCGACCTCGATGGAGACCCGGCCGTCCTTGCCGCCGGTCGCCTCGTGGACCGGGCGGAGGATGTCGGCGGCGTCGCGGACGTCCGCGGTGGTGATCATCCGGACGGCCTCGTCGACCGAGACGCGGCGGGCGGCCAGGTCGGAGACCTGCTGCTGGTAGCCGTCGCCCGCCGAGATCGCCTTCTGGAAGATGGTCGGGTTGGTCGTCACACCGACCACGTGCTGCTCGTCCTTCAGCTCGCCGAGGTTGCCCGACGTGATGCGCTTGCGCGACAGGTCGTCCAGCCAGATCGCGACGCCTTCGTCGGAGAGGCGCTTCAGTGCGTCTGTCATGGGATTCGCATCTCCAGTGCTCGTTGGCTTCTTGTTGTGCCGGGTGCGCCGCGGGGACCGGCCGCCCGGCTGGGGCGGCCGGGCCGCCGGGGCACCTCCCGGGCCGGGGCCGGGGAGGTGCCCCGCACGGTCAGCGTGCGGCCGCCTGCAGCGACTCCTTCGCCGCCAGGTGCACGGCCTCGGCGGTGAGGCCGAACTCCCGGAAGAGGACCTTGCCGTCCGCCGAGGCACCGAAGTGCTCCAGCGACACGATCCGCCCGGCCTCGCCCACGTACCGGTGCCAGGTCAGACCCACGCCCGCCTCGACGGCGACCCGCGCCTTGATGTCCGGGGGCAGCACGCTGTCCCGGTAGGACTGCTCCTGCTCCTCGAACCATTCCAGGCACGGCATCGAGACCACCCTGGTGGGCACCCCCTGCTCCTGGAGCCGCTCGCGCGCCTCGACGGCGAGCTGCACCTCCGAGCCGGTGCCGATCAGGACCACCTGCGGGTGGCCGCCCTCGGCCTCGAAGAGCACGTACCCGCCCTTGGCCGCGGCCGGGTCGGCCTCGTAGGTCGGTACGCCCTGCCGGGTGAGGGCCAGACCGTGCGGCGCCGGCTTGCTGGTGTGGCGGCGCATGATCTCCGCCCACACCGCGGAGGTCTCGTTGGCGTCCGCCGGACGGACGACGTTGAGACCGGGGATGGCGCGCAGCGCGGCCAGATGCTCGACCGGCTGGTGCGTCGGACCGTCCTCGCCCAGACCGATGGAGTCGTGCGTCCACACGTAGGTGACCGGCGCCTTGAGCAGCGCGGCCAGCCGGACGGCGGGACGCATGTAGTCGGAGAAGACCAGGAACGTACCGCCGTAGATCCGGGTGTTCCCGTGCAGCGCGATGCCGTTCATCGTCGAACCCATCGCGTGCTCGCGGATGCCCCAGTGCACCGTACGCCCGTACGGGTCGGCGCCCGGCAGCGGGCCGCCCTCCGGCAGGAAGGAGGTGTCGGCGAACGTGGTGTTGTTCGACCCCGCCAGGTCGGCTGAGCCGCCCCACAGCTCGGGGACGACCGGGCCCAGCGCCTTGAGCACGCTGCCGGACGCCTTGCGGGTGGCCACCGACTCACCGGCGGGGAAGACGGGCAGCGCCTTCTCCCAGCCCTCCGGCAGCCGGCCCGCGCGGATCCGGTCGAACTCGGCGGCCCGCTGCGGGTTGGCGGCGCGCCAGGTGGCCATCCGCTTGTCCCACTCGGCCTGCATCGCGCGCCCGCGGTCGCTGGCCTCGCGGACGTGCGCGAGGACCTCGTCGGAGACGGCGAAGTGCTGGTCCGGGTCGAAGCCCAGGACCCGCTTGGTGGCCGCGACCTCCTCCTCGCCGAGCGCGGAGCCGTGCGCCGCCGCGGTGTTCTGCGCGTCGGGGGCCGGCCAGGCGATGATGGAGCGCATCGCGATGAAGGAAGGGCGCCCGGTCTCGGCCCGCGCCGCCTCCAGCGCCGCGTGCAGGGCCTCGGGATCCAGGTCCCCGTTCTCCTGCTGGTCCACCCGCTGCACGTGCCAGCCGTAGGCCTCGTACCGCTGCAGGGTGTCCTCGGAGAAGGCGGTCGCCGTGTCGCCCTCGATGGAGATGTGGTTGTCGTCCCACATGACGATCAGATTGCCGAGCCGCTGGTGGCCGGCGAGCGAGGACGCCTCGGCCGACACGCCCTCCTCCAGGTCGCCGTCGCTGGCGATGACCCAGACCGTGTGGTCGAAGGGGGAGTCGCCCTCGGCCGCCTCCGGGTCGAAGAGCCCCCGCTCGTAGCGGGCCGCCATCGCCATGCCGACCGCGTTGGCGACGCCCTGGCCCAGCGGGCCGGTCGTCGTCTCGACGCCCGCCGTGTGCCCGTGCTCGGGGTGCCCGGGGGTGCGGCTGCCCCAGGTGCGGAACGCCTTGAGGTCGTCCAGCTCCAGGCCGTATCCGGCCAGGAAGAGCTGGATGTACTGGGTCAGGCTGGAGTGGCCCGCGGAGAGGACGAAGCGGTCCCGGCCCGTCCAGTCCGGATCGGTCGGGTCGTGGCGCATCAGCTTCTGGTAGAGCAGGTACGCGACGGGCGCCAGGCTCATGGCCGTACCGGGATGGCCGTTACCGACCTTCTGCACGGCATCCATGGCCAGGACTCGAACCGTGTCCACGGCCTGCTGGTCCAGGTCGGTCCACTCAAAATCTGTGGTGGTCGGCTTGGTGCTCACCCTGCGTCAGGGCTCCTCTCCACATGTTCGATGGCCGGTGTCTGTGCGCTCACCGGGCGGTGTCGAGCGTACCTCTGCCGGGACGTGCGACTTTTCGACAGTTCACTCTGTGGTCGTCACGGGTGGTCACCCTTCGCGCCGCGGCCGACGGCCGGGAGCCGGCCCCGGACAGCCGGCCGTCCTCCCGGTCCGCGGCGAGCGACGCCGGAGCACCACTCCCAGGCTGACGTCTGTTCCCCCGATCCGCCCGTCGGACACGACCCGGTTGCCGCGGAAGCCGGGTCCGGCGGGAGGCGGGCCCCTCCTGAGCCGCCCGGAGGGGTGCGGCCCGGCCGGAGCCGCCGGCGCCGCGGCGCCCGCCCGCCGCCGGGCCCGCCCGGACGCCCGGGCCCGGGCTCCTCAGCGGTGCCCGGGCCCCGGGGCCAACACGGTGACCCCCCATGACCGGCGAGGTATCGCCAACGTCTAAAGTGGCGTGGTACGCGCGAGCTTGACCCGGGCCTGCACCTTTCCTTCTGTGCGCCGGTGCGGGCTCGCTGATTCCTTATGACGCGATCAGGGGTGTCCGTGACGGCCGTCGAATCCCGTCCTGCGGGGGCGCTGGAGCCCAGCGGTCACCGGCCGACCGGTGCCCGCGTCAAGGCGTTCATCGAGCTGACCAAGCCGCGGATCATCGAGCTGCTCCTCATGACCACCATCCCGGTCATGTTCCTGGCGGCCCAGGGTGTCCCCGACCTCTGGCTGGTGGTGATCACCTGCCTGGGCGGCTATCTGTCGGCCGGCGGTGCCAACGCGCTCAACATGTACATCGACCGGGACATCGACGCGCTGATGCACCGCACCGAGCGGCGCCCCCTCGTCACCGGCATGGTCAGCCCGCGCGAGTGCCTGGCGTTCGGCATCAGCCTGGCGGTGGTCTCCACCCTGATGTTCGGGCTGCTGGTCAACTGGCTCTCCGCCGCGCTGTCGTTGGGTGCGCTGCTCTTCTACGTCGTCGTCTACACGATGCTCCTCAAGCGGCGCACCTCGCAGAACATCGTGTGGGGCGGTATCGCGGGCTGTCTGCCGGTCTTCATCGGCTGGTCGGCGGTGACCAACGAGCTGAGCTGGGCCGCCGTCATCCTCTTCCTGGTGATGTTCTTCTGGACCCCGCCGCACTACTGGCCGCTGTCGATGAAGGTCACCGAGGACTACAAGCGGGTCGGCGTGCCGATGCTCCCGGCCGTGGCGGGCAATGTCGTGGTGGCCAACCAGATCGTGGTCTACAGCTGGGTGATGGTCGTCGTCTCCCTGCTGCTGTGGCCCCTCGGCTACGTCGGCTGGTTCTACCCGCTCGTCGCGGTGCTGGCGGGCGGACTGTGGCTCTGGGAAGCCCACGCGCTGCGGGCCCGCGCCCGGGCCGGGCTGACCGGCGCCAAGCTCAAGGAGATGCGGCTCTTCCACTGGTCGATCACCTACGTCTCGCTGGTCTTCGCAGCGGTCGCCATCGACCCCTTCCTGCGCTGAGCGCCGCGTCTCCTCCCGCACCGCGCGCACCCCGCCCACCACGAACGAGCCGCCCCGGCCGCGCACCACGACGCACGGAGGGCCGGTCCCTCCCGGCGACGGGAGGGACCGGCCCTCGGCGGTGTCGGCGCCGGCCGGGGTACGCCGCTGCTAGCGGCCGCCGGGTGCGCCCAGTTGGACACCGGCCATGCGCTCCCACTCATAGGGTCCGGTGCGCATGTGCTCGGCCATCTCCCCGTCGAAGCTCTCCCGCAGGGTGACGCCCTCGGCCCGCACGGCCTCCTCGGCGGCCTCCTTGGAGGGGGCCATCAGGTCGCCCCAGGTGCCGTCCGCACCGACCAGGGAGATCCGGAAGCCGACCTGTCCCACGTAGGCGATCTGTGCCTCGGCGCTCCCGCCGTGCCGCTGCGCGAACGCGCCGGTCTGCTTGACGAGGCGGGCCGTCCGCTTGCTGCTGTCTGCTGCCATGCCCCGATGCTACCCGTGAGTAGTCGAGGCGGCGAGAGGCACCGGGACGCGGGTCAGCGGCTCGGAGCCGGAGCCGGAGCCGGTTCCGCCGCGGCGGCAATCGGCGCCGTGCCCAGGGAAGCACCGGAAGGAGCGGGAGCCGCGTCCCCGGCAGCCGCCGGGAGACCGCGCTCCCGGGTGGAGAGCACCACCCGCAGCACGCCGATCCACACCAGCGTCGAGCCCAGCAGATGCAGCCCGACCAGGACCTCGGGCAGATCGGTCGCGTACTGCACATATCCGAGGGCGCCCTGCGCCAGCAGCACCAGGATCAGGTTCCGCACCGTCCTGCGCGGACCGGCCGGCGCGTCCATCAGGCGCAGCCCGAGGGCGAGGACGAGGGCCAGCAGCACCACGATCCAGGCGAACGCCGCGTGGGTGCGGGTGGCCAGCTCCACGGCGACCGGCATCCGGTCCACCTCGCTGCTGTCACCCGCGTGCGGCCCCGCCCCGGTGACCACGGTGCCCGCGACGACCAGGCAGGCCGTGAAGCCGAGCAGGACGTGGGTGAGCCTGCGCACCGGCCTGCCCACCAGCGGCCGGGGCGGCGCGTCGCCCTCCCGCGCGCGCAGCCAGGTGAGGGTGGTGACGGTCAGCAGCGCGGTCGCGGCCAGGAAGTGCCCGGCGACGACGAAGGGGTTCAGCTTCACCCACACCGTGATGCCGCCCACCACGCCGTTGCCCACCACGACCCAGAACTGCGCCCAGGCGAGCCGGCTCAGGCCCCGGCGGGCGGGCTTCGCCGCCCGTACGGCGACGATGGTCCAGCCGACCGCGGCCGAGACCACCCAGGTCATCATGCGGTTGCCGAACTCGATGGCCCCGTGCACCCCCATGGCGGAGGTGGCCGTGAGGCTGTCGTCGCTGCACTTGGGCCAGGTGTCGCAGCCCAGGCCCGAGCCGGTCAGCCGCACCGCGCCGCCGGTCACCACGATGACGATGCTCATCAGCAGCGCGGCCAGTGCCGCCCGCTCCACGGTGCGGGGCGAGGGGGTCCAGCGCGCGGCGATGTACGCGACGGGGTTACGTACGAGTTCGAGCAGTTTCGGCACGAAGCCATGGTAGAGGGCCGCTTGTGCGCGCATTCACGAGGGTCGCCCGGGGGGCGTCACTCCCACTTGAAGAACCGCGCGGCGGCCCCGAGGCCCAGTACCGCCCAGACCGCCAGCACCCCCAGATCGCCCCACGGCATCCCGGTCCCGTGCCGGAGCACCTCGCGCAGCCCGTCGGAGAGGGCGGAGATGGGCAGCAGCCGCAGCACGCCCTGCACGGCGTCCGGGAACCGCTCCAGCGGGACCACGACCCCGCCGCCCACCAGCAGCAGGATGAACACCAGATTGGCCGCCGCCAGCGTGGCCTCCGCCCGCAGGGTGCCGGCCATCAGCAGCCCGAGTCCGGAGAAGGCCGCCGTGCCCAGCAGCAGGAGGAGCAGCACCGCGCCGGGGTTGCCGTGCGGCGACCAGCCCAGCGCCAGCGCCACCACGCTCAGCAGCAGCACCTGCAGGGCCTCGATCACCAGCACCGAGCAGGTCTTCGCGGTCATCAGCCCCCACCGCGGCAGCGGCGAGGCGCCCAGCCGCTTGAGGACGCCGTAGCGGCGCTCGAAGCCGGTGGCGATGGCCTGCCCGGTGAAGGCGGTGGAGAGCACGGCCAGCGCCAGGATGCCGGGCGCCAGGAAGTCGACCCGGGAGCCGCGGCCGGTGTCGACGATGTCGACGGCGCCGAAGAGCACCAGCAGCAGCGTCGGGATGACGACGGTCAGCAGCAGCTGCTCGCCGTTGCGCAGCTGGGTGCGGGTCTCCAGCCACGCCTGCGCCCGCACCATGCGCGGCAGCGGCGCGGCTCCCGGCGCGGGCGCGTACCTGCCGCCGGCGGTACCGGTTCCGTTCACGAGCGCAGCTCCTTCCCCGTCAGTTCCAGGAAGACGTCCTCCAGCGTTCTGCGCTCCACGGAGATCCGGTCGGGCAGGACGCCGTTCTGCGCGCACCAGGACGTCACGGTGGCCAGGAGCTGCGGGTCGACCGTGCCGGTGAGCCGGTAGCTGCCGGGGCTGAGCTCGGCCGCGCCGGTCTGCGGCGGCAGCGCTTTGAGCAGCGACTTCAGGTCGAGCCCCGGGCGTCCGGTGAAGCGCAGGGTGTTCTCCGCGCCGCCCCGGCACAGCTCCTCGGGGGAGCCGTGGGCGATGACCCTGCCGCCGTCGACGATGGCGACGTCGTCGGACAGCTCCTCGGCCTCGTCCATGGCGTGGGTGGTCAGCAGCACCGTCACTCCGTCGGCGCGCAGCTCGCGCACCAGGTCCCAGGTGGCGTGCCGGGCCTGCGGGTCGAGCCCGGCGGTCGGTTCGTCCAGGAAGACCAGCTCGGGGCGGCCCACCAGGGCCAGTGCCAGACCGAGCCGCTGCTGCTGGCCGCCGGAGAGTCTGCGGTAGGGGGTGCGGCCGCAGCCGCCCAGGCCGAGGCGGTCGATCAGCGCGGGCACCTCCAGCGGGTGCGCGTGCAGTGCCGCCATGTGGCGGAGTGTCTCCTCGGCTCTGGCCGTGGGGTAGATCCCGCCGCTCTGGAGCATCACCCCGATCCGGGGCCGCAGCTCGGCGCCCTGGGCGATCGGGTCGAGGCCGAGCACCCGCACGGTGCCGGAGTCCGGCCTGCGGTAGCCCTCGCAGGTCTCGACGGTGGTGGTCTTACCCGCTCCGTTGGGGCCGAGGAACGCGGTGACGGTGCCCCGCGCGACGGTCAGATCGAGTCCGTCGACGGCGGTCCTGCTGCCGTACCGCTTCACCAGCCCGGCGACCTCCACAGCCGCTGAACTTCGCATGCAGGCAGTCTAGGGAGCGGGCCGCGGCGCTCCTGCGGCGGGCTGCGGCGGGCTGCGGCGGCCCAACCGGCGGACGCAGGCCCGCCGGTTAGGCCAGCCTTACGTGATGTACTCCATCGGGGCTGGTCAGGGCTGTCGCTTGCCGGGTTCGGCGGAATTAAGCAACAATGGCGTTGTGAAAAAGAGGGACCACGCTCGGGAGCATCGACCGATGGCCGCACCGGCCACCGGCGGAGCCGCGTCGGGCCCCTCCGCGCAGGATGAACAGCACGGCACGCGGAACAAGGTCGCGCGCTCCGTCCTGGATCACGGCCCTTCCACCGCGGCCGAGCTGGCGCTGCGGCTGGAGCTGACCCAGGCGGCCGTCCGCCGTCATCTGGACGCGCTCGTGGCCGAGGGCGTCGTGGAGCCCCGCGACAAGCGGGTCTACGGCTCGCGCGGCCGGGGCCGCCCCGCCAAGGTCTTCGCCCTGACCGACTGCGGGCGGGATGCGTTCGACCAGGCGTACGACGAGCTCGCCGCCGACGCCCTGCGCTGGATCGCCCGGACCGCCGGGGACGGCGAGGTCGGGGAGGCCGCGGTCGCGGCCTTCGCGCGCGCCCGGGTGGAGGCGCAGGCGGAGAAGTACCAGGAGGCCCTGGAGCGGGTCGTGCCCGAGGACCGGGTGCGGGCCCTGGCGCAGGCGCTGACCGCGGACGGGTACGCTGCCACCGCGCGTGACGCGCCCGCGCAGGCCGGCGAGCAGCTCTGCCAGCACCACTGCCCGGTGGCCCACACGGCCGAGCAGTTCCCCCAGCTGTGCGAGGCGGAGACGGAGGTCTTCTCGCGACTGCTGGGTACGCATGTCCAGCGGCTGGCGACCATCGCGCACGGCGACGGAGTGTGCACGACGTTCATCCCCAGGACACATCCGCACCCCGGGACCGTCGCGGCCCGGCCACCGGCAGCCAGGACCCCCGCACGACCACCGAAGACCAGCAACGCCACCAACGTGAACGACGCCGGGAGGAACCCCGCATGACCGCTCCTACGGAGACTGCTCACCCTGAGCTCGAGGGGCTGGGCAAGTACGAGTACGGCTGGTCCGACTCCGACGCCGCGGGTGCAGCCGCGAAGCGCGGCCTCTCCCAGGATGTCGTCCGCGACATCTCGGAGAAGAAGAACGAGCCCGACTGGATGCTCAAGCTGCGCCTCAAGGGGCACAAGCTCTTCGAGAAGAAGCCGATGCCCAACTGGGGCTCGGACCTGTCGGGCATCGACTTCGACAACATCAAGTACTTCGTGCGGTCCACCGAGAAGCAGGCGCAGTCCTGGGAGGACCTGCCCGAGGACATCAAGAACACCTACGACAAGCTCGGCATCCCGGAGGCGGAGAAGCAGCGCCTGGTCGCCGGTGTCGCCGCGCAGTACGAGTCGGAGGTCGTCTACCACCAGATCCGCGAGGACCTGGAGAAGCAGGGCGTCCTCTTCCTGGACACGGACACGGCGCTGCGCGAGCACCCCGAGCTGTTCCAGGAGCACTTCGGCACCGTCATCCCGGCCGGCGACAACAAGTTCGCCGCGCTGAACACGGCGGTGTGGTCGGGCGGCTCCTTCATCTACGTGCCGCCGGGCGTGCACGTCGACATCCCGCTCCAGGCCTACTTCCGGATCAACACCGAGAACATGGGCCAGTTCGAGCGGACGCTGATCATCGTCGACGAGGACGCCTATGTGCACTACGTCGAGGGCTGCACGGCGCCGATCTACGACTCGGACTCGCTGCACTCGGCCGTCGTCGAGATCATCGTCAAGAAGGGCGGCCGCTGCCGCTACACGACCATCCAGAACTGGTCGAACAACGTCTACAACCTGGTCACCAAGCGCGCCGTGGCCTACGAGGGCGCGACCATGGAGTGGGTGGACGGCAACCTCGGCTCCAAGGTGACGATGAAGTACCCGGCGGTCTACCTCATGGGTGAGCACGCCAAGGGCGAGACGCTGTCCGTCGCCTTCGCGGGCGAGGGCCAGCACCAGGACGCGGGCGCCAAGATGGTCCACATGGCCCCCCGCACCTCCTCGAACATCGTCTCGAAGTCGGTGGCCCGCAGCGGTGGCCGGACCTCCTACCGGGGTCTCATCGAGATCGGTGAGGGCGCCGAGGGCTCCAAGTCCAACGTGCTGTGCGACGCGCTGCTGGTGGACACCGTCTCGCGCTCCGACACCTACCCCTACGTCGACGTCCGCGAGGACGACGTGACGATGGGCCACGAGGCGACCGTCTCCAAGGTCAGCGACGACCAGCTCTTCTACCTGATGAGCCGCGGTCTGTCCGAGGACGAGGCCATGGCGATGATCGTGCGCGGCTTCGTCGAGCCGATCGCCAAGGAGCTGCCCATGGAGTACGCGCTGGAGCTGAACCGGCTGATCGAGCTGCAGATGGAAGGAGCGGTCGGCTGACGCCGCCCGCCCCCGTTCCGAGTCATCCGTGACCCCTTCTCCGACCAGGTGAGCGAGCCGAAGGGGGCGCCGGTGCCGAAGTGGAGAACGCGCGCGGGTCCCGGATGACGAGGGAGCGAGCACGATCGAACGCCGGCACCGGGTCCGAGCCCCCGGAGGCGGGCGCACACAAAGAGGCAGAAAGCGAGCAACACGACAGCCATGGCTGAGGCCCAGAACATCCCCGTCGGTTCCAACACCACGGGATCCATCGCGGTGGCCGCAGAGTCCACCACCGCCACCAGGATGAGCGCCCCGCCGTCCTTCGACGTGGCGGACTTCCCGGTGCCGCACGGCCGCGAGGAGGAGTGGCGCTTCACTCCTCTGGACCGGCTCAAGGGCCTGCACGACGGTACGGCGCAGGCGACCGGCTCGGTCAAGACCGAGGTGTCCGCGCCCGACGGGGTCACCGTCGAGAAGGTGTCGCGGGACGACGCGCGCGTCGGCCGTGCCGGCAAGCCGGTGGACCGGGTGGCGGCGCAGGCGTTCTCCGCGTTCGAGAAGGCCAGTGTCATCTCGGTGCCCAAGGACGCGGTGCTGACCGAGCCGGTGCGGGTGTCCCTGCACGGCGAGGGCGGTGTGACCTACGGCCACACCGTCTTCGACATCGGCGCCTTCGCGGAGGCCGTCATCGTCATCGACCACACCGGTGACGCGGTGCGCTCGGCCAATGTCGAGTTCGTGCTCGGCGACGGCGCCAAGGTGACCGTCGTCTCCGTGCAGGACTGGGACGACACCGCCGTGCACTGCTCGCAGCACAACGCGCTGGTGGGCCGGGACGCGACCTTCAAGTCGGTCGTGGTCACCTTCGGCGGCGACCTGGTGCGGCTCAACCCCCGGGTCAGCTACGCCGGCCCCGGAGCCGAGGCCGAGCTGTACGGCCTGTACTTCACCGACGCCGGGCAGCACCAGGAGCACCGGCTGCTCGTCGACCACGACACCCCCAACTGCCGCAGCAACGTCGCCTACAAGGGCGCGCTCCAGGGCGACGACGCGCACGCGGTGTGGATCGGTGACGTGCTCATCCAGGCGGCGGCCACCGGCACCGACACCTACGAGCTGAACCGCAACCTGGTGCTCACGGACGGCTCGCGTGTCGACTCGGTCCCCAACCTGGAGATCGAGACCGGCGAGATCGTCGGCGCCGGGCACGCCTCGGCGACCGGCCGCTTCGAGGACGAGCAGCTCTTCTACCTGATGGCGCGCGGCATCTCGGAGCGCGAGGCGCGCCGGCTGGTGGTGCGCGGCTTCTTCGCCGAGCTCGTCCAGCAGGTCGGCATTGCGGACGTGGAGGAGCGCCTCCTCGCCCGGATCGAGGCGGAGCTGGAGGCGTCGGTCTGATGAGCGAGAGCTTCGTCAGGGCCGCCTCGCTGGGCGACCTGGAGGAGGACACCCCGCTGCGGGTGGAGCTGGACGGCGTTCCGGTCTCCCTCGTGCGCACCGAGGGTGAGGTGTTCGCCGTCAACGACATCTGCTCGCACGCCAATGTGTCGCTCTCGGAGGGCGACGTGGAGGACTGCACCATCGAGTGCTGGCTGCACGGCTCCCGCTTCGACCTGCGCACCGGCAAGCCCTCCGGGCTGCCCGCCACCCGCCCCGTCCCCGTGTACCCCGTCAAGATCGAAGGAGACGGCCCCGATGCGGCAGTGCTCGTCTCCGTCACACAGGAGTCCTGAAGTCCCCATGGCAACGCTTGAGATCAACGACCTGCACGTCTCCGTCGAAACCGAGGGCGGCCCCAACGAGATCCTGCGCGGTGTCGACCTGACCGTGAAGCAGGGCGAGACGCACGCGATCATGGGGCCGAACGGCTCCGGCAAGTCCACGCTGGCCTACTCGCTGGCGGGGCACCCCAAGTACACCGTCACCAGCGGCTCGGTGAAGCTCGACGGCGAGGACGTCCTGGAGATGTCCGTCGACGAGCGCGCCCGCGCGGGTGTCTTCCTCGCCATGCAGTACCCGGTCGAGGTCCCGGGTGTCTCCGTCTCCAACTTCCTGCGCACCTCCGCCACCGCCGTCCGCGGCGAGGCCCCCAAGCTGCGTACCTGGGTCAAGGAGGTCAAGGAGGCCATGGAGCGCCTCTCGATCGACCCGAAGTTCGCCGAGCGCAACGTGAACGAGGGCTTCTCCGGCGGTGAGAAGAAGCGGCACGAGATCCTGCAGCTGGAGCTGCTGAAGCCGAAGATCGCGATCCTGGACGAGACCGACTCCGGCCTCGACGTGGACGCGCTGCGCGTCGTCTCCGAGGGCGTCAACCGGGTCCGGGAGACCGGCGAGGTGGGCACCCTGCTGATCACGCACTACACCCGCATCCTGCGCTACGTCAAGCCCGACCACGTGCATGTCTTCGCCAACGGGCGGATCGCCGAGTCCGGCGGTGCCGAGCTGGCCGACAAGCTGGAGGAAGAGGGCTACGAGGAGTACGTGAAGGGTGGTGCCACTGCGTGACACAGCTCCCGGGTCTGCTGGACACCGAGGCGATCCGTAAGGACTTCCCGATCCTGGACCGCCTGGTGCACGACGGGCAGAAGGTCGTCTACCTGGACAACGCCGCCACCTCGCAGAAGCCGACGCAGGTGCTCGACGCCCTCGCCGACTACTACGAGAAGCACAACGCCAACGTCCACCGCGGCGTGCATGTGCTGGCCGAGGAGGCCACGGCGCTGTACGAGGGCGCGCGCGACAAGGTCGCCGCGTTCATCAACGCGCCCAGCCGCGACGAGGTGATCTTCACCAAGAACGCCTCGGAGTCGCTCAACCTGGTGGCCAACATGCTCGGCTGGGCCGACGAGCCCTACCGCGTCGAGCGGGACACCGAGATCGTCATCACGGAGATGGAGCACCACTCCAACATCGTTCCGTGGCAGCTGCTCTCGCAGCGCACCGGCGCGAAGCTGAAGTGGTTCGGTCTCACCGACGAGGGCCGGCTGGACATGGCCGGGGTCGAGGAGCTGATCACGGAGCGCACCAAGGTGGTCGCGCTCACGCTCGTCTCCAACATCATGGGCACCTTCAACCCCGTCGAGGAGATCGTGCGGCGGGCGCAGGAGGTCGGCGCGCTGGTCGTGGTGGACGCCTCGCAGGCGGCCCCGCACATGGTGCTGGACGTGCAGGCGCTCCAGGCCGACTTCGTGGCCTTCACCGGCCACAAGATGTGCGGTCCCACCGGCATCGGCGTGCTGTGGGGGCGCCAGGAGCTGCTCAACGACCTGCCGCCGTTCCTCGGCGGCGGGGAGATGATCGAGACCGTCACGATGCACTCGTCGACGTACGCTCCGGCGCCGCACAAGTTCGAGGCGGGCACCCCGCCGATCGCGCAGGCGGTCGGGCTCGGTGCCGCCGTCGACTACCTCGGCGCGATCGGTATGGACCGGATCCACCAGCACGAGCAGGCACTGACGGAGTACGCGGTGCGCAAGCTCCAGGAGATCCCGGACCTGCGGATCATCGGCCCCGCCACGGCCGAGGACCGCGGTGCCACGATCTCCTTCACACTGGGTGACATTCATCCGCACGATGTCGGCCAGGTGCTGGACGAGCAGGGCATCGCGGTGCGGGTGGGCCATCACTGCGCCCGCCCGGTCTGCCTGCGGTACGGAATTCCTGCCACCACGCGAGCGTCGTTCTATCTGTACTCCACGCCCGCCGAGGTGGACGCCCTGGCGGACGGGCTGGAACACGTACGGAATTTCTTCGCTTAGGGGCTGTCGGTGAAGCTGGACTCGATGTACCAGGAAGTCATCCTGGACCACTACAAGCATCCGCACGGGCGCGGGCTGCGCGACGGCGATGCCGAGGTGCACCACGTCAACCCGACGTGCGGTGACGAGATCACCTTGCGTGTGCGGTACGACGGCGACACCATCGAGGATGTGTCGTACGAGGGCCAGGGCTGTTCGATCAGCCAGGCCAGCGCCTCGGTGCTGAACGAGCTGCTGGTCGGCAAGGAACTGCCCGAGGCCCGCAGGATCCAGGAGACGTTCCTGGAGCTGATGCAGTCCAAGGGTCAGCTCGAGCCGGACGACAGCATGGAGGACCTGCTGGAGGACGCCGTGGCGTTCGCCGGGGTCTCGAAGTACCCGGCGCGGGTGAAGTGCGCGCTGCTGAGCTGGATGGCGTGGAAGGACGCGACATCCAAGGCGTTCAGCGGGGCGGACGTGAGCGCGCAGGAGCCGGGGGAAGCCGACTCGGCCAAGGAGAAGACGGCATGACCGAGATGACCACCAAGCCCGCGAGCGAGGAAGAGGTCCGCGAGGCGCTCATGGACGTCGTCGACCCGGAGCTGGGTATCGACGTCGTCAACCTCGGCCTGATCTACGGGATCCACGTCGACGACGCGAACATCGCCACCATCGACATGACGCTCACCTCGGCGGCCTGTCCGCTGACCGACGTCATCGAGGACCAGGCGCAGTCCGCGACCGAGGGCATCGTCAACGAACTCAGGATCAATTGGGTCTGGATGCCCCCGTGGGGCCCCGACAAGATCACTGACGACGGGCGCGAGCAGCTCAGGGCGCTGGGCTTCAACGTCTGAGCGCTCCGGCAGCTGTTCCGCGTACGGCGGGTGACGGCCGCGCACCTTCGGGGTGCGCGGCCGTTTCGCATGGCCGGAAACCTTCCTGTGTACGACCGTACGCAACGTTGTGTACGCTCGTACGCATGACCTATGTGACGCTGGCGGCGGCGATCCTCGCGGAGGTACTGGGGACGACCGCGATGAAGTACAGCGAGGGCTTCAGCAGACTGGTGCCCTCGCTGCTGACGGCGGCCGGCTATCTGGTGGCGTTCGTGCTCCTCGCGCAGACGCTCAAGAGCCTGTCCGTGGGGACCGCCTATGCCATCTGGTCCGGTGCGGGGACGGCGGCGATCGCGCTGATCGGCATGGTGTTCATCGGCGAGTCGGTCACCGCCGCGAAGATCCTCGGCCTGCTGCTGGTGATATGCGGAGTCGTGGTGCTCAACCTGGGAGGCGCGCACTGATGGGACGGCGATACGACCCCGAGCGGCGGCAGCGGATCATCGACGCCGCGATCCGGCTGGTGGAGCTGAAGGGCATCTCGGCACTCAGCCACCGCTCCGTCGCGGCCGAGGCGGACGTGCCGCTGGGCTCCACCACCTACCACTTCGGGAGCCTGGACGATCTGCTCGTCGCGGCGCTCCAGCAGGTCACCTGCGGGCCGCAGTCCGAGATCGAGACCTGGGACCGGGAACTGTCCGGCCGGGAATCCCTGCTGGATGTGATGGTGCGGATCCTGGAGGAGTACGCCTCGGGAGCGCACGGACGCATCCGGCTGGAGTACGAGCTCTATCTCGCCGCCCTGCGCCGCCCGCCGCTCCAGCCGGTCGCGGCGGCCTGGATCGACGACTGGGTCGAGGTGGTCGGCCGGCACACCGCGGACCCGGCCACGGCCCGGGCGCTGGCCGCGCTGATCGACGGACTGCTGCTGCAGATCCTGCTCACCGACCGCCCCTTCGACCGGACGGAGGTCCGCTCGGCGCTCGCCCGGGTGCTCGGCGGCCCGGGCCCGGCCGCGGACGGTGACCGCTCCTAGCCTGACCGGCCCGTGGACCGGTTCGTCATCGCCCGCCCGCTCCGGATAGCGTTCGAGGTATGACCGACGCACCCACTCTCCGCACCACCGGCGCCGTCGCCGCCGGCCTCGCCACCGTCGCCGACGGCACGGTCCTGGACACCTGGTTCCCCAGCCCGGAGCTCGTCGCGGAGCCCGGCCCGGCGGGCAGCGAGCGGCTGAACGCCGAGCGCGCCGCCGAGCTGCTCGGCAGCGCCGCGCCGCAGGCACTCGGGGAGGACCCGCGCCGCGGCGTCGAGATCGTCGCCGTCCGCACGGTCATCTCCTCCCTGGACGACAAGCCGCTGGACGCGCACGACGTGTATCTGCGCCTGCACCTGCTCAGCCACCGCCTGGTACGCCCGCACGGGCTCAGCCTGGAAGGGCAGTTCGCGCACCTGGCCAATGTCGCCTGGACCAACCTGGGTCCGGTGCCGGTCGACCAGGTCGACCGGGCCCGGCTCGCCGCCCGTGCCTCCGGTGCGCACCTGGCGGTGACCAGCGTGGACAAGTTCCCGCGGATGACCGACTACGTGGTCCCCAAGGGCGTCCGGATCGGCGACGCCGACCGGGTCCGGCTGGGCGCGCACCTCGCCGAGGGCACCACCGTCATGCACGAGGGCTTCTGCAACTTCAACGCCGGCACCCTGGGCACCTCCATGGTCGAGGGCCGGATCAGCGCGGGAGTCGTCCTCGGCGACGGCACCGACCTGGGCGGCGGCGCCTCGATCATGGGCACCCTCTCCGGCGGCGGCAAGCAGGTCGTCTCCATCGGCGAGCGCTGCCTGATCGGTGCCGAGGCGGGCATCGGGATCTCGCTCGGCGACGACTCGGTCGTCGAGGCCGGCCTCTATGTCACGGCCGGTACCCGCGTCACCCTCCCGGACGGGAAGATCGTCAAGGCGCTGGAGCTGTCCGGCGCCAACAACCTGCTCTTCCGCCGCAACTCGGTCACCGGCGCCGTCGAGGCCCTGCAGCGCAGCGGCTCGTGGGGCGGCCTGAACGAGGCGCTGCACAGCCACAACTGAGCCGGCCGGGTGCGTCCGCGCCGCCACGCCACCGCTGGAGCGGAGCGCGGCGGCGCGGCGTCACAACTGCGCAACCGATCGGGAGGGCGGCGGGCGCACCCGTCCCGCACCCGGGCCCGCAGGCCGTAGGCTTGCCATATGCGTGATCTTGGGGCCGGGCTGCGGTACTTGGGGCGGGGACAGCGGTGGGTGCTCACCCACGGGCGGTGGTTCGGGTTCGGGCTGCTGCCCGCGCTGATCACATTCGTCCTCTACGCGGCGGCCCTCGTCGCGCTCGGCTTCTACGCCGACGACCTCGCCGCCTGGGCCACGCCCTTCGCCGACGACTGGGACGCCACCGGCCGCGCCCTGACCCGCGGTGCCTTCGCGGTCATGCTGTGGTGCGCCGTGCTGATGCTGGCCGTGGTGACGTTCGCGGCGGTCACCCTGCTGATCGGCGACCCGTTCTACGAGAAGCTCTCCGAACGGGTCGAGGAGAGCGAGGGCGGACTGCCCGGGCAGGTCGTCGACCGGCCCCTGTGGCGGGAGCTGTGGACCTCGCTGTGCGACAGCGCCTACGTGCTCTTCCGGACGCTGCTGTTCACGGTTCCGCTCTTCTTCCTCGGCTTCGTCCCGCTGCTCGGGCAGAGCGTCGTCCCGGCGCTCGGCTTCTGCGTCGCGGGATTCTTCCTCACCCTGGAACTCGCCTCGGTCGGGCTGCAACGCCGGGGCGTCCCGGTTCGGGAGCGGCTGGCGATGCTGCGCCGGCGCAAGGCCCTCGCGCTGGGCTTCGGAGTGCCCCTGGCGCTGGCCTTCCTGGTGCCGCTGCTCGCCGTCCCGCTGATGCCGGGTGCCGTCGCGGGCGCGACCCTGCTGGTGCGGGACCTGACCGGAACCCGGCCCGGGCCCGGCGCACCCGGAGCGGCGCCGGGTGCCGGAGGGCCGCCGCCCCAGGGTCCGGCCGGCCGCCCGGGCCCGGTCCCCGGAGCGCCGGGCGCCCCGTACGGCGCCCCTCCGGTACCGCCCCACGGCGCGCCGGGGACACCGCCCCACGGCTCGCCCGGGGCGCCCCCGCACGGCGGACAGCCCGCTGTTCCGCCGCCGTCCGGGCACCGGGGCGGCAAGCCGCCGCGGTGGGCCTGACCGACCCGCCGGTGAGCGGCGGGACGGGCGCGCCGCCCCGCAGCCGTCCGGGCCGGGACCGCCTCGCGGCGGCGCCTGCTCAGCGGCGGGTGATCCGGACGACCGACGGATCGTGGTCGCTGACCTGGTCGGCGAACTCCGCGTTGATGTGGACGATGTCGTACTCGGGCCGCCCGGCGCCCGGGCTGGTCAGCAGATGGTCCAGGGTCTGGGAGTTCCCGTTGTAGACGTAGCCGTACCGCTCGTCGCGGGGCAGCCGGTCGAGCGGGCTGGTCAGCGCGTGGCCCGAGCGCAGCGTGCGCAGGGTGGGGGAGAAGGGGAAGTCGTTGAAGTCGCCGCCCGCCACGACCACCGCTTCCGGGTCGACGTCCCGCAGCGTGCGCACGAAGCCGTTCACCGCCTCGGCCTGTGCGACGCGCTGCTGTTCCGAGTGCCGGGCGGGCGGCTGGATGCGGCCCTCCATCGGCTGGTCGCCGCCCTTGGAGCTGAAGTGGCCGGCGATCACGAAGACCGTGCTGCCCCGGAAGCGGAACTCGCCCGCCAGCGGCTTGCGGCTGTCCTCCCAGGCGGCGTCCCGCGGTGCGATCCGGCCGGGTGAGGCGGACAGCGCGGGCTCGCCGCCCCGCTCCAGGACCCGTACCGGGGTGGTGGCGTCGCCGCCGGGCCGGTCGGTGAAGGACACCCGGGCGGGGTTGTAGAGGAAGGCCACGCGGATGTTGCCGCCGGGCCGGCCGCCGTCCGCCTTGTCCTCCGGGTCGATCTGGCGCCACGCGTAGGAGGGCCCGCCCGCCTTCCGGATGGCCTCGGTCAGTCTCGTGAGCGTCCGCTCCGCGCCGACGGTGCCGTCGTCCTGCGGCCCCGAGTCGCCCTGGACCTCCTCGACGGTGACGATGTCGGGGGAGGAGAGGTTGGTGACCAGGCCCTCGGCCAGCCGCTCGAACTTGGCGGGCTCGGAGGCGGGGGAGAGGTTCTCGACGTTGTACGTCGCCACTGCCAGTTCGTTCCGCCGCTGCCTGCGGGTCCGTTCGCGCTCCAGGCCGTTGTCCCGGAGCTCGCCCAGTGCGGTGGCGCGCAGCGTGTAGCCGCCGTACTGCTCGTAGTCCAGCGGGCCTTCGGTGGTGCCGCGCAGCGAGTCGCCGACGTCGGCCTCGGGGAAGGGGTGCGTGTCGAGGGGGAGCAGCGAGGAGATCTTCATCCGGGCGCCGTTGCGGTCCTCGTAGGAGCCGTAGAGGGTGCCGCCGCGCGGAGTCGGGTGCTGGTCCGGGTCGGTGGTCACCCACAGGTCGTGGTAGCGGCTGGTGGGACCGGTGACCCGCACGTCGTGCACGGAGACGCGCATGCCCTCCAGCGACTCGTAGCGGTCCAGCGCGTAACGGTCCGGGCGCAGCGGCCGGTTCTCGATGCTCCCTCCCTCGAGTGCTCCGGATCCGGGGGGACCCCCAGCCGCGTCCGGCGCGTACGCCTCCGGTACCGAGTGCGCGGTGAGCCGGACGGCCCTCGGCAGCCTCCCGCGCGGGCGGTGGCCGGTGGTCCGCCAGGTGGCGCCGCTCAGTTCGGTGACCGACTGGTTGCCCGCCTCCTTGCCGCCCGGGTAGTACTCCTGCACCTTCCCGGTCACCCGCAGCGCGTCGCCGGTCTCGACCCCGGGGCTGTCCCCTCCGGTGTGGACGTAGATCCCCTCGCTGGTGGCCCGGTCGCGGTCGGGGTGCGGGTCCTGCAACCAGAAGCCGCGTGCCGCACCGAAGTCGCGGACCCCGGTGACGACACCGGGTACCCCGGTGACCTCCCGGCCCGCGAACGGGGAGAGTCGGGTGCGGCCCTGGATGTCGTGGATGCGCGGAGCGTGCGCGGCGCCGGCGCCGGGCGCGTCGGCGGCCCCGGCGGATGAGGGCAGCACGAGCAGCCCGCAGCAGGCGGCGGCGACGGCGGCCGGTGCGGCCCGGAGCCGCCGGAGCGGTGTCCGGGGCCGGAGCGAGGGTCGGGGCGAGGAGCGGGGCGGCAGGAACGGCGGGCGGAACGGCACCTGGGCCTCCGGGTGTAGGGGGAGCGTGTACGGCGGTGCACGGGCATTCTCTACGCGCGTAAAGCATGGCGGGCCGATGCCGGTTGTCAAGGTCGTGACGGTTCGGCCAACTCCTTCGCCGCATCCCTTCGGGCTTGAGGAACGTCGGGCCGCGGTTCACGCCGGCTGGTGATCCTGGTCCCTGTGCCGTGGATGCCGATGCGGGCGGCCGGCTCGCGCGGTGTCGGCTGCGACGGCTTCCCCGCCGCGGGAACCGGATGCGGTGGGGGTTGATTTCTCGAACGCGCCGGTGAGGGACCAGCTGCCGCCAAGTCGGTTGTGGGATCGGCACGCTGAGCGTGAATCACCCTGGAAATGTATCGCAAACTTATATAAGCTCGTGCTTGATCGCGTGCCGGAGCCTCGTCCGGGCACACGGCTGCATTGCACCTCGGCGCAACGGCGCGTCAAAGACTTCTAGAGCGCTAGGTGAGGAACAACGCCCATGACTGTGCGAATCGGCATCAACGGCTTCGGACGCATCGGTCGCAACGTCTTCCGTGCGGCGGCTGCGCGGGGTTCGGAGCTGGAGGTCGTCGCTGTCAACGACCTCGGTGACGTGCCCACGATGGCCCACCTGCTCGCCTACGACTCGATCCTGGGCCGCTTCCCCGAGGAGGTCACCGCCGAGTCGGGCGCCATCCGTGTGGGGGACCGGACGGTCAAGGTGCTCGCCGAGCGCGACCCGGGCGACCTGCCCTGGGGCGACCTCGGAGTGGACATCGTGATCGAGTCCACCGGCATCTTCACCGACGCCGCGAAGGCGCGTTCACATGTTGAAGGCGGCGCGAAGAAGGTCCTCATCGCGGCGCCGGCCAAGGACGAGGACATCACGGTGGTCCTGGGGGTCAACGACGGCGACTACGACCCCGAGCGCCACACCATCATCTCCAACGCATCCTGCACCACCAACTGCCTCGGTGTGCTGGCCAAGGTGCTGCACGACGCCGTCGGCATCGACAGCGGCATGATGACCACGGCGCACGCCTACACGCAGGACCAGAACCTCCAGGACGCCCCGCACAAGGACCTGCGCCGGGCCCGGGCCGCGGCCATGAACATCGTGCCCACCTCCAGCGGCGCCGCCAAGGCCATCGGCCTCGTCCTCCCGGAGCTCGCCGGCCGGATGGACGCCTTCGCGCTGCGGGTGCCCGTGCCGACCGGCTCGGTCACCGACCTCACGGTCACCACCAGCCGCGGTACCACGGTGGACGAGGTGAAGGAGGCGTACGCGGCGGCGGCCTCGGGACCGTACAAGGGCGTGCTGTCCTACGCGGACGCGCCGTTGGTCAGCAGCGACATCGTGGGCGACCCGGCCTCCTGCGTGTTCGACGCCGGGCTCACCCGGGTGTCCGGCCCGCAGGTCAAGGTCGTCGGCTGGTACGACAACGAGTGGGGCTACTCGAACCGCCTCATCGACCTGGCACTGCTCGTCGGATCGTCTCTGTAGTCAGCAGCCCGACCCGGCGCCCGCACCACCCGCACGTCAGCAATGATCGTCCGCCGGACCGGCGGCCGGCATCTCCGCGCGCCCCTCGACCGGTGCGCGGCGCACCCGACGTCACCGACGCCGTCGGCGTGCCCGGATGTCCGACGAAGCCATGCCTGACTCATGAGGACGGGGGACATGGAGGAACTGCCGACACTACCGTTCGACAATCCGTCCGTGCTCGGCGTCGCGCCCCGGATGCGCACGCTGCAGCAGGAGGGGCCGATCACCCCGGTGCGGGCGGCCGGTGAGGACGCCTGGCTGGTCACCCGCTACGACGAGGTCAGGGCGCTGCTCGCCGACCGCCGGCTCGGTCTCAGCAACCCCTACCCGGCGCGGCAGGCCAAGACCACGGCCCGGAACACCATGATGGCGCTGATGGCCGGGGACGATTACGAGACCGAGGCCGCCGACCATCCGCAGCTGCGTGAGCTGCTCGTCCCCCGGTTCTCCACACGCCGGATGCGCATGATGAAGTCCCGGATCGAGCAGCACGTGGACGAACTGCTCGACCAACTGGCCGCCGGCCCCCAGCCCGCCGACCTGCACCGCGCGCTGTCGTTTCCGCTGCCGACCATGGTGGTCTGCGATCTGCTCGGAGTGCCGTGGGCCGACCGGGAGCGGTTCGGCCAGTGGGCGAGAGGCACCTTCGACCAGAGCGACGACGGCCGGCACTCGGCGCACACCTTCCAGCAGGTCGTCGAGTACACCACGGAACTGGTGGCGCGGAAGCGCACGGAGCCGGGCGACGACATCCTGTCCGAACTGATCGCGGCCAAGGACGGTTCGCTGTCCGACGCGTACATCGCCCAGTTGGGCAACGCCGTGCTGCTGTTCGGCTACGAGACCACCATCGTCCGTATCGACCTGGGCACTCTGCTGATGCTGCGCAATCCGGAGCAGCGTGCCCTGCTGGCCGATAAGCCCGAACTCGCCCCGGGCGCGGTCGAGGAGATCCTGCGCCTGGCCGTGGGCGGCAAGGGGTCCAACGCGCTCGTACCCCGCTACGCGCACAGCGACATCACCGTCGGTGACACCGTGATCCGGACGGGGGAGGCGGTGCTGCTCGCCATCGGCGCGGCCAACGTCGACGGCCACGCGTACCCCGAGCCCGACCTGATGGACATCACCCGGGACAGGCCCAGACCGCATCTGTCGTTCGGGCACGGCACCCGGCACTGCGTCGGCCGTGTGCTGGCCCGGATCGAACTGACCGCGGTGTTCGAGCGGCTGTTCCGCAGGCTGCCCGAGCTGCGGCTCGCGGTACCCGAGGAGGAACTGCGCTGGCAGGAACACCGGATCACCGGCGGGTTCGATGAAATCCCCGTTACCTTCTGAGCGGCACCGCCCGAGCGACCGCACGGCCGTCCACCGTTCCCGGGGCCGGACCGCACTGACGGGGCCGGGGGCGGCTCCCGCGCCGGTGCGGCGCCTCGCCGGCCGCACGGACGCCGGTGCTCCGGTGCCACCAGGCGGCCTCGTGAGACGCGTGCCCGCGCCCGCGCGGTCGCGGCGGCCCGGCATCCACCCACTCCCGCTCACGGGCTCGTCCCCGCGGCCGGACCCGGCCCTCGGACCCCCGGATGTCAGCACCGGCCGTTCCGGCGGCCGCCTCTCGTCGACTCCGCCTCACCCGGCGCCCTCGAAGACGCCGGTCTGTTCGGAAGTTCAATGCTCCTTCCCCCATCACGAGGACAAGGAACCATGACGGACACTTTCAGCGACTACGTCGACTGCACGCCCCTTCTGGACGACCATCAGGCCCTCGAACGGTTCTACGACGAGCACGGCTACGTCTGTCTGCGCGGCGCGCTGGACCCTGAACTCGTGCGGACCGCCGCCGAGCAGATGCTCGAGGGGCTGATCGCACTCGGCCACGCCGCGCCCGGCACCACGCTCGAGAACCTCGCCATCGACTCCTTCGAGGCGGTCGACGAGGTCGCCATGCACGACTACGTCAAGTACGACGACCTGTGGAACCACCCCTCGACCGTCAAGGTCTGGGAGAAGGTCTTCGGGGAGCCCGTCTTCGTCTTCGAGTCCACGACGATCCGCTACTACCCGTCCGCCGCGGGGTCCGAGGAACCCAGCTTCCTGACGCCGCTGCACCAGGACGGCTTCTACATAGGCCCGAACAAGGACTTCCGCACCGCCTGGATACCGCTGCTCCCGACGAGCCGGGACACCGGCGGCGTCGCCCTCGCCGACGGCAGCCACAGGAAGGGCCCCCGCGAGCACGTCGTCACCGAGAACTTCCGCCGGTTCGGCCACCCCGTGCGCGGTGTCCCGGCGGAGGAGTTCGGCGGGGACGGGCAGCTGCTGTTCTCCCCCATGGAGCCGGGCGACGTGCTCCTGTTCCACGCCTTCATGTGCCACAAGTCCATCCCGAACGTCTCGGCGAACCCGGCCCGCATGCGGATGTCGATGGACACCCGCGTCCAGCCCGCCTCCTCGCACCGCGGGTTCAACGCGCTGACGCCTTGGCCGGAATCCGCGAAGGACGCCTCCAAGGGAATCCTGTCCAAGATCACCGGTACTCCCACCGCCGTCGAGTGACGTCGGCCCCGCACCCTCTCCAACCGTCCCCCACGCACCCCCGGGCAGGCAGCACATGACGAATCGCGAGGGACTCTCCCCGCCCAAGGAGCCCGGCGCGACGCCGGCGTCCGCCGCCGGTCCGGAACCGGCCGCCGCGGGGCTCGGCGGTGTCGCCCTCGTGGTGGTCCTCATCGGGTACGCCCTGTCCATCGTGGACGCCTCCATCGTCAATGTGGCGCTGGACCCGATCGGTGCGGATCTCCACGGCGGTCCGGCGGCGCTGGAGCTGGTGGTGTCCGGCTACGGCCTCACCTACGCCCTCGGCCTGGTGCTGGGCGGACGGCTGGGCGACGCCTTCGGGAGGCGGGAACTGTACGCGTACGGGCTGGCGGCGTTCACCGTCACCTCGGCGCTGTGCGGACTCGCGCCGACCATCGAGTTCCTCGTCACGGCCCGGCTGCTCCAAGGGGCCGCCGCCGCCATGCTCGTACCACAGGTGCTGGCGACGATCCAGGCGGTCAGCCAGGGCCGCGAGCGGGCCCGCGCGATCGCCATGTACGGCGTGACCGCGGCCCTCGGCATGGTCGTCGGGCAGATCCTGGGCGGGCTGCTGGTCTCGCTGGACATCGCCGGGGTCGGCTGGCGGTCGGTCTTCCTGATCAACGTGCCGGTCGGGGTCGCCGCACTGCTGGCGATCCGGCGGGTCCCCGCGACCAGGGCCGGGACCAGGCCCGGTTTCGACCCGCTGGGCACCCTGCTGTTCGGCGCCACCATGGTCTGTGTCCTGGCCGTGGTCGTGGCGGGTCCCGATCTGGACTGGCCGCTGTGGCTGTGGTCGCTGCTCGTGGTCGCCGCGGCGGGGCTGTCGGCGCTGGTGCGGGTCGAGCGCGGGCTGGAGGCGCGGGGCGGCTCACCGCTGCTGTCCCCGTCGGTGCTGTCCCATCCGGGCACGCGCCGGGGGCTCGCGGCCGTGGTGCCCTTCCAGGCCGGCTTCGGCGCCTTTCTGTTCGTCTACGCGCTGATCGCGCAGGGACACTTCGGCTTCCACGGGCTGGCCTCCGGCGGGGGGCTGGCGCCGTTCGCCGTGGCGTTCTTCGCGGTCGCGCAGTTCACCCCGAAGATCGTGGCGGCCCTGGGCGGCCGGATCGTCACCCTGGGCGCCCTCGTCCAGGGCGCGGGTCTGGTGCTGCTGGCGCTGGTGATGGGGCTGGGCTGGCCGCATCCCTCCCTGACGCTCGTGCTCATCGGGATCGCCCTCTTCGGCGCCGGTGCGGCGCTGATCGGTCCCACGCTGTTCCGGATGATCCTCGCCGACGTACCTCCCGCACAGGCCGGCATGGGCAGCGGTGTGCTGGTGACCAGCCAGCAGATGGCGACCGCGCTGGGCACGACCGTCGGCGGAACCCTCTTCGTCTCCCTGGACGGCCCGTTCTCGACGGCGACGGCGGCCGTCCTCGTCCTCGCCCTGCTGACGTGCTTCGCGGCGGCCGTCCTCGTGATCAGTCTGAAGCTCCCCGACCCCCGCTGACCTCCCCCTCCCGAACGGCGCCACCGGAACCGGACCTTCTCGCGAGCAACAGCGCGCTGTCCTTCGCCGCAGCCGCGCGCAGAGCGGAGAGAGCCAGTGGACCTGCAGATCAGGACAGCCGTGGTGACCGGCGCCGCCAGCGGCATCGGCCTCGCTCTCGGTGCCCGCTTCGCGCGCGCCGGCCTCGGCGTGCTCATGACGGACATCGACGAGGCGGTGCACCGCCGGGCGTCCGAACTCGCCGCACAGGGCGCCCGGGTCACGGCGGTGACGGCCGACCTGACCGATCCGCATGCCGTCGACCGGCTCGCGGACACGGCGTTCGACCGGCTCGGCGGCATCGACGTGGTGTGCAACAACGCGGGGGTGCTCGGCCCAGTGGGGCAGCCGCTGTGGGAGGTGCCGCTGGAGCGGATGCGGCAGGTCTTCGAGGCCAACCACTGGGCGCACGTCCTGGTGGCCCGCGCCTTCGTCCCCCGGCTCCTGGAGCGCGGCCGCCCGGCCCATCTGATCCACACGGCCTCGATGTCCGCATTCGTCGTCGGCGCCGGCAGCGCGGCCTACGCCGCCTCCAAACACGCCGACCTCGCGGTCGCCCGCAGCCTGCGGGCCGATCTGCGGGGCACCGGGATCCGGGTGTCGGTGCTGTGCCCCGGCCGGGTCGACACCCCCATGGTGCAGGGCCTGGCGGCCCCGCGGGGTGCCGGCGGTGACACGTCGGTCAGCGCCGAGGACGTCGCCGGGCTCGTGTGGGAAGCCCTCGGCTCCGACCGGTTCTACCTGTTCAGCAACCCCGACGCCCCGCAGCGGCTGCGTGCCCAGTTCGACGAGGTGTGGCGTCATGTTCCCCTTCCGTCCCCTTCCCCCGAGGAGTAGCTGTGGCCCGCGCCGACAGCGACGACCGTAGCGACGAGACACCGGCCATCGACCTGGAAGCGGTGAGGGAGAAGTACCGGCAGGAACGCGACAAGCGCAGCGCCGGTCGCACGTACCAGTTCGCGCGCGGTGACTTCAGCCGCTATGCGCGCGACCCCTACACCGAGCGGAAGGAACGCGAGCCGCTCACCGACGAGGTGGACGTCGCCGTCGTCGGCGCCGGCATCGGCGGCCTGCTGACCGGCGCGCACCTGCGCGAGGAGACCGGCCTGGAGCGCATCCGGCTGATCGACGAGGCGGGCGACGTCGGCGGCACCTGGTACTGGAACCGCTTCCCCGGCGTCCGGTGCGACGTCGAGAGCTACATCTACATGCCGATCCTCGAGGAGATCGGGACGATACCCACCGAGAAGTACTCCACCGGCCCCGAGATCTTCGCGCACCTCCAGCAGATCGCCCGCAGATACGACCTCTACCGCGACGCCCTCTTCCAGACCACCGTCACCGAGCTGCGCTGGGACGAGGCCGCCGGGAAGTGGCTGGTGAGCACCGACCGCGGGGATGTCATCCGGGCCCGGTACGTGTCCATGTCGATCGGCCTGATGCACCGCCCGAAACTCCCCGGGCTGCCGGGGCTGGAGACGTTCGCCGGACACTCCTTCCACACCAGCCGCTGGGACTTCGACTACACCGGCGGCGACAGCACCGGCGGTCTGACCGGGCTGACGGACAAGACCGTCGGCGTCATCGGCACCGGCTCGACGACGGTCCAGATCGCCCCGCACCTCGCCGAGTGGGCCGAACAGCTCGTCGTCTTCCAGCGGACCCCGGCGGCGGTCGACGTCCGCGGCAACCGGCCCACCGAGCCGGACTGGGCGGACAGCCTCGAACCGGGCTGGCAGCAGCGCCGCATGGAGAACTTCCACGCGCTGACCTCCGGCATCCCGCAGGACGAGGACCTGGTCCAGGACCGCTGGACCCAGACCACGGCCGAGCTGGCCGCCGCGATCCTGCCCACCGGCGACACCGGGGGCGACCCGAAGGAGCGGGCGCTCGCCGCCGAACAGGCGGACTTCCGCAAGATGGAGGAACTGCGCGCCCGCATCGACAGCTTCGTCGACGACCCGGCCACCGCCGCCGCCCTCAAGCCGTACTACCGCGTGTACTGCAAGCGGCCCTGCTTCCACGACAGCTACCTGCAGACCTTCAACCGGCCCAACGTGACCCTGGTCGACACCCAGGGGCAGGGTGTGGAGCGGCTCACCGCGGCCGGGGTGGTCGCGAACGGCCGGGAGTACCCGCTCGACTGCCTGGTCTTCGCCACCGGATACGAGCACGAGTTCGCCGTCCCGTACACCGACCGCGCCGGCTACGACATCGTCGGCCGCGACGGCCTGAGGCTGTCGCAGAAGTGGGCGGACGGCGCGCACACCCTGCACGGGTTGCAGGTGAACGGCTTCCCCAACTGCTTCATCCTGTCCAAGATCCAGGCCGGCCGGCACGTCAACATCGCCTACATGCTCGGCGAGCAGGCCCGGCACCTCGCGCACATCGTCAAGTGCGTGGAGGAGCGTGGCCACCGGGTCGTGGAGGCGTCCGGGACCGGCGAGAAGGAATGGGTCGAGGAGATCCTCCGGCTCGCCAGCAGCGACATCGACTTCCTGGAGAACTGCACACCCGGTCTGTACAACAACGAGGGCGATCCGGCCGGGCTGCCGCTGCTCAACTCCAGTTACGGCGGCGGCTCCGTGGAGTTCGTGAACATCCTCCGGCGCTGGCGCGAGGCGGGTGACCTCGCCGGTCTGGAACTGCGCTGACCATCCCACCGTTTCACGAAAGGCGGCAACGCCCATGGACGTCACGCCGATCCCCGGCGCCGCTCTCGGCGCCGTCGTACACGGCTCCCAGGTCACCGGCGACCTGGGCAGCTCCCAGTGCGAGGAGATCCGGGCGGCGCTCGACGAGCATCTCGTGCTCGTCTTCCGCGGCCACGAAACCCCCTCCTACGCGGAGTTCCTGGCCTTCGGAAGTCGCTTCGGGTACATCCCGAAGACCGGCCTGACCAGCGGTGCCCACCCCGACCACAACGAGATCCTGATCGTCTCCAATCTGCTGGAGGACGGCCGCAAGATCGGTGTCGGGGACGCCGCCTGGATGGCGTGGCACACCGACTACTCCTTCCGCCCCCGTGTCTCCCAGGTCGGCTTCCTGGAGGCCCTGGAAGTGCCGCCCTCCGGCGGCGGACAGACCCTCTTCACCGACATGTACGCCCTGTACGACTCGCTGCCGCCCGAGGAGCGCCGGCGCCTGCACTCCTACCGGGTCCGGCACGGCCTGCGCACCGGGTACGAGGAGACCATCGAGGAAGAGCTGCAGGGCGAGGTGTCCCTCGGCGAGAGCGGCAGGCGGATCCAGCCCGAGGACGGCACCTCCACCGTCCACCCGCTGATCGCCCGCAATCCGCGGACCGGCCGTCAGTCGGTCTACGTCAGCACCCTGAACACCAAGCGGATCGTCGACCTCGCCCCCGACGAGAGCCGCAAACTGCTCGACGAACTGCTGTCGCACGCGGGCAGACCCGAGCACACCTACGCCCACACCTGGCAGCCCGGGGACATCGTCATGTGGGACCAGCTCGGCACCATCCACGCCAAGCAGCCCTTCGACCCGGCCGAACGGCGCCTCATGCGGCAGGTCGTCAGCATCTTCGACGACCCGGCCGCTCCCTGGCATGCGGAGGCCGCCGTATGAGCACCGCGCCCACGCGTCTCAGCCACAGCCGGGCCACCATCACACCGGCACTGCGGGCCGCCGTCGACCGGCTGGACCACCGCTCACGGCACCAGGCCGCCTATCACTTCGGCTGGATCACGGCCGGCGGGGCGCCCACGAACGGCGATGCCGGCAAGGCCGTCCGGCCGGCGCTCGCGCTGCTGTCCGCCGAGGCGGTCGGTGCCTCCCCGCAGGTCGCCCTGCCGGGCGCCGTCGCCGTGGAACTGGTGCACAACTTCTCCCTGGTGCACGACGACCTGATGGACGGCGACGAGGAACGCCGCCACAAGCGCACCGTGTGGAAGCTGTGGGGCTCCTCCAGCGCGATCCTGACCGGTGACGCGATGCTGACGCTCGCCCAGGAGGTGCTGCTGGACGCGGGGACTCCGACGGCCGTGCCCGCCGCCCTGCTGCTGGCCCGCACCACCCGGCACCTCATCCGGGGGCAGGTCCAGGACCTGTCCTTCGAGCGGCGCCCGTACGTCACGGTCGACGAGTGCCTCGACATGGCCGCCGACAAGACCGGCGCGCTGCTGTCGGCGAGCTCCGCGATCGGCGCCGTCCTGGCCGGAGCACCGGCGGCGACGGTGGATGCGCTGGCCCGCTACGGCGACGAGGTGGGCCGCGCCTTCCAGCTCACCGACGACGTCCTCGGCATCTGGGGCGACCCGGCCGTCACCGGCAAATCGGTCCACTCCGATCTGCGCGCCCGCAAGAAGTCCCTGCCCGTCAGCTACGCGCTCCAGCAGGGCGGCACGCTCGGCGTCGAGCTGGGCACCTGGCTGTCCGCGCCCGGCGAGCCCGGCGAGGAGGAACTGCGGCGCGCGGCCGAACTGATCGACGGGGCCGGTGGCCGGGAGTGGGCCCTGGCCGAGGCCGCCCGGCGGATGAAGCTGGCCGAGGACGCGCTGCTCGGCGTCGACCTGGACGCCGGTGCGCGCGAGGAACTGCTCGCGCTCGGACGCTTCGTCGTCGACCGGGACGGGTGAGTTCCCGGCCGGGACGTCCGCACCCCTACCCGCCACCCCCGACATCCCTTTCCCGCTTCCCGCACGGCATCGAGCCCGTTCCCCCACGAGAAGGATTTCCCCATGCCGCAGGACATCGACATCCGAATACCCCTGCCGGGCCGGCAGAGCCCCGATCATGCCCGGGCCGAGGCGGAGCAGTTGGCGTGGCCGCGCTCGCTCGGTCTGATCAAGTCCGACATGGCGGCCGAACGCCATCTGCGGGGCAGCTACGCCGACCTGGCCTCCCGTTTCTACCCGCACGCCACCGGCACCGATCTCGACCTGGGCGTCGATCTGATGTCGTGGTTCTTCCTGTTCGACGACCTCTTCGACGGGCCGCGCGGCGAGGACCCCGAACAGGCCGGGCAGCTGACCGGTGCGGTGGCGGCCGCGCTGGACGGTCCGCTGCCGGAGGAGGCGCCGCCGATCGCCCACGGCTTCGCCGACATCTGGCGGCGCACCCGCGAGGGCATGACCCCGGCCTGGTGCGCGCGCAGCGCCCGGCACTGGCGCAACTACTTCGACGGGTACATCGACGAGGCGGCGAGCCGCTTCTGGAACCGGCCGTGCGACTCGGCCGCGCAGTACCTGGGCATGCGCCGGCACACGATCGGCGTGCAGCCGACGGTGGACCTCGCCGAGCGCGCGGGCCGTTTCGAGGTGCCGCACCGGGTCTTCGACAGCACGCTGCTGTCCGCGATGCTCCAGGTCGCCGTCGACGTCAACCTGATGCTCAACGACATCGCCTCGCTGGAGAAGGAGGAGGCCCGCGGCGAGCAGAACAACCTCGTCCTGATCCTGCACCGGGAGCACGGCTGGTCCAGAAGCCGCAGCATCACCCACCTCCAGGACGAGGTGCACGCCCGGCTGGAGCAGTTCCTGCTGCTCGAGTCGTGTCTGCCGCGGCTGGGCGAGATCTACCGGCTCGACCCGGACGAGCGCGAGGCGCTGGAGCGCTACCGCACGGACGCGATACGCCCGGTGATCCGCGGTTCCTACGACTGGCACCGCTCCTCGGGCCGCTACGACGCCGAGTTCGCCCTCGCCGCCGGCTCCCGGGGCTACCTGGAGGAACTCGGCAGCACCGCCCGCTAGTGCCCCCTGCCCCCGCACCGCGCACCTCCGCCCGGCCGCCGCGGACAGCCGGCCTCCGGCCTGGAGGGGCGGACAGCCAACCGCCACAACACGGGAAGTTGAGAATCGGATGACCGAGGAGAGCACCTTTTCAGCGGGAACGGCGCCCGGGGCCTTCCCCGTGGTGGGACACGCCCTCCAGATGATGCGGCACCCCGTGAACTTCATGACGTCGCTCTCGGCCCACGGCGACCTGGTCGAGATCAAGATCGGCCCCACCAGGGCCTATGTGCCGACCCATCCCGAACTGCTGCGGCACGTCCTGACGAACGACCGCATCTTCGACAAGGGCGGCGTCTTCTACGACCGCGCCCGCGACATCGCCGGCAACGGCCTGGTCACCTGCCCGTTCGCCGACCACCGCCGGCAGCGCCGGCTGATGCAGTCCGCGTTCACCCGCGGCCAGCTCAAGCGCTACTCCGAGGCCATGCACGCCGAGATCGAGGCCACGGCCTCCCGGTGGCAGGACGGCATGGTCGTCGACGCCTTCCAGGAGATGTACGGCATGGCCCTGCGCACGGTCGGCCGCACCCTGTACTCCACACCCGTCAGCCCCGAACTGGCGGCGCAGGTGGAACGTTCCTTCGACGTCGTGCTCAACGGCCTGTTCCGGCAGATGTTCCTGCCGGCCTCGGTCCGCCGCATGCCCCTGCCGTCCAACCGGCGCTACAGGAGCAACCTGGACTTCCTGCACGCGACCACCCAGCGGCTCATCGACGACTACCGTGCGGACGGGACCGAGCGCGACGACCTGCTCGCCGCCCTGCTCGCCTCCCGCGACGACGACGGCGGCCGGCTCGCGGACCGGGAGATCCACGACCAGGTGATCACCGTGATGGCGGCCGGCACCGAGACCGTCGCCGGTACCCTCACCTGGGTCTTCTACCTGCTCTCCCAGCACCCGGAGATCGAGGCCGCGCTGTACGAGGAGATGGACACCGTTCTGGAGGGGCGTGCCCCGCAGTGGGACGACCTGCCGAAGCTCTCCCTGACCGACCGGATCATCTCCGAGACGCTGCGACTGCACCCGCCCGCCTGGCTGTTCACCCGGCTCACCGCCGCCCCGACCGAACTCGCCGGCCGCCGGCTGCCCGCCGGCTCCACCGTCGTCTTCAGCCCCGCCGCGGTCGCCCAGTACGCGGACGCCTTCGACGACCCCGCGACGTTCGACCCCGACCGCTGGCTCCCGGACCGGGTCGCGCCCGCCTCCCGGCACGCCTACGTGCCGTTCGGCACCGGCGCCCGCAAGTGCATCGGCGACCTCTACGCACGCACCGAGGCCGCGCTGGGGCTCGCCACCATCCTCGGCCGCTGGCGGGTCACCTGCGAGCCCGGCATGGACATCCGCCCGGTTCCGCTGGCCACCGTCTACCACCCGCGCCGGCTGCGCCTGCGACTGGACGCGCGCACCCCGCGCCGGACGGCCGCCGCCGTCCCCGCGCCGGCCGGGGGTGACCCGACATGAGTGCGGGGAACGTCGTCCTGGCCCAGCCGCGCGGCTTCTGCGCGGGGGTCCGGCGCGCCATCGGCATCGTCGAGCGGGCGCTGGACATGCACGGGGCGCCGGTGTACGTGCGCAAGGAGATCGTGCACAACCACCACATCGTCTCCGAGCTGCGGACGCGCGGCGCGGTCTTCGTCGACAGCGAGGAGGAGGTCCCGCACGGCGCGGTCTGTGTCTTCTCCGCGCACGGCGTCTCCCCCGGAGTGCGCACCGCCGCAGCGGACCGGCAGCTCGACGTCATCGACGCCACCTGCCCGCTGGTCTCCAAGGTCCACCAGGAAGCGGTGCGCTTCGCCCGGGACGGCCGCACGATCCTCCTCGTCGGCCACGAGGGCCACGAGGAGATCGAGGGCGTCCTCGGCGAGGCCCCCGACCGGATCGTCGTCGTCGAGACCGAGGACGACGTGCGCCGCCTCGGCCTGCCCGACGACACCCCGGTCGCCGTGCTCACCCAGACCACCCTCTCGTTCGACGAGACCGGCCGCGTCGTCGAGGCCCTGCGCGCCCGCTTCACCGACCTGATCACCCCCGGCGACGACATCTGCTACGCCAGCCAGAACCGGCAGAACGCCGTCAAGGACCTGGCACGCGACAACGACCTGGTCCTGATCGTCGGCTCGCGCAACTCCAGCAACTCGCTGCGCATGGTGGAGGTGGCCCGCGACCACGGTGCCGCCGCCCATCTGGTGCCCGACGCACAGCACCTGCAAGCGGCCTGGCTGGAGAACGTGTCCTCGGTCGGCATCAGCGCCGGGGCCAGCGCGCCGGAGACCCTCGTCGGCGGGCTCGTCACCCGGCTCGCCGCACTCGGATTCGACCGGGTCGAACTCCAGCGCGGCCTCGCCGAGGACGTCGTCTTCGCGATGCCCGGCCGGCTCGCCGACCCGGTCTCCGGCCGCGTCCCGCGGACACCGCTGGCCGACGAGCGCACGCCCGCCCCCGGCGGGGGATGAACCCGCGGCACCCAGCCAGCAGCCGCCACCCGGTCCGCCCGGACCGGCCGACCACCTTGGGGAACTGCCATGCCTGTCGCTCTCGGACTGCCCACGGTGCCGCCGAGGCCGGCTGGACGCCGTGCCAGCCGTCAGATCCAGGTGGGGACCGTACCCGTGGGCGGCGACGCCCCGGTCTCGGTCCAGTCCATGACCACGACCCGCACCTCCGACATCGGCGCGACCCTCCAGCAGATCGCCGAACTCACCGCGTCCGGCTGTCAGATCGTGCGCGTCGCCTGTCCCACCCAGGACGACGCCGACGCGCTGCCCACGATCGCGCGCAAGTCCCGGATCCCCGTGATCGCGGACATCCACTTCCAGCCGAAGTACGTGTTCGCCGCCATCGAGGCCGGCTGTGCGGCCGTGCGCGTCAACCCGGGCAACATCAGACAGTTCGACGACAAGGTCCGCGAGATCGCGCGTGCAGCGCAGGACCACGGCGTCCCCGTCCGGATCGGGGTCAACGCCGGGTCGCTCGACCGCCGTCTGCTGCGGAAGCACGGCAAGGCCACCCCGGAGGCGCTGGTCGAGAGCGCACTGTGGGAGGCCTCGCTGTTCGAGGAGCACGACTTCCGGGACATCAAGATCTCCGTCAAGCACAACGACCCCGTCGTCATGGTCGAGGCCTACCGGCAGCTCGCGGCGGCGTGCGACTATCCGCTGCACCTCGGCGTGACGGAGGCGGGCCCGGCCTTCCAGGGCACGGTCAAGTCGGCTGTCGCGTTCGGCGCGCTGCTGTCCCAGGGCATCGGCGACACCATCCGGGTGTCCTTGAGCGCGCCGCCCGCCGAGGAGGTGAAGGTCGGCCTCCAGATCCTGGAGTCCCTGAACCTCAAGCAGCGCGGACTGGAGATCGTGTCCTGCCCGTCCTGCGGGCGGGCCCAGGTCGACGTCTACAAGCTGGCCGACGAGGTCACGGCCGGGCTCCGGGACATGGACATCCCGCTGCGCGTGGCCGTCATGGGGTGCGTGGTGAACGGTCCGGGAGAGGCCAGGGAAGCGGACCTCGGCGTGGCCTCCGGCAACGGCAAGGGACAGATCTTCGTCCGGGGCGAGGTCGTCAGGACCGTACCCGAATCGAAGATCGTCGAGACGCTCATCGAGGAGGCGCACCGACTCGCGGAGCTGCTGCCACAGGACTCGTCCGGGGCCTCCCCCGCGGAGGCCGCTTCCTCGGCGGGGCAGCCGGGCTCGGACGGGTGATCACCGGTCCGACGGCCTGCGCCCGGACCCGGCGCCGGCAGTTCGTGGCCCACGGCGGCGGCCGGCCCGGGCATCCGGCCGGACACCCGGGCCGGCCGACCGGACCCGGCCCGCTTCCGGGCCCCGTCGGACGGCCGTGACCTGGGCGGAACGGTACGTCGTCGGCGGCCACACGCGGTGCGCAGCGGGCCCGGCCCCGCCGGGAACCGGCCACAGCCGGACAGGCGGGGGCACCGGTGCCGGGGCCGTCTCCGTCCTTGTCACATGCCTGCTGCACGATTCGGGCACCCGGGGACAGAACCCTTCTACGATGGGTCCCCGCACTGTCCGGCAACCCGTAGCACCTGTAGGAGATGAACCCGCACATGACCGGTGACGACCGTCCCACCCTGCCGCCCGTCCGGCTCCCCTCCGATGCCGAACTGGCGCGGGACGCACTGGCCGCACCGCTCCTGGCGCGCGCTGTGGAACTCACCCGCTGGGCGCGCGCCGGCGGTCCCGCGGGCGCGGGCATTCCGGTGGGTGCCGGAGGCGAACTGCTGGCCGAGCAGCTCAAGCAGGCCGCCGCACACCTGGGCCTGTCCGGAGACGAGGAGGCACCCGCCCTCGCCGCCGACGCGTGGAACTTCGCCGTGGACACCGGACTGCTGGCGGTCGAGGAATTCGAGGAGACCGAGGAGGCCGAGGCGGCCGGGCAGGGCGCCGAGACCGTCGATGGGCCGGGCAGCGACGACCCGGTGGGCACGGCCGCGCCGGAGCCGGAACTGGGCGGACTGACCGGCGCCCCGGGCGCTGCCGCGCCCGCTCCCGAGGAGATCCTCGGGCTGTGGCGCAGCGGCCTGGAGACGGTGCTCGCGGACGCCGCGACACCCAGCTTCGAGGAACTCCTGGACGGTATCGAGGGCGCCGTCGGCCCGGACGGCGAGATCGACCCGAACACCATCGACCTCGACGCGCTGGACTGGAACCCGGAGGAGGAGGCCGAGGCCCTGGACAGCGCCCTGGGCAACCTCTACCTGCTCACGGCCACCGACCCCGCCGTCGCCGCCGGGTCGATGGTGCCGCTGCCGGTGCTGGCCGCCTCGATGACCGTGCCCGAGGGCATGGACGAGCCCACCGACGAGGTGCTCGAAGAGGTCTCCAGCACGATGATGCGGCTGGACGAGCAGTTCCGGATGCTGGAGCCGACCGGGCTGGTCGTCCACCAGCCGGTGGACGAGGCCCTCACCCGCGAGGACGAGGGCGAAGAGCCCTACGACGCCGCGGAGTCGGGCGCCGAGCCGGACGAGGAGGACGTCTCCCGCTACGGCATGGTGCGGCTCACCCCGCTCGGCCTCCACGGCGTGCGCGAGCGGATGCGCGAGGCCGGGCTGGACGTCCCCGCGGTCGGCGACCTGGCGCACGCCGGAGCGGACGCGCTGCTGGCCGCGCTGCCGGTCTACACGGAGGAGAACGCCAGCAGCGAGATCCAGGGGTGGTTCGCCGCCCGCGACGCCGACGGCCCCACCGGCGGCGACGGCACGCCGGCGGCCGCGCGGGAACTGCTCGCGGCGGCGCGCGGCGGCGACGAGGCCGCGCCCGTCCGCCGGCTCGCCTGCCAGCAGGCGCTCTCGTTCGCCGGGCCCGAGGCCGAGCCCGCGCTGCGCGAGGTGCTTGAGGACCGGCAGTTGGGCGGACTGGCCCGGGTCTGGCTCGCCGAGCGCGGCGCCGGGAACGTGCCGCAGCCCGACGAGGAGATGGTCTTCTGGCTGACGATCGACACCATCGCAGCCCAGGTCGCGACCGCCGGTGAACCGGATGAACTGCGCGATCTGGTACGGGATCTGGTCGACCAGCACACCGGCTTCTTCGACAAGGCGTGGCGGGTCGAGCACCCCGCGACCGGGGACGTGCTGGAGACGATGGGGCGGGTGCACCCGGACAAGCGGATCGCCAAGGACGCCCGCAAGGCCGCGTTCAAGGCCCGCTCGCGCTGACCGCGCACGGATCCCCGCCCGGCCGGGATCCGCCCTCCCTCACTCCCGCACCGGGCGACCGGCCGCCCGTGCCGACCTGCCTCCGCCCTGCCCGCCCGCGCCGCGCGGGCGTTCCGTACCGACACTGACGTGACCGCCCGCACCCACCGCCGGCGGCGCCGTACGGGACGCCCGGCGGTGCGTGCGGGGACGCCCGGCGGTGCGTGCGCGGTCCGCATCGCGGACGGTGTGCGAAGTGCGGCGAGTCCGGCAGCCCGCTCCCGGGATCCGCTCCCGCTGTTCCGTACGATCGAGCAGATCGGGCCTTTTCGGCTATCCGGAACAAAGGGTGTGAGCAACGACGTGACAGAGAGCCCCAAGCGGCAGTCCGGGGGCGCAGCTGCGGCCCGCCAGGTACCGCAGGCGGTGGCCGCGCTGCCCCAACAGGTACGCGACGAACTGGTCTCCAGACTGCGCCGCGCGGGCCGCCCGTTCACCAAGGACGATGTGCAGGTCGTCCAGGAGCCCATGCTCAAGCGGGCGGTCAGCGCCTCCGCACTCGGCAACTGCATGGAGTGGTTCGACTTCGGCGTCTACAGCTACCTCGCCGCCACCATCGGCAAGGTCTTCTATCCGGGCGCCTCCGACGCGGCGCAACTCCTCGCCTCGTTCGCGACGTTCGCCGCGGCCTTCGTCGTCCGTCCGCTGGGCGGCCTCTTCTTCGGACCGCTCGGCGACAAGCTGGGCCGCCAGAAAGTGCTCGCCGCGACCATGGTCCTGATGGCCTTCGGCACCTTCCTGATCGGGTTCATCCCCGACTACGGCACGATCGGCATCGCGGCCCCGATCCTGCTGCTCCTCGCGCGGATGCTGCAGGGATTCTCCACCGGCGGCGAGTACGGCGGCGCCACCACCTTCATCGCGGAGTTCTCGCCCGACCGCAGGCGCGGATTCCTCGGCAGCTGGCTCGACTTCGGCACCTTCATCGGCTACGCCCTCGGCTCGGTCCTGGTCACCGTGCTCAACATCGCGCTGACCGACAGCCAGATGCTCTCCTGGGGCTGGCGCATCCCGTTCCTGATCGCCGGACCGCTGGGACTGATCGGCCTGTACATGCGGCTGAAGCTGGAGGAGTCCCCCGCCTTCCAGCAGCAGTTGGACGAGCACGACCAGGCCGTCGCCGAGCGCGAGCAGAAGCACGAGTTCCGCACCATCCTGCGCCGGTACTGGGAGCCGCTGCTGGTCTGCATCGGCCTGGTGCTGCTCTACAACGTCACCAACTACATGGTGACCGGCTATCTGCCGACCTACCAGACGGAGGTGCTGGGCCGGGGCGGCACCACCTCCGATGTGCTGGTGCTGGTCGGCATGGTGTGGGTGGTGGTGCTCATCACCTTCGTCGGCCGGCTCAGCGACCGGATCGGGCGGCGCCCCGTCTACCGCGGGGCCGCCGTCGGCCAGATCGTGCTGGCCCTCCCCGCCTTCCTGCTGCTGCGCTCGGACGGTTGGCTGCTGCCCGCGCTCGGCGTGCTCGTCCTGGCCACCCTGCTGGCCGGGTTCGCCGCGCCGTCGGCCGCCACGCTGCCCGCGCTCTTCCCCACGAGCGTGCGCTACGCCGCCATGGGGATCGGCTTCAACTTCTCGGTGGCCGCCTTCGGCGGAACCACCCCGCTGGTCACCGAGGGCCTGGTCAGCGCCACGGGCAGCAACTTGGTGCCCGGCTGCTATCTGATGGTCAGCGGGCTCGTCGGCCTGCTCGCCGTGCGCTTCATGCCGGAGACCGCGGGGGTGCCGCTGCACGGCTCGCAGCCGATGGTCAGCACGGAGCAGGAGGCCAAGGAGCTGATCTCCGCCAGCCGCGACCTCCGGGCCCTGCAAATGCGAACGGCGACGGCGGAGGGGGTTGCCGGTCCCGGATAGCCGGGACCGAGCCGGACGGTCATTCCGCGCCGGGCTTCGCGGCCCGGCCGGACCCCTGTCGGCGGTCCCGGAAGGCCGCGGCCAGCACGGCGGCGGTGCCGAGCGCCGACGGCAGCAGGGCGAGCAGCAGCATCCCGGTCCGGGGCTCGCCTTCGGCGGGTGGTTCGACGGCCCACATCAGGCTGCAGGCAACGGCGATGGTCACCCCGAGGCAGCAGCCGAGAAAGAGCTGCGCCCGGGCCAGGCCCAGCGCTCCCTGCGCCGTCTGCGGCCGGTTGACCAGGCTCGACGTCTGCCGTCCCGGCGGCAGGTCGCGGACCGGGGTGATCCGCAAGGTGGCGGACGCCATCCCGGTCAGCAGCGCCAGCATGCCCGCGTACACGAGGACGGGCAGGAAGACGGTGCCCACCGATTTGTCCGCGTACCGGTCCACTCCGCTGCTGCCGAAATGCTGCGGAACCTGGTGCGGAAGCCGGGGGTAGACCATGATTCCCCACACCAGAAGCCCGGCCAGCACCAGCACTCCGGGTACCAGCCACCGCCACGGGAACCCGGCACCGCCGGGCACGCCCCCGCTCCGGCCCCCATGCTGTCGCGTTTCCCGCACGCCCCGCCCTCCCGTCGTCCCTCCCCGTCGGCCCCCGCCTGCCCCGCGGGGCGCGGGCTCATTCCGCCGCGCGCCCCCAGACCAGGTGGTTGCCGCCCTGCCACTCGATGACCGACTCGTCGTACAGATCGACCGTGGCGATGTCCAGTCCGGCGCGGGCGAGGAACTCGATCAGATCGGTGAGCCCGTAGGCGGTGCCCAGCGTCTCACCGTGCACACTGACGCGGCGACCCCCGCCGGATGCGGGTGGATGGACGACGACGAACGCACTCATGACTCCAGGCTGCGCCCGCGGCAGCCGGGATGCACCTCGGAACGCGGGGGCGTCGCGCCGACCGCGGTGGCTCTGCCGGGCCGGCCGACAGGACCGGACACTCCGTCCCGGCGCGGCCTCAGCGCCCGGCCGGCTCCCCGGCCCCGGGCCCGGGGAGCGCCTCCCGCAGAGCCAGCTCGGCCAGGGCGCGTGCGGCGCCGACCGGGTCGTCCACGAGCTCCAGACCGCGCATGACCATGGCGCCCTCGTGCAGCACCGCCAGCCGGTCGGCCAGCCGCGCCGGCTCCCGCGCACCGGCCGCGACCGCGAGTTCGTGGAGATAGCCGTGCATCCAGTGCTTCTGCCCGATGATCACACGGCGCCCCGGGTGCGCGGGGTCGGGCAGCTCCGCCGCGGCGTTGACGAATCCGCAGCCGCGTGGATTGTGCTGCCTCGTCCACTCCGCGAGTGCGTCGAAGGTGGCCAGCAACTGCGCGGAGGCCCCGGTGTCCGCGGCGTGCGCCGCCACCCACGAGGTCAGCCAGGAGCGCCAGCGCCGGTCCCGCTCGCGCAGATACGCGGCGATCAGCGCGTCCTTGCCGCCGAACCGGTCGTAGAGGGTCTTCTTGGTGGTGCCGGCCTCCTTGGCGATCAGATCGACGCCGACGGCCGTGATGCCGCGCTCGTAGAAGAGAGTGCTGGCCGCGTCCAGAATCCGCCGGGCGCCGGGCGTCAGCTCCTCCGGGGCCGCCGGCTGCGCCGCCGCCGATTCCGCTGTCCCCGTCCCCACTGCTCGCAGCTCCCTTCATCGACGCCCCGCCGTGCCGGACCCTGCCCGCACCGCGGTAAACAGGTCTGTCTATGCCACTGTACTCCGGCGTGGCCGGGGCGAGCGGCCGTGCGCGGCGCCCCGCGTGCTGCCTGGTGCCGGGCCCCGTCGCCTCCTGCCGTGGTACCGCCGTCGGCCGGGACCGGGCGGTTCCCCGCGCGCCGGACGCGCGGGGCGCGGCCCGGAGGCGGGTACACCTCGACCCCAGCAAAGGAACCGCAAAGCCCGGCCGGTCGTTACCCCGGCATGACGGCAATGACTCCCGGCTCCAACCTTCCGCTGACCGCGCAGCGCGTCGCGGTGGAGGTAACCGCACCCAGCAAGCTCGACGTCTCGGCACTGCTGCTGAGCCCGGAGGGCAAGGTCCGCTCGGACGACGACTTCGTCTTCTACAACCAGCCGACCGCTCCCGGCGTGACCCACACCGGCGGCGCCACCGACACCATCACCGTCGAGACCGGCGCGGTGCCCGCCGGGATCGACAAGGTCACCGTCCTCGCGAGTCTGGACGCCCCCGGCGCCACCTTCGCGGGCACCGAACCCACCGCCACGGTCCGGGACGCCGCCACCGGCGCCGTACTGGCCACCTTCACCCCGCCGCAGCTCGGTGCCGAGACGGCGCTGCAGGTGGTGGAGGTCTACCGCAGGAACGGCGCCTGGAAGGTGCGTGCCGTCGGCCAGGGGTACGCCAACGGGCTGGGCGGGATCGCCTCCGACTTCGGCGTGCAGGTGGAGGAGCCCGCCGCCCCGCCCGCGGCCGCCCCCGCGGCACCCGCCGCCCCGCCGGTCGCCACTCCCGCCCCGCCCGCGGCGGCACCCGCCCCCGCTGCGCCGGCTGCCCCGGCCGCTCCCGCCGGGACGGGGAAGATCAACCTGGACAAGGGGCGGGTGAGCCTGCAGAAGAACCAGACGGTGTCGCTCGTCAAGGGAGGCAGGCCGCTGCTCACCTCGGTGCGGATGGGGCTCGGCTGGGAGCCGGTCCACCGGGCCGGGAAGCGGGCGAAGGAGATCGACCTCGACGCCTCGGTCATCGCCTACGACGCCAACCGGAAGAAGGTCGACGCCTGTTACTTCGGCAAGCTGGCCATTCTGGGCGGTGTCATCCAGCACTCGGGCGACAACCTCACGGGCGAGGGCGACGGGGACGACGAGGTGATCACCGTCCACCTCGGCGACATCCCGCCCCAGGTGACGGGGCTGGTCTTCACCGTCAACTCCTTCTCCGGCCAGAAGTTCACGGACGTCGCCAAGGCGTACTGCCGGCTGCTCGACGGCGGTGGCGGGGAGTTGGTCCGCTTCGACCTGACCCAGTCCGAGTCGCGGACGGGTGTTCTGATGGCGAAGTTCATCCGCCAGTTCTCCGGCGAGTGGGAGATGACGGCGCTGGGCGAGTACGTCGACTCGCGCACGGTACGGGGCATGGTGAAGCCCGGCGCCGCCGCGCTGTAGCGCCACCGCGCCGCCCCGCCGGGAGCGCGGCGGGGCGGCCCGGCCGCACTGCGTGGTCCGGCCCCGCCGGGACGCCTCCCCGGGACCGGGTCAGAAGTCGAAGACGGGGCCCGTCGCCTGATGCATCACGCAGGCGTTCGGGAAGGTCTTCTTCCAGTTCACGGCCTGCCCCCGGTGGCTGCCGCGGGCGGCGACGGTCACCGGGTCGTACTGCATGGTGCAGCGGCCGTTTCCGGCGGGCAGGGCGTCGAGATCGCCGTGCGCCGCGTCGAGCGCCGCGCAGGTCTCCGCGGCCCTGGGGTGGTGTCCGTGCGGCGTCGGCTCGCAGTGCAGCATGACGCCCCGGATCCAGGTGTCGCCGGAGCCGGAGACGGTCAGCAGGACGCCCTGGGTACCGCTGTCGGAGCCGGGCCCGGTGTGCGGGCCGCGGGGCGCGGAGTCGGCGGGGGCGTTCGTGGCGCCGGCGGCGGGCGCGGCCTGTGAGGTCAGCAGGGGTACCGCCAGGGCGGCCGCGGCCAGGGCGGTACGGACGAGATGGCGGGCGGAGGTTCGAGTGCTCACGGCCTCCTAACGAGACCGGCCGCCGGGAGGATACGGGGCCGCAGCTCGCGGGCGGCGGCGACCGCCGGGCGGGCTTCCCCGCGTGCCGGTGCGGCACGCGGGGAGCCGCACTCAGGACTGCGGACGGCGGCCGTGGTTGGCCGCGTTGCCGCGGCGGGCCTTCTTCTTGCGCCGACGCTTGGACGACATGGCGTCTCCTTTCACGCGAGGGATGTATACCTCCGCGTTTCTACCACCCACCCGCTTCCGGTTCCGAACCACCCGGACCGGGGGAGCGCGGAGGACGTCTGCTGTGAGACGTCCGTGCCCCCTGTGCGGGACCGGGGTCGGCCCGCACCCGGTGCCGCGGTGCGGCGGTCAGTGGCGGTCGCGGGAATGTCCGAAGAGCAGCCGGTAGACGATCAGCAGTACCAGTGCCCCGGCGACGGCGGCGATCCAGAGGCTGGGATCCACCACGTTGTTGGCTATCGGACGGTCCAGGAAGGTGGCGGAGAGCCAGCCCCCGATGAACGCCCCGGCGACACCGATGAGCACGGTGCCCACGAGGCCGCCCGGATCGCGGCCGGGCAGCAGGATCTTGGCCACCGTGCCCGCGACCAGACCGAGGACGATCCAGCTCAGCACGCCCGAGTGCGTGAGGTCGGAGAGCAGGTCCGAACCCGCGTCCTGTGCGTCGGCGAGCTGGTTGAGCGGTGTGGCGAGCATCTCAGGGGCCTCCCCGTGGCTGGTCGGTTGCTGATCCATCATGCCTGCCCCGCCCGTCGCCCCGTCCGCCCCGTCCGGCCCCGCGTGCGGCGGCACTCAGTGCGGCCACCTCGGCGGACGGGTGCAGAACTCGCCCCCCAGATGTGCCTGATCGGGGTCCCGGGTGTCCAACTCCCCGTACTGGGCGATGAGTTCCGCCGCGAAGGGCTCCGAGTCGTCACGCGGCGTGTAGCCCAGGGCGCGGGCCGGGGCGAGATCCCACCACAGCCGGGTGTTGGCGGAGGAGCCGTGGACGACCGTGTGGCCGACGTCCGGCGCGGTCAGTGCCGCGTGCAGGAGCCGGGCGCAGTCGCCGAAGCTGAGCCAGGTCGACAGCCCCCGCACGGAGGTCGGTGCCGCCTGGCAGGAGCCGATCCGGATGGAGACGGTCTCGATGCCGTGCCGGTCCCGGTAGAGCTGCGCCAGGTCCTCGCCGAAGGACTTGGAGAGGCCGTAGAAGGTGTCGGGGCGGTGCGGGGTGTCCGGCGGGATCAGCGCCGCGCCGTCCGCGGGGACGGGGGTGAAGCCGACCGCGTGGTTGGAGGAGGCGAAGACGACGCGGTGCACGCCCTCGGCGCGGGCGGCTTCGTAGAGCGCGTACGTGCCCCGGATGTTGGCGTCGAGGATCTTCTCGAACGTGGACTCCAGGGAGATCCCCGCCAGGTGCACGATCGCCTCCACGCCCCGGACCGCGATGCGCAGCGCGTCGGCGTCCGCTGCTCCCAGGTCCAGTACGTGCGCCTCGGGTGCGTCCGGGACCGGGCGCATGTCCAGCAGCCGCAGGGTCCAGCCGTAGCCCGGCAGCAGCTCCCGCATCCGGGTGCCGAGACCCCCGGCGGCGCCGGTCAGCAGGACGGTGCGGGGCGCGGACCCGGCCGCGGGACTCTCGGGCACGTACGGTCTCCATCCGGTCGTCCGGCGGCGCTTCGGTCCCGGGGCGCCGATGCGGGCGCAGCGGGGCGGCCACCAGGGGGAAGGTGACGCTACGAAGGGCCGCCCCGCCCGTCAAGACGCCGCCCCGCCCGGTGGCGGTCCGGCCCCGCTCCCGGGGGCCCGGCGGACCGGCGGGCAGCCCGTCAGAGGGTGCGGGTGGCGTACACCAGCCGGTCCCGCGCGTCGAACAGCGCGTGCTTGACCGTCTGTTCGTGCTCGGGTGTCAGCCGGGCCGCCGGCACCGAGCAGCTGATGGCGTCCCGGGCCGGGGTGCGGTAGGGGATGGCGACGCCGTAGCAGCGCAGCCCCAGCGTGTTCTCCTCGCGGTCCAGCGCGTACCCCTGTTCGCGCACCAGCCGCAGCTCCTCCAGCAGTTGTGCGCGGTCGGTGCTGGTGTGCTCGGTGAGCCGCTCCAGCGTCTCCGGGAGCATGGCGCACACCTGCTCGTCCGAGTGTGCCGCCAGCAGCGCCTTGCCCAGCGCGGTCGAGTGCGCGGGCAGCCGGCGGCCGACGCGGGCGACCGGGCGCAGATGGTGCGGGGACTGCCGGACGGCGAGGTGGACGACGTCGGTGCCGTCCAGCCGGGCCAGGTGGACGGTCTCGGTGGTGTCGGCCAGGAGGTGGTCGAGTGCGGGCTTGGCCGCGGCCACGGCCTCGTCGCCGTCGATGTAGGACGTCCCCACCAGCAGCGCCCGCACCCCGATGCCGTACCGGGTGCCGGTGGCGTCCGTCTCGACCCAGCCGAGGTCGGCCAGGGTGCGCAGCAGCATGTAGAGGCTCGACTTGGGGTAGCCGACCGCGGCCTGGACGGCGGCGAGGGTGTGCATCCCCGGCCGGGCCGCGAAGAACTCCAGCAGTTCCACCGTCCGTACGGCCGACTTGACCTGCGATCCCCCCGCTTCGGTACCCGGCATCGACCTTGACCCCTCTGTTCGCGCAGCTCTACAGTCCGGAAGGAATTCATCCACAGGGATGTCGTTCAGCATACCGAACACACTCTGCGGGCCCCGGAACGCTGCCGGGCTCGCGGGGGAGCCGATCCGCCAGACCAGGAGGACCCCGGTGGCAGCAGCACCAGTGTGGAGCGTCGACCCCCGTACCGGAAAGCAGCGCGAACAGGTCGCCGACGAGGCCACGGCGGCCGACGTGGACGCGGCCGTACAAGCCGCGCACCGGGCGCTCCCGGCGCTGGCCGACCGGGTCGCCCGGGCGGCCTTCCTGCGCGCCGCGGCGGAGCGCCTGGAGGCCGACGGCGAGCGGATCGTCGCCGCCGCCGACGCCGAGAGTGCCCTGGGCCTGCCCCGGCTGACCGGTGAACTGGGCCGCACCACCGGACAGTTGCGGGCCTTCGCCGACGAGGTCGAGGACGGCGGGCACCTCGACGTCATCATCGACCGCGCCGACCCCGCACGCACCCCGCCCCGCCCCGATCTGCGCCGCTACAAGCTGCCGATCGGCGTCGTCGCCGTCTACGCCGCCTCCAACTTCCCGCTGGCCTTCTCCGTCCCCGGCGGCGACACCGCCAGCGCCCTCGCCGCCGGCTGCCCCGTCGTGGTCAAGGCGCACCCCGACCACCCGGCCACCTCCCAGCTGTGCGCGGCGGCACTGCGCGCCGCCGCCGCCGACACCCGGCTCCCCGAGGACGTCGTCTCCGTCGTGCACGGGTTCGAGGCGGGCGTCGAACTGGTGCGGCACCCCCGGGTGTCGGCCGCCGGGTTCACCGGCTCGGTCAAGGGCGGCCGTGCCCTCTTCGACGCGGCCGCCGCCCGGCCCCGCCCGATCCCCTTCCACGGCGAGCTCGGCTCGCTCAACCCCGTCCTGGTCACCCCCGCCGCGGCCGCCGAGCGTGCCGAGCAGATCGGCGAGGGGCTCGGCGGCTCCATGACCCTGGGCACCGGACAGTTCTGCGTCAAGCCCGGCCTGGTGCTGGTGCCCGACGGCGCCGACGGCGACCGGCTGCTGGCGGCGCTCTCCGGTGCGTTGCGGGCCACCGCGCCCGGCCATCTGCTCGACGACCGGATGCGGGAGGCGTTCCTGGCGGGCACCGCCGGACGGGCCCGCCTCGCCTCCGTCGCGGCCCCGGTCGCCGCCGGGACCGGCGAGGACGAGCGGACCGTGCGGCCCGGGCTGTTCGCCGTCGCCGCCGCCGACCTGGGTGCGGAGCACGAGCTGCTGTTCGAGGAGTGCTTCGGCCCGGTGACCGTCGCCGTCCGGTACACCGACGAGGCCGAGGCCGAGGCCGTGCTCGGGCGGATCGAGGGGAGCCTCACCGCCACCGTGCACCTCGGCGCCGACGAGGCCGCCGGCGGCGGCGGTGCCGCCCGGCTGGTCGCGCGGCTCACCGCACTGGCCGGACGCGTGCTGGTGAACGGGTGGCCCACCGGTGTCGCCGTCGCGCCCGCGCAGCACCACGGGGGGCCCTACCCCGCCACCACCTCGACCTCGACCTCGGTGGGGGCCACCGCGCTGGAGCGCTGGCTGCGGCCGGTCGTCTTCCAGGACACGCCCGAGGCGCTGCTCCCGCCCGAGCTGCGCGACACCAATCCGCTGGGCCTGCCCCGCCGGATCGACGGCGTACGGGAGCAGCCGGCGGGGGACGGGGCCGTGCGCGGGCCCGTCGCCGGGTAACCGGTGGACCCCGGCCACCGGGCCCGGGACACTGGGCGGATGGACCAACGTGTGCTCGCCGCCGAGTTCCAGCCCGAGGTCACCTACTGCAACACCGCGTCCCAGGGCCTCCTCCCCACCCGTACCGCAGCCGCGCTCACGACGGCCACCTCCGACATGGCGGCCGGGCGGATCGACCATGCCGCCTACTACGCCGCGGCCGACGCGGCGCGGGCCGCCTTCGCGCGGATCGCCGGGACGACCCCGGACCGCGTCGCGGCCGGCAGCGCGGTCTCCACCCACACCGGACTGGTCGCCGCCTCGCTCCCCTCCGGTGCGGAAGTGCTCGCTCCGGAGGGCGACTTCAGCTCCGTCGTCAACCCGTTCACGGTGCGGGACGATGTGACGCTGCGCACCGTGCCCCTGGCGGAACTGCCCGAGGCGGTGGCCGACTCCACCGCGCTGGTGGCCCTCAGCGCGGTGCAGTCGGCGGACGGCCGGGTCGCCGACCTGCCGGCCGTCCGGGCCGCCGCCCGCGCACACGGTGCCCGGGTGCTGCTGGACGCCACGCAGGCCGCGGGCTGGTTCCCCGTCGAGGCGGACGACTACGACTACGTCGTGTGCAACGCCTACAAGTGGCTGCTGTGCCCGCGGGGCGCGTCGTTCCTGGTCGTCTCCGCGCAGGCGCAGCAGGAAGGAGCGCTGCTGCCGCTGCACGCGGGCTGGGTGGCGGGCGCCTCGCCGTGGGACGACTGCTACGGCCCGATCGCCCGGCTGGCCCCGGACGCCCGGGCGTACACGGAGTCGATCGCCTTTCTGCCGTACCTCGGCGCGGTGCCCTCGCTCGCCCTCGTCGAGGAACTGGGCGGCCCGGAGGTGATCGGCGCGCACGACCGGGCGCTGGCGGCCCGGTTCCGCGCGGGGGTCGCCGAACTGCCCGGCGGATACGAACCGGTGCCGGGGGACTCGGCGATCGTCGCGGTACCCGGTCTCGGGCACGCCGTCGAGAAGCTGGCCGCCGCCGGGGTGGCGCTCGCGGCCCGGGACGGCAATCTGCGGGCCAGTTTCCATCTGCACAACACCGAAGCGGATGTGGAGCGGCTGCTCGACCTGCTGGCCGGCTGACCCGGGGCCGGTGTCCGGAGGTCCCGGCCGTTCCGGAGGCCCCGGCCGGTTGTCGGGCCCGGGCCGCACCGGCCCGTCCTCGCATGGTGCGGGGGCGGGACCCGCGGGTCCCGCCCCCATCAGGGCACCGGCCGCGTCACTTCACCGGGGTGAAGTCCCGCGCCCCGATGAACTCGGGGCGGCGGACGGGTGCGGCGAACGGTTCCACTGCCTCGTTCTCGACGCTGTTGAAGACGATGAACACATTGCTCCGCGGGTAGGGAGTGATGTTGTCACCGCTGCCGTGCATGCAGTTGCAGTCGAACCAGGTCGCCGAGCCGGGGCTGCCCGTGAACAGCTTGATGCTGTGCGCCTCGGCGAACTTGGTCAGGGACTCGTCGGAGGGCGTCCCCGCGTCCTGCATCTGCAGCGACTTCTTGTAGTTGTCCTTCGGTGTCTCGCCCGAGCAGCCGAGGAAGGTCTTGTGCGACCCCGGCATGATCATCAGACCGCCGTTGGTGTCGTAGTTCTCCGTCAGCGCGATCGAGACCGACACGGCCCGCATGTGCGGCATGCCGTCCTCCGCGTGCCAGGTCTCGAAGTCGGAGTGCCAGTAGAATCCCGTGGCGCCGAAGCCCGGCTTGACGTTGATCCGGGACTGGTGGACGTAGACGTCCGAGCCCAGGATCTGCCGTGCCCTGCCCACGACTCGCGGGTCCCGCACCAGTCGGGCGAAGACCTCGCTGATCTTGTGCACCTCGAACACGGTCCGGATCTCGTTCGACTTCGGCTCCACGATGGAGCGTTCGTCGGTGAGCATCTCCGGATCCGAGGTGAGCCGTTCCAGTTCCCCGCGCAGCACGTCGACCTCGTCAGGGCCGACGAGCTGGTCGTCGGCGAGGAACCCGTCCCGCTCGAAGCCCGCCAGCTCCGCGGCCTCGATCGGCCCCGGAGTACCCGGTTCGGACCACACGACGGGGTCCATCCGCGGGATGGCCACCTCGGTGGTTCCACGGGTCGGGTACAGGTCGGCGATGCGCTCGGGTGCGGTGGTCATGGTTGTGCCTTCCTCTCCTCTCGTACGGCCCTGTTCACATGGCGAAACGGCCGGGACGACCGAAGTGGACCGGCGAACGGTCCCCCAGCACGGCGGGGCTGTGCCTCAGCGTGTCAGTACGGCGGAGCAGATGCCCCGCCGTACTGCGGCGCGTCGCAGCTCTGCCCCGGGGTCAGCCCTCGTCGGGCTCGGTGAGCAGCGGGTAGACGCCGTTCTCGTCGTGGTCCTCACGGCCGGTGACCGGCGGGTTGAAGACACACACGCACCGGAAGTCGGTCTTCGGTCGCATCGTGTGCTTCTCGTGCCCGTTGAGCAGGTACATCGTGCCGGGGCTGATCCAGTGCTTCTCGCCGGTCTCGTCGTTGGTCAGTTCCGCCTCGCCCTCGACGCAGAGCACGGCCTCGATGTGGTTGGCGTACCACATCGAGGTCTCGGTGCCCGCGTAGAGCACGGTCTCGTGCAGGGAGAAGCCCACCTTCTCCTTGGCGAGCACGATGCGCTTGCTCTCCCAGGTGCCTGACGCCGCCTTGACGTGTCGGTCGGTGTTCTCGATGTCTTTGAAGGAACGAATGATCACGGCGTGATGGTGCCTTTCTCTGTGTGCATGACGGAAGAGCCTCCCCCTGTCCATTCCGGCGGAGCGCTCTCCCGGCGGTGTCCACTACGGAAGAGGCCCGTCCCGGCGGGTAGCCGGGACGGGCCGATCCATGCGGGTCAGGCGGTTTCGCGAACTGCCCGGGCCAGGATACGCAGCCCTTCGTCCAGTTCGTCGGGGCTGATGGTCAGCGACGGCAGGAGCTTGACGACCTCGCTCGCCGGCCCCGAGGTCTCGATGAGCAGCCCCAGGTCGAAGGCCCGCTTGGCCACCGCGTTGGCGCGGCTCTTGTCGTGGAACTCCAGGCCCCACACCAGGCCGCGGCCGCGGTAGTCGGCCACCTCCGCGGGGTGCTCCTCGGCGATGGCCTTCAGCTGCGCCTCGACCTGCTCGCCGCGGGAGAGCGTCTGCTTCTCCATCTGGCCGTCCGCCCAGTAGGTCTGCAGGGCGGCGGTCGCGGTCACGAAGGCCGGGTTGTTGCCGCGGAAGGTGCCGTTGTGCTCGCCCGGCTCCCAGATGTCCAGCTCCGGCTTGAACAGGGTGAGCGCCAGCGGCATGCCGTAGCCGCCGATGGACTTCGACAGGGTGATGATGTCCGGCTTGATGCCCGCCTCCTCGAAGGAGAAGAAGGCACCGGTGCGGCCGCAGCCCATCTGGATGTCGTCCAGGATCAGCAGCATGTCGTGCCGCTCGCACAGCTCGGACAGGGCCCGCAGCCACTCCGCGCGGGCGACGTTGATGCCGCCCTCGCCCTGCACCGACTCGACGATCACGGCGGCGGGCTTGTTCAGACCGGAGCCCTGGTCCTCCAGCAGCCGCTCGAACCAGACGAAGTCCTCGGTGGTGCCGTTGAGGTAGTCGTCGAACGGCATCGGGGTGCCGTGCACCAGCGGGATGCCGGCGCCCGCGCGCTTGAACGCGTTGCCGGTGACCGCGAGCGAGCCCAGCGACATGCCGTGGAAGGCGTTGGTGAAGGAGACGATCGACTCGCGGCCCTTCACCTTGCGGGCCAGCTTCAGCGCCGCCTCGACGGCGTTGGTGCCGGTCGGGCCGGGGAACATCACCTTGTGGTCCATGCCGCGCGGCTTGAGGACGAGCTCCTGGAAGGTCTCCAGGAACGCGCGCTTGGCGCTGGTGGACATGTCCAGCCCGTGCACCACGCCGTCGCGCTCGAGGTAGTCCAGCAGCGCCCGTTTGAGGACCGGGTTGTTGTGGCCGTAGTTGAGGGTGCCCGCTCCGGCGAAGAAGTCCAGGTAGGTGTGGCCGTCCTCGTCGTACATGTGCGCGCCCTGCGCGCGGTCGAAGACGGTCGGCCAGCCACGGCAGTAGCTGCGCACCTCCGACTCCACGGTTTCGAAGACGCTGAGGTCGGGCGGGGTGATGGTCACAGCTTGCTCCAGGGAGTGAGTCGTGTGCGAAGAAAGTCTGGTTATGGGCGGTCGGCGACGGTGCCTACCCGCCGGGGTGCGGCCGTATACGTCAGCGCTTCGATGCGCCGGGAAACACGACCGGACCGATCCGGTACAGCACTTCCGGCAGGTGGCCGTCCTCCGGGAAGAGGGCGGCGTCGAACAGCACGTCCTTGGCGACCGCGGCCGAGTGGCGCTGTGCGTAGGAGGTGAACAGCCGGTTGGAGGGGGTGTTGTCCGGGGTGACCGTGGTCTCGACGCTGTCGATGCCGAGCTCCTCGGCGACGCGGAGCGTCAGTCCGTCCAGCATCGCGGCGGCGAGTCCGCGGCCGCGGGCGGCCTCGTCGACGGCGACCTGCCAGACGAGGAGGGTGCGCGGCTGCTGGGGGCGCACATAGCCGGTGATGAATCCGACCGGCTCACCCGCGCCGTCGCGGGCGACCACCGAGGTGGCGGCGAAGTCGCGGCACCACAGCAGGTAGCTGTACGAGGAGTTCAGGTCGAGGGTCTTCGAGTCGCGGGCGATGCGCCAGATCGCGGCTCCGTCGTCCACACGGGGTGTGTCGAGCTTCAGTCCCTCCGGCATTTCGAGAAAGTCTCTGTGGGCACCTGCATGGTCTGCTTGTGCGGCGGTCATGTGAATTCAATTTACCCAGCAGAATCTGAAACTGCACGGGGGAGAGGGGTTACGCACAAGGGGGTCCCTGTGTTATCGCGCACGGGCGTGCGGGCGCGCAGACCCGCCGGGATCGGCCCGAATTTAAGCGGATGTGTCCGTGTATAGCAGTCGACCTATGGAGTACGTCACAGTGCTATAACGTCGTCGGCACCGGCCCCGGATTGACGAGTCACAGGTAACAAAATCTTAGCGTTTGAGCTTGCGGAAAGCGGGCAGAAGAATAAGGACGGCTGCACCGGAAAAGTGACCCGGATTGCATCGTAAAGCTGGAGACCGCGACGTGTCTGCCCTTTCGGCGGATCCGTTGCTCGATTCTTCGCTTTCGGATCCGTCGGTGTTCACGCCCCCGTCCCCCGCCGGACCGCTCCCGCCGCGGGCGCCCTGGACGCCGCTGCGCCCCGCACTCGTACAGTGCGGGCATGAGCGAGCGCGCGAGTCTGCATATCAAGGGGCGGGTGCTGGTCGGGCCCGAGGACGTACGGGACGAGCTGTGGGTGGTGGACGGGCACGTCACCTACCGGCGGCCCGCCGCCTCCGGCGGCACCGGGCCCGACGTGCTGACCGGCTGGGTGCTCCCGGGGCTGGTGGACGCGCACTGCCACGTCGGCCTGGACGCGCACGGCCCGGTGGACGACTCGACCAGCGAGAAGCAGGCGCTCACCGACCGGGAGGCGGGCGCGCTGCTGCTGCGCGACGCCGGATCGCCCTCCGACACCCGCTGGATCGACGACCGCGACGAGCTGCCCCGCATCATCCGCGCGGGCCGCCACATCGCCCGTACCCGCCGCTACATCCGCAACTACGCGCACGAGATCGAGCCGGGCGACCTGGCGGCGTACGTGCGCCGTGAGGCGCGGCGCGGCGACGGCTGGGTCAAGCTCGTCGGCGACTGGATCGACCGGGACGAGGGCGATCTGAGCCCCTGCTGGCCGCGCTGGGCCCTCGAGGAGGCCATCGCGGCCGCACACCGGGAAGGCGCCCGGGTCACCGCGCACTGCTTCGCCGAGGACTCGCTGCGCGACCTGGTGGAGGCCGGGATCGACTGCATCGAGCACGCCACCGGGCTGACCGAGGAGACCATCCCGCTCTTCGCCGAGCGCGGGGTCGCCATCGTGCCCACCCTGGTCAACATCGCCACCTTCCCGGCCCTCGCCGCGGGCGGCGAGGCCAAGTTCCCCCGCTGGGCCGCCCATATGCGCTCCCTGCACGCCCGCCGCCACGACACCGTACGGGCCGCCTGGGACGCGGGTCTCCCCGTCTTCACCGGCACCGACGCGGGCGGCTCGCTGGCGCACGGGCTGGTCGGCCAGGAGGTCGCCGAACTGGTGACGGCGGGCATACCGGCGCTGGACGCGCTCGCCGCCGGCACCTGGGCCGCCCGGGACTGGCTGGGCCGCCCGGGCCTCACCGAGGGCGCGCCCGCCGACTTCGTCCTCTACGAGGCGGACCCGCGCGCCGACGTCCGCGTCCTGCAAGCCCCCAGCCACGTGGTGCTGCGGGGGCGTGTGGTGCGCTGACCAGGGGCCGGTGCGGGTCGCCGGAGTGCGGGGCGCTCGGGATGCTCCGGACGCAGGCCGCCGGGACGGGGTGGAGTGCGAAGGACGCGCACCGCGGAACCGGGCCGGTGGCCCGGCAGGCCCCGCTGACAGACGGGCGCGCGTGCCCCAGCCTGGACCCATGAGCCCCTCCGGACCCAGGACCAGTGCGCGTACGCTGCTCGGCCGGCTGGCGACCGGCTTCCGGGAGTGCCACTCCGGCGGGCCGCCGGCCGGGCCCGAAGCGTCCCGGGCCGACGGCCCGCTGGGCTGGCCCGGGTACGACGCGATGCGCGCGCGGGCGCACGAGCGCACCGGGGAGCAGGAGTCGGTGGTGTGCGGCACCGGGCGGATCGGCGGGCGGGACGCCGTACTGCTCTGCTTCGAGTTCGGCTACCTCGGTGGCTCCCTGGGGGAGCGCACGGGCGACCGGATCGAGGCGGCCCACACCCGGGCGCGGGAACTGCGGCTGCCGCTCGTCACGCTCGTCGCCACCGGCGGCAGCCGGATGCAGGAGGGGATGCGGGCCCTCGTCCAGCTCCAGCGGGTGGCCCGGCAGAGCGCGCTGACCCGTGCGGCCGGACTGCCGCAGCTCGCGGTCGTCCGCGACCCGACCACCGGCGGCGGCTGGGCCACGCTGGCCGCGGGCGCCGACGTGGTGCTCGCACTGCCCGGAGCGCAGGCCGCGTTCGCGGGCTCCCGGGTACGGCCCGGCGGAGCCGATCCCGCCGCCTACACCGCGGAGGCCCAGCACGCGGCCGGGCACCTCGACCGGATCGTGCCCGAGGCGGAGCTCGCCGGGACGCTCACCCGCTGGCTCACCCTGCTCACCCCGGCGTCCGGCGGCCGGGCGCGGCCCGAGCCGGCCCCGGTGCCGGAGGCGCTGCCCGGACCGTCCGGCGGGCGGCTGCCGGCAACCGGTGCCGAGGCCGTCGCGCGCGCCCGCGCGGCGGGCCGCCCCCGCGCCGCCGCCTATCTGGACGCCTGCCTCACCGGCCGCGAGGAGATCAGCGGTGACCGCTGCGGTGGTACCGATCCGGGAGTGCTGTGCGGATTCGGGCGGCACGCGGGCCGCACGGTGGCCTACGCGGCGCAGTGCGGCACCCCCACCGGTCCGGCCGGCTACCGCACCGCGGCACGGCTGATCAGGCTGGCCGACCGGCTGCGCATCCCGGTCCTGACGCTGATCGACACCCCCGGTGCCGCCAACGGGCCGGAGGACGAGCGCGCCGGTGCGGGCCCCGCCATCGCCGAGGTGTTCTCCGCCGTCGCCGAGGCCACCGTCCCGCTCACCTCTCTCCTGATCGGCGAGGGCGGCTCGGGGGGCGCTCTGGCCCTGGCCGCGCCCGGCAATCTGTGGGCCACGCCCGACAGTTACTTCTCGGTCATCGCCCCGGAATCGGCCGCCGCCATCCTCAAGCGCGGCCCCGACCAGGTCCGGCGGACCGCCGAGGAGCTGCGGCTGCGCCCGCAGGACGCCGTCGAACTGGGCGCGGTCCGCGGTGTGGTGGGCCCGGCGCCCGGTGCGGCGGCGGAGCGGGGCGAGCCCCGAGGCGCCGCGCGCGGGGACCGGGGGCGGGGGAGTAGCCGCCCGCCGCGGCGTCCGGGCCGGGGGGCCGATGGCCGAGTAGTAAGGGTAGGCTAACCTTTGCCAGGTGAATGCCGGTGAAGAGACCCCGAAGGCGCGGCGCCCCCGCGGTCAAGAGCTGTCCGCCACGGACGTCACCGTGGCCTACGACGGCGTCGACGTCGTCCATGACGCCTCGTTGACGCTGCGCCCCGGCCAGGTGACCGTCCTGGTGGGCCCGAACGGCAGCGGGAAGTCGACGCTGCTGCGCACCCTCGCCCGGCTGCAGCGGCCCCGCAGCGCGACGCTCACCCTCGACGGCGAGACCGACGGACTGGCCCTGACCCCGCGCGAATTCTCCCGCCGCGTCACGCTGCTCACCCAGGGACGGCCGACCCCCAGCGGACTGACCGTGCGGGACGTCGTCGAGTTCGGCCGCTATCCGTACCGCGGCCGCTGGGGCAAGGCGGATCCGGACGGCCGCGCCGCCGTGGACCGCGCGCTGGCCCTGACGGGCCTCGCCGACCTGGCCGAACGGGGCGCCGAGCACCTCTCCGGAGGCCAGCTCCAGCGGGTGTGGCTCGCGAGCTGCCTCGCCCAGGACACCGGGCTGCTGCTCCTCGACGAGCCGACCACCTACCTCGACCTCCGGTACCAGGTCGAACTCCTCGACCTCGTCCGGGACCTGGCGGACGAGCACGGCGCCGCCGTCGGCGCCGTCCTGCACGACCTCGACCAGGCCGCCGCCGTCGCCGACCGGATCGTCCTGCTGGACGCGGGGCGGATCGTCGCCGACGGCCTCCCCGAGGACGTGCTGACGCCCCAGCGGCTCACCGACACCTACGGCATCCGCATCGACGTCGACACCGATCCCCGCACCGGCCGGCTGCGCACCCGCGCGATCGGCCGGCACCACTCGCGAAACGAGAGGCTCCGCACCGCATGAGACACCTCCTCCTGGGCGCCGCGGCCGTCGCCGCGGCACTCACCCTGACCGCCTGCGGCACCACCGAGCCCACGGCCGACGACGCCGGGAAGAAGAGCGACCCCGTCACCCTCACCGGCGCCTCCGGCAAGAAGGTCGAACTGGACGCGCCCGCGAAACGGGTCGTCGGAACCGAGTGGCACGAGGTCGAACTCCTGGTGTCCCTCGGCGTCGACCCGGTCGGCGTCGCCGACGTCAAGGGCTACCGGACCTGGGACACCGCGGTTCCGCTGAAGAACGAGCCCCGGGACATCGGCACCCGCGGCGAGCCCAGCATGGACACCGTCGCCGCGCTGAAGCCCGACCTCGTCGTCGCCAGCACCGACCTGCCGCCGAAGGCGGTGAAGCAGCTGCGCAGGATCGCCCCGGTGCTGGAGGTGCGGTCCGCCGACGCCTCCGACCCGATCGGGCACATGAAGGACAACCTCGACCTGGTCGCCGAGGCCACCGGCACCACGAAGCGGGCCGAGAAGCTCAAGCAGGACTTCGACGCGCACCTCGCCGACGGCAGGAAGACCCTCGCCGACGCCGGTCTGGAGGGCGCCGAATACGCCTTCGCCGACGGCTACGTCAACTCCAACCAGGTCTCGATCAGGCCCTACACCAGCGGCTCGCTCACCGGCGCCGTCAACGGGAAGCTCGGCCTGAAGAACGACTGGAAGGTCGAGGGCGACAAGGCCTACGGCCTCGGCAGCACCGACGTCGAGGGCCTCACCGAACTCGACGACGACGTCCACTTCGCCTACATCGGCAACGACGGCGACAAGAGCAGCACGCCGTTCACCGGTGCCCTGGCCGACGACTCGGTGTGGAAGTCGCTGCCGTTCGTCAAGAAGGGCAACGTCCACCGGCTGCCCGACGGCATCTGGATGTTCGGCGGTCCCGAGTCGATGAACCAGTACATCGACGCGGTCGTCGAGGCCCTGGCGGAGTAGCCGCATGGCCGTCACCGCGAACCCCTCCGGCCCCGCTCCGCCGGCCGCGCCCCGCGAGGCCGGGACCCGGCAGGGCCCCGCCCGGAAGGGCGCGGCCGCGGTGGCGGCCGCTCTGCTGCTGCTCGTGGCGGGACTCGCGCTCGTCGACATCACGCAGGGCACCGCCTCGGTCGGTGCCCCCGAGGTCTGGAAGGCACTCACCGGCCGGGCCGACCCCTCCGACGCGTCCGTCGTGATCGCCTCCCGGCTGCCCAGGATGACCGCGGGGCTGCTCGTCGGCGCCGTACTGGGCGCCGCGGGTGCCGCCCTGCAGGCGGTCAGCCGCAACGTGCTCAGCTCCCCCGACACCCTCGCCGTGAACGCGGGTTCCTATCTGGCGCTCGGGCTGGCCGCCGTCACCGGAGTCTCGCTGCCGCTGTTCGCCTCCTCCGGAATCGCCTTCGCCGGGGGGCTCGCGGCCGCCGCCGTCGTGCTCGGACTCTCCGGCCTGGGCGCGGGCACCGTGCGGCTCGTGCTCGCCGGCAGCGCCCTGACCCTCGGCCTCACCGCCGTCACCCAGGCGCTGCTGCTGCTCTACCCCGAGGAGACCCACGGCCTCTACCAGTGGAGGCAGGGCAGCATCGCGCAGCACGGGTTCGACGGTGTGCTGCAACTGGCGCCCATCGGCCTGGCCGCCTTCCTCGGGCTGCTGCTGGCCGCACGGCGGGTCGACGCCCTGGCCCTCGGCGACGACGCGGCCCGCGGCCTCGGCGTCCCCGTCCGCGCCACCCGCGTCACGGGCGTCGTCCTCGCGACGCTGCTGTCCGCCGCGGCCGTCACCCTCGCGGGGCCGATCGGCTTCGTCGGGCTGTGCGCCCCCGCCCTCGTCCGCCCCCTGGCCCGCCGGTACCGCGCCTTCACCCGGGCGCGGACCCGCATCCCCGCGGCGGGGCTGGCCGGAGCGGCGCTGGTACTCGGCTCGGACGTGCTGCTGCGCGCCCTCGTGCCCGCGGACACCGCGGTCGCCGTGCCGACCGGCGTCGTCACCAGCCTCGTCGGCGCCGTCTTCCTGATCGCGATGGCCACCCGGGTGCGGGACACCGCCGGAGCGGCTGCGCAGGACCGGCTGCGCCTGCGCAGCCGGACCGCCTTCCTCACCACCGCGGCCGTCCTGGTGGCCGGGCTCGTCGCGGTGGCCGTCGCCGCCGTCCTGCTGGGGGACGCCAAGCTGCTGCTGGGCGACGTGCTCAACTGGGCCCAGGGCAGGGCGGGCCGGACCGTGTCGTTCGTGCTGGACACCCGGGTGCCCCGGGCCCTCTGCGCGCTCCTCACCGGTGCGGCGCTCGCGCTGGCCGGGACGCTCGTCCAGGCCGTGACCCGCAACCCCCTCGCCGAGCCGTACGTCCTGGGTGTCTCCGGCGGCGCCGCACTGGGCGCCGTGGCCCTGGTGACGACGGTGCCCCTGGCCGGCTCGTGGAGCGTGGCCGGGGCGGCGTTCGCGGGCGCCGCGCTCACCGCCGTGCTGGTCTTCGGACTCGCCGCCCGGGGCGGCTTCCGGCAGAACCGGCTGGTCCTCGTCGGGTTCGGCTTCGCCACCGGGACCGCCGCGCTGATCAGTCTGCTCATCATCCTCACCGACCCGTTCAACGCCATCAAGGCCCTCACCTGGCTGTCGGGTTCCACCTACGGGCGGACCCTGGCCGACGCGGTACCGCTCGCGGCGGTGCTCGCCGTCGGCGTCGCCGTCGCGGTCGCCCGGCGCAGGGAACTCGACCTGGTGTCGCTCGACGAGGACACCCCGCGGCTCCTCGGGCTGAACCTCGGACGCGCCCGGCTCGGCTTCCTCGTCCTGAGCGTGGTGCTCAGCGCCTCCGCGGTGGCGGCCGCCGGTGCCATCGGCTTCGTCGGGCTCGTCGCGCCGCACGCGGCCCGTGCCCTGGTGGGCAGGCAGCACCACCGGGTGATCCCGGTCGCGGTACTGCTCGGCGCCATTCTGGTCGGCTCCGCCGACGTGCTGGGCCGCACCGTGATCGCCCCCGCCCAGTTGGGTGCCGGACTGGTGACCGCCGTGATCGGTACGCCGTACTTCCTGCACCTCCTCGCCCGCAGCCGCCGGTAGCGCACCGGACCGCCCCCGCCGTGCGGCAGGGCGGGCCGCCGGTGCGGCCGCGCGAGGACCGGCCGGCGGCACCCGCGCGGGGTCCGCGAACCACCGGTGTCCGCGCCCCGTCACCGGGCCGCCGGGGAGGGCCGGTTGTGTGCGCGTCGCGGGAAGCCGTCTGTGCGCCCGCGCCGTCGCCTGGGACAATGGGGGCGACGCCCGCCACGGCGACCGTCGGCACCGACCACCGACGGCGGACCCGAAGCGAAGGATGCGCCATGACCGAACGCAAGCCGCCCGGAATCAGCTTCGAGAGCTGGGCCGACCGGCAGATCAGGGAGGCCGAGGAGCGCGGCGAGTTCGCGGACCTGCCGGGCACCGGGAAGCCGCTGCCCGGCCTGGACAAGCCGTACACCGAACAGTGGTGGGTCGAGCGCAAGATGCGCGACGAGAACCTCTCCTACCTGCCGCCCTCCCTCGCGCTCCGCAAGGAGGCGCAGGAGGCCCGGGAACAGGCGGCGCGGGCGCGCTCGGAGGCGGAGGTGCGGCGGATCCTCACCGAGATCAACGAGAAGATCGACGAGGCCGTCCGCCGCCCCCCGGAGGGCCCGCCGCACCGCCTCGTCCCCTTCGACGTGGAGAGCGCGGTGCGGGAGTGGCGCTCGGCCCGCCGCACCGAAGGCCGCTGAGACACCCGCCGGGCACCCGGGCCGGCCGGCCCGGCCGGCGCCTCACACCTCGCCGCGGGCCATCCCCACCAGGCGCTCCAGCACCGCGCCCCCGCTGACCCGCAGCCCGTCGTGCTCCCACTCGTCGGTCACCCAGGTGCGCACCCCGGCCACGGCGCGCGCGGTGGCCAGCGAGTCGTCGCGGTCGACGTACATGTCGTCGTGGTAGACGGCCGCGTACACCGGCACCTCGTTGCGGGCCAGCCGCCGCGGGTCGTACAGGTCCGGCCAGTCGCCCCGCTCCGCCAGCAGCCGCGCCGTCTCGCGCAGCGGTACCAGCGCCGGGTCGAGGTCGAACATCCACGGGTAGATCATCTCCCCGGTGAGGAGCACCGGCCCGTCCCCGGACAGCGCGCGCCCCGCGTCGAACTCCGGGAACTCCGCGCGCACCCGCTGCGCCGCCCACCGGGTACCGCCGGTGCTCACCGAGCGCTGCGCCCAGATCGGTTCGTGCAGCGCGGCGAAGAGCGGGTTGGCCGCCAGCGAGACCTGCGCCCGCACGCCCTCCAGGAAGCCGTCCGACAGCTCCGGCCCCGCCGTGCCCCCGATCCAGGCGTCCTCCAGCAGGTAGTGCAGCCGGTGCGATCCCGAGCCCTCGCCCAGCAGCATGCCCAGGTACTGGAACCGCTCCACCGTCAGCGGGCTCCCGTCCGGGAGCCGCACCTCGTGCTCCGCCAGGTGGGCCGCGATCCGCCGCACCGCCGCCACGTCCTGCGGGTAGCGCGCGTAGTGCGCCGCGTTCTTGGCGGCCACCCGCGGGTAGGCCGCGCGGTAGGCGTCCTCCGGGCCGGTGCGCAGCCCCGGCAGACCGCCGGTCACGAACGCCTCCCGGATCCCCTCGGGCGCGAGCGAGAGGTAGGTGAGGGTGCAGAAGCCGCCGAAGCTCTGCCCGAGCGTCGACCACGGCACGTCCTCGCCCAGCAGCCGCTTCCTGATCAGCTCCGCGTCCCGGACGATCGAGTCGGCCCGGAAGTGCGCCAGATGGCCGGCCTGCTGCCGCGCGGTGCCGCGCGCGGCGAGGGACTGCCGGTTGGCGGGGGAGGAGCGCCCGGTGCCGCGCTGGTCGAGCAGCAGCACCCGGTAGTGCCGCAGTGCGACCTGGAGCCAGTCGGCCCGGCCCACCGGACGCGGCGCACCGTTGCCGGGCCCGCCCTGGAGGAACAGCAGCCACGGCAGTTCCTCGTCCCGGCGGTCCGCGGCGGCCACCTCGCGTGCGAACACCTCGATCCGCTCCCCGTCCGGCCGCGCGTGGTCCAGCGGGACGGCGAAGACGTGGTCCCGCAGCACGGTGCCGGGGTGCCGCAGCACGGTGGGCATGGCGTTCCTCCTTCGGTCGTTCCGGCTTCGGTCGTTCCGGGTGCGGGGCGGCTCAGCGCGTGCCCGCGGCGTCCAGTGTCTCCAGCGCCCGCTCCAGCGCCGCCGCGAACCGGTCGGTCGTCGCCGGGTCGCGCACCGCGACCCGGAACCACTCCGGGCCGAGCCCGGGGAAGGTGTCCCCGCGCCGCACGGCGAACCCCAGCTCCCGCAGCCGGTCGCGCAGCGCGGCGGCGCGGGGGTGCCGCACCAGCAGGAACGGGCCCTGCGGTGCCGGGGTGGCCTCCCGCACCCCGGCCGCGGCCAGCGGCGCCAGCCGCTTCCGCAACCGGTCGCGGTCCGCCGCGAACCGGAGGGCCGCCTCCTGTGCCTCGGCCAGCGCCTCGGGGGCGGTGCACGCCCGCGCCGCGACCAGGGCCGGGGCGGAGACGGGCCACAGCGGCTGCTGACGGGCCAGGGCGCGCACGGTCGCCGGGTCGCCGAGCACATAGCCCACCCGCAGTCCGGCCAGCCCCCAGGTCTTGGTCAGGCTGCGCAGCACGACCGTCCGCCCGGGCAGCCGGGTGAGCAGCGGCACCAGCGACTCCCGCTCCTCGGGTACCGCGTCCATGAACGCCTCGTCGACGATCAGCGTGCGCCCCTCGCGGGCGAGTCGCGCCAGCTCCGCGGCGGGGTGCAGCACGGATGTCGGGTTGGTCGGGTTGCCGACCACCACCAGATCGGCCGCCTCCGGCACGGCGCCCGCCGTCAGCCGGAAGCCGTCCTCCGGCCGCAGCAGTACCCGCTCCACCCGGTGGCCCGCGTCCCGCAGGGCCGCCTCCGGCTCGGTGAACTGCGGATGCACCACGACCGGGCGGCGGGCCGGAAGGGCCCGGGCGAGCAGCACGAACGCCTCCGCGGCGCCCGCCGTCAGCAGCACCCGCTCGGCGGGCAGCCCGTGCCGCTCGGCCACCGCGGCGCGGGCCGGCCCGCCGTCGGGGTAGGCGGCCAGCGTCGCCAGCGAGGCCGCCAGCCGCTCCCGCAGCCACGCCGGGGGTGTGCCGGTGCGCACGTTGACGGCCAGGTCGGTCAACCCGGCTCCGTCGCCGCGCACTTCCGCGTCCCCGTGGTGCCGCAGCCCGTCCGCGGCCGCCGGTGCGTCCCCGGACGAGCCGGGCCCGTGCCCGTTCACCGCTCCCGCCCCGGGACGGCGAGGGCGGCGACGGCGGCGGTGGCGCGCACCGGGGCTCCGGCCGCCGGACGCGACTTCGTCTTCGGGACCAGCAGCACCGGGGCGCCGCCCCGCACGGTCGTCCCGCCGCCGCCTCCGCAGGCCAGCAGCGCCGCCGCCTCGGCGACCGAGGGCGTGCCCACGGCCGCGCGGGAGAAGTCCGAGGGGTGCGGTACCCGCACCCGGGCCAGCGTCCGCGCGTCGTAGGCGATCAGCGGCAGGTCCAGCCGCCGGGCCGCCGCCAGCAGCCCGGGTTCGGCGGCCCGTGCCTGGACGGTCGCGAGCGCCGTCGCCCCGCCGGAGGGGGCGCCGTCCGCCGGGAACCGCTCCCGTCCGCCGGCCCCGTCCGCCGGGAGCACGGCTGCCAGCACACTCACCACCACATCCAGCACCTCCTCCGCCTGCACGCCCGCGCAGGTGCCCACTCCGACGGTGACGAGCCGCGGCCCGGCGCCCGTGCCCGGAGCGCTCATGCGACGCTGCCCGCCGGGCTCCCGGCCTCCCACCGCGCCGCGCAGCGCGCCGCGAACCGGGCCGCCATCCGCGGTGCGGCGGCCCAGTGCACATGCAGGTAGGAGGCGTGCACGTTGCCCTGGACGAAGCCTTCGGTGCGGCGTTCGGGCCGCACCAGCCCCCAGGCGGGCACCTGCCCGGCGCCCGGCAGCAGTTCGGTGCGGTGGAACTCGTGCCCGCGTACCCGGGTGCCCGCCTCGGCCAGGGCGCTGTCGGCCACGGCGACCGCCTCGCGGTAGCCCAGCGTCAGCCGCTCCGCCATCCGCCCGCGCGCGTCGAGCACCCCGCACATCGGCTTGCCGTCCAGCTCCCGCGCCAGGTAGAGGAGCCCGGCGCACTCGGCCGCGATCGGTCCGCGGAAGGCCGCGATCTGCTCCCGCAGGGGGCGGTTTTCAGCCAACTCCGGTGCGTACACCTCGGGGAAACCGCCTCCGACGACCAGTCCCGCCGTGCCGTGCGGCAGCGCCCGGTCCCGCAGCGGGTCGAAGGGGACGACCTCGGCACCCGCGGCCCGCAGCAGCTCGCCGTGCTCGGCGTAGGAGAAGGTGAACGCCTCGCCGCCGGCCACCGCCACCCGCGGCGCCCGGGCCACCGGCCGCGCCTCCAGCTCGGCGGCCGGGTCCCACGCCTCCTCGGGCAGCGGCGGCGCCTGCCGCGCGAGCGCCAGCAGCGCGTCCAGATCGCAGCCGGTGCGCACCTGCTCCGCGAGCGCCGCCACCGACTCCACCGCCTCCGCGCGCCGCTCCGCGACCGGCACCAGCCCCAGGTGCCGGGAGGGCGCACGGACCGCCTTCGCACGGCGCAGCACCCCCAGCACCGGCACGCCCGAACCCTCCAGGGCCTCCCGCAGCAGCTCCTCGTGCCGGTCCGAGCCCACTTTGTTGAGCACCACCCCGGCAACCCGCACCTGCGGGTCCCAGGAGGCGAAGCCGTGCACCAGCGCCGCCACCGAACGCGACTGCGAGGAGCCGTCCACCACCAGCACCACCGGGGCCCGCAGCAGCTTGGCGACATGCGCGGTCGACGCCAGCTCGCCCTGCCCGGCGGCACCGTCGTACAGCCCCATCACGCCTTCGACGACCGCGAGATCCGCCCCGGCGGCGGCATGGCCCAGCAGCGGGGCGATCCGCTCCGGGCCGCACAGATAGGCGTCCAGATTGCGGCCCGGGCGGCCGGTCGCCAGCGCGTGGTAGCCGGGGTCGATGTAGTCGGGTCCCACCTTGTGCGGCGAGACGGCCAGCCCTCGCGCGCTGAACGCCGCCATCAGCCCGGTGGCCACGGTCGTCTTCCCGCTGCCGGAGGACGGCGCGGCGATCACCAGGCGCGGGGTGCGGATCACGCGGCGGCTCCCGGCCGCCCGGCAGCGCCACCGCTCACCACTCGATGCCCCTCTGCCCCTTCTGGCCCGCGTCCATGGGGTGTTTGACCTTCGACATGTCGGTGACCAGGTCGGCCGCGTCGATCAGCTGCTGCGGCGCGTTCCGGCCGGTGATCACCACGTGCTGGGTGCCGGGGCGGTCCCGCAGTACGGACACGACCTCCGCCGGGTCCACCCAGCCCCAGTGCATCGGGTAGGCGAACTCGTCCAGCACCAGCAGCCGGTAGGTCTCGGCCGCCAGGTCCCGCTTGACCTGCTCCCAGCCCTCCCGGGCCGCCGCCTCGCTGCCCATCTCGCCGTCCTGGACGTTGCGCTGGATCCAGGACCAGCCCTCGCCCATCTTGTGCCAGGTCACGCTGCCGCCCTCGCCCGAGTCGCCGAGCACCTTCAGGGCGCGCTCCTCGCCGACCCGCCACTTCGCGGACTTCACGAACTGGAACACCCCGATCGGCCACCCCTGGTTCCAGGCGCGCAGCGCCAGCCCGAAGGCGGCCGTCGACTTGCCCTTGCCGACGCCGGTGTGGACCGCCACCAGCGGCCTGTTGCGCCGCTGGCGGGTGGTGAGACCGTCCTGGGGCACGACCTCCGGCTGTCCCTTCGGCACTATGCGGCCCTCCCTGTGTGCTTGCCTGCCTGCCGTGCGCCGCGCGCGTCCGTCGTGTGCCGGACCAGGTCCGTCACCGCGTCCGCGCGCAGCTCCTCCAACGTGACCGCCTCGCCGCCCAGTTCGGCGGCCAGCTCGCGGGCCAGCCCCAGCCGTACGTGCCCCGCCTCGCAGTCCACGACCACCGAGGCGGTGCCGTCCGCCGCCAGCAGCCGCGCCGCCTGCCGGGCCCGCACCAGCGGCTCCGGGCCGCCCGTCGCGCGGCCGTCCGTGACGGTGACCAGCAGCGGCCGCCGCGCCGGGTCCCGCAGCCGCTCGACCCGCAGCACCTCCCGCGCCCGCAGCAACCCGGCGGCCAGCGGGGTGCGCCCACCGGTCGGCAGCGACTCCAGCCGCGCCGCCGCCGCGTCCACCGACGAGGTGGGCGGCAGCGCCACCTCGGCCGCACCGCGCCGGAACGTCACCAGGCCCACCTTGTCCCGCCGCTGGTAGGCGTCCAGCAGCAGCGACAGCACCGCGCCCTTGACCGCGCCCATCCGCTGCCGGGCCGCCATCGAGCCGGAGGCGTCCACCACGAACAGCACCAGGTTGCCCTCGCGGCCCTCCCGCACGGCCTCCCGCAGATCGTCCCGGCGCAGCACGAGTCCGCTGCCGCGGCGGCCGCGAGCGTGCTGGTGCGGGGCCGCCGCCTGCACGGTGGCGGCCAGATGCAGCTTGCCCAGCGTCCCCTGCGGGCGGCGCGACCCGGTGGTGCGGCCGTGCGAGGTCCGGGCCCGCGAACGCCGGCCCGCCGCGCCCTCGCCGAGCCCCGGGACGGTCAGGGTGCGCGCCGCGAACGGCTCGCCGGACGCCGCGGTGCCCTGGGGCCCCGCGGGTGCGTCGGGGTCGGGCGTGCCCTGCCCGGAGTCGGGCGCCTGCGCCGAGGACCCGGGGGAGGGCTGCGGGCCGGACTGTTCGGTGGTCCGCTCGGCGGGGTCCGGCTGCGGCTGCTCGGGGACGGACGGCTCGCCGCCCGCGCCGTCCCGCGACTCCTCCCGCGGCGGCGCCGCGCCGCCGCCGCCGGGGCCGCCGCCGTCCGGCCCGCCGCCGGGGCCGTCGTCGGGGCCGTCCGGTCCGCCGGGTTCTTCCGGACCGTCCGGCCCGGGGCCGCCGTCGGGCTCGCTGTTCTCCTCCAGCGTGCGATCCAGCTTGTCCTCGTCCAGGCCCGGGGCGTCGAACGGATTGCGCCTGCGCCGGTGCGGGAGCGCCAGCAGCGCCGCCTGCCGGACATCCGCGGACTCGACCCGGGTCCGGCCCGCCCAGGCGGCGAGCGCCACCGCGGTGCGCGCCATCACGATGTCCGCCCGCATGCCGTCCACCTCGAACGCGGCGCAGGCGGCGGCGATCTGCCGCAGCGCCGCGTCGTCCAGCTCCACGGCGGGCAGCAGCGCGCGGGCCGCCGCGACCCGCTCGCGCAGCTCCCGCTCGTCGTCCGCCCAGCGCGCCGCGAAGCCCGCCGGGTCGTCGTCGTGGGCGAGCCGCCGCCGCACCACCTCCACCCGCTCCTCCGGATCCCTGGAGGCGGCCACCTCGACCGTCAGCCCGAACCTGTCGAGCAACTGGGGGCGCAGCTCGCCCTCTTCCGGGTTCATGGTGCCGACCAGCAGGAACCGGGAGGCGTGCCGGACGGAGACGCCCTCGCGCTCCACGTAGGAGGCGCCCATGGCGGCGGCGTCCAGCAGGACGTCGATCAGGTGGTCGTGGAGCAGGTTGACCTCGTCCACGTACAGGATGCCGCGATGCGCGTCCGCCAGCAGCCCCGGCTCGAACGCCTTCACGCCCTCGGCGAGGGCGCGTTCGATGTCCAGCGCGCCCACCAGCCGGTCCTCCGAGGCGCCGACGGGCAGCTCGACCATGCGCGCCGCGCGGGCCTGCGCGGCGGCCGTCTCGTGCGGCCCGTCCGGGCACTCCGGGTCGGGCGCGGCGGGGTCGCAGCTGAACCGGCAGCCCGCCACCACGGGCACCTGCGGCAGCAGGTCCGCCAGGGCCCGGACGGCGGTGCTCTTGGCGGTGCCCTTCTCACCCCGCACCAGCACACCGCCCACCGCCGGACTGACGGCGTTGAGCAGCAGGGCCAGCCGCAGGTCGGCCATGCCGACGACCGCGGTGAACGGATACCGGGCGCTCATGCGCTGATCACTCCTTCGAGTGGCTTTCGTGCTGTGCTGGCGGGGTTGGCGGGGTTGGCGGGGCTGGCGGGTTTGGTCGGGCTGATCGGGTCGACCGGGCTGTGTCGAGCCGGTCGAGCCGGTCCAACGGGTCCTGGTGGTCCCGCTGGTCCTGCCGCCGGCCGCGTCCGCCGCGTCCGCCGCGTCCGCCGCGTCGGCCACGCCGCGCCGCGCCGGTGCCGGGCCCGCTGTGCCGCGCACCGCGCCGTGCCGCCCGGACCCGGGCTTCTCACGGCGCCCCCGGCGGTACGAACGGCAGCCCCTCCGGCACACCGTGCTCGATGAGCCGCAGCAGCGCGTCCGTGTCCGCGTGCTCCTCGATCAGGTCGCCGAGCCGGTCGAGCTGCTCCTCGCGCAGCGCCGCGAACCGGGTGTCCGGCGCCGGTTCGAACGCGCGGCCCGCGTCGGCGGCGACCTGCCGCAGGAAGGCGCGGCGGAAGCCGTCCGACTCCAGCGAGCCGTGCCAGTGGGTGCCCCACACGGTGCCGACCCGGCAGCCGTCCGCGGGAGCGCCGTCGTCGTCGGCGGTGCGCAGAAACGGCTCGCCGCCCCGCACCTCGGCCACTCCGTGGTGGATCTCGTACCCCTCCACCGGCTCGCCCAGCGCCAGCCCGTGCGGGCGTGCCAGCGTCTTGTCCGGCGCGAACCGCACCCGCACCGGCAGCAGGCCCAGGCCGTCGACCTCGCCCGCCCGTGACTCGACGTCGTCCTCGATGCGCTCGCCCAGCAGCTGGTAGCCGCCGCAGATCCCCAGCACCGGCCGGCCCTCCGCCGCGCGCCGCGCCAGCGCCGCCGCCAGCCCCCGCGCCCGTACCCACTCCAGGGCCCTGACCGTCCCGCGGGTGCCCGGCACCACCACCAGGTCCGCGTCGGCCAGCTCCTCGGGGCGGTCGCTGAACCGCACCACCACACCGGGTTCGGCCGCCAGCGCGTCCACATCCGTGAAGTTGGACATCAGCGGCACCGGCAGCACCGCCACCCGCAGCACGTCCGCGCCGTACGGGCCCGCGACGGCGGACTCGCGCACGGTCCCGCGCAGCGACACCCGCAGCCCGTCCTCCTCGTCGATGCCCAGCCCGTGCCGGTAGGGCAGCACGCCGAGCGTGGGGCGCCCCGTCAGCTTCCGCAGCATCTCCAGGCCGGGCTCCAGCAGCGACCCGTCGCCGCGGAACTTGTTGACCAGATACCCCGCGAGCAGCGCCTGGTCCTCCGGTGCCAGCAGCGCCGTCGTGCCGAAGAGCGAGGCGAACACCCCGCCCCGGTCGATGTCGCCGACCACCAGCACCGGCAGCCGGCAGGCCCGGGCCAGCCCCATGTTGACGATGTCGCTGCGCCGCAGGTTGATCTCGGCCGGGCTGCCCGCGCCCTCGCAGACGACCGCGTCGTGGGTGCGCCGCAGCTCCTCCAGACAGCCCGCGACCGTCTCCAGCAGCTCCGCGCGCCCCGCGGGCGGCGCCCCCTCGCCGTCCGCCCCGTCCCCGGCGGGCCCCCCGCCGCCCGGGTGCCGCCCGAAGTAGCCCCGCGCCGACATCTCGCCGACCGCCTTGCCCAGCAGGACGACCTGGCTGGTGCGGTCGCCGCCCGGCTTCAGCAGCACCGGGTTCATCAGCGCGCTCGGCTCCACCCGGGCCGCGGCCGCCTGCATGGCCTGGGCGCGGCCGATCTCCGCTCCGTCGGCGGTGACATAGGAGTTGAGCGACATGTTCTGCGCCTTGAACGGCGCGACGCGTATCCCCTTGCGGGCCAGCCAGCGGCAGATGCCCGCCGTCACCACGCTCTTGCCCGCGTCCGAGGTCGTCCCCGCGACCAGCAGTCCGCCTGTTCCGCGCCCGCTCACCGTGCTCCTCCCGCCGCGCGGGCCCGCCGCAGGCGGCGCACCGCCGCTCCCGTCAGACAGCTCGTCACCAGGGCCAGTTGCCCCACCCGGCGCGACAGCCGCACGGCCCGCTCGATGTCGGCGCTGCGCACGTCGCGGCCGGAAGCGTTGAGGACGGGCCGGTGCTCGACCCGGCCGCCGTAGGCGAGCGTGCCGCCCAGCCGCACCCCGAGGGCGCCCGCGAACGACGCCTCCACCGGGCCCGCGTTGGGGCTGGGGTGCCGGCGCGCGTCGGCCCGCCAGGAGTGCAGGGCACCGCGTGGATCGGGTCCGGCGAGCGTGGCCAGCACGGCGGTCAGCCGCGCTCCCGGGCCGCCCGCCACATCGTCCAGCCGCGCGGCGGCCCAGCCGAAGCGGCGGTGCCGCGAGGAGCGGTGACCGACCATCGCGTCGAGCGTGTTGACGGCGCGGAAGCCCACCAGACCGGGGACACCGGCCAGCGCGCCCCAGACCAGGGCCCCCACCACGGCGTCCGAGGTGTTCTCCGCCACCGACTCGACCACGGCACGGGCCACTTCCGGTGCCTCCAGCCGCTGCGGGTCGCGCCCGCACAGCGCGGGCAGCCGCTCGCGGGCCAGTTCCAGGTCCCCGGCCTCCAGCGCGCCGCACACGGCCCGCGCCTCCCGGGTCAGCGACGTCCCCCCGAGGACGGCCCAGGTCGTGGCCGCGGTCAGGACGAGTTCGGGGAGCGGTGCGGCCGCCCGGCTGCGCGCGGCACGGCACGCGGCACCGGCCGCGGCGACGGCGCCGCCCGCGGCGAGGAGGGTGTGCAGCGCGCCCGCACCCCGGTGGTCGCGCCACAGGCGGCGCTCCAGTGCTCCGGCGGCCCGGCCGAAGACGGCCACCGGGTGGCCGCGCCGCGGGTCGCCCAGCAGCGCGTCGGCGGCGAACCCCAGCAGGATCCCGCGCACCCGGACGTCAGCGGCGCCCATCAGCGGACAGGTCCGGCGCACTCACCCACGGCAGCGGTTCCCGCGACGGTGTTCCCCGCGGCAGCGGCGGGCACGTCGGCGGCGGATATGGCGGCACAGCCACGCATCTCGGCGTCCTCACTCAGGGTCCTCGCCCTGGCTCGACTCGACCGGCGGCGAGAGTCTCCTGGCTCCCGGATCCACACCGCCCCCGGCCTTCCAGCCCGTGCGGGCCGTGGCTTCGTCGGGGGGTGGCGCTCCCCGGTGACAGTGGCGGGACCGCGCCGGATTCACACCGGCTTCCTCTCCATGCCGCCGTTTGGCACGGGAAGTCCACCACGCCGGTCCGGCCCCGTCAACTCGCCCTTGACCTGCGACGGGGCTGCGAGCAGCGATGTCGGTGAGGGGGTACGGGATGCTCCCGTACCCCCTCACCGACATCGCCCGTCCGGCCCCGGCGGCCCTGCCGGGGGCCGCGGCCGGACGGGTGCGGGCTCAGCCCGCGATCAGATAGATCCCGTACGCCACCGCCGCCAGGCACAGCCCGTAGCAGGCGTAGGCGCCGGTGCGGGCCAGCGCCGAGGGAGCGGTGCCGGCGGTGCGCGGCGAGCCGGCGACGATGCCGAGGGTGAAGATGCCGACGAGTCCCACCGTCGCCACCAGGCTGACGCCGAAGACCTGGCCGAGTGCGGCCCAGTCGATGTGCATGCGGTCGTCCCTTCTGCCTAGCTGAGGCTGCTCGCCGACGCGGGGCGGCCGGTCGGTTGCGGGGTCTCGGAGGCGGCTGCCTCCTCGGCGGAGCCGATCGCCACTCCGGCGGGCGGCGGGGGCGGGGCGACGGCCCGGACGGCGGTGGTGACCACGCCGGCGGGCACGGACACGGGTGCCGGCTCCGCGGTCGGTTCGGCGGCCGGGCCGGGGATCCCGGTGGGGTCCGCCGCGGTGGGGGCGTCGCCGTTGACGTTGGTGTGGTCCACCGGCGTGCGCCGCGAGCGGGCCCAGATGGCGCCGCAGAGTGCGAGAGTGAGGACGGCGACCGCCGTCACACCCCAGTCGCCCTGCTCGGCCAGCAGCGCGGCGCCGGCCGCGACCCCGCCGGCGGCGGGGAGTGTCAGCGCCCAGCCGACGACCATCCGGCCGGCCGTTCCCCACCGCACCACGCCGCCCTTGCGGCCGAGGCCGGAGCCCATCACGGCGCCCGAGCACACGTGGGTGGTGGAGAGGGAGAAGCCGATGTGCGAGGAGGCCAGGATGGTGGCCGCCGCGCTGGTCTGGGCGGCGAAGCCCTGCGGCGGCTGGATGTCGGTGATGCCCTTGCCCATGGTGCGGATGATGCGCCAGCCGCCCAGGTAGGTGCCCAGTGCGATGGCGAGCCCCGCCGAGGCGATGACCCACACCGGCGGGTCGGAGCCGGGTGCCAGCGCGCCGCCGGTGACCAGGGCCAGGGTGATGACGCCCATGGTCTTCTGTGCGTCGTTCGTGCCGTGGGCGAGGGAGACCAGCGCGGCCGAGGTGATCTGCCCGGCACGGTAGCCCTTGGCGGTCCGCTCCTCGTCCGCGCGCCGGGCGACCCGGTAGGTCAGCCGGGTGGCGAACAGGGAGGCCAGGCCCGCGACCACGGGCGCGGCCAGCGCCGGGATGAGGACCTTCATGACGACGACGTCACCGTTGACCGCGCCGGTGCCGACCGCGGCGAGGGTCGCGCCGATCAGTCCGCCCATCAGGGCGTGCGAGGAGCTGGAGGGCAGCCCCGCGAGCCAGGTCAGCAGGTTCCAGATGATCGCGCCCACCAGCCCCGCGAAGATCACTTCAGGCCGGATGCCGGAACCTTCGTCGATGATTCCCGAGGAAATGGTCTTGGCCACCTCGATGGACAGGAAGGCGCCGAGGAGGTTGAGGACCGCCGACATGGCGACCGCCGCCCGCGGGGCCAGCGCCCCGGTGGAGATGGTCGTGGCCATGGCGTTGGCCGTGTCGTGGAAGCCGTTCGTGAAGTCGAACACCAAGGCCGTGACGATCACGATCCCGATGAGAAGCGTGATGTGTTCCATTCACCAGGCACAATCAGTTCGAGGGGCATTGACGTCGTGAACGTAAAGACGGCGAGTGAACGGAAGGTGAACTGGGGCGGGCATCGAAGTGTCGCCCCCTGACGCCTGTTGTGTGGGCCAGGTCACACCGTAATCAGCGGGCCGCGCGGAGCCAACGCGACGCGGCCGCCCGCCGGCCAACACCCCGGCGTGCGCTGCCGCTTCCCTCCCGGTTCCCCCGGTCGGGTGTCACCCTCCCGGCCCGCCCCGCTGGTTTCCCGCCTCCGATCGCGTCAACACTGTGGAGGATGCGCCTGCGAACCGCGGCCCTGGCCGCCACCACCGTGCTCGGTACCGGCGTGGCCACCCTGGCGGCCGGACGGTACGCGGCCGACGCCGCGCTGCGCCCCCCGCGGCCCCGGGGCGACGCCGGCAGCGGGCCCACCGCGGGGTTCGAGGGCACCCGGCTGACGGTGCACTCGCACGACGACGGCAAGGTCGCCGTCACCCGCTCCCTGGCCGCCCAGCTGCCCGGCGTCTACGGCCTGACCGGACGCGGGGTGCACGCCGTCGTCGGCCCGGTGCTGGCGGACGCGACCGCCGCGCGGCCCCGCCCGCACGCCGTGGTACGGGAACTGCGCCGCGTGGACCGCGGGCGGCTGAGCGTCGGCACCACCGTCCGCCTCACCCCGCAGGTGTACGTCGGGGACCCCGGCGAGGCACTCGGGACGGCGTACGCGGACGTCGAGATCCCCGGTGAACTCGGCCCGCTGCCCGCCTGGTTCGTCCCCGGCGACCGCGGCGTCTGGGTGATCGCCGTGCACGGACTCGGCGCCACCCGTGAGCACCCCCTGGCGCTCGTCCCCTTCTACCGGCGGTTCAGCGTCCCGGTGCTCGACATCGCCTACCGCGGGGACCCCGGCGCGCCCCCGTACCCCGACGGCATCGGGCACCTGGGCAACTCCGAGTGGCGCGACCTGGACGCCGCCCTCCGCTACGCGGTGCAGCACGGCGCCCGGCGGGTGATCCTGCACGGCTGGTCCAGCGGTGCCACGATGGCGCTGCACACCGCCGCGAACTCCCCGCTGCGGGACCGGGTGGCCGGCCTGGTGCTGGACTCGCCCGTACTGGACTGGCCGGCCACCGTGCGTGCGCTGGCCGCCTCCCGGGGCACCCCGCGCGCGCTGCTGCCGCTCGTCGTGCGCGCCGTGCAGGGCCGCGCCGGTCTGCCCGAGGGACGGGACGTCGCGGTGGTGGACTCCGCCAGGCTCGCCGTGCCCACCCTGGTGCTGCACGGCCCCGACGACACCGTCGCGTCCGTGGACAGCTCCCGGGCGCTGGCCGCGCGACGCCCCCGGCTGATCTCCTTGCGCGAGGTCCCGGACGCTCCGCACGCCGCCATGTGGAACGCCGACCCGCACGGTTACGAGGAGGCGCTGCGCCGCTTCATCACCCCGTTGATCTGAGGTCCCGCAGCCCCGGGACCCCGCCGATCCGAGGCCCCGCGGGTCCGGGACCCCGTCGAACCGAGGGCCGCCGGGCCGGTGCCCCGCAGCCGGCGGGTCGCGCCGCCCGGATGAGGCCGCGTCACCCTGAGTCCTCCTCAGCCGCCCCCGGGCGGCTCGCCGGAGGGGATGAACGACCGGAATCGGCACCCCAGGTTTGGGTTTCCACGGCACAGCGTGAAGACTGCCCCTGTGACGACGTCCCGTACCCCGGGGGACAACCGGCTCCGGCTCGTTCCCCGACAACCCGTCGCCGCCGCCCGGCGCACCGTGACGACCAGGCGATCCGCCAGGACGCCACCGCCCCCGGACGGTGTGCTGCCCCGCGACCAGCTCGCCCGGTATGCCCGCGACTGCCTCGCCGAGGCCGTGCGCGTGGCCCGCTGGGCCGCCGCCACCGGCCGCTCGCCGCAGGCCGGCACCGAGACCGAACGCGCGGCCGAAGCGCTGCGGTTGACGGTCCCGGTGCTGCGCGCCCACTGGGACCGGGCCAAGCTGGCCGGCCTCATCGAACTCCACGGGGAGACCGCCCGTGCCGGATGGCGGCTGCGGGCCTGGGACCACGACGACAGCGCCGTGCTGCGCGGCTGGGTCGCCCTCTTCGACGCGTGGTCGCTCGCGCACCCTGCCCCGCTGCCGCACGAGCAGAGCCTGGTCGCGGAGATCGTCGAGGCGGTGCCGCAGTTCCTGTCGGTGATGCACCTCTCCGGTGGCCCCGTCACCTTCGACCTGCTGCACGACCTGCTCGCCGAGCGCATCGCCGAGCTGCGGGCCGAACGCGACCAGGAGCCGAACCGCGCGACGGTCGGCGTCGCCCTGCCCGGGCTGCTGGACTGGGCGCTGGACGGGCTCTGCGCCGTCGGCGCGCTGACCCGCTGCGCGGACGAGGAACCCGCTCCGGAGACCCGTGTGCGGCAGGGCTCGGCCGTCCTCACCCCGCTCGGCAACTGGGCGGTGTGGACCAAACTGGAGCAGATCTGCGTGGCCGCGCAGAGCCCGGCCGGGAACATCGAGCAGTCCGCCGGCGAGATGCTGCGCGGCTGCGCCCGGATGACCCCGGGTCCGGCCCGGGACGAGTACCGCGCCTGGCTCGCCGCGCGCCCCACCTCACCGGCGGTCACCGAGCTGCTGGAGGCGGCCCGGGGTGAGGACGCGCTCATCCGGGGGCTGGCCTTCGAGGCGCTGCGCGTGGTGGGGGCACCCGCCGAGGAGGCGGTGCAGGAGGCCGCGGAGGAGCCCACCCTGCGGCCCTACGCGCTGCTGTGGCTGGCCGAGCAGGCGGGCACCGATCCGGAGGACCTCTCGGGCGGCGCACCCGGTGTGCTCACCCGGCAGGAGGCGACCTGGCTGTGGGTGGACACCGCGGCCGCCGTCACCGACCACGGCGAGGAGCGCCTGCTGGTCGACCATCTGGGCACCGCCGTACAGGGCTCGGTGCCCAAGCTGCTGGAGGAGGTCCGGGCGACGGGGCACCCGCGCACGGTGCAGGTCCTGGTCGCGCTCGCCGCCGCGCATCCCGACCCCGCGCTGGCCAAGGCCGTGCGCCGGGCCGCCTTCCAGGTGCACACCGGAGGGGAGTGAGGCGGGGCACGCCCGCCCTCCCGCCGCACCCGGCGGGCCGCGGTGTGCGGCAGTGCTCCGGAAATGCGTTTGCCTTCCGCCGGTAGACTGGTCCGCATGCCTCATCTCCTCGTGCATTAGGCGTGCGTACGCCGCTTCCGCACTTCTTCCGTACGCACGTCCACAGTCCTGCCTTGGAGTCTTCCAGTGATCACCGCAACCGGTCTTGAGCTGCGCGCCGGAGCACGCGTCCTCATCGAGTCGGCCACCTTCCGGATCGCCAGGGGCGACCGCATCGGCCTGGTGGGGCGCAACGGCGCGGGCAAGACGACGCTCACCAAGTGCCTGGCGGGTGAGGGCACGCCCGCCGCCGGCTCCATCACCAGCAGCGGCGAGGTCGGCTACCTCCCGCAGGACCCGCGCACCGGAGACCTCGACGTGCTCGCGCGCGACCGCATCCTCTCCGCCCGCGGTCTGGACGTGGTGCTGCGCAAGATGCAGGAGAACGAGGAGCGCATCGCCGCCGGCAAGGGCGCCACGCGCGAGAAGGCGATGAAGAAGTACGAGCGCCTGGAGACCGAGTTCCTCACCAAGGGCGGCTACGCGGCCGAGGCGGAGGCGGCGACCATCGCCGCCAGCCTCGGCCTTCCCGACCGGGTGCTGGGCCAGCCGCTGCACACCCTCTCCGGCGGTCAGCGGCGCCGCGTCGAGCTGGCCCGCATCCTCTTCTCGGACGCCGACATCCTGCTGCTGGACGAGCCGACCAACCACCTGGACGCCGACTCGATCGTCTGGCTGCGCGACTTCCTCAAGACCTACCGCGGCGGCCTCATCGTCATCTCCCACGACGTCGACCTGGTGGAGACGGTGGTCAACAAGGTCTTCTACCTGGACGCCAACCGGTCGGCCATCGACATCTACAACATGAGCTGGAAGCAGTACCTCACCCAGCGTGAGGACGACGAGAAGCGCCGCCGCCGGGAGCGGGCCAATGCGGAGAAGAAGGCGGCGGCCCTCAATTCCCAGGCCGACAAGATGCGGGCCAAGGCCACCAAGGCCGTGGCGGCCAAGAACATGGCGCGCCGTGCCGAGAAGCTGCTGTCCGGGCTGGAGGGCGAGCGGCAGAGCGACAAGGTGGCCAAGCTGCGCTTCCCCGATCCGGCGCCCTGCGGCAAGACCCCGCTGATGGCCGAGGACCTGTCGAAGTCCTACGGCTCGCTGGAGATCTTCACCGGCGTCGACCTGGCCGTCGACCGGGGCTCCCGCGTCGTCATCCTCGGTCTCAACGGTGCGGGCAAGACGACGCTGCTGCGGCTGCTGGCCGGGGTCGAGGAGCCGGACACCGGCAAGGTCGTGCCCGGCCACGGGCTGAAGCTCGGCTACTACGCGCAGGAGCACGAGACGCTGGATCCCGAGCGCACGGTGCTGGAGAACATGCGCTCGGCGGCGCCGGACATGGATCTGGTCGAGATCCGCAAGACGCTGGGCTCCTTCCTCTTCTCCGGCGACGACGTGGACAAGCCCGCCGGGGTGCTCTCCGGCGGGGAGAAGACCCGGTTGGCCCTGGCCACGCTGGTCGTCTCCTCGGCCAACGTGCTGCTGCTGGACGAGCCGACCAACAACCTCGACCCGGCCAGCCGGGAGGAGATCCTGGGCGCCCTGCACACCTTCACCGGAGCCGTCGTGCTGGTCACCCACGACGAGGGCGCCGTCGAGGCACTGGAGCCGGAGCGGATCATCATGCTGCCGGACGGGATCGAGGACCTGTGGGGCCAGGAGTACGCGGACCTCGTCGCCCTTGCTTGATCCATCCGGGATGGATCATTCGGCCGACGGTTGATCCTTCATCTGAGTGAGTGCGGCTGGTACTCCGGCGCGGCCCGACGGCCGGCCGGTGCCCCCGTGGCAGCAGGCGGCGACGGTCCGGACCGATTCCTCCGAATCGTCTTTGACCTGCTGTTTTCCTCGTTCATACGCTCCGGTATCCGGTATGCACGTGCATCTGCACGGAGAGCGGAACGGTGTCCGCCGGGTGCTCCCGGCGTGCACAAGTTCCCGAGCCGCCCATGAAGACCTTGCCGAATGGGTGGCCAGATGTGCAGGGAGGGGTGATCATGAGAAGCACAGAGCGCACTTCCCATGAGGAGGCACGGGTGGCCGAGACTCTGAAGAAGGGCAGCCGGGTTACCGGCGCCGCGCGCGAGAAGCTCGCGGCAGACCTGAAGAAGAAGTACGACTCCGGAGCGAGCATCAGGGCGCTGGCCGAAGAGACCGGCCGTTCCTACGGGTTTGTGCACCGGATGCTCAGCGAGTCGGGTGTGACCCTGCGCGGACGCGGCGGAGCGACCCGAGGCAAGAAGTCGAGCTCCTCCTGAGGAGGCTTTCGAGCGGACCCTCCGGTAGTTACTCTTCAGTTGGCAATACTGCTGGGTAACCACCGGAGGACCTCGATGACCCTGCTCAACCAGGACGGCGTACACGTCGCCGCCGACGGCGAGGTGGCCACGGTCACCCTCACCAACCCGGCCAAGCGCAACGCGCAGACGCCCGCCACCTGGCGGGCACTGGCCGAGGCGGGGCGCGTGCTGCCGGGCACGGTCCGGGTCGTCGTGCTGCGCGGCGAGGGCAAGTCCTTCTCCGCCGGGCTCGACCGGCAGGCTTTCGAGCCCGAGGGCTTCGACGGCGAACCGTCGTTCCTGGACCTCGCGCACGGTGGTGACGAGGAACTGGACGCCGCCATCGCGGAGTACCAGGAGGCCTTCACCTGGTGGCGCCGCTCCGACCTGATCAGCGTCGCGGCGGTCCAGGGGCACGCCATCGGCGCCGGGTTCCAGCTCGCACTCGCCTGCGACCTGCGGGTCTGCGCGCGGGACGTGCAGTTCGCCATGCGCGAGACCAGCCTGGGGCTGGTGCCCGACCTGACCGGGACGCACCCGCTGGTGCACCTGGTCGGTCCGGCGCGCGCCCTGGAGATCTGCGCCACCGGCCGCTTCGTCCACGCCGAGGAGGCCGAACGCGTCGGGCTCGCCAACCTGGTGGTGCCCGTCGACGAACTGGACGGCGCCGTCACCGATCTGGCCGCCGCGCTGTTGGCCGCACCGCGGGGAGCCGTCGTCGAGACCAAGGCGCTGCTCGCCGGTGCCGGCACGCGCGGCTTCGACGAGCAGCGCGCCGCCGAGCGCGCCGCCCAGGCACGCCGCCTCCGCGACCTGGCCGGGCTCGGCGACTAGCCGCCCGCTTCCGTCCGGCGGCTCACCTCCGGTCGACGGCGGCCACCAGGACCGCCACCGTCACCCCGCCGGAGGTGCCGAGCGCCCCGCGCGCCGCGGCACCCGCGGCGCGCGCGGTGTCCAGCACGCGCCGGGCGGGCGAGACGGCCACCCTGAGCAGCACATGGCAAGGGCCCGCCCCCGGGTCGCCCTCGATGCGGACGGCACCGAACCGCGGCCCCACGGCGACATGCGTGAAGGCGGGCCCCTGCGCGGGGGCGAGCCGGACCACGCCCTCCACGGCGAGCACGGCCCGGGCGACGCGGCCGGCGGCCTCCTCCTGCTCCGTCCCCGCGGCCGCCGCCCGCCCCTCCGGCCCCGCGCCACGCGCCGCGGGCTCCGGCCCGGAATCCGGGGCCTCCGCGCTCTCCCGCGGGCCGGACCCCTCCTCCTGGCCGCGCCCGCCTCCCGCGCCGCCCGCCTCCACCAGCTCGGTCACCCGCAGGTCCACATACTCCAGCGGCAGACCCAGCTCACCCTCGGCCGCCGCCAGCAGGGTGCGCCGCACCTCCTCGGCCGCGGTCGGAACCGGACGGTCGGCGTACACGGCCAGATTCGCGGTCAGCGTCAGCGGCCCCGGCGGCAGGGCGCCGGCGGGTGCGGGTACGGCGGACTCGGCGGTGGCGCGCGGGCCGGAGGGGTCCAGCCGCACCGCGCTCAGCCGGGCGCCGGGCACCGACCGGTGCAGCTCCGCCAACGCCGCCTCCTCCGCGACCCAGGCGCCGTCCGCCGCCTCGCCCAGCGGCAGGATCCGCCCCAGTCCGAGCTGCTGCCGTACCTCCGTGGTCGCCCGTTCCGCCGCCATGGCGCGCACTTCCCTTCCGTGTCCGCCGCCGTTCCCGCCGTGAGAGAACCTTCCGCGCCGACGGCGCGCCCGCGCGGACCGCACGGCGTACGGGGGGCAAGGGTCACCCGCACGGAGGAGTGCACCGGATCTGCGCGCGCGCCGTCGGCCGGGATGTGCCTACGTTGAGTGCCGGAGCGGCAGGCCGCTTCGAACCTCCGAGAGGGGCGCAGAGATGTCCGAGACCAGTACGTCCAACCGCTCCGAGAACCGCAGCGGCAGCGCCGGACGGCAGACCGGCGGGGGAACGGACCAGGGCCGCCGCGGGCCGGGGGCGGCGGCTGTCCGGGGCCGCACCACCATCGCCGACGGCGTGGTCGAGAAGATCGCGGGCATGGCGGCCCGCGACGTGGTCGGCGTCCATGCGATGGGCGGCGGTATGGCCCGGACCTTCGGCGCCGTGCGCGACCGGGTCCCCGGCGGCGGCAAGTCGGTCAGCCGGGGCGTCAAGGCCGAGGTCGGCGAGGTGCAGACGGCGCTCGATCTGGAGATCGTCGTCGACTACGGCGTGTCGATCGCCGACGTGGCGCGCGCGGTGCGGGAGAACGTCGTCTCGTCCGTCGAGCGGATGACCGGCCTCGAGGTGGTCGAGGTCAACATCGCGGTGAGCGACGTCAAGCTGCCCGACGAGGAGGACGACGAGGACGAGGACTCCGACCGCAGCCGCGTGCAGTGAGCCGCCGCGGCACACCGGGGCACGGGCCCGAGCGCCGCGTGCCCCGCCCCGGCGCCGACCGAAGGAGCGCAGGATGAGTATGGCCTTTGCCGGCCTGATCGCCGGACTGGCGCTGGGCTTCGCCGGATACTTCGGCGGATTCGGAGCCTTTGTGCTGGTCGCGGCGCTGGGGGCCGTCGGCTTCCTGGTGGGACGGTTCGCGGACGGAGACCTGGAGGCGGGGGACTTCTTCCGGGGCCGGGACGGCGAGCGCCGCAGGTGACTCCGTGACGGATGCCCAGATCTCCGCCGGTGAGCGGGGGGCGACCAGGATCGCCGACCGGGTGGTCGCCAAAGTGGCCGCACAGGCCGCGCGCGAGGCGCTGCGCCAGACCCGGGCCGGGGCCGGCCCGTCCGCCGCCGGGCCCTCGGCGGGACGGTCGGTGCGCCGTACCGCGGTCACCGTCCGGGAGCGGACCGCGCGGGTACGTCTCGGGCTGGAGCTCGGCTACCCCTCGGATCTCGGCGCGCAGTGCGGCGCCGTACGCCGCCGCGTCATCGCGCGGGTGGGCGAGCTCGTCGGCATGGACGTGCCGGACGTGGCACTGGACATCGAGCGGCTGACCTCGGCGCAGCTGCGGGGCGAACGCTCCGGGAGGGTGCAGTGACCCCAGCAGGCGACACGGGCGCTCCGCACCCGGCCGGTTCCGGCCGGCGAGGAGCGGGCGCCACGTCCGGGAAGACCCCGCAGGCTCCAGGGGCCCCCGGATCCCCCGGGGCTTCTGAGGCCCCCGAGACCCCCGACACTCCGGAGGGCCCCTCGGGTCCGGAGCCCCCCGGACCGGCGTCGCCCGACGCGTCGGGGCCGTCCGGCTCCGGTTCCGCTCCTCCCGAGGAGACGGGCGAAGCCGGCTCGGGCGAAGGGAAGGCCGGCCGGTTCTGGTCGGTGCGCAGGGGGCCGTCCGCCGTCGTCGCGCTGCTGCTGTTCGCGGGCACCGGGATCCTGCTCTACGACGCGGCCTCCGTGCGGGCCGGACGCGCGGGGATGGCCTGGCGCCGGACGCTCACCGACGAACTGGCCTCCCGCCGCCTCGACGACGTCCTCATGCTGGCGGGTGCCGCCGTGCTCGCCGCACTCGGACTGTGGCTGCTGGTACTGGCACTCACCCCCGGCAAGCGGTCGCTGCTGACGATGCGGCCGGACGTCCCCCGGGTGCGCGCCGGACTCGAACGCTCCGCGGCGGCGCTGGTGCTGCGGGACCGGGCCATGGAGGTCTCGGGCGTGCAGGCGGTGCGGGTCACCGTCTCCCGCCGCAGGGTCCGGGCCCGGGCGACGGCGCACTTCCGCGACCTGGACCGGGTGCGCGGCGACCTGGACGGCGCGCTGCGGTCCGGCATCGCGGAGCTGGGCCTGGCCAGACGACCCGGACTGGCCGTCCGGGTGCGGCGGCCGGCGAAACGACGGTGAGGCGAGGGACGATGCTGCGGACTGTTGACCGGGTGCTGCTCGCGCTGGTCGGGCTGGTGCTGCTCGCGCTCGGCCTGGCGGTGCTCTTCGCGGGTTTCGACCTGCCCCGCCGATGGGGGGTCACCATGCCCGCGGACTGGCCCTGGAGCCGGCCCGATGACGTGGTCCTGAGCGACACCGAGCGCACCCGGTGGACCGATGAGGGCTGGTGGTGGCCGGTGGCGCTCGCCGTCCTGGCCGTGCTGTTCCTGCTGTTCCTGTGGTGGCTGCTGGCGCAGTTGCGGTGGCAGCGGCTGGACGGAGTCGAGATCGACAGCGGGGACGGCGAGGGCGCCGTCCTCCGGGGGCGGGCCCTGGAGGACGCCGTCGCCGCGGAGGCCGAGTCCCAGCCGGGCATCGACCGGGCACGTGTCGTCCTGACGGGGAAGCGCGGCCGCCCGCGGGCCCGCGTCGGGCTGGTGCTGACCGCGCACGCCAAGCCGGGCCCCGCGGTGCACCGGCTGCACCGCGAGGCACTGGCCCACGCGGTGAACTCGGCCGGGCTGCGCGAGCTGCCGGCCGAGGTCAGGATGCGGGCCGCCCGGCACCGTGCGGAACGCGTGAGCTGATCGCCGGAGCGGCCCGGCTCCGGGCGGCACCCGGCCCTCAGAACCCGTGCAGCGCCCCGCCGTCCACCGGCAGCATCACCCCGGTCAGATACGAGGCCGCGGGGGAGAGGACGAAGGCGGCCGTCCGGCCGAACTCCTCCGGTGTGCCGTAGCGGCGCAGCGGGATGCCCGAGCAGTTGCGCTCGCGGGCGGCGTCCCCGTCCCCGGAGAGGGAGTCCAGGTACTGCATCCGCTCGGTGCCGATCCGGCCGGGCATCAGCCCCAGCACCCGGATGCCGCGCGGGCCCAACTCGTTCGCGAGGCTCTTGGCGAACCCCGCCAGTCCCGGGCGCAGCCCGTTGGAGAGGGTCAGCCCGGGGATCGGCTCGCGCACGGACCCGGACAGCACGAAGCCGACCACTCCGCCCTCGCCCAGCTCACCTGCCGCCGTGCGGGCCAGCCGCACGGCGCCGAGGAAGACGTCGTCGAAGGCCGTCCGCCACTGCTCGTCGGTGAGCTGGTCGGCGGGTACGCCCGCCTGGGGGCCGCCGACGCTGACGAGGAGGCCGTCGAACCGCCCGAACCGCTCCCGGGCGGCGGCGATCACCCTCGCCGGGGTCTCGGGGTCGGCGTTGTCGGCGCCGATGCCCAGCGCCCGGCCCTCGGCGCCCGACGCCTCCACCCCGAGCTGCGCCGCCGCCTCCTCGGCCGACTTCTCCGAGCGGCCGGTGACGACGACGCGCGCCCCTTCGGCGAGCAGTTGTGCGGCGGTGGCGAACCCGAGCCCGCGGGTGCCCCCGGTGATGACGTAGACGCGCTGCGAAAGTCCAAGGTCCATGGGGAGCAGTCTGCCTGACCGCGCCGCCGCACCCGAAGGTGCGGTGCCCGGGCTGCCGCCGGTCTCAGACGGGCTCGGCCACCGGCTCCGGTCGCTCCGGGGCTTCGGCCGCCGCGCGCCGCTCCTTGACCTCGCGGCGCACCAGGACGACCCAGCCGACCGGTACCGCGGCGGTGAACAGCCACCACTGCACGGCGTAGGCCATGTGCGGACCGATCCCGCTGTGGTCGGGCTCGGGCAGCACCTCCGGCTGCTGTCCGCCGGGCCGGGGCGAGGTTTTCGTCAGCTGGATGAAGCCCCCCAGCAGCGGGTGGTCCACCTCTGGGGCCTGCTTCCGGCTGTTGATCAGCATGACCTGGCGGTCGGGCAACCCCTGGGTGTCCTTGATCCCGCTGGCTTCGGTGGTCTCGTCCGGCATCATCCGGCCGACGACGCCGACCCGGCCCCGCGGCGGCTCCGGCACCTGGGGGAAGGCCGTCAGATCGCGGTCCGCGCGGATCCAGCCGCGGTTGACCAGGACCGCCGAACCGTCGTCGAGGACGAGCGGGGTGACGACGAAGTAGCCGATGGTGTCGCGGTCCGGGCCGGTGCGGTGCCGGACGACGACCTCGTGCGCGGTGTCGTAGGTACCGTGCGCGGTGACCGTGCGGAACTTGTCGCGGTCGGCGGGCCGGCGGCCCCTCCCGGTCAGTTCGGTGACCGGCACGGTGGGCGCCGACAGGCTCGCGGCCACCTCCTCGTTGCGCGCGACCCGGCTCTCGTGCCGGTGCAGCTGCCAGAAGCCCAGCTTGATCATCGCGGGGATCAGCACGAGGCCGAGCAGGGTGAGGATCACCCATTGCCGGGACAGCAGGAAGCGGTACACGTCTACCGACGGTACCCCCCGGCGGTTCACCCCTCCGGTGCGGGGGCCACGTCCTGCAGGAGCTGGGTGAAGGCGGCCTCGTCGACGACGGGGGTGCCGTGGCTGCGGGCCTTCACCACCTTCGAGGTGGGGGAGTCCGGGTCATTGGTGACCAGGAGACTGGTGAGCCGCGAGACGCTGGTGGCGATGTGGAGGCCCGCCTCGATGGCCCGGTCCTCCAGCAGGTCCCGGTCCACCGAGGTGTCCCCGGAGATGGCCACCCGCATCCCCTGCACCAGGCGCCCCTCCGGTTCGTAGCGTCCCGGGTTGGGGTACGGGCAGGCCGGGCGCTTGCGCGCGGGCCGCCAGGTGCCGTACCCGCGGCCGGAGGTGCGGTACCCGGCACCCGTCCCGCCGCCCGGGCGGCGCGGGACCACCGCGTCCGACCACTCGGTCAGCGGCTGGCACGCCAGCAGCGGCAGCCGCACCCGCTGCCGCGCCGCCAGATGCAGGCTGGGGCGGAACGCCTCGGCCAGCACCCGCGCGTCGTCCAGCGCGTGGTGCGCCCGCTGCTGGACCACGCCGTAGTGCGCGGCCAGGGACTCCAGTTTGTGATTGGGCAGCGGCAGCGACAGCTCCTTGGACAGCGCGATGGTGCACAGCCGCTGGCGCACCGGCGCCTCGCGTTCGGCACGCGCGTACTCCCGCGCGATCATCGACCAGTCGAAGATGGCGTTGTGCGCGACCAGTACGCGGCCCGCCAGCCGGGTGGCGAACTCCTCGGCGATCTCCCCGAAGAGCGGCGCGTCGGCCAGCGCCTCGGCGGTCAGCCCGTGGATCCAGGTGGGGCCGGGGTCGCGCTGCGGATTGACCGGCGTGTACCAGCGGTCCTCGACCTCGCCGCGTGCGTCCAGGCGGTAGACGGCCGCGGAGACTATCCGGTCGTCCCGCGCGAGGCCCGTGGTCTCCACGTCCACCACCGCGTAGCCGTCCGGATATCCGGTGGGCCAGTCGGAGGGCGGCTGGGAGTCGGCGGCGGGCTGCGCGGGGATGCGCGGGGAGGTCCCGTCCGTGCGTGCCGTCTGGTCTTCGAGCATGGTCACAGAGAATACGGGGCGCTACTGACAGCGCCGCACGCCGTGTCCGCGCCCCCGCGTCCGGGCTTGCGGTGTCCCGCTCCGCCGGCGAAGCGCTCAACTCCCGTACGGCACGGCCGACGACGGTCCGCGGTGCCTCCGCGGCCGCGGCCGGGCGGAGCGGACGGACGCCGGGCCGCGGCCCGGGCGGCACCCCTCCGCGCGGTACCCGTTCCGGGAGGGAAGGGGCGGATGCGGCGTGGCCGGGATTCCATACCAAGCGGTAACAACCTCTGGCGCGGGGCTTCCGGCGGCCTTACCTTGCTGACATGCCGTCTAGCCTGCCCGATGTGGTCCTCTGGTCCATCCCCGCGTTCGTCCTGCTCACCGTCATCGAAATGGTGAGCTACCGCCTCCATCCGGACGAGGACGCCGCCGGATACGCCGCGAAGGACGCCGCGACGAGCATCACCATGGGGCTCGGCAGCCTGGTGTTCGACGCGCTGTGGAAGATCCCGATCGTCGCCCTGTACGCGGCGGTCTACGAACTCACCCCGCTCCGCGTGCCGATCCTCTGGTGGACCCTGCCCCTGATGCTGCTCGCGCAGGACTTCTTCTACTACTGGTCGCACCGGGGCCACCACGTGATCCGCATCCTGTGGGCCTGCCACGTCGTGCACCACTCCAGCAGGAAGTTCAACTTCACCACGGCGCTCCGCCAGCCCTGGACGACCTGGACCGTGTGGCCGTTCTACCTGCCGATGATCGCCTGCGGCGTCCACCCGGCGGCCCTCGCGTTCTGCTCCGCCACCAACCTCGTGTACCAGTTCTGGATCCACACCGAGCGGATCGGGAAGCTCCCGCGCCCCGTCGAGTTCGTCTTCAACACGCCCTCGCACCACCGCGTGCACCACGCGTCCCAGGGCAGCTACCTGGACCGCAACTTCGGCGGCATCCTGATCGTCTGGGACCGGCTCTTCGGCTCGTTCGTGCCGGAGACCGACCCCTGCGTCTTCGGCCTGACCAAGAACGTCAACTCCTACAACCCGCTGCGCGTCGCCACGCACGAGTACGCGGCCATCGCCCGCGACGTGCGCGCGGCGCGCGGCTGGCGGGAGCGCGGCGGACGGATCTTCCGCGGCCCCGGCTGGCAGCCGGCCGAACAGCCCGCCGAGCCGCAACGCGCCGCGGCCGAACTCGCCGCCGACCGGTAGCCGGACCGGCGCCAGCGGAGCGCGGGAAGACGGAAGGAACGCGAGCACGGGAAGACGGAGAAGACGGAAAAGGGGGCCGGACCGCTGGCTACGCGGTCCGGCCCCCTGTGCCGACCGCCCGGGCCGCCATGCGGCCGGAGCGGTCGGCACTCCGTCACGGCGTCACTTGGTGACGGCCGCCAGCGCGTCCACGAGCCCGTGGCCGTAGAAGCTGTTGTTCCCCCGCACACCGGTGCAGGTGGCGGCGTAGGTGCCGCGGTTGCCCGGGTCGTAGCTCTCCGGGCAGGGCAGGGTCTGGGCCTGCGCCTTCAGCAGCCAGGAGACCTCCTGGGCGCTGGACTTGGGGTGGGTGCTCTTGATCAGCGCCGCCACACCCGCGACCTGCGGACCGGCCATCGAGGTGCCCTGGAGGTAGGCGTACTCGCCGTTCGGCATGGTGGACAGCACACCGCCGTCCTTGGCGGGCTCCTCCGGAGTCTGGAACGCGCGGTCACCACCGGGCGCCGTCACGTCGATCTCGTACCGGCCGTAGTTGGAGTAGTACGACTTCAGGTTCTCCGGGCCGGTCGCCGAGACGGAGGTGGTGCCCTCCAGCATCGCCGGCACGTCCTTGCAGTGCTCCGGGTCGATGGTCCGCTCGACCGGGGTGCCGTCGTCCGGGCTGCTGGCGTCCTTGATCTCGTCAGCGGCCAGGTCGTTGGACGAGTTGCCCGCCGAGGTGACCGTGGTGACGCCCTTGTGCTGCGCGTACCGGACGGCGCGCTGCACCGACTCCATGATGGCCTTCTGGTCGACCTGGTCGTCGCAGTTGTAGAGCCACGGGTCGACGTAGTAGCTGTTGTTGGTGACCTCGATGCCGTGGTCGGCCGCGAACACCATGGCGCAGACCACGGCCTCGCTGTAGAACAGCGCCGTGTCGGGCTCGCTCACCTTCAGGGAGGCGACCTTCACGTTGGGCGCGGTGCCCGCGATGCCGACACCGTTGCGGGGCGCGGCGATGATGCCCGCCACGTGGGTGCCGTGGTAGTCCTCGCTCGGGTCGTACGGACGCCAGGCGCCGGGCGAGGTGTCGGCCTTGCCGCCGACGCAGTTCGCGGACTGCCTCTTGGAGAAGTTGGCCTTCAGGTCCGGGTGGGTGTCGTCCACGCCGGTGTCGATGACGCCGACGGTGACCTTCCTGCTGCCCTCGTTGACCTTGGCGGCCTTGTCGGCCTTGATGGCCCGCTTGTCCCACTGCAGGGACTCCAGCGGCTCCTGGTCCTTGGCCCGCGCCGCGGTCAGCGACGACTTGGCCTTGGGCTCCTTGACGAAGTGCGGCTTGCCCACCTCGGTGGTGCTCGCCGCCTTGAGCGGAGCGGTGCGGGTGGCGCCCGCCGAGTCGACACCGTCGACGTTGCGCAGTGTCTCGCCGAACTCCGGGTTGCTGGAGTGCGCGACGATGACGCCTATTTTCCGGTAAGTGGCTATGACCTTGCCGTCAGCCTCGCGTATTTCCTTCTTGACACGTTTGACGGTACGGCCACTGGTTTCGGTGTTGACGATGTAGCTGAGCTTCTCGCCGGCCTTCGCCTTGGGTGTCGCGGCCTCGGCCGCGGCCCGCTCGGTGGTCTGTGCGTTCGCGGAGGCCGCGCCCGCCAGGCCGAGGGTGGCGGTCAACACCAGTCCCAGCGGCACCGCCACAGCACGCCGCCGCCTGGATGGTCTCACATGCATGGGGTCTCCATGTCGTCTGAAGTTGTCCACAGACGACGGAAGTTATCTCTGGGAGCCAGGTAACTGCAATGGATTGATGGAGAAAGTCCGAAGGCTGTACACAACCGTGATCGGTCTTATCTGTTTCAACTACCGACCCCTGTTGCGGGCGCGACGGACGATCTACGATGCGCCCACTGCTCGTCATTGAGACGTGGGTCACACTCTCTCGAACGCTCCGTCCCCCTCACGTTCCGTCAGGAGTCACCGTGGACACCGCCCCAGAGCACGCGCACCCCGGCCCACCGGGCCCCCGCGACTACACGGACGTCCAGCACAGTGCCGAGTTCGGTGAACTCCGGCGCGGCTACCGCTCGTTCGTCTTCCCGCTCACCGTCGGGTTCATCGTCTGGTACCTGCTCTACGTCCTGCTCTCCAACTACGCGGGCGGCTTCATGAGCACCGAAGTCGTCGGCAACGTCAACGTCGCCTTCGTCTTCGGACTGGCCCAGTTCCTGACGACCTTCCTGATCGCCTGGTGGTACTCGCGCTTCGCCGCAGTGAAGCTCGACCCCAAGGCGGAAGCGCTCAAGACGCGGCTGGAGGCGGAGAACCTGCAGCGGGCCACCGGGGCCGAAATCGGCCACCAGGCCACACCCCGGGACGAGGACAAGGGCCAGCTCGCCGGTCAGGAGGACGACGCATGAGTCTCACCCAGCAACTCGCGGCCCCCGCCGCCCAACTGGCCGCCGAGGGCGCCGGCGAGCACCGCACGCTGATCATCACCCTCTTCTCCGTCTTCGTCGCCATCACCCTCGGCGTCACCGTCTGGGCGGGACGCCGGACCAAGGACGCCACCGACTTCTACGCGGGCGGACGCCAGTTCAGCGGCTTCCAGAACGGTCTGGCCATCTCCGGCGACTACATGTCCGCCGCGTCCTTCCTCGGCATCGCCGGAGCCATCGCGCTCTCCGGGTACGACGGATTCCTCTACTCCATCGGCTTCCTCGTCGCCTGGCTCGTGGCGCTGCTGCTGGTCGCCGAACCGCTGCGGAACTCCGGGCGCTACACCATGGGCGACGTACTGGCCTACCGGATGCGGCAGCGCCCCGTACGGACCGCCGCGGGCGTCTCCACCATCATCGTCTCGATCTTCTACCTGCTCGCCCAGATGGTCGGCGCCGGCGCCCTCGTCGCACTGCTGCTGGGCATCACCGGCGAGACCGGCAAGAACCTGATCGTCGTCTTCGTCGGCATCGTCATGATCCTCTACGTGACGGTCGGCGGCATGAAGGGCACCACCTGGGTGCAGATGATCAAGGCGTGCCTGCTGATCGGCGGCACCGTCGTGATCACCGTGCTGGTGTTCCACAAGTTCAACTACAACCTCTCCGCCCTGCTCGGCGCCGCCGCCGAGAACAGCGGCAAGGGCGCGTCGTTCCTGGAACCCGGACTCAAGTACGGCGTCTCGACGACCTCCCGGATCGACTTCATCTCCCTGGGCATCGCCCTCGTGCTCGGCACCGCCGGACTCCCGCACATCCTCATCCGCTTCTACACCGTGCCCACCGCCAAAGCCGCCCGGAAGTCCGTCAACTGGGCCATCGGCATCATCGGCGTCTTCTACCTGATGACCATCGCGCTCGGCTTCGGCGCCGCCGCGCTGCTCAGCCGCCAGACCATCACCGACTCGAACGCCGCGGGCAACACCGCCGCGCCGCTGCTCGCCCAGGAGATCGGCGGCGGAGCGGACTCCACCGGCGGCGCCGTCCTGCTGGCGATGATCTCCGCGGTCGCCTTCGCCACGATCCTCGCCGTCGTCGCCGGACTCACCCTCGCCTCCTCGTCCTCCTTCGCGCACGACCTGTACGCCAACGTCATCCGCAGGGGAAAAGCCACCGAGAAGGAAGAGGTCAAGGCCGCGCGGGTCTCGGCGGTCATCATCGGCGGCGTCGCCATCGGCCTGGGAATCTTCGCCGGCAAGCTCAACGTCGCCGGGCTCGTCGCCCTCGCCTTCGCGGTCGCCGCCTCCGCGAACCTGCCCACGCTCCTCTACAGCCTCTTCTGGAAGCGCTTCACCACCACGGGTGCGCTGTGGTCGATCTACGGCGGGCTCGTCTCCTCCGTGGTCCTGGTGTTCTTCTCGCCGGTGGTCACCGGCAAGGAGACCTCCATGTTCCCCGACGCCGACTTCGCCTGGTTCCCGCTGCAGAATCCCGGCCTCATCTCCATTCCGCTGGGCTTCCTGCTCGGCTGGATCGGTTCCCTCCTCTCCAAGGACGAGGGCGCCGGAGGCGCCAAGTACGCGGAGCTCGAGGTTCGCTCCATGACAGGAGTAGGCGCCCACTGACGGCGGGCGCCCCCCTTGCGGGGGCGCCGCCTCCCCCCGTCACGGCCTCTCGGCGGCAGCCGAAGGACGACGGGGGCGTGCCCCCACAACGCGTCGCACCCCCGCGACGGGGGGGAACCGACCCCGCGAAGACGCCCCCCGCGAAGGGAGTCGCGGATGCGGCGGGCGGCGCGGCAGCGCCCTCGCAGGTGCGACCCCGCAACAGCGGAAGCTGTCGGATGTCACATACGTGACTTACGCTGCGAAGCAGATCACGCACTTGGGAGGGCCGTCAGCATGCTGCTCGACACCTATGGGCGGGTCGCCACCGACCTGCGCGTCTCGCTGACCGACCGCTGCAATCTGCGCTGCACGTACTGCATGCCGGAAGAGGGGCTGCAGTGGCTCGCCAAGCCCGAGCTGCTGACCGACGACGAGATCGTCCGGCTGGTCCGGATCGCCACCGCGGAGCTCGGCGTCACCGAGGTCCGCTTCACCGGCGGTGAGCCGCTGCTGCGTCCGGGGCTCGCCGGTATCGTGGCGCGCTGCGCCGAGCTGCCGGCCCGCCCCAGGATGTCGCTGACCACCAACGGCATCGGGCTGGAGCGCACCGCACAGGCCCTGCGCGAGGCCGGGCTGGACCGGGTCAACGTCTCGCTGGACACGCTCGACCCGGAGACCTTCCGGCGGATGACCCGGCGCAAGCGCCACGCGGATGTGCTGCGCGGGCTGGCCGCCGCGCGGGCGGCGGGGCTGACACCGGTGAAGGTCAACGCGGTGCTGATGCCGGGGATGAATGACCAGGAGGCCCCCGGGCTGCTGTCCTGGGCTCTGGAGGAGGGCTACGAGCTGCGCTTCATCGAGCAGATGCCGCTGGACGCACAGCACGGCTGGCAGCGCGAGGGCATGATCACCGCCGGGGACATCCTGGCGTCGCTGCGCACCCGCTTCACGCTGACTCCGGAGCAGCAGGAGGAGCGCGGCTCCGCGCCGGCGGAGCGCTGGCTGGTGGACGGCGGCCCACAGCGGGTGGGGGTGATCGCCTCGGTCACCCGTCCCTTCTGCCGGGCCTGTGACCGCACCCGGCTGACCGCGGACGGGCAGGTGCGCACCTGCCTGTTCGCCACCGAGGAGTCCGATCTGCGGGGTGCGCTGCGCGGCGGCGCTTCGGACGCGGAGGTCGCGGCGCTGTGGCGGCAGGCGATGTGGGGCAAGAAGGCGGGCGCCGGGATCGACGACCCGTCGTTCGTCCAGCCGCAGCGCCCGATGTCGGCCATCGGGGGCTGACCCGGGCGGACAGGCCGCCCGCCCGGTCGCCCGAAGAGGGGTGGGGCCGGGGTGCGTGGTCAGTCGCCGTCGGGTGCGTGCCATTCGGTGAGTGGCACGGTGTCCTTCAGGAAGCCGCGGGCCCCCAGGAACTTCGACAGGTGTTCGCGGTGTTCCTCGCAGGCCAGCCAGGTCTTGCGGCGGTCGGGGGTGTGCAGCTTGGGGTTGTTCCAGGCGAGCACCCACACGGCCGGCTCGCGGCAGCCCTTGGCGGAGCAGATCGGGGTCTCGGGTCCCTCTTCGGAGGGGGAGGCGGAGGGGATCACCGCTTCATCCTGCCTCACGGTCCGGACATTAAGCGACGCCGGGCAGCCACGGGGGGAGCCGCCCGGCGTCGGTCCATCGCTCCGACGGGGGATGCGGAGCGCAACTGAAGTATGGCATGCGGGAGCGGTCGTGGTGCACCGGAACCGCAGGATTGATCTGAGGTTTTCTTGAGGTTTGTGCGAAGAACCAGATCAACTGCGGTCGCTCGTGGCCTCGTTCGAGGCCCGATCCGCGTCGTCCGGTGTGGTTCTGTCGCCCGCTTTCGTCACTCGGGACCCCTCCAGCGCCCGCTGCGGAGGTTCCGGCGGAGGAGCGGCCGGGGGAGCCGAAGGCGCGTTCTCGCGGCCCGCATTGGCGATCACCACGGCGATGTAGGGCAGGGTCAGTCCGATCACCAGCGTGGCCACCGCCAGCGGGCGCTCCACGTTCCACAGCACCACGGTGAGGATGACGGCGAGGGTGCGGACCAGCATGGAGATCACATAGCGCCGCTGCCTTCCGCGCACGTCCTCCTCCAGGCCCTGCCGGGCCCCGGTGATCCGGAAAACCTCGTGCTGGTGCTGCTTCCGCGTCACTTTTCACCACCTGCTCGCCCGCCGTTCCCAGCGGCCCTGCGCGGGGATCCGGACTCTTCCCACGGTACGCCTCGGATGCGTCCGCCACGAGACCGGGGCGCCGCGCGGGCCGGTCCGGTCACAGCCCGCGGATCTCGGCCACCTTGCGGCCCGCCTTCAGGTACAGCGCGTCGGCGAGCCCGTCGGCCTGCGCGGCGACCGCCTCCCGGGCGACCTCCGCGAGCGGGCGCAGCGCCTCCGTCTCGGAGAGCACCACGGACTGCTGTTTCCGGCCCGCCTTCTCGACGATCAGCCGCAGCCCGTTCTGCTTCGCGATGCGGCGGGCGGCCGACGCGCTCGGGGTGAACTCCAGGACCTTGGTCAGCACCGCGGCGACGCCCTCCTCACCGTGCTCGTCCAGCGCGACGCCGGGGAGCGTCTCCAGGTCGGAGAAGGACTTCTTGGAGAACTGGGCCACGAAGTGGGCGCGGGCCGCCATCGCCGCCGGCACTCCGTGCAGCGCTGCGACGACCTCGCCGGCCAGCACCTTCTTCAGGTCCATGGGGTGCAGTGCGCCCGCCTCGATGCGGGCCGTCACCTGGTCGATCTCGGTGTCGGTCCACTCCGTCCAGGCCTGCAGGTAGGGGGCCATCAGCCGGTCCGGAATCGACATGATCTTGCCGAAGACCTCGTCGGGAGCGCTGCCGAGCCCCACGTAGTTGCCCTTGGACTTGGACATCTTGGCGCCCGAGCCGTCCGTGCCTTCGACCAGCGGCATGGTGACCACGAGCTGCGGCTGCTGCCCGCGCACCTCCATCATCCGGCGGCCCATCTGGAGGTTGAGCAGCTGGTCGACCCCGCCCAGCTCGACGTCGCAGTCCAGCTCGACCGAGTCGAGGGCCTGCGCGACGGGGTAGAGCAGCTCGGACATCGTCAGGCCGGAGCCCTCCGAGAGCCGGTTGCGGAAGTCCTCCCGCTGGAGCAGTGCGGAGACCGGCACCTGCGTCAGCAGCCCCAGCAGTTCCGGCAGCGTGAACGGGGCCAGCCAGTCGCTGTTGCGCGCGAAGCGCACCTTCTCGAAGTCGAAGAACGGCCGCACCTGCTCCTGGTATCCGGAGAGGTTCCGCGCGATGTCCTCGTCGGTCAGCGGGGGACGCTCGGCCGTGCGGCCCGAGGGGTCGCCGATCTTGGCGGTGAAGTCGCCGATGATCAGTGTGACGTCGTGGCCCATCCGCTGGAAGCGGCTGAGCACGAGGACCGGCACCGCGTGTCCCAGGTGCACGTCCGCCGCCGTGGGGTCGATGCCCAGCTTGATGTGCAGGCCCTTGCCCTGGGCTGCCCGCTCCGCGATCCGCTCGGCCAGCTTCTCCACCGACGGCAGCAGATCGACCGACCGCGCCCCGATCAGCTCGGCCTGCTCCGCGGCGGGCAGGTCGCTCAGGTCCAGCGAGCGCCGCGCCCCGGTCTCCGCGAGCAGCCGCTCGACGTTCGTGTCGGAGGAGAGGTCCTGGGCCAGCAGCTCGCTGGCGCGCTGTACGGAGTCGCCGAGGCGTGTCACGTCACTGTCCTGGTGTGGTGGGTGCTCGATACGGTCACGGGAAAGTCTATGCGCCCGTACCCGCGCCGGAGGCCGGGGCAGTTCACCCCCCGCCGGGGAACGGGCGTTTCTGTAGGGACCCCACAGGAGGCCGCGGATGCCCCTGTCCGTGCCCGAGTGCTCGCGGCCCGGTGGCGCCGGATAGGTTCTGTTTGCGACAGACCGCGACAGCAGTCTGTTCGCGACAGACCGCGACAGCAGAAGCAGGAAGGGTGGGCGCACAGTGAGCCGCTCAGTGCTCGTGACCGGAGGGAACCGCGGCATCGGCCTCGCCATCGCCCGTGCCTTCGCCGAGGCAGGCGACAAGGTCGCCGTCACCTACCGCTCCGGAGAGCCGCCCGAGGGCTTCCTCGGCGTCAAGTGCGACATCACCGAGCCGGAGCAGGTGGAGCAGGCGTACAAGGAGATCGAGGAGAAGCAGGGCGCGGTCGAGGTGCTCGTCGCCAACGCGGGCGTCACCCGTGACCAGCTCCTGCTGCGGATGTCCGAGGAGGACTTCACCTCGGTCGTCGACACCAACCTCACCGGCACCTACCGGGTGGTCAAGCGTGCTTCCCGCGCCATGCTGCGGGCCCGCAAGGGCCGCATCGTGCTGATCTCCTCGGTCGTCGGGCTGATGGGCCAGGCCGGGCAGGCCAACTACGCGGCCTCCAAGGCCGGGCTCGTCGGTTTCGCCCGCTCGCTCTCCCGCGAGCTCGGCTCCCGCAACATCACCTGCAACGTCGTCGCGCCCGGCTTCGTCGACACCGACATGACCCGTGCGCTCACCGAAGAACAGCGCGCCGACATCGTCAAGCAGGTACCGCTGGGCCGTTACGCGGCCGCGGAGGAGGTCGCCTCCTCGGTCCGCTTCCTGGCGTCCGACGAGGCCGCGTACATCACCGGAGCCGTCATTCCCGTGGACGGCGGATTGGGCATGGGTCACTGAACATGAGCGGAATCCTCGCTGGAAAGCGCGTCCTGGTCACGGGCGTCATCACCGACGGGTCGATCGCCTTCCACGCGGCGAAGGTCGCACAGGAGCAGGGCGCCGAGGTCATCCTCACCGGCTTCGGCCGGCTCTCCCTGGTCGAGCGCATCGCCAAGCGGCTGCCCGAGGCCGTGCCCGTCATCGAGCTGGACGTCAGCAACCAGGAGCACCTGGACGGGCTCGCCGACCGGATCCGCGAGCACTGGGGTCCGGACGCGCGGGTGGACGGCATCGTCCACTCGATCGCCTTCGGCCCGCAGGGTGCCTTCGACTTCCTCGGCGCGGCCTGGGAGGACGTGAGCACCGCCGTGCACGTCTCGGCGTACTCGCTCAAGTCGCTCACCATGGCCTGCCTGCCGCTGCTGCACGAGGGCAGCTCGGTCGTCGGCCTCACCTTCGACGCGCAGATCGCCTGGCCGAAGTACGACTGGATGGGCGTGGCCAAGGCGGCCCTGGAGTCCACCAGCCGCTACCTCGCGCGGGACCTGGGTCCGCAGGGCATCCGCTGCAACCTGGTCTCGGCCGGGCCCATCAAGTCCATGGCGGCCAAGTCCATTCCGGGCTTCGAGGAGCTGGCCGACGTGTGGAACCACCGGGCCCCGATCGGCTGGGAGCTGACCGACCCGGAACCGGCCGGCCGCGGGGTCGTCGCCCTGCTGTCGGACTTCTTCCCCCGTACCACGGGCGAGATCGTGCACGTCGACGGCGGTGTGCACATGATGGGGGCCTGACCCCCCGCCGGGGCGCGGCCGGTACCGGTCGGCGGTACGGCGGTCCCGTCCCGCGGCCCGGCCCCCGGCCCCCGGCCCCCGGCCCCCGGCCCCGGCCGGCGGCGGGGCGGTCCGCTACAGCGCTCCGTGTCCCCACTCCGCCGTGTGCGAGGCCGCCTCCTCGGAGGCGGCCTCCGCGTCCTGCGCCCGGATGGCGTCCAGCAGCCGGGTGTGGTCCATGTGGTTCTCCGGGCGCAGCTCCTCGCCCACGTCCTGCCGCAGATAGGCCCGCAGCACCTCGCCGAGGTCGGCGTACACCCCGGTCAGCACCTCGTTGTGGGAGGCGGAGAGCACGCCCATGTGCAGACTGCGGTCGGCGTCGATGAAGCGTTCGACGTCGCCGGAGTCCCACGCCGCCTCCCGGCGCTCCAGCATGCCGTCGAGTTCCCGCAGGTCCGCTTCCGTGCGCCGGCGTGCCGCCAGCCGGGCGCCCGCGGTCTCCAGCGCGGACCGCAGTTCCGCCACGTGCCGCAGGTCGGCGCCGGCGAAGCGGCGGTGCATCACTCCGGCCAGCTCGCTGGTGGCCAGCACATAGGTGCCCGAGCCCTGCCGGATGTCCAGCAGCCCGTTGTGCGCGAGGGCCCGCACCGCCTCCCGCACCGTGTTCCGGGCCACCCCGAGCTGTTCGACCAGCTCCGGTTCGGTGGGGATGCGGCTGCCCACCGGCCACCGGCCCGAGGTGATCTGCTGGCGCAGCGTCGCGATCACCTGGGCGGCCAGGGGAGCGCGCTGGGGTGCCGAGAGCGGGGGCGGCGAGGGCGCCGAGGCAGAGGAAAGCGGTTGGGCAGCATTCATCCCATGATTCTATGATGGGCCGCATGGCATCGGCAGACGACGACAGCAGGAACTCCGCGACCACCACCGAGCCGGGGACCCGCACCGGCCCCACGCGCTCCGCCCGAACCCCGGCCGCCCGGCCCGAACCCGGTACCGCGACGCCCGCGGTCTCCCGCCGGCTGCTCGCTCTCGTCGCCGCCGGACTCGTCATCGCGGCCCTGAACCTGCGCCCCGCCATATCGGGACTCGGCCCGCTGCTGGAGGAGGTGCGGCGCGGGCTGCACATGAACGGCACGGTGGCCGGGCTGCTGACCTCGGTACCGCCGCTGTGCTTCGCCGTCTTCGGTGGCCTCGCCCCACGGCTGGCCCGGCGCCGCGGCCCGGCGCCCGTCGTGCTGGCCGGCATGGCCGCCATCGCCCTCGGACTCGCGCTGCGGCCGCTGGCCGGCGGCACCGGCACCTTCCTCGCCGGCACGGCGCTGGCCCTGGCCGGGATCGCGGTGAGCAACGTGCTGATGCCCGTCATCGTCAAGCACTGGTTCCCCGACCGGGTCGGCTCCATGACCGGGCTGTACTCGATGGCGCTCGCACTGGGCACGGCGGGCGCCGCCGCCGTCACCGTGCCGCTGACCGACGCGCTCGGTGGCGGCTGGCGTGCCGGGCTGGGCGCATGGGCGGTGCCGGCGGCGGTCGCCCTCCTCCCGTGGGCGGCGATCTCCCGCGACCGCTCGGCCCGCACGCCCGAGCCGCACGCCGCGGAAGAGGCCGTCCCCGCACGCACCGCCGAGGGTGAGACGGCGGGGCAGGCCCGCGACGGGGGCCGCACCGAGCCGGCCGACGCGGCGCGTGGCCCGGCGGCCCCGGAGACCGCGCCGGGGCTGCGGATCGCCGCGTCGCCCACGGCGTGGGCCCTCGCCGTCTTCTTCGGCCTCCAGGCGTCCGCCGCCTACATCACCATGGGCTGGCTTCCGCAGATCTTCCGCGACGCCGGGGTCTCCGCCTCGGCGGCCGGCGTGCTGCTCGCGGTGACCATGGGCATGGGGGTGCCGCTCTCCTTCGTCCTGCCCAAGCTGGCCGCCCGGATGCGGCACCAGGGGCCGCTGGTGGTCGCGCTGGGCCTGTGCGGGCTGGTGGGCTACGCGGGGCTGTGGCTGGCCCCCGCCGCCGGCGCCTGGGCCTGGGCCCTGGTGCTGGGCGTCTCCAACTGCGCCTTCCCGCTGGCCCTCACCATGATCGGAATGCGTTCCCGGTCCCACTCCGGCGTGGTCAAGCTCTCCGCCTTCGCGCAGAGCACCGGCTATCTGCTCTCCATCCCCGGCCCGCTGCTGGTCGGCTCGCTGCACGACGTCACCGGCGGCTGGCACGCCCCGCTGCTGCTGATGGCCGGGCTGATGCTGGCCCAGATGGCGACGGGCCTGCTGGCGGGCCGGGACCGCGTCATCGAGGAGGGGCGCTGAGTGGCAGACTGGCCCACATGCCAGTGCTCGAACCGAATCCCCCGGAACCGCGGAAGAAGCTGCTGCTGATCTTCGGCGCCATGATGGCGGTCACCGTCGTCATCGGCGTGATCGCCAGCATCGCCGCCGGCTGACCTCTCCACCCCCGCCGCCGGGGTGGTGCTGTCACCACCATCCCCTAGGGGCCCTGCGTCAGGGGCGAGTGGGGGGCTTGCCGGATGGGCCGGGGGGCGGGTGCTCCGTAGTGTCGGAGGCCAGGAGAAGGAAGGCCGAAGCACCCCGGAGGCGAGCCTCATGACAGCCCCCGCGCACCCCGTGCCGGACCGGAGCAGGAACGACCGCCCGGCCCAGGGCGCCGCGCTCCCGCGCCGCGCGTGCGACGCGTCGCAGACCCGGCTGCCCTGGTGGGGCGCGCTGCTGCCGGTGCTCGGCTTCGCGCTGCTGCTGGTCCTCCTGGTGGGCGGGGGGCAGGCGGACGCCGCCCAGCGCGCCGCCGACAGTCCGCTGCTCTCCTTCCTCACCCATCTGTGGGGTTCCGTCCTGGGATGAGCCGCCGCGCGGGGCCGGGGCGGCCGGTGTGCGGCGGGTCACCGTCCGTCGACCGTGCCGGACCGACCCGTCAACACCCCGCGACCGGCAGCGCGTTTCGTGCGAAGCTGGGACGCATGAGCGTCGATGTGCCCCGCAGTATCGTCCTTCTCCGGCACGCCAAGGCGGACTGGCCGCAGGTGGCGGACCACGAGCGGCCCCTCGCGGAGCGCGGCCGCCTGGACGCCCCGGCAGCGGGTGAATGGCTCGCCGGCCAGGGCATCACTCCGCAACTCACCCTCTGCTCGACCGCCACCCGGACCCGCGACACCTGGAAGCTGGCCGTCTCGCATCTCCCGCAGCGTCCCAAGACGGTGTACGAGGAACGCCTCTACGAGGCGCCGCCCGGTGCGATCATCGAGGTCATCAACGAAGTCCCCGACGAAGTGCGCGACTTGCTGGTCATCGGCCACAACCCCGGCATGCAGTCGGTCGCCGAGGTGCTCGCCGGGGAAGCCGACCGCGAGGCGCAGGAGCGGCTGGCCCGCGGCTTTCCCACGGCGGCCGTCGCCGTCCTGCGGTACACCGGGTCCTGGAAGTCGGTGGAGCCGGGGAGCGCGCAGCTGACCCACTTCTGGGCGCCCCACGAGTGAGGCGCGCCCCCGTGTGAGGCGCGCCCCGCGGAACCCGGCGCGGTCAGAGAGCCTCGGGCCGCTCGGCGCCGGTTCCGTCCGCGGCCTCCACCTCTTCGCGCGTGATGCCCAGCAGATAGAGCACGGTGTCCAGGAACGGCACGTTCACCGCGGCGTGCGCGGCCTCCCGGACCAGGGGCTTGGCGTTGAAGGCGACGCCGAGCCCCGCCGTGTTCAGCATGTCCAGATCGTTGGCGCCGTCGCCGATGGCCACGGTCTGCGCGAGCGGCACGCCCGCCTCGTCGGCGAACCGGCGCAGCAGCCGCGCCTTGCCCGCCCGGTCGACGATCTCGCCGGTGACCCGTCCGGTCAGCTTGCCGTCGACGATCTCCAGGGTGTTGGCGGAGGCGAAGTCCAGCCCCAGCTCCTCCTGCAGCGCGTCGGTGACCTGCGTGAAGCCGCCGGAGACGACACCGACCTGGTAGCCGAGCCGTTTGAGGGTGCGGATCAGCGTGCGTGCCCCGGGGGTGAGCTGCACCGCCTCGCGCACCCGGTCGACGACCGAGGCGTCGAGCCCGGCCAGGAGCTCGACCCGGGCGTGCAGCGACTGCTCGAAATCCAGCTCGCCTCGCATCGCCCGCGCCGTCACCTCGGCGACCTGCTCCGCACAGCCCGCATGGGCGGCGAACAGCTCGATCACCTCGTCCTGGATGAGGGTGGAGTCCACGTCCATCACCACCAGCCGCTGGGCCCGCCGCTGGAGCCCCGAGGCGACGACGGCGACGTCGATGCCGTACTTCGCGGCCTCCAGCGCCAGCGAGGTGCGCAGCAGCGCCGTCTCGGTGCCCGAGACATCGAACTCGACGGCCAGCACCGGATATTTGGCGAGCCGGAAGATGCGGTCGATGTTGCCGCCGGTGGAGGTGATGCTGGCCGCTATGGCGGCGGTGGACTCCGCGGTGAGCGGATGCCCCAGCACGGTGACGTGCGAACGTCCGGTGCCGCGGGGGCGGTTGTCGCCCGTGCCGGAGATGATCTCGGCGATCATGCCCATCGACTCGGCCCAGCTGTGCACGGTCGCGCGCAGCTCGCCCTCGGAGCCGGGGCCGGTGGTGGGCGCGGTGACCAGGGCGCACAGCGTGATGCGACCGCGGGTGACCAGTTGCTCGATGTCGACGACCTCGACGGCGAAGGCCGCGAGGGTGTCGAAGAGGCCGGCGGTGATGCCGGGCCGGTCCTTGCCGAAGATCTTGACCAGCAGGGTCGGGGTGTCGGCGTACGACGGAGGCTGGGCCACAGGTGTGCTCATGGTCCTCTCACATTACCGCCGCGCGGCTGCGGAACCCTGCCGGGGCGGTGCGAGTGCGGCCGGACGCCACGAAGGGGTACCGCTTCCACCCCTCTCGTCATGATCGGTCGGGATCGGTCACGATCGGCTCCGGTCCGTGCGCACAGCTGCACCGGAAGCACCTTCCTGTGAATTCCTGCGGCTTCCTGCGGCTTCCCACGGTTCTTCCGCGGTTCTCCCGCTCCTCTCGCCGCGCGCCTGCACGGGTTCCACGGGGTTCCCCGACGGAACGGTCACAGCCTGGTCCCTACCGCTGGCCCGGCTTCCTGTCGGGCGGCCGAGCCTGGAATAGTTCCTCACGATGTTCGCCATCCCTAGACTCCCTCGCTGCAGGGGGTAACTCGGGGGACAACTTTGTGGGGCATGGAGTGCCGGAACTCGTACTGGAATTGAACGGACAGACCTGGACGCTCGATCCGTCCAGGGCCTACACCCTCGGCCGCGATCCCCAGGGGGACGTGGCGATCGAGGACGCCAGGGTCTCCTGGCGGCACGCCACGGTGCGCTGGGGAGGGCGCGCCTGGGTCATCGAGGACCACGGCAGTACCAACGGCACGTATGTGCAGGGCCGGCGGATCCAGCAGTTGGAGCTGGCACCCGGCATGAGCGTCCATCTGGGCAATGCCACCGACGGGCCGCGGCTCGGCTTCTCGGGCGGGGCGCCCGCCGGGCAGGCTCCGGCGGGCGGGATGTACGGCGGACACACCGCGCCCCAGCAGCAGGGGCAGCCCCAGCAGGCTGCGCAGGCCGCGGCCCAGCACAGTGCCCCGACCCAGCAGCCGCAGGTCGGGGGAGCGCCCGGCTGGGGCCAGCAGCCTCCGCAGCCCCAGCAGCCGCACCCCGGCTGGCAGCAGCAGGCCCCGCAGATGCCGCAGCAGATGCAGCACGCGGCCCCGCCGCAGTACGCGCAGCAGCCGCCCCAGCAGCAGATACCGCAGCAGCACATGCAGCCGCAGGGCGGCCCCGGGGCGCACGGCATGGGCGGCCCCGCGCCGGGGCCGGGCGCTCCCGGCGCCGGCGGCCAGGGCGGAGCGCCGCCGCAGGGTGCGGGCGACCGCAGCCCGACCACCTTCCACCAGCTCTCCCTCGGCCGGGTGATGCGCATCGGCCGTGCGCTGGAGAACGAACTGGTCGTCTCCGACCTCCAGGTCTCGCGGAACCACGCGGAGTTCCACTCCTCGCCCGACGGCCGGTGCGAGATCCACGACCTGGGCAGCCACAACGGCACCTACGTCAACGGCCAGCCGATACCGCGCTCCGGCACGGTCGCCATCTCCCCGCAGGACATCGTCGGCATCGGCCACTCCACCTTCCGGCTGGTCGGGGACCGGCTGGAGGAGTTCGTCGACACCGGCGACGTGTCCTTCTCGGCCCGGCACCTGACCGTCAAGGTCGACGGCGGCAAGGTGATCCTCAACAACGTCACCTTCGGCGTCCCCGAGAAGTCGCTGATCGGCGTGATCGGCCCGTCCGGCTCCGGCAAGTCCACGCTGCTGCGGGCGCTGACCGGCTACCGCCCCGCCGACGCCGGCGAGGTCCTCTACGACAACCGGAACCTCTACAAGCAGTTCGCCGAGCTGCGGCAGCGCATCGGCCTCGTCCCGCAGGACGACATCCTGCACAAGGAGCTGAAGGTCCGCACCGCGCTGCGCTACGCGGCCAAGCTCCGCTTCCCCGGCGACGTCGCGGAGGCCGAGCGCAACGCCCGGGTCGAGGAGGTGCTGGCCGAACTCAAGCTCGACATCCACGCGGACAAGCGCGTCACCTCCCTCTCCGGCGGCCAGCGCAAGCGCGTCTCCGTCGCCCTGGAGCTGCTCACCAAGCCCTCGCTGATCTTCCTGGACGAGCCCACCTCGGGTCTCGACCCGGGCATGGACCGCGACGTGATGCAGCTGCTGCGCGGCATGGCCGACGACGGGCGCACCGTGCTGGTCGTCACCCACTCGGTCGCCGAGCTGGGACTGTGCGACAAGCTCCTGGTGATGGCGCCGGGCGGCGGCGTGGCCTACTTCGGCCCGCCCGAGGAGGCGCTGAACTTCTTCGGCTACGACTCGTGGGCGGACGTCTTCTCCGCCTTCGAGAACTACCGAGACTACGACTGGATGGGCCGCTGGCAGGGCTCGCAGCACTACCAGATGTACGCGGCCGACATCGACGCCCAGCACCCGCAGCAGGACCCGTACGCGGCTCAGCAGCAGGCCATGCAGCCGACGCGGCTGCAGAAGCCGCAGAGCTGGGGCAGCCAGCTGTGGACGCTGATGAGACGCTATCTCTCGGTGATCTCCGCGGACCGCTCCTTCCTGGTGCTGTCCTTCGTCACCCCGCTGCTCCTCGGCCTGGTCAGCACCCTGATGCCGTCCGACTACGGACTGACGGCGCCACCGGGCAAGACCAACGGCGACGCGGGCCCCATCCTGCTCATCCTCGCCATCGGCGCCTGTTTCTCGGGCGCGGCCAATTCGGTCCGGGAGCTGATCAAGGAACGGGTCATCTACGAGCGGGAACGGGCCACCGGCCTCTCCCGGTCGGCCTACCTGATGTCCAAGGTGATCGTGCTGGGCCTGGTCGCGGCCGTCCAGGGCCTCCTGATGTGCATCGTCGGCTTCTACCCGCGCGACCTTCCCGAGGAGGGTCTGCTCGCCGCCAACCCCGCCATCGAGATGACGCTGGTGGCCATCGCGCTCGGCGGCACCTCGATGATGTTCGGCCTGATCATCTCCTCCCTGGTGAAGACCTCGGAGAAGACGATGATCCTGCTCGTGCTCTTCGCCGTCATACAGGTCGTCTTCACCGGTGTGCTCTTCAAGCTCTTCGACAGCCCAGGCGTGGAGCAGTTCGCCTGGCTGATGCCGTCCCGGTGGGCGATGGCGGCTCTCGGCGCGACCGTCGAGCTCGGCCGGCTGATGCCCCAGGACAAGAAGGACCCGACCAACACCGACCCGCTGTGGGACCACTCGCTGGGCCAGTGGGTGATGGACGTCGGCGTCCTCGCCCTGATGGGTGTCCTGTGCTACTTCGTCATCATCCGGCTGCTGCGCCGCCACGAGCCGGAGATCATGCGCAAGTGAGCGCCTGACCGCGCGGTCCGCACGCAGAAGGGGTCCCCTCGTCCGGGGCCCCTTCTTCGTGTCTCCGCTCCTCCGGCCCGTGCGTCGCCGGACCTAGGACCTCCGGCCCGTCCCGCCCCTGGCCCGGGTCCGATCCGTTCCCCGGTGCCGCCGGGTACCGTGCTCGGCATGGTCCCCCGATCCGGGCTCGCCGCGGTCAGCGCGGCACTGCTCGCCATGAACCGCCGGCTCGAGGTGCGCGACGTCCTCCAGACGATCGTCGCCTCGGCCCGCGATCTGCTCGACGCCGAGTACGCGGCGCTGGGCGTCCCCGACGACCAGGGCGGCTTCGCGCAGTTCGTCGTCGCGGGAGTGAGCGACGAGCAGTGGAAGGCCATCGGCCCGCTGCCGCGGCAGCACGGCATCCTCGCCGCGATGCTGCAGGACGCCACTCCGCAGCGGCTCGCCGACGTCCGCAAGGACTCCCGGTTCGGCGGCTGGCCCGCCGCGCACCCCATGATGGCCGACTTCCTCGGCATGCCCATCGCCGACGGCGAGCAGGTGCTGGGTGCGCTCTTCCTCGCCAACAAGCGCTGCGCGCCCCCGGGGGAGCAGAGCCGTCCGGCGTCCCGGGAGCGGAGCTGCGCCTTCACCGAGGACGACGAGGAACTGCTGCGCCTGCTCGCGCAGCACGCCGCCATCGCGCTGACCAACGCGCGGCTCTACGAGCGCAGCCGCGAGCTGACCATCGCCGAGGAGCGCACCCGGATCGGCCACGAGCTGCACGACGCGGTGGCCCAGAAGCTCTTCTCGCTGCGTCTGACGGCCCAGGCGGCCACGGCCCTCGTCGACCGCGATCCCGCGCGGGCGAAGGCCGAACTGCACGAGGTGGCCCGGCTCTCCGGCGAGGCCGCCGACGAGCTGCGGGCGGCCGTCGTCGAACTGCGGCCCGCGGCGTTGGACGAGGACGGTCTGGTCGCCACGCTGCGCACCCAGGCCCAGGTCCTGGACCGTGCGCACAGCGCCGAGGTGGACTTCGTGTGCGAGGGCGTGCGCGCCCTGCCCGCGGCCCAGGAGGAGGCCCTGCTGCGGGTCGCCCAGGAGGCCCTGCACAACGCGCTGCGGCACGCGGACGCGGGCCGCGTCCGGGTGTCCCTGGCGCGCCGCGGTCCGTCCGCCGTCCTCACCGTCACCGACGACGGCAAGGGTTTCGACCCCGGCGCCGTGCGCTCGGCCGGCCGCCATCTGGGCCTCGTCTCGATGCGCGACCGGGCCTCCGGCGTCGGGGGCACGTTGACTGTCCGCTCGGAGCCCGGCAAGGGCACCGCTGTCGCTCTGGAGGTGCCCGGTGGCTGAGCCGATCCGTGTGCTGCTCGTCGACGACCACCAGGTCGTACGGCGCGGGCTGCGCACATTCCTGGAGGTGCAGGACGACATCGAGGTCGTGGGGGAGGCCGCGGACGGTTCCGAGGGGGTGGCACGCGCCGAGGAGCTGCGGCCGGACGTCGTCCTGATGGACGTCAAGATGCCCGGGACCGACGGCGTCGAGGCGCTGCGCACGCTCCGTGAGCGGGACAACCCGGCGAGAGTGCTGATCGTCACCAGCTTCACCGAGCAGCGCACCGTCGTCCCGGCGCTGCGCGCGGGGGCCGCGGGGTATGTCTACAAGGACGTCGACCCCGAGGCGCTGGCCGGCGCCATCCGCTCCGTGCACGCGGGACATGTGCTGCTGCAGCCCGAGGTCGCCGGGGCGCTGCTCACCGGCGACCAGAGTCCGTCCGCCGGGCGCGGCCCCGCGCTGACCGAGCGGGAGCGGGAGGTGCTCGGGCTGATAGCGGACGGCCGCTCGAACCGTGAGATCGCCCGCTCGCTCGTGCTGTCGGAGAAGACGGTCAAGACGCACGTCTCCAACATCCTGATGAAGCTCGACCTGGCCGACCGGACCCAGGCGGCCCTGTGGGCGGTCCGCCACGGGGTGACGGGGTGACGGCCCGGACTCCCACCCCTCGTCGACGGCCGGGAATCGGTCATCCGTTCCCAGTGGAGCGAATTTCATACTGTCGTGTGGTCGTCATCTTTTCGGCGCACCCTCCCGGCTGATGCCCCGTTCTCCATGGCGTGCCCGCGGCGGTCGGCCGCGGCACGGTTCCGCAGACGCACAGGGAGAACACCCCATGAACACTGCCAAGAAGGCCGCCCTCGTCCTCGCCGCCGCGGGCGTCGCCGCCGGGGCCTCCGCCGGCTCCGCGTTCGCCCAGAGCGACGCGCAGGGCCAGGCCGCCAACTCGCCGGGCGTCGGCTCGGGCAACCTCGTGCAGGCCCCGGTCCACGTGCCCGCGAACGTGACGGGCAACTCCGTCAACGTCGTCGGCGTCCTCAACCCCGCCTTCGGCAACCTCACGCACAACAGCTGAGGCACGCGGGCCCGGACACCGGGAGGCGGGCGGCGCCAATCAGGCCCGTCCGCCCTCCCGGCGCCGCTCCAGCTCCTCCGCGTAGGCGTTGTAGGCCGCCACCTGCGCACGGCGGGCCGTGCGCTCCACCGGGCGCAGCGCCTCGGCCCGGGACGCCATCTCCGCGGCGCTCACCGCGCCGCCGTGCTCCCGCCCGTCGCCCCCGCCGTCCCCGTGGGCGATGGAGACCAGCGCCGCGACCCGCTGCCCGAGTTCCAGCACCCGCACGGCGCGCGGCGGATAGCCCGGGGCCAGCAGCTGCCTGCCCGCCTCCATCCGCGCCCGGTACGCCTCCAGGGCCGCATCGGCCACCGGCCCCGAGCCCGCGACGTCGAGCCGCGTCAGTACCTCGGTCGCCTCCCGCATGGCCTCCGCCAGCTCCCGCTCGGCCTCCGCCAGCGAGGGCACATCGGCCGGCGGAGCCTCCCGCACCGGCAGGCACTCCCACCGCACCTCCGTGTGCACGTCCTCCGGGGCGCCGTCCGCCGGCCCCGCCGCGTGCACCTCCGGCACCAGGCCCAGCGCCGTCCCGTGCACCAGCACGGCCTCCTCGGCCTCCATCGCCCGCGCGTTGAACTCCGGCGGCCCGCTCAGTCCCAGCGGATGCCCCGGCACCGGCAGCGCCACCCGCAGCCCCGCCGCGCCCAGCGACCGCAGCTTCCCCAGCGCCAGCGTCAGCCCGACCGGGTCGCCGTCGTCCCCCGGCAGCGCGACGCGGTGCCGGGTGTCCTCGGCCACGATGCGCTCGGCCGCCTCGTCGGGCGCGACGAGTCCGGCGAGCAGTGCGTTTCCCCAGGCGGCCAGCCGCCCCGAACGAGGTTCTGTGAGCATGGACCAAGCCTAGGGAACGGGCTTCGCACACGGTGGCGTAGGTTTTCCCCTGGGGAATGTGCCCATAGGCACCTCAACGCGACTGCAATAGGAGACAACGCGCTCATGAGCGAAGTACTGGAGCTGGTGGACGTATCCGTGGTCCGCGACGGACGTGCTCTGGTGGAAGATGTCTCCTGGTCGGTCAAGGAGGGCGAACGCTGGGTCATCCTCGGCCCCAACGGCGCGGGCAAGACCACACTGCTCAACCTCGCCTCCAGCTACCTCTTCCCGACCTCCGGCACCGTCGATGTGCTGGGCGAACGCCTCGGCAGCGTCGACGTGTTCGAGCTGCGCCCCCGGGTGGGGATGGCCAGCATCGCGATGGCCGAGAAGCTGCCGCGCCGCCAGACCGTGCTGGAGACCGTGCTCACCGCCGCCTACGGCATGACGGCGCACTGGCAGGAGAGCTACGACAAGGTCGACGAGGACCGCGCCCGGGCGTTCCTCGACAGGCTCGGCATGTCCGACTACCTGGACCGCAGGTTCGGCACCCTCTCCGAGGGCGAGCGCAAGCGCACCATGGTCGCGCGCGCCATGATGACCGACCCCGAACTGCTCCTGCTGGACGAGCCCGCGGCCGGACTCGACCTGGGCGGCCGCGAGGACCTCGTCCGGCGTCTCGGCCGGCTGGCCCGCGACCCGTACGCCCCCTCCATGCTGATGGTCACCCACCACGTCGAGGAGATCCCGCCGGGTTTCACCCACGTCCTGATGATCCGCCAGGGCCAGGTGCTGGCCGCCGGCCCCCTGGAGACCGAGCTGACCTCCCGGAACCTCTCGCTGTGCTTCGGCCTGCCGCTGGTCGTCGAGGCGCAGAACGGGCGCTGGACCGCACAGGGCCTGCCCCTGCGCTGAGCGTGCGCCTACCATGGCCGTGTGGACGCATGGGTCTGGTGGCTCGTAGCCGCCGCAGCGCTGGGGATCCCGCTCATCATCACGGCCATGCCGGAGTTCGGCATGCTGGCGGTGGGCGCGGTGGCGGCCGCCGGAACGGCGGGGATCGGCGGCGGGCCGGTGGCCCAGGTCGTCGTCTTCGCCCTCGTCTCCACGGCGCTGATCCTGGTCGTACGGCCGATCGCACGCCGGATGCGCACCGAACGCCCCGCGCTGGCCAGCGGCGTCGACGCACTCAAGGGACGGCGGGCCGTGGTGCTGGAGCGGGTCGACGGCGACGACGGCCGCATCAAGCTCGCCGGAGAGGTCTGGTCCGCGCGGGCGCTGGACACCGACACCGCCTTCGAGCCCGGCAGCCAGGTGGACGTGGTCGAGATCGACGGAGCTACGGCTGTCGTGATGTGATGGCTATGAGCAGCCGAACACGGGCAGTGATTCTTCAGTCAGCGACTTCTGAGATCATGCAGGGGGCAAGGCCATGGACGCCATCATCATCGTCCTGATCATCCTGGTGGTGCTTGTCTTCATCGCACTCATCAAGACGATCCAGGTCATTCCGCAGGCCAGTGCGGCGATCGTGGAGCGCTTCGGCCGGTACACCCGCACCCTCAACGCGGGCCTGAACATCGTCGTCCCGTTCATCGACACCGTCCGCAACCGTGTCGACCTCCGGGAACAGGTCGTCCCCTTCCCCCCGCAGCCGGTGATCACCCAGGACAACCTGGTGGTGAACATCGACACCGTCATCTACTACCAGGTGACGGACGCCCGGGCCGCCACCTACGAGGTCGCCAGCTACATCCAGGCGATCGAACAGCTCACCGTCACCACGCTGCGGAACATCATCGGCGGGATGGACCTGGAGCGCACCCTCACCTCCCGCGAGGAGATCAACGCGGCGCTGCGCGGAGTGCTCGACGAGGCGACCGGCAAGTGGGGCATCCGCGTCAACCGCGTCGAACTCAAGGCCATCGAGCCGCCGACCTCCATCCAGGACTCGATGGAGAAGCAGATGCGGGCCGACCGCGACAAGCGCGCCGCCATCCTCCAGGCGGAGGGCGTCCGCCAGTCGCAGATCCTCACCGCCGAGGGCGAGAAGCAGTCCGCCATCCTGCGCGCCGAGGGCGAGTCACGCTCCGCGGCCCTGCGCGCCGAAGGTGAGGCCCAGGCCATCCGCACCGTCTTCGAGTCGATCCACGCCGGCGACCCGGACCAGAAGCTGCTCTCCTACCAGTACCTCCAGATGCTCCCGAAGATCGCCGAGGGCGACGCCAACAAGCTCTGGATCGTCCCCAGCGAGATCGGCGACGCGCTCAAGGGCCTCGGCGGCGCCCTGGACACCTTCCGACCGGACTCCGGTGGCAACGGCGGCGGTACCCCCGCTCCGCCCAGCGTCGCCAAGCCCCCGCGGCCCCCGCGCGAGCAGCCCCCGCTGGACTCCTGACCCGGCCCGCCGTCCGGTCCGCGAACCCGGACGGCGCCGTCCAGCAGCCGGACCCCCGTACCCAGCCGCAGCCCCTTCGGGCATGATCGGTTCCACTGGAACCGAACACCGGAGGGGCTGCCGCGTGACCATATGGGAAGCCGTTGCCGTCTGCGCGGCAGGCGTCGGCGCCGGAGGCATCAACACCGTCGTCGGCTCCGGCACGCTCCTGACCTTCCCCGTGCTGCTCGCCGTCGGCCTGCCGCCGGTGACCGCCAACGTCTCCAACTCGCTCGGGCTGGTCCCCGGCTCGATCAGCGGAGCGATCGGCTACCGCCGGGAGCTGCGCGGCCAGGGACACCGTGTGCTGCGGCTCGGCCTCGTGGCCCTCCTCGGAGGGCTGGGGGGCGCCATCCTGCTGCTCACCCTGCCCTCCAGCGCCTTCGACACGATCGTCCCCGTGCTGATCGCGCTCGCCCTGGTCCTCGTCCTCCTCCAGCCCCGACTGGCCGCGGCCGTCCGCCGGCGCCGCGAACGGGACAGCAGCAGCGGCCACCCGCATGGCGGTGTGCCGCTCCAGGGCGGAATCCTGTTCGCCAGCGCCTACGGCGGCTATTTCGGCGCGGCCCAGGGCGTCATCTATCTGGCCCTAATGGGGCTGCTCATCCCCGACGACCTGCAGCGCATCAACGCCGTGAAGAACGTCCTGGGCGCCGTGGTCAACGGCACGGCCGCCGTGTTCTTCCTCTTCGTCGCGGACTTCGACTGGACAGCCGTGCTGCTGATCGCCCTCGGCTCGGCCGCCGGGGGCCAGCTCGGCGCCAGGATCGGGCGCAAGCTGGCCCCCGGGGTGCTCCGGGGCGTCATCGTCGTCGTCGGCCTCGCCGCGATCGCGCAGCTCCTGCTGCGGTGACCCGGGCGAGCCCGCCGCCTTCCCTCAGGCCGTCGCCGGCAGCGTCAGCCACTCCGGGAGCGCCTCCCCCTCCGCGAGCCCCAGCGCCAGCAGCAGCGCATCGGCCGGGGTCGGCTCGAACGGCTTGACCAGCAGCTTCATCCCCGCCTGGCCCGGTGTCCTGGCGGCCTTGCGGTGGTTGTCGGCCGCGCACGCCGCGACCGTGTTCAGCCAGGTGTCCCCGCCGCCGTGCGACCGCGGGACGATGTGGTCCACCGTGGTCGCCCGGCGTCCGCAGTACGCGCACCGGTGCCGGTCCCGCACCAGGACGCCCCGCCGCGACCACGGTGCCCGTTGTCGGAACGGCACCCGGACGTACCGGCGGAGCCTGATCACCTGCGGCACCGGCAGCTCCACCTGCGCCGCACGCACCCGCAGTCCGGAATGCGCCTGCTCGACGACGGCCTTGTCCCGCATCACGAGCACCACCGCACGCCGCAGCGACACCGTCGACAGCGGCTCGAAGCTCGCGTTCAGTACCAGCGTCTCCCGCATCCCGACCGCCTCCCCTTCTCCCGTCCCCCGCCGCTTCGCGCCGGGTGGCACCCACTGTGCCGCTGTCCACCGGGGCCGACAACGCAATTTCGCCGGGAAGTACGGCAGGTGAAGGGGCCGGGAACGGTGGATCGCGGCGGGGCATCGCGGGCCGGGCCCGGGTTCGGAGGCTCCGGGCTTTCGGGGGTCCCGGGCGTTCCGGGCTTTCGGGCGAGGAGCCGCCGGGACCGGCCACGGGAGCCCGCGCGGCGGACGGGCTCCGGGAGCCCGTGGAGAGAGAGCGGAACGGCCACCCGGGCCGGACGAAGGAAGCAGGCAGCCGACGCGGTCGTCCGGCCCCCGGCCGGACTCCGGCGGACGGCAGCACTCGCTGGTGCCGGCCGCCCCCGCTCGCGGTGATGGACCGCGCCGCGGTGCCGACTGCCCGGTATACGGTGCGCCGCGCACACGGCGCGGCGCAACGGAATTTCTCCGCCCGGCCCGGGCCCGGCAGGCGCGCTCCCGGGCTTCCGGACCCCGACACCCGTGTCGGGGACCCGGCAGCCCGGTCTCCCGGACGGCGGTGGGCTCAGCCCTCGGCCGGGATCTCGTACTCGCCGATGAGCCGGCCCCGCGCCAGGGTGTGGAAGCGCAGATTGAACCCGACGACCGCCGGGGAGGCGTCGGCGTCCGGGCCGAGCTTCTCGGTGTCCACGGCGTACACGGTGAACACATATCGGTGCGGGCCGTCCCCGGGCGGCGGCGCGGCCCCGCCGAAGTCGCGCGTCCCGAAGTCGTTGCGCACGTGCACGGCGCCTTCGGGGAGCCCCTGCATCCCGCCCGTACCGGCGCCCTCCGGCAGCTCGGTCACGGTGGCGGGGATGTCGAAGACGGACCAGTGCCAGAACCCGCTGCCCGTCGGCGCGTCCGGGTCGAAGCAGGTCACCGCGAAGCTCTTCGTCCCTTCGGGGAAGCCCTCCCAGCGCAACTGCGGAGAGGTGTTCCCCTCCGCGTACACCTGTGCGGTACCCAGATGGCCGCCGTCCGGCAGATCGTCGCTCAGCACGCGAATCGACGGCACCTGGGGGTGGAAGTCATGGGGGAGCGGGCGCCGTTGCTGGTCGGTCACGTCGTGAACCTCCTCGTCACGCGAATCGCTGTAACGGCCAGCCTAACGATCCTGACCGCCTCTCTTTGCCACCATGACGGGGAGCGACAGCACACCCCGTACATCCCAGCCCTGTGCCCGCAGGAGTCAACGCCATCAGGTGACTGACCACGACGAGACCCCGAAGCGGTGGTGCGACCATGACCAGCCCCGTGGACCTGCCCGAGCTGCCCCAGGCCGACCTCCCCGGCCTCTTCGACGACTCGGTGCCCCCCGGCGTCTACCGCCTGCCCTCGGTGGGCCCCGACGCGCTGATGCAGGCGGACGCGGCGGGCTGGTTCGGCGCGGTCGTGGATCTGACCGGCGTCGACAACAAAGCGGAGTTCATGGAGCGTTGCGCCACCGGACTGGAGCTCCCCGACTACTTCGGCCGCAACTGGGACGCGCTGGCCGACCTGCTCACCGACCTGTCCTGGTGCGGGAAGCCCGACGGCTACCTGCTGCTGGCCACCGGCTGGTCCGTCTTCGAGCACGCCGACCCGGGGGACGCCGCCGCCGCGGCGGAGGTCTTCGCCGCGGCGGTCGGCTTCTGGGCGGTACGCGAGACTCCGCTCAGCATCCTGCTCGGCTGAGCGGGGTCTCCCGGCGCAGGGCACCGCGTCGCGGCGTCAGAACCAGTTCCGCTTGCCGCCGACCTCGGCCAGCCACTGGTTGAGGTAGCCCGCCCAGTCGGTCTGCTGGTAGGAGTCGAAGTCCACCGGGAAGGCCCGGAAGGTGTCACTGCCTTCCGAGAACAGGCCGCCCTTCTTGTCCATCTCCAGCACCACGTCCATGCCGCGCGCGTCCGCGACGAACGAGAGCTCGACCTGGTTGAGCCCGCGGTACTGCTCCGGCGCGTAGAACTCGATCTCCTGGTAGAAGGGGAGCTGCTGGCGGGTGTTGCGGATGTGGCCCTTCTCCATGTCGGCCGACTTGAACCGGAACCCGAGCTGCCCGAAGGCGTCCAGGATCGCCTGCTGCGCCGGGAGCGGGTGGATGTCCACCGGGTCCAGGTCACTGGAGTCCAGCGCCCGCGCGATCGCCAGCTCCGTCGTCACACCGATCTGCATCCCCCGCAGCTGCTGGCCCATGAACGCGGTGATCGGCGTCTCCCACGGCACCTCGAGTGCGAAGGGCACCACGTGCGAGTCGCCCTCGTGCAGGGTGAGCTCCCCACCGAGGCGCTGCGTACCGAACTCGATGTTCTGGTGCATCTCGCCGTCGTCGGTCTCCACCTCGACCCGGGCCTGCAGGCCCACGGAGAGCGCCTGGATCTCCTGGGTGACCGAGCCGCCCTCGATCCGCACCTCGCCCTGCACCACTCCGCCCGGCACCGCGTGCGGCTCGTGCAGCACGGTGTCGACCGAGGCACCGCCCATGCCCATGCTCGCGAACAGCTTCTTGAAGCCCATCCCCTTGTCCTCCCCTGTTCACTCCGGTCCCGCCTCCCGTCGGGAGCACCGGAACCGCTCGCGTACGGGACTCTCCCGTACGCGGTTCTTGTACGCTCGGACGGCATGATCGCAGGCCGAGACCGCAAGCCCAGCACGACCGGCGGCGACCCGCACCTGTCCCGGGACTTCTTCGACCGTCCTGTCCTGGATGTCGCCCCCGACCTTCTCGGACGCGTCCTGGTACGCACGACGAGCGAGGGCCGCATGCGGTTGCGCATCACCGAGGTCGAGGCGTACGCGGGGGAGGCCGATCCGGGGTCGCACGCCTACCGGGGCCGGACGCAGCGCAACGCCTCGATGTTCGGCCCGCCGGGGCACGCCTACGTCTACTTCATCTACGGCATGTGGTTCAGCCTCAACCTCGTCTGCGGCCCCGAGGGGCAGGCGAGCGGCGTGCTGGTCCGCGCGGGCGAGGTGCTGGAGGGAGTGGAGCAGGCGCGGGAACGCCGGCCCAAGGCGAGCAAGGACACGGAACTCGCCAAGGGGCCGGCCCGCCTCGCCACCGCGCTCGCGGTGGACCGTGAGCTGAACGGCACCGACCTGTGCACCCGCGACCCCGCCGCACCGCTCGGCCTCCTCGGCGGCACCTCGGAGGGGCCGGGCCCCACGGCCATCACCCGGAGCGGTCCGCGTACCGGTGTGGGGGGCGACGGCGCACACTTCCCCTGGCGCTTCTGGCTCGCGGACGACCCGACGGTGAGCCCCTACCGTGCGCACAAGCCGCGGAACCGCAGGACCTCGCTTGACGCAGGGCCGTCGACCCCCTAACGTTGTACGAGTCGCTGAAAACGGGACGGCTTGCCACGGACCTGAGGTCCGATGAAAGCTCCCCCGGAAGCGGCCACTCACTACCTACGATGTACCCCAGATCGGGGTTGATTTCGGCACGCCGAAAATCTGACGCCGATGACTCGATTATGAGTCTCCGGGAGAACCCGCTAAAGTAGTGAACA
>NZ_ALAP01000077.1 GCF_000280905.1 Streptomyces sp. AA1529 | reverse complement strand
CGCGACGCGACGCGCGCGCGCGCCGCCCCGGCCCCGGCCGCCGGCGGTGCGGGCGAGCTCGGGCTCGGCACCCTCATCTCCCAGCCCGAGCAGCAGCTGCGCACCCTGGGGGAAGCGGCCCAGCGGTACGGGCAGCGCTGATCCGGACGGCGTACGCGCCGCCCGGCGACACCCGGACGGGCCGGGGGTGCCGGGAGCGGGCGCCCCGTCCCGGAAGAACGTGCCGGTCCGGCCCCCGGAGGGCGGTCAGCTTCCCAGCGGCTTCCGCAGCCCCGGCTGGAGGCGGTCGCCGTGCGCTTCCACCATGGCGTCGCACAGTTCCCAGATCCGCTCCGGCGGCAGCGCCGCGGCCGTGGCCGGGTCGGTCATGGCCGCCTGGCGGACACGGACCGGCGCGTCCTCCAGCGCCGCACGCACCACCAGGTCGGTGGTGCTGAGATAGGTGCGGTTGAGAGCGGCCAGCTGGGCGGGCAGTGGGCCGTTCCGGGTGGGGCGGACACCGGATCCGTCCACCAGGCAGGGCACTTCCACCACGCCCTCGGACGGCAGATTGCCGATCAGCCCGCGGTTGGGGACGTTTCCGTAGACGGTACGGGGCGTGCCGGTGACGATGCTGTGGATGATCTGCGGCGCGTACTCCATCGTCCCCTCGGCCTCCAGGGCACGCCCGGCGGCCAGCGCGTCCCGGGTGCTCTCGTATTCGGCGACGTTCTCCGCGACGATGTCCAGATAGGCGCCGATCGGCAGCCGCAAGCGGGCGATCTCGCTGTCGTGGTGCAGGTACCAGGGCACGTACTCGGCCGAGTGCTCGCTGGTCTCGGTCGGGTAGTAGCCCAGTCTGCGGTACATGTCGACGCGGGTACGGCGGCGCAACTGCGGGTCGCGCTCGATCAGCGCGTCGAGCCGGGGGTACAGATCCGTGCCGCCGTGCCGGAACTCCAGCACCCACGCCTGATGGTTGACACCGGCGGCGCGGTAGGTGACGTCCTCGTAGGGCACACCGACGAGTTCGGCGAGTCCGTGCATGGTCCAGTGGACCGAGTGGCACAGCCCCACCACCCGCGTGAGGCCGGTGGCCTGGGCGAGGTACTGCACGTTCATGGCCATCGGATTGGTGTAGTTCAGCAGCCATGCGTCGGGGCAGATCTCGGCGATGTCCGCGCCCAGCGACCTGAGCAGGGGGAAGGTGCGCAACCCCCGGAAGATGCCGCCGATGCCGAGCGTGTCGCCGATGGTCTGGCGTACGCCGAACCGGGCGGGCACCTCGAAGTCGGTACGGGTGGCCTCGCCCATGCCCACCTGGACGCTGTTGATGACGAAGTCGGCGCCGGTGAGCGCGGCACGCCGGTCGGTGTGCGCGGTGATGTGCGGGGTGGCGCCGTGTGCCGCCGCGATCTGCCGGGCGGCGGCCTCGGCCGTCGCCAGCCGTTCGGGGTCGATGTCGTGCAGGGCGATACGGGCGTGCCGCAGTTCGGGGAACGCGAACAGGTCGCTGAGCAGCCCTTGGGTGAAGACGACGCTTCCGGCGCCGACGAAGGTGACAGCGGGGGCGGTGCTGGTGGTCATGTTGCTCTCTCAGTCGGTCGTGGCGGCGGGAGCGGCCGCGTGGTCGGCGGCTTCCTGCCAGGTGGGTTGGGACGGGGTGCCGCCGTGGGCCCGGGTCGACAGGGCGCCGCAGGCGGCGGCCAGTTCCAGCGCGGCGGCGAGCGGCAGCCCGGCGAGGTGGGCGGCGATGAACCCGGCGTCGAAGCTGTCGCCCGCGCCGACGGTGTCGCGCGGGGTGACGGGGACGCCGCGGACCTGCACCGGGGTGTGCCCGTCGTGGGCGAGGGCGCCCTCGGCGCCGTTCTTGACGACGGTCACCGGCCCCCGCGCGGCCAGCAGCGCGGCTGCGGCAGCGGGCGAGCCGCCGCTGCCCGGTCCGGCGAGCGCGACGGCCTCCGCCGCGTTGGGCAGCAGGAAGTCCGTGACGGGGAGCAGTGCGGCCAGCCCCTCGGGGTCCCAGCGGCCGGCCGGGTCGTCGTTGGTGTCCAGCGAGGTGGTGGCTCCGTGGCGGCGGGCGGTGCGCAGCAGTGCGGGCAGCGCGGGCGCCAGCTGCGGCAGCAGGAAGTAGGAGGCGGCGTGGACGTGCCGGGCGGCGGTCAGCAGTCCGGGCGGTATGTCCCGGCTGCCGGTGGCCGCGAGAACTCCCGGGCTGGTGAGGATGGCCCGGTCGGCCCCGGAGTCGCCGCTCCCGGTGACGGCCACGGTCAGCGGGGTGGGGAGTTCCGGGTCGGTGCGGAGCGCCGAGGTGTCGACCCCGCGCTCGGTGAGCGCCTCGCGGACGAACCGGCCTGCCGCGTCGTCGCCGACGCGTCCGGCGAGTGCGACCGACAGCCCCAGCCGGGCCGCGCCGCAGGCCGTGATCGCGGCCGAGCCGCCGAGGGTGAGGGTGCCGGAGCCGACGAGTTGCTCCCGCTGTCCGAAGGCGAGCGGGCCCGACAGCGGTCCGACGACCACATCGGGGTTGGCGTCGCCGAGCACGACCAGATCGAAGCTGTGGGGCATGGTTCCTTCCAGGAGTGCGGGACACACCGCGCGGGCGGCGGTCGCGGCGGGCGGCACGAGCGGTGCCTGATGAGCACGGCACCGGCGGCCGCAGGTCAGGACCGGGGCGCGGGGGCGGGTGCGGTGCTCATCCCTTGAGACCGGTCGAGGTCAGGGAGCGGATGAACGACTTCTGCGCACCGAGGAAGGCCAGCAGCACCGGCAGCACGGTCAGCACGTTGCCGGCCATGACGGCCGACCACTTGGTGTGATGCCGGCCCTGGAAGGTGGTGAGGCCCAGCTGCAGCGTGTACTGGGTGTCGTGGTTGATGGCGATCAGCGGCCAGGTCAGGTCGTTCCAGGTGGTCAGGAACGTCAGGACGGCGACGGTGCTCAACGCGGGCCGGGACAGCGGCAGGACGAGGGTGAAGAGCACCCGCAGCCGTGAACAGCCGTCGAGCCAGGCGGCCTCCTCCAACTCGCGGGGCAGGGAGAGGAAGAACTGCCGGAGCAGGAACACGGCGAACGGCGTGACCAGCGACGGCACGATCAGCGCACCGAGTGTGTCGATGAGGCCGAGGCGCTTCATCACCAGGAAGGTGGGGATCATGGTGAGCTGGAACGGCACGGCCATCGTGGCCAGCATCAGCACCAGCAGCACCTTGGAGCCGGCGAACCGCATCCGGGCGAAGGCGTAGCCGCCCAGCGATCCGAACAGCAGATTGGCGGCGACGGCCACGGCCGAGACGAGGAGCGAGTTGCCGAACCAGCGTGGGAACAGCGCGTTGCCCAGTACGTAGCGGTATCCGTCCGGGTCGATGCCCGAGGGCAGCAGGGCCGGCGGGAAGCGGTTGATCTCGGCGTCGCTCATCACGGAGCTGAGCAGCAGCCACACCAGTGGCAGCGCGAACAGCAGGGCCAGCGGGGCCAGCAGCAGATGCCAGGCGCTGAAGGGCAGCCGCGGCCGGCGCGCACCCGGCGCGGGCCCGGTGAGGGAGGCCGTGCTCCGGGGCGGGGTGCCGGCCCGCGGTGCGGTGGTGAGGGTCATCGTGCGGTTCCTTCCGTGCGCAGGCCGGACGTGTCGGCCGTCGCGGGGCGGGGCGCACCGGCCGGGCCGCCGCTTCCGGTGCCGGCCGGGCGGTCCGCGCGGCCGCGGACGATCCGCAGCACGGCGCCGGCCAGGGCCAGCGCCACCGCCAGCACATAGGCGGCCGCGGCTCCGTATCCGGCGGTGAAGCTCTTGAACGCCTGCTCCCAGATGAAGTAGACGATCACCGTGGTGGAGCCGAGCGGACCGCCCTTGGTCGTGACGTACACCAGGTCGAACACCTGCAGGGACTGGATGGTCTGCCACAGCACGAGGAAGACGGTGACCGGCGCGAGTGCGGGCAGGGTGACGTGCCGCAGCACGTGCCGGCGTCCGGCACCGTCCAGCCGTGCCGCCTCGATCAGCGACGCGGGGACGTCCTGGAGTGCGGCGAGGTAGACCACGACGCAGAATCCGGTGCCGCTCCACAGCGTGATGACGACCAGGACGGCGAGCGCCTGCCCGGGGTCGGTGAGGAAGCCCTGCGGCGACAGTCCCAGGCGCGAGAGCACCGAGTTGGCGACCCCGAACTCGGGGTCGAGGATGAAGGAGAAGAGCACTCCCTGGGCGGTCGCGGAGACCACGAACGGCACGAAGACCAGCGTGCGGTAGAGACCGACCAGGCGGATGCGGCGGTTCAGCGCCAGGGCGAGCCCCAGCCCGCCGGCCAGGCTCAGCGGCACGAACAGCACGGTGTACAGCAGGGTGTTGCGGACCGCCTGGCTGAAGTGCGGGTCGGCGCTCAGCGCCCGGTAGTTGTCCAGGCCCACCCAGCGGCTCGGCGTGACCAGGTCGTTGGCCTGGAAGGAGAGCAGCAGCGACCAGACCACGGGCAGCACGCTGAGCCCCAGGATGATCAGCACGGCGGGGGCGACGAAGGTCCAGGCGGTGGCGGTCTCCCGGCGGCGCGCGTCCGGGCGGCGGCGCGGCAGTCCTCGGCGCCGGGTCCCGGCCGGTCCCGGTCCGGTGGTCCCGGTGCTGCCGGCGGGCGGGTCCCCGACCGTCAGCGGCGGCGGATGATGTGGCATCTGGACTCCTCAGCGGGGGATCAGCAGAGCGGCGTCGGCTTCGTCGGCGCAGGCGCGCATGGCGGCCGCGGGGCTGCTGCGGCCGAGCAGCACCGAGACGAGGGCCTGTCCCAGCGCCTGGGAGACCTGGGGGTAGGCCGGGTGCGTGGGCCGGACACGGGCGCCTTCCAGCGCCTCGGTGAAGGTGGCCAGGCCCTCGGTGCGGCGGGCTTCGCGCTGCCAGCGCGGCAGCGCCCGCGCGTCTCTGCTCAGCGGCAGGCTGCCCGCCTCCGCGCCCCACCGCACGTCCTGCGCGGGCCGCATCAGCCAGTCCACGAAGGTCCGGGCCGCGCGCACCCGCGCGGCGCCGTTGTCGAAGACGGTCCAGGTGTCGGGGCCGGAGATGGTGACCGGGCGTCCGGAGAAACTGGGCAGCGGGACCACGTGGTAGTCGATTCCGGCCTGCCGGATGTCCGGGAGCTGCCAGGGACCGGTGACCGCCATGGCCATCCGGCCGCCCTGGAACACCTGGTACATCTGCTCGCCGCCGGGCTTGGGGTCGACGTAGACGCTCCGGTCCCGGACGAGGTCCTCGACGACCTCCAGCGCGCGCACCCCCTGCCGCGCGAAGCCGATGCTGCGCCCGTCGTCCCCGATGACGTCACCGCCCAGATCCCAGATCATGGGCCACAGCCGCCAGACGGTGTCCTCGTCGCCGGCGCCCGGCCAGCCGGTGCCGAACCGGCCGCCGCCGCGGTCGGTGAGCCTGCGTGCCGCGGAGACGAAGTCGCGCCACCGCCAGCCGGCCTGCGGCAGCGGGACGCCCGCCTGTGCGAAGAGCTTCTTGTTGCAGACGACGGCGAGCGCGTCCAGCAGCGCCGGGGCGGCGCGGACCCGACCGTTGAGGGTGACGGCCGCGCGGGCGGGGGCCCAGTAGTTCTTCCACGGGGTGCCTGCGGAGCCGACGGTGCCGCCGAGGTCGACGACCTGCGGGCTGCGGGCGACGTTGGCCAGGTCGGAGCCGAAGACGTAGGCGATGTCGGGGTAGGCGCCCGAGGCCAGGGCAGCGGTGATCTTCTGCAGCATCGAGTCGGCGAGCACCCCGCCTCCCATGTCCACCCGGATGTGCGGGTGGCTGCGGTGGAAGTCGGCGACCAGCCTGCGCAGTGCGGCCCGCGCGGTGTCGGTCTGGCCGTGCCAGAGTTCGATGGTGACCCGTCCGTCGGCTCCGGCTCCGTCCCCCGGGCCGGTACCGCAACCGGAGGAGACGGCCCCGGCCAGCGCGGTGAGCGCCAGCGCGCCGCCTCGGCGCAGGACCCGGCGGCGCGGGGGCGACGGGGCGTTGACGCTTCGGGGTACGGCCATCGGTGCCTCCGGGAAGGTGCGGGCGGCGGAGCCGCGGGGACGGGAATCGGGATGCTGCGGGTACCGGGTACGGAGGCGGAGCCCGCTCTCGGGGTACCGGGACGGTTCGCGGCGCGGGCGACCGGCCGGAGGAACGGCGGGGGCACGGGTGCATGGCGGGCCCGCACCGGGCGGCACGCCGCCCCGGGAGACCTGCTGCGGGTGGCCCGTCAGCAGGTCTCCCGGACGTAGCCGTCCTCGGCCGGGGTGCGGACGTCCAGGTCGCGGCGGACGATGCTGAGCCGGTCGCCCCAGCCCGCGCACGCGTCCGCCAGCCCGTCGGCGGTGTACTCGATCACGAACACCCGGTCGCCGAAGGCGCGCAGATAGCTGTCGCACTCGTCCCACTCGCCGCACTCCTCGGCGACGGCGAAGTCCAGGCCGTTCGCCTCGCGGGCTCCGGCCAGTTCGGCGGTGTTCTTCTGGCCGATGGCCAGGCCCCGGGCGTGGGCGCGGTCGGAGAGCCTGTGGACGAGGTCCTGTGCCTGCGCCGCCGTCAGCAGACCCGCGGAGCGCTGGTAGCTGTCGAAGTTGTCCGGCTCGACGGCCTGGAAGCCCTTGGCGGCGCAGGAGTCGATCCAGGCGCCGACCCGCTCGGCGATCCGCTCGCGTTTTCCGGCCGTCCGGAGGTCGAGGAATGCCTCGCCCTCCCACGCGGCGTCGTACACGACCTCACCGGAGGCGTCGCGCAGCAGCAGGTCGGAGTCCCAGCTCTCCGCAGCGCCGGGCTGGGTCTGGAAGGCGTTGACGTAGCAGATGTTGTAGAGCCCCTCGGCGGGCTGCGCCGAGTGGTCCCGGCTGACCACACCGACGCCTTCGGGCGGCGCGTAGGGGCCGCCGATCTGGTAGTCGAATCCGGCGTGTGCCGGGGGAAGTGTGACGTCCCCGGCCGGGGAGGCGGGTCCGGTACCGGCGGCGGCCGGGGTGCTGTTCGCCTGCGCTGCCGCCAGCAGCAGGGCCGCCGCGGCCGCGGCGGCGGCGAGGGCCCGGTACGGACGTCGACGGTCGTGCCGCATCGTCGAACTCCAGGAGGTGGAGGGCACGTCCCCGCCTCGGACACACCGGGTCCTGGCGACTCAGTCCGGGCTCGCGGCGCACCGCATACCGGCTGGGCGTACCTCTGACGTCGTTTTCTCTCCTCCGACGTGCAACGGAGTAAACCGACCCTCGCCACCCGGTGTCAAGAGCTCGAAGTTGCGCGAAACAGCGCCCGTACACGCATCTTCACGCAGTGCGCCGCCGACGCGGCCCGCCCGCGCGCGGCTGCGAGGGGCTCAGCCGTGCCGCAGATGGTCCCGCAGTTCGCGGGCGACCTGGGCCATCAGGGCCTCGGCGCCGGGCTGGGCGGCCGCGGGTACCCGGGACTCGGTCAGGGCCGCGACGGCGAAGACGTCGCCGTCGTCGTGCTCGACCACCCCCACCTCGTGCCGGAGGTTGAGGAGGGTGCCCGTCTTGGACGCCCAGGCGGCCGCGTCGGAGCTGAAGTCCGGGGCGAGCCGCTGGCGCAGCACGTTGTCGGCCATCAGGGCGCGGATCCGCGCCGCGACGTGCGGGTCGACGGCCGAGGGGGTCCAGAAGGCCTCCAGCAGGTCGGCGAAGGCCCGGGCCGTCCCGGAGTTGGCCCGGGTCACATCGAGCTGTGGGAGCCGGTGGCCGTGCCCGCCGGTGCCGGCGCCGACGGCGAGGGAGTGCGCCAGGTGCGCGTTCCGCGCCGGAAGGTGCTCCACCGGCGTGTCGGTCAGCTCGCCGAGGGCGTGTCGGATCGCGAGGCCCCGCACCCCCAGCGCGCGCACCCGGGCGTCCACGTCGCCGGGCGGGGTGAGGCCGAACAGTGCGTTGGCGGCGGCGTTGTCGCTCAGGGAGGTGCTGAGGTAGAGCAGGTCGTCGAGGGCGACGCGGGCCGGGTGCCGGAACCGGGTGAGCCCGGTGGGGCCGGGCCGGGTGGCGCGGCCCGGCTGCACGTCGAGCTGCTGGGCGCCGTCGAGTTCACCGCACCGGATGCGCTCCAGGGTCGCGAGGGCGAGCGGCAGCTTGACGAGGGAGGCGACGGGCAGCTCGATGTCCGGGTCGATGCCCGCCTCCCGCCCCGTCCGCAGGTCGCGCACGAGGAACGAGCCGGTCAGTCCGCCGTCGCGCAGGGCCTGGCGCAGCTCCCGCAGCAGATGGCCGTCCGTCATGCTCCGCTCTCCTCGTCGTCGTCCCCGTCGTCCCCGTCGTCGTCCCTGTCCGTCCGCACGTCCGCGCCCAGGCAGTGTGCGATCTGCTCGTCCAGGCGGGCGCCGAGCCGTTCGGCGTCGCCCTCCTCGGCGGCGAGGAGGCCGAAGGTCCGCTCCAGCGCGAGTTCGCCGAGCGGCCGCCAGTGCAGTCCGAACTCCCGGGCCTGCGGCGGCGAGCACAGCAGCAGATCCTGCGAGGCGAACACCTCGGCCGCCGCCTGGGTGAGCGTGGCGGCCACGGAGAGCTGCGCGGGGCGCAGTCCGACCGCGTCGCGCAGCCGGACGATCGGGTCCCGGATGTGCGGTACGTCGTCCTCGGGCTGGAGCCAGACGCGGCGGGGCGGCGCCGAGTCGGTGCGCCGAGGCCGCAGCGTCTCCAGGTAACGGCGCCGGGCACGCGGCCGGTCGAGGCCGGCGAGCCCGAGCGGCACGCGCCAGCGCGCCTGGTCCGGCGGCACCGCGACGAGCGCGGCCCGCACCTGCTGGGAGCGGACGAGGTGCGGGCGCGCCTCCGGGGCGGCGGTGCGGAGCTCCAGGGCGATGCGGTGGCCGCGGGCTGCCGCCGCGAGACGGGCGAGGGCGGGTGCCGGGCAGGTGTCGGGGACGGCGAGACGGACGGGCCGGCGCCGCGCCGTCGCCGCCTCGTGCTGGAGTTCCTCGGCCGCGAGCACCAGCCGCCGGGCCGCGGGGAGCAGTTCCCGTCCGAAGGGGGTCAGGCGTGTCCGGCGCGCGCCGCGTTCGAAGAGCAGCTCGTCGAAGTGCCGCTCCAGCGCGGCGACGCGGCGGCTGGCGACCGACTGCGACATGCGCGCCGCCGCCGCGCCCACCGTAAAACTGCCCCGCTCGCTGACGTGCACGAACGCACGGCAGGCGCCTACAAGATCCACGCATGCCACTCTATGCGGCTGCCGGAGCTATGCGGATTCTGCATCGAACGGCGCGATCCGGTCTTGGACCGCATGACCGGCGGGGCGGCAGGCTGCCTGCCGCGGCGGCGCACACGTGGCCCGCCGTACCCGGGCCCTCACCGGCCCGGGGAATCAGGTTCCGGACAGTCGGAGGTATCGACCACCCATGCGCACGACCTCAGCCCGGCGCGGCACTCTCAGCGTCCTCGGTCCGCTCGCGCTCGTCCTGCCGCTGCCGGCCTGCGGCACCGACGACCGCGCGGAGTCCTCCGCCGAGCCCGCGGCGTCCCGGTCCGCGCGGCACGAGACCGCCGCCGCGTTCCGGAAGCTGGAGCGCAAGTACGACGCCCGGCTCGGCGTACACGCCGTGGACACCGGCACCGGCCGCGAGATCTCCTTCCACGCGGGCGAGCGGTTCGCCTACGCCTCGACGCACAAGGCGTTCACCGCCGCCGCCATCCTGGACAAGCGGTCGCTGAGCGGCCTCGACAAGGTGATCACCTACCGGAAGGAGGACCTGCTCCCCCACTCCCCCGTCACCCGCGAGCACGTCGAGGAGGGGATGACGCTGCGGGCGCTGTGCGCGGCGGCCCTGCGGCAGAGCGACAACGCCGCGGACAACCTGCTGCTGCGCGAACTGGGCGGGCCCAAGGCGCTGGACGCCTTCCTCGAGAAACTCGGCGACGACGTGACCAACGTGAACCGCTACGAACCGGAGCTGAACGAGGCGGCACCCGGCGACGACCGGGACACCACCACACCGCGGGCATGGACCGCCGACCTGCGCGCCGTCGCACTCGGTGACGGCCTGAACCGGAAGGAGCAGGCCCAGCTCGACGACTGGATGCGGAACAGTCCCACCGGGAAGACCCTGATCCGGGCCGGGGTCCCCGAGAAGTGGACCGTGTCCGACAAGAGCGGGGGCGGGCGCCACGCCACCCGCTCCGACATCGCCGTCGTCCGCCCGCCCGGCGGAGCGCCGCTCGTGGTCACCGTGATGTCCAGGCGCACGGAGCGGGACGCCGAGTACGACGACAGGCTGGTGGCCGACGCGGCCTCGGTCGTCGCGGACGAGCTGACCTGAACGCGGCGGGGCCGCGAAGGGTCGTCCCTCCGCGGGGCCCCGGACGGCGCCGGTGCGGCTCAGCGCTCCTCGGCGGAAGCCTTGGCGGTCTCCGCCGACGCGGCCCGCTCGCCTTCCCAGCACTCGATCTCGCCGGGGAGCTCCGGCAGCCGGTCCCGGACGAAGGTCGGGTCCAGGCCCTGGCGGCGCTGGGCGCGGTAGTCGTCCAGCAGCTTCCACGCGATGGCCGACAGCGGCAGGATCGCCACCAGGTTGACCAGCGCCATGCTGCCCATGAAGACGTCCGCGAGGTTCCAGACCACGTCCACCGAGCCGAGCGCGCCCGCGAACACGGAGCCCAGCACCAGGATGCGGAAGCCGGGCAGCACCCAGCGGCGGCCCTTGGCACCCGTCATGAACTGGAGGTTGGACTCGCCGTAGTAGTAGTTGCCGATCAGGGTGGAGAAGGCGAGCAGGAAGACGACCAGCGTCAGCACGTGCCCGGCCCAGCCGCCGAGGGAGTCCTCCAGAGCGGACTGCGTCAGGTCCGCACCGCCGCGCTCGGAGAGCGAAGGATTGGTGGTGAGGATGACGAAGGCGGTCATCGAGCAGATCAGCAGCGTGTCGAAGAAGACCCCGAGGGTCTGCACCAGGCCCTGCTTGACCGGGTGCGAGACCTCGGCCGTCGCGGCGGCGTTGGGCGCCGAGCCCAGGCCGGCCTCGTTGGAGAACATGCCGCGGCGGATGCCCTGCTGGATCGCCGCACCGACCGCGCCGCCGGCCACCTCGCGGAAGCCGAAGGCACCGCCCACGATGTCCGCGAAGACCCGCGGCACGTCGGAGATGTTGAGGATCACCACCGCGAGGCCCAGCAGCAGATAGATCACGGCCATCACGGGGACGACGAGCTGGGTCACCGTCGCGATCCGCCGGACGCCGCCGAAGATCACCAGGCCCAGCAGCACCATGACGGCGATGCCCGCGCCGGCCGCGGGGAAGTCGTCGCCGAAGGAGCCCTTGGTGACCGAGGCGATGGTGTTGGACTGCACGGTGTTGAAGACGAAGCTGAAGGTCAGCGTGATGACGACCGCGAAGACCACGCCCAGCCAACGCTTGTTGAGGCCGCGCTGCATGTAGTAGGCGGGGCCGCCCCGGTAGGTGCCGGACGCGTTGCCGTCCTTGTCCCGGTTGCGCACCTTGTACAGCTGCGCGAGAGACGCCTCCACGAACGCGGACGAGGCGCCCAGCAGCGCCATCACCCACATCCAGAAGACCGCGCCGGCCCCGCCCGCGGTGATCGCCGCGGCCACACCCGCGACGTTGCCGGTGCCCACCCGGGCCGCGGCGGAGATGGTGAAGGCCCCGAACGACGACACCTGCTTGCGGCCGTCGGGCCCCGGCTGCGCCTTGTCGCCGAGCACCCGCACCATCTCGGGCAGCAGCCGCAGCTGCACCCCCCGGGAACGGAGCGTGAAGTACAGCGCGGCACCTACCACCAGGGGAATGAGGAGATAGGTCCAGAAGACGTCGTTGACGTCGAGGATGAGGGAGTTGAGCGAATCCACGCGGCGTCCTCGGGAAGATCACGGTCGGCGCACGGGGCGCCGACCGGGGGGGGACAAGTTCCGTAAAAATCTTCCGTAGCGTACTTGTCACCCCGGACGGCCCGCAGCGCTCAACGGTGTGCCCTGCCTCACACCCCGTGTCGGAGGGCTTGCGCACCCCGCGGCACAGCGGTATTCGAGCACCGGCGAGAGCCGGGTCACGCGGCGGGGTGCGCGTCCGGGGCGGCCGGCGGGTGCGAGGTGCCGCGCCACGTGCACGCACCGTCACGACGAGGGCCTCACTCCACGGACCCGCCCCCCGCTCCCGGCGCGGCCGGCCCGACGACCGGCGCCCATGCGCGGACGCTCACCACCCGGACTCCCGGCGTGCGGTAGTACGGATCGGCGGACAGGAGGACGTCCAGTTCGCGGCGGGACACATCGAGGATCAGCGCCGCGCCGCTGTCGTCCGTCCAGGGGCCGGCGGCCACGAGCTTGCCCCGTGCGTGCAGGTCGGCGAGCTGCTTCCGGTGCGCCGGACGGGCCGCGAGGCGCTCGGGGGCATCGGTGAAGGCGAGTTCGAGAATCAACATGCCGCGGACGGTACGGTCGCAGGCGTGACCGAGTCTGTATCAACTGCTGCAGCCGGGCAGTGGCGTTCGCTGGCGCAGGTGCCGCTGCTGGCCTCCCTTCCGGACGACACCCTGCGGCGGCTGTGGCGCGAGGCGCGTCCGCACACGGCAGCCGCCGGAACGGCTCTGCGCCGGGCCGGCGACCCCGCCGCCCATCTCCTGCTGCTGCTCCGGGGACGGGTCGCCGCCGCCACGACGACGCGGACGGGCCGCGTGGTCCGCTTCGGGGAGTGGGCGGCGCCCTGCGCACTGGACAAGGTGGCCGTCATCGACGGAGCGGGGCACACCGCCACCTTCACCGCGCTCGCCCCCTGTGCCCTGCGGCACCTGCCGCGGACGCGGTTCCTCGAACTGGTCGACGGCACGGCGCAGATGCGCACCCATGTGCTGCGCGTGCTCGCCGACGACGCCAGGCGGCAGCAGCAGCGGCTGATCGCGGCGGCCACGCTGCCCGCGGAGGCCCGGGTGGCGGCCTGGCTGCTGGAGCAGGCCGCCACCGCGCCGGGTACGCGCGTACCGCTGCCCGGCGGCCAGCAGGCACTGGCCGACCTGCTGGGCGTGACCCGCGTCACCGTGAACCGTGCGCTGGCCCGCCTGAGGCGGGACGGGCTGGTCGAGATCCGGGGCAGTGTCCTCGTCCTTCTCGCGCCGGAGCTGCTCGCGCTCCGCGCCCGGGGGTGAGGGGCTCACCCCGCGGGTGACCGGCTCCGGGGTCAGGCCGGGCCCGCCGCTTCGTCGCCGTCCAGCACCTCGGCCAGCGGCGCGGGCAGGGGTGCCGCGTGCAGCAGGCCGAGGCTCTGCGTCGCCCGGGTCAGCGCGACGTACAGGTCGCTGGTGCCGAACTCGCCGGGCTCGACCACCAGCACCCGGTCGAATTCCAGACCCTTGGCCTGCCGGGGGGCGAGCAGCACCAGATGCCGGGTGAGGTCGGGCTCACCGCCCGCGACGACCCCGGGCAGCCGGGCGGCGAGCGCCTCGTGCAGGCGGCGGGGGGCGATCACCGCGAGGCGCCCCTCCTCGGGGATCCGCGCTGCCGCCGACTCGGCGACCGCCGCGGGCAGGTCCTCGTCCCGCACCTGCCGGGCCCAGGGACGGGTGCCCGTGGAACGGACGGAGGAAGGCGGCGCGAAACCGGGGCGCCGCTCGCGTACGACGGCGGCCGCGAGCTCCATGATCTCGGCCGGGGTGCGGTAGTTGACTCCGAGCCGGGTGTGCTCCCAGCGGTCCCCGAGCCAGGGGCGGAGGATTTCGTCCCAGGAGCCGACACCGGCCTCCTCCCCGGTCTGCACCGGGTCGCCGACCAGGGTCATGGAGCGGGTCGGGCAGCGGCGCATCAGCAGCCGCCAGGCCATCGGCGAGAGCTCCTGCGCCTCGTCCACGACGATGTGCCCGAAGGCCCAGGTGCGGTCGGCGGCGGCGCGCTCGGCGGCCGTGCGGTGGTCGGCCTCCTCGTGGCGCTCGGCCATCCGCTCGGCGTCGACGATGTCGTGCGCGCCGAGGATCTCCGACTCGGCGTCCTCGAACTCGTACGACTCCGAGCCGCGGGCGACCTCCAGCACCCCCTCCGCGTAGGCGATGCGCTCCTGGCGTTCGGCCTCGGCCGCCGCCCGCTGCGCGCTGTCGTCCACGCCCAGCAGCTCGGCGGCCTCGTCCAGCAGCGGCACGTCCGCTTCGGTCCAGTCCGCGGGCTCGGTGACCGGGCGGCGGATCGCCTCGGCCTCGTGCTCCTCCAGGTGCACGGGGTCGGCCAGGTAGTCGGCGACGAACTCCTCGGGGGCCAGCTCGGGCCACAGGTCGCCGATCGCCGCGTGCACGCCCGGGTTGGCGGCGATCGCCTTGCCGAGCTGCGCGACGTCGTCGGCGCCCAGCAGGTTGGGGCCGCCGTAGGGGTCGGTGCCGATGCGTTCGACGAGTTGCGCGGTGAGCGCGTCCAGCACCCGGAAGGCGAAGTGCGGGCGGGCCAGGTTGTGCTGGAGCCGGGTGGCGCGGGCGGCCTCCCGGGCCTCGTCGGCCAGGTGCCAGTCGATGACCAGGTCGCCGTCGTCGTGCGGGACGACGAGCGGCTCGCCCGGTTCGGGCACCTGCTGCCGGTCGCGGACGGCGAGCCGCAGGGCCTCCGCCATCTCCTCGCGGCCCTTGACCACGGCGGCGCGGGGGGTGTCGGTGCCGTGCGCGGTCAGGCCGGGGTAGAGCTCACCGAGGGTGGACAGCAGCACGCCGGTCTCGCCGAGCGAGGGCAGCACCTCGCCGATGTAGGCGAGGAACGCCGGGTTGGGGCCGACGATCAGCACGGCCCGCCTGGCGAGCGACTCGCGGTGCTCGTAGAGCAGGAACGCGGCCCGGTGCAGCGCGACGGCGGTCTTGCCGGTGCCGGGGCCGCCCTCGACGACGAGCACGCCGCGGTGCGGTGCCCGGATGATGCGGTCCTGCTCGGCCTGGATGGTGCGCACGATGTCGTTCATCCGGCCGGTGCGGGCCGCGTCGAGCGAGGCGAGCAGGACGGCGTCGCCGGTCGGGTCCTCGTGGCCGGTGCGCTCCTCGTCCCCGAGGTCGAGCAGTTCGTCGTGGATCTCGGTGACGGTGCGGCCCCGGGTGGTGAGGTGCCGCCGCCTGCGCAGGCCCATGGTGGTGTGGCCGGTGGCGAGGTAGAAGGGGCGGGCCACCGGGGCGCGCCAGTCGATGAGGACCGGGGTGCGTTCGGTGTCGTCCTCGCGGATGCCGATGCGGCCGATGTGGTGGGACGCTCCGTCGGTGCGGTCGATCCGGCCGAAGCACAGGGAGCCGTCCACGGCGTCGAGCGCGGCCAGCAGCCCGGAGCGCTCCGCGACCCGCACGTCCCGCTCGACGCGCGCCTGCTGGGTGCTGCCCTCGGGCTGCTGCGCCTCCCGGACGGCCGAGGCGGTCCGCCCGCGCAGTGCGTCGACCCGCGTGTAAAGGCGGTCGAGGTATTGCTGCTCGTGCTGCAGTTCCGCACTTCCCCGGTTTGACAAAACGGCTCCCTGCCCGGTAATCTCATTCTTGGTCGACAGCCCTCCACGGAGGGCTTTTTCTGTGTGCGCACACAGAAATCCGGAGCTTAACCAAGAAGATCCCCGGCCCGCAACGCGGTACCGGGGATCCGCGGTCACCGCGCACCCGGTGGAGTGGCGCCCGCAGGCCGGTCCTGTTCCGGCGCCGGGCACCCTCGTCCGGGGCGGCGCCCGATTCCGGGGCGGCGGCGCGTTCAGGGACGGTGGGCGAAGACGTGCCGTATCTTCTCCGCCGACGGCGGGGCGGGGTCCAGCGGACGGCCGTGCCGGCGGGCGGACTCGTGCGCCGAGCGGCTCTCGTGCTCCCAGCCGAGCGAGGAGAGTTGCTCCGCCAGACCGCGCCGTTCCCCTTCGGGCAGCAACGCGGGCAGGTCGACGCCCAGTTCGGAGCCGCCGTCGCGCAGCAGCTCGTCGCTCAGCTCGGCACCCACATCGAGGATGTACTCGACGGCGAGGCGGCTGCCGGGGGCGGAGAGCCGGTCGATCTCCTTGAACAGCCGCTCCTCGGCGTCGGGCGGCAGATACGGCAGCAGTCCTTCGGCCAGCCATGCGGTGGGCCGGGACGCCTGGAACCCCGCACCGTCCAGTGCGGTGGCCCAGTCCTCGCGCAGGTCGACCGGCACCGGGGTGTGCCGGCAGCCCGCCGGCACACCCTCCTGCGCCAGGACGGCCTGTTTGAAGTCGAGCACCAGGGGCTGGTCGAGTTCGAAGCAGCGGGTGCCCTCGGGCCACTCCAGCCGGTAGGGCCGGGTGTCGAGGCCGGAGGCGAGGATGACGACCTGGTGTACGCCCTCGCGCGCCGCGGCGAGGAGGAAATCGTCGAAGACCCGGGAGCGCACCCCCAGATAGGCGTTCATCAGCGCCCACAGCTCCTCGGGCCCCGACCGCTCCCGCAGTTCCTCGGGGGTGAGCGGAAACGGCACGGTGGAGGGCGCGGCCCGCACGAAGGCGGCCGCGTAGGGATCGGCGATCAGCGCGTCGGTGCGGGCGGTCTCGACCGCCCGCCCGGCAGCGACCGCCAGGGCCGTCACGCCCACGCCGGAGACGATGTCCCACTGCTGATCCGCCGTCACGGAGGTACCTCCTACGCCCGGGAGAGCTCTTCGGTCTGCCTGTTCGCACAGCCGCATCGGTGTGCGCCTGCGCGCGACGCTACAAGGTGGTAGCCACAGGCAACCAGTGTGTGATGCCGGTCACGGCTCATCTCGGCCATCGGAGGCGCCGCAGCGGTGGGCGGCTTCCGGGCACGGCGACGGGGCACCGGGAGCCGCCGAAGCCGCCGCGCCCGGTCGCCCCCGTCACCCCCGGTTGACCGCGGCACGGGGTGCCGCATAGCGTGCTCCGCGCATGCGGCCCGGCCCCGCACGGGTGTCCGAGCCGCGACCGTAAGCGTTAACGTCAACCAACGCGTCTCTTCTGCCTGCTCGAACGGCCGAGGTGGCGCGACGGCGTACGCCGGACGGGGCTCACCTGCCGAGAACGGAGAACGGCCGGTGCCCACCGAACCACCGCGTCAGGACGACCCGCGTACCGGGCCCACGGACCCGGGCGGGCCGCCCGCGCCGGAACCCGTCCCCGAAGCGGAACCGGAACGCGGCAGCCGGCTGCACCGGCTGCGCCGGTTCGCAGTCGACACGACGCCGCTGCGCACGACTCCCTTCCGGCGCCTCTGGTCCTCGACGGTGGTCACCGCGATCGGCAGCCAGCTCACGGCGGTCGCCGTGCCCTTGCAGATCTACGACGACACCGGCTCCTCGGCGCTCGTCGGACTGGCGGGCGGAGCCGCACTCGTGCCGCTGATCGTCTTCGCCCTGTGGGGCGGTGCGGTGGCCGACCTGATGGACCGCCGCAGGCTGTTGCTGCTGAGCAACGCCGGTATCGCGGTGACCTCACTGCTGTTCTGGGCCCAGGCCGCCGCCGGGATACGGTCGGTCACCGTGCTGCTGGTGCTGCTGGCCGTGCAGCAGGCGCTGTTCGGGATCAACCAGCCGACCCGGACCGCCTCGGTCGCCCGCCTGGTGCCCGCCGGACAGCTCCCCGCCGCGACCGCCCTCACCTCCACCGTGGCCCAGTTCGGGCAGATCGTGGGGCCGCTGCTGGCCGGTGCGCTGGTGCCGGTGCTGGGTCTGCCGACGCTGTACCTGTGCGACTCGCTGGCCCTCCTGGTGGCACTGTGGGCGGTCTGGCGACTCCCTCCGCTGCCGCCGCTCAAGGCCGCGGCCCGGCGGGCCGGACTCGCCGACATCGTCGACGGCTTCCGGTACCTGGTGCGGATGCGGCTGCTGCTCGTCTCGTTCCTGGCGGACGTCATCGCCATGGTGCTGGGCATGCCCCGCGCGCTCTTCCCGCAGATGGCGCAACTCGACTTCGGCGGCGCGGAGGGAGGCGGCACCGCGCTCGGGGTGCTGTACGCGGCCATCCCGGTGGGAGCGCTGCTGTGCGGCCTGCTGTCGGGGCTCTACTCGCGGGTGAACCGGCACGGTGTGATGGTCGTCCTCGCGGTCGCGGTGTGGGGGCTGTCGATCACCGGGTTCGGACTGTCCGGCCCGCTGTGGCTGGCCGGAGCGGCACTCGCCGTCGCGGGCGCGGCCGACATGGTGTCCATGGTCTTCCGAGGCGCCATCCTGCAGTCCGCGGCGACCGACGAGATGCGGGGACGGATGCAGGGCGTCTTCACGGTGGTGGTCGCCGGCGGGCCGCGCCTCGCCGATCTGCTGCACGGCACCGCGGGGGCGGCGGCCGGGACCCGCCCCACCGTCGTCGCCGGGGGCCTGTCCGTGGTGGCCGCCACCGTGGTCCTGGCCGTCGCCGTCCCCGCGTTCTGGCGGTACACGGCGGACCGGTAGCGGGTCCGGGATCCCGCAGCGGAGTACGGCCGGGCCCACGGCGGGGCCGCAGGGGCTACAGCGGGGAGAGATGCATCAGGATCTCGTCCCGGTCGTCCCCGGGGGCAAGCCGGAGGGCGCCCGGCCAGCGGCCGATCTCCCGCCACCCGAGGCGTCCGTAGAAGTCCTCCAGTCCCACCCCGGCGCGGGCGGCGAGCCGGAGCTGCTCCAGCCCCATCTCCTCGCGGGCGACCCGGCGTGCCTCCTGCACCAGCGCCGTGCCGTAGCCCTGCCCCTGCACCTTCGGATGGGTCTGCACATGGTGCAGCGTCCCCCAGTGCGCGATCAGTTCGAACTGGTCACGCCGCAGATTGAGCCACCCCACCAGCTCGCCGTCCCGGACGGCGGCCAGCAGCCGGCAGCTGTCCGGGGCCAGCGCGTCGACGATCCGCTCCAGTGCCGGCCCGGTCTCGGAACGGTCGACCGGCGGGAAGGGGAAGCCCGCGGCTCCCCCGGCGTTGGTGACGTCCGTCCAGCATCCGGCGAGCGCTTCGCGCGTCGCGGGGCCGACCTGCTCCCGGGCGGTGAACTGTGCGAGAACCGGGGCGCCGCGGCCGGCGTTCCGCGGCCTCGGGGGCTTCGAATCCTCAGGCACGTGCCGATTCCTTCCCCGCCGGGGCCCGGCGGTGGGTGTGATGGGCGAGTTCGGCGTGCGGATCGTCGCCGAGCGGGGTGTGGTCGATGTGCACCGTGGCCGCCGTGAGCCGGGGCACCGCGTGGATCAGGGCATGCTCGGCCCGCACCGCAAGGCGGTGTGCGCACACGATCGTCAGATCCGCGTCGACGACGATATCGGCCTCGGCACGCAGCACATGACCGATCCAGCGCATCCGCACCCGCCCCGCGTCGCGGACCCCGGGCACCGCGCGCAGCGCCGCCTCGGCCGCGGCGACCTGCGCGGGGTCGACGGAGTCCATCAGCCGCCGGTAGACCTCGCGGGCGGCGTCCCGCAGCACGACCAGGATGCCGACCGTGATCAGCAGGCCGACCAGGGGATCGGCCGCCTGCCATCCGACGGCGGCACCCCCCGCGCCCAGCAGTACGGCCAGCGAGGTCAGGCCGTCGGCGCGGGCGTGCAGTCCGTCCGCGACCAGAGCGGCCGAACCGATCCGGCGTCCGGTGCGGATGCGGTAGCGGGCGACCCACTCGTTTCCGACGCAGCCCACCAGCGCCGCCGCGGCCACCGCCCACAGATGGCTGACCTCGCGGGGGTCGAGCAGCCGGTCCACCGCCGTCCACGCCGCCAGCACGGCCGACGCCGCGATCGTGAGGACGATGGCGACGCCCGCGAGGTCCTCCGCGCGGCCGTAGCCGTAGGTATAGCGCCGGTTGGCCGCCCGCCGCCCCAGGACGAAGGCGATCCCGAGCGGCACCGCGGTCAGCGCGTCGGCGGCGTTGTGGAGTGTGTCGCCGAGCAGCGCCACCGACCCGGACAGGACCACGATCACCGCCTGGGCGACGGCGGTCGCCCCGAGCACGGCGAGGGAGATCCACAGGGCGCGCATCCCGTCCCGGGAGGTCTCCAGCGCCGCGTCGACCTTGTCCGCCGCTTCGTGGCTGTGCGGGGTGAGCAGATGGGTCCAGCGGCGGCGCAGCCGGACCGCGTGGGAGGCGGCCGGTGGGTGGCGGGATCCGGCGCCGGGTCCGGCGTGGTCTCCGTGGCCGTGCCCGCGGGAGCCGGGCCCGTGCCGGTGGTGATGTCCGCCGGGTCCGTGTCCGTGGTGGTGTTCGTGCGCGCGGTCGTGCTCTCGCCCCTCCATGAGGGCCACCGTGGCACACGGAACCGATTGCGGCTATTGCCGTCCTACCGTCCCCGACCAGGTGCGAGCGCCGCGCAATTGATCACGGGGAGCAGGTGCGGGAGACAGGCCCCGGCCGGTGCGCGTGCCCCGCCCCGGAACGACCGCGGGCCACCCTCCGCGCGTGGTTCCCGCCCGGGTGGCGGTGGACGTCGCCGAGCATGTCGGAGACGAGGCCGCGGCCGGCGCCGGTGTCCCTGTCGTGGCCGAGCCCCGCCGGGGTCGCCGGGAACACCGGCGGCCCCGGGTGACAGGCGACCCGACGGAGACGCCTGCCACCCGGCCGCGTCCCGGAAGAGGGACGCCGTCCGCGGCGTCACGGGGTCACGGGGTCACGGGGTCACGGGGTCACGGGGTCACGGGGTCACGGGGTCACGATGATCTTCCCGTGCACATGGCCCGACTGACTGAGCTCGAACGCGTCGGCCAGCCGGGCGAGGGGGAACACGTCCGCCACCCGTACGGACAGCCGGCCCTCGTCGGCCCATCCGGCCAGGACCGTCAGGTCGTCGCCGCTGGGGCGTACCCACATCCACTGGCCGCCCTTCTCCAGCACCGTGTTGTCCGCGATGGAGGCGTGCCTGCCGCCGTCGGCCAGGACTTCCAGCGTGGTGTCCAGGACGCCGCCGACGAAGTCGGCGACCACGTCGGCGCCTTCCGGCGCGACGGCCCTGATCCGCTCGGTGAGTCCGTCGCCGTAGGCGACCGGCTCGGCGCCGAGCGCGCGCAGCCGGTCGTGGTTGGCGGGAGAGGCCGTGCCGATGACGCGGGCGCCGAGCGCGAGGGCGATCTGCACCCCGAGCGAACCCACTCCCCCGGCCGCGTTGTGGATCAGCACCGTCTCGCCCTCGCGGGTGCCGAGCCGGGTGAGTGCCTGGTACGCCGTGAGCCCGGCCAGCGGCAGTCCCGCCGCCTGCTGCCAGGACAGCGTGCTCGGGCGGCGGGCCAGGCACCGCACCGGAACGGTGACGAACTCGGCGAAGGTGCCGCCGTGCACGTAGTCCTTGCGCGCGTAGGCCATCACCTCGTCGCCCGCGGAGAACTCGGGCACGTCGATGCCGACCCGCTCGACGACACCCGCGACGTCCCAGCCCGGCACGACGGGGAAGACGGTGTCCATCATGCCCTGGAGACCGCCCCCCATGATCTTCCAGTCCACGGGGTTGACCGCCGCGCAGCGCACCCGGACCAGCACCTCCCCCGGCCCGACCTTGGGCAGCGGCTGCCGGGTCGCGGACAGCACCTCCGGACCGCCGAACCGGTCGTAGGTCATCGCATGCATCGTCTCGGCGTCGGAGTCGCCGTTGGTCATGGTCACCGCTCCCTTTCGCTCGTTCCCGGTGGGTACGGGTGCGTACCGGATCACAGGAGTACCCCGGTGTCCCGTACTCCACTTCTGACCCGGCGCGCTGATCCGCACACCCACCGCTCCCCCACCGCGGCCGGGCGCGGGCTACCGCTGGGAGGTGTGCAGCGGGAGAAGGTCGGGCCGCTTGGCCTGAACATGATCACCGGAGGACTCGCCGCGCAGCCGGCGCCCGATCCACGGCAGCAGGTACTGGCGGGCCCAGTGGAGGTCGTCGCCCCGCCGCGAACCGGGCAGGTCGGCGGCCTCCGGCCAGGGCGCGTCGGAGCGGACGGCGGGGCTGCGGCCCAGCACTTCGGCACACCGCGCGGCGACCCGCCGGTGCCCCTCGGGGGACAGATGCAGCCGGTCCTCGTCCCACGCCCTGCGGTCCTGGACCGCCCGCAGCGACCACAGGTCGAGCACCGGACAGCCATGCCGGTCGGCGATCGCGCGCAGGTGGCCGTTGTACGTCGCGATCCTGCCGCGCAGATGGCGCAGCAGCGGGAACTCGCGGGTGTCGAAGCCCGTGCAGACCACCACGGTGCCGACGGACGGGAGGAGGTCGGCCAGCGCGGACTCGTACCGGGCGGCGAGGGCGTCGGGATCGGAGCCGGGGCGCAGGACGTCGTTCCCTCCCGCGCAGAACGTCACCAGGTCGGGGGCGAGTTCCACGGCCCGGGGCACCTGCTCGGCGACGATCCGGCCGAGCAGCCGGCCGCGCACGGCCAGGTTGGCGTAACGGAAGGCGCCCGGGTCCCGTTCGGCCAGGAGCACGGCGAGCCGGTCGGCCCAGCCGACGAAGACTCCGTCGCTCCCCGGGTCGCCGACCCCTTCGGTGAAACTGTCCCCGATCGCCGCGTAGGAGGTGATAGAGGGTGCCGTATCCGATGACCACTTTCCTGCCGCACCTGTCACGATATGCATTTCATCAGGGCGGATGGGTGCGCGCACCCGCGGGGGGGTCGCCGGACCCCCGCGGGGCGCCCGGCGCAGTTCAGTGGGCCTCGGCGAGCTGCCCGGCGAGGCGCACGTGCAGGTCGGCGCTGCTCGTTCAGTCCGGTGACGGTGGCCTACGTGCCGTAGCCGGCGTACTCGGCCCGGTCCCGGGGCTCCGCGGCGGCGTTCCGCGCGCCCGTACCTCCTGTCCCAGTGCGCCGGGTGATCTCGATCCGCTCCCCGCGCGGGATAGGTTGGCCCGATGAGCGCGCGATTCGAAGAGCTCGACTGGCAGCCGACGGACCTGGGGGAGATCAGTCTGCGGCGGCGCCGCGACCCGTCCTCCGGGACGGACGTGTACGAGGTCAAGCTCGATGACGACTTCCTCATGTCCAGCCTCTTCACCGAGGGAGAGGTCGCACTCGCCCGGCTCGGCCTCGCCGCGGCGCCCGGGCACGAGCTGGACGTCGTCGTGGGCGGGCTCGGCCTGGGCTGGACGGCCGAGGCCGCCTCCCGGGACCCGCGGGTGCGCTCACTCCTGGTGGTCGAGGCGCTCGAGGCGGTGATCGGGTGGCACGAGCGGGAGCTGGTACCGGCGGGCGCCCGGCTGGCCCCGGACACCCGGTGCCGCCTGGTGCACGGCGACTTCTTCGCGCTCGCGGAGAGCCCGCAGGGCTTCGACCCCGACTCCGCACACCGGCTCTTCCACGCCGTCCTGCTGGACATCGACCACTCCCCGCGGCATGTCCTGCGGCCGGGCAACGCGGCGCTGTACGAGCCCGCCGGACTGCGCCGGCTGGCCCGCCATCTGCACCCCGGCGGAGTGTTCGCGCTGTGGTCCGACGATCCGCCGGACGAGCGCTTCCTCTCCGCCCTCGGCGAGGTCTTCCAGGACGCCGAGGCGCACACCGTCCGGTTCGACAATCCGGTGCTGGGCGGCACCTCGGCCAACACCGTCTACGTGGCCCGCACTCCGCAGCCGTGACGCACCACTCGCCCCCGCGCACTCGGTGCCGGAGAGGTTTGCCTGCCCCGGTCCGCCGCGCGACCCTGGAGACGAGAGGTATCCGGCTCCCGGATCGAAGGAAGGTGCCTGCGATGCGCAAGGTCGCGGACTGCAGGGATTACCCGAGCGAATCGAACTGCACCCTCACCATCGCCGGTGAGGAGGACGAGGTGGTCCGGGCAGCGGCCGAGCACGCGGCCTCCGTCCACGGCCACACCGACACCCCGGAACTGCGCGAAGAGGTGCGCGGGATGCTCAAGGACGAGAGGACGCCGCAAGCTGCCTGAGCGCCCGCTCCCGCACGACCCGGCGTCGGGGCCCCGGAGTTCCGACGCCGGCGGGCGTGGCAGCCGACAGCTCCGTTCGCCGGCCGAGGTCCGCCCCTACGGCGGCGTCGCCGGTTGACGCGCCCCGGTGCCGCCGGGCAGCGCCTCCGGCCCGACGGCGATCGGGCGAAGAGCGGCGGTGCGGGCGGCGTGCGCCATGGCCGTGCGTCGGACCCGAACGGCGGCGCGTACGCTGGACATATGTCTGACCCGAAACAATCCGAGCTCGACACCCTCTATGCGGACGCCGACGCGGGTGTGCAGGAAGCTCGGCAGCGCGTGCGCGACGCGTCGGTAGGCAAGGACAGCGCCAGGCTGGACACCGCGCTGGACGAGCTGGAGGCCGCACTGGCGCACCGAGAGGCGGCACGGCTCCGGACGCGGGAAGACGCCTGGATCCTCACCGCGCTCGGCGCGGCCAACGCCATCGACCCGGAGTTCCACGGAACCGACGCGCAGCAGTCGTCCGACGCGGATTCGGGCGGGGAGCCCCCGCTCGCAGGCTGAGGACTCGCCTCCCCGGACCCGGGCCCGCCGTATGTGCTGCTCGGACGCTGCTGCCGCAGCGGCCTGAACCGAACAGGACCCGGCCCCGGTTGTGGGCGGCGCTGCCCGTGACCGGGTGCGCGCCCGCAGCCGGCACCGGACGCGGTCCGCACCGGAGCGGGGTGCCGCGGAGGCGGACGGCGGGCCGTCGGGGCAGCGGCGGGCTCACGGCGCGGATGGAACCCGTCCGGCGCGGGGGCACCTGGCGGTTCCTCCGCGCCGGACGGGAGCTGCGAACCGGACGGCGGTCAGCCGGACCGCGCCTCCACGGACAGCGACCGCTCCTGCGCGTCCCAGCGGTGCGGATCGTCCTCGAGTTCGGCGCGGTTCCAGTCGCCGTGCACGGCCGCCGCCTCGTAGGTGGTCTGCAGGAAGTCGGTCAGCACCCGGTCGGGCTCGGGGTCGGTGCGGACCGCCTCGTACGGGAGCAGGAACTGGCCGTTCTGCTCGCTGTAGAAGGCATCGCCGGGAAGCACCGGATGTTCCCGGAAGCCGTCCGGCTCCGGGTAGGCGTAGGCGTAGAACGCCCCTTCCGCACCGCCGCCCGGCCAGAAGCCGCAGCTGCTCAACTCCCTTGAGTAGCCCTCCAGCATCACCCAGTCCCCGCAGTGCGGTGCGCCGCCCGGGTGGGGCGGGGCCGAGCGGCCCGAGAACCGGGTGCAGGCCAGATCCATGGCTCCCCAGAAGAAGTGCACGGGGCTGACCTTGCCCACGAAGCGCGAGCGGAACTGCCCCAGGACGCGCTGCGCCTGCAGGAGCTGGCGCCAGAAGAGCTGGGCGGCCTCCGGGTCGTAGGAGGCGTGCACAGTGTCCTCGGGGAACGGGATCGCCTGCTCCACCTCGTTGGGCCGGGGCTGGATCGGGGTGCGGACTCCCACCTCGTGCAGGGCCCGCATCGTCTCCTCGTAGAACTGCGCGACCGGTTTCGCCTCCAGACGCACCCGGCGGGCGGCTCCGTCGCTGGTGCGGATCCGCAGGGAGTGGTCGACGAAGTCGAATTCGATGTCGAACGCCCCGGTGCCGTGCGGAATCGTGGAGGTCGTGAGCCCGCTGGGGGTGACGTAGAGCGTCACCTGCCACCAGTGGTTGACCAGGGGCGCGTGGGCCAGCCGGATCTTGCCGATGATCTGGGTCCACATGTGGAGGGTGTCCCGCGTCCCGGTCCAGTCCGCCACCCGGAGCCGGGGCCAGGCGCCACGGCTGTGCGACGTCGTCAGCTCTGTCATCGCCACCTCCTCGCCGGATTCGGCGTTCCCCACCGATGGTGGGTCCGCTCCGGCGGGCCCACAACTCGGGGACCGGACGGCGCCGCGCGGGCCGTCGGCACGCCACACCGGGTGCCTGCTCGGTGACGGGGCGGGTCGGGGTGACCGGGGAACGGCCCCGCGGCGGGGTTCAGGAGGAGCGGCGCCGGATCAGCTCGGTGGGGAGCACCAGGTGGGGCTGCCGCCCGGCGGCGGGCGCGGTGCGCGGCGGATCCTGCTGGGCGCGCGCCATCAGCTCCAGCAGCATCCGGACCATGGCGCGCCCCATCTCCTCGATGGGCTGCCGCACGGTGGTCAGCGGCGGGTCCATGTGCCGTGCCACGGCCGAGTCGTCGAACCCGACCAGGGCCACGTCCTCGGGAACGTCCCGCCCGGCTTCGCGCAGCGCCAGCCGCGCTCCGGCGGCCATCACGTCCGAGGCGCAGAAGACCGCGTCCACCTCCGGGTCGCGGGCCAGCAGTTCCCGCATGGCACGGTGCCCGCCCTCCTCCGTGAAGTCGCCCTGCGCGACCAGGGGGCCGTCCGCGCAGCGGTTGCCGTCCGCCACGTGCGGCGGCGGGGCGCCCTCCCGTCCGGCCGCGCGGAGCGCCGCGTGGTAGCCCGCCAGCCGGCAGCGGGCCCCGTAGATGTCCGGCGGCCCGGTGATGGTGGCGACCTTCCGCCGTCCGCGGCCGATCAGGTGCTCGACGGCGAGCTGGGCGCCGAGGAGGTTGTCGGAGTCCACGTAGGGCAGCTGCTCGGCATGGGAGCGGCGGCCGCCGAGCACCGCGGGCATGCCGACTTCCCGCAGCTGGTCGGGCAGCGGATCGTCGCCGTGCACGGACACCAGCAGGACGCCGTCCACCCGGTGCGCCGCCGCGTACTGGGCGAAGCGCTCGCGTCCGCGCTGGTCGCGGATGAGGGTGAGCAGGAGCTGCATGTCCGTGTCCCCGAGTTCGGCGCTGACCCCGCGCAGGATCTCGGAGAAGTAGGGCTCGGCGAACAGGCGGTTCTCCTGCTCCGGGACGACGAGCGCGATGGCGTCCATGCTTCCGGCCGCCAGTGCCCGCGCGGCACGGTTGGGGACGTAGCCCAGTTCCGCCACGGCGGCCTGGACCGCGCTGCGGGTGCGTTCGCTGACCCGGGGGGAGCCGTTGATGACCCGGGAGGCGGTTCCCCGCCCCACGCCCGCACGCGCGGCGACCTGTTCCAGGGTCGGCCCGGATTTCCCGGCGCCGTCCGCGCGGGCTGCTGGCATGGACGCGTCCTCCTTGTTCCCGGGCCCTGCGGGTGCCCGTTCCACCACCTGCCGGGCGGCCGCCGCGCCGCCGTGCGACGGGCTGCCACCCGTGGGAGCGGGCCCCACGTGTCGGGCCCATTCAACTACATCCGCCCGCTCCCGGGCTCCGGGAGCGCTCCCTTGTCAGATCCCTTGACGCGGCTCTGTTCCTCGCACATGCTGCAACGCATCGATGGGAGCGCTCCCATTCCAGCGCTTCCCGCTTTCGCAGGTCCGGGAGGGACGGCACAGCCATGCGTACGACCAGGAAGAGAACCACGGGGCGACCGCTGCGCAGCGGGCCCCTCGCCTGCGGCCTGGCGGCCGTACTGGGGGCGGGCGCGCTGACCGGGTGCGCCCAGGACAGCGGCGGCTCCGGCGGCGAGGACGGCAGGACCACCCTCTCGGTCGGGGTGTTCGGGGTCTTCGGCTACAAGCAGGCCGGCCTCTACGACGAGTACGAGAAGCTCCACCCGGACATCCGGATCAAGGAGAACTCCACCGAACGGAACGAGGACTACTACCCGGCCCTGCTCAACCACCTGTCCGCCAACAGCGGACTGAGCGACATCCAGGCCGTCGAGGTCGACAACATCAACGAGGTCGCCGGGCTGCACGCGGACAAGCTCGTCGACATGGCGAAGGTCGAGGGGATACGCAAGTCCGACTGGCTCGGGTGGAAGTGGAACCAGGCCAAGGCCGACAGCGGCCAGGTCGTGGGCCTCGGCACGGACATCGGCCCGATGGGCGTCTGCTACCGCAAGGACCTGTTCGCGAAGGCGGGACTGCCCACCGACCGCAAGAAGGTCGGCAAGCTGTGGCAGGGCGACTGGTCGAAGTATGTCGACGCCGGCGCCGAGTACATGAAGTCCGCACCCGAGGGCACCGCCTTCATGGACGGCGCAGCCGGCCTCTACAACGGCGCGGTCTCCAGCTATCCGGTCAAGTACTACAGCGCCGACGGCAAGCTGGTCTACAAGAAGAGCGAGGGCGTCCGGGAGTCCTGGGACCTGGCCATGCGCGCGATCGAGGGCGACATGACCGGCAAGCTCAAGCAGTTCGACAAGGAGTGGGACCAGGGCTACGCCAACGGGGACTTCGCCAGTGTGGTCTGCCCGCCCTGGATGCTCGGCTACATCAAGGAGAAGGCCGGGGACAAGGGCGCGGGCAAGTGGGACGTGGCCGCGGCGCCCAGGCCCGCGAACTGGGGCGGCTCGTTCCTGACCGTCCCCAAGGGCGGCAAGCACCGCGAGGAGGCCGTCGAGCTGGCCAAGTGGCTGACCGCACCCGAGCAGCAGGCCAAGCTGTTCGAGAAGCAGGCCAGCTTCCCCAGCTCGCAGGCGGCCTACGCACTGCCCGAGGTCAAGGAAGCGAAGCACCCGTACTTCGACGACGCGCCCATCGGGAGCATCTTCTCCGAGGCCGCCGAGGGCATCCCCACCACCCCGCTCGGGCCGAAGGACCAGGTGATCAAGACGACGATCTCCGACATCGGCATCCTCCAGGTGGAGCAGCAGGGCAAAAAGCCCCAGGAGGGCTGGGACGCCGCGGTGAAGAAGATCGATGACGTCGTCGAGGACTGAGCCGCTCCCCCGCGTGCGGGAGGCCGGGCGCCCCGTCCCGGCGGACGGCGGCCGCGAGCGCTCCCCGGAGCGCCGCGGCCGGCGGCGCCACCGGTGGGACGCCCGGTTCAGCCCCTACGCGTTCGTCGCGCCGTTCTTCGTGTTCTTCGCGGCGTTCGGCCTCTTCCCGCTGCTGTACACGGGCTGGGCCTCGCTGCACAAGGTCTCGCTGCACGACCCGACCCGGATGGAGTGGGTCGGGCTGCACAACTTCTCCAGACTGCTGGAGGACGACTTCTTCTGGAACGCGCTGCGCAACACCCTGACCATCGGCGTCCTGTCCACCGTGCCGCAGCTCCTGATGGCCCTGGGCCTGGCGCACCTGCTCAACTACCGGCTGCGCGGGTCCACCTTCTTCCGCGTCGCGATGCTCACGCCCTACGCCACCTCGGTGGCCGCCGCGACGCTGGTGTTCACGATGCTCTTCGGCCGCGACTACGGGATGATCAACTGGGGTCTCGGACTGCTCGGCATCGAGCACATCGACTGGGAGAACGGCACCTGGACCTCCCAACTGGCCGTCTCCTCCATCGTCGTGTGGCGGTGGACGGGCTACAACGCGCTGATCTACCTGGCCGCCATGCAGGCCGTCCCGGACGACCTCTACGAGTCCGCGGCACTGGACGGGGCCAACCGGTGGCAGCAGTTCCTGCACGTCACGATCCCCGCCCTGCGACCGACGATCCTGTTCACGGTGGTCGTCTCCACCATCGGCGCCACCCAGCTGTTCGGGGAACCGCTGCTGTTCGGCGGCTCGCAGACCGGCGGCGGTTCGCACCAGTACCAGACGCTGGGGCTCTACCTCTACGAGCAGGGCTGGTTCGACTTCCAGCTCGGCCGGGCCTCCGCCATCGCCTGGACGATGTTCCTGCTCCTCATCGTGATCGGCCTGGTCAACTGGCTGATCGCGCGACGCCTCAACAGCACCGGCAAGTGAAGGGATGGACATGCTGCCGACGACGGCCCGGCGCCGCGCCCGCGGAGCGGGCACCGGGGCGGCCCCCCGCAGGGCAGGCAGTGCCGGACGGCACCTGCACGCGGGACGGCTGACCTACGCCATCCTGCTGCTCTTCACCGCCGGTTCGCTCTTCCCGCTGATCTGGACGGCGATCGCCGCCTCCCGGAACAACCAGCGGCTGGCCGAGACGCCGCCGCCGTTCTGGTTCGGCGGCAACCTGTTCAGCAACATGGCCACGGCGTGGCAGGACGCGAACATGGGCAAGGCACTGCTGAACACCACCTTCGTGGCCGGCAGCATCGCCCTGAGCACCGTCGTGTTCGCCACGCTGGCCGGCTACGCCTTCGCCAAGCTCCGCTTCCGCGCGAAGAACGCGCTGCTGATGACGGTGATCGGCACGATGATGGTGCCGCCGCAGCTCAGCGTGGTGCCGCTGTTCATGGCGATCGCCGAACTGGAGTGGACCAACCAGCTCCAGGCGGTGATCCTGCCGATGATGGTCAACGCCTTCGGCGTCTTCTTCATGCGCCAGTACCTGGTCAACGCGCTGCCGACGGAGCTGATCGAGGCCGCGCGCGTGGACGGTGCGCACAGCCTGCGCGTCGTCTGGCACGTGGTCTTCCCCGTGGCCCGGCCCGCGATGGCCGTACTGGGGATGCTGACCTTCGTACTGGCCTGGAACGAGTTCTTCTGGCCGATCATCGCGCTGACCCAGGACAACCCCACCGTGCAGGTCGCCCTGACCGGCCTGGGGCGCGGATACATCCCCGACGAGTCGGTCATCATGGCCGGCGCCCTGCTGGGGACCCTGCCGCTGCTGCTCGCCTTCACCGTGTTCGGCAAGCAGATCGTCGGCGGCGTCATGCAGGGAGCCGTCAAAGGCTGACCCGAGACCGTGCGGGACGGGCCGTGGGACCCGGCCGCACGGACCGGAGCCGTGCGAGAGGCCGTGTGGGGCGGCCTCCCGCACGGCTCCACCACCCTCCGCCCGCCTTCACCACCCCGCCTCACCACGAGTCAGGGCACAGCCGTGCCCGCAACCCCGGGAGCGCACCTATGACATCCGTACAGGCCGGTTCGGCGACGGACACCACCGCCCCGCTCCATTTCCCGAGCGGCTTCCTGTGGGGCGCCGCCACCTCCGCGTACCAGATCGAAGGCGCCGTACGGGAGGGCGGACGGACCCCGTCCATCTGGGACACCTACGCACACACCCCCGGCCGGGTGGCCGGCGGCGACACCGGGGACGTGGCCTGCGACCACTACCACCGCTACCGGGAGGACGTGGCGCTGATGAGCGAACTGGGCCTGGGCGCCTACCGGTTCTCCGTCTCCTGGCCGCGGGTCCAGCCCACCGGACGCGGCCCCGCGGCGCAGCGCGGGCTCGACTTCTACCGGGCGCTGGTCGACGAGCTCCTCGGCGCGGGCATCACCCCGCTCCTCACCCTCTACCACTGGGATCTGCCGCAGGAGGTGGAGGACGAGGGCGGCTGGCCGGCGCGGGAGACCGCCCAGCGTTTCGCGGAGTACGCGGGCCTGGTCGCCGAGGCGCTCGGCGACCGGGTGCAGATGTGGACCACGCTCAACGAGCCGTGGTGCAGCGCGTTCCTCGGCTACGGGTCCGGGGTGCACGCGCCCGGCCGCACCGACCCGGTCGAGGCGCTGCGGGCGGCGCACCACCTCAACCTCGGGCACGGGCTCGCCGTGCAGGCGCTGCGCGCGGCCCTCCCCGACTCCGCGCAGATCAGTGTGAGCCTGAACCCGGCGGCGGTGCGCCCGCGCACCGGCACCCCGGCCGACCGCGACGCCGCCCGCCGCATCGACGCGCTGGCCACCCGGGTCTTCACCGGGCCGATGCTGCACGGCAGGTACGACACGGACCTGTTGGAGGACACGGCGCAGCTCACCGACTGGTCCTTCGTCCGGGACGGCGACCCGGCCCTCGCCCACCAGCCGCTCGACGGGATCTGCGTGAACTACTACACGCCGACCGTCGTCTCCGCCGCCCCGGCCGGCACCGAACCCGAGCGCAACGACGGGCACGGCGGCAGCGCGCACTCCCCCTGGCCGGGCGCCGACCGGGTCGCCTTCCATCAGCCGCCGGGCAGCCGGACGGCGATGGGCTGGAGCATCGACCCCGGCGGTCTGACCGAACTGCTGCTCCGCTTCCACCGGGAGGCGCCCGGGACGCCGCTGTACGTGACCGAGAACGGGGCCTGCTACCCCGACGCGCCGGACGCCGAGGGCCGGTTCCACGACCCGGAGCGGGTCAGCTACCTCCAGCGCCATCTGCGGGCCGTGCACCGGGCCGTCGAGGAGGGCGCCGATGTGCGGGGCTACTTCACCTGGTCGCTGCTGGACAACTTCGAGTGGGCCTGGGGCTACGACAAGCGCTTCGGGCTGGTGCACGTCGACTACCCGACGCAGCGCCGCACCCCCAGGTCCAGCGCCGCCTGGTACGCGCGGGTGGCCCGCTCGGGGGAGCTGCCGCCGGAGTGACCCGCACCCTTGTGGTGGCCCCGTCCGCGGGGAGCGCCGGCCTGCGGCCGCCGCTCCCCGCGGGGGCGGACTCAGCTCGTCGGATTGTGCGCGAGGACGGCTTCGAGGAGCCCCGGCTCGGACTGCGGAAAGTCCATCGGGATGATGCCGAGACCGGTACGCCCGGCCATTCCGGAGCCGTCGAGGAACTTCCGCACCTGCGGGTTGAGCCGGTCCGCGTTCCAGGCGGGCGGCAGCCCGGCGGCGGTGCTCGTGAAGTTGACGTACCAGGGGCCGGGTTCGTCCGCCGCCTGGCGGAACTGCTCGGTGATCCTGTCCCACTTGGCGAACGGCTCGGCCTGGTAGTCGTCCTGGACGTCGAAGAGCTCCGGATCGGCCCACCGGACGCCGGGCAGACCGCCGTTGTCGGCGAGGACCACGACCTTGCCGCGCGCCTCGCCCAGGGTGGGCGGCGTGCCGCCGAGCCGCAGGAGGGAGCGCCATCCCTTCTCGTCCAGGTACACGTCGAAGATCCGGCGGAACTCCTCGTCGCCCACCGACGAGTACTCCTGCTTCACCCGCATCAGGACCGTCTCGCCGGGATGCTCGGCGAGGAAGTCCCGGCAGGCGATGAGCACGTCACCGAACATCAGATGCTGGTAGAACGCGCCGTGGTGGATGGCGAACACCCCGTCGATGGCCCGGCAGCGCACGTCCAGGAACCGGATGCCGGCCGCCAACTGCTCGCCGATCGGCGTGTCCTGGCACTCCACCCAGGCGCCGCCGTGCCGCGCCCCCGAATCGTGGCTGCCGGGGATGGTCAGCGAGCGCAGCGGGGTGGCGGACGGCAGCGGCGCCATCCAGTCCTGCGGGCCGGCCCGCCGCGGGGTGCGCGCCCGGGCTCCGCTCTGCGCCACGGCGACGCCGCCGGCCGCGGAGGCCAGCACCCCGGCCGCCGGCAGCACGGCCGCGCCCCTGAGAAATCCCCGCCTGTCCATGTACGAATCCCCCCGTCGGTCCGTGTCGGTGTCCGCGCACATCATGGTCGAGCGTGCGGAGCGGCGGAAGGGCGCCTCGGGAGCGGTGACCGTTCACCGGCCCTGCTGTGACGGAACCACGACATGCGGCCGGTTGTCCGCGGCCGCCCCGCCGGGCACCCCGGGCGCGGCCGGCCGGCGCCGGGGCGCCTGACCGGGAACCGCCGCCGACCGCCGTACGATCGCCGGGACGGCAGGCGGGTACGGGAGTCGGGAGAGGGACCATGGAGGCGCACCAGGACACCGCACCCGGCGCCGTCCCCTTCCGGTCGGCCACCGGCCGGTGGGTGCTGGTGGCGACCGTCCTGGGCTCGGCCATGGGCTTCCTCGACGCGACCGTCGTCAACGTGGCGCTGCCCGTGATCGGGCGGGACATCGGTGCCGGTGTGTCGGATCTGCAGTGGGTGCTCGACAGTTACCTGCTCACGCTCGCCGCGCTGATCCTGCTCGGCGGCTCGCTCGCCGACCGCTACGGGCGCAGGCGGGTGTTCACCCTCGGGGTCGTCTGCTTCATGATCCCCTCCGTGCTGTGCGCGCTGGCGCCGACCGCCGGGATCCTCATCCTGGCCAGAGCCTTGCAGGGCGTCGGCGCCGCGCTGCTCACCCCCGGCAGTCTGGCCATCATCCAGTCGACCTACCGCTCCGCCGACCGTCCCGCGGCGATCGGCGCCTGGTCCGCGCTCACCGGGGTGGCCTCGGCGCTCGGTCCGATCGTCGGCGGCTACCTCATCGACGCCTTCTCCTGGCGGTGGATCTTCCTCATCAACGTCCCGATCGGGCTCGTGGTCGTCGCGGTCACCGCCCGCCGGGTCCCGGAGAGCCGCGACCCCGCCGCGACGGGACGACTGGACGTGTCCGGCGCGGGGCTGGCGACCCTGGGGCTGGGCGGAGTCACCTACGCACTGATCGAGGGGCCGCGCGGCGCGGCGCCCGGCTGGCTCACCGGCGCCGCTCTCGTCCTCGGTCTCGCCGCCCTGGCCGGGTTCGCCCGCACCGAGCGCCGTGCGCCCAGCCCCATGCTGCCCCCGGGCGTCTTCACGGCCCCCCAGTTCCTCAGCGCGAACGCCGTCACCTTCGTGGTGTACTCCGCGCTGGGCGGCGTCTTCTTCCTGCTCGTCGTCTTCCTGCAGACCTCCCTCGGCTACACACCGCTGTACGCGGGTGCGGCGTCCCTGCCGGTGACCCTGCTGATGCTCGCCCTCTCCTCGCGGGCCGGTGCACTGGCCCAGCGCATCGGCCCGCGCATCCCGCTGACGGTCGGTCCGATGCTGCTGGCGGCCGGCATGCTGCTGATGCTGCGGATCGAGGTGGGCGAGAGCGGCGTGGGCGGCTACTCCGCCGCGGTGCTGCCCGCCGTGCTGGTCTTCGGACTGGGCCTGGCCACCACGGTCGCACCGGTGACCGCGACCGCCCTGGCGGCGGCGCCCGCGGAACACTCGGGCGTGGCGTCGGGCGTCAACAACGCCGTCTCCCGCGTCGCCCAGCTCGCGGCCGTCGCCGCGCTGCCCGTGCTCGCCGGGATCGGCGGCAGCGACTTCCAGGACCCGCGCGCTCTCGCGGCCGGCTTCCGGACCGCCATGCTCATCACGGCGGGCCTGGCGGTGGCCGGCGGACTTCTCGCCTTCGCGACGATCCGGCGCGACGTCCTGGCTCCCGCCTCCGTGCCGGAGCGGGCCGCCGAGGAGCGCCCGCCCGGCCCGGCGGAGCCCTGCCCGTACGAGTGCCCGCTGGCGGGCACACCGCTCCGGCCTGCCCCCGCCCCGGTCTCGGCTCCGTCATCGGCCCGGCGGAGCGATCGCCCGCCGGGCCCGGGACCGTCGGACTCGGCACCGTCCTAGGGAGTGTCCGCGGTCGGTCCCCGTCCGTACGTGCGGCACGGCCACCTGGGTTGACCGCCCATCAGTGCGGTCGGCCACACCCGGGAGGTCCGCCGTTGCCCGGCGAGGGAGCGCGACGCGCGTAAGTTCGTCGGCGCGGAACCGTCTCTGAAAGCTGCGAGGCCGAGGGGTGCTGCATGCGGGCTGCTGCCTACGCCGTCCTTCCGGCGAGTGTGCTCGTCGTACTGGCCGGACTGCTCGTGGCCGTACCGCCCTCGGCCGCGGGTGAGGCCGGGGATGCGGATCCGCCTCCCCGGCCTGGTGTCATCAGGGGGTTCGACCGGCCCGCGCGGGGGTTCGCGCCCGCCGGGACCGTGCTCCGGCGCGCGGCCCCCGCGCGGGTGGGACTCGATCCCGGCCCCGTCGACGCCTTCCTGCGCCGGCTGCCGCACTGGACCGACCCCGCGAGCGGCGCGGAGTATCTCTTCCCGGGGGCCACGGCACTGCTGGCGCACGACGGCACGGTCGTCGCCCGGCGCGCGAGCGGCGACGCCGTCCGCTACACCGCGCGGGGGGAGCTGCCGCCGCGCCGGCGGGTACCGGCCCGCACCGGCACCGTCTACGACGTCGCCTCCCTCACGAAGCTGTTCACCTCGATCGTCGCCCTGCAGCAGGTCGACGCCGGCCGGCTGCGGCTGGAGGCACCCGTGGCCCGCTACCTGCCCGCGTTCGCAGCCCGGGGAAAGGGCGGCATCACCGTCCGGCAGCTGCTCACCCACACCTCCGGGCTGCCGGCCGAGCCGCGGCCCCCGCTGTGGACGGTCGACGGCGGACAACGGGCGCGCCGGCACTCGATCCTGCGGACCCGGCCGTTCGCCCGGCCCGGAGCCGCCTATCGGTACTCCGACATCAACATGATCAGCCTGCAACTGGTTCTGGAACGCGTGACCGGGCGGCCGCTGGACGCTCTCGTGCGGCGGGGCATCACCGGGCCGCTGCGTCTGCACGACACCGCCTACCGCCCGCCCGCGGCCCGGCAGGCGCGGATCGCCGCCACCTCGGTCAAGACCCGGCCGGCCCGGGGACTGCTGCGCGGGTCGGTGCACGACGACAACGCCTGGGCCATGGGAGGCGTGGCCGGGCACGCCGGAATCTTCTCCACCGTCGACGATCTGGCGGTGCTCGCCCAGACGCTGCTCAACGGCGGGACGTACCGGGGGCGGCGGATCCTCGCCCCGTCCGCCGTCACACTGCTGGGCAGGAACTACACGAGCCGCTTCCCCGGGGACGCCCACGGCCTGGGCTTCGAACTCGACCAGACGTGGTACATGGGCGCCCTGTCCTCGCCGCGGACGCTGGGGCACACCGGGTTCACCGGCACGTCGCTGGTGATCGACCCCGTCTCGCGCTCCTTCGCGATTCTGCTCACCAACCGGGTGCACCCTCGCGACGAGAGCCCGTCGACCAACCCGGCGCGCCGGGCCCTCGCCAGGGCGCTGGCCCGGTCGATTCCGGTACGGGCACCGGGCGGCGGCCCCTCGTGGTTCGCCGGGCCCCCGGACGGCCTGCGACTCGGCGGCCGGGAGGCCGGTGACCGGAGCGGCTTCCCGGAGACGGACAGCACCCTGACGACCGGTCCGCTGCGGCTCCCTCCCGCGCACCGGGGCGCCCGGCCGCACGGCAGGCGCGGCCCGCTGCGCGTCCGGTACGACGCCTTCGTGGACCTCGACCGAACCGACCGGTTCGGCATGGAGTACAGCACGGACGGCGGCCGGACCTGGCGCGCCGTACCGGGCACGGCACGGTCCGGGTACCACGGGCGCCGCTGGCAGCGGGTGCGCGCCCGGCTGCCGGCCGGTCCGTACCCGGCGGGCCTGCGACTGCGTTGGCGTTACACCACCACCGGGGTCTCCGGCGGCCGGGGCGTGAACCTCGCGGGGGTGCGGGTGACCGACGCCACGCGCGTGCTGTTCGACGGCGACTGCCCCGGCACCCGGCCGGCCGCACACGGGTGGCGGCCGCTGCCGCCGCCCTGGCCGCCGGCGTACGCCTCCGGACTCGCGCCGGGTGGCGCGGCCCTCGGCTGCCCCCGCGGGACGCCGCCGGGGGCCGCGCACCGTCCCCGGCGCGGCCCCGCGCCGTCACGGCTGTAGGCGGACCGCGCTCCAGCCTTCCGCGGTGCGGTCGTAGCGCAGCCGTTCGTGCAGGCGCCGGGTGCCGTCGGCCCAGAACTCGACGGACTCGCAGGCGATCTCGAACCCGACGTAGGCGGCGGGGCGCGGTTGGGGGCCCTGGCTGCCGACCGTCTCGGCGCGGGCCCGCAGCCGGGCCACGTCCGCCGGGTCACCGAGCGGCTCGCTCTGCCGGGAGGAGACGGTCATGGCGTGGGTGAACACGGGGCGGGCGGCCCACAGGGCGTCGCACTCGGAGTCGGGGAGCCTGCGGACGGGGCCCGCCAGGCTGATCTGCTGACCGGTCTCGCGCCAGTACAGCAGCCCGGATGCCCAGGGGTTGGCCCGGAGTTCGCGGCCCTTGCGGCTGCCGTCGTGAGTGGCGAAGACGATGCCGGTGGCGGTCACCCGGTTCAGGACGACGGTCCGCAGCGAGGAGCGGCCCCGGGCGTCGGCGGTGGCCAGCGCGAGGGCGCGCGGTTCGCGTACGCCGCGCGCCTCCGCGGACTCCAGCCAGCCGCGCAGGAGCCCCAGCGGCTCGGCGGGCGGCGAGAGATACTCGGGAAAGGTGACGTCGATCCCCGCGGTCAGGGTCTCCGACCTGTCGGTGTCCATGCGGTCCCGCTTCCGTGTCCGCCGCGCGGTCGTCGCGCGGATGTCATCGGGGCGGGCCGGCTCCGCGTCGCGGTCAGACATGGAGGCGGCCCTCCGCCACCAGCACCCCGGAGCCGCCCACTTCCACCGACTCGGGGGAGCCGGACTCCGCGGTCCCCTCGGCCCGGGCCAGCATCAGCGAGGGGCGGCCCATCTCGACGCCCTGGGTGATCCGGATCGTCCGGCCGTACGGGGCCATGCCGTGCCGGGCCAGATGGACGGCCAACGGGCCGGCGGCGGAGCCGGTGGCGGCGTCCTCGGTGACGCCGTAGGCGGGCGAGAACATCCGGGTGCGCCAGCAGCTCGCGCCCTCCTCGCCCGGCGCCGGGTGTCCTTCCTCCGCGTCCGGGCCGGGGGCGAAGCAGTTGGCGGCCAGATCCTCGAACCCGGCCAGGGCGCGGTGGTCGGGGCGGAGGGCGGACAGCGCGGCGACGCTCGCCAGGCCGACGAAGACGTGCCGGGGCCCGTTGTGGTAGATCTCCACGGGCAGTGTGGACTTCTCCACGCCGAGCGCGGTCAGCAGTTCCCCGGCCCGCGCGAAGGGGCGCCAGGTGGGAACCGGTTGCCGCATCCGGGCGGCGACCACCCTGCCCCGCTCCCGTGTGAGGTCGAACGGGACGATGCCCATGGCCGTCTCCAGCCGCAGCCGGTCACCCGGATTGCGGGTGCCCAGGGCGATGGCCGTGCCCAGCAGCGGGTGCCCGGCGAACGGCAGCTCGTTGACCGGGGTGAAGATCCGGATCCGGGCGTCACCGCCGTGCCGGGGCCGGAGCACGAAGGTGGTCTCCGACAGGTTCATCTCCCGCGCGATGCGCTGCATCGTGCGGGGGGAGAGATCGTCGCTGCCGAAGAAGACGGCCACGGGGTTGCCGAACAGCGGCCGGCGGGCGAACGCGTCCACGACGACGTAGGTGTGCATCGGGGGCCTCCGAGTGGTGGGCGAAGAGGAGCGGAGCCGGCCGCGTCGCCCCGGCTCCGGGGTGGCCGGCGGCCGAGTGCCGGATCCCGGCCGGGCGCCGTGGTGCCGGATCACCGCCCGAGTGCGGCCTGGAGGGCACGGCCCACGATGCGCGGGCCGTTCCGGGTGAGCACCGACTCGGCGTGGAACTGCATCGACGCGAACCGCGGCCCGCGCAGCGCGTGGATCTCCTGCGTCCGGGGATCCCGCGCCGCCTCCACCACACCCATCCCCTCGACTTCGGTCTTGTCGTGCCGGGCGTGGGCGGCGAACGTGTTGTAGAAGCCGACCCGTTCGCGGACCCCGAACAGGTCGATCTCCCGCTGCACCCCCTGGTCGGGGACGTCCCGGCGGAGGAGCGGGAAGCCGAGCCGGCGGCAGAGGGCCTGGTGGCTGAGGCAGACGGCGACGAACGGACGCTGCCGCTCGAGCAGGCCGCCGATCGCCGCATGCAGCCGGGCCATCCTGGGGCACGCGAGATCCCGCGGGTCGCCGGGGCCCGGTCCCATCACCACCAGGTCGCAGGCGTCGAACGCGATCTCCTCGTCGTAGCGGCGCACCCGCACCCGCAGGCCGAGAGCCCGCAGCTGAAGGGCGATCATCGCCGTGAAGGTGTCCTCCATGTCGACGACCAGGACGCTGCGGCCGGCCAGGTCGGCAGCACCGTCGAAGCCGTGGGCGTCGGCGAGGCCGGCGGCTCCGGGGAACCCGGGCGATCCGGGAACGCCCGCGGGGGGAGGGTCGCCCGGCCCCGGCGGGTGCGGCCCGGGCGCCGGTGTCCGGCCGGCTGCGGTCCGGTCCAGCCAGAAGTCCGCGAGCGGCTCGTTCCGCCGGGCCAGGGCACCGTGCACGCTCGGATGGGCCGCGAAGGAGCGGGAGGAGCCCGGCTCCAGGGCCGCGATGAGTCCTGCCGCCTTGGCTCGGGTCTCGGCCGCCTCGGACGCCGGATCCGAGTGGCGGACGAGCGTGGCACCGACGCCGATGCGGACCTCCCCGGTGGCGTCGATGTCGGCGGTCCGGATGAGGATCGCGGAGTCCAGCGTCCTGCCGCCGTGCGCGTCCCGGCCGATCAGGGCCGCGACGCCGCTGTAGTAGCCGCGGCCCTGCCGCTCGTACTGGGAGATGACCCGGGCCGCGCTCTCCAGGGGACTCCCGGTCACGGTCGGCGCGAACAGCGTCTCGCGCAGGATCTCGCGCACGCCCCGCGCCGTGCGGCCCTCGATGAAGTACTCGGTATGAGCCAGCCGGGCCATCTCCTTCAGGTACGGTCCGGCGAGGCGACCGCCCCCTTCGCAGACCCGCGCCATCATCTTCAGCTCTTCGTCGACGACCATGTACAGTTCCTCGGCCTCCTTGCGGTCGGCGAGGAAGTCCAGGACTCCGGAGAGTTCCGGGCCGCCGGGCGGATAGCGGTAGGTGCCGCTGATCGGGTTCATCACGGCGGTGCCGTCGCGCAGGCTGATGTGCCGCTCCGGACTCGACCCCACCAGCGTGCGCTCCCCGGTGTGCACCAGGAAGGTCCAGTAGGCACCCGACTCGCTCTCCAGGAGCCGGCGGAAGGAGGCCAGGGCGAGTTCGACGGAGTAGTCGGTGAGGTCGGCGACGAAGTCGCGCCTGATGACGAAGTTGGCCCCTGCTCCCCGCCCGATCACCTCGGTGACGACGCGGCGCACGGTCTCCGCGTACTCCGGGTCTCCGGGCACGAAGCGCTGGTCGACCAGGGTCGTCGCCGTGCGCGGCAGCCGGGGCAGCGCCTCGGCGAGGGGAAGCGACTCCTGGCCGGTGACGGTCAGCGCGACGAGCGGGGTGGCGTCGTCGACGCAGGCGTAGCCGCGTTCGGTCAGCTGGCGGTACGGGATGAGCACGAGCGTCTCGTGGCGGTGTCCGCCGTCCCCGGGAGCCGTGCCGGCCGCGGTGTCGGCGGACCGCCCCGTGCTGTCGGGGCGCTCCTGGAGCGGGTGCTCCGGCAGTGGTATCCGCGCCAGCGTCGGGGGCGTGGAGACCGGACCGACGAGGACCTCCAGGCGGTCTGCGCCGTGCCCGGGCACGCTGTGGGGGCGGTGGAGGAGAGCGAACGGTGCGGACGGGTCGTCGAGCACCCGCTCGAACAGCACGCCGCTCATGGCGCGACCTGCGCGAGCAGCCGATCGCCCGGGACGACCATGGCGCAGCGCTCCGCCGCGTAGGTGAGGGCCATCCGGTGCCGGTCCTGCGAGAAGTCGGCGACGGCATCGCCGACCAGGAACGTCCGGATGTCGTTCGCGTAGGCGTCCAGCGCGGTCGCCAGCACGCCCACGTGCGCGTACACGCCGCACAGGATGAGCTGATCGCGCCCGGCCGCGCGCATCCGCCGCAGCAGAGGCGAGCGGAAGAACGCGCTGTAGCGCCACTTGGTGAGCACCCAGTCGCCCGCGGCGGGGGCCAGTTCCTCGGCCACCTGACGGTCGTCGGCCGAGGCGCGCATCCCAGGGCCCCAGAAGTCCTTCAGCAGACCGCGGTCCCGGGGGCTCATCGCGCCGGGTTGGGTGGAGTAGGCGACGGGCACGCCGCGGGCCGCGCAGCTGGTGCGTAACCGCCCGGCGTTGCCGAGGAGTTCCGCGCGCACGGTGCCGGGGAACGGCGCCAGGAAGTACCGCTGCATGTCGTGGACGAGCAGCACTGCCCGGTCCGGGTCCACGCTCCAGTCGGCCGTGTTGGCCGGCAGCTCGTGGGCGGAGGGAAGCGGGTAGGACGCGATGGGCGGGATGCCTGGCATGGGAGCGGTGCCTTTCTGTCGTGCGGTGGAACTCCGCGCGGCTGCCGGGCCGGGGCGCCGGACGGCGGTGCCCTCGGTGCGCTGTGCCGCTCGGGCGGCGCCGGGGGTGCGGGGTGGGGGTGCGCGCGGGCCGTCGGTACGGGCGGAGGCGCCGCGGGGGGGGCTCCCGGCGGGTCCACGGGGTCGGCAGCGGGCGGGAGGTCAGGTGGGGATGCCGTCCCGCCGCACCGTCGGCACCGGGATGCCGAGCGCGCGCAGTTGCTCGAACGGGTTCATGAACTCCCGGTTCTGCAGGATCTGCCCCCGGTCGTCGAAGCGGAACGAGTGGAGGAAGTGGTTCTCGTAGTACCCCTCCGGATAGCCCGGAAAGTTGATCTTCCCGTGCCCGTCGCACTCGACCCAGAAGAAGCGCGGGTCCTGCGTCTCGAAGACCTGGATGTTGTACCACTCCCAGTCCGGGAAGCACTTCAGCGACCAGACGGCGTGCTCGGCCAGGCGGGCACGCCCGGTGATCTCGATGGGGGCGCCGGTGTCGTTGGTCCACAGTCCCCCGCTGCCTTCCTCGGCGAACAGTTCGTGGCGGCGCAGCCGCTTCCGGCCCTTGGTGTGTTCCAGATACTTCTCGACCGTGGCGCGATTGGCGCGGCGCTGCGCGGCCGCGTCGGCGAAGCCCTGTGCCGCGGTACGGGCGGATGCGTCGGCCATGGAATGCCTCCTTGCGGAACCGGTGGGGGGTGGTGCGGGTACGGAGCGGCCGATCGTCCGCGAACGGACTCGGCCGCCGCTTGACGCAGGCATGACGAGCAGTCGACGGCGCTCACGCCCGCTCCGCCACGCCCGCCTTCCTGCGCCCCTCGACCACCGCACGACCCACCCTCCGCACACTGGCCCGAACCGTGCGCCAACCGGCCGCACCACATCCGAGGCACCGCACGCCACGTCGCATCCCGCACGCCGCACCACGGCAGGGCAGCACCCGGCGTACGGCCACTCCGCGTACAGCGGTCGCGGCACTCCCGGGAGGGCGAGCCGCCGAGCCGGCATCGCGCGGGCACGAGCCGCCGCGCGAGCCGCGCGGCGAGAGAGGACCCCGCTGATGACCAGTGCCGCCCGCCCGGATCCCCAGCACGCCCCGGCGGCCCCGGCGGACCCGGCCGGCCAGTTGCTGGAGCTGTCCTTCGGCTACCTCTACTCGGCCGCCCTCCACACGGCGGCCCGCCTGGGCATCGCCGACCACCTGGCCGACGGCCCGCGCACCGCGGAGCAGCTCGCGCAGGCGGCACAGGCGCACGGCCCGCACCTGGGGCGGCTGTTGCGTTTCCTCGCGACGAAGGGCGTCTTCCGCCAGGACGGGACCGGCCGCTTCCATCTCACCCCGCTCGCCGAACCGCTGCGCACCGGCGTGGACGGGTCGCTGCGCGACTACGTCATGATGCGCGGAGACGACATCTTCTGGCTCCCGGCGGCCCGGCTGCCGGACGCGGTACGCACCGGTGGCACCGGCTTCGAGCAGGTCTACGGCCTCCCCTTCTACGACCACCTCGCCGCGCACCCCGAGGTGGGGGCGGCCTTCCACGCCGGCATGGCGGCGTTCTCGCAGACGCTGAGCGACGATGTCGCGGGCGCCTTCGACTTCTCCTCCGTGCGGCGCGTGGTCGACGTGGGCGGCGGCAGCGGCGGGCTGCTGAGGGCGATCCTGCTGCGCCACCCCGCGGTGACGGGTGTCCTGTTCGACCGGGAGCCGGTCATCGCCTCGCACGTGCTCGACATCCCCGAACTGGCCGGGCGGTGGCAGGCGGAGGCCGGCGACTTCTTCGCCGCGGTCCCGCCCGGCGCCGACGTCTATCTGCTGAAGCACGTGCTGGCCAGCTGGCCGGACGAGGAATGCGTGCGGATCCTGCGCGCATGCGGCCGCGCGGCTCCGGCCGGCGGCCGGCTGCTGGTCGTCAACGGTCTGATCCCGGAAGGGAACGAGCCGCATCCCGGCAAGACCCACGACATGCTGATGATGACCGTACTCAACGGGAAGGGGCGCACGCGCCGGGAGTACGAGCAGCTCCTGGCGCGGGCAGGACTGACCGTGCGCCGGGTGGACACCCTCTCCGCGCACGCGTCGATCATCGAGGCCGTGGCCGACGGCTGTTGACCGGGCCGTCGGCCGACCGACACCGGAAGTCAGCAGCCGAGGGGCGGCCGCCGGAAAGGACGTCATGACCGAGACGATGGACGCGGTGGGACGCACAGCGCTGCTGACCGCCGCCATGCGTGCGCTGGAGAGCCAACGGCCGGACCGGCTCTACACGGACCCGTACGCGCAGGAACTGTGCGGCGACGAGGGGCCGAAGCTGCTGGACGAGGTGTGGGGCGCGACCTTCCCACCGCACCGGCGGCGCGCGATGCCCGACAGCCTCGACGTCAACGCCATCCGCACCCGCTTCTTCGACGACCTCCTGCAACGCGTCTCCCAAGGCCGGCACACCCAGATCGTGTCCGCCGCATCCGGGGTCGACTCCCGCCCCTACCGGCTGGAGTGGGCACGGACGGTGCGCTACTTCGAGATCGACCGCCCCTCCGTGCTGGACCACAAGCGGCGCCGGCTCGCCGGAGCGCGCCCCCGGGTGGCGCATCGGATGATCGCGGCCGATCTGACCGCTCCCGGCTGGGAGCGCCGTCTGGAAGAGGCCGGATACGACGCGACGGCGCCCTCCGTGTGGCTCCTCGAGGGCGTGCTTCCCTACCTGCACGAGAACGAGGTGCACCGGCTGCTGCAACGCCTCCGCACCGTCACCGCCACCGGCAGTCTGGTCGCGGGGGACCTGGTCAACGCCGAGGCGCTGACCTCGGCCCACGCGCGCGGCCAGCTGGAAGTCTTCGCCCGGTGGGGCTGCCCCTGGCGGTTCGGCACCGACGATCCGGAGGCCCTCTTCGAGCGGCACCGCTTCACCGCCGAGGTCGTCCAGCCCGGTGACGAGAGCGCCCACTACGGCCGCTGGCGGGACCCGGTGTCCCCGCGGGGCGTCCCCGGCGTCCGCAGGATCTTCCTCGTCTGCGCCGAGCGGCGCTGAGCCCGCGGTTCCGCAAGTCGGCGTTCCGAAACGCCAGGTGCAGCGCCAGGTGTGCCCGACCGGGAGGCCCGGCGGGGCCGGCGGCGCATCCAGGGTGCCCGCAGGAGCGCTGTCACCGGCCGCAGACGGCGAGGGTCACGTCCGGTGACGTGCGGTGGGGTCGCGTCGGTTGCGCACTGCTTTCGCGACGCAGGCAGCCGGAGGTGTCGCACCGGGACCATCGATGTGCTGCGCATCACCGTCCGAATGCTTCGGGCCGGGCATAGGCGATCATGACCGGATGGACGCTCGTTTCCTCGGCATCGCCGAGCTGGTCGAAGTCCCGTCCGTAGCCGTCGTAGTCGACGTCATGCGTGCTTTCACGGTGGCTGCCCGGGCCTTTGAGCAGGGGGCGGAAAAGATCGTTCTCGCCGGGTCGGCGGACGAAGCCCTGGCCCTCAAGGCCCGCCACCCGGATTGGGTGGCGCTCAAAGACGGTCCACCGACACCCGGGGTCGACACCGTCAACTCGCCGGGCCTGTTGCGGTCCATCGACCTCGGCGGACGGACCGTCGTGCAGAAGACCACAGCGGGGACGGTCGGCGCCCTTGCGGTCAAGGAGGCGTCGCTGGTGCTGTGCGCCGGCTTCGTGGTGGCGGAGGCGACGGCCCGGCTCCTGCGGACGCGCAAGAGTGACAGTGTCACGTTCGTGGTCACCGGCGAGGGCGGGTGGGCCGATGAAGATCTGGCGTGCGCTCAATACATCGCTCGGAGGGCAGCCGGGACTGCGACGCACGCAGCCGAATTCCTCCGCCGCGCCGCCGGATCGCGAGCCGCCGCCGAGCTGGCGGAGGGTGTGCGTGCAGGAGTCCATCCTGATGACGTCGCGCTCTGTCTCGAGCTCGACCGGTTCCCCTTTGCCATGGTGGCGACCTTGGAGGACTCGCTCATGATCCTGCGCCCGTGCGCCGCGCCGTCGCTGACCGACGAGGCTTCGATCTGATCGCTGATGAGGTCCGGCTCCCGCCGTTCCGGAGCCGGCGGCCGGTCGAGTACGCGGCATCGGCTGCGGGTCCCGATGACGAAGGTCACCACCGTTTGCGGCTGGTGACGGCGAGCTCACCGGCACCCGTCCAGAACGGGCCGCCGCCACCGTCCGGCATTCCCGGTGCGGACGGCGGCGGAGCACCGCGCCGAGGCGCGGCTCTCCCGCGCCTCGGCGCCGCCCGGATCGGGCGGGTGCCCCGGACGGTCAGACGATCCGCGCCGGCCCCGGATCCGTCGCCCGTCCCCGGACCGGCGGCGGACGACGGGCGGCCACCGCGGCCGTCACCCGAAGGGCGTCACCCGAAGGGCGTCAGCGTGAGCGTCAGCTCGCTCGCGGCGCCGTCCTCGATGTACGAGGCGAAGCCGCCCACGTCGTCGAAGGCGAAGCCGTACGCCTTGCCGTCCTCCGTGGCGGCGTGCATGGCCTTGGCGTAGTGGTGCGTGAGGTCGCCCTGATAGAAGGCGGCGGGGTCGGTGGTGGGCTGGTCGGCGGCGGAGAGCAGGGTGGTGCGGTTGAAGGCGGCACCGAGGATGGCCGCGACGGGCCCGGTGGTGCCGTCGTTGGGCGCGGCGAGCGCACCGTCGCAGAAGAGGACGTCCTTGGTGGAGGGCTTGCCGAAGGACACCTCGGCCGGGCCGGAGAAGGACAGCCGGTCGCCGGCGACCCGGCCGGTGAAGGTTCCGGCGTTGGTGGTGACCTTCAGGTCCTTGCTCTGGTACGCGGCCCAGACCTGGTCGATGTACGGCGCGAAGTAGTCCTCCGCGAAGCGGCCGGCACCCAGTCCGTGGCCCGGGGCTATGACGCGCTTGTCGTCGACGACGAGCTGCGAGAACGCCTCGACGGAACGCACCGAGTCGAAGATCCGGTCGCGGGCACCGGGCTTGAGCGTGCCGGTGGTCTGCTGCTTGGCGCCCTTGAGCCCGATGGCCAGCGGCACGCTGAACATGTCGACCATGGTGGTGTTGCAGTACATCGCGCCGCCCTTGTACGTGAATTCCGCACAGTCGTGCACGACCGGGTAGTTGGGGTCGGACTCGACCCAGGCGGCGGGGTAGGCGAGGGCGGCGCCGGTGTCGGCCTCGACGGCCTTGAACTTGAGTTTCTCGCCGCAGGCGACGTAGATGCGGCCGGACATCTCGGGCAGCGAGACCGTGGTCTCGGTGCCGGTGAGGGGGATGGCGTAGTCGGTGTAGCCGTCCGGGCCGTTGTCGGACAGTTGCACCGGCTTGAGTTCGCCTTCGGGGGTGACGTGGCACTGGTTCGTGCCGTCGTTGCCCACGATGTAGAGGTGGATCGACCCGTTGTCGTAGGCGCCGCTGTTGTTGACGATCTTCAACGACAGTCCGGCGGCGGCGGTCGGCCGGAAGAGGCTGCCCGCGGTCGCCTGCTGTGCGACGAGTCCGGCGGCGGGGACGGTGACGGCGGCGGCTGCGGCGCCGCGGAACAGCGCGCGGCGGCTGACGGGACTCATCGGACAGAACCTCCGTTGACGGCGGCGGTGGGGGGAACGGGGAGACCGACATCGTTGTCGGCCAGCGGTGCGGCGCCGTGCGCGGCACTCGTCGGCGCGGCCGGGGCGCCGGCGGGAGAGGGGTTTCGCCGACGGCTGCTTCGTGCGGAGCGGTTCCGCACAGGCGTGATCGACGGACTCATGATGCGCTCCTTCAGTGTGGGGGTGGGTGAGCGCTCTCACGTCACGGCAGAGAACGGTGCCGAAGGTATGGACCTTCGTCAAGGGCTCGTGGAAACCGGTCGCTCCACAGGCGTGCGGCGGTCACCACCCGGCGTGCCGAGCGGATGTGACGTCCTCACAGGTCATCACGGGAGGAGCGGGAGCCCGGTTCACGGCGGAGCCGGACGGGACTTTGCCTGTGGGGCAAAACTTTTGCCCCACAGGCGAAGGGTGTCTTTAATCAGGGTATGAGTCCGAACCCTCCCCATGATGGGGCACCCGGGCCGGAGGCGGGAGAAGCGCCCGCGTTCGCGCCCCGTATGCGCCTGCTGAGGCGGCGCAGCGGGCTGAGCCTGGAGGCATCGGCGCGCAGGGCGGGCCTCTCCCCCGCGCACCTCTCCCGGCTGGAGACCGGCAAGCGGCAACCGTCGCTGCCGCTCCTGCTCACCCTCGCCCGCGTCTACGGCACGACCGTCGGTGAGCTGCTGGGCGAGACGACCACGGCCGCCGACGCGATCGTCCGGGGCGACGAGATACCGACCGTCGACGCCGGGGGATGGCACTACCGGCAGGCGGGACAGGCCGGACGCGCGATGCAGGCCCTCCAGGTCCACGTGCCGCGCGGCCCGCAGCGGGACCTCGTCCGCGTCCATCCGGGCGAGGAGTGGATCCATGTACGCCGCGGCGCACTGCGGCTGACGCTCGGCCAGGTCACCGAGACGCTGGCGGCCGGGGACTCGGCGCACTTCGACTCGCTCACTCCGCACCGGCTGGAGGCCGTCTCGGCGGACGGCGCGGACCTGCTCTTCGTCCACACTCTCCTGCAGTCCCCCACCGCCGAACTGTGCGTGACCGGCTCAGCCGGTGCCGCCGCGCCCGGCGGCACCCCGCGGCACTGAGCCGCGGACCGTGCGCCGGCGCCACCGATGGCGCCGGCGCGCCGGCCACCCCGTCCCACCGCAGCCCCCCCTTTCCCCGCGTGCGCACAGAAGGGCCCGCCATGACCTCCCACCAGCAGGCACCGGAACCGCAGTCCCCCTCGTCCACGCCGGCCTCCCGGCAGCCCCCTCCCCGGCGCGAGCGCCGCTACGAACCGGGCGAGGAGCGCGGCGACGGCCGCTTCCCGCGCGGTCTGGCGCTGCGGCTGTTCGTGTACGTGGTGGCCGGTCATCTGCTGGCGGGGTTCCTGTTCCTCCTCTTCGAGCTGGGCGGCGGCAAGTAGCCGCCGCCTGCCGCGGCGTCACACCAGCGGCACCTCCGACGGCGCGCCGTCCAGGGACAGTTCGGCCCAGATGGTCTTCCCCTCCGCGGTGTAGCGGGTCCCCCAGTGCTGGGCGAGCTGCGCGATCAGGAACAGTCCCCGGCCGCCCTCGTCCACGGTGGTGGCGCGCCGAAGGTGTGGTGCGGTACTGCTGCTGTCCGAGACCTCGCAGGTCAGATAGCGGTCGCAGAGGAGCCGCACGGTGACGGGAGGCGCGCCGTAGCGGATGGCGTTGGTGATCAGCTCGCTGAGGATGAGCTCCGCGGTGAAGGCCGTCTCCTCCAGGCCCCACTCGACCAGCCGGGCCGCGCAGTCGGCGCGCACCGGGGCGACGGCCTCCGGGTCGCTGGGGACCTCCCAGCGGGCGATGCGGGAGGACGGCAGCAGCCGGGTCTCGGCGACGAGCAGCGCGATGTCGTCGCGGTCCTCGCCGGTCCGGTCCGGCAGCATGGCCTCCAGCACGGCACCGCAGGTCTCCTCGGGTCCCTGGCCGGTGCCGGAGAGCGCGGCGCGCAGCATCTCCAGCCGCTCGTCGAGATCGCGGCTGCGGACCTGGACCAGTCCGTTGGTGTACAGCACCAGTCGGCTGCCCTCGGGCAGTGTCAGGGTGCGGGTCTCGAACGGCGAGGTGCCCAGGCCGAGCGGCAGGTTCTCGGGGGCTTCCAGGACGGCGGTGGTGCCGTCCGGGTAGGCCAGCGCGGGTGGCGGATGGCCCGCCCCCGAGAACTGGCAGCGGCCGGAGGCGGGATCGTAGACGGCGTACAGCACGGTCGCTCCGGTGACCGCCGCGGTGTCCGGGCCGAGCGTGGGGTCCTGGTCGATGCGCGTGACCAACTCGTCCAGATGGGCGAGCAGTTCTTCCGGGGGGAGATCCAGGGAGGAGAAGTTGTGCACCGCGGTGCGCAGCCGCCCCATGGTGGCGGCCGCGTGCAGCCCGTGGCCCACCACGTCCCCCACCACCAGCGCGACCCGCGCACCCGGCAGCGGGATGACGTCGAACCAGTCCCCGCCCACCCCGGCCCGCGCCGGCAGATAGCGGTAGGCGGCGGAGACGGCGTTCTGCTCGGGCAGTCCGCCGGGCAGCAGGCTGCGCTGGAGTGTGACGGCGAGACCGTGCTCGCGTGCGTAGCGCCGGGCGTTGTCGACGCAGACCGCGGTACGGGTGACCAGTTCCTCGGCCGAGGCCAGGTCCTCGGCCTGGAAGGCGCGCCGGCCCCGGCGCCAGAAGCAGGCCCGGCCCAGCACGGTGCCGCGGGCCCGCAGCGGCACCATGATCAACGAGTGGAAGCCCTCGCGGAGCATGCGCTCGGCGCGCTCGGGATCGGCGGCGCGCCAGTCGGTGGCGGCGGCCAGGTCCGGTTCCAGGACCGACTCGGCCAGGTCTTCCGCGGCTCCGGCGCCCCTGCCGCCACCACCGTCGCCGGCGTCCCCGCCGTCCCCGTCGCCCGCACCGCGTCCGCCGGCCGCTTGCGGTAGCGGGAGGGGCGGGCCCGAGGGGCTGCTGTCCACCGGTTGCAGCGGCGGGACGGCGCCGCCCTCGAAGCGCAGCGCGACCCGGCGGACGGCTGGGGCGGACGGACCGGGCAGCGGCTCCTGCCCGCCGATGACCGGTTCGAGCACATCGACGGTGGCCGCGTCCGCGAACCGGGGGACCGCGACCTCGGTCAGTTCCTCGGCGGTGCGCACCACATCGAGCGTGGTCCCGATCCGCAGGCCCGCGGTGTAGAGCAGTTCCAGGCGCTGCGCGGCGACCTGGGCCTGTCCGGCGACCTCCTGCAGTTCGGTGGTGTCCCGCAGGGTGGCCACGCTCCCGGCCGGACCGCCGTCGGACCCGGTGGGGCGCTGGTTGACCGCGAGCATCCGGTCGCCGACGGCATACACCTCGTCGCTGGCGGAGCGCCCGGAGGTCAGCAGCCCCGCGATGCCCGGTTCCAGCCGCAGGTCGCCGATCTGCTGCCCCTGTGCGTGGTCCGGCAGTCGCAGGAGCCGGTGCGCCTCGTCGTTGGCGAGCACCAGCCGCCCGCCGCCGTCCAGCACGAGCACACCCTCCCGTACGGCGTGCAGCACGGCGTCGTGGTGCTCGTACATGCGGGTCACCTCCGCCGGGCCCAGGCCGCGGGTCTGGCGGTTGAGCCGCCTGCTGACCAGACCGGCGCCCAGGGTCGCCAGCAGGAGTGCGCCCGCAGCGCCGGCTCCCACCCACGGCAGTTCGCGGTCCAGCCTGGCCGACACGGTCGTCAGGTCGACGCCCGCCGTGACCAGCCCGATCACCGTGCCGTCCGGGTCCTGCACGGGTGCGACCGCGCGGACCGAGTCCTTGGGCCGGCCCTCGAACTGCTCGGTGTAGGACCGGCCGGCCAGCGCCCGGCCGAAGTCACCCGAGGCCCGCTTGCCGATCAGTTTCGGGAGGGGGTCGCTGAGCCGGACGCCCGCCCGGTCGAGGACCGCGACGAAGTCGATCCCGCATTCCCGGCCGGCCCGCACGCTCACCGGCTGCAGCTTCCCGGTCGGACGGGACGAGCGCAGGGCGGCGGCCGTCGAGGGGGAGAGAGCCAGCGTGGCCGCACACGCCCGGGAGCGCTCGCGGGCACTACGGACGTCGGCCAGCCGGGCCTGCCAGGCCAGACCCGCGGCGGCGGCGAGCACCAGCAGCAGCACGATGGTCAGTTGCAGTACGAAAACCTGCCCGGCAACACTCCGCACCACGAGCCGGGAACCCCGCTCGCCGCCGCCAGGACGCTTGTGAGTCATGCAGCATGGTCTACCGCCCTTTGCCACGAATTGCGCGGATGCGCAACCCGGTCGTGCGCACCGCAACACCTGCGAGGCACTCCCGACCGGCCAAGCGCGCGGAACGCCGGACCGGGGGCGGCGCCGGGCCGCGGCGGGCCCGGGCCCGCCGGTCCACCGCCGGAGGGGGGAGCGCGCTCCGGACAGCGAAACGGAGAGACGTTCGTCCGACTATGCGAACGGCATGTGCGTACGAAGATCGGAAAGGGCTATCCTGCGACCGGTCCTGCGAGTTGACGCCACAACGACCAGGCCGCGGCCAGAGTCCTTTCCCCGCAACGGGGTTCCGCGTACGGCGGGTCGGCAGTCGTGCCGCCTGGTGCCACGCATCGCTGGTCGGGATGTCGATCTTATGCTGTTGAGAGGGTGCTGATGGTCCGTCGCGAAGTGTCGTCCGGAAGTCGAAGGCCCGCTTCCAGAACGGTGTGGTGGGTCCCCACCGTCCTCGTGGTCCTGGCCACCGTGCTCGCCGCGGCACTCGTCCCGCCCGCCTCCCGCGTCGCGGTCCTGGTGTGCGGCGCCGTGGCAGCCGCCGTCCTCGCGGGTGTCACGGCTGAACTCGTGCGCCGCGGGGCCGAGTCGGAACGTTTCCGCGCCGAGGCCGCAGCGCGCGAGGCGGATCTGCGCAGGCACCTGGAGGAGCAGGAGGCCGCCACCGTACGGCTGGCCGAGGAGGTGCTGCCGCGCGCGGTGGCGAGGCTGGAGGAGGGCGAGTTCTCCCAGGACGTACTGCGCTCCTACCCCGTCGACGGCGGTCTCGGCCCCCGGTTCCGGGCGGCCCACGAGGCCCTGCTGCGCTCCGTCGTGGAAGCCGTGCAGTCCGAGGAGACCATGCGCGACTCGGCGCAGCGCGGCGTCGTCAACGTCGCCCGCCGGGTCCAGGCCATCGTGCACCAGCAGGCGACCGACCTGCGCACCATGGAGGACCGGCACGGCAACGAGCCCAAGTTCTTCACCGACCTTCTCCGGCTGGACCACGGCACCGCCCTCATCGGCCGCCTCGCCGACAGCATCGCCGTCCTCGGCGGGGCCCGGCCCGGCCGCCAGTGGAACCGGGCCGTCCCGCTGTACAGCGTGCTGCGCGGCGCGATGTCCCGGATCCTGGAGTACCAGCGGGTGGAACTGCACTCCGTCGCCGAGGTGGCCGTCGTCGGCCCGGCCGTCGAGCCGCTCATCCACGCGCTGGCCGAACTGCTCGACAACGCCACCCGCTACTCTCCCCCCAAGACCCGCGTCCATCTCACCGCCGTCGAGGTGCACATGGGCATCGCGGTCGAGATCGAGGACGGCGGGGTCGGCCTGAGCGAGGAGGCCCGCGCCCGCGCCGAGCGGATGCTGAAGGAAGCTCGGGCCGGCATCGACCTGAACGACCTGGGCGAGTCGCCGCGACTGGGCCTGGCCGTGGTCGGCCGGCTGGCGCAGGCCTACGACTTCCAGGTCTCGCTGCCGCCCTCCGCCTACGGGGGCGTCCGCGCGGTGCTGACCGTGCCGCAGAGCCTCATCACCACCGCCCCGGCCGAGGGCCGCGCACACGGCATCGGCGCCGCCTCCGGGCTCCGGCCGCTGTCCACCGACGGCCCGCGGCCGGAGCCGGGAGAGCACCGCGCGGCGGCCGACTCGGTGCCCCGCCGG
>NZ_ALAP01000076.1 GCF_000280905.1 Streptomyces sp. AA1529 | reverse complement strand
GCCGCACTGGCCGAGGAGCCGCGGGTGGAGTCGCCCCCCGCAGCGGAGGACGGGAACGGGGTGGGCGCGGATGCCTGAATTCCATCCGGGCAACTGGGCCGAGAGCGCGGTCGACTGGCTCCAGACCCATCTGAGCTGGCTGTTCGACGCCATCAACACGGTGCTGACCGGCCTCTACGACGGCATCAACATGATTCTCGGCAGCGTCGAGCCGCTGCTGCTGGCCGGGATCTTCGCCGTCATCGCCTTCTGGCTGCGCGGGCTCCTCGCGGGCGTCGTCGCCTTCGCCGGCTTCGTGCTGGTCGACTCCTTCGGGCTGTGGGACGACGCGATGTCCACGCTGTCGCTCGTCCTGGCCGCCGCGGTCATCACCATCTTCTTCGCGGTACCGATCGGCATCCTGGCGGCGCGCAAGAAGGCGGTCAGCGCCGCCGTGCGCCCGGTGCTCGACGTGATGCAGACGATGCCCGCCTTCGTCTACCTCATCCCCGGCGTGATCTTCTTCTCCGTCGGCACCACTCCCGGCCTGCTGGCGACGATCATCTTCGCGATGCCGCCCGGTGTCCGGATGACCGAGCTGGGCATCCGGCAGGTCGACAGCGAGCTGGTGGAGGCCGCCGACGCGTTCGGCACCGGTCCCCGGCAGACCCTCACGCGGGTGCAGTTCCCGCTCGCGCTGCCGACCGTGATGGCCGGGATCAACCAGGTCATCATGCTGGCCCTGTCGATGGTCGTCATCGCCGGTCTGGCCGGAGCACCGGGGCTCGGGGAGCGCATCTACGCCGCCGTCACCCAGGTCCAGATCGGCCTCGGCGTCGAGGCCGGCATCGCCGTCGTCATCCTCGCCATCTACCTGGACCGGATGACCGGCGCCCTGAGCATGCGCGTCTCGCCGCTCGGCCGCCGCGCAGCGGCCCGGACCACCGCCATGATGGGCCGGATGCGGTTCGTCCGCTACCGGCCGAGCACGCTCGCCGCGCTCGCGGGCGTCCTGGCACTGGCACTGGCGGCGGGCGGGCTGAGCCTGGCCGAGTCCGGCTCCTCCGCGCCGTCCGCCGGTGGCGCCGACGTGGGCAAGGGCAAGCAGCTGAAGATGGGGTACATCCCGTGGGACGAGGCCATCGCCACCTCCTATCTGTGGAAGGAGGCGCTGGAGCAGCGCGGCTACCGTCCTCAGCTCAAGCAGCTCGACCCGGGCCCCCTCTACACCTCCCTCGCGCAGGGGGAGACCGACTTCCAGACGGACGCCTGGCTGCCCACCACGCACCAGCAGTACTGGGACAAGTACGGCTCCGAGCTGGAGAAGCTGGGCTCCTGGTACGGCCCCACCTCGCTGGAGCTGACCGTGCCCTCCTACGTCAAGGGGGTGCGCTCGCTGGCCGATCTCAAGGGCCGCGGCAAGGAGTTCGACGGGAAGATCATCGGGATCGAGTCCAGCGCGGGCGAGATGAAGATCCTCAAGGACAAGGTCCTCAAGGCGTACGGCCTGGAGGGCGAGTACAAGGTGGTCTCCTCCGGCACCTCCTCGATGCTGGCCGAGCTGAAGCGCTCCATCCAGCAGAAGCAGCCGGTCGTCGTCACGCTCTGGTCCCCGCACTGGGCGTACGCCAAATACGACCTGACCAAGCTCAAGGATCCCAAGGGCGCCTTCGGCAAGGGGGAGAAGCTCTACAACGTCGCCCGCAAGGGCTTCGCCCAGGATGACCCGGTCGTGGCCCGCTGGCTGAAGAACTTCCACCTGACGGAGCAGCAGCTCACCTCGCTGGAGACGGCGATCCAGGACGCCTCCAAGGGCCGGGAGCAGCAGGCCGCCGCCAAGTGGCTGAACGCCCGCCCCGGGTTCCTGGACAAGATGGTGCCGGTGCCCGGCGGGGAGAAGAAGCGGGGCAAGGACGCGGGGAAGTCGGTCAGCATGGCCTACTTCCCCTGGGACGAGGCGGTCGCGACCACCTACCTGTGGGAGAACATCCTGGAGGACCGCGGCTACAAGCCGAAGGTCGAACAGCTCGACCCCGGTCCGCTGTTCACCGCCATGGCCCAGGGCCGGATCGACGTCCAGACGGACGCCTGGCTGCCCACGACCCACGAGCAGTACTGGCGCAAGTACCGGGACAGACTCACCGACGTCGGTTCCTGGTACGGCCCCACCTCGCTGGAGCTGTCCGTGCCCTCCTACGTCAAGGGCGTCGACTCGCTGGCGGATCTCAAGGGGCGCGGCAAGGAGTTCGACGGGAAGATCATCGGGATCGAGTCCAGCGCGGGCGAGATGAAGATCCTCAAGGACAAGGTCCTCAAGGCGTACGGCCTGGAGGGCGAGTACAAGGTGGTCTCCTCCAGCACCTCCTCCATGCTCTCGGCCGTGGACCGCGCCGTGGCGCGGAAGAAGCCGGTGCTGGCCACCACCTGGACGCCGCACTGGGTCTACAGCACGTATCCGATGAAGAAGCTCAAGGACCCCAAGGGCGCCTGGGGCAAGGGCGACCACATCCACGTCACCGCGCGGAAGGGGTTCAAGGAGGACTTCCCCGAGCTGTACGGCTGGCTGAAGGACTTCACGATGTCCGAGCAGGACCTCGGCTCCCTGGAGGCGGCCATCCAGAAGGGCGGCAAGGGCAAGGGCAAGGAGAAGAAGTCCGCCCGCACATGGCTGGACGCCCACCCGGGTCTGGAGGACGAGCTGGCGCCCGTCGGCTGAGGGCGCCCGGCTTCGGGGCGCCGCTGGTGCCGTTCCGGTTCCGGGCGCCCGGCGTCCGGGCGCGCAGGACCGGTGACGGGCGACCGCCGGCCCGCCGGGGGCTGCGGGCCGGGACCCAGGGGGTGGGAGCCGGCCGGAGCGGCGGCATAGGGTGCTGCACATGCCGTGCCGGTCCGTTGTCTCGCTCGTGCCGTCCCTCACCGAGGCGGTGGCGGCCACCGCGCCCGAACTCCTGGTCGGGGCCACCGACTGGTGCTCGCACCCCGGAGACCTCGCCGTCACCAGGGTGCGCGGCACCAAGAACCCGGACGTCCCGGCCATCGCGGGGCTGGCTCCGGACCTGGTGCTCGCCAACGAGGAGGAGAACCGGCCCGCGGATCTGCGGGCCCTGCGGGAGGCCGGGCTGCGGGTCCTGGTGACCGAGGTGCGGACGCTGGAGCAGGGCTTCGCGGAACTGCACCGGGTGCTCACCGAGGGCTGCGGGCTCTCCCGCCCGGCCTGGCTCGACGAGGCCGAGGAGGCCTGGGCCCGGGCACGGGCCGAGTTCGACGTCCGCGCGGTCGTACCGGTGTGGCGCAAGCCGTGGATGGTGCTGGGCCGGGACACCTTCGCCGGTGATCTGCTGGCCCACCTCGGGGTGCGCAACCGCTACGCCGGGCACGCGGAGCGCTATCCGCGGGTGCCGCTCGCGGAGCTGTCCGCACCGGGCCGCGCCGAGGTGGTCGTCCTGCCGGACGAGCCCTACCGGTTCACCGCCGAGGACGGGCCCGAGGCGTTCCCGGGGACACCGGCCGTGCTGTGCAGCGGTCGCCACCTCACCTGGTACGGGCCGTCGCTGGTGCGGGCGCCGCAGGTGCTCGGTGCGGCCCTGCGAGCAGCGCTCCGCTGAGCAGTCCGCGCACCGTCCCGGTGGCGGCGGCCGCCCAGGCGGCCACCAGCAGCACGTAGAGGCCCGCCGCCAGCCAGCCGAAGGCGGCCGCTCCGGTGTGCCGCCACACCGCCGCGGCTCCTGTGACACAGGTGCCGACCGGGAAGGTGAACGCCCACCACGTCAACGAGAAGGCCATGCCCCGGCGTGCGGCGCGCACCACCAGCGCCGACGACAGCGCGAGCCACAGCAGTGCGAAGCCGAGCACCGGAACGCCGTAGAGCACCGACAGCGCCCCGAACATGCCCGGCTGCGCGTCCGCGAGGTTGCCGAGCGCGGTCGTCGACTGCCCCAGCGGCCCGAGCACCAGGAACAGCGACGGCGTCAGCGCCGTCGGCAGCGGGCCGTGGTGCAGCAGCCGGGAGAGGATCAGCGGCAGGAACAGCAGCGTCGCCAGCAGGCTCGCACCGAAGAGCGCGAAGGAGCCCAGCAGCAGGGCCTGCCGTGCCGGGCCCGCGGGCAGGTGCGCGGCCAGCGGCGGGCCGAGCGCGGCGGAGACCATCGGGGCCACCACCGGCAGCAGCCAGGCCGGTGCGGCGCTGCCCTGCTCCACCCGGTGCCGGGTGATCATCAGATAGGGCACGGTCACCGCGGCGACCAGCCCGACGGCCGTCCCGGACGTCCACAGCGCCGCGTCGAGACCGGCGGCCCAGGGGACGTCCAGTGCCGACGCGCCGCCGCCGACCGCCAGCAGCGCCATCGCCAGGCAGCCGTGGAACGGGGCGACGGCCGGATCGAGCAGGTGGGCGCGGGCCCGGTCGCGGTGGCGCAGCCAGTGCGCTCCGCGGGCCGCCAGCAGCACCGCCAGCGCCGCCGCGGCCAGCGCCCAGACGCCCTCCAGCAGGGCGCGCGGCGGATGCAGCGGCAGCACGGTTCCGGCGGTGGCCACGATGGCGGTCCCCATCACCGCCGCGTACCAGTTCGGGCCCAGAGCGCGCAGCCGCGGTCCGGGCGGGTGCTCGGCCACTGCCGGCGGTGCGGAGGCGGGGGAGTCGGTCTCGGCGGTGGCGCGCGCGGATGCGGTCATGCGGCCACGCTCCTCCGGCGCCGGGGCGGGCAGAAGGGGCCACGCCCCTATGGGGACATAAGCTGACCCTATGAGCGAGAGGGAGGGCGTGTCCGGGGGTCTGGCCCGCCGGGTACCGGATCTGGGCGCGCTGGAGCTGCTGCTGGCCGTTGCCCGGCTGGGCAGTGTGGGCCGCGCGGCGCGCGAGACGGGGGTCAGCCAGCCCGCCGCCAGCGCCCGGCTGCGCGCCATGGAGCGGATGCTCGGCGTCACCCTGCTGGAGCGCTCGCCCAGGGGCTCGCGGCTGACCGAGGCCGGTGTGCTGGTCACCGACTGGGCGCGGCGCATCGTGGAGTCCGCCGAGTCCTTCGACGCGGGCGTCAGCGCGCTGCGCGACCGGCGCGACTCCCGGCTCACCGTGGCCGCCTCCATGACGATCGCCGAGTATCTGCTGCCCGGTTGGCTGATCGCGCTGCGTGCCCAGCTGCCGGACACCGCGGTGCGGCTGCGCGCCGGCAACAGCGCGGCCGTGGCCCGCACGGTCCTGGCCGCGGAGGCGGACCTGGGCTTCGTGGAGGGTCTCGGGGTGCCGCCGGGCCTGGACGGCACTGTCATCGGGCACGACCGCCTGCTGGTCGTCGCGGCTCCCGGGCATCCGTGGACCCGGCGCCGCAAGCCGGTCCCGCTGCGCGAACTGGCCGCCACCGGACTGGTGCTGCGCGAGCCCGGCTCGGGTACCCGACAGGTCCTGGACGCCGCGCTCGCCGCACACGGCGGGCTCGGCCCGCCGCTGCTGGAGCTGGCCTCCACCACGGCGGTCAAGGCCGCCGCGGTCAGCGGCGCGGGCCCGGCGGTGCTCAGCGAGCTGGCGGTGCGGGAGGAGTTGGCGGCGCGGCGGCTGATCGAGGTCGTGGTGGAGGGACCCGGGCTGAGCCGGGCGCTGCGGGCGGTCTGGCCGCGCGGCGCCCGGCCGGCGGGGCCCGCCCGTCAGCTGCTGGCCCTCACCGGTTGAGGCCGGTGGCGGCCGCCGTGGTGAGGGCCGTCATCAGCCGGAGGTCGTCACCGGCCTCCGGGTGCCACTGGACGCCGAGTACGAAGTGGTCGGCGCCGGGGAGTTCGAGGGCCTCGACGGTGCCGTCGTGCAGCGCGTGCCCGGTGCCCACCAGGCCTTCGCCGAGCGTGTCCACCGCCTGGTGGTGGTAGGTCGGCACGGCCACGGTCGCCGCCTCCTCCAGCACCTTGGCGAGCAGCGTGCCCGGAACCGGTGCGATCTCGTGGGGGGTGAAGACCCCGGGGGCGGCGCCGCGGTGGGCCGCCGTGTCCGGCAGATGCTGGACGAGGGTGCCGCCCCGGGCCACGTTGAGGAGCTGCATGCCCCGGCAGATCGCCAGCAGCGGCATGCGCCGGGCCAGTGCCTCCCGGGTGAGGGCGAGTTCCCAGGCGTCGCGCTCGGGGTGTCCGGGGCCGGTGTGCGGCCCGCGTGCGGCGCCGTAGCGGGACGGGTCGACGTCCGGACCGCCCACGGTGACCAGGCCGTCCAGCCGGGAGAGGGCGTCGGCCGCCGCGTCCGGGTCCTCGTCGGGCGGGAGCAGTACGGCGCGGGCTCCGGCACGCTGCGCCATCCGGTGGTAGGCGGCGGGCAGCAGCGCGGCGGGCAGCTGCCAGTCGCCCCAGCGTGCGCCGGGTTCCAGATAGGTCGTGAGGCCGATGAGGGGTGGTGCCACGGGGTTTCTCTCCTGTCGGCTGTGTGCTTCGGCCGGGTTCCCCGGCCGCGTTCCGGAGGGCTTCGGGACGCTGGTACCGGGCCGGTGGGGTCGGGCCGTGCCCGCCCGGTGCGCTCCGGTGGTTCGCCGGAGCGCACCGGAGGTGCGGGACGCGCGGGCCGCGACGGTCAGTCGCGCAGTTCCTCCTCCGCCTCGGCGAGGGCCGCGAACTCCTCCTCGGGTGCCGCCGCCACCAGACGGTGCCGGGAGTAGCAGGCGAAGTAGCCCACCGCCACCGCGTAGACGGCCAGCGCGATCAATGCTGCCTGCTTGTCGACCAGGAAGGTGGCCACCAGGGCCGCGAGGGCCAGGACCAGGGCGACGGAGGAGGTCAGCACGCCGCCGGGCGTGCGGTAGGGGCGCTCCAGATGGGGTTCGCGCCTGCGCAGCACGATGTGCGAGAGCGACATCAGCGCGTAGGAGATGGTGGCGCCGAAGACGGCGATGTTGAGCATCGTGGCGCCGTCGCCGCTGCTCGCCGCCAGTCCGAAGCCCAGCGCTCCCGGCAGCAGCAGCCCGAGGTAGGGGGCCTTGCGGCGGCTGGTGAGGGAGAGGAAGCGGGGCAGGTAGCCGGCCCTGGAGAGGGCGAAGAGCTGGCGGGAGCCCGCGAAGATGAGCGAGAAGAAGGAGGCCACCAGCCCTGCCAGGCCCGCGTAGTTCACGACGCGGGAGAGTGCCGTGGCCTCGCCGTCCGGCTGCAGGGCCGCCACCAGCGGGTTGCCGACGTCCTGGATGGCTGCCGAGCCGCGGGCACCGGTCGCGGTCACGAAGGTCAGCAGCGCGAGCACCAGCAGGATGCCCATCGACCAGGCCATGGCCTTGGGCAGGGTGCGGGCCGGGTCCTTGGTCTCCTCGGCGGCCAGCGGTACGCCCTCGACGCCGAGGAAGAACCACATGCCGAAGGGGAAGGCCGCCCAGATGCCCAGCACGCCGAACGGGAGCCAGGAGCCGGAGCCGAAGGCGCCGTGGTCCACCGGGATGTCGTCGAGCGCGCTGGTGTGGAAGTCGGTGAGGGCGCCGAGGACGAACACCAGCAGCGCGGCGACCGCGACGGCGGTCACGACGAGGGAGAAGCGCAGCGCCTCGCCGACGCCCCACAGATGGACGCCGATGAACAGGGCGAAGCAGGCGAGGTAGACGGGCCAGCCGGACTCCAGCCCGAACAGGCCCAGGGACTCGATGTAGTCGCCGATGAAGCAGACGATGGCGGCCGGCGCGAGGACGTACTCGATCAGAATGGCCGTGCCGGTCAGGAAGCCGCCCCAGGGGCCCAGGGCGCGCCGTGCGAAGCCGTATCCGCCGCCCGCGGTGGGCAGGATGGCGGACAGTTCGGCCAGGGCGAAGACCATGCAGGTGTACATCAGCCCCATCAGGACCGCGGCGACGGCCAGGCCGCCGAAGCCGCCCTCGGCCAGGCCGGCGTTCCAGCCGGAGTAGTCACCGGAGACGACGTAGGCGACGCCGAGCCCGGTCAGCAGCAGCGGGCCGGCGCTGCCGCGCCGCAGCGTGCGGCGTTCGAGGTACGCGGCATCCGGGTCGGGCGGCGCCGCCGGGGCGCGGTCCCGGTCGGGGGACTCGGACTGTTGGGTCATGTGCCACACTCCCGCGGTGAGCCATTGGTGTGCTGGCATACCTTTGTGGCCGGAGGGGGCGCGGCGCAACCCCCGTGCGTGAAGGGGCGGTAACCGCACCCGGCACCGCGGGGCACACCGGGCATTCCGCGTCGGCTCCGCGCCCGCGGTGCCTCAGCTCAGGAACCCGCGCAGCAGCGAGGCCGTCCCCGCGCAGTGCTCGCGGGCGATGGCGCGGGCACCCTCGCCGTCCCCCTCCAGGACGGCGGCGACCAGTGCGGCGTGCTGCTGCTGGGCGTGCTCCAGGTTCCGCACCAGCAGCGGGATGTGGTTGAGCAGCTCGTTCAGCTTGGCCCGCACGGCGGCGTACCGGGCGGTCAGCGACGGGGAGCCGGCCAGCTCCACGAGGGTGAGGTGCAGCAGGGTGTCCTGCCGCCGGTAGTCCTGGAGCGCCGCCTCGCGGGTGGCGTCCAGCGCCTCCCGCAGCCGGGCCGCCTCCGCCGCGGACAGGCCGCGGGTGGCGCACACCTCCGCGGCGCCCGCCTCCAGCACCTCGCGGAAGACGAGGGTGTCCGCCAGCTCCGGCGCCCCCGCGGGCAGCCGCACCTCGCCCGGCCCGGTGCCGCTCCCCTCGGCGGCCGGCTGCGGGAGGACGAAGGTGCCGCCGTACCGGCCGCGCCGGCTGGCCACCACGCCCTGCTCGGCGAGCACCTTCAGCACCTCGCGCAGGGTGACGCGGCTGATCCCGAGCCGCTCGGCCAGCTCGCGCTCGGCGGGCAGCCGCTCGCCCTCGGCGACCAGGCCCAGGCGGACGATCTGCAGGATCTGCTCCAGCGCCTCTTCGAACCCGTTGCCCGCGTGTACGGTACGCAGCACCGTGGCGAGTCTGTCGTCCTCCGGCATCGCACCCTCTTCCTTTCCGGTGACCCTCTTCCGTTTCAAAGGTATGCACGGCTACCTTATGGCTTCCGCGGACCGACAGGAGGCCCACCCGTGGCAGACCGCACACCACCGCTCGCCGTCTCGGAGCTGAGGAGACTCGTCGAGGCGGGCGAGATCGACACCGTCGTCCTGGCCTTCACCGACATGCAAGGCCGCCTCCAGGGAAAGCGGTTCGCCGCCCCCTACTTCCTGGAGCACGTGCTCGACGGCGGCAGCGAGGGCTGCAACTACCTGCTCGCCGTCGACGTCGAGCTGAACACCGTGGACGGCTACGAGATGTCCTCCTGGGAGCGCGGCTACGGGGACTTCGCCATGCACGGCGACACCGGCACGCTGCGCCGCGTCCCCTGGAACCCCGGCACCGCGCTGCTCACCGCCGACCTCGCCTGGCACGACGGCAGCCCCGTCGTCGCCTCGCCCCGGCAGATCCTGCAACGGCAGCTCGACCGGCTCGCCGAGCGCGGCTGGCAGGCGTACGTGGGCACCGAACTGGAGTTCATGGTCTTCCAGGACACCTACGAACAGGCCTGGGACAGCGCCTACCGGGGTCTGACCCCCGCCAACCAGTACAACGTCGACTACTCCATCCTCGGCACCGGCCGCGTCGAGCCGCTGCTGCGCCGTATCCGCAACGAGATGGCGACCGCGGGCATGGTCGTCGAGTCGGCCAAGGGCGAGTGCAATCTGGGCCAGCACGAGATCGCCTTCCGCTACGCGGACGCGCTCACCACCTGCGACCAGCACGTCATCTACAAGACCGGCGCCAAGGAGATCGCCGCCCAGCAGGGCCACGCGCTCACCTTCATGGCCAAGTACGACGAGCGCGAGGGCAACTCCTGCCACATCCACCTCTCGCTGCGCGACGCGGACGGACGGTCCGTCCTCGCCGACGAGCAGGGCGAGCACGGCATGTCGCCCCTGATGCGGCACTTCCTGGCCGGACAGCTCGCGGCCCTGCGGGACTTCACACTGCTGTACGCGCCGAACATCAACTCCTACAAGCGGTTCCAGCCCGGCTCCTTCGCGCCCACCGCCGTCGCCTGGGGCCCCGACAACCGCACTTGCGCGCTGCGCGTCATCGGCCACGGCGCGGGGCACCGGCTGGAGAACCGGGTGCCGGGCGGCGACGTCAACCCCTACCTGGCCGTCGCCGGGATGATCGCCGCGGGGCTGCACGGCATCGACAACGAACTGGAGCTCCCGGCCGCCTGCACCGGCAACGCCTACACCGGCGACGCCGCGCACGTGCCCACCACCCTGCGCGAGGCCGCCGAGCTGTGGGAGGGGAGCGCACCGGCGCGGGAGGCGTTCGGCAGCGAAGTGGTCGACCACTACCTCAACATGGCCCGGGTGGAACAGCGGGCCTTCGACACCGCCGTGACGGACTGGGAGCGCTACCGCTCCTTCGAGCGCATGTAAGGAACCGACCGAGTGCAGCACGAGCAGCAAGACCCCACCCCGCCCCGAGCCGAGCAGCTCGACATCGTCAATCCGGCGACGGAGGAGGTGTTCTCCACCGTCCCCGTCACCACCCCCGAGGAGGTCGACCGCGCGGTCGAACGCGCGTGCGCGGCGCAGGCCGCCTGGGCCGCACTGGCGCCCGCGGACCGGGCCCGGCTGCTGCGCCGGTTCGCGTCCGCCGTCGACGGGCGCATCGAGGAACTCGGCGTCCTGGAGATGCGCGAGGCCGGACACCCGCTGGGCAGCGCCTGCGGCGAGGCGGCCAACGTGCGCGACCTGCTCGACTACGCCGCGGGCGGGGTCGAGCGCCTGACGGGGCAGCAGATCCCGGTCGCGGGCGGCGTGAACCTCACCTTCGCGGAACCGCTGGGCGTGGTCGCGGTGATCGCCCCGTGGAACTTCCCGATGCCGATCGCCGCCTGGGGCAGCGCGCCCGCGCTGGCCGCGGGGAACGCGGTGCTCCTCAAACCCGCCGAGGACACCCCGCTGACCGCGCTGCGGCTGGCCGAGCTGGCGCTGGAGGCCGGGCTGCCCGAAGGGCTCTTCCAGGTGCTGCCGGGGGAGGGGGCCGTCACCGGCACCGCCCTGGTCGACCACCCGCGGGTGGCCAAGGTCGTCTTCACCGGCTCCACCGCCGTCGGCAAGAGCGTCATGGCCCGCTGCGCGCAGTCCGTGAAGCGCGTCACGCTCGAACTCGGCGGCAAGAGCCCCAACATCGTCTTCGCCGACGCCGACCTGGAGCGCGCCGCGGCCGCCGCACCCGGCTCCTTCCTCGACAACACCGGCCAGGACTGCTGCGCGCGCAGCCGCATCCTGGTCCAGCGCAGCGTGCACGACCGGTTCCTGGAGCTCCTGGAGCCCGCCGTGCACGCCTTCCGGGCCGGCGATCCCGCCGACCGGACCACCGCCATGGGCCCGCTCATCTCGGCCCGCCAGCGGGAGCGGGTGCGCGGATACGTCCCCGAGGAGACGCCCGCACTCATCCGCGGCAGCGTCCCCGAAGGCCCCGGCTACTGGTACCCGGCCACCGTGCTGGCGCACGCCGAGGGGCAGCGCGCCGCGGTGGAGGAGGTCTTCGGACCCGTCGCCGTCCTCGTCCCCTTCGAGGACGAGGACGAGGCGGTGCGGCTGGCCAACGACACCGACTACGGCCTCTCCGGCTCGGTCTGGACCCGGGACAGCGCTCGCGCGCTGCGCGTCTCGCGCGGAGTCGCGGCCGGCAACCTGTCCGTCAACTCGCACAGCAGCGTGCGCTACTCCACCCCCTTCGGCGGCTACAAGCAGTCCGGACTGGGCCGGGAACTCGGCCCCGACGCGCTCGCCGCCTTCACCGAGACCAAGAACGTCTTCATCAGCACCGAGGAGAGCCAGTGAGCGCCACCGAGAACGAGACCGCCGTGTGCCGCCGCCTGGTCGGGCGTACGGCCGTGGTCACCGGCGCGGGCAGCGGCATCGGCCTCGCCACCGCCCGCCGCCTCGCCTCCGAGGGGGCGAACGTCGTCTGCGCCGACGTGGACGCCGAGCGCGGCGAGGCCGCGGCCCGGGAGGTCGGCGGCCGGTACGCCGCGGTGGACGTCACCGACCCCGACCAGGTCGAGGCGCTGTTCCGGACGGCGCACGAGACCTACGGCTCGGTCGACATCGCCTTCAACAACGCGGGCATCTCCCCGCCCGACGACGACTCGATCCTGGAGACGGGGCTGGAGGCGTGGCAGCGCGTCCAGCACGTCAACCTCACCTCGGTCTACCTGTGCTGCAAGGCCGTGCTGCCGTACATGCGCGCCCAGGGGCGGGGCTCCATCATCAACACCGCTTCGTTCGTCGCGGTGATGGGCGCCGCCACCTCGCAGATCAGCTACACCGCCTCCAAGGGCGGGGTGCTGGCGATGTCCCGCGAGCTGGGCGTCCAGTTCGCCCGCGAGGGCATCCGGGTGAACGCGCTGTGCCCCGGCCCGGTGAACACCCCACTGCTCAAGGAGCTGTTCGCCAAGGACCCGGAGCGGGCGCAGCGGCGGCTGGTGCACGTGCCGGCGGGCCGGTTCGCCGAGGCGGAGGAGATCGCCTCCGCGGTCGCCTTCCTCGCCAGCGACGACTCCTCGTTCGTGAACGCGGCGGAGTTCCTGGTCGACGGCGGCATCGCGGGCGCCTACGTCACCCCGCAGTAGCGGCCGGCTCCGGCACCGCCCGCAGCGCCGGCGCGGGAGACGCGGCGCGGCGGGCGGGCCGGAGCAGTGTGCGCCCGTCATCGATGTAGCGTGCACAGAGTCACTGTCGACAGCCCAGGAGGGGCGCCACATGCGCAGCAGATCCGTCCTGACCGGCCTCACCGCGGCCGCGGCCCTCGCCGCGACCCTCTCGCCCGTCCCGGCGCAGGCAGCAGCCGGGCACGGCGGTGGCCGCCACTGCCCCCAGCTCTCCACCGAACTCCCCTGGCACGGCGCCAACCGGGCCAAGCTGCAGCGCACCATCGACGAACGCGGCACCTGCTCCGGGCACCTGCGCGGCAGCCGCCGTCCGGTCGCCGCGTTCGACTGGGACAACACCATCGTCAAGAACGACTCGACGGACGCCACCATCGCCTGGGCCCTGCGGCACGACAAGATCCTGCGCCCCGAGCGCTGGTCCGACACCAGCAAGTGGCTGACCCCCGCCGCCGACCGGGCGCTCACCGAGGCGTGCGGCACCGACGTGCCGGTGGGGCACCCGCTGCCCACCTCGACCGACGACGCGTGCGCCGACGAGATCCTGCAGGTGCGCGGCGAGGCCGAGACGATGGCCGGCGAGGAGGCGTTCGCCGGGAAGTGGAACCACCGGCGCACCGTTCCCCAGTACGCCTGGGTGCCGCAGCTCTTCGCGGGCCACACCGTGCCGGAACTGCGCTCCTACGCCAGGGCCGCGCGCGACGAGGCCCTGGCCGCCCCCGTCGGCAGCACGCAGCGGGTGGGCACCCACACCGTGCCGGCCTACAGCCGCTACTACGAGCAGCAGCAGGACCTGGTCCGCACGCTGAAGAAGGCCGGCTTCGAGGTCTACATCGTCTCGGCCGGCTCCGAGCCGGTGGCCGAGGAGTGGGCGCGCGGAGTCGGCATCGACCGCCGGCACACCTTCGCGATCCGGAGTGTGGTCGAGCACGGCCGGATCACCACCTGGACCGAGGGCTGCGGCGGCATGCCCCGCAGCAAGGGGGAGATGATCCCCTACATCGAGGGCAAGCGGTGCGTGATCAACCAGGAGATCTTCGGCATCCACGGGCCCCGGGCCTGGCAGAAGCAGGACCGGCGGCACCGGATCGCGATCGGCGGTGGTGACGCGGACACCGACGTCACCTTCGTCGGCGATGCGACGGGCACCCACCTGGTGCTCAACCGCAACAAGCCGGAGATCATGTGCCGCGGCTACGACGACGCCGACGGGCGCTGGGCGGTGAATCCGATGTTCATCGAACCGCTGCCCCGCAAGCGGGAGCCCTACCCCTGCTCCACCGAGGGCTTCACCCGTCCCGACGGCTCGCTCGGTCCGGTGCGCAGGAACGACGGTTCGATCATCCCGGACCAGTTCGACACCGCCCACGGCGCCGCGTAGCCGCACCGGGGGTGCGGGTCCGCGGACCCGCACCCCCGGGGGCGCCCGGCGGCCTCGTACACCTGTGCCCTAGGGTGCGGGCGTGAGCATGACGACCCCGCCCGGCTGGTACCCCGATCCCGGGCAGACGCCCCCGCTTCCGCCGCAGCAGCGCTGGTGGGACGGCACCGCCTGGACCCAGCACACCCGGCCCGCCGCGGGCACCGCCGCCGGACGCGGCGGCGGGAAGGCCGGGCGCGGTCCGCTCATCGCGGGCATCGTCGGCGCGGTCGTCCTGGTCGCCGCCCTCGCCGTGGGCGGAGTGCTGGTGGCGGGCGGTTCGGACGACGAGGAGCCCAAGGCGGCCGCCGGCTCCTCCCCGTCGCCGGAGTCCAGCGGCCCGGACGGCAAGGACGACCCGCCCGGCGACCGCGGCGACCGGGAGTCCCCGGCGCCGGAGAGCTCACCCGGTGACGTCGTCCCCGAACCCGGGCTCGGCGTCGGGCTGACCGTCCCCGGGGGATGGCAGCGGCCCGACCCCGAATCCGGCTTCGTCGCGCACCGGACCACGTACCGCTGCCCCGGGGAGGAGACCGACTGTGTGCGCGGCGGCGCGAAGCTGCTGCCCGTCTCCAGCGGCTGGGAGGGCGAGAAGGCGCTGAAGGGGGCCGCCGAGCTCCAGGTGGCCGAGAACGCGAAGCAGTCGTACTCCGAGAAGGCGTACGGCGGCATCACCGACCACAAGGTCGTCGAGTCCGGCGCGGTCACCGTCGCCGGCCAACCCGGGTACCGGGTCCGCTGGCGGGTGGAGAACAAGCTGGAGCCGGACGCCTACGTCGAGGCCGTCGTCTTCCGCTCACCGCACGTCAAGGGCGGGCTCCTCGCCCTGTGGAGCAGCGTCGACATCGCACCCGGGGCGCCTCCCGCCTCCGATCTGGACGAGCTGCGCAAGGGCGTGGTCCGCACCGGAACGGGCGAGGGCGCCGACGACGGCGACCGCGAGGCCGTCTGACGGCAGGACCCCGGGCACGACCGTCCGGTGCCGGGTGCCCTGCCGCCGTGCCTCCCTCACAGGAACGTCATGCCCTCGCCCCGGTAGGTGGGCACCGCGTCCGTCACCCGGTCGCCCTCCACCAGGTGCAGCGTCGCGAACCGCTCGCACAGTTCACCGGCCTTGGCGTGCCGGAACCACACCTTGTCCCCGATGAGCAGGTCGTCCGCGGGCGGACCCAGCAGCGGGGTCTGCACCTCGCCCGGCCCCTCCTGCGGGTCGTAGCGCAGCCCCGCCGGCAGGTGCACCTCGGGCAGCCGGTCGCGCCCGGCGACACCGGAGGCGGGATAGCCGCCACCGAGCACGGTGACCACGCCCACCCCCGGCCTGCGCACCACCGGCATGGCGAACAGCGCGGCGGGACGGCCGGTGAAGGAGGTGAAATTGTCGAACAGCCGCGGCACATACAGCCCCGAGCCGGCCGCGATCTCCGTGACCGCCTCCTCGGCAGCGGTGTGCTGCACGCTGCCCGTACCACCGCCGTTGACGAACTCCAGGTCCGGTGCCACCGCGCGGACCGCGCGCACCGCCGCCGAGCGGCGCGCCGCCAGCTCGCGGCGGGCCGTGCGCTGCATCAGCCGCACCGCGCGGGAGCGCAGCGCGGCACTGGGCACCGCGTCGCCGACGCCCGCCACATGCCCCTCGTACGCCATCAGGCCGACCAGCCGGAAGCCGGGGCGCCGCCGCACGGTGCGCGCGAGGTCGGCCAGCTCGGCGGGGGAGTGCAGCGGGGAGCGGCGGGCACCGACCCGGATCCGGCCGCCCAGCAGCCGCAGCGAGGTGTCCAGTTCGAGGCAGACCCGGATCGGCTCGGTACCGCCGTCCCGTGCCGCGTCGATCAGCGCGAGCTGCGCGGGGTCGTCCACCATGACGGTCACCGCGGCGGCCAGCTTCGGGTCCGAGGCCAGCTCCGCGTAACCGGCGCGGTCGGCCGACGGGTAGGCCAGCAGCACGTCCTCGACGCCCGACCTGGCCAGCCAGAGCGACTCGGCGAGGGTGTAGCTCATCACCCCGCGGAACCCGTCCTTGGCCAGCACCCGTTCCAACAGGGCGCGGCAGCGGACCGACTTGCTGGCCACGCGCAGCGGCTTGCCGCCGGCCCGCCGTACGAGATCGTCCGCGTTGGCGTCGAACGCCGCCAGGTCGACGAGCGCGAGGGGCGCGTCGAGATGGGCGGTCGCACGGTCGTACCGGGCGCGGTCGGCGGCGGGAGCGGCAGTCGTATCGAACACTCTCGCAGCTTGCCAGAGGCGCCCGCGCCCGCACAGCCCCGGAGTGCCGCAACACCCCGGCCGCCCCGTCGCGTCGGGTGTGTCGGCACAGCTCGGCCGGGTTGCCGTCCCTCCCGGTGCGCACCGTAGAGTGACGCCGCACGCTGCGACGGTACGCACGCGGCGAACTGTTCACCGCCGCCACGACGAACACGCACGTTCGAACCGGCGTTCGTGCGGGGCGGTATCGCACGGAGGGGGGCGCCGCACATGAGCACCGACGCCGACCGCGCTGCCGTCCCCGACCCTCCCGCCGCTCCGCCCCGGCCCGTGACTCCGCCGCAAGCGGGCGTCCCGCCGCCCCCGGCCGCTCCGCCGCGTCCCGCCGCTCCGCCCGCCGCTGCCGTTCCGCCCGCCGCTGCCGTTCCGCCCGCCGCTGCCGTTCCGCCGGCCGGTGCGGGGGCCGGTGCGGCCGCGGGGCCGCAGAGCGCTCCTGCCCAGCCGCCGCCCGGCCCGGGTCGCGGTCCGG
>NZ_ALAP01000075.1 GCF_000280905.1 Streptomyces sp. AA1529 | reverse complement strand
TGCGCGCCTCGCTGGCCGAGTGGCCCGCGGACGAGGGCTTCCAGCTGCTGCTGGCCGACCTGCTGGCGGCCAGCGCGGAGTTCCGGGCGCTGTGGGAGCTGGGCGATGTGTGCCGTCCCGGCCAGCGAATCAAGGAGCTGGACCATCCGGCCGTGGGCGCGCTGCACTTCGAGTCGACGACGCTCCAGGTGCCGGCCCGCCCGGATCTGCGGCTCATCCTGCACAACCCGATCCCCGGCACCGGCACGGCCGAGAAGCTGCAGCGGCTGGCCGAGCCGGAGGCGCGCCGCGCGGCCCTCCGCCAGGTCGCGGGCTGAGGCGGCCGTCGGAGCGCCGCGGACAGCGCATATGCTCGCCGTCATGAGCGACCAGAGCACCGCGGGGCCGACCCCGGAGGACCGCAAGATCGTCACCCTGGCGCGCAGCGCCCGCGCCCGCAACGCCGTCCCGGAGGGCGCCGCCGTCCGGGACGAGACGGGCCGCACCTACGTCGCCGGATCGGTGGCGCTGCCCTCGCTGCGGCTGTCGGCGCTGCGCACGGCCGTGGCCATGGCGGTGGCCTCGGGCGCCACGTCCCTGGAGGCCGCGGCCGTGGTCTCGGAGGCGGCCCAGGTCCCGGCCGAGGACCTGGCGACCGTACGCGACCTGGGCGGACCGGCCACCCCGGTGCTGCTCGCCGGCCCGGACGGCGAGGTGCGCTCGACGGTACCGGCGGGCTGAGCCGCCGGACGGCGCCCCGCTGCCGCCGGCCCCCGGGACGGGACCTCGGCGGCCGGGGCCGCACCGGCCATCAGGGACAATGGTCGTCATGAACGCATCCTCCGCCACCACCGGCGACCCCGAAGGCCGCACCCAGGGCGAGGCACCTCACCGCTCGGGCTTCGCCTGCCTCGTCGGCCGCCCGAACGCGGGCAAGTCGACGCTGACCAACGCGCTGGTGGGCACGAAGGTCGCGATCACCTCCACCCGCCCGCAGACGACCCGGCACACGGTGCGCGGCATCGTGCACCGCCCCGAGGCGCAGCTCGTCCTGGTGGACACCCCCGGCCTGCACAAGCCCCGCACCCTGCTCGGCGAGCGGCTCAACGACGTGGTGCGCACCACCTGGGCGGAGGTCGACGTCATCGGCTTCTGCGTACCGGCCGACCAGAAGATCGGCCCCGGCGACCGGTTCATCGCGGCCGAGCTGGCCGAGCTGAAGAAGCGCACCCCGAAGGTCGCGGTGGTCACCAAGACCGACCTGGTCTCCCAGCAGGCACTCGCCCAGCAGCTGCTCGCCGTCGACCAGCTCGGGCGGGAGCTGGGCATCGAGTGGGCGGAGATCGTCCCGGTCTCCGGCACCGAGGGCTCCCAGGTGGACCTGCTGGCCGACCTGCTGGTGCCGCTGCTGCCCGAGGGGCCGCCGCTCTACCCGGACGGGGACCTGACGGACGAGCCGGAGCAGGTCATGGTCGCCGAGCTGATCCGCGAGGCGGCGCTGGAGGGCGTACGCGACGAGCTGCCGCACTCGATCGCGGTGGTGGTCGAGGAGATGGTGCCCCGCGAGGACCGGCCCGCCGACCGGCCGCTGCTCGACGTCCACGCCAACATCTTCCTGGAGCGGCCCAGCCAGAAGGGCATCGTCATCGGCCCCAAGGGCAAGCGCCTCAAGGAGGTCGGCAGCACCTCGCGGCGGCACATCGAGGCCCTGCTGGGCACTCCCGTCTATCTCGATCTGCACGTCAAGGTCGCCAAGGACTGGCAGCGCGACCCCAAGCAGCTGCGCAGGCTCGGCTTCTGACGTTCGGCCTCTGACGCCGCGTCATGTGCCGCACCGGTGCGGCCCGGGCCCGCGGCGCCCGCGCTCCTCAGCCGCGCGGGGGCACGGGGATGCGCATCAGGTCACGCGCCGCGGTCAGTTCGCCCCGGAACCCGGCCGCGCGGGCCTCGGCTGCGAACAGCCCCGTGTCCTGGTAGCGCTGCGAGAAGTGGGTGAGCACCAGGTGGCGCACCCCCGCCTCGGCCGCCACCCGGCCCGCCTGGAAGGCCGTCAGATGGCCGGAGACCTCCGCCAGTTCCGTCTCGGCCCGCAGGAAGGTCGACTCGAGGACGAGCAGGTCGCAGCCCTCGGCCAGTTCCCGCACCCCGTCGCAGAGCCGGGTGTCCATGACGAAGGCGAAGCGCTGCCCGCGGCGCGGCGCACTGACCTCCTCCAGCCGCACCCCCCGCAGCTCCCCCTCCCGCTGGAGGCGGCCCACGTCCGGACCGCGGATCCCCCGCTCGGCCAGCCGCCCGGGCAGCATCCGCCGCGTGTCGGGCTCCGTCAGCCGGTAGCCGAAGGTGTCGATGCGGTGCGAGAGCCGGCGCGCCTCCAGGGTGAAGGGCCTCTCCGGCTGCCGCGCGCCGCCCCCTTCCGGGATCCGCTCCCGGCCTGCGGTGGTCGGATGCGTCCCGGAAGCCGCCACCAGGACTCCGGGCTCCTCCACGGGTGCCTCGCGCAGCCGGAGGGTGTCGTGGAACGGGGTGGCGTGCCGCAGCCGCTCGAAGTACCGCTGCCCGCTCGCCGGATAGTGGGCCGTCACCTCGTGCGGCACCCCGTCGAGGCTCATGTGCTGGATGACGCCGGGCAGGCCGAGGGTGTGGTCGCCGTGGAAGTGCGTCAGGCAGATCCGGGTCAGATCGTGCGCCGCGACGGTGGTGTGCAGCATCTGCCGCTGGGTGCCCTCACCGGGGTCGAACAGGATGCCCTCGCCGTCCCACAGCAGGACGTACCCGTTGTGGTTGCGCTGCCGGGTGGGAACCTGGCTGGCGGTGCCCAGGACGACCAGTTCGCGCGCCGACACCGTGCCTCAGCACCTCATCCGGGGGGCCATTCGAGACCGCGGCCGCCGAGCACGTGCGCGTGCGCGTGGAAGACCGTCTGACCGGCGCCGGACCCGGTGTTGAAGACCACCCGGTACCCGGTGCCCGGCCCGCCGTCCGGTACCGCGATCCGCTCCAGCGCCGCCACCTCCCCGGCCTCCCGCACCACATCGGCGATCAGTTCCGGGGAGGCCGCCGCGAGGGACGCCGCGTCCGGGTAGTGCGCCTTCGGGATCACCAGCACATGGGTGGGCGCCTGCGGGTTGATGTCGCGGAAGGCGACGGTCGTGTCGGTCTCCCGCACCAGCGTCGCGGGCACCTCACCTGCGACGATCTTGCAGAACAGGCAGTCCTGCCGCGGTTCTCCGTTGGAAGCCATGCCGGGATGCTACCCGAGGGACGGCGCTGCCCCGGGTGTCCGGACGGGGTCCCTCACCCCCACCGCCCGCACCGGGCGAGCAGCACCGCGGTGGCCGCCGTACCGGCCGTGGAGGTCCGCAGCACACTCGGCCCGAGCCGCAGCGGTACGGCCCCGGCCCGCGCGAAGACCTCCAGCTCCTCCGGCGCGACCCCGCCCTCGGGACCGACCACCAGCACGATCTCCCCCGCCTCCGGCAGAGCCGCCGAGGCCAGCGGGGTGCTGCCCTCCTCGTGCAGCACGGCGGCGAAGTCGGCGGACTCCAGCAGCGCGGCGACCTCCCGGGTGGCGGCCGACTCGGCCACCTCGGGGAACCGCAGCCGCCGGGCCTGCTTGCCCGCCTCCCGCGCCGTGTTCCGCCACTTCGCGAGCGACTTGGCCGCCCGCTCCCCCTTCCACCGGGTCACCGCGCGGGACGCCGCCCACGGGACCACGGCGTCCACCCCCGTCTCCGTCATCGTCTCCACGGCCAGCTCCCCGCGGTCCCCCTTGGGCAGCGCCTGGACGACGGTGATCCGGGGGCGGGGCGGGGGCTCGGTGCGCACCTCGCGGACGGCGATCTCCAGCCGGTCCTTGCCCTCGGCCGCGGTCACGCTCCCGTAGGCTCCGGTGCCCGCGCCGTCCGTGAGGACGACCTCCTCACCCGGCCGCAGTCTGCGGACCGAGACCGCGTGCCGCCCTTCCGGACCGTCCAGCACCACCGTGCCGGGCCGCAGCAGCCCGGCGTCGGCCAGGAACACCGGCGCGCTCACGATCCCGCCTTCCGCAGCTCGGCCCGTGCCTGGTCGCACTCCGCCATCAGCACCTCCACGAGCTGCCCGGCGGGCAACTCCCGGGCCAGCCGGTGCCCCTGGCCCGCCCACAGCGCCATCGCCTGCGGGTCGCCCGCCTTCGCCGCCGCCCGGCGCAACCCGGCCGTCAGACGGTGCACCTGCGGATAGGCGGCGGGTGCGTAGGGGCCGTGCTCGCGCACGAAGCGGTTGACCAGCCCCCGCGCCGGACGCCCCGAGAAAGCCCGGGTCAGCTCGGTGCGGGTGAAGAGCGGGTCGGTCAGCGCCCGCTTGTGCAGCGCGTGGGCACCGGACTCCTCGGTGGCCAGGAACGCGGTGCCCAACTGGGCCGCGACAGCACCCGCCGCGAGCACGGCGGCGATCTGCCGGCCGCGCATCAGCCCGCCCGCGGCCACGACGGGAAGCTGCACCGCTTCCCCGACCTGCGCGAGCAAGGACAGCAGCCCGATGCCGGCGCTCCCCCGGTCGCCCTGCGGGTCGTCCCGGTGCGTGCCCTGGTGGCCGCCCGCCTCGACGCCCTGCACGCACACGGCCCGGGCACCGGCCGCCTGCGCCACCCGCGCCTCGGCCACCGAGGTCACGGTGACGACGGTGCAGGTGCCCAGCGCCGCGAACCGCTCCAGCACCCGGCGCGCCGGGCAGCCGAAGTGGAAGGAGACGACCGGCACCGGATCGTCGGCAAGGATCGCGAGCTTCGCCTCGTAGGCGTCGTCGGTCTTGCCCTCCGGGTCGCCCAGCTCCGTCTCGAACCAGGCGGCCTCGCCCGCGAGCTGCTCGCGGTAGACCTCGACCGCAGCCGGGTCGGCGGTGCGGGGCTGCGGCATGAACAGGTTGACGCCGAACGGGCGTCCGGTGAGCTGCCGGAGCTGCCGGATCTCCTCGTACATCGCCTCCGGCGTCTTGTACCCGGCGGCCAGGAAGCCCAGCCCCCCGGCCTCGCACACCGCCGCCACCAGCTCGGGGCGGGAGATCCCGCCCGCCATCGGCGCCTGGATGAGGGGATGCGCAGTCAGCTCGGAGAGCGAAGGCGGCGAGGTGGACATGAACACATTCTGTCACGTCCCCGGTACGGCTTCGGCGCACCGCCCCCGGTCCCCCGGCCCGGGGGACGCGCGGCCCCGCCGCCCGCGCTCAGCGTCCGTTGAAGGCGTCCTTCAGGCGCGAGAAGAGCCCCTGCTGCCCCGGCTGGAACTGGCCCGTGGGCCGCTCCTCGCCGCGGAGCTTGGCCAGCCGCCGCAGCAGCTCCTCCTCCTCCGCCTCCAGCTTGGTCGGGGTCGTCACCTCGACATGCACGATGAGCTGGCCCCGGCCGCCGCCGCGCAGGTGGGTGACGCCGCGCTCGTGCAGCGGGACCGACTGGCCGGACTGGGTGCCGGGACGGATGTCGATCTCCTCCATGCCGTCCAGCGTCTCCAGCGGCACCTTCGTGCCCAGCGCCGCCGCCGTCATCGGGATGGTGACGGTGCAGTGCAGATCGTCGCCGCGGCGCTGGAAGGTCGAGTGGGCGTTCTCGTGGATCTCCACGTACAGGTCGCCGGCCGGGCCGCCGCCGGGGCCGACCTCGCCCTCGCCCGAGAGCTGGATGCGGGTGCCGTTGTCGACACCGGCGGGGATCTTCACGGTGAGACTGCGCCGCGAGCGCACCCGGCCGTCCCCGGCGCACTCCGGGCACGGGGTGGGCACCACGGTGCCGAAGCCCTGGCACTGCGGGCACGGCCTGGACGTCATGACCTGGCCCAGGAAGGACCGGGTGACCTGGGAGACCTCGCCCCGGCCGCGGCACATGTCACAGGTCTGCGCCGAGGTGCCGGGGGCGGCGCCGTCACCGCTGCAGGAGTTGCAGACGACGGCCGTGTCGACCTGGATCTCCTTGGTGGTGCCGAACGTCGCCTCCTCCAGGTCGATGTCCAGCCGGATCATGGCGTCCTGGCCCCGGCGGGTGCGCGAGCGCGGGCCGCGCTGCGCCGCCGTGCCGAAGAAGGCGTCCATGATGTCGCTGAAGTTGCCGAAGCCCCCGCCGAACCCGCCGGCGCCGCCGCCCGCGGCTCCCGACGCCGGGTCCCCGCCCAGGTCGTAGACCTGCTTCTTCTGCGGGTCCGAGAGCACCTCGTAGGCGGTGTTGATCTCCTTGAACCGCTCCTGGGTCTTCGGATCCGGGTTGACGTCCGGGTGCAGCTCGCGCGCGAGCCTGCGGAACGCCTTCTTGATCTCGTCCTGCGAGGCGTCACGCTGCACGCCGAGGACCGCGTAGTAGTCCGTCGCCACCTTATGACTCCGCCAGGATCTGTCCGACGTACCGTGCCACTGCGCGTACAGCTCCCATCGTTCCGGGGTAGTCCATGCGGGTCGGTCCGACCACGCCGAGTTTGGCGACTGCTTCGTCGCCCGAACCGTAACCGACCGAGACGACCGATGTGGAACTCAGCCCCTCGTGCTGGTTCTCATGCCCGATTCGTACGGTCATACCCGGATCCTTGGCTTCTCCGAGCAACTTCAGCAGCACGACCTGCTCCTCCAGCGCCTCCAGAACGGGCCGGATGGTGAGCGGGAAGTCGTGCCCGAAGCGGGTGAGATTGGCGGTTCCGCCGATCATCAGCCGCTCCTCGGTCTCCTCGACCAGGGTCTCCAGCAGGGTCGCCAGCACGGTCTGGATCGTGCCCCTGTCGTCGGCGTCGAACGCCTCCGGCAGGTCCTGCACCAGGGAGGGGACCTCGGTGAACCGCTCGCCGACCACCCGGCTGTTGAGCCGGGCGCGCAGGTCGGCCAGCACCGCCTCGCCGATCGGGGCCGGGCAGTCGATCAGTCGCTGCTCGACCCGGCCGGTGTCGGTGATCAGCACCAGCATCAGCCGCGCGGGAGCCAGCCCGAGCAACTCCACGTGCCGCACCGTCGAGCGGGTCAGCGACGGGTACTGCACCACGGCCACCTGCCGGGTGAGCTGCGCCAGCAGCCGCACCGTGCGGCCGACGACGTCGTCGAGGTCGACGGCGCCCTCCAGGAAGTTCTGGATGGCCCGGCGCTCCGGCGAGGAGAGCGGCTTGACCCCGGCGAGCTTGTCGACGAAGAGGCGGTACCCCTTGTCGGTGGGGATGCGGCCCGCGCTGGTGTGCGGCTGGGCGATGAATCCGTCGTCCTCCAGCGCCGCCATGTCGTTGCGGACCGTGGCCGGGGACACCTTGAGGTTGTGCCGCTCGGTGAGGGCCTTGGAGCCCACCGGCTCCTCCGTGCCGACATAGTCCTGGACGATGGCGCGGAGCACTTCAAGTCGACGCTCGCTGAGCACGGCGCACACCTCCCGTCCGGCCGCTGGTCCGAGGTCCCGTTTCCGGCGGCTGTCCTCTGGCACTCTTCGTGCCGGAGTGCCAAGCCCCTGGGCCAGTGTACGGCCGGTCACCACAGCCGGGGCAAGGGCCGCCCGCCCGCAGGCCCGACGCTACCCCGCCCGCACTCCCGGACACGGCTTCCGCCGGCACCTTCGGGAGCCGCTCACGGCCCGGCTGCCCCGGAGCTGCTTCCGGAGCAGCCGGGAGCGCAGTGCCCGGGCGCTGCGGTTAGCGTCGTGCCATGCAGCCGTTCGCAGAAGACGCCAGTCAGGACCCGTCGGCCGCCGACAGCCGCTGGGAGCGGATCGCCCCCGGGGTGCTGCGGCGCAGGCTGCCGCAGTGGGACGCGACGGTCGGCGCCGTCGCCGGGGACAGCGGCACGTTGCTCGTCGACACCGGGTCCAGCCTGCGGGAGGGGGCCGGAATCCGGGCGGACGTGGCCGCGCTGCTGGGGAGCCGGGTGACGCGGATCGTCCTCACCCACCCGCACTTCGACCACGTCTTCGGCACCGCCGTCTTCTCCGGCGCCCAGGTGTACGCGGCCGTCGGCGTCCGCGAACTGCTGGCCCGCGGCACCGAGGCGCTGCGGGACGACGCTGTCGCGCACGGCCTGCTGGAGGACGAGGCGGGCGAGGCGGCCGACGTGCTGGTGCGCCCGCACCATCCGGTCAGCGGGCAGCTCACCCTCGACCTGGGCGGACGCGAGGTCGTGCTGGTGAACGTCGGCCCCGCGCACACCGAGCACGACCTGGCCGTCCTGGTGCCCGGCTCCCCCGACGTCGTCTTCTGCGGCGACCTGGTGGAGGAGTCCGGAGCACCGCAGGCCGGCGCGGACGCCCACCTCTCCCGCTGGCCGGCCGCGCTGGACCGGCTGCTGGCCCTGGGCGGCGAGGAGGCGGTGTACGTGCCGGGGCACGGGGCACTGGTCGACGCGGCGTTCGTGCGGAAGCAGCGGGACGAGCTGGCGCGCCGCTCCGCGCCGCAGAGCGGGCAGCGGGGCACGTAGCAGAATGAGCGGCATGCGCAGCCGTTACGACAACCCGGACCTGACCCCTCCGTGGAAGCGGCCCCGAGCCGTGCCGGAGGTGGCCGCCGAGCCGGACCTGGTGGTGGAGGAGGTCGGCACCGGCTTCTGCGGGGCGATCGTGCGGTGCGAGAAGACCGCCGAGGGCCCGACCGTCACGCTCGAGGACCGCTTCGGCAGACACCGGGTCTTCCCCATGGCGGTGGCGGGCTTCCTGCTGGAAGGGCGGACGGTGACGCTGGTACGGCCGGCGCCCGGCGGCGGGCGGGGCCCGGGCGCCCCGGCCGGGCGGCCGCGGACGGCCTCCGGCTCGCTGGCCGTACCGGGGGCGCGGGCCCGGGTGGCACGCGCCGGGCGGATCTACGTCGAGGGACGGCACGACGCCGAACTGGTCGAGAAGGTGTGGGGCGACGACCTGCGCATCGAGGGGGTGGTCGTGGAGTACCTGGAGGGCGTCGACGACCTGCCCGCCGTCGTGGAGGCGTTCTCGCCCGGCCCCGGGGCCCGCCTCGGAGTGCTGGTGGACCACCTGGTGCCCGGCTCGAAGGAGTCCAGGATCGCCGCGGAGGTCTGCGGGGACCACGTGCTGGTGGTGGGCCACCCGTACATCGACATCTGGGAGGCCGTGAAGCCCGCGTCGGCCGGCATCCGGGCCTGGCCGCGCGTGCCGCGCGGCCAGGACTGGAAGACCGGGGTGTGCCGCGCCCTCGGCTGGCCGGAGCACACCGGGGCCGCCTGGCAGCAGCTCCTGGGCCGGGTGCGCAGCTACCGGGACCTCGAGCCCGCGCTGCTGGGCCGCGTGGAGGAACTGATCGACTTCGTGACGGCCCCGGACGGCGCCTGACCGTCCCGGCGAGCCGTCCGGAGCCGCGAGGGGTGCGCGCCCGGACCCGCAGGGGGTGCGCGCCCGGACCGCGGGAGGGGCCGGTGCGGGCCCGCGCCGGGCCTGTGCGGCCGGGCCGCGGGCGCCCGCGCGGCCCCCGGAGGCGGCGGCTGCCGCATCCGCACGCGGACCGGGGACAATGGACGGATGCCCTCCGCACTGCCCGACGGCGAGCCCGTACCGCACGACGGTTCGCTCCCCCCGCACGCGCTGACCCGCGGCGCCGACAGCGCACGCCCCCTCGGCGTCTACGTCCACGTCCCGTACTGCGCCACCCGCTGCGGCTACTGCGACTTCAACACCTACACCGCCACCGAGCTGCGCGGCGCCGACGGCGGGGTGGCCGCCTCCCAGGAGAACTACGCGCACAGCCTCGCCGAGGAGATCCGGCTGGCCCGCCGGGTGCTGGGCGAGGATCCGCGCCGGGTCGAGACGGTGTTCGTCGGCGGCGGCACCCCCACCCTGCTGCCCGCCGCCGACCTGGCCCGCATGCTGGCGGCCGTCCGGGACGAGTTCGGACTGGCCGAGGACGCCGAGATCACCACCGAGGCGAACCCGGACTCGGTGGACCCGGGCTACCTGGCCGAGCTGCGGGAGGCGGGGTTCAACCGGATCTCCTTCGGCATGCAGAGCGCACGCGAGCACGTGCTGCGGGTGCTGGAGCGCACCCACACGCCCGGTCGGCCGGAGGAGTGCGTCGCGGAGGCCCGCAAGGCGGGCTTCGCGCACGTGAACCTGGATCTGATCTACGGGACGCCGGGCGAGACGGACGAGGACTGGCGCGCCTCCCTGGACGCCGCGCTGGCCGCGGGCCCGGACCACATCTCGGCGTACGCGCTCATCGTGGAGGAGGGCACCCGGCTCGCCCGGCGTGTGCGGCGCGGGGAGGTGCCGATGACCGACGACGACGTGCACGCCGACCGCTATCTGATCGCCGAGGAGCGGCTGACCGCCGCCGGCCTGGAGTGGTACGAGGTCTCCAACTGGGCGGTGGCGGGCGATCCGGCCGCCCGGTGCCGGCACAACGAGCTGTACTGGACGGGCGCCGACTGGTGGGGCGCCGGGCCGGGCGCCCACAGCCATGTCGGCGGGGTGCGCTGGTGGAACGTCAAGCACCCGGCCGGCTACGCGCGGGCGCTGGCCGAGGGCCGCTCACCCGGTGCGGGCCGGGAGCTGCTCGGCGACGAGGACCGGCGGGTCGAGCGGATCCTGCTGGAGCTGCGGCTCCGCCGGGGCTGCCCCCTCTCGCTGCTGGCCCCCGAGGGCGCCCGGGCGGCCGCCCGGGCCCGTGCCGACGGGCTGCTGGAGCCGGGCCCTTACGAAGCGGGCCGGGCCGTGCTGACGCTGCGCGGCCGTCTGCTGGCCGACGCGGTCGTCCGGGACCTGGTGGACTGAGCCGCCCGCGCGGGGATGCGCGGCACGGGCGCGGGGCACGGCGCGGGGAGCGGGGCATGGCGCGGGGAGCGGGGCATGGCCCCCGGCCGCGCAGCACCTCCGCCCGGTCAGCCGGTGTGCGCGGCGGTGTCGCCGGCGGCCTCCGGCAGCCGCAGCACCAGCATCGCCAGGTCATCGGCGGGCAGGTCCGGCGCGAAGGCGTACACCGCGCGGCGCAGCCGCTCGGCCGTCCCGCCCGCGTCCAGCCCCGCGGAGTCGGCGAAACACGCCGCCAGTCCGTCGCCGTCGTCGAACAGCCGACGGCCGCAGCGCCGTTCGGTCACCCCGTCGGTGACGCACAGCAGCGTGTCGCCGGGGTGCAGCGTGAAGGACTGGCACTCGTAGCCGACCTGCTGGGCGACGCCGAGAAGTAACTGCGGCAGCGCGGCGGTCCGCACCTGCCCCGCGGCGTCCCGGACGAGCGGCAGCGGATGCCCGGCGCAGCTGAGCGTGCAGTCCACCAAGCCGTCCCGGAAGGCGAGTTCCCCGTAGACGACGGACAGGAACCGGGCCTGCTCACCGACCTCCCGGTTGAGCCGGTCCAGGGTCTCGGGCACGGAGTGGCCCTCGCGGGCCAGCAGCCGCAGCACCGGGCGGGCCAGTCCGGTGACCACGGCGGCTTCGGGGCCGTTGCCGCAGACATCACCGAGTGCGAACCGCCAGCGGCCGTCCGGCAACCGCAGCAGGTCGTAGAAGTCGCCGCCCGCCCATGTGCCCTCACCGACCGGTTCGTAGACCAGCGCGGTGTCCAGGCCGGGGACGTACATCTCCTCACTGGGCAGCAGCCCGCGCTGGAGGATCCGGCTGATGTTCTCCTGGAGCGCGTAGCGGCGGGCGGAGAGCACCGCGAGCGCCACCCGGCGGGCGAAATCCTCCACCAGGCCCAGCACTTCGTCCGGTATCCGCAGCAGCCCGGCACGTCCGATCACCAGCGTGCCGACCGGGCGGCCGCCGACCACCAGATCGCACCGGGCCGAGGCGCCGCTGCCGCCGCCCGCAGCGGCGCCCTCCGGCCAGCACCAGGGAGACGCCTGCCCCGGCAGCACACGGTCCGCGGGGGCGGGCGGTTCCCCGGCGAGCCGGGCGCGCAGTTCCTCGATCCGGCCTTCCTGCGCATGCCAGACCCGGGCCAGCCGGGGCAGCCGGGAGCGCTCGTCGTCCCGCAGCCACACGGCGCACCAGTCGGCGAAGCGCGGCACCATCAACTGTCCGGCGAGCGAGGCGACCTTGTCCTCGTCCGTGTGCCCGGCCAGCAGGTCGGACGCCTCGGCGAGGAAGGAGAGCGCGCCGTTGCACATCCAGTCCCGGTGCGGGGGCCGCGGTGCCGGGCACTGCGCCGCACCGCCCGGCCCTTCCACCGGGCCCTCGGACGGGCACGGCTGCGGTCCCCGCGTGAGGCCGTCACCGGGACCCTCGCGCGGGGCGTCGCCGGAAAGCGGGGCGACGGCCGGGGTACCGCCCGGGGCGGGGGCGCGCGGCCTCTCCCGCACTGCGTCCGTCTCGCGCACGGCGTCCGCGGCTGTCTCCGCGGCTGACTCCGCGCCTGCGCCGTCGCCTGCGCCCGCGGCGGCGTCCGCGTCCGCGTCCGGGGAGTGGACTGCCGTGCCGAGCTGGAACCACACCGACTTGCGGTCCCGGCGGTAGCTGAAACCCCACTCCTTGGCGAGCGCGCCGACCAGCCGCAGGCCGTGCCCCTCCTCGCCGTGTGCGGCGACCCGGCGGGCCGGGTGGAGATCGGCGACCTCCGCATAGACGACCCCCGCCGCATACCGGCACTCCAGTCCGACCGATGTCCCCGCGTGCACCACCGCGTTGGTGACCAGTTCGCTGACCAGCAGCACCGCGTCGTCCGCCGGGGTACCGTGCACGCCCCAGCGGCTCAGTGCCACCCGGGCGAAGCGGCGGGCCGCGCCGGCGGCGAGCGCGTTGCCCGGCAGCTCCGTCCGCACGGCATGCGGCATCCCGCCCCCGCCCTGTGCCGCGAGCGGCGGCGGGACCGTGTCCGCCGTGTCCGCCCCGGCGCCGCTCTCCATCTCCGCCGTCTGCGCCATCCCCGCCTCGTCCACGCTGTTCATCGCACCCTCCCCGGGCCTTTCCCGGGCACACCCCCCGGCCGTTCCCTCACCACGCTCGGCGCGGTAGAGCAAGGGTGACAGAAGGAGCCCGCTCATATGCGCCGAGTCACGGAAAAGGTGGCCGAAGACTGCCGCTCGCGACCCGCATGCGATTGACATCGCCCGGAAGCCGGATATTCTGCTGCCTTTCCCGGCTCCGATCCGCGATCGGCGCGCGCTCCGCGACCGGCCGGAACCACGACAGCGGGCGATGCGGCGCGGCGCACATCGCCACCAGGTGTGCGGCCGCCGAGGAGGCGGGCCCCTGTCCGCCGACGCCATGACGGGGGGCTTCCTGGCACCGGAGGCGGTGTTCCGGGGGGCTCGTCTGCCGGTGGTGCGGACGGTCCCGGAGGCGCCACGGGCGTCGTCGGCGCGGGAGGGCGCGCCGGTGCTGCCGGACACGGTGCTGCCCAGGACGGACAGTTTCGAGACAGCTCAGCGCATCCGGCGGAGACGGCTCGGCACATCAGGCGGTGCGAGCGGACCGGTCATCTTCCGTGGCAACTTCCCGGCCGGACCCCGGACCCCGGCCCCGGGGCCCGGTGGCAGGCCGCTGCGTCGGCACCGTGCGCGCCGGCCCGCGAAGCAGCAGCCCCGGCCGCGCCCCTGAGCGCACTGCGCGGATCCTGGGGGTCACCGCTCCGACTGCCCCGGTCCCCGGAGGGCGCGGGCCGCTGCCGCCGCGCCCCCGGCGGGGCTGCGGGCCCGCGGTATGCGGCCCGGGCGGGGCTCAGCGTTCGCGGGTGCCCTCGTACATCTCCTCGATCAGCTCGCCGTACTCCCGCTCCACCACCGGGCGCTTCATCTTGAGGCTGGGCGTCAGCTCACCGTGCTCGATGTCCAGGTCGCGCGGCAGTACCCGGAACTTCTTGACCGTCTGCCAGCGCTGGAGCCCCGCGTTGAGCTGCTCGACATAGCCGTCCACCAGGGCGCGCACCTGCTCGGAGGCGACCACCTCGGCGTAGGGCTTGCCTTTGAGGTCCGCGTGGTCCGCCGCCCACGCCGTGATCGCCGGTTCGTCCAGCGTGATCAGGGCGGTGCAGTAGTTCCGGCCCGCACCGTGCACCAGGATGTTGGAGACGTACGGGCAGATCGCCTTGAACTGGCCCTCCACCTCGGCGGGCGCGATGTATTTGCCCCCGGAGGTCTTAATCAGGTCCTTCTTGCGGTCGGTGATCCGCAGATAGCCGTCGTCCGACAGCTCGCCGATGTCGCCGGTGTGGAACCAGCCGTCCTCCTCCAGCACTTCGGCGGTCTTGTCGGCCAGCCCGTGGTACCCCTGCATGATGCCGGGGCCGCGCAGCAGGATCTCGCCGTCGTCCGCGATCCGCACCTCGGTACCGGGCATCGGTTTGCCGACGGTGCCGGTGCGGAAGTTGTCGGTGCGGTTGCAGAAACTGGCGGCGGACGACTCGGTGAGCCCGTAGCCCTCCAGGACCGGGATGCCCGCGCCGGCGAAGAAGTAGCCGAGATCGGGGGCGAGCGCGGCCGAACCGGAGACGCAGCCGACCATCCGGCCGCCGAACGCGTCCCGCAGTTTGCTGTAGACGAGCCGGTCGGCCAGGGCGTGCTTGACCTTGAGCCCGGTCGGCGCGTCCGGCACACCGGTGCGGCGCTGGTTGTCCTGTGTCGTCCGCGCGTACTCGCGGGCCACCTCGGCAGCCCACTGGAAGATCCTGTACTTGGCACCGCCACCGGCCCGCGCCTTCTGCGCGACGCCGTTGTAGACCTTCTCGAAGATTCGCGGCACCGCGCACATCTTCGTCGGCTGGACGACCGGGAGATTGTCGATGATCTTGTCGACCCGGCCGTCCACCGCGATGACGTGTCCGGAGTCGATCTGCACGGAGATCAGCATCTTGCCGAAGACATGCGCCAGCGGCAGCCACAGGTACTGCACGTCGTCACTGTTCAGCAGGCCCGTCTGCGGCACCGCGCGGGCCATGTACGACCAGGCGTCCTGCGCCAGCCGGACACCCTTCGGTTTTCCGGTCGTACCGGAGGTGTAGATGAGGGTGGCCAACTGGTCCGAGCGCAGCCCCTGCACCGTCTCGGTGATGGCGTCGGGGTGCTTCTCCCGGTAGGCGGCGCCCCGCCGCTCCAGCTCCGCGAAGCTCAGCGCCCAGTCGCCCGCCGCGTCCTCGGCCCCGGGCTCCCCGTCGACGAGCACGACATGCGCCAGGTTCGGCAACTCGTCCCGGTGCGCGCGGACCTTGGCGAGCTGGTCGGCGTCCTCGGCGATCAGCACCTTGCTGTCGGAGTCGGCGAGGATGTAGGCCGTCTCGGAGTCGTTGGTGCTGGGGTAGACGGTGGTGGTGGCGGCGCCCGCACACAGGATGCCCAGGTCGGAGAGGATCCACTCGATCCGGGTGCCGGAGGCGATGCCGACCCGTTCCTCGGGGCGCACCCCCAGGTCCATGAGCCCCGCCGCGATCGAGAACACCCGCTCGGCCGCCTCGCGCCAGCTGTAGGAGCGCCACTCGTCCGGACCCTCGTCCTGGCCCGCGGGACGGATCACCGGATAGCGGTACGCCTCCGCGTCGGGTGTGGCCTCGACCCGCTCCAGGAAGAGCGTGGCCACGGAAGGCGGCCGGTTCTCGATCAGGGACTGTGTGTCGCTCACGACATCCTCCGGGACCCGCGTCCTGCTTCGTCGTCCTGCTTCGTCCTGCTGCGTGTCGGCTCGCGCTTATTGACTCACGAGTAACTACTGAGCAGTGATCAGAGTAAAGGCAGCAGCCCCCTTACGTAAGGGGTCTACCGCTACGTAAGGGGGCTGCTGCGGAGCGCACACGGACACCGCCGGCCGAGTCGCCGAGCGGACCCGCCGCGGCGGCGCGCCGGGCGCGGCGGGGGCCAGCGCCGGGGCGGGGGCGGCCCGGAGCGGCGGCCGGGATGCGGACCGGCCGCCGCCACGGCGCGCGCCGGGCTACTTCTTGGCCTTGGCCTTGGCGTCGCCGCCGGAGTCGTCGCTGGAGAGCGCCGCGATGAACGCCTCCTGCGGCACCTCCACCCGCCCGACGACCTTCATCCGCTTCTTGCCTTCCTTCTGCTTCTCCAGCAGTTTCCGCTTCCGCGAGATGTCACCGCCGTAGCACTTGGCCAGCACGTCCTTGCGGATCGCACGGATCGTCTCGCGGGCGATGATGCGGGCGCCGACAGCCGCCTGGATGGGCACCTCGAACTGCTGCCGCGGAATCAGCTCCCGCAGCTTGTTGGCCATCCGGGTGCCGTAGGCGTACGCCTTCTCCTTGTGCACGATCGCGGAGAACGCGTCCACCTTGTCGCCCTGGAGGAGGATGTCGACCTTGACCAGGTCGGACGTCTGCTCGCCCCTCGGCTCGTAGTCCAGCGAGGCGTAGCCGCGGGTCTTGGACTTCAGCGCGTCGAAGAAGTCGAAGACGATCTCCGCGAGCGGCAGCGTGTACCGCAGCTCCACCCGGTCCTCGGACAGGTAGTCCATGCCCTGCAGGGAACCGCGCCGCGACTGGCACAGTTCCATGATCGCGCCGATGAACTCGCTGGGTGCGATGAGCGTCGCGCGCACCACCGGCTCGTGCACCGTGGCGGTCTTCCCGGTGGGGAACTCGCTGGGGTTGGTCACCACGTGCTCGGTGCCGTCCTCCATCTCCACCCGGTAGATCACATTGGGCGCCGTGGCGATCAGGTCGAGGCCGAACTCCCGCTCCAGCCGCTCCCGGATCACCTCCAAGTGCAGCAGCCCCAGGAAGCCCACCCGGAAGCCGAAGCCCAGCGCCGCGGACGTCTCCGGCTCGTAGGTCAGCGCGGCGTCGTTGAGCAGCAGCTTGTCCAGGGCGTCACGCAGCTCGGGGTAGTCGGAGCCGTCCAGCGGATACAGCCCCGAGAACACCATCGGCTTGGGATCCTTGTAGCCGGGCAGCGGCTCCTCGGCGCCCTTGGCCAGCAGCGTGACGGTGTCGCCCACCTTGGACTGGCGGACGTCCTTCACACCGGTGATCAGATAGCCGACCTCGCCCACGCCCAGTCCGTCGGCGGGCGTCATCTCCGGCGAGTTCGCCCCGATCTCCAGCAGTTCGTGGGTGGCCCCGGTGGACATCATCCGGATCCGCTCGCGCCTGCCGAGCATCCCGTCGACGACCTTGATGTAGGTGACCACACCGCGGTACGCGTCGTAGACCGAGTCGAAGATCATCGCGCGGGCCGGCGCCTCCGCGTCCCCGGTCGGCGGGGTGACCTGGCGCACGACCTGGTCCAGCAGTTCCTCGACGCCCTCACCGGTCTTGGCCGAGACGCGCAGCACGTCACCCGGCTCGCAGCCGATGAGGTGCGCCAGCTCGGCGGCGAACTTCTCCGGCTGCGCCGCGGGCAGGTCGATCTTGTTCAGCACGGGGATGATCGTGAGGTCGTGCTCCATCGCCAGGTAGAGGTTGGCGAGGGTCTGCGCCTCGATCCCCTGCGCGGCGTCCACCAGGAGGATGCACCCCTCGCAGGCCGCGAGCGAACGGGAGACCTCGTAGGTGAAGTCCACGTGCCCGGGGGTGTCGATCATGTTCAGGACGTGCGGGGTGGACGCGTCGTCCGTGGGGGCCCAGGGCATCCGCACGGCCTGGGACTTGATCGTGATGCCCCGCTCGCGCTCGATGTCCATACGGTCGAGGTACTGCGCACGCATCTGCCTCTTGTCCACGACGCCGGTGAGCTGGAGCATCCGGTCGGCAAGCGTGGACTTGCCGTGGTCGATGTGCGCGATGATGCAGAAGTTACGGATCAGCGCCGGGTCGGTACGGCTCGGCTCCGGCGCGTTCGTTGGGGTCGCGGGCACGCAGTGTCCTGTCGGTTCTGGCCTGTCGGTTTCGGGCTGTCGGTTCTTGCGGCGAGGTCTCGAACACCTTCGGCGGCCCGGGTGCGGGCCCGTCGAGACGAATGTGTCGCACCCCATGGTCCCATGCGCACGCGGCACCGACCGGATTGGGAGGGGTACCGCCCCGGCTGGTAGCCTGACCGACTGTGCCTTGTGGCACTGAAGGGTGCCCGCTCGGCACCAGCGTTTGAAAACTCCGAACCGCAAAGGCTCATTCGTGGCGAACATCAAGTCCCAGATCAAGCGGATCAAGACCAACGAGAAGGCCCGGCAGCGCAACAAGGCCGTGAAGTCCGAGCTGAAGACCGCGATCCGCCGCACCCGCGAGGCCGTCTCCGCCGGTGACGCCGCCAAGGCGGCCGAGGCGCAGCAGGTCGCCGCCCGGAAGCTCGACAAGGCCGCCAGCAAGGGTGTCCTGCACAAGAACAACGCGGCCAACAAGAAGGCGGCGCTGGCCAAGTACGTGGCCACCCTCAAGGGCTGACCGCCCTCTCGGAGCATTCCGCAGCCCGTCGGTCCCCCGGACCGCTCGGACTGCCGCTCGGACGGCATGTGGCGGGCCCTCTCTCATCCGCCGTACGCCCGAGCAACCGCTTGAGACAGGGCGCCGCACGCGGCCTGCGTTCGCCACGCGGGTGCGGCGCACCGGACAGACGGCGAAGGCCCCGCTCCAGTCCCTCCCCAGGGCTCGGGCGGGGCCTTTGCCGTGCCCGCGGTCTTTCGCGGTGGGCCGACGGGGCATACCGGACGGCGGCGCCCTGCCGGACCCGGGCCGCCCGGACCGAAAGCGCGGGGCGAGGAAGAGGCAGACGGCGGCGGTGGGTACGGTCAGCGGGAGCGGGCGGCGCTCGCAATGGTGACGACGGCCTTCTCCAGCGCGTACTCCGGATCCATTCCGCCGCCCTTGACAGCCGCGTCCGCCGCGGCGACGGCGCGCAGCGCGGCGGCCACCCCGTCCGGCGTCCAGCCGCGGGTCTGCTGGCGCACCCGGTCGATCTTCCACGGAGGCATGCCCAGCTCCCGTGCGAGATCGCCCGGCCGGGCCCCGCGCGGCGCCCCGGCGAGCTTGCCGATGGCCCGCACTCCCTGTGCCAGCGCGCTGGTGATCAGCACCGGTGCCACTCCCGTGGAGACCGCCCAGCGCAACGTCTCCAGCGCCTCGGCGGCCTTGCCCTCGACCGCCCGGTCGGCGACGGTGAAGCTGGACGCCTCCGCCCGGCCGGTGTAGTAGCGGCCGACCACGGCCTCGTCGACGGTGCCCTCGACATCGGCGGTGAGCTGCCGGCAGGCCGAGGCCAGCTCGCGCAGATCGCTGCCGATGGCGTCCACCAGCGCCTGGCACGCCTCGGACGTCGCCGACCGCCCCAGGGCACGGAACTCGCCCCGGACGAAGGCGAGCCGGTCCGCCGGCTTGGTCATCTTCGGGCACTCGACCTCGCGCGCACCCGCTTTCCGCGCCGCGTCCAGCAGCCCCTTGCCCTTGGCACCGCCCTGGTGCACCAGCACCAGGGTGATCTCCTCGACCGGCGCCGTCAGATACGCCTTGACGTCCTTGACCGTCTCCGCCGCGAGGTCCTGCGCGGCGCGCACCACGACGACCTTCCGCTCGGCGAAGAGCGAGGGGCTGGTCAGCTCGGCCAGCGTGCCGGGCTGGAGCTCGCCGGACGCCAGGTCCCGCACATCCGTGTCGGCGTCCGCGGCGCGTGCGGCATCGATCACCACCCGCACGGCACGCTCGATGAGCAGCTCTTCCTGCCCCACCGCCACGGTCACGGGCGCGAGCGGATCGTCCGAGGTCTTCTTACGCGTACCAGCCATCGCGAACAGCATCCCACGCCGCACCGACACAACGGCCCGACGAGCTCCCGCCGCCCCCTCTCCGCCCTCCCGACGCACACCGCCGCCCGGGACACCGGCGGCCCGGGGACCGGGGGCCCGGGGACCGGGGGCCCGGCGGCCCGGCGGCCCGGCGGCCCGGGAGCCGATGCTGCCGGCTCGCCGGAATGCGGCTCCGGGCGGGGGCCGGGACCTCCGCCCCCGGATCCCGGCCCGGTGCCGGGTCCGGCCCTCGGGGCGGTTGAGACAATGCCCCGGTGAACGACGTACGGCATGTGCTGGTGCTGCCCGACCGGGAGGCGGCCGAGGAGGTCGCCGCGACACTGGAGGAGCGCCTCGGACTCGCCGAGGAGCCCGAGCTCGTCCGCGACGCCCTCGCCGGAGAGGACGACGCCGAGGACGCCCAGTGGCTGGTGGTGCTCGAAGATCCACCCGCCTGCGATCCCGCCCTGCTGGAAGAGGTCGCGGCAGCGCACGAGGGCTGGCTGGAGCGCGACTGACCCGCCCGCCGGAGGCCGCAGCAGATCCCGCGGCGACATCGGTGGCGCCGGGGGTGCCCCGCCGGGTCACCACGGCGGGCGTGCCGTCCGGACGCCGGGTCAGGGCCAGCGCCCCGTGCCGGTCCGTCCGGGCCACGAGGGCGCCTGCCGCGGACAGGGCTTGCAGTGTCTCGGGCGCAGGGTGCCCGTACGGGTTCTCCCGGCCGGCCGAGACCAGCGCCACCCGGGGCCGGAGCCGCCGCAGCAGTGCCGGCGCCTGGAAGCGCGACCCATGGTGCGCGACTTTGAGCACGTCCACCCGCGGCAGACCGGGCCGTGCGGCGAGCAGCGCCTGCTGCGCCTCGGGTTCGAGGTCGCCGGGGAGGAAGAGGCGCAGGCCCGCCGTGCGGACGAGCAGGGTGACGCTGGCGTCGTTGGCTCCGTCGCCCCCGGCTCCCTCGCCACCGGCACCACCCGGACTCGGGGCGGCGCCCCCCTCCACGGGGTCGGACGGGGGCCACACCACCTCCCATCGCAGGTCTCCGGCACGCTGCCGCTCCCCCGCGTGCGAGACGCGTACCGGCACTCCCGCTCCCCGGGCCGTGCCGCGCACGAACGCCGCCTGGCCGGGCGGCTCCGCCAGCGCCGTCGTGCGGATCTCCCCGACGCTCCGCCCGCGCAGCACGCCGGGGAGCCCGGCCACATGGTCGGCGTGGAAGTGCGTCAGGACGACCAGTGGAACGCTGCGCACTCCGAGATCACGCAAGCACCGGTCGACGGCGTCGGGTTCGGGTCCCGCGTCGACCACGACCGCCCCGGCTGCGCCGCCGCGCTCCCCGTCCAGCGCGAGCACCAGCGCGTCCCCCTGCCCGACGTCGCAGGCCACCATCCGCCAGCCCGCCGGGGGCCATCCGGTGAGCGGCCGGACCAGCGGAAGCGGGCGCAGCACGGCCACCAGTACGCCCAGCGCGCAGACGGCCCCCAGCCAGGGGCGGCACGCGGCGGACTTGTGCAGCACCGTCAGGGCCACGGCCAGCAGGGCCGCCAGCCCCAGTGCGCCCGTCCAGCCGCCCGGCCAGTCGATCTCCGCACCCGGCAGGCCGGCGCCCGTGCGCGCGACACCGGCGATGGCACTCACCGGCAGGCCCGCCAGCCAGGCGAGCCCCTGCGCCGCGGGCATCGCGACCGGGGCTGCGGCGAGTGCGGCGAATCCCAGCACGGTGGCCGGTGCGACCAGGAACTCCGCCAGCAGGTTGCAGGGCACCGCGAGCAGGCTCACATGCGCCGCCAGCACCACCACCACGGGCGCACAGGCGGCCTGCGCCGCGGCCGCGGCGGCCAGTGCCTCCGCTGCCCTGCCGGGCCAGCCGCGCCGCCGCAGCGCTTCCGACCAGCGGGGGGCCACCGTCAGCAGGGATGCCGTGGCCAGCACGGAGAGCAGGAACCCGAAGTCCCGGGCCAGCCACGGGTCGTAGCACACCAGCAGCAGCACGGCCGCTGCGAGCGCGGGGAGCAGGGAGCGGCGCCGCCCGGTGCCGATGGCCCACAGCGTGATCAGTCCGCAGGCCGCCGCCCGCAGCACGCTCGGATCCGGTCTGCACACCACGACGAAGCCCAGCGTCAGCAGCGCCGCCGTCACCGCGGTGGTCCGCAGCGGAAGGCCGAGCCGTGGTGCGAGACCCCGCCGCTCCGCCCGGTGGGCGAGGCCGGGCGGACCGATGAGAAGCGCCAGCATGATCGAGAGGTTGCTTCCGCTCACCGCGAGCAGGTGCGTCATGTCGACCGCCCGGAAGGCGTCCGCCAGCTCCGGGCTCAGCCGGGAGGTGTCGCCGACCACCAGCCCGGGCAGCAGTCCCCGCGCGTCCGCCTCCAGTCCCTCGCTCGCCTCCCGGAGTCCGGCGCGCAGCGCGCCCGCTGCCCGTTGGACAGCGGTGGGCCCCGCCACGATCCGCGGCGGACCGGATCGCACCCGCAGTACCGCCGCGATGTCCCGGCCACCCCGCCCGCCGGGCGCGGGAGGCATCAGGTCGGCCTCCACCCGCAGCCGGGTGGAGGGCAGCAGCCGCAACCAGGCGCTCCGCGCCGCGCTGTCCGCGTCCCGGCCACCGCCGGTTTCCCGGGCGCCGTCGGCCCCGGTCCGCTTCCGGCCGGCCGGGCCGCCGTCCCGCTCGGGGCGGACCAGCAGCAGCACCGGCGTCCGCAGCCGGGTCCGGCTGCCGGACGCACCGACCAGCGCGACCGCGTCGGCGCGGACCACCACGCTCCCGGCGAGCTGCCGCGCACCGAGCGTCCTGGGCCGGGTGGGATGCGGGTCCTCGGTGACGGTGACCTCGACCGTCACCCGCGCATGGTCGGCGGCGAGTCCGGGTAACGGGCCCCGGTGCAGATCGGCGGCGTGCAGGGCCGCCGTTCCACCCGCTGCCGCGGCGCACAGCAGGGCCACGGCAGCACTCACCGACAGCGTCGGGCCCGCCGGGCCCTTCCGCCCGGAGCCGCGTCCGGCGGCGCCCCGCACCGTGGGCGAACCGCGCCCACCGGGTCCGGCGCGCCCCGGCCCGGTGGGCGGCGGGGTCGCCGGGCCCCGGCGCCGGAGGGCACCGGCCGACAGGGCCAGCCCGGCGGCGGCGCAGAGGACGGCGCCGAGCGCCGCATGCTCCGCCGAGGCGCCCAGGGCCAGGGCAGCGGCCGCCCACGCGGCTCCGGCGGGCAGCACCAGCCGCAGATCCGGTGGCTCCTCTCCGCCCCGCGCGGGACGACTGGCAGCCGCAGGATCCGGCGCGGGCGTCCCGGTGGCGCTCCGGGGGCCGGCCCGCGGGGCGGCGCGGGGCGGACCGCCGCCGGCTCCGGCGCGCGTTCGGCCAGGGCTCACGGCGTGACCTGCGGCCGGATGTCCGCGAACCGCTTCTCCCCGATGCCGTTGACCTCCTTGAGCTGATCGACCGAGCGGAACCCGCCGTGCTGCGTGCGGTAGTCCACGATGTGCTGCGCCAGGACCGGCCCGACGCCCGGCAGTGTCTCCAGCTGCTCCCGGTTGGCCGAGTTGAGGCTGACCATGGCGCCCGAGGGACCGACGGCGCTTCCGGCCTCCGGGGCACCACCGCCCGGGACTGCGCCCCCGGCGGCTCGGGACCGGCCCGGCTCGCCCACGACGATCTGCTCACCGTCGACCAGCCGCCGGGCCTGGTTCAGCCCCTCGGTATCCGCTCCCTTGCGGAGCCCCCCGGCGGCCTCGAGCGCGTCGGCCACGCGCGAACCGGCGGGCAGTTGCTGGAGCCCGGGCTCGCGCACCTTCCCGGACACGTCCACCACCAGCCGCCCGCTGGGTGCCGCACCGCCGGCGACGGGGGCGGTCGAGGGCGCACCGCTCTCTCCGGGAGGTGCCGAGGCTTCGCCGGGCGCGCCGGAGGGGTCGGTCGGGCCGGACACGGCGGGGACGGGGACGCCCTGCGGCCGGCCCGTCCAGAAGTGGTGTACGGCGAAGCCGAGTCCGACCAGCAGCACCAGACAGAGCGCGACCAGCGTCTTCGGCTCCATACCGCAGCGCACCCGCAGCCAGACCGGCATCCGGTCCGCCAGCGCGAGTCCCCAGCGTTCCCGCGCGGGCAGGGCCGGAGCGGGCTCCGGGTCCGGAGACGGGACCGATTCCCGGGCGGGAGACGGGGCCGGGGTCGGATTCGGAGACGGGACCGGGTCCCGGGTCGGAGACGGCGGATCCGCTTCCGGCCGGTCCCACCGCTCCGTGCGGGGAGCCTCGTGGCGTTCGATGCCCTCGCCCGGTCCGAGCCCGTGCTGCGGCCCGGGTTGGGACCCGGGCTCCGACGGGCTCCGCGGACCGGCCGGGCCCTCCGGCGCTTCGCGTCGCTGCCTGCGCTCCTTGCTGCGCCGCACGGCCGACCACGCCGCCGCGACAGCCTCGGCCCGCGGCATGACCGCGGTATCCGGTTCGGTGCCGCGCCGTCGGCTTGCGTGCTCGGCACTGCGCGGGTCGCCCGGGTCCGGTGCGACGGCGGGTCCGCGTGGCTCCGGGAGAGCGGCGCCGTTGCGGTCAGTGGGGTGCCGCCCGCTGGGCGGCCGGTCTCCGGGGCCGGGACCGGGCACGGGAGCGGTGGGGTGCTGCTCGGGGGTCAGCAGCGACCGGGCGCGGGCCGCCGCATCGGGCCCCGCGGCGGGTGGGCGCACCCCGCGCCGCGGCAGCCGGTGCGTGCCCCGCCGGGTCGGACGCGTGCCGGGAGCGGCCCTGGGGCCCCTGGGCGGCCGGCGCCGCGACGGACGCCGGGGGCGACCACCGGTGTCCGGGCGCTCGACAGCGGCACCCGCCGCGTACGGCTCCGGCGGCGCTTCCCCTCCACTGTCCTGTTCTCCGCGCGGTCCGGCCTCCCGGCGGGCGTCCGGGGGCGCACCGTCCTGCTCTCCGGGGCCTCCGCCGTCGCCTGCACCGTCCGAGCGTTCATCGCCCGGCTCCGCGCGGCGGCTCCCGGCGCTTCCGCCCTCCGCCGGCATGTCGGGGGGCGGCGTTCCCCACGGTGTCTCCCGCGGTTCCCGCAGTTCCAGCGGTTCCCGCGGTTCCCACGGCTCCCAGGGCTCCCGCAGCCCTGCTCGACGGGGCCGGGTGGGGGCTGCTCCCGCTGCTCGTTCGCTCATGCCCGCCGACAGTAGGCAGGCTCGACCGTCTGCGGTGATCTTGCTCAGTTCCGGTGGAAAACCCGCGAGTTGTGGATATCTCCCTCACTCACCTGAGGGAAAGCACGGCTCCCAGCAGCCCCGGCCCCGTGTGCGCGCCGATGACCGCGCCGACCTCGCTCACATGCAGCTCGCGCAGGCCGGGCACCCGGGACCGGAAGCGCTCCGCGAGCTGTTCGGCCCGGTCGGCGGCGGCGAGATGGTGCACGGCGATGTCCACCCGCGCGTCCCCGGCGCGCTCCACGACGATCTCCTCCAGCCGGGCGATGGCCTTGGAGGCGGTCCGCACCTTCTCCAGCATCCCGATCCGGCCGTCCGCGACCTCCAGCAGCGGCTTGACGGCGAGCGCGGAGCCCAGCAGCGCCTGGGCGGCGCCGATCCGGCCGCCTCTGCGCAGGTAGTCCAGGGTGTCGACGTAGAAGACCGCGGAGATGCCCTCGGCACGCTTCTCGGCGGCCGCCACCGCCTCGTCCAGCGAGGCACCGGCCTCGGCCGCCTCCGCTGCGGCCAGCGCGCAGAACCCCAGCGCCATGGCCACGACCCCGGTGTCGACCACCCGCACCGGAACCGGCGACTGCGCGGCTGCCAGCACCGCGGCGTCATAGGTCCCCGAGAACTCGGCGGACAGGTGCAGCGAGACGACTCCCGCCGCGCCCGCCTCGGCGGCGGCCCGGTAGGTGCGGGCGAACATCTCGGGACTGGGCCGCGAGGTGGTGACCGGGCGCCGCTCGCGCAGCGCGGTGGCCAGTGACCGCGCGGAGATCTCCGTCCCCTCCTCCAGGGCCCGGTCGCCGAGGACGACGGTCAGCGGCACGGCTTCGATCCCGTGCCTGCTCAGCGCCTCCGGCGGCAGGTAGGCGGTGGAATCCGTGACGATCGCGAGGGGGCCGTGCATGGAACGGAGGGTATCGGGCGGGCGAACGGAGCGCCTCAGGAGGCGTTCCGCGGCCGCCGCTTCTCGAAGACCCCGGCGGTGTCCCCGCGGTCGGCGACCCGGCCGATCGGATCGGAGCCGGTCAGGTCCGAGCCGGTCAGGTCGGCGGCGGACAGACCCGAGCCCTGCCCGGACGGCTCCAGTGCCGGCTGGGCCGACTGCCCGGCCTTCTCCTGCGCCTTCTGCTTCTCCTGCTCCTCCGAGTGGGCCTCCGGCGCGGACGGTTCGGCGCCGCGACCGGCCGCGGCCTCCCCGGCGGGCGAGGCATCGGCGGGCGAGGTGTCGGCGGCGGCCTCGGGCCGGGGGCGGCCGGGGCCCGGCGTCCAGTGGCGCAGCGCACCGGACTCGATGTCGATCCGGTCCCGCAGCGCGCCCAGCCCCTCGGCGTCGAACCGGCGCGCCCGGTCCTGGGCGGCGTGGCGCAGCGAGTCCGCCGACTCCTTGATGTGCCGCATGCGTTCGCGCGCCTCCGGAAGCCGGGCGGCGATACGGGAGTGGTCCGGCTCGCGCTCCATCAGCACGCGCAGTTCCCGGTCCAGGTGGCGCGCGTGCTCGTGCAGGCCGTCCAGGAGTTGTACGGCTTCGCCGAGGCCCGGGTCCTGCTGCGCCTCGGCCTCCAGCGCCGCCCGCGTGCTGTCGATCGAGGAGCGCAATTCCAGGCGGATGCGGGCTGCTTGGCCGACCGGACCGGGCTGGGCCGAGCGGGCCTTGAGCAGGGTCTCCTCCGTCGTGCGCCGCACCTGCGCCCCGGTGCGCTCCACCCCGCGCTTGACGGCTCGCACGACACGCAGCGTGATGATCGTGCCGAAGATGAAAACGGCGAGCACGAACATCAGGCCGATGACGACTCCCACGTCCACAGATCGCTCCTTAGTCGTCCGTCGTCCGTCGACCCTTCTCCGTTCAGCGTAAACGGGCGGGGGCGGATCCGGGTTCCGCGGAACCCGGATCCGCCCCCATGACGTCCCGTAGGGGTCGCTCACCCTCCCGTGACCGGTCGGCCGCACCGCGGCCGGGCCGTGCGGCCGGCCGGTCCGGCCGGCGGCTACGCGGGAACGATGTTGACCAGCTTGGGCGCCCGGACGATCACCTTGCGGACCTCGGCACCGCCCAGTGCCTTCACGATCACCGGCTCGGCCAGCGCCAGCGCCTCCAGCTCGGACTCGGAGACGGACGGCGCCACCTCCAGCCGGGCCTTGACCTTGCCCTTGACCTGCACCACGCAGGTCACGGTCTCGTCCACCAGGTACGCCGGGTCGGGCACCGGGAAGTCCTCCTGGACGACGGACCCCTCGTGGCCCAGCCGGCGCCACATCTCCTCGGCGATGTGCGGAGCCAGCGGGGCGACCAGCAGCACCATGGTCTCGGCGACGCCGCGCGGGACCTCGGGCAGCTTCGTGACATGGTTGTTCAGCTCGGTGAGCTTGGCGATCGCGGTGTTGAAGCGCAGTGCAGCCATGTCCTGGCCGATGCCGTCGATCGCCTTGTGCAGGGCACGCAGGGTCGCCTCGTCCGGTGCGGAGTCGACCACGGTCGGCTCGCCCGTCGTCTCGTCCACGGCGTTCCGCCACAGCCGCTGCAGCAGCCGGAACTGGCCGACGACCGCGCGGGTGTCCCAGGGCCGGGAGACGTCCAGCGGGCCCATCGCCATCTCGTACAGCCGCAGGGTGTCGGCGCCGTACTCGCCGCAGATCTCGTCCGGGGTGACGGCGTTCTTCAGGGACTTGCCCATCTTGCCCAGCAGCCGGCTGACCTTCTCGCCCTGGTAGTAGTACGCGCCGTCGCGCTCCTCCACCTCCGCGGCGGGTACGGCGATGCCGCGCGCGTCCCGGTAGACGAACGCCTGGATCATGCCCTGGTTGTACAGCTTGTGGAACGGCTCGACGGAGGAGATGTGCCCCAGGTCGTGCAGCACCTTCGACCAGAAGCGGGCGTAGAGCAGGTGCAGCACGGCGTGCTCGGCACCGCCCACGTACAGGTCGACGCCGCCCTTGGGCTGCCCCTCCCGCGGGCCCATCCAGTAGTTCTCGATCCGCGGGTCGACCAGCTTCTCGTCGTTCTGCGGGTCCAGGTAGCGCAGCTCGTACCAGCAGGAACCGGCCCAGTTGGGCATGGTGTTGGTCTCCCGCCGGAAGCGGCGCGGCCCCTTCCCGTCGCCCAGGTCCAGGGTGACGCGGGTCCACTCCTCGTTCCGGGACAGCGGGGTCTCCGGAGAGGTGTCCGCGTCGTCCGGGTCGAAGGTGCGCGGGGAGTAGTCCTCGACCTCCGGCAGCTCCAGCGGCAGCATCGACTCGGGCAGCCCGTGGGCGATGCCGTCCTCGTCGTAGACGATCGGGAAGGGCTCGCCCCAGTACCGCTGCCTGCTGAACAGCCAGTCGCGCAGGCGGTAGTTGACCGTGCCCTCGCCCAGGCCGTGCTGCTCCAGCCAGCGGCGCATCCGCTCCTTGGCCTCGCCGACACCCAGCCCGTCCAGGCTGATGCCCTCGGCACGGGAGTTGACGAGCGCGGCCTCGTAGGAGCTGAACGCCTCCTGCCAGTCGGCCGGGTCCGTTCCGCGGCCGTCGGTGGGCTCGACGACGCAGCGCATCGGCAGTTCGAAGGCGCGGGCGAACTCGAAGTCACGCTGGTCGTGTGCGGGGACGGCCATGATGGCGCCGGTGCCGTACCCCATCAGCACGTAGTCGGCGATGAAGACCGGAACGGGCTCCCGGGTGACCGGGTGGGTGGCATAGGCGCCGGTGAAGACACCGGTCTTGTCCTTGGCCTCCGCCTGGCGCTCGACGTCGGACTTGGCCTCCGCCTGCGCCCGGTAGGCGGCCACGGCCTCGGCAGGAGTCGCGTGTCCGCCCGTCCACACCTGGTGGATGCCCTCGGGCCAGGCTTCGGGGACGACGGTACCGATCAGCGGATGCTCGGGGGCCAGCACCAGGTAGGTGGCGCCGAACAGGGTGTCCTGGCGGGTGGTGAAGACGTCGACGGCCGCGTCCCCGAGGGGGAAGCCGATCCGGGCGCCCTCGCTGCGGCCGATCCAGTTGCGCTGCTGCAGCTTGATCGCCTCGGGCCAGTCCAGGTCCTCCAGGTCCTCCAGCAGCCGGTCGGCGTAGGCGGTGATCCGCATGTTCCACTGCCGCAGCTCGGCCTTGAAGACGGGGAAGTTGCCGCGCTCGGAGCGGCCGTCGGCGGTGACCTCCTCGTTGGCCAGCACGGTGCCCAGGCCGGGGCTCCAGTTGACGGGTGCGTCGGAGGCGTAGGCCAGCCGGTACTCCCCCAGCAGGTCGGCCCGCTCCCGCTCGCCCAGCTCCTGCCACGCCCCCCAGCCCTCGGGGGTCTCCCGGGTGCCGGCGGCGAACTGCTCGACCAGCTCCTCGATGGGCCGGGCCGTGCGCGCCTCGGCGTCGTACCAGGAGTTGAAGATCTGCAGGAAGATCCACTGGGTCCAGCGGTAGTACGAGGGGTCGATCGTGGCGAACGACCGGCGCTTGTCGTGCCCCAGGCCCAGGCGGCGCAGCTGCGCCGTCATCTGGACGATGTTGGCCTCGGTCGAGGTGCGCGGATGGGTGCCCGTCTGGACGGCGTACTGCTCGGCGGGCAGCCCGAAGGCGTCGAAGCCCAGCGTGTGCAGCACGTTGTGGCCGGTCATCCGCGCATAGCGGGCGTAGACGTCCGTCGCGATGTAGCCGAGGGGGTGGCCGACGTGCAGTCCCGCACCCGAGGGGTACGGGAACATGTCCATGATGAACTTTTTGGGCTTGGCGGCCTGCTCGGCGTCACCGCCCAGCGGTCCGTCGCCGGGGTTGGGCGCCTCGTAGGTGCCGTGCTTCTCCCAGAAATCCTGCCAGCGTGCCTCGATGTCGGCGGCCAGGGCCGCCGTGTAGCGATGGGGGGCCGCGCTCTCGGCGGCGGTGGTCGTCTCGCTCATCGTCCTCAAAGCTCCATCGGTCGTCTCTGCCCAGCGCTCCTGAAACGAAAAAACCCCTCGCACAGGAGGGGGAGCCGCGCCGATGCCGGTCCGCGGAGGGGGACCGGCGGTGATTCAGCGCGGCTCGCTAAGCAGAAGGCGTACGGCACGCATAGCGCTCAGGGTACCGCACGCGGCAGGACCCGGCCGGAGACCGTCGGCGGCCCGGCCGCGAACCCGGAACGCGGGCCCCGACCAGGGGCGGGAGCAGCGCCGACGCGGGGGACCACACCTCGTGCGGGAGAACGCCGTCCTACGGGGCGCACCGCAGGGGACCGGCAGGGAAGCAGCATGGAGTCGGCATACGAAAAAGTGGGATGCAGCCGCGGAATCCGCGACTGCATCCCACCTCTTGCTTCTGTGGAGCTAAGGAGAATCGAACTCCTGACCTCTTGCATGCCATGCAAGCGCTCTACCAACTGAGCTATAGCCCCAGATCTCTGGTCCGCCGGGGCTTGCCCTCGGCGGCTTCGCCAGCTTACACGGGGTACACCGCCTTCTGCCAAATCGCTTCCCGCGACACCGGAGCGGTGGGCGGCCCGCCGTACCAGGGCCGGACCCCGGCAGTCGGTACTGTCGGCCCGTGAGCACCTCGCGCCGCCCCGACGGGAGCGCAGCGCCACCGGCACTCCGGGGCTGCCGCGGCATCCGGGACCGGCTGCTGCGGCGGCCGACGGCCCTGGCGCTCGCGGTGTCGCTGCTCTCCTTCGCCGCCTTCTGGGCCGCGCGGCACGCCACGGCCCCCTCGATGATCGATCTGATGGTCTACCGGGCCGAGGGCCGGGCCGTGCTCGACGGCCACGACCTGTACGCGATGCGCGCCACCTACGCGGACCTGCCCGCCACCTATCCGCCGTTCGCCGCGCTGCTGTTCCTCCCCCTGACGCTGCCGGAGGTGCCCGTCCTGCGTGCGGCGGCGACCGTCTCCGGCCTCGTACTGCTGGTGGCCCTGGCGCACCTGTCGCTGCGCCTGCTGCACCGCCCGCTGCACGTCCCGCGGCCGGCCGCGGCCCTGGGCGTGGCCGCGGTCGCGGTGTGGAGCGAACCGGTGTGGACCACACTGCGCTACGGGCAGATCAACCTCCTGGTGGCCACCCTGGTGCTGTGGGATCTCACCCGCCGCCCCGGGCGGCGCTGGGCGGGTGTGGGCATCGGCATCGCGGCGGGCATCAAGCTCACCCCCGCACTGTTCGCCGTCTACCTGGCCCTGCACGGGCTGGCGCTGCACGGGCCGGACCGCAGAAAGGGGCCGTGGAACCCGTGGCTGCGGCAGGCCGCCGTCGCGGCAGCGGCCTTCCTGGGTACCGCGCTGCTGGCCGCGCTGCTCCTCCCGCACGACTCCCTGCGCTTCTGGAGCGGAGCCGTGCTGCGGCCCGACCGGGTGGGACGGGCGGAACTCACCGACAACCAGTCGCTGAACGGGGTGGCAGCGCGGCTGCTGCACACCGGGGACCCGGGCGGACTGTGGCTGGGCCCGGCCCTCCTCGCCACCGTGCTCGGCCTGGGAGCGGCCGTGGCCGCGGCCCTCGCGGGGCGCCGCGGCCTGCCGAACGCGGGCGCCTGGTCCGCCGCGGCCTGTGCCGTCACCATGCTGCTGATCAGCCCGATCTCCTGGTCGCACCACTGGGTGTGGTGTCTGCCGCTGACGCTCCTGCTGGTCGTGGAGGCGCAGCGGCGCCGCAGTCTGCGCTGGTCGGCCGGAGCGCTGCTGGCGGCCCTGGTGTTCTGGTCCTACGTGCCGTGGTGGGTCCCCCGGGACCCGGACGCGCCGCGCCCTCCCGAACTCCACCAGAACGGCGCCGAGATACTGCTGTCGGCCTGCTACCCGCTCGCGGGGGCGGTGTTCCTCGGCGTCACGGCCGTGGTGGCGCTGCGGGTGCTGTGCGGCGGGGAGTCCGGCCACCGGCCGGGCGGCGCAGCGGGGACGGCGAGGACGGCAGGGGATGCCGGCGCCGGGGGCGGGGGCGGGGCTCAGGCCGTCGCGAAGGAGTAGAAGCGCTTCAGCGTGCAGTGCGCCTCCAGCAGGCGGCCGTAGATCGGCTCGCCGTCCAACTCGCGGTAGGTCTCGATCGGGTCGCCCTTTATGATCAGCGCCCGCGCGCAGTCCTCGCACCAGTACTGGTAGGCGCTGTTGACCGGTTCCATGTCACGGACGATCGGGGTGCCGCTGCCGCACCAGTCGCACTTCCTGCTGTGGGCGCCCATCGCTCAGTCAGCTCCAGATGTGGCCGCATGCCGTGCACACGTAGGAAACTCCTCCGTTGTCGCCGAGCACTTGGGCGACGTTCGCCGAACCGCAGGCCGGACACTGCAGATTGCCCGGGACACCCGGCCGGTGCTGCGCGCCGGGCGGGGGCCGTACGAGCGGGGATCCGGTGCCGTCCTCGCCGAGGACCGTCGCCGACATCGCACTCGCCCCTCCCCTTCCCCCTGGGCTCCCCCTTCCAGCCGCCCCGATTCTGCCACGTTCCGGCGTCCGGGCTAAGGGCCGGTCAAGCTTCCCCCGTCCATCCTCCTACCCTGCGCACCGCTCCGCTCAACGCGCCCGCCCCCGCCGCGACGAGCGACACGGCGGCCAGGGCCGTGCAGGTGAGCGTGAGCGCGTGTGCCGAGGTCGCGGGGGTGACCGGGGCGCGCTCGACGTGCTCCAGGAAGACCGCGCCGAACAGTGCCACCCCGCTCAGCAGGCCGAGCTGCGCGGTGGTCACCAACAGTCCGCTGGCGTCGGCCGCTTCGCTCTGCCGCACCCGCGCCAGGGCGCCGGAGAGCACCGGGTTGTAGGCCAGGGACATGCCGATTCCGCTGACGCTCAGGCAGCCGTAGAGCCACGGGCCGCCGTCCCCGCCGCCGGACAGAAGCGCCCCCAGCCACCCGAACGAGACCGCGGCGGCCAGGAACCCGGTGGCCGACAGCCGGGGGTGCCACGACTGCGGCAGGCGCCGCCAGACCATTCCGACCAGCGCGAAGAGTCCGGCGGTCGGCACCATCGAGACGCCGGCGAGCAGCGCGCTCTTCCCCAGCCCGGTCTGCAGATGCAGCATCACCACCAGGACGAAACCGGCGTTGACCGCCATCATGCAGAAGATGCGCAGCACGGCCAGCGGCACACCGGGAGCCCGCAGCACCAGCGGGGAGACCAGCGGCCGGCCGCCGCGGCGGGACAGCAGCAGTTCGTACCGTCCGAAGACCGGGGCGAGCGCGGCGCACAGCGCCAGGGACACCCATCCCCACAGCGGCCAGCCCTGCTCCCGCCCGAGCACGACGGGGACGGTGAACAGCAGCAGCACGGTGCCGAGCAGGACCAGCCCCGGCAGGTCCAGCGCCCGCCGCTCCTCGGCGCCGCCCCTGGGCTCGGTGCGCACCCGCAGCAGCGCGGGCCCCGCGAGGAGCAGGGCGGCACCCACCGGGACGTTGATCAGGAAGACCGGGCGCCAGCCCCAGCCGAACAGGTCGGCGCTGACCAGCACCCCGCCCAGCAGCTGGCCCGCCGCCGCACCGACGCCGAGCACGGCGGCGTAGGCGCCCAGCGCGCGGTTGCGGGCGGCTCCGGTGAAGGTCCGCTGGAGCAGGCTGAGGACCTGCGGCAGCATCACGGCGCCGCCCGCGCCCTGCACCAGCCGGAAGGCGATGAGCCAGCCGGTGCCGGTCGCCAGACCGCAGGCGAGCGAGGCGCCGGTGAAGAGGGCGAGGCCGCACAGGAACATCCTGGCGTGCCCCAGCAGGGCGCCCAGCCGGGCCCCGGTGATCAGCAGCACCGCGTAGGCGAGGGTGTAGCCGGCGATCACCAGTTGCAGCCCCGCGCCCGAGGCGTGCAGATCCGCGCGCAGGTCGGGGGCCGCGACGTTGACGATGAAGGTGTCCAGCAGGGCCATGAACTGGCCGCTGAGCACGATCGCCAGGAGCCACCCGGGGCGCGGGCCCCGACGCGCGTGGCCGCCGCCGGAGGCCGAGTCCCCGGCGGGACCCGGTCCGCTGCCGGGAACGGAACGGCTGTCGGCGGCGTGGTCTTTACTGAGGCCGCGGGCAGCGGACTCCGGGTGCCGCGGTGCGGGTTCCGTCACCGGTGCGGAGGTCCCCGCGGCGGCCGACGCCGGGAGGGGCGAAGAGGACGGCGAAGAGGACGGCGGGGAGGACGAGGTGGATGTCATGCGGGAAGCCTGGCCGGACGGCCGCGGGGCTCACGAGAGCGTGCCGATGCTGGTACTGACAGCACCTGGCAGCCGGTACGGGCTGCCGCGACGATGGGGGATGTGACAGTCATCGCCGAGAGACGAACGGAGCCGCGAGCGGCCGGCGGTGCCACCGGAGCGGTCCGCCCGCCCGCCCAGCGCCGCAGATCCGAACTGGCCGCGTTCCTGCGCAGCCGCCGCGCCCGGGTCTCCCCCGCCGACGTGGGGATGCCCGCGGGGCTCCGCCGCCGCACCCCCGGGCTGCGCCGCGAGGAGGTGGCCCAGCTCTCCGGGGTGGGGGTGACCTGGTACACGTGGCTGGAGCAGGGGCGTCCGATCAACGCCAGTGCGCAGGTCCTGGACGCGGTGGCCCGCACGCTGCGGCTCGACGAGGCCGAGCGCGATCACCTGTACCACTTGGCGGAGGTGCCGCGTCCGCCGTCTCCGGAGCGGCTCGCCGAGGCCGTCGACCCGGAGGTGCACCGCATCCTGGACGCGATGGACCCGATGCCGGCGGTGGTCTACAACGGCCGCTACGACGTGCTCGCCGCCAACGCCGGGTACCGGGCGCTGTTCCCGATGGTGGACCTGGTGGGGCAGCCCGAACGCAATGTGCTGTGGCAGCAGTTCGTGGCCATGCCGCCGTGCTGCTGCGCGCTGCTGGACCGCGAGGCGGAGCTGTCGCTGATGGTGGCGACGCTGCGCGGCAGCTACGGGCGACACGTCGGTGAGGCCGCCTGGGAGGAGTTCCTGGCCCGGATGTGCGAGGCGAGCGCGGAGTTCTCGAAGCTGTGGCGCAGCGGCGATGTGGCGCCGCCGGGGGCGCGGGTGAAGCTGGTGCAGCACGCCTCGGTCGGCCGGCTGCGGCTCAGCTCGACGTCGCTCCAGATCAGCGGTGCGTCCGAGGCCCGGATCGTGGCCTATGTGCCGCACGACGACGAGTCGGAGCGGCTCCTGGGGCTGGTGCGGACGATGGACGATCCGATGATCGGCTGCCAGGAGCACGCCGAGCCGCTGTCCCGGGTCCGGGAGCGGATGCTGCGCACGGGCAGCAGCAGGTGCGATGACGCCGGGGGTGCGAAGGGGCGGTGATCCGGCGTCCGCGAGGGTCGCGCCCGGCGCGTGCACCCCGGCGCGTACATCGAGGCCGCACGGCAAAGATCCCGCTCTCCGTGGCGGAGGGCGGGATCCTGGGCTGTGGAGCTAAGGAGAATCGAACTCCTGACCTCTTGCATGCCATGCAAGCGCTCTACCAACTGAGCTATAGCCCCGGGCTGCGGCGCCGGAGCGCCGCGGACGATCTGAAGCTTAGCGGGTGGCCGGGCCGAATGAGAAATCCGGTGGCCCGTCGCTGCCCTCCGGTCCCCTGCCGGCCCTCGGGCCGCGGCGTTCCCCGCGTCCCCGACGGTCCCGTCCGGTGAGGTCAGTCGTCGTCGCCGAGCACCGGCTCGGGCAGGCTGCCCGCGTTGTGCTCCAGCAGCCGCCAGCCGCGCGGCGTCTCGCCCAGCACGGACCAACTGCAGTTGGACAGCCCGCCCAACGACTCCCAGGTGTGCGGCGGCAGCCCGATGAGGCGGCCGATGGTGGTGCGGATGGTGCCGCCGTGGCTGACCACGACGAGCGTGCCGCTGTCCGGGAGCTTGTCGACTCCGCGCTCCACCACGGGCGCCGCCCGCTCGGCGACCTCGGTCTCCAGCTCACCGCCGCCCCGGCGCACCGGCTCGCCGCGCTTCCAGGCGGCGTACTGCTCCGCGTAGCGGTCGACGATCTCCTCGTGCGTGAGCCCCTGCCACTCGCCTGCGTAGGTCTCGCGCAGGCCCTCGTCGTAGGTGACGCCGAGCCCGGTGAGTGCGGCCAGCTCCGCCGCGGTGGCCGTGGTGCGCCGCAGGTCCGAGGAGAGGATGGCGTCCGGGCGCAGCGCCGCGAGCAGCCGTGCCGCCCGGCGGGCCTGGTCGAGCCCCGATGGGGTGAGCGGGATGTCCGTGGTCCCCTGGAACCGGCGTTCGAGGTTCCAGGCCGTCTGGCCGTGCCGCCACAGGACGATCCTGCGGTCCCGCACCGCCGCCGTGCCGTTCAGCGCAGCTCTCCGTCCAGTTCGTCAGCGGACCCGGCGCCGGCCCCCGTCGCCTCGGCGTGCTCGGCGCCCTTGCCGCGGGTCGCCACGGCGTCCTCGGGCAGCTCCAGCTCCGGGCAGTCCTTCCACAGCCGCTCCAGAGCGTAGAAGACCCGCTCCTCGCTGTGCTGGACATGGACGACGATGTCGACGTAGTCGAGGAGCACCCAGCGGCCGTCCCGCTCGCCCTCGCGGCGCGCGGGCTTGGCGCCCAGCTCCTTGTTCAGCCGCTCCTCGATCTCGTCGACGATGCCCTTGACCTGCCGGTCGTTGGGCGCCGAGGCGAGCAGGAAGGCGTCGGTGATGGCGAGCACGTCGCTGACGTCGTAGGCGACGATGTCGTGCGCGAGCTTGTCGGCCGCCGCCTGGGCGGCGGTGCTGATCAGCTCTAGGGAACGGTCCGTGGCGGTCACAGGTGAGGCTTTCGGGTCGGGAACATCTCGTGTTCCAGGGTCTCACGGCCACGCGACCGGATTTCGGCCCAGTCACGGCGGGCGGGGACGCCGCGCGCGGCCGGCGGCCGCCGCGCGCGACCGCCGTCACCCCCGGTAGTCGGCGCCCAGCACCACCGTGACATCGGCGTTCGCGGCCCCCTCGGCCTTGCGCACCGCACTGCCGGGCAGATCCAGCGTCTTGGCGATCCCCTCGGCCTCGGCCTTCCGCGCGGGCTCGGCGTAGGTCACCAGCGAGGTGGCGCGGGTGGTGCCCGTACCGGCCTTGACCACGGTGTAGCCGCCGTTGACCAGCGCCGCGGAGGCCGTGCCGTCCAGGCCGCGCCTGCCACTGGCGTTCTTCAGGCTCACCCGGGGCACGGCGTCCGGATCGGAGTTCTTGACACTGCCGCCGAGGACCTTCTTCACGATCCGGTCGCCGGCCTGTCTGCCGAGCGTCCCGTCGGCGCGCACGGGAAGCGTCCGGGTGCGGTAGTCGCCCTGCCTGGCGCGGTCCGCCAGCGCCGCCAGCGCGGAGCCGAGCTGGGCCTCGGACAGCGAGGGGTCGGGAATCTGGCCGAGGGACTCGACGGTCCTGGTGGCCGCCGACGCGTCGGCCGAGACCTTCTTCAGCAGCGCCTGCATGACCTGCCCGAACCGGGCGAGCTGCGCGGTCTGGGGTTCGCTCCGGGCGCGGTAGGTGGCGTAGGCCACCGCGGCGCGGCCGTCCAGATCCTGGTCGCCGCCCTTCTCGACCTGCGGTTCCGCGCCCCGCTTCGCGCCGGGCACGGTGGTGTCGGTGTCCAGGGTGATGCCGCCGACCAGCTCGACGAGGTTCTCCAGGAACGGGGTGTCCAGCCGCCAGGTGCCCTTGATGTCCGAGCCGAGCAGGGTGTTCAGCGCGTCGCGGGTGGGTCCGGCGCCGCGGTCCTGCACGGACTTGCCGAGGGTGGTCGTGCTGCCGTTCTCCGCGGAGACGGCGAGCGCGTTGGGCAGCAGGAGAGTGGAGCCCTCGCCCGCGCCCTCGTTGTCCACGAGCAGGGCAGTCGAGCTGGCACCGCCCTGCTCCCGCAGATGCAGCACGATCACGTCCCGCTGCTCGCCCGCAGCGGCGCCGCCCGTGCCGCCGTCGTCCCCGGTGCCCGGCAGCAGTCCCGCGTACCAGGCCCAGCCCGTGCCGCCCACCAGCAGCAGAGCGAGCACGACGACCAGCGCCACGCCCCGGTTCCGGCCCCGGCGCTTGGCCTCCTCGCGGCGCTCGGTGCGGCTCTCGGTGAACTTGAGCCAGTCGATGACGTCCTCGGAGTCGTCGCTGGTCTCCTCGACGAACGAGAACTGCTCGGTGCGGTACCCGTCCTCCTCGCCGGCGGGGGCCGCTTCCTCCCGGCCGCCGCCCCCGCCGTGCGGGGGCTGCTCCTGCGGGGACGGGCCGCCCTGGGCGGGCACCCGGTCGGCCTGCCGGGAGTCCGCCTCGGGGTACGGCACGGGCTGCTGGGGGTGCGCTTCCGGGTAGGGCACGGCCTGCCGGGGCTGCGTGCCCGCATACGGTGCGCCCTGCTGCGGGTGCGGAGCCTGGTGCCCCGGGTGGCCGCCCTGCTGCTGCGGATGGCCCGCGTACGGGTCGTGGCCCGCCTGCTGCCCGGGGACCTGGGCATAGGGGTCGTAGGCCGGATACGGATACGGTTCCTGCCCCGGGTACGCCCCCTCGGGCGGCGTCTCGGGCGGCATCTCCTGCGTGCGGTGGACGGGCCTGCCGTACTCGTCGTAGCCGATGATCTCGGGCCGGCGGCCGTAGGGGTCGTATCCGTAGCCGTCGCTCACGCTCGCGCGTCCCCCTCCGCGTCCCGCCGGTACAGCGCACGCTTGTTGATGTACCGCACGACCCCGTCCGGGACCAGGTACCAGACCGGATCACCGCGTTCCACCCGGGCGCGGCAGCCGGTGGAGGAGATGGCCAGCGCGGGGACCTCCACCAGGGAGACGCCGCCCTGCGGCAGCCCGGGGTCGGCCAGCGCATGGCCGGGCCGGGTGACGCCGATGAAATGGGCCAGCGAGAACAGCTCTTCGGTGTTGCGCCAGCTCAGGATCTGCGAGAGCGCGTCGGCGCCGGTGATGAAGAACAGGTCGGTGTCCGGATTGGCCTCGGCGAGTTCGCGCAGCGTGTCGATCGTGTACGTCTTGCCGCCGCGGTCGATGTCGATCCTGCTCACCGAGAACTGCGGATTCGACGCCGTGGCGATGACCGTCATCAGATAGCGGTCCTCGGCGGGCGACACCTGCTTGTGGCTCTTCTGCCACGGCTGCCCGGCGGGTACGAACACCACTTCGTCGAGGTGGAAGCGGGCCGCCACCTCGCTCGCGGCCACCAGGTGGCCGTGGTGGACGGGGTCGAAGGTCCCGCCCATCACACCGAGTCGCCGCTTACCGGTCCCGGGCACTATGTCCTCTCCCATGCGGGGCGACTCTACGCTCAGCGGTCCCGGTTGAAACGCGTGGTGAGCCACAGCAGCAGGATCAGCGCGAGCAGCGCGCCGCCACCGGTCAGATAGGGGCTCAGGCTCTCGTGCTGACCGCCCTCGCCGTGCTCGCCCCCCGAGGCGAGGGACAGCAGGGCGTCGTGTGCGGTGCTGGACAGAGTCATCGTCGGCGGAAACCCATCCCGTGAGGCGCGGACAGTCGGCGCGCGGTCGTCCCGCTCTCGCACACGTGCGGGAGCGGAACTGCGCAGCCACATCGTAAGCGTGGACCCTCCGGGCGCTCACCCCGACTCATCCGGACGCAACGGGAAGGCCCCGCCCGGCGTCCCACCTTCCGAGGTCCCGCGTTTCGGACCGGGCCGGGCCGAGGAGCCGGATCCGGTGCGTGCAGGGACCACGGGCCCAGCGGAATCCGGACGAGAGGCTCTAGTGTGGACAGCCCAGTCGACGAGGGGGAAACACCATGACAGACGGCACAGGCGGCACCGAGCGCCTGCCGGGCCGTGAGCGGCGGCGCTTCGAGGGGATCTCCTCGCGTGCGTACGAACACCCGACCGACCGCTCGGCGCTGGTGGCGCTGCGCAAGCTGAGCGGCTTCGACACCGTGGTCAAGGCGCTGAGCGGCCTGCTTCCCGAGCGCAGCATGCGGCTGCTCTTCCTCTCCGACTCGGTGCGGGTCAGCGACCAGCAGTTCGCCCACCTCAACGCCATGCTGCGGGACGCCTGCTACATCCTGGATCTGGAGAAGATCCCGCCGATGTACGTGACCCAGGACCCGAAGCCCAACGCGATGTGCGTCGGCATGGACGAGCCGATCATCGTGCTCTCCACCGGGCTGGTCGAGCTCCTGGACGAGGAGGAGATGCGGGCCGTGATCGGCCACGAGGTCGGCCACGCGCTCTCCGGCCACGCGGTCTACCGGACGATACTGCTGTTCCTGTCCAACCTCGCCTTCAAGGTCGCCTGGATCCCGCTGGGGAACGTCGCGGTCATGGCGCTGGTGACGGCGCTGCGCGAGTGGTTCCGCAAGTCCGAGCTGTCCGCCGACCGGGCCGGGCTGCTGGTGGGCCAGGACCTGCAGGCGTCGATGCGCGGGCTGATGAAGCTGGCCGGCGGCAATCACCTGCACGAGATGAACGTCGACGCCTTCCTGGCGCAGGCCGAGGAGTACGAGGCGGGCGGGGACCTGCGCGACTCCGTGCTGAAGATCATGAATGTGCTGCCGCGCTCGCACCCCTTCACCACGGTGCGCGCCGCCGAGCTGAAGAAGTGGGAGGCCAGCCGCGACTTCCAGCGGATCATGGACGGCCACTACCCGAAGCGCGCCGACGACAAGGACACCTCGGTGCGGGACTCCTTCCGGGAGTCGGCGAACCACTACTCCGAGACGGTGCGCAACAGCAAGGACCCGCTGATGGGCTTCGTCCGCGACCTGGCGGGCGGCGTCGGCGACGTCGGCGGCCGGCTGCGCGACACCTTCACCGGCCGCGGCGGCTCCGAGGGCCAGGACGGCGGCAGCGGGCCGGCTAACGGTTCGGCCGGTAAGGACGATCCGGGCTCGGGCGAGCGCTAGCCGCCAGCAGTCCGCACACCGAGGCGGCGGACCGGCCCCGTGCGTACGGATCGGTCCCCGCCTTGCCCGCGTCCTGGGCCCGCTCGCCCGCCAGCAGCGGCGCCAGCGCGTCGGAAGGGTCGTCGCCGCAGTTCATCGGTCCCGCCCGCATCGCGACCTGGCGCACGGTGACCTGATGCTCGCGCAGGTCCTGCCGCTCGAAGCGGAAGCGCACCTCCCGCCGTACGGAGAACAGGGAGGCGTTCCGCGGGGGCTTCCCGGCCGGTCCGCTGTCCGCGTTCTTCCCCCCGTCCCCGTCGGCGGGCCGCACCGCGTAGACGAAGACGTGGTCGGCGGTGACCTCCAGCCCGTCGCCGACCTCCTCGACGGCGAGGGTGCCGTCGACCCGCACCTTCGAGCTGGCCAGCGTCGCCTTGCCGCGGTCGAGGCGCACCATCCAGGCCGTGGCGCTGCGCCGCCCGTCGTCCCGCGGGTGCTCCACGCTGCGGTCGAACTGGCGCTGCTGGCGGGGGTTGAGCAGCAGGCGCACCGGCCGCACCGCGCCACCGGTGACGACGTCCGGGTCGAGGGAGCTCTCCACGATGTAGTCCTTGGCGACGGTCAGCGCCGAGAGCACCTGGCTCTCCGAGAAGTGGTCGCTGCTCCGAACGGGTGGCAGCGCCACTCCGTCGGCCCCGGTCGCGAACCGCCCCGCGGGGCTGTTCTCGAACAGGTCGCCCGGGGTGCCGCCCGGGACCCGGCCGGTGGGTGCCAGCGGCAGCACATCGCTGCGCAGGGGCTCGGCACCGGTCCGGACCGAGGAGGGGTAGGGGTTCCGTATGCCCATGTAGATGGCGGTGCCGAAGGCCAGCACGATCAGCGCCACCAGGACCAGCCCCTGCCGGGAGAAGCCCAGGCCGGTCCGGCCCCGGCGCTCGGCGTGCGAGCGGGCGCGGACCGCGGCGTGCTCCTCGTCCGCCATGCGCTCCTGCGCGGAGAACTCCTGGAGCCGCGCAGCCTTGATGAACGACTCGTCGAACACCAGGGATCGGTACTCGTCGTCGCCGTCGGGACCGCCGTCGGGCGTCCCGTCAGGAGGATCCACTCGCCCGGCCATAGCACCAGGGTAGGACCGACGGCGCGGACGTGAACGGCGTGGCTCCGGCCAACTTGCGGGACCCCGCGCGGTCTGCTCCGGGGGCGTCGCGGGCCCCCGCGGTGCCGGACCGGCCGGGGGTGGACCGGGGCTGCGAACGGCCCTCGCGGCGCCGGGCGGGGCGGCCCGTCAGCCGCCGGGCGGCTCCACGGCGGGGACGGGGGAGACCGCGCCCGGGCCGTCCCGGTCCACGCCCGTGGTGGCGGGCGGCGGGGTCGGATCCTGGCGCTGGTCGGAGGTGCCCCGGTAGACGGCGGAGAAGGCGAGCGCCACCATCCCGATGCCCATCACCACGGCGAGCACCCAGGCGACCGGCCGCTGCCACTCGCGGTGGCCGCGGTAGGGGCGCGGCCCCTGGTACGGCACCGGGCGGCGGTGGGCCCGGTACCCGAAGTCGGAGCCGTGCTCATGGCCCGGCTCCGGTTCCGGCGGGCCGCCCTCGTACTCCACCCGGTACTCGGAGCGGTCGAAGCGGCCCTCGTCGTCGTCCGGATCGTCGTCGAAGTCACCGTCGAAGGGGTCGTCCGCCTCCGCGAACTCCTCGTGCGGGATCTCGCCCTCGCCGCGGGGATGGCCGAAGCCGTCCTCGACGCCGCGGAAGGGCTCGCTCTCCGCGCGCGACCGGTCGGAGGCGAGTATCCGTTCGGCCGCGCTCGGTTCGTGCACCTCGGCGGCGCGTACGAAGTCCTCGTCGAGCACCACGGAGGCGAACTCGTCGTCCGCTGCCCCGCGGTCGCGGTACTCGGGCTCCTCGCCGTCCGGGAACGGCCCGCCCCCCACGTCGTCCGGCACGCCTTCCAGCGTAGACCTATGCGGTCAATTTGGGCAGGGCCGCCGGGAACCGGGCGGAAAATCGGTGCCGTTCAGCCGCGGACGTGCCCGTCCCCGGTGACGACGTACTTGGTGGAGGTGAGTTCGGGCAGGCCCATGGGCCCCCGCGCGTGCAGTTTCTGGGTGGAGATCCCGATCTCGGCGCCGAAGCCGAACTGGGCCCCGTCGGTGAACCGGGTGGAGGCGTTCACCATCACGGCGGCGGAGTCGACCAGCGTGGTGAAGCGGCGGGCGGCCGCGGTGTCGGCCGTGACGATCGCCTCGGTGTGCCCGGAGGACCAGGCGCGGATGTGCTCGACGGCGGCGTCCAGGGAGGGCACCACGGCCGCCGCGATGTCGTAGGACAGGTACTCGCTCGCCCAGTCCTCGTCGGTCGCCGGCGCCACCGTCAGCCCGGCGGCCTCGGCCGCCGTCCGCCAGGCGGCGTCGCCGTGCACGGTGACGCCCGCCTCGGCGAGCGCTTCGAGGGCGCGCGGGAGGAAGGCGTCGGCGATCCCGGCGTGCACCAGGACGGTCTCGGCGGCGTTGCAGACGCTGGGGCGCTGGGCCTTGGAGTTGACGAGGATCGCGAGCGCGGTGTCGAGGTCGGCGTGCTCGTCGACGTAGACATGGCAGTTGCCGGTGCCGGTCTCGATGACGGGCACGGTCGACTGCTCCACCACGGTCCTGATCAGCGAGGCGCCGCCGCGCGGGATGAGCACGTCCACCAGGCCCCGGGCGCGCATCAGCTCGGTGACGCTCTCCCTGCTCTCGCCCGGCACCAACTGCACCACGTCCGCGGGGAGTCCGGCCTCGGCCACCGCGTCCCGGGCGACCGCGACCAGCGCCGAGTTCGAGGCGTGCGCGGAGGAGGAGCCACGCAGCAGCACGGCGTTGCCGGACTTGAGGCAGAGCGCCGCTGCGTCCACGGTGACGTTGGGGCGGGCCTCGTAGATGATCCCGACCACGCCCAGCGGCACCCGCACCTGGCGCAGCTCCAGCCCGTTGGGCAGCGTCGAGCCGCGCTGCACCTGGCCCACCGGGTCGGGCAGCGCGACGACGTCGCGCACGTCGGAGGCGATGGCCGCGACCCGCTCCGGGGTGAGCGTGAGCCGGTCGACGACGGACTCCGCCGTGCCGGCGGCGCGCGCCGCTGCGACGTCGTCGGCGTTGGCGGCCACGATCTCCGGGGTGCGGGCCGTGAGCGCGTCGGCGATCGCCAGGAGGGCGCGGTCACGGGTGGTACGGGGGGCCGGGGCGAGGTCGGCCGCCGCTGCCCGCGCACGGCGGGCCGCCTGGCGGACGGGGGTGTCCGGGGTCTCGGATGCGCTCATGGCGCGCATCGTAGCCGGGGCGGGCGCGAGGCGGCGCCGGTGTCTCAGCGGCGGCCGCACGCGCGGCGCCGCTGAGACACCGGCGCCGGGGGTCAGAACGGGTGCACGCCCATCCCGCTGACGAGCGGCGGGCCGCAGCCCTCGGCGACGCGCCGGCGGTGGGTCTCGCGTCCGATCACCTCGAGTCCCACGATCTCCCAGGGCGGCAGCCCCGCCGAGGACCGGTGCTCGCCCCACAGCCGCAGCGCGACGGCGGCGGCGTCGTGCAGGTCCTGGGCCTCCTCCCAGTAGCGGATCTCGGCGTGGTCGTCGGCGTAGCGGCTGGTGAGCAGGAACGGGTGGTCGTGCGCGAGCCGTTCGAGCGCGCGCCGTACGTCGCCCAGTGGCGCCTCGCGGCCGGCGACGTTGAGCGTGACGTGCCAGAGCCGGGAGCCGACTCGTTCCTCGGGCTGGGGGGAGGGCGCCGTTCCGACGCCGGCCAGTCGTCCCACCGGTGGCCTCCTGGAGTGGTGCTGGTGCTGCCCTGGTGTCTTCCGTGAGTGCTGCTGGTCTCGTTCCGTACGGCGGGCGGTACGCCGCGTGCACGTGCGGGTGCACGTGCTGCTCGCACCGCCCGAGTCAAAGTTGACCAGCCCGAGGGCGCGCGCGGGACGGTTTTGCGGAAGGTGTCCGTGGAAAGGCTGGACTTTTTCCCGGCCGCCCGAATGTGCCGCCCGAATCGGAGCCCGGCGGACAGCTCCGGTCAGCCGCGCAGCAGCACGAGGTCGTCCCGGTGCACGACCTCGCGCTCATAGGCAGGTCCCAGCTCACGGGCCAGCTCGTGGGTGGTGCGGCCCAGCAGCCGCGGCAGCTCCTTCGCGTCGAAGTTGACCAGCCCGCGCGCGACGGCCCGGCCCCGGCCGTCGCGCAGCTCGACCGGATCGCCCGCCGAGAAGTCGCCCTCCACCCCGGCGATCCCGGCGGGCAGCAGCGAGGTACGGCGGTCCACGACGGCCCGCACGGCACCGTCGTCCAGGGTGAGCGCCCCGGTGGGCGTGGAGGCGTGCGCGAGCCACAGCAGCCGGCCTGCGGCGCGTCGCCCGGTCGGATGGAAGTAGGTGCCGGTCTCCCGCCCGGCCAGCGCATCGGCGGCGTGCACGGCGGAGGTGAGCACCACCGGCACTCCGGCGCCCGCCGCGATGCCGGCCGCCTCCACCTTCGTGGCCATGCCGCCGGTGCCCACCCCCGCGCTGCCCGCGCTGCCGATGTCGATGCCCGCCAGATCGGCCGGGCCGCGCACCTGTGCGACCCGGCGGGCGCCGGGGGTGGTGGGGTTGCCGTCGTAGAGGCCGTCCACGTCCGAGAGCAGCACCAGCAGGTCGGCGCGGACCAGGTGGGCGACGAGCGCGGCGAGCCGGTCGTTGTCGCCGAACCGGATCTCGTCCGTGGCCACGGTGTCGTTCTCGTTGACGATCGGGACGGCGCCCATGGCCAGGAGCTGGTCCAGGGTGCGGTAGGCGTTCCGGTAGTGCGCCCGGCGGCTGGTGTCGTCCGAGGTCAGCAGCACCTGGCCGACCCGGCGGCCGTAGCGCGCGAAGGAGGCCGTGTAGCGGGCCACCAGCAGCCCCTGGCCGACGCTCGCCGCGGCCTGCTGCCGGGCCAGGTCCCGGGGACGCTTGGCCAGCCCCAGCGGCGCCAGTCCGGCCGCGATGGCACCCGAGGAGACCAGCACCGTCTCCCGCGGGGCCTGCCCGGGCTCGGCGTGCTGGGCACCGATGTGCTTGGCGAGCACGTCGACGAGAGCATCCACCCGGTCGGCGTCCAGTCCGCCCGCCGCGGTGGTCAGCGAGGAGGAGCCGACCTTGACGACCACGCGGCGCGCCTCCCGCACCGCCTTGCGGGCGGCCTGCCCGCTCTCCGCCGCCGGCCCGGCCGGTCCCGGGGGCACCGCCGTGCCCGGTGCGCCCTCGGCGGCGCCCGCCGCGTGCCCTGTTCCGCTGTCTCGTGCCACGCCCGTACGTACCCCTCGCGCCTGTGCCGCCGCGGCGGGACGCACGGCTCCGCGGGGCGACGGGTGCGCCCGGTGGAGCCGTGACCGCCGTGCTCTCGGGTCGCAATCTACGTCAGCGCCGGTCCGGGCCGCTCATCCGTTTCACGCGACGGACGCGTGAGGATGGTTACGTTTGACCAGGTAAGCGCCCATCCCGCGGCGTCGAAGATTGTCACTTGACCCACGGGCGTCATACCGTCAGGGGTCGACCTCGGCCACCGCCACCGGCCACCCCCTTCGCAGACCCTCTCTCCATGCCAGGAGCCCAGCCCGTGCCCTCTGCCGGACTCGCCACACGACGCGCCGTCCAGCTCGCGGCCCTGCTCGCGCTCGCGGTGTTCTACACCGTGCAGCTCGCCGGAGCACTGCTGCCGAACGTGCCCGTCTTCGTCGCCGCCTCGCTGGCGGGACTCGCTCTCGACCTGTACCTGACACACCAGCAGCCGGGGCTGCTGGCGCTGCTGGGGAAGGTCCGTTTCGATGTCACCACGCGGCAGCTCCTCCGCGACATGCTGGTGATCATCGGCCTGGTCCGGATCCCGGAGGTACCGCCGGACATAGAGCGTCCGCTCACCCTGCTGCTGCTGGCCTCCTACGCCGCGCACTTCCTGTGCCAGGCGGTGGCCCAGCTCGTGCGCCGCACCCGCACCCTGCCGGTCGTCACGCGCAACATCGACACCTCGTCGCTCGACCTCACCCACGCGCCGTCCCGGCTGCTGGCCCGCCAGCCCAGCCGCAGGCTGCTGCGCTTCTCCATCCCCGGCACCCTGGGCCTGACGCTCAGCGCGAGCCTGGCGGTGGAGGAATGGGGGCTCATCGGCGTGAGCTGCACCCTGCTGCTCTCCCTGAGCAGCGCCTTCTACCTGGCCACCTGGCTGCTGCCGAAGAAGCGCTCCAAGAGCGAGCAGGAGGTGATGGCCTGGCTGGACGCGTGGCTGGCACGGTACAAGCCGACCACGGGGATGTACTTCTCGGGCGGGACGACGTCGGCGTACCAGGCGAACATGTGGCTCTCGACGCTGGCGGAGCTGGAGGGGCGGCCGCTGATCGTGCTGCGGGAGCGGTTCATGGTGCAGAAGATCGACGCCACCGACGTCCCGATCGTCTGCATCCCCAAGGTCTCCCATCTGATGCACCTGGAGCACTCCACCCTCAAGGTGCTGCTGCACCCGGCCAACTCCGGCAAGACCTCCCAGGTCCTGCGGATCCCCACGCTCAAGCACGCCTTCATCAACCACGGCGAGTCCGACAAGCTCTCCTCCTGCAACCCCTACGCCAAGGCCTACGACCAGGTGTGGGTCGCCGGGGAAGCCGCCCGCGAGCGCTACCAGCTCGCCGAGGTCGGCGTGGACGACAAGGACGTCGTCGAGGTCGGCCGCCCCCAGCTCACCCCCATCCGGCACGCCGACGAGCACACCGCCCCCCGGGACGGGTACACCACGGTGCTCTACGCCCCCACCTGGGAGGGCTGGGACGGCAACCCGGGCAACACCTCGGTGCGGCTGGCCGGCGAGAACATCGTCAAGGCACTGCTGGCCGACCCGAAGGTGCGACTGCTGTACAAACCGCACCCGATGACCGGCTCGGTCGACCCGCGCGCCGGCGCAGCCGACCAGCGCATCCGCACCCTGATCACCCAGGCGAACGCGGCCCGCAACGGCCCGCGCCGCGGTGCGGAGGCCGCTGCCGAGCTGGAGCGGCGCACCGCGGAGCTGGACCGGCTCTCCACCACGGCGTTCCGCGCCAGCGCGGACGAGATGGAGCGGATGAAGATCCAGGGCAGGCCCGAGGAGGGCAACGCCGAACGGGTGCGCGCGGCGACCGAGGCGTGGGAGGCGGCCTACTGGGCGTCCTTCCCCGACTGGGAGCACCAGATCATCGACGGCCCGCGGCCGGGGATCTTCACCTGCTTCAACCAGGCCGACCTGCTCGTCTCGGACGTCTCCTCGGTGGTCTCGGACTACCTCACCAGCGAGAAGCCGTACGCGGTCGCCAACACCAGCGGGATGACCGAGGACGAGTTCCGGGGCACCTTCCCCACCGTGCGGGCCGGCACGGTGCTCAGCCCCGACGCGCACCAGCTCCCGGCGCTGCTGGAGTCGGTGCGCGACCCGGAGAAGGACACCATGGCGCGGGCCCGCCGGGAGCTGAAGACCCATCTGCTGGGCCCCTCCGACCCGCCCTCGCGGGTCCGCTTCAACGCGGCCGCACTGGAGCTGGCGGCCGAGGCCGAGGCGCGCAACGTGCGCGTCGCGCGGCGCACGGCGGAGATCCCCGGGCAGCGCGAGCTCCAGGAGGCCGCCGAGGAGGCCGAGCTGGAGGCGCCGGGCACGGCGGATCCGGAGGACGCGGTCTCGACCTGAGCCGCCGGCCGCCGGCGGCGCGCCGGGCCGGCTCGCGGGGCTGATCCCGCATCCGGCAACCGCGTATCCGGCACTGCCACCCCTACGGGTGGCGCAGGGACAGGACACCGGCGCACAGGAGCGCGGAACGGTGCGGGGCCCCGAGAGGAGTTCACCTCTCGGGGCCCTTCCGTCTCTCGGTACCCCACTCATCACATCAGCACCAGAAGGTGGCTCAATGCCCTGAAAGCGGCGCCCGTACGTCCCTACGCTCGCTGGCGGCCCGGCCCGCAACCCCGCACCATCCGCCGGACCTCGCACCACCAGCCAGGAGGGGACGCACGTGACACACCCGAGAGCCGCCGCAGCACCACTCGCCCTGCTCCTCTGCGCGGGGCTGCACCTCGCCGCTCCCGCCCCCGCGGCGGCCGCCCCGCCGGGCACCGGGCCGGTTTTCAACCAGCCCAACGGAACGGCCGCGCAGCAACGCGCCATCCGCAGCGACCTGCTGGCCCGGATCAAAGCCGCGGCCCCCGGCTCCACGATCAAGGTCGCCCTGTACCACTTCTGGGACGCCGAGATGGCGCGCGCGCTGGCCGCGGCCCACACCGCGGCCGGGCGGCGCGTGCGGGTCCGGGTACTGCTGGACGAGTCCAGCGTGAGCGCGATGCCCTCCAGCACCTCCTACGGCATCCTCCGCAAGGCGCTGGGCACCGACCGGTCCAAGCACTCCTTCGTCGCGCTCTGCCCCGAGGGGAAGTCCTGCCTGGGCAGGCCCGGCGCCGGCCCGTCCATCGCGCACAACAAGTTCTGGCTCTTCTCGCACACCGGCGGCTTACGGAACGTCGTCGTACAGACCTCCTCGAACCTGTCCACCGGCAGCTACACCAAGTTCTGGAACGACGCGCTGGTCGTGTCGCAGGCCCGCCTCCACGCGGCCTACAGCCGGTACTTCGACACCGCCGCGGCGGCCGACTGGCGCGACTGGCGCTACACCCGCACCGCTGCCGCCCCGTACACCGGCTACTTCTTCCCCCGGCCGGACGGCGGCGACACCGTGCGCGCCCTCCTGGACAACGTCACCTGCCGCTGGAGCGACGCCCGCGGCAGCCATCGCACCAGCGTCCGGCTGGCCATGTTCAAACTCACCCGGCAGGGCGTCGCCGACAAGCTCGCCGAACTGCAACGACAGGGCTGCGCCGTGGACATCGTCTACGCCGAGAGCGACAGCGCGGACAGCACCGGCTCCCCCGGCACCTGGGAGGCGCTGCACGCGCCCGGCGGTCCGGCCGTGCGCTGCCTGCACTACGACGACGACGGCGATCCCGCGACCTCGCGGGAGGTCGTCCACTCCAAGACGCTGCTGATCTCCGGCCGCTACGCGGGGGCCGCCGCCGCCCTGGTGTGGACCGGCAGCCACAACTACTCGGGCCCGGCCCTGACCAAGAACGACGAGACCCTGCTGAAGGTCGACGATCCGGCGGTGCACGACGCCTACCTGCGCCGGTTCCTGCGGCTGCGGGCCGCGGCCCGCCCCGGGCTCGCCGACGACACCCCCCGCTGCAAGGGCGTGAGCCCGCAGCCGGAGGACTGACGGCGCACCCGCGGGACGGCGGGGGCGGGAGGGCCCGGCCGTCCCCGCGGGGTGCCGGTGCCCCGGCCGGTGTGCCCCGTGCCCCGGTGCCGCAGGCCGGGGGAACCGCCCTGACGGCCGCGCGCCGCTGACGGCCGCGGCCGGTCCCTCACTCGAAGGGGTCGAAGTCCTCGTAGGCGCCCAGGGCTTCGTCCCGCTCCGCCTCACGGTCCCGGCGGCGTTGCGCGGCCGGACGGGGCGCGTCCATGCGCTGGTCCTCGCCCCGGCGGCCGAGCATCTCGGCGCCGGTGACCATGGTGGGCTCCCAGTCGAAGACCACGGCGTTCTCCTCGTCGCCGATCGCGACGCCGTCGCCCTCGCGGGCCCCCGCCTTCCACAGCTCGTCCTCGACACCGAGGCGGGCGAGCCGGTCGGCGAGGTAGCCGACCGCCTCGTCGTTGTTGAAGTCGGTCTGCCGCACCCAGCGTTCGGGCTTCTCCCCGCGCACCCGGAAGAAGCCGTCCTCGATCCGGGTCACCGTGAAGCCCGCGTCGTCGACGGCCTTGGGGCGGATGACGACCCGGGTGGACTCCTGCACCGGACGTGCCGCACGCGCCTCGTCCACCAGACCGGCCAGCGCGTACGACAGTTCCTTGAGCCCCTGTCGCGAGACGGCGGAGACCTCCAGGACGGGGAGGCCGCGCTCCTCCAGATCGGGCCGGATGATGTCGGCCAGGTCCTTGCCCTCGGGGATGTCGGTCTTGTTGAGGACGACGACCCGCGGCCGGTCCTCCAGACCGCCGTAGCGGGCCAGCTCCGCCTCGATCACGTCCAGGTCGGAGACGGGGTCGCGGTCGTTCTCCAGCGTGGCGCAGTCCAGCACATGGACCAGCACGGAGCAGCGCTCGACGTGCCGCAGGAACTCCAGGCCGAGGCCCTTGCCCTCGCTGGCGCCGGGGATCAGCCCCGGCACGTCCGCGATGGTGAAGACCGATCCCCCGGCGGTGACCACACCGAGGTTGGGCACCAGCGTCGTGAAGGGGTAGTCGGCGATCTTCGGCTTGGCCGCGGAGAGCACCGAGATCAGCGAGGACTTGCCCGCGCTCGGGTAGCCGACCAGCGCGACGTCCGCGACCGTCTTCAGCTCCAGGACGACGTCCCGGGTCTCGCCGGGCTCGCCCAGCAGCGCGAAGCCGGGCGCCTTGCGCCGGGCGGAGGCCAGCGCCGCGTTGCCGAGTCCGCCGCGGCCCGCCCGGCCCGCGACGAAGGTGGTGCCGGCGCCGACCATGTCGGCCAGCACCTCGCCGTGCCGGTCGAGGACGACGGTGCCGTCCGGTACCGGCAGCACCAGGTCCTTGCCGTCCTGTCCCGAGCGGTGCCCGCCCTCACCGGGCCGGCCGTTGGTGGCCTTGCGGTGCGGGCTGTGGTGGTAGTCCAGCAGGGTGGTCACGTCCGGGTCGACGACGAACACCACGTCACCGCCGCGGCCGCCGTTGCCGCCGTCGGGGCCGCCCAGCGGCTTGAACTTCTCCCGGTGCACGGAGGCGCAGCCGTGCCCACCGCTGCCCGCGGCGACATGCAGCTCGACGCGGTCCACGAAGGTGGTCATAGGGGGTGCCTCCAAGGCGTGCTCTGGGGTGGTGGTGCCGCGGCTCCGTGCGAGCCCCGTCGCGTGGGAACGCTGTTCGCGTCCCGACGCCGTCCCGGTCCGGGGGGCTTCCGCCGAGGGGCCCGGTCCGAACGCGCCGAGGGCGGACCCGCTTCCGGTGCGCAGACCGCGCGCACGGGAGAAGGAGTCCGCCCTCGGTGTGGAGAGTGTGCCGTCCGGCTGCTTACTGAGCGGCCGGGACGACGTTCACGACCTTGCGGCCGCGGTGGGTGCCGAACTGCACCGCACCCGCGTCCAGCGCGAACAGGGTGTCGTCGCCGCCGCGGCCGACGCCCGAGCCCGGGTGGAAGTGGGTGCCGCGCTGGCGGACCAGGATCTCACCCGCGTTGACGACCTGACCGCCGAAGCGCTTCACGCCGAGGTACTGCGGGTTGGAGTCGCGACCGTTCCGAGTGGACGATGCGCCCTTCTTGTGTGCCATCTCTCCTCAGTCCTTACTTCTTGGCCGGGGCGGGGATGTCGGTGACCTTCAGCGCGGTGTGGAGCTGGCGGTGACCGATGCGCTTCTTGTACCCGGTCTTGTTCTTGTACTTCTGGATCCGGATCTTGTCGCCCTTGTGGTGGTCCACCACCTCGGCCTGGACCTTCACGCCCGCCAGGACCCAGGGGTCGCTGGTGACCGCGTCACCGTCGACGACGAGCAGGGTCGAGAGCTCGACGCTGTCGCCGACCTTGCTCTCGGAAATACGGTCAACCTCGATGACGTCGCCCACAGAGACCTTCTGCTGGCGCCCGCCGGTGCGCACGATCGCGTACACGCGGAACTCTCTCTCGCTCGTGTCGGGACTCCTGACGCCAGCCGCCCGTCCGCGCCGGAGCGCGGAACTGATCCGGAAGGATTGAGCGGCCTCTCCCGGGAACCGAACGGAACCGGGAGGGATGTGCTCAGGAGCAGCGTGCCCTGGTCAGGACACGCCGATGGTCAAGGGTACCCCATACGGACCTGGAGGTCCGACGGTGTCCCCTCTCCACCGCGGGCGGGGAGGGCCGTCCCCTCCCCGCCCGCCCACGGGTCACTCCTCGGAGGCGGAGGCGGAGACCGAGGCCCCGCCTTCCTGCTCGGCCGCGGCCGTCCTCTTGGTGGCCGTCTTCTTGGCGGTCTTCTTGGCGGTCTTCTTCGCCGCCGCCTTGCCGGCCGCCTTCTCCGCCGACTTGGCGGGCTTCTCGGCCGCCTTGTCCGCCTTCTCGGCCGCCTTGTCCGCCGTCTTCTCCGCCGACTTGGCCGCCGTCTTCTTCGCGGCGGTCTTCTTGGCCGCCGCCTTCTTCGCCGGGGTCTTCTTGGCCGCCTTCTTCGCGGCGGCCTTCTTCGCCGGAGCCGCGGCCTCCTCCTCCGGGGCGGTGGCGGTGACCGTGCGGGTCACCCGCCGCCGCGGGCGAACCGGAGCGGCCTCCGTGACGACCTCGCCGACCGCCGGCTCGGGCTCGGCGGCAGCGACCGGTGCGGCCGCCTCGTCCGCCGCGACGACCAGCACGGCGGCCGTGTCGTCACCCGTGCGGGGCGCACCGGCGGGCGCGCTCGCCTTGCGCGTCGCCCGGCGGCGGGGCCGGGCAGCGGGCTCCGGTGCCGCTTCCGCCGCGGCGGGCTCGGCCGGGGCCGCGGGCTCCGCCGGGGCCGGAGCGGACTCGACCGCAGCAGGCCGGGCTTCCGGCTCCGGTGCCGCGGGCTCGACCACCTCGGCGGCCCGGGCAGGCTCGCCGCCGGTCCGGGGCGCACCCGCGGGGGCGCTCGCCTTCCGGCTGCCGCGCCGCCGCGTACGTCCTCCGCGTGCCGCGGCCGCGGCGGCCTCCGCCTCGGCGGCGCTGCTGAAGAGCTCCTCGTCCGGCACGAACTCCACCGGTACCGGCGCGGTGAGGTCGGCCGCCTCGGCAGCCGCCTCGGAGGGCTCCACCGCGGCGGCGGCCGGAGCGGTGGCGGGCGAGGGCTCGGGCTGCGTCTCCGCGGCCTGCCGGTCGCCGGTCTTCGGCTCCGCCTTGCCCTCCCCCTTGCCTTCCGCCCTGGCCTCGCTCCTGCTGTCGCCCTTCTTGCCCTTCTTGCCCTTCTTGCCGCCGCCACCGGCGGCCACGGCCTGATCCAGGTGCACGATGACGCCGCGCCCGTTGCAGTGCACGCACTGCTCGGAGAACGACTCCAACAGCCCCTGGCCGACCCGCTTGCGGGTCATCTGCACCAGGCCCAGCGAGGTGACCTCCGCCACCTGGTGCTTGGTGCGGTCCCGGCCCAGGCACTCCAGCAGCCGGCGCAGCACCAGATCGCGGTTGGACTCCAGGACCATGTCGATGAAGTCGATCACGATGATGCCGCCGAGGTCGCGCAGCCGCAGCTGGCGCACGATCTCCTCGGCCGCCTCCAGGTTGTTCCTGGTGACCGTCTCCTCCAGGTTTCCGCCCTGGCCGGTGAACTTCCCGGTGTTGACGTCGACGACGATCATCGCCTCGGTCCGGTCGATCACCAGCGAGCCGCCGCTGGGCAGCCACACCTTGCGGTCCAGCGCCTTGGCGAGCTGCTCGTCGATGCGGTACGTGGCGAAGACGTCCACGTCCGACGTCCACTTCTGCAGCCGGTCGCTCAGATCGGGAGCCACGTGCGAGACATAGCCGTGGATGGTCTCCCACGCCTCGGCACCGCTGACGATGACCTTGGAGAAGTCCTCGTTGAAGATGTCGCGCACCACACGGACGGTCATGTCCGGCTCGCCGTAGAGCAGCGTGGGCGCGTTGCCCTTCTGGGACTTCTTCCGGATCTCCTCCCACTGGGCCTGCAACCGCTCGACGTCGCGGCGCAGCTCGTCCTCGCTGGCGCCCTCGGCCGCCGTGCGCACGATCACACCGGCGCCCTCGGGCACGACCCGCTTGAGGATCTGCTTGAGCCGCGAGCGCTCGGTGTCGGGGAGCTTGCGGCTGATGCCCGTCATGGAGCCCTCGGGCACATAGACCAGGTAGCGGCCCGGCAGCGAGACCTGGCTGGTCAGCCGGGCGCCCTTGTGGCCGATCGGGTCCTTGGTGACCTGCACCAGCACCGACTGGCCCGACTTGAGCGCGGTCTCGATCCGGCGCGGGCCGTTCGCCATGCCCAGCGCCTCGAAGTTGACCTCGCCCGCGTACAGCACGGCGTTGCGGCCCTTGCCGATGTCGACGAACGCGGCCTCCATCGACGGCAGCACGTTCTGCACCTTGCCGAGGTAGACATTGCCGACGTACGAGGTCGACTGCTCCTTGTTCACGAAGTGCTCGACCAGCACGTCGTCCTCGAGGACGGCGATCTGGGTACGCTCCCCGCTCTGCCGGACGACCATCTCCCGCTTGACGGCCTCGCGGCGGGCCAGGAACTCCGCCTCGGTGATGATCGGCACCCGCCGGCGGCCCTGCTCACGGCCCTCGCGGCGGCGCTGCTTCTTGGCCTCCAGCCGGGTGGAGCCCTTGATGGCCTGCACCTCGTCGGTCGGCTCGTCCTTCTTCTTCCGCGGCTCGCGGACCTTGACGACGGTGCGCTCGGGGTCGTCCTGGGTGGCGGGCTCGTTCCCGGAACCGTCCGCGTCACCGGACCGGCGGCGGCGCCGGCGACGGCGCCGCGAGCTGCTGCTGGAGCCGCCCGAGGAGCCGGCCTCGCCCTCGTCGCCCTCGGCGGCATCCGCTCCGGCCGGCTCGGCCGCCGCGGACTCCTCCGCGGGCCCGGAGCGGTCCTCCCGCTCCTCACCCTCGGTGCCCTCGGACTGCTCGGCGCCCTCGCCGCGGCGCCGACGGCGTCCACCCCTGCGGCGGCGGCGCGCAGGGCGGTCCTCGCCGCGGGCGCCCTCCTGCTCCTCGTCCTCGGCACTCTCCGAACCCTCGGACTGCTGGTCGGCGGTGTCGCGGTCCTGCTCGTCCCGGGTGGCGGGCTGCTGCTCACCGGAGTCCGCGCGGCGGCGCCGACGCCGGGTGGGCTGCGTCTCCTCGCGGTCCGCGCCCTCGTCCTCCGGCTCCTCCTGCGACCGGGCCTCCGCACGGCGCTCCGCCTCCGCCGCCGCGGCGGCGGACTGCGGAGTCTGGAAGGCGGGCTCGGTGAAGACGGGCGGCTGGAACATCGCCACCGGCGGCGCGGCCCGCTTCCGGCGGCCGGCGCGGCCCTCGGACTTCCCGGCGGCCTCGGACTTCTCCGCGGCCTCGGACTTCCCCTCGGCGGCCGGCTTCCCGTCGGCCTGCGGCGCGGCGGACTCCTCCGACGCCTCGGCGGCCTTGGCCGCCTCGCTCTTCCGGCTCGTCCTGGCCGGCTTGCCGCCCTCGGCCGCCCGGCCGGAGCCGGCGGAGCCCTCGGACTCGGCCGGGCCGGCGGGGCTCTGCTCCGCCTCGGCGTCGGGCGCGGAACCGGCGCGCGTCGCCCGGCGCCGGGTGCGCGCGGCGGGCGCGGACTCGGCCGGGGTCTCGGCGGCGGCCTCCGCGGGCGTCCCGGTCTGCGACTCGGCCCCGGACTCGGCGGCCCCGGACTCGACGGCCGCGGTCTTGCGAGTGCTCGCGCGGCGGCGGCTGCGCGGCTTGGGCTCGGCGGCTTCCGCCCCGGCCGCACCGGAGTCGTCCGTTCCGGCACCCCGTGCGGGCGCTGCGGACTCCGCGGTCCCGGCGCCCTCCGCGGACTCGGCGGCGGCCGCCGTCTCCCGGCTGCTCCGGCGGCGGGCCGTCGCGGGCTTCTCCTGCTCGGCCGCCTCGGCACCTTCGGCAGACCGGCGGCTGGTGGCGCGGCGGCGGGTACGGGGCTTCGGCTCCTCGGCGTCAGCACTCGCCCCGGCGACGGCCGCGGGCTCGGCCTCGGCTGCCGGAGCGGGCGCGCCGGCGGGCGCGGTGGCCTTGCGGGTGGCGCGGCGGCGGCCCCCGGCCTTCGGCGGCTCGGTGCCGACCTCGACAGTGCCGCCCGCGGCCTCCGGCTGCGCGGCGGGTGCGGTCTGCTCGGCGGCCTCCGGCTGCGCGGCCGGCTCGGCCGGAGCCGGTGATCCGGCGGGCGCGCTGGCCTTGCGGGTGGCGCGGCGGCGCGGCCGGGCGGCCGGAGCGGGGGTCTCGCCGGAGTCGTCCCGGGTCCCGGCGTCCTGCGGACCGCCGGCGGCACTGTCCTGCACGGGCGACGGCCGGTCACCGGCGTCCCCGGCGGGCGGAGCGGGCGGCCCCGCGGGGCGGCTGGCGGCGCGCCGGCGGCGCGGCGGCAGTGTGTCGCTCGGTGTGCTGAGGGCGCCACCGGCGGTCTCGGGTGCCCCGGCGGTTCCGCCGCCGACGGTGCTGCCGCGGTCGGCGACCGATCCGCCGGAGGGACCGGCGGCACCGGGGACGGTGGCCTCGGAGGCTTCCGCGGAGGCGGCGGCTCCGGCTGTGGGCGCCGCCGATTCGTTGGATTCGGTTGGTTCAAGCATGCGGGCGGTTCTCCCGTCACGCTCCCGGGCGCCGCGCTCGTGGGGTCCGGGGCGGCTCACCCTGGGGTGGGCCGCTCTCCGGGGCGCGGGCGCCGCACGGGAGCTGTCGTGTCACTCGCCGGTTCCGGCCCTTGTCCGGCCCGGCTACGGCGAAAGTCTGCTGGTCTGTGCGTTCGCCTGCCGTACGGCTGCCCGGGTGGCTCCCTGGCGTGCGTCGTCGGCGGCGGCGCGGCTTCGGCGGCTGCCCTACGCGGTGCCGCCCGGCACCGTCGCGGCGCTGGAAACCCCTGAGCCGATGGGCTCCGGAAGCGCGTCGCGGTCAGGTGCGAACGGGTCGGTCACCGTGCCGGTCTCCTCATCGAGCGGCCCCTGCGCCAGCCTGGTCACCGCTGCGGGGACCGGCGGCGCCAGGTCGGCCGTAGCGCGGAGACCGGACAGGACGTCGTCGGGTCGTACGGCAGGTGTCACGTGTCGTACTACCAGGCGCAGTATCGCACAGGCCCCCTCGCCCGGCCTATCGGTGCCGGTGGCGGTGTCAGCCCCGGCGGGCCGCGCGGTGGCGGTCAGCGAGCGGACGGCGGCCCGGGCGTCGAAGGAGCGGACGCCCTTCTTGGTCCGCCGCTGCACCTCGACGGTCTCCGCGGCCAGGAAGGCCGCCACCGCCTGCTGCGCCTGTGCCGGGGAGACGCCGTCGAGCCGGATCTCCCACACGGAGGCCTGGAGCCGGTCGCTGAAGTCGGAGCCGTGCGCCTCGGCCACGTCGACCAGGTCGAGACCGTCGGGCATGCACGCGTCGAGCTGGGCGCGCAGTTCCTCGGGGTCCCGGTGCCGGACGAGGCCGATCTCCAGGTACTCCGCCTCGCTGCCGGTGCCGGTGGGGGCGGCGTTCGCGTAGCTGACCTTGGGGTGCGGGGTGAAACCGGCGGAGTACGCCATGGGCACCTCCGCGCGGCGCAGGGCCCGCTCGAAGGCGCGCTGGAAGTCGCGGTGGCTGGTGAACCGAAGGCGGCCCCGCTTCGTGTAGCGCAGGCGGAGGCGCTGCACGGCAGGTGCGGGCGGCGGGCCTTCGGGCTGTCGCTTGCCCAGTGGTTCTCTCCTCGGTGCCGGGCGTCGCGCGAGGCGCGGCCGCCCTCGTCTGACGGATGTGTCCTGTGCGTCGTGTACGGAGGCGGAAGTCCGCACGCGCCGCCGCGGTGACGCCCCCGGGTGGCGGGGCCGTCACCCGCGGCCGCCGGGCGCGTCCGGCGGGCCGGGCCCGGGCTTCGTCCGGGCCGCCGGCTCCGGAGGCCCGGGTCCGTGCGGATGATCCTGCCGCCCAGGGTACGCGGCTGCCCCGCGGCGACGGCCGCCGCTCCGTCGGACGGGGCCTCCCGGGCGGGTGCAGCGGGCCCTGCCAGGTCCGGACGGACACACCGAGTCCCCGGCCCGCCCCGGGCGGGCCGGAGCGGGCCCGAGCGGAGCCGGGCTACTGCACCACGGTCAGCGGCAGCAGCTTCTTGCCCGTCGGGCCGATCTGGATCTCCGTGTCCATCTGAGGACACACTCCGCAGTCGAAGCAGGGATCCCAGCGGCAGTCCGGGACCTCGGTCTCGTCGAGGGCGTCCTGCCAGTCCTCCCAGAGCCAGTCCTTGTCCAGGCCGGAGTCGAGGTGGTCCCAGGGGAGCACCTCCTCGTAGGAGCGCTCGCGGGTGGTGTACCAGTCGACGTCGACGTCCGCGCCGCGCAGCGCCTCGGCGGCCGACTCCATCCACAGGTCGTAGGAGAAGTACTCGCGCCAGCCGTCGAACCGGCCGCCGCGCTCGTAGACCTCGCGGATCACCGCGCCGAGGCGGCGGTCGCCGCGGGAGAGCAGGCCCTCGACGATGCCGGGCTTGCCGTCGTGGTAGCGGAACCCGATGGAGCGGCCGTACTTCTTGTCCGCGCGGATCGCGTCGCGCAGCTTGGCCAGCCGCGCGTCGGTCTCCTCGGGCGAGAGCTGCGGTGCCCACTGGAAGGGGGTGTGCGGCTTGGGGACGAAGCCGCCGATGGAGACGGTGCAGCGGATGTCGTTGGACCCGGCGACCTCGCGGCCCTTGGCGATGACGCGGGTGGCCATGTCGGCGATCTGCAGGACGTCCTCGTCGGTCTCGGTGGGCAGCCCGCACATGAAGTAGAGCTTCACCTGGCGCCAGCCGTTGCCGTAGGCGGTGGCGACGGTGCGGATCAGGTCCTCCTCGGAGACCATCTTGTTGATGACCTTGCGGATGCGCTCGCTGCCGCCCTCGGGGGCGAAGGTGAGGCCGGAGCGGCGCCCGTTGCGGGTCAGCTCGTTGGCCAGGTCGATGTTGAAGGCGTCCACCCGGGTGGAGGGCAGGGACAGGCCGACCTTGTCCTCCTCGTAGCGGTTGGCGAGGCCCTTGGCGACGTCGCCGATCTCGCTGTGGTCGGCGGAGGAGAGGGAGAGGAGTCCCACCTCCTCGAATCCGGTGTTCTTCAGGCCCTTGTCGACCATCTCGCCGATGCCGGTGATGGAGCGCTCCCGGACCGGGCGGGTGATCATGCCCGCCTGGCAGAAGCGGCAGCCGCGGGTGCAGCCGCGGAAGATCTCCACCGACATCCGCTCGTGGACGGTCTCGGCGAGCGGGACCAGCGGCTGCTTGGGATAGGGCCACTCGTCCAGGTCCATCACGGTGTGCTTGCTCACCCGCCACGGGACGCCGGAGCGGTTCGGCACGACGCGGGAGATCCGGCCGTCGGCCAGGTACTCGACGTCGTAGAAGCGCGGCACGTACACGCCGCCGGTCTTCGCGAGCCGCAGCAGCAGCTCGTCCCGGCCGCCGGGGCGTCCCTCGGCCTTCCAGGCCCGGATGATCTCGGTGACCTCCAGCACGGCCTGCTCGCCGTCACCGATCACCGCGACGTCCAGGAAGTCGGCGACGGGCTCCGGGTTGAACGCGGCGTGGCCGCCCGCCATCACGATCGGGTGGTCCTCGGTGCGGTCCCGGGCGTGCAGCGGGACGCCGGAGAGGTCGAGGGCGGTGAGCAGGTTGGTGTAGCCCAGCTCGGTGGAGAAGGAGACGCCGAGCACGTCGAAGGCGCCGACGGGGCGGTGCGCGTCGACGGTGAACTGCGGGACGTCGTGCTCCCGCATCAGCTTCTCCAGGTCCGGCCAGACGCTGTAGGTGCGCTCGGCCAGCACGCCCTCGCGTTCGTTGAGCACCTCGTAGAGGATCATGACGCCCTGGTTGGGCAGACCGACCTCGTAGGCGTCCGGGTACATCAGCGCCCAGCGGACGTCCGTCGCGTCCCAGTCCTTGACGGTGGAGTTCAGCTCACCGCCCACGTACTGGATCGGCTTCTGGACGTGCGGGAGGAGGGCCTCTAGCTGGGGGAAGACCGACTCGACGGGCATCTGGGGCGCGCTTTCGTACGGAGGACAGGGCCAGTCGTCCAGAGTAACGGTTGGGCCGGGCCGTCCGGATGGCCGTGCGCCCGCATCGCTGTGCGCGGCCGCCGGGAGGGGCGGCGCACAGCGGTGCGGGCGGGGTTGCGGCGCGCGGCGGGGCCGCGGCTACGCCGCTATCGGGCGTTGGGTGCGGATCGACTGCAGCAGTCCGACGGCGATCCAGACCGCGAACATGGACGTGCCGCCGTAGGAGACGAACGGCAGCGGCAGGCCGGCCACCGGCATGATGCCGAGCGTCATGCCGATGTTCTCGAACGCCTGGAAGGCGAACCAGGCGATCACGCCGGCCGCGACGATGGTGCTGTACAGCTCGGTCGACTCCCGGGCGATCCGGCAGGCGCGCCAGATGAGCACGCCCAGCAGCACGAGGATCAGCCCGCCGCCCACGAAGCCGAGTTCCTCGCCCGCGACGGTGAAGACGAAGTCCGTCTGCTGCTCGGGGACGAACTGGCCGGTGGTCTGGGTGCCCTCGAAGAGTCCCTTGCCGGTGAGGCCGCCGGAGCCGATGGCGATGCGGGCCTGGTTGGTGTTGTAGCCGACGCCCGCCGGGTCGAGTGCCGGGTTGGCGAACGCGGCGAACCGGTTGATCTGGTACTCGTCCAGCAGGCCGAGCGCCCACACCAGCACCGCTCCCCCGGCTCCGGCCAGGCACAGTCCGATGACCCAGCGGTTGGAGGCGCCGGAGGCGAGCAGGACGGCGAGCACGATGACGACGAGCACCATCACCGAGCCGAGGTCCGGCATGGCCAGGATGACCGCGATGGGCAGGGCCGCCATGCCGAGCGCGTGCAGCACGGTGCGGTGGTCGGGGTGGTCCTGGTCGCCCGCGTCGACTTTGGCGGCCAGCAGCATGGCCATCCCGAGGATCACCGTGATCTTGATGAACTCGGCGGGCTGGACGGTGAAGCCGCCGCCGAGGTTCAGCCAGGCGCGCGACCCGTTGATAGTGGCGCCGAGCGGGGTGAGGACGCAGAGCGCCAGCAGCACGGTGAGGCCGTAGAGCACGGGTACGGCGCTGCGGAGCCTGCGGTGGCCGAGCCAGACGGTGCCGATCATCAGCGCGATGCCGATGCCCATGCTGATGACGTGCCGGACGAGGAAGTACCGCGGGTCGCCCTGGTTGAGTTCGGTGCGGTTGCGGGTGGCGGAGTAGACGAGCAGCGATCCGATGATCGCGAGGGCGACCCCGGCGAGCAGGATGACCCAGTCCATCCGCCACACGAGGGAGTCCCGTGCGGTCAGCCGGTCCCAGGCCGAGCGGCGGCGCGGTCCGTAGCCGCCGAGTGCGAACGTCCGGCTGGTCATGGGCGGTCACCTCCGGCGGACTCGCGGGTTGCGCCGGCCTGCTGGGCGCCGTCCCGGCGGCGCTGCTGCTGTTCGCCCTCGTTGCGTGCGGCCTCGCCCTCGCGCCGGGTCTCGGGGGTCTCGCCGGGCGGCGCGGTGGAGGGGCCCTGGCCGGACGGCGAGGCGGAGGGGCTCTTGGAGGGGTCGGGCCGCTTGTCGCGCTGGGCGACGATGGCGCCGTCCTTGTCGATCTTCGGCAGCTTGGTCTGCGGCTTGGGCAGCAGGGCCCGCTTCTTGTCGATGCCGCCGTCGGAGCCGACGCCGTACATGGCGTTGTAGATCTCGCGCACGGCGGGGCCGGAGGCGCCGGAGCCGGTGCCGCCCTGGGAGATGGTCATGACGACGGTGAAGTCGTCGGTGTAGGTGGCCAGCCAGGAGGTGGTCTGCTTGCCGGCGACCTCGGCGGTACCGGTCTTGGCCCGGATCTTGATCTTGTTCTGCGGCCAGCCGGCCTCGCCGAACCGCCAGGCCGCCGTGCCGTGGGTGGCGACGCCCTGGAGACCCTTGTCGATCTTGCTGAGGGTCTTGCCGCTCACCGGCAGCTTGCCGTGCGCGTGCGGCTCGATCTCCTTGACGGACTTGCCGTCGGGGCTGACGACGGCCTTGCCGATGGTGGGGTCGTGCAGGGTGCCGCCGTTGCCGAGCGCCGCGTAGATCGTGGCCATCTGGATCGGGGTGACCAGGGTGTCGCCCTGGCCGATGGAGTAGTTGACGCTGTCACCGGCCCGCATCTTCATTCCGGAGACGCAGTTCTCCTTGGCGATCTTCTCGGCGTAGCTGGGGTCGTCGCCGGCGTTGTCGGCCTGCTTGCACCAGGCGTCCTTGTTGGCCTTCCAGTAGTCCTTCTTCCACTGGCGGTCCGGGACGCGGCCCTCGACCTCGTTGGGGATGTCGATGCCGGTCTTCTCGCCGAGGCCGAACTGGTGGGCGGTCTTGTAGAACCAGTCCTTCGCACCCTTCTCGGGCAGGTTCCCGCCGTCCTTCTTCCACTCCTTGTAGGCGAGACGGTAGAAGACGGTGTCGCAGGAGACCTCCAGCGCGCGGCCGAGGTTGATGCCGCCGAAGCTCTCGGACTCGAAGTTCTTGAAGACCTGGCCGCCCACCTCGAAGTCCGAGGAGCAGTTGTAGCGGCCGTCGAACGGGTAGCCGGCCTTGACGGCCGCGGAGGTGGAGATGACCTTGAAGATGGAGCCCGGCGCCGCCAGGCCCTGGATCGCGCGGTTGAGCAGCGGGTAGTTGGACTTCTTCCCGGTGAGCTTCGCGTACTCCTTGCCGGAGATGCCGCCGACCCAGGAGTTGGGGTCGTACTCGGGGTTGGAGGCCATGGAGACGACCCGGCCCGTCTTGTTCTCCATCACCACGACGGCGCCCGCGTCGGCCTTGTAGTTGCGGCCGGTGTTCTTGTCGAACTTCTTGCGGGCGTCCTTCATCGCCTTGTCGAGCTGCTTCTCGGCCACGGCCTGGAGCCGCGAGTCGATCGAGGTGATCAGGTTCGAGCCGGGACGGGCCTTGTCGCGCTCGGCCTCGCCCATCACGCGGCCGAGGTTGTCCACCTCGTAGCGGGTGACGCCCGAGGAGCCGCGCAGTTCGCTGTCGTAGGACCGCTCCAGGCCGTTGCGGCCGACCTCGTCGGAGGCCAGGAACGGCGAGTCGGTGTCCTTGGCCTTCTCGATCTCGTCGTCGGTGACGGGCGAGAGGTAGCCGAGCACCTGCGAGGTGTTGGCGCCGTGCGGGGCCGGGTAGCGCCGGACGGCCTCCGGCTCGGCGGTGATCCCGGGGAAGTCCTCCGAACGCTCCCGGATCTGCAGGGCCTGCTTGGGCTCGGCATCGTCGGTGACCGGGATCGGCTGGTAGGGGGAGCCGTTCCAGCACGGCTGCGGGGTCTCCGCGTTGCAGAGCCGCACCTTCTCCTTGACCGTCTTGGGCGACATGCCCAGGACCTTGGCGAGCCGTTCCAGGACGGCCTCGCCGTCGTCGTCCTGCTTCATCAGCTCGGTGCGGGAGGCCGAGACCACCAGGCGGGTCTCGTTGTCGGCGATGGGCACGCCCCGCGCGTCCAGGATCGAGCCGCGGGTGGCGGGTTGGACGACCTGCTGGACGTGGTTGCCCTTGGCCTCCTTCTGGTATTCGTCGCCGTTGCGGATCTGGAGATACCACAGTCGGCCGCCCAGCGTCAGCAGCAGCGACAGCACCAGGATCTGGATGGCGACCAGCCGGATGGTGACGCGGGAGGAGCGGCCGGTCTCGGGAATGTTGGTCACGGCGCGCAACGCCTCCTCGAAGGGCGGTGGTCGGGCCGGTGGTCGTGGCCGGCGGACGCCGGGCGGGAAGCCGGAGGGAAGGCCGGGGGACGAGCCGGCGGGAAGGCCGGGGCGGGAGCCGGGTGGGAAGGAGCGCGCCTCACAGCCGCTTGACCCCCTTGATCTTCCCGGTCCTGCCGCGGCCGCCGAGGTTGACGGCCTTGTTGCGCGAGGTCCGCTTGCCGGTCTTGAGCCCCTTGCCGCCCTTGCCGAACACGCTGCCGCTGCCGCTCTTGCCGAACACCCCGCCGCCGAGCCGGGCGTCCAGGCTCCCGCCGGAGGTGAGCCAGCCGTAGGCGCGCATCCCGCCGTCCGCGCTGCCGCCGCCGGGTTCGGCCCCGATCGGGTCCTTCTCGCCGCGCCGCGCCAGGGACATGACCAGCGGAACCACGAAGGGTGCCAGCAGCAGGTCGTAGAGGGTCGCGGTGAGCAGCATTCCGCCGATTCCGTCGAGGCGGGCCACGGTGTCCCCGACCAGGGCGCCGACCCCGGCGTACAGCAGGGTGGAGCCGATGGCGGCGGAGGCGACGACGAGCATCGGCACGGTGGCCGAGCGGTGCTGCCCGCCCTCCGGCTTGGTCAGCCCGGCGGCGTAGCCGATCAGGCAGAGCACCAGCGCATAGCGGCCCACCGCGTGGTCGGCGGGTGGGGCGATGTCGGCCAGCAGTCCGGCGGCGAAGCCCACCAGGGCGCCGGCGGTGTGGCCGTAGACCAGTGCGAGGCCCAGGACGACGAGCAGCAGCACATCGGGCACGGCGCCGGGAAGCTGCAGTCTGGCCAGCACGGTGACCTGCAGCATCAGGGCGACGACCACGAGAGCGGCCGAGAGCAGCATCCGGTTGAGGAGGTGCACGGGGATCAGCTCCTGGGCGAGGAGGTGGCGCCGGGCGTCTTGGTGACGGTCACGGTGGGGGCGGGCTTGGGCTTCGGGGGCTTCTTGGACTTGAGGACCTCGTCACGCGGGTCCTTGCGCGGCGGCTTGACGACGATGCCGACCACGTCCAGTCGGGTGAAGCCCACGTAGGGCCGCACCCGTACCGTCCGGGTGAGGTCGCCCTGATGCCGGTTGACCTTGGTGACCTCGCCGACCGGGACGCCGGGGACGAACGGCTTGTCGTCGCTGGAGCCGAAGGTGACCAGCCGGTCGCCCTTCTTCACCTTGGCCTTGCCGTTCAGGAGCTGGACGGAGAGCGCGTCCCCGCCGCGCCCGGTGGCGAAGCCCAGCTCGTTGCTCTTCTCCAGCCGGGTGCCGACGGTGAAGTCGGGGTCGTTGGCCAGCAGCACGGTGGAGCTGGAGGGCCCGACGGTGGTCAGCCGGCCGACCAGTCCGTCGCCGTTCAGCACGGTCATGTCCCGGCGCAGCCCGTCCTCCCGGCCCGCGTCGATGGTGACGGTCCAGGAGAACCCCTGGGCGGCGCCGATCGCGACGACCTGGGCGCCCTTGACGCCGTAGCCGCCCGCTCCGGCGGTCTTGAGGAGCTTGTCCAGTTCCTTGGCCCGGGCCCGGTTGCGGTCGCTGGAGCCGAGCTTCTGGCGCAGTGCCGCGTTCTCCTGCTCCAGTCGGCTGAGTCTGTCGTGGCGGGCACCCGAGTCGCGGACGGCGGCGACAGCGTTGCCGACGGGGTCGACGGCCGAGGCCATACCGTTCTCCAGCGGGCCGAAAACGGAGGCGGCGGACCGCCGCGCTCCGTCGAGCGGAGACTGCTCGCCCCCTCTGAGGTCCACCGTGATCAGTGCGAACGCGATGGCGATCAGCAGGACGAGCAGCAGCCGGCTTTCTCGTGTGTCCCTCACGTGCGGCGGCCGTGCCTTTCTGTGGGGCAGCCCCGCCTGGGCGGGGTGCATGGCGGGGGCCGCCACTGCGTTCGAACGACCCGCCGCGTGAACGGTCAGTTGGTGCGCACCGGCGCGCGCTCGGGGCTCAGCGGCGCGGCTGCGCGTCGAGCACCTGCTGGAGGGCCTCGAACTCCTCGACGCACTTGCCGGAGCCGAGCGCGACCGAGTCCAGCGGGTCCTCGGCGATGTGGATGGGCATCCCCGTCTCCCGGCGGAGCCGCTCGTCCAGACCGCGCAGCAGCGCGCCACCGCCGGTGAGCACGATGCCGCGGTCCATCACGTCGCCGGACAGCTCCGGCGGGCACTTGTCGAGGGTCGTCTTGACCGCGTCGACGATCGCGTTGACCGGCTCCTCGATGGCCCTGCGGACCTCGGCCGCGGAGATCACCACGGTCTTGGGGAGCCCGCTGACCAGGTCGCGGCCGCGGATCTCGGTGTGCTCGTCCTTGTCGAGGTCGTGCGCCGAGCCGATGGTGATCTTGATGCTCTCGGCGGTGCGTTCGCCGAGGAGGAGACTGTACTCCTTCTTGATGTGCTGGATGATCGCGTTGTCGAGCTCGTCACCCGCCACCCGGATGGACTGCGCGGTGACGATGCCGCCGAGCGAGATCACGGCGACCTCGGTGGTGCCGCCGCCGATGTCCACCACCATGTTGCCGGTCGCCTCGTGGACGGGCAGCCCGGAGCCGATCGCCGCGGCCATCGGCTCCTCGATGATGTGCACCTGGCGGGCACCCGCCTGGGTGGACGCCTCGATGACGGCGCGGCGCTCGACTCCGGTGATACCGGAGGGCACGCACACCACCACGCGGGGCCGGGCGAGATAGCGCCGCTTGTGGATCTTCAGAATGAAGTAGCGGAGCATCCGCTCGGTGATCTCGAAGTCGGCGATCACGCCGTCCTTCAGCGGCCTGACGGCCACGATGTTGCCAGGGGTGCGGCCGATCATCTTCTTCGCCTCGGCGCCGACCGCGAGGATTCCGCCGGTGTTGGTGTTGATCGCGACGACGGACGGCTCGTTGAGGACGATCCCGCGACCCCTGACGTACACCAGCGTGTTGGCGGTCCCGAGGTCGACAGCCATATCACGGCCGATGAACGACATATTGGTTCCCATGGATGCGTCTGGCCTTCCAAGTGGGGCGATGTGGTGTGCGGCTACGGAAGGATGTGGAGTACCTCGCCGGCATGCTCGAAACGCGAGGCTTCCATCGTAGACGCGGTTGCTCGAACACGTGGAGACGGTTCCTCCGCCATTGTCGGCGGAAGTCCGAACGGCCACCGTAATGGTGACGTCGTGTCGGAGCCGAGCCCCGGTCCATTCCGCCTCAGGCGGTCGATTCGGCGGCGGGCGAGGCCCGGCTCAGGAGAATCGGGGGAAGAAGATCTTCATCTCCCGCGCGGCCGACTCCTCCGAGTCCGAGGCGTGGATGAGATTCTCCCGCACAATGGTGCCGAAATCTCCGCGCACCGACCCGGCGGGGGCGGCGATCGGGTCCGTCGGCCCGGCCAGCGCCCGCACTCCCTCGATCACCCGTTCGCCCTCGACGACGGCGACGACGGACGGGCCGGAGGCCATGAACTCCATCAGCGGCTGGTAGAACGGGCGGCCCTCGTGCTCGGCGTAGTGCTGCTCCAGCGCGGCCCGCTCCAGCGTACGCAGCTCCATGGCCGCGATCGTCCACCCCGCCTTGCGCTCGATACGGCCGATGATCTCGCCCACCAGACCGCGTGCGACGGCATCGGGCTTGAGGATGACGAGGGTGCGCTGGGTCATGCGTGCGGCTCCTTGGCTGCGGTCGTACGGTGAGCAGAGGCTACCTGCGGCCCGCGGCCGCTCCGACGCCGGGGAGCACTTTTCCGCCGCCCGGGTGGCACCCGCCGCCTCGGCGGGTGCCACCCGCGCCTCAGCCGGCGGGCTCGGTACCGTCCGTCGCCGCGGCCGCGGCCGCGAAGCGCGCCTTCGCCTCGTCGACCTTCCGGCCGAAGTGCACCGAAGCCCACCAGAGTCCGGCGAAACAGGCACCCAGGAAGAACATCGTGGGGACCACGAACCCGCTGGCCACCAGGGCGACCTGGAGCACCCAGCCGAGGTGGACGCCACCCGGACGGGTGAGGACGCCGCACAGCAGCAGGCACAGCACCATGGCGATCCCGCTGACCGTCCAGACGGTGGCCGCCGAAAGGTCACTCGTCTGCATCGCGACCAATCCGGCGAAACCGATGACGAAGAACTCGCCGATCAGCGTGGAGGCGCACAGCGTTCGCATTCAGCGCCCCCCGCCGAGCAGCAGCCGGGCCTCGCCGACCGTGATGACCGAGCCGGTGACCAGCACCCCGGCCCCGGCGTACTCGCCCTCCTCCTCGGCGAGGGTGACCGCCTCCTCCAGCGCCGCGTCCAGCCGCGGCTCCACCTGGACCCGCTCGTCGCCGAAGACCTCCACGGCGAGCGCGGCGAGTTCGTCCACGTCCATCGAGCGGTGGCTGGAGTTCCGGGTGACGACGATCTCCGCGAAGATCGGTTCGAACGCCTCCAGCAGTCCGCGCACGTCCTTGTCGGCGCTGGGGGCCACGACGCCGACGAGCCGGCTGAAGTCGAACGCCTCGCTGACGGCCTCGGCCGTGGCCAGGGCGCCGCCCGGATTGTGCGCCGCGTCCAGCAGCACCGGGGGGCTGTTGCGCACCAGCTCCAGCCGGCCGGGCGAGGAGACCGCGGCGAACGCCTCGCGGACCACATCGATGTCGAGGGTGCGGGCCTGCTGCTGGCCGATGCCGAAGAACGCCTCCACGGCGGCCAGCGCCACGCACGCGTTGTGCGCCATGTGCGCGCCGTGCAGCGGGAGGAAGATGTCCGGGTACTCCCCGCCCAGGCCGCGCAGCGTGAGCTGCTGGCCGCCGACGGCGAGCTGCCGGGAGACCACGCCGAACTCCATGCCCTCGCGGGCGACGGTGGCGTCCACCTCCACGGCCTTCTTCAGCACGACGGAGGCCGCCTCCACCGGCTGCTGGGCGAGCACCACGGTGGCGTCCGGCTTGACGATCCCGGACTTCTCCTGCGCTATCCGCTCGGGCGTGTCGCCGAGCCGGTCGGTGTGGTCGAGGGAGATGGGGGTGATGACGGCGACACCCGCGTCGATGACGTTGGTCGCGTCCCAGGTGCCGCCCATGCCGACCTCGACGACGGCCACGTCGACCGGCGCGTCGGCGAACGCGGCGTAGGCCATCGCGGTGAGGACCTCGAAGAAGGAGAGCCGGTAGTCCTGCTGCGCGTCCACCATCTCGACGTACGGCTTGACGTCCTCGTACGTCTCGATGAAGCGCTCGGCCGAGAGCGGCGCGCCGTCGACGCTGATGCGCTCGGTGACCGACTGCACGTGCGGGGAGCTGTAGCGCCCCGTCCGCAGCTCGAAGGTGCCCAGCAGGGCCTCGATCATGCGCGCCGTGGTGGTCTTGCCGTTGGTGCCGGTGATGTGGATGGAGGGGTAGGAGCGCTGCGGCTCGCCCAGCACGTCGACCAGCGCGGCGATGCGCTGCACCGAGGGGTCCAGCTTGGTCTCGCCCCAGCGGGTGGCCAGCTCCTCCTCCACCGCCCGCAGGGCCCGGTCCACCTCGGGGTCCTCGGGCCGGGCGGGCACCGGCTCCGACTGCGGGGGACCGGCCTGGGCCCGCAGGGTGCGGCTGCCCGCCTCGATCACCGCCAGATCGGGATCGCGGTCGGTCTCTTCCCCGACGATCTCCTCGAAGGAGGAGGGCCGCGGCTCGTGCGGCTCGGACTCGTGGGGCTCGGGTTCGTGCGGCCGGGGCTCGTCGGGCTGGGGCTCGTCGCTCACGCGACCAGTCTACGTAAGGGTCCGGCGGCGGACGGGGGTGCGTTCGGACAGACCGGACGACCGCCCCCCGCCAGGTGGCGCAATGTGCCATACGGGCATATTGCGCCGCCGCCGGGCCCGACGCCCTGGCCCTGCCCGCCCTCGGCCGGAGCGGCCCGGCCGGACGGTGCGGGAACGAAGGCGGCACGGACGCTCCGACGCACGCACGGCGGTGTGGGACCGGCCCGGGGCCGGTCCCACACCGCCGGTCACGCGGACGTGCCTGCCGTGCGGCCGGTCAGCCGAGCCGGTCCAGCTGCTGCCGCAGCCGGTCGATGTCGGCCTCGGCGGCGGCCCTGCGGCCCCGGATCTTCTCCACCACCTGGTCCGGCGCCTTGGCCAGGAACGCCTCGTTGCCGAGTTTCGCGCCGGTCTGCGCCAGCTCCTTCTCGGCGGCTGCCAGGTCCTTGGCCAGCCGCTTGCGTTCGGCCGCCACATCGATCGCGCCGGAGAGGTCGAGGCTGACCGTCGCGCCCGCGACCGGCAGCGAGGCCGTGGCCTGGAACCCCTCCCCCGCGGGCTGGAGCCGCAGGAGCTGGCGGATGGCGTCCTCGTGGGCCACCAGCGGGGTGCCCTCCGCCGCCAGGTCGGCAGGCACCTTCTGGCCCGGTTGGAGGCCCTGGTCGGCGCGGAAGCGGCGGACCTCGGTCACCGCCTGCTGGACGGTGGCGATCTCCCGCTCCGCCTCCGCATCGCGGAACCCCGAGTCCTGCGGCCAGGGCGCGACGACCACGGACTCGCCGCCCGTCAGCGTCGTCCACAGGGTCTCGGTGACGAACGGGACGACGGGGTGCAGCAGCCGCAGGGTCACGTCCAGCACCTCGCCCAGCACCCGGCGCGAGACCTCGGCGGGCCTGCCGCCCTTGGCGAAGGTGGTCTTGGACAGCTCGACGTACCAGTCGAAGACCTCGTCCCAGGCGAAGTGCCGCAGCGCGTCGGAGAGCTTGGCGAACTGGTAGTCGTCGTAGTAGCCGTCGACCTCGGCCAGCACCTCGTTCAGCCGGGAGAGGATCCAGCGGTCGGTGGCCGCCAGCTCACCGGTCTGCGGCAGCGGCCCCTCGACGGTGGCCCCGTTCATCAGCGCGAAGCGGGTGGCGTTCCAGATCTTGTTGGCGAAGTTGCGGGACGCCTTGACCCAGTCCTCGCCGATCGGCACGTCCGTGCCGGGGTTGGCACCCGAGGCGAGGGTGAAGCGCAGCGCGTCGGAGCCGTAGGCGTCCATCCAGTCGAGCGGGTCGACGACGTTGCCGAAGGACTTCGACATCTTCTTGCCGTGCTCGTCGCGGACGAGGCCGGTCAGCGCGATGGTGTGGAAGGGCGGCTCCTCCATCACATACGTGCCGAACATCATCATCCGGGCCACCCAGAAGAAGATGATGTCGTACCCGGTCACCAGGACGTCGGTGGCGTAGAACGTCTCCAGGTCGGGCGTCCGGTCCGGCCAGCCGAGCGTGGAGAACGGCCACAGCCCGGAGGAGAACCAGGTGTCCAGCACGTCCGGGTCCTGGTGCCAGCCCTCGCCGGCGGGCGGCTCCTCGTCCGGGCCGACACAGACGACCTCGCCGTCGGGGCCGTACCAGACCGGGATGCGGTGCCCCCACCACAGCTGGCGCGAAATCGTCCAGTCGTGCATGTTGTCGACCCAGTCGAAGTACCGGGAGGACATGTCGGCCGGGTGGATCCGCACCCGGCCGTCGCGGACGGCGTCGCCGGCGGCCTGTGCGAGCGGGGCGACCTTGACCCACCACTGCATGGACAGCCGCGGCTCGATCGTCGTCTTGCAGCGGGAGCAGTGCCCGACGCTGTGCACGTAGGGGCGCTTCTCCTCCAGCACCCGGCCCTGCTCGCGCAGCGCGGCCACGATCGCCGAGCGCGCCTCGAAGCGGTCCAGGCCCTGGAAGGGGCCGTGCGCGGTGATGACACCGCGCTCGTCCAGCACCGTGAGCATCGGCAGCCCGTGCCGGCGGCCGATCTCGAAGTCGTTCGGGTCGTGCGCCGGGGTCACCTTGACCTGCCCGGTGCCGAACTCCGGGTCGACGTGGCTGTCCGCGACGACGGGGATGGTCCGGTCGGTCAGCGGCAGCTTGATCTGCTTGCCGATCAGGTGCTGGTAGCGCTCGTCGTCGGGGTGGACGGCGATCGCGGTGTCGCCGAGCATCGTCTCGGCTCGGGTGGTGGCGACGACGACGGTCTCCTCGCCCTCGCCGTACCGGAGCTGGACCAGCTCCCCGTCGTCCTCCTGGTACTCCACCTCGATGTCGGAGATGGCCGTCAGGCAGCGCGGGCACCAGTTGATGATCCGCTCGGCACGGTAGATCAGCCCGTCGTCGTACATCTTCTTGAAGACGGTCTGCACGGCGCGCGAGAGGCCCTCGTCCATGGTGAAGCGCTCGCGGGACCAGTCGACGCCGTCGCCGAGGCGCCGCATCTGGCCGAGGATCCGGCCGCCGTACTCCTCCTTCCACCGCCACACGCGCTCGACGAACGCCTCCCGGCCGAGGTCCTGGCGGGACTTGCCCTCCTCGCCGAGCTGCTGCTCGACCTTGTTCTGGGTGGCGATGCCCGCGTGGTCCATACCGGGCAGCCACAGCGCCTCGTAGCCCTGCATCCGCTTGCGGCGGGTGAGCGCGTCCATGAGGGTGTGCTGGAAGGCGTGTCCCAGGTGCAGGGACCCGGTGACGTTCGGGGGCGGGATGACGATCGTGTAGGGCGGCTTGCCGCTCTTGGCGTCGGCCTCGAAGTAGCCCCGCTCCACCCAGCGCTCGTACAGCTTCCCCTCCACCTCGGCCGGCGCGTACTGGGTCGGCAGATCTGCGGGGGCGGCGCTGTTCGGCCCGTCGGCTGGCGGGCTCTGCTGAGTGTTGTCGGTCACGACCGCCAGTGTACGGGCGTGCGGGCCCCGCTCTCGAACCGGTTCGCGGACCGGTGACGCACGCCCTGGCGGCATCCGTCACTATGTGCGGAGCGCATTCGACTACTTGTCCACGGAGGGGAAGCGCCGCTCATGAGCAACCAGCAACCCGGCCCCTACGGCCAACAGCCAGGGCAGCCCGGGCCGTACGACCAGCAGCCGGGTCCCTACGGGCAGCCGCCGCAGCAGGGCGGCCCCGGCCCGTACGGCGGCGCCCCCGGGCAGCCCGGTTACGGCTACCCGCAGCAGCCGCCGCCACAGCAGCCACCCGGACCGCCGCCACAGGGCTACGGCTTCCCGCAGCAGCAGGGCGCCCCGGGGCAGCCCGGCCAGGCCGCCCCCTACGGCCAGCCGGGGCCCTACGGGCAGCCCGACCCCTACGGCCAGCAGGCTCCCTACGGCCAGCCCGGGCCGCCGATGCCGCCGCAGGGCGGCGGCGGCAAGGGCAAGACGATCGGCATCGTGGTCGGCGCGCTGGTGCTGGTGGCGGCCGTCATAGGCGGCGTCGTCCTGTTCACCGGCACGGACGACGACGAGGGCGGCGGCGGCAAGGGCGGCGGCTCCGCGGTGGCCGACGACGGCAAGAAGTACAAGCTCGTCACCCCGGCGACGGTGGCCGGCGAGTTCGACAAGAAGCCCGGCTCGGAGAACAGCTCCTCGAGCGGGTTCAGCGACTCCGACAAGGACAAGTTCGAGCAGTTCGGCGTCAAGGACCCCAAGACGGTCTCCGCCAACTATGAGAGCGGCACCGGCATCGATGCGAAGAAGCTCAGCTTCGGCGGTGTCTACGGCAGCATCGAGAACCCGGAGGCCGTCGTCGACGCGGCGCTGCTGATGGTCGCCAAGGAGGCCAAGGAGGATCCCGGCACCAGCGGCGGCGGCAAGGCCGAACTGGACGGCGAGCCGCAGCAGGTCAAGCCCAGCGGCCTGGGCGACGACGCGGTGATGAAGTGCCAGAAGGTGAAGTACAGCGCACCGCCCGGAAGCTCCTCGGGGGTCGACAGCTTCACCATGCCGTTCTGCATGTGGGGCGACCACAGCACCATCGGCTTCGTGGTGACCGCCTCGGCGGCCGACGCGATCAGCGGCCAGGGCACCTCGGTCACCGAGGCCGGGGAGACGACCGCCAAGGTCCGCGAGGACGTCCGCGTGCCGATCACCTAGCACTCCGCGCAGCGGCGGGGAGCGAGCGGCGGCGCCCGGGAGAGGTTCCCGGACGCCGCCGCCGTGTGCCGGGGCCTTCCGTGACATGTCCGGATGATTCGCCGGCCGTTCTTCACGATTGCGTTCCCGGGCGGCCCCGATTCGGCGCCCGGTGCGGCGCTCTCGTCGTGCATCGGTCAAGATGTCGTAGCGCGTTCAAGCACATCCACGGAGGGGAAGCGCCGCCATGAGCCAGAACCAGCCGGGTCCCTACGGGCAGGGACCCTACGGGCAGCAGCCGCAGCAGCCGCCGCAGCCCGGCTACGGGTACCCGCAGCAGCCGCCGCAGCAGCAGCCCGGCTACGGCTACCCCCAGCAGGGCCAGCCCCAGCAGCAGCCCGGCTACGGCTACCCCCCGCAGGGCCAGCCCCAGGGCGGCGCTCCGTACGGGCAGCCCGGACAGCCGCAGGGCGGCGCTCCCTACGGGCAGCCCGGCCAGCCGGGGATGCCCGGACAGCCGCACCCGGGCATGCCGATGCCGCCGCAGGGTGGCGGGGGCAAGGGCAAGACCATCGGCATCGTGGTGGGCGCGCTGGTCGTCGTGGGCGCCATCATCGGCGGCCTGTTCATGTTCGGGGTGATCGGGGGCGGCGCCTACAAGCTCGACGCGCCGCAGTCCATAGGCGAGTACCAGCGCAAGGGCGAGCCCGACACCGGCAAGGGCGGCCAGGTCAAGGTCGGCACCAGCGGGGACAAGAAGCAGGACATCCCCGGGATGGACCCCGAGGGCCACATCAGTGCGCAGTACACCGCCGGTCAGAAGAGGCTGAACTTCAGCGGCGCCTACGGCACCCTGGACGACCCCGAGAAGGGCGTGGACTGGCTGCTGGGCCAGCTGGAGAAGACCACCGGCGGTTCGGCGAAGGCCGCGGGCGAGCCGAAGAAGGTGAGCCCCTCCGGGTTCGACGGCGACCTGATGAAGTGCCAGGAGTACAAGGTCATCAGCACCAGCATGACCGTGTGCGCCTGGGCGGACGACAGCACCATCGCCATCGTGACCGCCACCGACGGCAGCGGCCCCGCCTCCGCCGACGAGACCGCCGGACTGACCGCGAAGGTCTACGACGCGGCCCGGGTCGAGAAGTGAGCCGAGCATGACCGGACCGGCGCCGGCCCGGCGGAGTCGGCACGGGTCACGGCAGGCGTCACGGACCAGGTGACCGTGGCGCCGTAGTGAACCGGCCCGCCGGAGCGCCGGGCGACAGCCGGCGCTCCACCCACGCGAAGGCCCGCCCCGGTCCGGGGCGGGCCTTCGCGTGGTACGAGGAGAGGGGCGGACTGCCGACGCCGGTCCGCGAGGACCGCCGGGCCACGCTGCGGTCAGGCGCTCTTCTCGTGGCGCTGCTGGTCACCGTTGCCGCGGGCGCGCGGCACCAGGGTCGGATTCACATTGGAGTGCACGACCTCCTCGGTGATCACGACGCGCTCGACGTCCTTGCGCGAGGGCACCTCGTACATCACCGACTGGAGGACCTCCTCCATGATGGCGCGCAGTCCGCGGGCCCCGGTGCCGCGCAGGATGGCCTGGTCGGCGATCGCCTCCAGGGCCGGACGGTCGAAGTCCAGCTCGACACCGTCGAGTTCGAAGAGCCGCTGGTACTGCTTGACGAGCGCGTTCCGGGGCTCCATGAGGATCTGCAGCAGGGCCTCGCGGTCGAGGTTGTGCACGGAGGTGATGACCGGCAGCCGGCCGATGAACTCCGGGATCATCCCGAACTTCACCAGGTCCTCCGGCATGACCTCCTCGAACTGGTTGGTCGCCTCGATCTCCCGCTTGGAACGGATGTCGGCACCGAAGCCGATGCCCTTGGCACCCGCCCGGGACTCGATGATCTTCTCCAGGCCGGCGAAGGCACCGCCCACGATGAACAGCACGTTCGTCGTGTCGATCTGGATGAACTCCTGGTGCGGGTGCTTGCGGCCGCCCTGCGGCGGCACCGAGGCCGTGGTGCCCTCCAGGATCTTCAGCAGCGCCTGCTGCACGCCCTCGCCCGAGACATCCCGGGTGATCGAGGGGTTCTCGCTCTTGCGGGCCACCTTGTCGATCTCGTCGATGTAGATGATCCCGGTCTCGGCCTTCTTGACGTCGTAGTCGGCCGCCTGAATGAGCTTCAGCAGGATGTTCTCGACGTCCTCGCCGACGTAGCCCGCCTCGGTGAGCGCCGTCGCGTCGGCGATCGCGAAGGGGACGTTCAGCATCCGCGCGAGCGTCTGGGCCAGCAGCGTCTTGCCGGAACCGGTGGGGCCCAGCAGCAGGATGTTGGACTTCGACAGCTCGATGCCGTCGTCCCTGCCCTGGCCGTTCTCGCCCGCCTGCACCCGCTTGTAGTGGTTGTAGACGGCCACCGAGAGCGCCTTCTTCGCGGCCTCCTGACCGACGACGTAGCCCTCCAGGAACTCGTAGATCTCCCGGGGCTTGGGCAGCTCGTCCCACCGGACTTCGGAGGACTCGGCGAGTTCCTCCTCAATGATCTCGTTGCAGAGATCGATGCACTCGTCGCAGATGTACACACCTGGACCCGCGATGAGCTTCTTCACCTGCTTCTGGCTCTTGCCGCAGAACGAGCACTTGAGCAGATCGCCGCCATCACCGATGCGTGCCACGAGGAGCTTCCCCTTCGCCTGGGATCCGTCAGGGATACGGACCGAGGTACGTGCTCTTCGACGGTACCTTGCCGGACCGCCGGAATGGGCCCCCCTTGGAGCGACCGGACCGACACATCCGGTGCCGCTCCAAGGGGGCAGGGCCGTGCGCGCGGACCCTCAGACCCCCACCGAGGTCTTCCGGGTGGAGACGATCTGGTCGATCAGGCCGTACTCCAGGCACTCCTCGGCGGTGAGGATCTTGTCGCGCTCGATGTCCTGGGAGATGATCTCGCGCTCCTTGGTGGAGTGCTTGGTCAGCATGTCCTCCAGCTGCTCGCGCATCCGCTGGATCTCGTTGGCCGCGATCTCCAGGTCCGAGACCTGACCGCGGCCCGTCTCGCTGTAGGGCTGGTGGATCAGGATACGGGCGTTGGGCAGCGCCATCCGCTTGCCGGGGGTGCCGGCGGCCAGCAGCACGGCGGCAGCCGAGGCGGCCTGCCCCATGCAGACCGTCTGGATGTCCGGCTTGACGAACTGCATCGTGTCGTAGATGGCGGTCAGCGCGGTGAAGGAACCGCCCGGCGAGTTGATGTAGACCGAGATGTCGCGGTCGGGGTCCATCGACTCCAGGCACAGGAGCTGCGCCATGACGTCGTTGGCCGAGGCGTCGTCGATCTGCACACCGAGGAAGATCACGCGCTCTTCGAAGAGCTTCGCGTAGGGGTCGTACTCCCGCACGCCCTGCGAGGTGCGCTCCACGAAGCGCGGCACGACGTAGCGGGACTCGGGCGCGATGCCGGTGAACTCGGCCCGGGCGTCCGTGGGAAATGAGGTCATCGGGAGGTTCTCCTGGAGATGAGCTGGTGGCTGCGGGAGGAGCGGGTGCCCTGCGGCGCTGTGGCGGGGCTCACGCGCCCGTGCCGCCACCGCCGGGAAGCTGCGCGGCACTGCCGTACACCTCGTCGATGAGGCCGTACTCGCGCGCCTCCTCGGCGGTGAACCAGCGGTCGCGGTCCGCGTCGCGGGTCCACTGCTCGACGGTCTGACCGCTGTGCGCGGCCGACAGCTCGGCCAGCCGCTTCTTGGTGCGCAGCAGCTGCTCGGCGTGGATCTTGATGTCGGTGGCCGAGCCCGCCAGGCCCGCGGAGGGCTGGTGGATGAGGATGTCGGCGTTGGGCAGCGCGAAGCGCTTGCCGGGGGTGCCCGCGGTCAGCAGGAACTGTCCCATGGAAGCGGCCAGGCCCATGGCGATGGTGACGACATCGTTCTTGATGTACTGCATGGTGTCGTAGATCGCCATGCCCGCCTGGACCGAACCACCCGGGCTGTTGATGTACAGGAAGATGTCCTTGTCCGGGTCGGCGGCAAGGAGCAGAAGCTGGGCGGTGATCTTGTTGGCGATATCGTCGTCCACCGGCTGGCCGAGGAAAATGATGCGCTCGTCGAGCAGCCGGTTGTAGACCTGATCGCCGAGGCCACCACCGAAGTTGGGCTCGCCGGCGGCGGAAGGCATCGGAAGCGTCACGTGTCCACCTGCTCGTGTCCGGACGGCCACGCGGAGCTGGCCGCCACTGGGGTCTTCGTCTACTGGGGACCCTAACGCGCCGGTCGTCGGCCGCCATCCCGGGCAGAGCGCATTTCGCTGTGAGCGCAGGTACCCCCGGGCGGGCGCGTCCGCCGTGGCCGACAGCCGAACGGGGGGGCGCCCGGGCGTGCACTCACGCGCCCCGGCGCCCCCCGTTCGCGGGTCAGGCGAGCCGGATCAGCTCTCGGCCTTGCCGGCCTCGTCCGCCGCCTCGGCGGCCGGGGCCTGCTCGGCCTCGGCACCTTCCGCGGCCTCCTCGGCGTCCTCGTCGCTCAGGTCGACGACCTCGCCGGCGGTGTCCTTGACGGTCACGGCCTCCACCACGGTGGCCAGCGCCTTGCCGCGGGCGACCTCACCGACGAGGACCGGCACCTGGCCGCCCTCGACGACGGCCTGCGCGAACTGGTCCGGGCTCATGCCGGAGGACTGGGCGCGGCGCATCAGGTGCTCGGTCAGCTCTTCCTGGCTGACGTTGAGCTTCTCCTTGCTGACCAGCTCGTCGAGGACGAACTGGGTGCGGATGCCCTTCTCCGCCTGCTCCTTGAGCTCGGCGTCGAACTCTTCCTCGCTCTTCTCCTGCATCTTCAGGTAGGACTCGAGGTCCAGGCCGAGCTGACCGAGCTGGTGGTTGACCAGGTTGTGCTTGCGGCTCTCGATCTCGTCCGCGAGCAGCTTCTCCGGAACCGGGACCTCGATGAGCTCCAGGAGGGCGTCGAGCACCTTCTCCTGGGCCTGGGTCGCCTGCTCCTGCTTCTTCTGGTCGGCCAGCCGCTTGCGGCTGTCCTCGCGCAGCTCCTCCAGCGTGTCGAACTCGCTGGCGAGCTGGGCGAACTCGTCGTCCAGCTCGGGCAGCTCCCGCGCGGAGACGGTCTGGACGGTGACGGCGACCTCGGCCTCGCGGCCCGCGCCGGAGCCGCCCTTCAGCTCGGAGCTGAAGGTGGCGGTGCCGCCCGCCTCCAGGCCGGTGACGGCCTCGTCGATCCCGTCCAGCAGCTCACCGGAGCCGATGGTGTAGTCGACGCCCTGCGCGACGCCGTCCTCCAGCACCTCGCCGTCGATCCGGGCCTCGAGGTCCACCTTGACGACGTCGCCCTCGGCGGCGGCCCGCTCGACCGCGGTGGTCGAGGCGAAACGCTCGCGGAGCTGCTCGACGGCCTCGTCGATGTCCGCGTCGGAGACCTCGGCCGCGTCGACCTCGACCTCGATGCCGGAGTAGTCCGGGATCTCGATCTCCGGGCGGACGTCCACCTCGGCGGTGAAGGCCAGCAGCTCGTTGTCCTTCAGCTCGGTGATGTCGACCTCGGGCTGGCCGAGCACGTTGAGCTCGCCCTCCTCGACGGCGGACTGGTAGAGCTTCGGAAGCGCGTCGTTGACGGCCTCCTCCAGGACGGCACCGCGGCCGAAACGCTGGTCGATCAGGCGCGCAGGGATCTTGCCCTTGCGGAACCCGGGCACGGTGACCTGCTGGTTGATCTTGCTGTACGCCGCGTCGAGGCTGTCCTTGAGCTCCTCGAAGGGCACCTCGACAGTGAGCCGAACCCGGGTCGGGTTCAAGGTCTCCACGGCGCTCTTCACGGTCGGTCTCCTTGGGGCTGGCATTGGGGGTTCTGCTGACTTCTTGGCTGCGCCCCGTATGCATGCAGACACGACACAGGCACGCGCGTCTTTCATAGTACGTGGTCGGGGTGGCCGGATTCGAACCGACGACCTTCCGCTCCCAAAGCGGACGCGCTACCAAGCTGCGCCACACCCCGTCGGTGCGACACGTAGAGTACATGTCGTAGGATGCGGTGCGTGCCGATCCGGTCCGCCGATCCGGCGCATGCGGGCGTAGCTCAATGGTAGAGCCCTGGTCTTCCAAACCAGCTACGCGGGTTCGATTCCCGTCGCCCGCTCAGGAGTGCGAAAGGCCCGACCCCCGAGGGGCCGGGCCTTTCGCCGTGTCGCCGCCTTGCCGTGCCGCCGCCCTGCCGTGCCGTGCCGCTGCCCTGCCGCCTTGCCGTCGCCCTGCCGCCGCGTCCCGCCCTGCGCTCGCGTCGCCTCGCACACCGCGGTGTCCGTACGGCGCGGGGGCGCCGGCGGTCGCGGGCGGGCGGTCGCGCTGCGTCGCGGCCCGACTGCGGTGCGGGCGTCCCCGGAGTGCCCGCCGGTCACCGGTCGTCGCGTGCGGCCCGCCTCCGGGCGCCGCCCGGGGAAGCCGCGCCGGCCGAACCGCTAGAAGCTGATCTGGTTGATCGTGTCGGCGACCGAGTTCAGGAACCGGTTGATGGACGGGGCCATGCCGCTGGAGGCGAGGAAGAAGCCGAAGAGCACGGCGACGATGGCCGGTCCCGGCTTGATGGACTTGCCCCGGATCATCACGACCAGGATGACCGCCAACAGCACGACAACGGACAGCGAGATGGCCACAACTGCTCACACCCTCATGGTCGGAATGCCTCACCCGGCCTCGGGGGCCGCCACTGTGGCCGTACCCCCGCGCACACAGCGCGCACCCATCGTGCCACCAACTCCCTTGCGCGAGGAGCCGACCGGAGCGCCGCCGGGCCCATCATCGGGTAAATACTGATCATCGACCAGGGGGACAGCACGGGACACTTGGGGCGTAGGTGACGGAGTCGTCGGACCGCCGGACGCTCGGAATTCCTGCCACCAATTCGACGTGATCACCACACGACGGCTTGACGAATGCCGGAAATGCGTCGCGTGGCACACGACACAGCGAGTGCACTTCGCGCAGAAAGATCGGCACGCGGTGCCGCAGTCCTCCGGCGGCCGGAATTCCCCGGGTGGATCTGCGAATTGTGTCCTCGCTCACAGTGCGCACCGAGAGTACCGTCCCCCTTGTCTCCGGCGTCACAGGGACCTCACACGCCCCGCTTAGACGGGACATCGTCCGGCAGATCGAACATTCACGTCACGCCCCGTCAGCTCCGCTCCGGAATCCGGGGAATAGTGCGCGGTACGGCGGGAAGGCGGCGCGGGGCGAGAATTTACGGCTCACATGGTGACCCGCTATGGTGCGGCAGATGTTGCACGCTGGTTATGAGCGGGCGCCGCTCCCCCCCGTCCGCCAGGAGTCCCCCTCCGAGACGCCACCCGCGTCCGCGGAGCAGGCTGCGAAGTCGCAGCCCGCGCAGGCGCAGAAGAAGCCAGCAGCCAAGCAGCGGGACCCGTTCTTCGACAACGCGAAGTACCTGACGATCGTCCTCGTCGGGGTCGGGCACGCCTGGGACCCGCTGCGCAGCGACAGCCGAACGGCCGAGGCGCTCTACTTCGTCCTCTACACGTTCCACATGCCGGCGTTCATCATCATCTCGGGCTACCTCTCCCGGAGCTTCGAGGGCAAGCCGAAGCAGGTCCAACGGCTGGTCACCGGGGTGGTCGTGCCCTACCTGGCGATCCAGTTCGGCTACACGTTCTTCATGCGCTGGGCCAACGACGACCCGGACCGTGAGTTCCACTTCCAGCAGCCGGGGTTCGCGCTGTGGTTCCTGTGCGCGCTGTTCCTCTGGCGGCTGACGACTCCGCTGTGGAAGAGCCTGCGCTGGCCGATGCCGGTGGCGCTGGCCATCGGGGCGGCGGCCAGCGTGACGCCGAGCATCGGCGGCGACCTGAACCTGATGCGGGTGGCGCAGTTCCTGCCGTTCTTCGTCCTCGGCCTCCAGCTGCGCCCCGAGCACTTCAAGCTGGTCAAGCGCAAGGAGGCACGCTACCTCGCGGTGCCGGTGACGCTGGGGGCGATGGTCTTCGCCTACTGGGCGGTCCCCCGGATGTCCAAGGCCTGGTTCCTGCACGACAAGGCGGCCGAGGACATGGGCGTCCCGTCCTGGGCGGGTGCGGTGATGTACCTGGCGCTCTTCGGCTGCGGCCTGGTGATGACGGCCTGCTTCCTCTCCTGGGTGCCGCGGCGGCTGATGTGGTTCACCGCGCTGGGCGCCGGCACGCTCTACGCCTACCTGCTGCACATCTTCTTCATCCAGAGCTCGCGGCAGTTCGACTGGTACGAGATGGCCTGGGTCGACCACCCGCTCAGCCGGGTCGTCATCACCGTGCTGGCCGCCGTGATGATGACGGTGCTGTGCACCCCGTGGGTGACCCGGCTGTTCAGGTTCATGATCGAGCCGAAGATGGACTGGTTCTTCAAGCGCGACCCCGGGGCCATGGCCCGCAAGCGGGAGTCGGGCACGGCGCCCGCCGCGCACCGCAAGAAGTAGCCCGCGTCCGGACACCTTTCCCGGCCCCCTCCCGCAACCACGCGAGGGGGCCCGCTGCTGGACGAGGAGCCCGCCCGAGCAGGTCGAACATGCGGACAGCGGGTGAGCGGGCGCCGTGCCGGTTGACCACGGCGGCCGCGGCGGTGCGCCGTGGAGCCGTCAGTCGCGGCAGATCAACAGCAGCGCCCGGTCGTCGTTGACGTCGCGCGCCACCGACTCGATCAGATGCCAGGCCGCGCCGTGGAAACTGGTGGCGACATAGCGGTCGGCCTCCCCGGTGAGCCGGTCCATGCCCTCGGTGAGATCGCGTTCCGCGGTCTCCACCAGCCCGTCGGTGAAGAGCATCAGCACGTCCCCGCGTCGCAGCGTCCCCTTGACCGGGTCGAACTCGGCACCGTCGTAGACGCCCAGCAGCGGCCCCTCGCCGGCCTTCTCCTCCCATTTGCCCGAACCGGCGTTGAGCTGCATCGCCGGTACGTGCCCCGCCGAGAGCAACTCGTAGTCGCCGCTGTCCAGGTCCAGGACCAGGTGGACGGAGGTGGCGAAGCCCTCCTCCCACGACTGGCGGAGCAGATAGCCGTTGGCCGCGGGCAGGAAGGCATGCGGCGGGAGCGAGCCCAGCAGCCCGCCGAAGGCGCCGGAGAGCAGCAGGGCGCGGGAGGCGGCGTCCATGCCCTTGCCCGAGACGTCGGTGAGGACCAGCTCCAGGGTCCGGCGCCCCGGGCCGGTGCGCGCGGCGACGACGAAGTCCCCGGAGAAGGACTGCCCGCCCGCCGGGCGCAGGGCCATCTCGTGGTGCCAGCCGGCCGGCAGCTTGGGCAACTTGCTCTGCACCCGGATGCGTTCGCGCAGGTCGAAGAGCATGGTGCCGCCGCGCCGCCAGGGCACGCCCACCCGGCTGCGGAACTGCGCGATGAGCAGCCCGGAGAGTCCGGCCGCGGCCACCACCAGGATGGTGCCCGGCGTCACGCGCCCGCCGTCGGCCGACTCCCAGGGCGGCAGCAGCAGCGACTCGACCATGAGCGCGACCGCCGCGGCGGCGTACAGCGCCAGCAGGCTGGCGGGCCGCAGCAGCAGGCCGCCCGCGATGAGCGGGAGCACCAGCGCCTCGGGGGCGCACCACAGCGGGGTGAGGACGGTGGCGCAGGCCAGGGCCGGGACGGTGAGCAGCAGGCCGACCAGGGCGACCCAGTCGGAGGCGCCGCCGCGGAAGTAGTCGACGGCGGACCTGCGCAGGGTGGTGCGGGCCCGGTGCCAGGTCTTCTGCGCCTGGTGCAACCGGGCCGTGGCTGCTGAGAGTCCCACGCGGCGGTCCGCCATGCTCACGGAGCCTAGCCACCCCGTCGGCGAGCCGTCGATTCCCGGCAGCGGCCGGGAGGTGTGCGCGGGGTCCGCGCGCCCACGGGTCGGCGCGCCAGCGGGCAAATACGTTCGCCCGCGTTCGAACTGCCTGCTAGTGATGACGGTATGACAACTGAGCCGCAGGTTCTCCAGCCGTCCGAGTGGGACACCTGGTACGCGTCCCTGCAGAGTGCGTTCGCCGCGGACGAGACGTCCGAGGAGCAGGAACTGTACCGTTCGCTGACCGAGACGGAGCGCTCGATCGGGGTGTGGGACGAGGGGCGCCCGGTGGCCACGGCGGGGCTGCTGTCGTTCCGGATGGCGGTGCCCGGTGGCGCAGTCGTCCCCGCGGCCGGGGTGACGATGGTGAGTGTGGCGCCCACCCACCGCAGGCGGGGGCTGCTGCGCTCGATGATGCGGCGGCAGCTCGACGACGTGCGGGAGGCCGGCGAGGAGTCGCTGGCGGTGCTGACGGCGTCCGAGGCGGGGATCTACGGCCGGTTCGGCTACGGGCTGGCGGCACGGTCGCTCTCGGCGCGGATCGACACCGCGCGGGTCGCGCTGGAGCTGCCCGCCGGGACGGCGGACGAAGCGGCGGGGCTGCGGCTGCGCCAGTCGGACGAGGCCGCTTCGCTGCTCGCGGAGTGCGAGTCGGTCTACGCCCGTGCGGTGCCCCGCCGTCCGGGAATGCTGGAGCGGCGCCCGGGGTGGGAGCGGGTGCCGCTGGTCGACCCGGAGCGCACGCGCGAGGGGGCCTCGCCGCTGCGCTGCGTGGTGGTGCTGCGGGACGGCGAGCCCGTGGGGTACGCGCGCTACGCGGTCCGGCTGCACTGGACGCAGACCGGCGCCGCGGAGGGCGAGGTGCGGCTGCGGGAGCTGGAGGCGCTCGATCCGGCCGGACATGCCGCGCTGTGGCGCTTTTTGTGGGGCATCGACCTGACGTCCGCCGTGGTGGCCGACGACCGGCCGCTGGACGACCCCTGGCTGCACCTGGTGAACGACCCGCGCCGGTGCGCGACGGCGTTCCGGGACGCGCTGTATCTGCGGCCGGTGAAGGTCGGCGGCGCGCTGGCCGCGCGCGGCTACGCCGCCCCGGTGGAGGTGGTGCTGGAGGTCGAGGACGCGTTCTGCCCGTGGAACACGGGCCGCTGGCGGCTGTCGGGCGATGCGAAGGGGGCGGTGTGCGAGCCGACCCGGGACGCGGCCGATCTGTCGCTGTCCGTGCGGGAGCTGGGGCGCGCCTATCTGGGCGGGACCTCGCTGGCCGCGCTGGCCGGGGCCGGGCTGGTGCGGGAGCAGCGGCCGGGCTCGGGCGCGCTCGCGGCAGTCTCCGCGGCCTTCGGCAGCGACGTCCAGCCGTGGCTGCCGCACGGGTTCTGAGCGGTCACCGGCGCTGGCAGGAGGGGCACCAGAACAGGTTGCGGGCCGCCAGTTCCGCGGTGGCGACCGGGCTGCCGCACACCAGGCAGGGGAGCCCGGCCCGGCGGTAGACGTAGACCTCGCCGCCGTGGTCGTCCACCCGCGGCGGGCGTCCCATGGCCTCGGGGGTGTGCTCGTCGCGCACGGTGTCGATGCGGTTCTTGCGGACGCCGTCGGTCATCAGCGCGACGAGGTCGTGCCACAGCGCTTCCCACTCGGTGCGGGTGAGGTCCCGACCGGCGCGGTAGGGGTCGATGCCGTGCCGGAAGAGCACCTCGGCACGGTAGACGTTGCCGACCCCGGCGACGATCTTCTGGTCCATCAGCAGCGCGGCGACGGTGGTGCGGCTGCGGGAGATCCGCGCCCAGGCGGCTTCCGGGTCGGAGGCGGGGCGCAGCGGATCGGAGCCGAGCCGGTCGCCGACCGCCTGCTTCTCCGGTTCGGTCAGCAGTTCGCAACGGGTGGGCCCGCGCAGGTCGGCGTAGTGCAGTGGGCCCGCGGGGCGCTCGCCGCGGCGGGTGGCCAGCCGCAGCCTGACCTGCCCGACGGGTTCCGGGGGCGGGCCCGCGCCGAACCGGAAGGTGCCGTAGAGGCCCAGGTGGATGTGGACCCAGCCGGCCGGGCCGAAGCCCAGGAACAGGTGCTTGCCGTGCGCCTCGGTGCCGGTCGGCGCCGCGCCGTCCAGCAACGCGGCGCCGTCGGCGAACTTGCCCTGGGGGCTGGAGACGTCCAGCGGGTGTCCGGCGAACCGGTCAGCGACCTCGCGGGCGAGCCGGTGGATGGTGTGGCCCTCGGGCACGGCTCAGGGCTGGGGGTGGTGCGCGGGCACGGGCGGCAGTTCGCCGCTGCGCTCGAAGTCGGCGAGCATCGCGATGCGGCGCCGGTGCCGCTCGCCCTCGGAGAAGGGCGTGTTCAGGAAGGTCTCCACGAAGGAGACGGCCTCCTCGGTGGTGTGCATCCGGGCGCCCACGCTGACCAGGTTGGCGTCGTTGTGCTCGCGGGCCAGGGCGGCCGTCTCGGTGCTCCAGGCCAGGGCGCAGCGGGCGCCGGGGACCTTGTTGGCGGCCATCTGCTCGCCGTTGCCGGAGCCGCCGATGACGATGCCGAGCGCGTCGCCGTCCGCGGCGGTGCGCTGCGCGGCGCGCAGGCAGAAGGGCGGGTAGTCGTCCTCGGCGTCGTAGATGTGGGGTCCGCAGTCGACGGGCTCATGGCCGGCCGTGCGGAGCCACTCGACGAGATGGTTCTTGAGTTCGAAACCGGCGTGATCGGAGCCGAGGTAGACGCGCATGACGCAGAGTGTGCCATCTCCGCCGGGCGACGGGCCGCCCAGGGCGCGGTCCGGCGGCGCGGAGCAGGGCCGGACGGCGGGGCAGGAGGTGTTTCTCAGCCGTACGGGAGGTTTTCCCGATGTTCCGTAGGCAACAATCGTGATTCACCTCTTCCATAGGGGGCGGTAGGAGCCGTTACATGTGAGCGCTCGTTTGCACACCACCCTCATTAGGAGCCGGCTGCCCCATGAGTTCCCAGCACACCCCGCGCACGTCGGGGGAGCCGCCACAGAGCCCGCCCGCACCCGGTACCGGGGACGGCGACGGCCTCCAGGCGGGCCTCAAGAACCGCCATCTGTCCATGATCGCCATCGGCGGCGTCATCGGCGCCGGACTCTTCATCGGCTCCAAGGCCGGTATCGCGGACGCCGGTCCCGGCATCCTGCTCTCCTACGCGCTCGCCGGGCTGCTCGTCGTCCTGGTGATGCGGATGCTGGGCGAGATGGCCGCCGCCCAGCCGACCTCCGGGTCGTTCTCCACCTACGCCGACCGTGCGCTGGGCCGCTGGGCCGGGTTCACCATCGGCTGGCTGTACTGGTTCTTCTGGTCCGTCGTGCTCGCCGTGGAGGCGACCGCGGCCGCCGAGATCCTGGAAGGCTGGGCGCCCGCCGTACCCCAGTGGGGCTGGGCCCTGCTGGTGATGCTGGTGCTGACCGGCACCAACCTGATCTCCGTCGGCTCCTACGGCGAGTTCGAGTTCTGGTTCGCGGGGATCAAGGTCGTCGCGATCATCGCGTTCATCGTCATCGGGGTGATCGCCTTCGCGGGCCTGCCGCCCGCCGACCACTTCGCGGGGACGGAGAACCTGACCGGAAACGGCGGATTCCTGCCCCACGGTCCCGGAGCGATCCTCTCCGGCATGCTGCTGGTCGTCTTCTCGTTCATGGGCAGCGAGATCGTGACCCTGGCCGCCGCCGAGTCGCCGAACCCGGTCGACGCCGTGCGCAAGGCCGTCAACAGCGTGATCTGGCGGATCGGGCTGTTCTACATCGGCTCGATCTTCGTGATCGTCTCGCTGCTGCCCTGGGATTCGGAGGCGATCGCCTCCGAGGGCCCGTACGTGGCCGTGCTGAACTCGCTGGACATCCCGTACGCGGGCACCGTCATGGACATCGTGGTGCTGACCGCCGTGCTCTCCTGCCTGAACTCGGGCCTGTACACCGCGTCGCGGATGGCCTTCTCGCTGGGCGAGCGCAAGGACGCGCCGGCCTCCTTCGGCCGCACCAACGGCCGCGGGGTGCCCACCACCGCGATCCTGGCCTCGGTGGCCTTCGGGTTCGTCGCGGTCTTCTTCAACTACATCGCCAAGGACACGGTCTTCGAGTTCCTGCTGAACTCCTCCGGCGCCGTCGCCCTCTTCGTCTGGCTGGTCATCTGCGCCTCGCAGCTGCGGATGCGGCGCCGGATCGAGCGGGAGGCACCGGAGAAGCTGACCGTGCGGATGTGGCTGTACCCGTATCTGACCTGGGCGACCATCGGCCTGATCGTCTTCGTGATCGGCTACATGTTCACCGACGCGGACGGCCGGGTCCAGATGATCCTGTCGCTCGCCGTCGCCGCCGTGGTGCTGGCGGCCTCGCTGGTCAAGGACCGGATCGTCCGGCAGCGGGGCGAACCGCTGCCCGGCGCCCCCGGCACCGCCGTGCCCTCCGGGGAGGACGGCGGCAGGCCGGACGCCGCCGCCGCGGCCGCCCGGGTGCCGAGGCCCGCCGGTGAGGCCGACCCGCAGACGACCCGCCGCTGAGCGGCAGCCCGGCAGGCGGCACCGCCCCGGGCGGGGCCGCAGCAAGCCGAGGGGGCCCGGCGCCGCGACGGCGCCGGGCCCCCTCGGGCTCCGCGGCGCCCGGCCCGTATCCGGCCGGGCGCGGGCCTTCAGTCCTGGCGGCCCGCCAGCTTCCAGGCCGCGGGCAGCGCACCCATCGCCAGCGCGGCCTTGACGGCGTCGCCGACCAGGAACGGCACCAGTCCGGCGGCGAGCGCCTCACCGGCCGACATACCGGTGGCCAGCGCCAGGTAGGGGACGCCGAACGCGTAGATGATCGCCGTACCGACCGCCATGGTCCCGGCCGTGCGCAGCATGCCGCGGTCACCGCCGCGGCGGGCGAGGGCGCCCACGGCCAGCGAGGCCAGCACCATGCCGAACACATAGCCGAGGGAGGGCATCCCGACCCCCGCGGACGCCTGCGCGAACCACGGCACCCCGGCCATGCCCGCCACCGCGTACAGCGCCAGGGCCAGGAAGCCGCGCCCGGCGCCCAGTCCGGCGCCGATCAGCAGCGCGGCGAAGGTCTGGCCGGTGACCGGCACGGGCGAGCCCGGGATCGGCACCGCGAGCTGGGCGGCGGCGCCGGTCAGCGCGGCGCCGCCGAGGACGAGTGCGACGTCCCGGACCCGGGCGCGGGCTGAGCTGGAGGCGGGCAGCAGATCCGCGAGCACGGCTCCCGGACGCGGTGTGGCTGCGGAAGTGAGGGCACTCATCTGGCATCTCCGTCTGGTGCGAGCTGGTAGAAGCAGGCACGGGCGCGCAGTCGGCCTCGTGCGCGTCGACGCTAGCCGAATCCGCTCGTGCGCCGAGCGTGAGCGGGGCGTGAGCTTGCTGACAGTGCGGGGCGGCGTGAGCTTGCTGACAGTGCGCGGCGCGGAAGGGCCGGTTCGCCCCGGTTCACCGCCGAAGGGGACTGTCCGCATTGCGGAAGGCACTGCACGATTATTGCCGTGCCGGGGCACGCTCCCGAACACTGTGGAAACGCCAGTCTCCCCGATGGCTGCGGGACCACGCGCAGCGCCCCGTCCCCCGCTCACCCTCACACACTCCAGGAACGGCCACTGATGACGCGCACCGAGACCTCCGACGCGCCACATTCTCCCGGCGAACCCGCCACGCCGTCCGGCCCCCCGGAGGGCACCGGACCCTCCGGCAGCGCCCTCGCGCACGGCCTCAAGCAGCGCCACCTCTCGATGATCGCCCTGGGCGGCGTCATCGGCGCGGGGCTCTTCGTCGGCTCGGGCGCGGGCATCGCCGCCGCGGGCCCCGCGATCGTCCTCGCGTACGCCGCCTCCGGCGCGCTGGTGATGCTCGTCATGCGGATGCTGGGCGAGATGTCGGCGGCCCGCCCGGCCTCCGGCTCCTTCTCGGTGCACGCGGAGCGGGCCCTGGGACCGTGGGCGGGTTTCACCGCGGGCTGGATCTACTGGACGCTGCTGTGCGTGGCCATCGCCACCGAGGCGACCGCGGCGGCGAAGATCATGACCGGCTGGCTGCCGGGGACCGAGCAGTGGTTGTGGGTCGCGCTGTTCATGCTGGTCTTCTGCGCCACCAACCTGGCGCAGGTGCGGAACTTCGGCGAGTACGAGTTCTGGTTCGCCGCGGTGAAGGTCCTGGCCATCAGCGCCTTCCTGGTGCTGGGCGGGCTCGCGATAGCCGGCCTGCTGCCGGGCACCGACTCGCCGGGCGCCGGCAATCTGACCGGGGACGGGGGCTTCTTCCCGACCGGCACGGAGGGGCTGATCGTGGGGCTGCTCGCCTCGGTGTTCGCGTTCGGCGGTCTGGAGACGGTGACGATCGCGGCCGCCGAGTCGGAGAAGCCGGTCTCGGGGGTCGCCAAGGCGGTCCGCACCGCGGTCTGGCGGATCGCGCTGTTCTACGTCGGCTCGATGCTGGTGATCGTCACACTGATCCCGTGGCAGGACGAGTCGGTGCTCTCCGGTCCGTACGCCGCGGTACTGGACCACCTCGGGATCCCGGCCGCCGCGCAGATCATGAACGCGGTGGTGCTCATCGCGCTGCTGTCGGCGATGAACGCCAACATCTACGGCGCCTCGCGGATGTCCTACTCGCTGGTGGAGCGGGGCGAGGGCCCGGCGTTCCTGAACCGGGTGAGCGCCCAGGGGGTGCCGCGCTACGCGGTGGTCGCCTCGTCCCTCTTCGGTTTCGTGGCGGTGCTGCTGAACTTCTTCTGGGAGAAGACGGTCTTCCAGTGGCTGCTGAACATGGTCGGCGCGGCGACGCTGGTGGTCTGGGGGTTCATCGCGGTCTCGCAGTTCCGCACCCGGCGCCGGCTGGAGCGTGAGGCGCCCGAGAAGCTGGTGGTGCGGATGTGGCTGTTCCCGGGGCTGACCATCGTGGCGCTCGCCGGTATCGCCGCGATTCTGCTGCTGATGCTCCGCGAGGGCGACACCCGCACCCAGCTGGCGTTCACCGCGGGTCTGACGGTGGTGCTGGCCGTGGTCGGGTACCTCCGGCAGCGCAGGCGTCCGCAGGCCCCGGCAGCCGCGGAGGGCTGAGCCGCCCGCAGGACTGACGGCTCCTCAGCACGCGGCCGGACCCACGACTTCCGGCCGATCCGAAAGAGCGGAGCGCCCCCCTCGCACGGGGGGGCGCTCCGCTCTTTCGGCATCTGTTGCTGCTAGCTTCTTTTTGCAAGTAATATGCAATAGCGAGTGAGGGGCGAGAGCATGTCGATCACGACCTACACCTTGCCGGAGCTGCCGTACGACTACTCCGCGCTGGAACCCGTCATCAGCGGCGAGATCATCGAACTGCACCACGACAAGCACCACGCCGGGTACGTGAAGGGGGCCAACGACACCCTGGAGCAGCTGGCGGAGGCCCGGGACAAGGACCAGTGGGGCTCGGTCAACGGGCTGGAGAAGAACCTCGCCTTCCACCTGTCCGGGCACATCCTGCACAGCATCTACTGGCAGAACATGACCGGCGACGGCGGCGGCGAGCCGCTGGAGAAGGACGGCACCGGCGAACTGGCCGACGCCATCGCCGAGTCGTTCGGCGGCTTCGCCAAGTTCAAGGCCCACCTCTCCAAGGCGGCGGCCACCACCCAGGGCTCGGGCTGGGGCGTGCTGGCCTACGAGCCGGTCACCGGCCGGCTCATCGTCGAACAGGTCTACGACCACCAGGGCAATGTCGGGCAGGGCTCGGTGCCGCTGCTCGTCTTCGACGCCTGGGAGCACGCCTTCTACCTGCAGTACCGCAACCAGAAGGTGGACTTCGTCGAGGCCATGTGGCGCGTCGTCAACTGGCAGGACGTCGCGGCCCGCTACACCGCGGCGAAGCAGCGCGCCCACAGCATGCTGCTCACCCCGTAGCCGAGGAGCACACCCCTCGGCTGCGGCAGGCCTTCCACCCTCGTGATCGTCTTCTCACCTTTCCCGAGGGCGGAGGACGGCGGGGCCCCTGTGTGGACGTGACACGCAGGGGCCCCGCGTATTTCCGGGCCACGCCCGCGCCCCGGGCAGGCACCCGGCCGCACCGCACGGGCGCCCCGGCCGCACCGGGCGGGTCCCGCACGCCGGACGGACCGGCGGGCCGCGCACGGACGGACCGGCGAGCCGCGTACCGGGCCCGTCAGTCGAAGAGCGGGCCCACGTCGCGGGTGCGCTTGATCTCGAAGAAGCCGGGCGTCGAGGCCACCATCAGCGTGCCGTCCCACAGCCGGGCCGCGGCCTCGCCCTTGGGCGCCGGGGTGACCACCGGGCCGAAGAAGGCGATCCGGCCGCCGTCCGACCCCGGCACGGCGATGACCGGGGTGCCGACCTCCTGGCCCACCAGCCCGATGCCCTCCTCGTGCGAGGCGCGCAGCGCCGCGTCGTAGGCGTCCGAGTCGGCGGCGTCGGCCAGCGAGGCGGGCAGCCCGGCCTCGGCGAGCGCCTCCAGGATCACCTCCCGGTCCAGCTCCCGGCCGCCCGGGTGGGCGCGGTTGCCCAGCGCGGTGTACAGCGGGCCCAGCACCGCGGAGCCGTGCTCCTGCTCGGCGGCCACGCACACCCGCACCGGACCCCACGCGCGGGCCATCAGCTCCCGGTAGTTCTCCGGCAGCTCCTCCAGCCGCTTCTCGTTGAGCACCGCCAGGCTCATCACGTGCCAGCGGACCTCGATCGGCCGCAGTTTCTCCACCTCCAGCATCCAGCGGGAGGTCATCCACGCCCAGGGGCACAGCGGGTCGAACCAGAAATCGGCGGGCGTCTTCTCGGGCATGGGCCTCTCCTCGGCGACGACGGTCTGCTGCACCGCGGCCGTTGCCGCGATGTGACGATGATCTCCGACGCCGACAACGCCCCGGGCCTGCGACGGCATTCCCGGGTGTGCCCCCCAGGCGCCGCATGCGATCCTGAACAGGCTGTCGACCATGCGGTCCGTGCCACGCGGCGGGGATCGCGACCGATCGGAGAGGAAGCGCGGCGTGCCCGGAGAGAACCTGACCCGCACGGAGGCCCGGGAGCGCGCGGCGCTGCTGACCGTGAGCGGGTACGACGTGGCGCTGGACCTGCGCTCCGCCATCGAGCCGCCGCCCGCCACCGGGCCCCGTACCTTCCGCTCGACCACCACCATCCGGTTCGACTGCGCCGAGGAGGGCGCCGCCACCTTCGTGGACCTGGTGGCCCCGCATGTCCACTCGGTCACCCTGAACGGCGAGACGCTCCGGGTCGAGGAGGTCTTCGACGGCGCCCGCGTGACCCTGTCCGGGCTGCGCGCCGCGAACGAGGTGACGATCGACGCACAGTGCGCCTACAGCCGCACCGGCGAGGGACTGCACCACTTCCTCGACCCCGAGGACGGTCAGGTCTACCTCTACACCCAGTACGAGCCGGCCGACGCGCGCCGCGTCTTCGCCACCTTCGAGCAGCCCGACCTCAAGGCGCCCTTCGACTTCACCGTCACCGCACCCGCCGGCTGGACGGTGCTCAGCAACGGCGCCCGGGAGGGCGAGCCGCGCCCGGTGGACGACGGAGCCGCGGACCTGTGGCGGTTCGCCCGCACCGAGCCCATCTCGACGTACATCACCGCCGTCGTCGCGGGCCCCTACCACTACGTCGCCGACACCTACCGGCGCACCCTCGAGGACGGCAGCGAGCTGGAGATCCCGCTGGGCGCCCTGTGCCGCAAGGGGCTGGCACGCTACTTCGACCCGCAGGACATCTTCACCGTCACCAAGCAGGGGCTGGACTTCTTCCACGACCACTTCGACTACCCGTACCCGTTCGGCAAGTACGACCAGGCGTTCGTGCCGGAGTACAACATCGGCGCCATGGAGAACCCGGGCTGCGTGACCTTCCGCGAGGAGTTCGTCTTCCGCGGCAGGGTCACCGAGGCCTCCTACGAGGGCCGCGCCAACGTCATCCTGCACGAGATGGCGCACATGTGGTTCGGCGACCTGGTCACCATGGAGTGGTGGGACGACCTGTGGCTCAAGGAGTCCTTCGCGGACTTCATGGGCGCTTTCGCGCTGGTGGAGTCCACCCGCTTCCGGGACGGCTGGATCACCTTCGCCAACCGCCGCAAGTCCTGGGCCTACCGCGCCGACCAGCTCCCCTCCACCCACCCGGTCACCGCCGACATCCGGGACCTGGAGGACGCCAAGCTCAACTTCGACGGCATCACCTACGCCAAGGGCGCCTCCGTCCTCAAGCAGCTCGTCGCCTACGTCGGCAAGGACGCCTTCCTGGAGGGCGCCCGGCGCTACTTCAAACGCCACCAGTGGGGCAACACCCGGCTGGCGGACCTGCTGTCCGTGCTGGAGGAGACCTCGGGCCGGGACATGGCCGAGTGGTCCGGGGCATGGCTGCAGACCGCCGGGGTCAACACCCTCACGCCGCAGCTCACCTACGACGCGGCCGGCCGGGTCACCGAACTCGCCGTGCTCCAGGAGGCCGCCTCGGCCGAGCACCCCGTGCTGCGCCCGCACCGCGTCGCGGTGGGCCTCTACCGGCGCGACCCGGCGCGGGGCGTCCTGGAGCGGTACGCGCGCGCCGAGGTCGACGTCGCGGGCCCGCGCACCACGGTCGATGAACTGGCCGGTGCCCAGCGGCCGGACCTGGTGCTGGTGAACGACGACGACCTGACCTACTGCAAGATCCGGTTCGACGAGGCGTCCCTGGCGACCCTGCGCGAGCACCTCGGCGAACTCACCGACCCCGCCCCCGGCCCCTCCGGCGCCGGGCACTCGCTGGCCCGCGCGCTGTGCTGGTCCGCCGTGTGGAACCTGACCCGGGACGGGCTGATGCCGGCCCGGGACTTCCTCGGCCTCGTGCTGCGGTTCGCCGGGCAGGAGACCGAGATCGGCGTGCTGCAGATGCTGCACGGCCAGGCGAAGCTGGCCCTGGACCACTACACGGACCGCGAGTGGCGCCCCGAGGCCGGGCGGCTGCTGTCGGAGTGCGCGGTCACCCGGCTGCGGCAGGCCGAGCCGGGCAGCGGACACCAGTTGGCCTGGGCCCGTTTCCTCGCCGCCGTCGCCTCCCGCGAGGAGGAGCAGCGGCTGCTGCAGGGGCTGCTGGCCGGCACCGCCCGGATCGACGGGCTGGCGGTGGACCAGGAGCTGCGCTGGACCATCCTGGGCGCCCTGACCGCCGCCGGCCTGGCCGACGAGGAGGCCGTCGACGCCGAACTGGCGCGGGACGACACCGCCTCCGGCAAACGGCACCAGGTCCGCTGTCTGGCCGCCCGCTCCTCGGCCGCGGTCAAGGCGCAGGCATGGGCCTCGGTCGTGGAGTCCGACGCGCTGTCCAACTCCCTGGTCGAAGCGACGATCTCCGGCTTCGCGCAGCCCGGCCAGGCCGAGCTGACCGCGCCGTACACCGCGCGCTACTTCGAGATGCTGGAGACGGTCTGGGCCACCCGCTCGATCGAGATCGGCATGGCCGTCGTGCGGGGCCTGTTCCCCGCCACGCAGGGCGACCAGGTCACTCTCGACGCCGCGGACGCCTGGCTGACCGGGCATCCGGACGCCGCACCCGCGCTGCGGCGGCTGGTCGCCGAGGCCCGGGACGATCTGGCCCGGGCGCTGCGCGCCCAGCGCGCCGACGCCGTCGCCTAGCCCCGCTCCGCGGGCCGGTCCCGGCGCCGGCCCGCGGCGGGACCGGCCCGGCGGGACGTCTCAGGCCACGACGGGGAGCCCGGGGTCGCGCCGGGCGGCGAGCCAGCGCGCGTAGGCGGGGCTGCCCAGCGCCACCTCCTCGTAGGAGGCGCGCAGATCCTCGACGACGCCGTCCCCCTCGATGCCCGCGCGCCGTCCGGCCCGCAGCGCCACCACCAGCCGCACCCCGAGCGGATCCCCCACCAGGGGGACGATGGACATCCCCGGCCGCGGCTGCGAGGTGGGCTGGCAGGGGGTGACGACCTCTCCGGCGGCGACCAGATCGCCCGCGGAGAGATAGTCGCCGTACACCACCCGGGGATCGATCCGCGCAGCCGTGAACACCCGGCGCAGCCCGTCCCAGTCGCCGTCGACCGACGGGTCGACCATCCACTTCTCCCCGGCGAGCTCGGCGACGGCCACCGCGCGCCCGGTCCGCGCCGCCGGATGGGTGGCGGGCACGGCGACGAACTGGGGCTCGCGCCGCACCAGGACCCGCAGCCGGATGCCGTCGGGGACCCGCAGCGGGGCTCCCTCGACCTCGTGCACGAAGGCGGCGTCGAGCTGGTTGTCCGCGACCATCTGCAGCAGCGTGTTGGCCGAGACGTCGGTCTGGAAGGTGATGTCGGTGTCCGGCAGCCGGCGGTGCAGGCGGCGCAGCCAGCCGGGGACGGCCCTGCTGCCGGTGCTGCCGAGCCGCAGCCGCGCCCCGGGGTCCGCGTGGCCGAGCCCGGCGGCGTCCTTGGCCTCCCGGATCAGTTCCGTCATCTGCGCGACGATCGGCCGGGCGCGGGTGAGGACGGTGCGGCCCAGCGGCGTGGGCCTGCTGCCGGTCCGCTCCCGGTTGAAGAGCGGGCCGCCGACGGCCTGTTCGATCCGCCTGAGCTGGGTCGTCAGCGACGGCTGCGTCATCCCGAGCTGGCGGGCCGCCTTGTGCACGCTGCCGGTGTCGGCGATCGCACACACTGCACGAAGATGCCTCACTTCGAGCTCCACACCGCGGAGCATATCGGCGGGTCGCGGGTCCCACCAGAGAGCACCGGACCGGTGAACGCTGCACGAACGCCCGTGCGGCGCAGGGGGATTCACCGGTCCTATCGGGAGTTGGCATCATTCCGGAACGCCGTCCGTTCGAACAGACTCTCCCGGAGCAGCAATCCGTCCGGAGGGACCGGCGGCGCCCCCCACGCCAACATCCCAGAGCGGCGCCGGTTTCTCCGAAACCAAGGAGAGACCCCCCATGGAATACCGCAGATCGGCTCTTTCGGCGGCGCTCGGCCTGGGCGTGACCGTCGCACTCGGCCTCGGCGCCGTGCCCGCCTCCGCGGCGGACGACGCGGCCGCCGCCCGTCCCGCGGCGTCCTCGACGGCAGCCTCCGCCACCACTCAGGGCTTCACCGGCGAGAACCAGCAGCGCAACGAGAAGTTCTTCAAGTTCATCGTCAAGGAAGCCTTCAAGAAGCAGGCCGCGAAGCCGGGCATCCAGCAGGTCACCATCAACTACAGCACCAGCGGCGCGCCCTCGTTCCGGAGCGAGATCGCCAACAGCACGGCGGTGTGGAACTCGGCCGTCTCGAACGTGAAGCTGGCCGAGGGCGGCGGCGCCAGCTTCGACTACCGCGAGGGCAACGACTCGCGCGGCAGCTACGCGTACACCGACGGCCACGGCAGCGGCTACATCTTCCTGGACTACGCCCAGAACCAGCAGTACGACTCCGACCGCGTCGTCGCGCACGAGACCGGTCACGTGCTCGGCCTGCCGGACCACTACTCCGGGCCGTGCAGCGAGCTGATGTCGGGCGGCGGCCCCGGCACGTCCTGCACCAACGACCAGCCCAACGCCTCCGAGCGCGCGCAGGTCGAGCAGCTGTGGGCGAACGGCGTGGCGTCCGTCGCGTTCGAGAACGTCGGCTTCAAGTGAGCCGCACCCGCAACTGATCCACCCCCCGCACGTCGGCCCCCGGTCATCACCGGGGGCCGATGCGCGTGCGGCGGCAGCGGGTGGCGCCGCGGGCCGTCAGCCCGCGGCGCCCGCCGCCGCGTCCGCGGCCTGAGCGCGCAGCGCCCGCTCGACCCCGGACCGGGACTCGGTCACCAGTCGGCGCAGCGCCGCGCTCGGCTGTGCCGAGGCGAGCCAGGCGTCGGTGGCGTCCAGAGTCTCCTGGGAGACCTGCAGCGTGGGGTAGAGACCGATGGCGACCTGCTGGGCCATCTCGTGGCTGCGCTGCTCCCACACCTCCTTGACGGCGGCGAAGTAGCGCTCGGTCCAGGGCTCCAGCAGGGTGCGCTGATCGGTCTGGACGAATCCGGAGATGACGGCCTCCTGAACCGCGTTGGGCAGCTCGTCGCCCTCCACCACGGCGCGCCATGCCTCGGCCTTCGCCTCCGGGGTGGGACGCGCCGCGCGCGCGGCGGCGGCGTGCCGCTCCCCGGCCGAGGTGGCGTCGCGCGCCAGCTCGGCCGCGATCTCGGCCTCGTCGGCCCGGCCGGTGGCGGCCAGCCGCTCCAGGAACGCCCAGCGCAGCTCCGCATCGACGACCAGGCCCTCGACGGTGCGGCTGCCGTCCAGCAGCCCGGCCAGCAGGTCGAGCTGCGCGTCGGTACGGGCCGCGGCGGCGAACGCGCGCGCCCAGGCCAACTGGTGGTCGCTGCCCGGCGCGGCGGCGCGGAGCTGCTCGTCGGCGGCCTCGGCCCAGCGGGTGAGCCCGGCCTCCCGGTGCTCGGGCGCCGCGTACAGGTCCAGGGCGAGCTTGACCTGGCGCTGCAGGGACTGCACGAGGCCGATGTCGGACTCCTTGCCGATGCCGGAGAGCACCAGCTCCAGGAAGGCGCTCGCGGACAGCTCGGCGTCGCGGGCCATGTCCCAGGCGGAGGCCCAGCACAGGGCGCGCGGCAGCGGGTCGGAGAAGTCGCCCAGGTGCCGGGTGACGTTGGCCAGCGACTCCTCGTCCAGCCGGACCTTGGCGTAGGTGTGGTCGCCGTCGTTGAGCAGCAGCACGTCGGGGCGCTTGCGGCTGCGGGGCAGCGGAACCTCGGTCAGCTCGCCGTCGACGTCGAGTTCGACGCTGTCGGTGCGCACCAGCTTGCCGTCCACCAGGTCGTAGAAGCCGACGCCGAGGCGGTGCGGGCGCAGCGTCGGCTCGCCCTCGGCACCGGCGGGCAGCGCGGGGGCCTCCTGGCGGATGGCCAGCGCCGTGAGGGTGCCGTCCGGCGCGCAGGTCGGCTCGGGGCGCAGGACATTGATGCCCGCCGTCTCCAGCCAGGCCCGGGACCAGGTCTTCAGATCCCGCCCGGAGGTCTCCTCCAGAGCGCCGAGGAGGTCGCTCAGCCGGGTGTTGCCCCACTGGTGGCGCTGGAAGTAGGCGCGGACGCCGCGGAAGAACTCCTCCATCCCGACATAGGCGACGAGCTGCTTGAGGACGGAGGCGCCCTTGGCGTAGGTGATGCCGTCGAAGTTGACCAGGACGTCGTCCAGGTCCCGGATCGGGGCCATGATCGGGTGGGTGGAGGGGAGCTGGTCCTGACGGTAGGCCCAGGTCTTCATCTGGTTGGCGAAGCTCGTCCAGGCATCCGGCCAGCGGCTGCCGGGGGCGTGCGCCTGGCAGGCGATGGAGGTGTAGGTGGCGAACGACTCGTTCAGCCACAGGTCGTTCCACCACTCCATGGTGACCAGGTCGCCGAACCACATGTGGGCCAGCTCGTGCAGGATGGTCTCGGCGCGGCCCTCGTAGGCGGCGTCGGTGACCTTGGAGCGGAAGACGTACTGGTCCCGGATGGTGACGGCGCCCGCGTTCTCCATGGCGCCCGCGTTGAACTCGGGCACGAAGAGCTGGTCGTACTTCTCGAACGGGTACGGGTGGTCGAACTTCTCCTGGAACCAGTCGAAGCCCTGCCGGGTGACCTCGAAGATCGCGTCGGCGTCCAGGTACTCGGCCAGCGAGGGGCGGCAGTAGATGCCCAGCGGCACGCTGCGGCCGTCCGCTCCCTTGCCCTCCCAGCTGCTGTGCACCGAGTGGTACGGACCGGTGATCAGCGCCGTGATGTAGGTGGAGATCCGCGGGGTGGGTGCGAAGCTCCAGACGTTGTCCCGCGGCTCGGGGGTGGGCGAGTTGGAGATCACCGTCCAGCCCTCGGGGGCGCGCACGGTGAACCGGAAGGTCGCCTTGAGGTCCGGCTGCTCGAAGGTGGTGAAGACCCGGCGCGCGTCCGGCACCTCGAACTGGGTGTAGAGGTAGGCCTGACCGTCGACCGGGTCCACGAAGCGGTGCAGGCCCTCGCCGGTGTTGGTGTAGGCGCAGTCGGCGACGACCCGGAGCTCCTGCGGCCCCTGCGGCAGTCCGCGCAGGGCGATGCGCGAGTCGGCGAAGACGGCGGCCGGGTCGAGGGTCTCGCCGTTGAGGGTGACCTCGTGCACGGTGGGCGCGATCAGATCGGCGAAGGTGTCCCCCGCCGCGGCCGTCTCGAAGCGGACCGTCGTCACCGAGCGGAAAGTGCCGCCCTCCTGCGCGCCGCTCAGATCCAGGTCGATCTCGTACGAGTCCACGGTGAGCAGCCGGGCCCGCTCCTGGGCCTCCTCGCGCGTCAGATTCGTGCCAGGCACTTGTTTGGTCTCCCCACTCTCGCGGATCTCGTCGCAGTCGTGCTGAAGCCATACTTGCACGCGGTTGCGACACCCGGCGGCGGGCGTTCCCACGCTGTTCAAACGGGGGTCATCCGGGCTGCCAATGCACCGGAGGAGGGGCTCCCCGCCCCTGCCGAACCCCCGCACCGGGAGACCGCATGTCCCCTCGCAGCCGCTCCGCGCCCAGCGCCCCGCCCGACTCCCCCACCACTGCACCCACCGCCGCACCCGGCGCTCCGCCCGGGAACCGCGCCGCCGTGCCCGGCCCGGACGGTCCCGACGGCGCACCCCCGGACCGCGCGCCCCGCCGCCGGCCGCCCTCCCCCGGCCCCGGCAGGCGCCGGGTGCTGGTGCTCGCCGGTTCGGCGGGGGCCGCCGCCGCGCTGGGCCCCGCCACCGGCGCGTCCCCCGCGGCCGCGCCCGCCTCCGGCACCCGCCCGCAGCGCCGCGTCCCCGGCGGCCGGGCCGCAGTGGACGCGCCGCACACCGGCACCACCCTCACGGGGGTCGCGGCACCCTCCGGGGACGGCCCCTTCCGGCGGCTGGTGACCGGGCCCGGCTGGGCCCGGGTGGTGCGCACCGAGCTGGCGCGGGCCGGTGCCCGGCGCGCCGCCCGCGCCGAACCGCTCGCGTCCTTCGTCCAGTTCACCGACCTGCATCTGGTGGATGTCCAGCACCCGCTGCGCTACGAGTACCTGCGCGCGCAGACCGCGAGCGCCTGGCGGCCGCAGGAGTCCCTGTCGGTGGCCGGTGCCGTCTCCCTCGTCGAGCGGGTCAACGCGCTGGCCGGCGGCCCGGCGACCGGCGCCTCCCTCTCCTGCGTGGTGACCACCGGAGACAACACCGACAACAACTCGCGTGCCGAACTGGAGTGGTTCACCACCGTGCTGAGCGGCGGCCGGATCACCCCCGACACCGGTGACCCGCGCATCCACGAGGGAGTGCAGGACTGCGGACTGCCGGACTTCTGGCAGCCGGACTCGGACCTGCGCGACCGCGACAAGGCCGTCGGCTTCCCCCGGCTGCGGGGCTTCCTGCGGGCCGCCGGGCGGCAGGTGGCCGGCCCCGGCCTGAAGCTGCCCTGGTACGCCACGGTCGGCAACCACGACGCGCTGCCGGGCGGCTGCTTCGCCGCCGCCGACGCGCGCGGCTTCTTCGCGGACTTCGCCACCGGCGACCGGAAGCTCATGCGGCTGCCCGAGGAACAGGGCGCCCGGCTGTGGCGCGCCGTGGAGCGCGGCCGGGACCCCGGGGGCCGGCTGTTCACGGAGCTGCTGCGGGCCGAACGGCGCCACATGCGCAAGGTCACCCCGGACCCCGCGCGAGCCCCGGTCACCCCGCGGGACTACATCCGCGCCCTCGCCCGCCCGCAGGCGCTGGGTCCCGGGCCGGCCGGGCACGGGTACACCGAGGAGAACGCGGTGGAGGGCACCCTGTACTACGCCTTCCGGATAGCCCCGGACGTGATGGGCTACAGCCTGGACACCACCCGCCGGGACGGGCACTACACGGGCCGGGTCGGCGCGGCGCAGCTGAGCTGGCTGCGGCGGCAACTGGCGGCGCACCGCGACAGGTACGCGCTCGTCTTCAGCCACCACACCAGCACCACCACACCCGAGGGCGGCACGGAGCTGCTGGCCCTGCTGCGGGACACCCCGCACGCGCTGGCCTGGATCAACGGGCACAGCCACCGCAACCGGATCTCCCCGCACGGCACGTTCTGGGAGGTCAGTACGGCCTCCCACACCGACTTCCCGCAACTCGCCCGCACCCTGGAGCTGGTGGACAACCGGGACGGCACGCTCTCGCTGTTCACCACGCTGATCGAATCGGCGGCCCCGCACCGGACGGACTTCACCGACCTGTCGCAGACCGGGCTGGCCTCCCTCTACCGGGAGCTCGCCTTCAACGCCCCAGGTGCCCGGCACGGGCTGGCAGGGGCCGAGGGCGACCGCAACACCGAACTGCTGCTCCGCAAGCCGTGACCCGCGGGGCGTACCGTGCCCCGCGGGCGAGTCGTGGCCCGCGGGCTCCGCGGCGCCGCGGACCGGTCGTGCCCTGCGGCTCAGTGCGCGGCGGCGGCCGCCTCCCCGTCCCACTCCTCGGCGGTGAGTGCCGCCAGGCAGGCGCGGACCGAGGGGCTGTCGCCGCCCGCCCGCCAGGCCGCCCGCACCTCTCGGTGGAGCGCCGGTTCGACGGGCACGAAGCGCACCCCGGGCGGGCAGGGCCACCGCCCCATGCCGGGCACCAGCGCCGCGGTCAGCCCGCGGGCCACGAAGGCGAGCTGGGTGGCGTACTCGCCGACCGCGTAGCGCACCCGGGGTTCGACACCGCGCGCCCGCAGCGCCTGGACCAGCGCCTCGTAGGGCTCGGTGCCGACCGGGCAGCTCGACCAGTCGACACCGTCCAGCTCGGCCAGGTCCACCGCCTCCCGGCCCGCCAGCGGGTGCCGGGCCGGGAGCGCCACCTGGACCTCCTCCACGGCGAGCGGCTTGACCCGCACGCCCTCGGGCAGCGGCATGGGGCGGCTGTGCCAGCTCTCGATCAGCAGCAGGTCCAGTTCACCGGCGAGCAGCAGCGGCACCATGTCGACGGCCTCGCCGTCCACCACGGTGGGCCGCAGCCGGGGGTGCGCCTCGGTGAGCGCGGCCAGCACGTCCGGCAGCAGGGCCCGCAGACAGCTGCCGACGCCGCCGAGCCGGAGGGGGCCGAGGATCTCGTCCCCGAGGTCGGCCAGATCGCTCTCGGCGGCGGAGAGCTGGGCGACGACGCGGGCCGCGTGGTCGGCCAGCACCCGGCCCGCGTGGGTGAGGCGGACACCGCGGCCCTGCGGCTCCAGCAGGGTGTGGCCCGCCTCGCGCTCCAGCTTGGCCAGTTGCTGGGAGACGCCGGAGGGGGTGATGTGCAGGGCGGCCGCGGCGCGCACCAGCGAGCCGTGCACGGCGACGGCGTCGAGGGCGCGGAGCCGGTCGGAGCTGAACATGCGGGGAAACCTCATGAGGCGGACGGACGGGCGGACGGGCAGACGGGCGGGCGAACGGACGCGCCCTGGACGCGCACCCGGGCGGCCGGGATTCATCAGCAACGCTCACCGATACTGCCAAGGAATCGTCGCTTTTCCTTGGCAGTCGCGGCAGGCAGAGTGACGGCCATGACCGGCACCGAAGAGAGGACGCAGCAGGCCACACCGTACGGCCGCCTGGCCGGCGCCGCACCGGTGCCGCTGGCGGTGGCGGCGTCGGCGTGCATCTCCGCCTCCGCGATGTTCGTGAAGCTGTCCGGGGTCAATGCGGGCACCGCCGCCTTCCTGCGCTGCGCGCTGGCCCTGGTCGCGCTGGTGCCCCTCGCCCTGCTGGAACGGCGGCGGCTGGGCCCCCGGCCGGTCCGCGCCCAGCGGTTCGACCTGGTGGCGGGCGCGCTGCTGGGCGTCGACTTCGTCTTCTGGGCGCAGAGCATCCACGACGTGGGCTCCTCCATCGCGACCGTGCTGCTCAACATCCAGATCGCCGTCTTCCCGCTGCTGGCCCTCGCCGTCACCCGCACCCGGCCCGGCGCCCGCTACTGGCGCACCCTGCCCGTGCTGCTGCTCGGCGTCGCGCTGGCCAGCGGCGCCATCGGACACCCCGAGCCGGGCAGCAGCCCGGTCTCCGGGGTGCTCTACGGGGCCGGCGCCGGAGTGGCGTTCGCCGGATACCTGTTCCTGACCCGCCTGGGCGGCGGCGGGGCGCACACCCTCCACCCGGTGTGCGTCTCCACGCTGGCCGCCGGTGTCACCTCCGGGGTGCTGGGGGCGCTGTGGACGGGGATCGACCCGGCGCCCGGCTGGGGCCCGCTGGGCTGGCTGACGGTGATGTCGCTGTTCGGGCAGGTGCTGGCGCTCGTGCTGATGGGGCCCGCGCTGGCCCGGCTGGCGCCGGTGACCAGCGCCGCGCTGCTGCTGCTGCAACCGGTCCTGGCGCTCGGCCTCGGTGTCGTCTTCCTCGGGGAACGACCCACCGCGACCCAGTTCGCCGGGTGCGTCCTGGTCGTCCTCGCCGTCTGGCACACCAGTCGTCCCGCTCACTAGAGTCCCCGTCCATGCACCTGCCGCGGCGCCTGCTGAGCGGGCTGATCTCCACCGTGACCGCCTTCGGGCTGATGGCGAGCTCCTCCACCGCGGCCGACCTGGGGCACACCCGCACCCGCGCGGCGATGGAGGCGCTGGTGGCGCGGGACGACGCCCCGGGGGTGCTGGCACAGGTGGCGGACGGGGCCGGGGTGTGGAACGGCAGTGCCGGCACCGCCGACTACGCCACCGGCCGCCCGCGGGAGGCCGGCGACCGGTTCCGGATCGGCAGCCTGACCAAGCCGTTCGTGGCGACGGTGCTGCTGCAACTGGAGGCGGAGGGCACACTCGGGCTCGACGATCCGGTCGGCCGCTGGCTCCCGGACGTGCGGCTGGGCCGGTACGGGGCGGCGGTGGGCGGGCCGGAGCGCGCCATCACCGTGCGCCAACTCCTCGGCCACACCAGCGGCATCCCAGACTACACCGCGGATCCGGCCCTGCGCGCCGCCTACTTCAGCCCGCGCTTCCCGGACGTGCGGATGCGCACGCACAGCGCCCGGGAACTGGTGCGGCGCGCCCTGTCCCGACCGCCGCTGTTCCGCCCCGACACCGGCTGGAGCTACTCCAACACCAACTACCTGCTGGCCGGGATGGTCATCGAGCGCGCCACCGGGCACTCCTACGCGACGGAGATCGAACGCCGGGTGCTGCGCCCGCTGAAGCTGCGGGACACCTCGCTGCCCGGCACCTCGACGCGCATCCCGGGGCCGCACGGCAAGGAGTACTCCACACTGTTCGCGCCCGGCGCCGACCCGCCGGTCCGGGACGTCACCGCGCTCAACCCCTCGCTGGCCGGGGCGTCCGGCGAGATGATCTCCTCGACCGGCGACCTGGTGCGCTTCGTCCGCGCCCTGGCCACCGGCCGGCTGCTGCCGCCGCGGGAGGCGGCCCGGATGCGGACGACGCGCAGAGCGGACGCGACCGAACGCTACGGGCTGGGACTGACCGAACGCACCCTCTCCTGCGGGGTCACGGTCTGGGGCCACGACGGCACCATCCACGGCTCCAGCACGGCGGCCTACACCACGCCGGACGGCACCCACACGATCGCCGTCAACCTCAACGGCGACTGGTCGGACGGCGCCCGCGACCTGGTCGAGGCCGAGTACTGCGACTGACCCGGCGGCTCAGCGCGGCAGGACCGCCACGTACTCGGCGGGCGGCTGCTCCGCGGCGGCCATCAGCGCCGTCCGGACCACGGCAGCCTGCTGGGCCGGGGCCTCGCGCAGCTTCTCCGGGGTGACGTGGAGGACGGTGACCCCGAACTGCTCCAGGGACTCGCGCTTGTGGGTGCACGCGTCCCAGGCCGCCTCCGCACCGGCCCGGGGGGAACGCGCATCGATCTCCACGGCGACGGCCTGGTCCGGCCAGTAGGCGTCGACGGCACCGAGGTGCGGTCCGCCGGGCACCCGCAGTTCGACGTTCCAGCAGGGGTCGGGCAGCCCCTGGCCGAAGACCATTCCGTACAGCAGGCCCTCGGTCAGCGCCCGCCCCTCGGCCAGCAGGCTCTCCACGGCGTCGGCGACGTGCGGCAGGCCGAGCAGCCGGGCCCTGGTGAGTTCGCGCACCACCGGCTGCGGCTCGCAGTGCCCGCCGCGCACCGCCTCGGTCAGCAGCCCGCGCACCTCCTCGGCGTCGGCCGACTGGGCCACCGCGTCGGCCAGCGCCCGGGGCACGGGAGCCACGGGCAGTCCGGTGATCTCCTCCGGCTCGGGCACGATCCGGGTCCGCACCAGATGCGCCGAGGTGTAGGCGCAGCCCGACGGGAGCGGCACGCGGGTGCCCGGTCCGAGAGGCTCGCCCAACTCCGGGACCAGCACGTCGATCCGGTCGAGGTCCAGCAGGGAGGGGGCGGCGGCGAAGCGGTGCAGCGCGAGCGCCGCCAGTCCGGTGATCATCGCGCGGCCGGGCGGCCCGAACGGCGCGCCGGGCTGCTCGGCACCGCCCTGCGCGTACCGGAGCGCGGCGCGCAGCCGTTCGTCGCTGGTGGGCAGTCCGGTCCGGGGCGGGAGTGGTACATCGTGCGTCATGGTGTGGGCAATTCCCCACAGCCGACGGAGTGCCAACGTGTGTGACAGAGCTGTCACCGAACCCGGACAACCTCGCACTAAAGCACGGCAGTTCGACTGCCGATAGGACGCGGCGCAGTGCGCCGGGCCGGGCCTTGCTCCTGCGGTGTCAGCTCTTCTTGCCGCGCTTGTCGCTCAGCGTCACCAGACCGGCGATGACCAGGAAGAGGACGAGGGGCGCGGCGACGTACAGCCCCAGGGTGTCGAGGACGCTCAGGCCGGAGCCCGGCTGGTCGCCGTCGTCGCGGGTGAGCGCGAAGGCGGGGGACGACAGCAGCGGCAGCAGCGCCGCGCCGACGGTGACCGTGCCTGCGCGCAGTGCATTTTTCTTGACCTTGTCGCTCACACAGCCAAGATATCGGACGGGTGAACGGGTCGCGCGCCGGGGTGCTCCTGCGGGCAGCCGCCCTGTTCGGGGGCAGAGTGCGGGGGTGGGGAGGGCACGTTCGAAGCGCGGGGACCTCGGGGCGCGCGCCGGAGCGCGGCGCGGCGGTCGGAGCACGGCGCGGCGGTCGGGGGTGACGTCGGCGACGGGCCGACGCCCGGCACTCCGGCCCGGAACGGCCGGCGTGCGGCGGAGCGGCAGCGGCGGCGCCCAGAGCCGCGAGCACGGAGGTTGCCGCCTCCCGGGCACCCGGACCCGGCGGTCCGGTGCGCTCCGGCAGGAGAGCGGGGCTCCGTGCGCCGCGGCGGGCCGCGCGATCAGATCTCTGCGGGCTCCGTGCCGAATCCGACCCCTGCGGGTTCGCTGGTCAGCGGCGCCTCCGCGAGCGGGGGCTCGCTGGTCAGCGGGGCGACGTCGGCGAGCGGGGGCTCACTGGTGAGCGGAGCGTCCGCGCAGCCGCAGATGCACGAGCCGTCGAGTCCGGAGTCGGGGTCGGACACACCGGACAGGTCTACCGGCTCGTGCCCTCGTTTGGAGAGTGTGCGCTGTTGGGGAAGCGGAGTCAGGGCGGAGATGAGGAGTTCAGCGGACGCGGCCACCGGGGGCCTCCGTTCGTTGACGAATGGATGGTCAGGACTCGCCCTACCCAGCAGACGGGCGCGCAGACGTGTCCGAAGGGGAAACGTGTCCCAGCTCACGCGCGTTCCCGCGGCGAATCGGCGACAACAATCCGCCGGGAGAGGAGATCCGACGGACAAAACGGGCACCCCGGCGAGGATTTGCGGCGTGGCCGAGGGTGCGGTGCCCTGCCGCATCCGGTGCGGTGACCCGGGGACGCGGCCGGTGCCGGGCGGGCCGGCGGACCGTAGAATCCGCTGGCACACGGTTTGTGGCACAGCTGTGGCCTCCCGAGGTGAACGCGGCGCGGCACCCGCCTCTATGGTGCTGACGGAGGCCACAGCGGCACGGACGGCAGGCACGCGGGTGCGCCGGGCCCGTGCCCGCTCGGCGGAGGGGTTCCGGTCGGACATCGGGAGGAAGCGGTGGGGACAGCGCGCGGCCAGGGCGGCCCGAGGGTCTCCGGGCCCGGCACGGGCACCGTCCCGCGCCAGGCACCGGGCGGCAGGGCCAGGATGAGCGCCGCCGCGCTCGCCGCGGCGGTCGTCTCCGGCCTGCTCGCCGGAGCACCCGCCGCACAGGCGGCCGCCCCGGCGGCACCGGACGGCCCCTCCGCGGGCAGCCGGGACGACGAGAGCACCCGGGACGGCCTGCCCCCGGTCTGGCCGCGCCCGCAGAAGATGCACGCCCAGGGCGGATTCGTCCCCGTCTCCACAGCGGCCACGCTGATCGCGGACGAGGACGCCGACCCGCACGCCCTGCGCACCGTCCGCGCGACGCTGCGCGCGGCCGGGGTGCGCACGCTGCACGAGCGGCAGCCGGGCGGCGACGGCCGTTCCGCCGCCTCCGGCGGCCTCGTCGTACGGGTGGGCACCGAGTCGGCCGGCGCCGCCCTGCGCGCCCTGCGCGCCCCCGCGCGCGACGACCTGCCCGCCGGCGGCTACCGGCTGGCCGCGGGGCGGGCCGACGGGCACGACACCGTCGCGCTGGAGGGGACGGACGGCGCGGGCCTCTTCAACGCCGCGCAGACGCTGCGGCAGCTCGCCACCGAGCACGAGGAACGGCACGGCTTCCCCGGCGTCTCCGTGCGGGACTGGCCGACCGCCTCGGTGCGCGGCACCACGGAGGGGTTCTACGGCCAGCCCTGGACGCAGCAGGAGCGGCTGTCGCAACTGGACTTCATGGGCCGCACCAAGCAGAACCGCTATCTGTACGCGCCGGGCGACGACCCCTTCCGCCAGGCGCCGCGCTGGCGCGACCCGTATCCGGCGGCGCAGCGCGCCGACTTCCGCGAGCTGGCCGACCGCGCCGCGCGCAACCACGTCACCCTCGGCTGGGCGGTCTCACCCGGCCAGGGGCTGTGCTTCTCCTCCCCCGGGGACCGCAAGGCGCTGCTGCGCAAACTGGACGCCATGCGCGCACTGGGTGTGGGCGCCTTCCAGCTGCGCTTCGAGGACGTCAGCTACACCGAGTGGCACTGCGACCAGGACGCCGACACCTACGGCTCCGGCCCCGCAGCCGCCGCCCGTGCCCAGGCCGAGCTGGCCAACGCGGTGGCCGACCATCTCGCCACCCGCCACCCGGACGCCGCACCGCTGTCCGTGGTGCCGACGGAGTTCTACCAGAAGGGCCGCACCGAGTACCGGGCCGCGCTCGCCGAGAAGCTCGACGACCGCGTGGAGATCGGCTGGAGCGGAGTGGGGGTGGTGCCGCGCACCATCAGCGGCACCGAACTCGCCCGCGCACGCAGCGCCTTCCCCCGGCACCGCCTGGTGACGATGGACAACTACCCCGTCAACGACTTCGCCTCGGACCGGATCTTCCTGGGCCCCTACCGGGGCCGCGAACCCGCCGTCGCCTCCGGCTCCGCCGCGCTGCTGACCAACGCGATGAAGCAGCCGCGGGCCTCCCGCATCCCGCTGTTCACGGCCGCCGACTACGCCTGGAACCCGCGCGGCTACCGGCCCAAGGAGTCCTGGCGGGCCGCGGTGGACGAGTTGGCGGGCGGCCGCGGAAGCTCCGCCGCCACCCGCGCCGCCGTGCACGCGCTGGCCGGCAACGACGCCTCCTCGATGCTCGGCAGCGACGAATCCGCCTATGTGCGGCCGCTGCTGGAGAACTTCTGGCGGGAGTACGGGAACGGACCGGGCTCCGGGCTGGACCGGGCCGCCGAAGAGCTCCGCGACGCCTTCACGACCATGCGCACGGCGCCCTCGAAGGTGCCCGAGGGGCTCGGCCGGGAGGTGAAGCCGTGGCTGACCCAGCTCTCGCGGCTCGGCGCCGCGGGCGAGCGGTCGGTCGACATGCTGGTCGCACAGCTCGGCGGCGACGGGGCCGCGGCCTGGAAGGCGCAGCTGGAGGTACGGCGGCTGCGCGCCGAGAGCCGTGGGAGCAAGGTCACGGTCGGCAAGGGCGTGCTCGCGGACTTCACCGACAAGGCGCTGAAGCTGTCCGAGAGCTGGAGCGGCGGCAGTCCCGGGCCGAAGGGGAAGTCCGGCTCCGGACGGACCGGCAAGGGCGACGACGGCACCGGCGACGGCGGTGCCCGGCCGACGGTGAGCGGCAGCCCCGAGGGCGCTCCCGACCACCCGCTCTCCGCCGCCGCCGACGGCGATCCGAGCACGTCCTACCGGGCCGCGGTGCCCCCGGCCACCGCCACCTTCACGCCCCAGCAGCCGCCCATGCTCGTCCCGCCTGCCGCCGCGGCCGAACCGGGCACCGGCGACGGGGACGACGCGGGCGGCGGCCGTCCGGCGCGGGACGCGCTGACGGTGCGGCTGCCCGAGCCCCGCCCGCTGCGCGCCGTCACGGTGCTGACCGGCCCGGACTCGGGCACCCGGGGCACGGTCGAGGCACACGTCCCCGGCAAGGGCTGGCAGCGGCTGGGGGCGCTCTCCCGGACCGGCTGGACGCATCTGGCCACCGGGGGGCACGAGGCGAGAGCCGACGCCGTGCGGCTGGTGTGGAGCCAGGACGCGAAACCGCCGGTCGTCCACGAGATCACCCCCTGGTACGCCGACACCCCCGAAGCCTCCCTGTCGCTGCCGCGCACCACCGTGGACGCCGCGATCGGCGGCGGCACCACCCGCGTCACGGCACGGCTGACCGGCAACCGGCCCACCGACGTGCGGGACAAGGTCACGGTGCACGCACCCAAGGGCTTCACCGTGCGCACCCCGGCGCGCACCACCGTGCGCCGGGGCGGCACGGTGGACGTGCCGCTGCGGATCAGCGCCGACAGCTCGGTGGGAACGGGCAGTTACCGCATCCCGGTCTCCTTCGGCGGGGAGCGCCGCACGCTCACCGTCCGGGCCTACCCGCGCACCTCCGGGCCGGACCTGGCCCGCGGGGCCCGCGCGACCTCCTCCGGGGACGAGACGAAGGACTTCCCGGCCGCCGCGGTCGCGGACGGCAAGCGCGGCACCCGCTGGTCCTCCCCCGCCGAGGACGGCGCGTGGGTGCAGGTGGAACTGGCCGAACGCGCCCGCGTGGGACAGGTCGTCCTGCGCTGGCAGGACGCCTACGCGGCGCGCTACCGGATCCAGGTCTCCCCCGACGGCAAGCACTGGCGCACCGCCGCCACGGTGCGGGACGGCGAAGGCGGCAAGGAGTCGGTCCGGATGGACTCGCCCAAGGACACCCGCTTCGTCCGGGTGGTGGGCGACAAGCGGGCGACGCGCTTCGGGATCTCGCTGTGGTCGATGGAGGTCTACGCCGTGGACTCCTCGGGCCGCGCCAAGCACGCGCGGCGGGACGGCGACAAGGACGGCGGGTAGCTCCCGGGAGTCGGGGGGCGCCGCGGCGCGGCACCCCCTCCGGGACGTCTCCGGGACGTACGAAGGCCGCACCCGCGGGAGCGGGGGCGGCACGACAAAGCCCGGGTCTCAGGCAGTGGATCTGCCGTCGATCCGGGCGAGATCGTCATCCGCGCCGTACGGCTGGAGGTAGGGGAGCCACCGTGGATCCCTGTGCCCCGTGCCGATGATGCGCCAGGCGAGGCCGGAGGGCGGGGCCGGTTGGTGACGCAACCGCCAGCCCAGCTCGGCGACCTGGCGGTCGGCTTTCACATGGTTGCAGCGGCGGCAGGCCGCCACGACGTTCTCCCAGGCGTGCGCCCCTCCCCTGCTGCGCGGGATGACGTGGTCGACGCTGGTCGCGATGCCACCGCAGTAGGCGCAGCGGCCGCCGTCCCTGGCGAACAGCGCACGGCGGGTGAGGGGGACGCTGCCGCGAAAGGGCACCCTCACGAACCGCTTGAGACGGACGACGCTGGGGGCGGGTATGACGTGGGTGGCGCTGTGCATCAGGGCGCCGGAGTCCTCGAGGCTGATCGCCTTTCCGTTGAGGACGAGTACGAGCGCGCGGCGGAGCGGTACGACGCCGAGCGGCTCGTACGACGCATTGAGGACCAGGACATGCGGCACGGTGCCTCCTTGTACGTCGGCGGCGCGTGGCTCGCGCCGGGACGATCTCCCCTCAGTGTGTCCCGTGCCCTGGTCACTGCGCCACCACGACCGGGAAAGGAGATGTGCGTGTTTTGGACCACACCGGCCCCCGCCCGGCCGGAACGGCCTCCCCGCCCGAACACCTGGCCCCATACTGCTCGGTGGCACCGGTTGTGAAGCCCCTGCGCCGTTAGTGTGGTGCCGGCATTCGTACGGGTGCCTTGCCGAGGTGACACGCACGGAAGGTCGACCTGTGTACTGGCTGCTCAGCGCATCACCCCCGCCGGACGGCCCCCGGCCGCCGAAGTCCCTGGAGGACGCCCAGGACAGTGCGGGAGAGGCGGCCGGATGGATCCAGGAGCACTGGTCGGACTGGCTCGCCTCCGGCGTGCGCATCGTGTTCGTCTGCGTCGTCGCCGTGGTGCTGCGCTACCTGGTCCGGCGTGCGATCACCCAGCTGATAACCCGGATGAACCGCAGGTCCGAGATCAGCGACAGCGGCAAGGCGCTGCGCGGGCTGCTGGTGAGCGGCGAGCGGCGCAAGCAGCGGTCCCAGGCGATCGGCTCCATCCTGCGCAGCGTCGCCTCCTTCGTGATCATGGGCACCGCGGCCCTGACGGTGCTCTCCGGGCTGGGCATCAACCCCGCGCCGCTGCTGGCCAGCGCCGGTGTCGCGGGCGTAGCACTGGGCTTCGGCGCCCGCAACCTGGTGACGGACATCCTGGCGGGGATGTTCATGCTGCTGGAGGACCAGTACGGGGTCGGGGACCGGGTGGACGCCGGAGAGGCCTCCGGGGTCGTCCTGGAGGTCGGACTGCGGGTGACGCAGCTGCGCGGGGACGCCGGCGAGATCTGGTACATCCGCAACGGCGAGATCAAGCGCATCGGCAACCTCAGCCAGGGCTGGTCCATGGCGGCGCTGGACGTCCGGGTACGCGCCGAGGAGGACCTGGAGGAGGTCCGGGCCGTGGTCGTCGCGGTGGGCGAGGAGATGAGCAAGGAACGCCCCTGGGACGAGATCCTGTGGGAGCCCGTGCAGGTGCTCGGCCTGGACGAGGTGACACTCGACTCCATGGTGCTGCGCGTCTCGGTCAAGACCATGCCCGAGAAGAACCTGGCGGCGGAGCGGGAGCTGCGCTGGCGGGTGAAGAAGGCGCTGGACGAGCGCGGCATCCGGATCGTCGACGAGCCCTCGCTCGCCCTGCAGTCCCTGCCGTCGCCCTCCCTGGAGAAGTAGGCGGGGGCGTGGGGCCGCGCCACCACGCCCCCTGCGGCCGGGCTGCCGTTCGGACTACCGGCGCACCAGCGTGATCGTCGTCCACGCGCCGACATGAACCCGGTCACCCTCCTTGAGGGGGACGGGCACGAAGGGTTGGACCGGTTCCTCGGCACCGTTGATGGTGGTGCCGTTGGTGGAGTCCTGGTCGACGACGGACCAGCTGCCGTCGGGCTGCTGCACCAGCACCGCGTGCTGGTGCGAGACCCCGGGATCCTCCGGGGAACGGCCCAGATCGATGTCCGGGGCCTCCCCCGTGGAGGCGCGGCGGCGGCCGATGGTCACCTGCGGGCCGGTGAGCTGCAGCTGCTGCTCCGGGGAGTACGCGGGAAGGTTGAGTGCCGCCGCCTCGGGGCCGCTGCGCTGCATCATCGCCATGAAGTACGTACGGTCCGGGGCGATCGTCGCCGTCCACGCACCGCCGCCCTGCGGCACTCCGCCACCCTGCGCGGCGTGCTCCGGCCCGCCGTGGTCCGGGGCGCCGTGGTCCGGGGCGCCGTGGTCCGGGGCGCCGTGCTCGGGCATGCCGTACGCCGGCATCCCGTGGTCCGGGGCGGGCGGACCGGCGTACTCCGCGGGCCCGCCCTGCTGCGGGGAGCCCGGGCCGGGGCCGTGCTGGGCCGGTACGCCGGGTGCCGGAGGCGCCGGCGGGCCGGGCGGGGCGGGGGGCGGCCCGGGATGTCCGCCGGGCGCCTGCGGCGGCGCCGGGGGCGCACCCGTCCGCTGCTCGGCGGGGCCGGGCGGGGACAGCTCCCAGTCGCCGCCCGCGGGCTGACCGTACGGGGCGCCGTACGGGTCCGCGGGGGGAGCGGCGGGGTGGGGCTGCCGGCCCTGGTGGGGGAAGCCACCCGGGCCGACCGGGCCGGGCGCGGGGGCTCCGGGTCCGCCGGGCGCCTGCTGCTCGCCGCTGCCGCGGCCGTCCGTCCCGTAGCCGGGTCCGGGGCCCTGGCCGGGTGCGCCGGGCATGCCCGGCGCACCGGGCTCACCCTGATGACCCGGTCCGGCGCCGGGCCCCTGCGGACCCGGGCCGTCGAATGCGGGCGGACCGGGGGGACCGGGGGGACCGGGGGGCGGGGGCGCACCGGGGCCGCCCATGCCCCCGCCCATGCCGGGGCCCGGGGCTCCGGGATCCGGGGCGCCCGGCCCGGCGGGGGGCGGGAAGCCGGGACGCGCGGCCTGGGGCTGCTGGCCCGGCGGGGCGTAGGTGGTCGGCGAGTGGGTCAGGAAGTTGTAGCGGCACTCCTCGCAGAAGGGCGCCTGGGACTCGCGCGGCGTCCCGCACTGGGGGCACGGCTCGGACGGGCCCGAGCCGGGTCCCGGGTAGCCGTAGCCCTGTCCGGGGCCCTGGCCGGGCGGGGGCGGGCCGGGCGCGGGCGGCGGACCGGGCGGTCCGGGGTAGCCGTAGCCGCCCGGGGCGGGCGGCTGAGGAGGCGGCGGTGCGGCACCGGCGGGCGACCCCGGCGCTTCGGCCATGCGGTGGCCGCAGACCTCGCACCAGTCGTCGGCCGCTGACTGGTGGCCGTTCGGGCAAGTCGGCATGGTGGTGCCTCCCCCTCCGTGCTCCTGCTCGTCGGTACCTGCTGGTGCGGGTCGCGCCGGTCGTGCGGAGGCGCCGCGGCCGGGACGCTAGCGCTTCACGCGGACCGTCTTGGTGGACCGCGTCTCCAGCGTCATCTCGTCGGCCTCGGCGACCTTCGTCTTCAGTCGAACAGTACCCGTCGCGGCATCCACCACGTCGACCACCTTCGAAAGCAGTTTCGCAGTATCCGTGTTCCCCGACGCGTTCGCCAACTGCACCGCTCGTCCCAGTTTGGCCGTTGCGCCCGCTTCGTCTCCCGTCTTTCGGAGATCGAGCCCCGTACGGATCACCTGGGCCAGTTCGGCCTGCCCTGTGTAGTGCGCCACCTGCGGATTGATGGACGTGGTGGCCGCCAGGTCGTCCGTCCACACGGCCCGCACCAGCCCCTGCCCGAGCGTCTGCGCGGAACCGCCCTCCGGTGCGGGCAGCACCAGCGAGACCCGCGCGGCGAGCATCTCCTGGCCGATCCCGGCGGCCGGCACCTCCACACAGACGTGGTAGTCGCGCGACTCGTCCCCCCAGGACCCGGTCGGGTAGTCACCGGCGCGCGGACCGGCCTCCGTGCGGCGGCCGGTCAACTCCTCGACCGTGGGGGCCACCTGCTTGACGAACGCGATCCGGGAACCCTGCGGTGTCCACAGCCGGAGCGCCACGTCGGCGACCTCCTTGCCCATGGCGCTCTCCATCATCCTGGTGAAGTCCGCCGCCAGACCGTCAGGATCGGCCACGATGTCGGCGGTGCCCAGCAGCGCCGAGGCGATCCCGGTGACCTCCTGGACCTCCCAGTCGGTGCCCACCCCCCGCGCGTCGCAGGTGAAGTGACCCGCGCACGCCTCCAGCGCCGCGCGCAGCGCCGCGGGTTCCTCGTGCTCGTTGCGCCCGTCGGTGAGCAGGATGCCGTGCCGGATGGTGACGTCGGCGGCGCTCAGCAGCCGGTCGGCCAGCCGCAGCCAGGTGCCGATCGCGGTGCCGCCGCCCGCCGACAGGCCGCGCAGCGCGTCCTTGGCCCGGGCCCGGGTGGTGGCGTCGGCGACGGCCAGTGCGCCGCCGCCGGGGAACACCTCCCTCGCCCTGTGGGTGCCCGCCACGACGGCGAAGGAGACGCCGTCCCGGAGCGTGTCGATCGCGGCGGCGGTGGCGTCGCGCGCGTTGCGCATCTTGGTGGGCGGGTAGTCCATCGAGCCGGAGCAGTCGAGCATGATGACGACCGCCGCGTCGGCCCCCTCCGCTCCGGGAACCCCGCCCGGCCCGGTCACCGGCAGCGGCAGGCCGCCGGTCGTGCCACCACCCGTGGCGGTGACGGTGACCACGGCGTTGACCTCCCGGGCGCCTTCGGGCAGGTACGCGTTCTGGTAGACGTCCACCGAGAAGCGCGGCGCGCTGGACTTCGCGAAGTTGGCCATCTGTTCCGCTCCTGTCTGCTCTCCAACGAGTAGTGGACAACGGGGCGGGACGGAAGTGCGGTGGTGCGTGCGGTACTTCCCCCCGGACAGCGCTCCCGTCGCCCCCGGCACCGCACAGCGGTGTCCGAGGGCCCCCCGCGACGCGCTCGGTTCAGGCCGAGCCCGCCCCTCCCGACGGCGCGGGGAACGGCAGCACGGCCACCGTCACGTTGTCGTGCCCACCACCGTCCAGCGCATAGCCGACCAGATGCTGTGCGGCCTGGAGGGGGCGCGCCGAGGCATCGACCGGTACGGCCGCGGCCATCTCCCCCGCCGATTCCGCGTAGTTCCACAGCCCGTCCGTGCACACCACCACGACACCGGGCTGTTCGGGTTTGAACGAGCAGGTGTGCGGGTCGATCTCGTAGGCGTCCGCGCCGAGCCAGCCGGTGATCGCGTGCGCCCGCGGGTCGGCGTAGGCCTCGGCCTCGTTCATCAGCCCCGCGGCGACCATCTGCGCCGCCCAGGAGTCGTCCTCGGTCAGCCGCGCCGGCGCCGAGACGCGGTCGTCGGGCACCCAGTAGGCGCGGCTGTCGCCGATCCAGCCGACGGTCACGACGCCCTCCACGTTGATCGCGCCGACGACGGTGCAGGCCGGAGCATTCTTGGACGGCTCGACCGGGGTGTCGGCGGCCAGCGCCTCGACCGCCTCCGAGGCCGCCAGCAGCGCGTCGTGCATGGCCTGCTGCGGATGGCGGCCCGCCGGCAGCTCCCGGCGCAGCGAGGCGCACCCGGCCTCGGCCGCCGCCGCCGACGCCTCGTCGGGGCGGGTGGCCGAGGAGACGCCGTCGCAGACGACGGCGAGCGTCGCGGGCGCCCCCTCCTGCGTGGCGGCCTCCGCGATGACGAAGTAGTCCTCGTTGCGGTGGTGCCGCAGCCCCCGGTCGCTGGCCGCCGCGACGGTGTCCAGCGCGGACTCCATGTGGTCGCGTTCCCGGGGCTGCTTGTGGCCGCAGTGCTCGCAGTAGCCGTCGCTGTCGATCGTCCCGGTGCCGCAGGCCACGCAGACCGGCCCGGAGGGGTGCGGGCCGGCGGCGGCCGCACGCGGATCGGAGGCCGCCGCGGCGGACCGCGCCGCGTCCGGATCGCCGCGCGGGTCCGGGGCGGCGGATGCCACCGGTGCGGCGGGCGGGGCGGCCGGAGCGCTCCCGGACGGCGCCGGAGCCGCACCCTCCGGTCCGGCGGCGGGCGGCTGCGCCGCGTCGGGCCCGCCCGGCGCCGGAGG